>NZ_JBSWVO010000001.1:3607500-4230000 GCF_056159645.1 Mycoplana sp. ABR4_002
GCCTCCGGCCGCGACCTGCCGCGCGTCTATGACGGCATCTACCGCGCCGCCCTCTCCTACGGGATGGGCGAGGACATGACCGGCGAGATGATCCGCATCCTCGCCAGCAACGTCGACTTCCAGGCGCAGCTGCGGCCGAGCGACACGCTCGAGGCCTTCTTCTCGGTCGCCGACGACAGCGGCGTGGCGACGGCGGAGTCGGTGCTGCTCTTCCTCAACGCCCATTTCGGCGACAGCGAGACCCGCGTCTACCGCTTCCAGAGTCCGGACGACGGCTCGATCGACTACTACGACCAGGACGGCAAGAGCATCCGCCAGTTCCTCCTGCGCAACCCGCTGCCGAACGGCCGCTTCCGCTCCGGCTTCGGCATGCGCCGCCACCCCATCCTCGGCTTCTCGCGCATGCACACCGGCGTCGACTGGTCGGCGCCGCGCGGCACGCCGATCATCGCCGCCGGCAACGGCACGGTCGAGCGGGCCGGCTGGGATTCGGGCGGCTACGGCAACCAGACCCTGATCCGTCACGCCAACGGCTATGTCTCCTCCTACAACCACCAGAGCGCGATCGCCAAGAGCGTCAAGCCCGGCACCAAGGTGCGCCAGGGCCAGGTGATCGGCTGGGTCGGTTCGACCGGCCTGTCGACCGGCCCGCACCTGCACTACGAGCTGATCGTCAACGGCAACAAGGTCGACCCGCTGAAGATCCGCCTGCCCGGCGGCAAGTCGCTCGACGGCAAGGCGCTGGCGCAGTTCCAGACCGAGCGCAAGCGCATCGACGACCTGCTCGGCCTCAAGGACGGCGACGCCGAGGTCGCCGCCAAGGAATAGCCCGCGCGCCGCCCCGCGGCGTTTCCGGATCGTCCCGCATCGCCCCTTTTGCGTATTTTGTACGATAGCCCGTTGCGCCGATGCCCGTCGCGCGAATGCGCGCGGGGCTCTTGCTCGCGCGCCGCCTGTCTGCTGGCGGCCGGAAGGCGCTCAGGCCGCCTCGCTCTTGCTGCCCCTGACATGGAACAGCAGCCGGTCGGAGCCGGCGCCGACCTTCACCGTCGAGGCGTCCGGGATCTCGTCCGACAGGATCTTCTCGGCGAGCGGATCCTGCAGGTACTTCTGGATCGCGCGCTTCAGCGGGCGCGCGCCGTAGACCGGGTCGTAGCCCTTGTCGGCCAGCCAGTGGACCGCGTCCTCGTCCATCTCCAGCGTAATCTTGCGCTCCGACAGCAGATGCCGCAGCCGCTGCAGCTGGATGTCGACGATTGCGCCCATCTCCGACCGCCGCAGCCGGTGGAACAGGATGATGTCGTCGACGCGGTTGAGGAACTCCGGCCGGAAGTGCGCCTTGACCACCGCCATCACCTCCTCGCGCACCGTGTCGCTGTCCTCGCCCTCGCCGAGCTGGGTCAGGTATTCGGCGCCGAGGTTCGAGGTCATGATGATCAGCGTGTTGCGGAAGTCGACCGTGCGGCCCTGGCCATCGGTCAGGCGACCGTCGTCGAGCACCTGCAGGAGCACGTTGAACACGTCCGGATGCGCCTTCTCGATCTCGTCGAACAGGACCACCTGGTACGGCCGCCGGCGCACCGCCTCGGTCAGCGAGCCGCCCTCCTCGTAGCCGACATAGCCGGGCGGAGCGCCGATCAGCCGGGCGACGGAATGCTTCTCCATGTACTCCGACATGTCCATGCGCACGATCGCCGTCTCGTCGTCGAACAGGAACCGCGCCAGCGCCTTGGTCAGTTCGGTCTTACCGACGCCGGTCGGTCCGAGGAAGATGAACGAGCCGATCGGCCGGTTCGGATCCTGCAGCCCGGCGCGGGCGCGGCGCACCGCGCGCGAGACCGCTTGCACCGCGTCGCCCTGGCCGACGACCCACCTGGCGAGCTCGTCCTCCATGCGCAGCAGCTTGTCGCGCTCGCCCTCGAGCATCTTGTCGACCGGAATTCCGGTCCAGCGCGAGACGACCTGGGCGATGTTGTCGGCGGTGACCACCTCCTGCACCATCGAGGCGGCCTCGCCCTTGTCCTGGCCGCCGTCCTGGCCCTCGGCCTCCTGCAGGTCCTTCTCCAGCTGCGGGATCACGCCGTAGGTCAGCTCGCCCGCGCGCTGGAACTCGCCCTTGCGCTGCACGATCGCCAGTTCGTTGCGGGCCTCGTCGAGCCGCTTCTTCAGGTCGGCGGCAAGGCCCAGCTTGCTCTTCTCCGCCTGCCAGCGCGCCGTCAGCGCGGCCGATTCCTCCTCGAGCGCGGCAAGGTCGAGCTCAAGCTTCTCCAGCCGGTCGGCCGAGGAACGGTCGGTCTCCTTCTTCAGCGCCTCGCGCTCGATCTTCAGCTGGATGATGCGCCGGTCGAGCTCGTCCAGCTCCTCGGGCTTGGAGTCCACCTGCATGCGCACGCGCGAGGCCGCCTCGTCCATCAGGTCGATCGCCTTGTCCGGCAGGAAGCGGTCGGTGATGTAGCGGTTCGACAGGGTCGCCGCCGCCACCAGCGCCGAATCGGCGATGCGCACCTTGTGGTGCTGCTCGTACTTCTCCTTCAGGCCGCGCAGGATCGAGATCGTGTCCTCGACCGTCGGCTCCTCGACGAATACCGGCTGGAAGCGCCGCGCGAGCGCGGCATCCTTCTCGACGTGCTTGCGGTACTCGTCGAGCGTGGTCGCGCCGACGCAGTGCAGCTCGCCGCGGGCCAGCGCCGGCTTCAGCAGGTTGGAGGCGTCCATCGCGCCGTCGGCCTTGCCGGCGCCGACCAGCGTGTGCATCTCGTCGATGAACAGGATGATCTCGCCGTTCTCGGCCTGCACCTCGCTCAGCACCGCCTTCAGCCGCTCCTCGAACTCGCCGCGATACTTCGCCCCGGCGATCAGCGAGCCCATGTCGAGCGCCATCAGCCGCTTGTCCTTCAGGCTCTCGGGCACGTCGCCGTTGACGATGCGCAGTGCCAAGCCCTCGGCGATCGCGGTCTTGCCGACGCCGGGCTCGCCGATCAGCACCGGGTTGTTCTTGGTGCGGCGCGACAGCACCTGGATCGTCCGGCGGATCTCGTCGTCGCGGCCGATCACCGGGTCGAGCCGGCCCTCGCGCGCCTCCGCGGTCAGGTCGCGCGCATATTTCTTCAGCGCGTCAAAGCCCTGCTCGGCGTTAGCGCTGTCGGCGGTGCGGCCCTTGCGCACCTCGTTGATCACCTGGTTCAGCTTCTGCGGCGTAAGGCCGGCCTTGGCGAGGATGTCGGCGGTCGCAGCCGATTTCTCGATCGCCAGCGCCAGCAGCAAGCGCTCGACCGTGACGAAGCTGTCGCCGGCCTTCTTGGCCGCCTCCTCGGCAGTGGCGAAGACGCGGGCGAGCGGCTGCGCCAGCGACAGCGAGCTGTTGCCGCCGGACGTCTTCGGCAGCTTGGCGAGCGCCGCCTCGGTGGCAAGCCGCGCCTCGCGCGCGTTGCCGCCGGCGCGCTCGATCAGCGACGACGCCATGCCCTGGTCGTCGTCGAGCAGGACCTTCAGCACGTGTTCCGGCGTGAACTGGGGATTGCCGTCGGCGAGCGCCTTGGTCTGGGCGGACTGCAGGAAGCCGCGGACGCGCTCGGAATATTTCTCGATGTTCATAATATGACCTCCATAGCTCGGCCGGCCCGCTTCGGCACCGGTCGACGGTTCAGGATCAGGCCCCCGTCAGGCGAGCCTGTCATTGGCGAAACGCAGTTGCGTTGCGTTGCCCCAACATTCGGACCGAATATGGGGTGGCGGTAGCGAAATTAAAGGGAGGACAACCGCTGCCCGGCCGCAAAGATTGCCGGCGCGCACGGCCGCACCCTTCGCCCGCGACGGTTCTGCGATCCGATCGCCGACCGGCCCTGGCAAACGAAAAACCGCCCGCGGCGGCGTGCCACGGGCGGTTCCTGATCCTGTCGGGCGCGCAGTTGCGGCCCGGCCCTGGCTCACTCCGAGCCGGTCGCTTCCAGCACCGGGCCATCGGTGGCCGGCGCCGGGTCCTCGCCGCCCTGCTGGCCCTCGCCGCGGCGCGGGCGCCGCTGGCGCGGGGCGTTGCGCCGGCGCGACGGCTGGCGTGCGCCCGAAGCCTCTTCCTCCAGCGAAACCTCCGCCGGCGTGCCTTCGATGACCGGCTGCGGGCCGGAGCCATCGATCACCGCTTCCGTCACCGCGACGGCGGCCGGAGCCGGCGCGGCAGGCGCCGCGGCCGGAGTCGAAGCGGCGGTCGGCACCTCGTCGGCGGCGAAATCGCCGTCGTCGTCCCGGTCGAACCCGTCGCGGTCGGCAAGGTCGCTGCGATCGTCGCGCTGATGGCGTTCCTGCATCTGCTGCTGGGCCGCAAGGATGATGCGGTTGTAGTGCTCGGCGTGCTGCAGGTAGTTTTCCGCTATCACGCGGTCGCCGGAACTCTGGGCGTCGCGGGCGAGCGCCGCGTATTTTTCGGCGATCGTCTGCGCCGTGCCCCTGATCTTCACGTCCGGGCCGGAACTGTCATAGGTCCGGGTCAGCGGATTGCCGCCCTTGCGGAAGTTGTTGTTGTTATTGTTGTTATTGTTGTTGTTACGCCCGCGGCCGCGCTTGTTTTGCTGTCCTGGCCTCATATTTCACTCACCTGAAGTCTAGTCTTGATGATGATCATGTATCTGCACCGCCCGACCGCAAACGCCGGTCCGGGCGAATTTCGTCGGCGAACACACCACGCCTGTCGGTGGTCCTGTCGCGCTAAACGTCAAAGTAACAGGTACCTGCACAGAGCAGCTTCGAACCCCAGCAACTCTTCTGTGAGAGAAAGCTTCGCGTCGGTCATATCAGAACGAGTCTGCTTTTGATGACCTTTGCCCGGTGCCTAGCTGCAACCTATCCCGCTTCCCCGCTGATTCCAAGCCTTTTCTTTGCGATATCTTCGCAACGGCGAAAAGAAGTTGTGCGTTATCCGCATTCCTGTCAATTCGCGGCGAAGACGAGGACACGGTCGTTTCCGCCGAGATCCCGGACCGCATCGAGCAGCAGGAAGCCGTTGCCGAGCATCAGGTCCGTAACCGCCTGCTTCTGGTCGAACCCGATCTCGAGGCCGACGACCCCTCCCGGCGCGAGGTGACCCGCGGCGCCTGCGGCGATGGCGCGATAGGCATCGAGCCCGTCGTCGCCTCCGTCCAGCGCCCGCCTCGGGTCGAATCGCCTCACCTCCTCGGCGAGCCCGTCGACCACGGACGAACGAATATAGGGCGGATTCGACACGATTATGTCAAAGCTGCCGGCGACCGCAGAAAACCAGGCGCCGAGCGCGGTCTCGAATCGATCGGCCACGCCGTTCAGCTGGGCGTTGGCCCGCGCCGTTTCAAGGGCGCCGGCCGCAACATCGGTGCCGGTACCGAAAACGCCGGGCACCGAGTCGATCAAGGCAAGGCAGATCGCGCCGGTGCCGGTGCCGAGGTCGAGCACCCGGCAGCCGCCCTTCTCCGCCACGATCCGCTGCGCCAGCGGCACGAGGCGGTCGACGAGGACTTCCGTGTCCGGCCGAGGCTCCAGCGTGTCGGGCGACAGCGACAGCGTCAGGCCGAAGAACGGGCGGCTGCCGAGGATGCGATAGACCGGCTCCCGGTCGAGGCGGCGGGCGACGGCGCCTTCAATCTGCGCGCGTTCGTCCGCCGACAACACGCGCGCGCCGCCGGCGATGAAGGCGGCCGGCGCCAGCTGCAGCAGGCCGCCGACGAGCAGCCGCGCCTCGCGGGCCGCATCGTCGATGCCCGCGGCGGCCAGGCGCCGGCGCACCTCGGCGAACGCGTCCGCGACCGTCAGCGCCGCCATGGTCAGCCCCGCTGTTCGGCCAGCTGCGCCAGCTGGCCGGCCTGGTAGTCGGCCAGCAGGGCATCCACCACCTCGTCGATTTCGCCCTCCATCATCCGGTCGAGCTTGTAGAGCGTCAGGTTGATGCGGTGGTCGGTGACGCGGCCCTGCGGGAAGTTGTAGGTGCGGATGCGCTCGGAGCGGTCGCCCGAGCCGACCTGGCTCTTGCGGTCGGCCGAGCGCTCGCTCTCGGCGCGCTGGCGCTCCATGTCGTAGAGGCGCGAGCGCAGCACCTGCATCGCCTTGGCGCGGTTCTGGTGCTGCGACTTCTCCGAGCTGGTGACGATGATGCCGGTCGGCAGGTGGGTGATGCGCACGGCCGAATCGGTGGTGTTGACGTGCTGGCCGCCGGCGCCCGACGAGCGCATCGTGTCGATGCGGATGTCTTCCGGCCGGATCTCGATGTCGATGTCCTCGGCCTCGGGCAGCACCGCCACCGTCGCCGCCGAGGTGTGGATGCGCCCGCTCGCCTCAGTCTCCGGCACCCGCTGCACGCGATGCACGCCGGATTCGAACTTCAGCTTGGCGAACACGCCGCGGCCGGTAATCGTGGCGATGATTTCCTTGTAACCGCCGGCCTCGCCTTCGCTCGCCGACAGCACCTCGACCTTCCAGCTGCGCGCGCCGGCAAAGCGCTCGTACATGCGAAACAGGTCGCCGGCGAACAGCGCCGCCTCCGAGCCGCCCGTGCCGGCCCGGATTTCCAGGATCGCGCTCTTCTCGTCGGCGGCGTCCTTGGGCAGCAGCAGGATCTGCATGTCCTGCTCCAGCGCCTCCAGCCGGGTCCTCAGCTCCGGCAGCTCCATCTCGGCCAGCTCGCGCATCTCGCGGTCGGTGCCCTTGTCGGCCAACATCGCCTCGAGCCCGGCGATCTCCGTTTGCGCCTTCTGGTAGTCGCGGATCTTCGCCACCACCGGCTGCAGCTCGGAATATTCGGACGCCAGCCGCACATAGGTCTCCGAATCGGGACCGGCGGACATGCGCGCCTCGATCTCGCCGAAGCGGCGCTCGAGCTCAGCCATCTTTTCAACCGGAAGCTTCGCCACCGTAGAACTCCAGGATATCCCCGCGCGCGGCGGCAGGCCGGAAGGCGATTGCCGGGACCCGTGCGCGGATGTTGACGATCGGGCGAAACGACGCGCCCGCAAGGGCGCATCGATCGCTACAAGGGAATGCCGTTGTCGGCGGCAAAATCGGTCAGGATCTGGCGCACCGTCTGCGTCGGCCGGGCCTCGTCCAGGGCCGCGTCGAGGACGGCCGCAAGCTTTTCGGTGTCGAGGTTGAGCAGCATCGCCTTGACCGGCCCGAGCGCCGTCGCCGACATCGACACCGAACGGTAGCCGAGCCCGAGCAGCGCCATCGCCGCGATCGGCTTGCCCGCCATCTCGCCGCACAGCGTCACCGGCGTCTGGTGGCGCGCGCCGGCGCGCACGATGTCGCGCAGCACCCGCAGGAACGGCCGGCCGAGGGTGTCGAACCGGTCGGAGACGCGGGCGTTGCCGCGATCGACCGCCATGGTGAACTGGAACAGGTCGTTCGAGCCGACCGAGACGAAGTCGACCTCGGCCATCAGCTCGTCCAGCTGCCACAGCAGCGCCGGCACCTCCAGCATCGCGCCGAATTGCAGCCGGTTTGGCAGCTGCTCGCCGATCTTCGACTGCCGCTCGATCTCCTTTTGCAGCAGCGCGCGGGTCTCGCGCAGCTCGGCGACCTCCGTCACCATCGGCAGCATCAGCCGCAGCTCGCTGCCGGCGGTCGCCCGCAGCAAGGCGCGCAGCTGCGTGCGCAGCAGTCCGGGCCGGTCGAGCGACAGCCGGATCGCCCGCCAGCCGAGCGCCGGGTTCTCCTCGGCGGCGCTGCGGAAATAGGGCACGACCTTGTCGCCGCCGATGTCGAGCGTGCGGAACGTCACCGGGCGGCCGCCCGCCTGTTTCAGCGCGCTGCGGTAGAACGCCTCCTGCTCTTCCGCCTTGGGCATGGTCGAGGCGATCATGAACTGCAGCTCGGTGCGGAACAGGCCGATCCCGAGCGCCCCCGATTCGGCCAGGTGCGGCAGGTCCACCAGGAGGCCCGCGTTCATTTGCAGGTTGATGTGCTTGCCGTCCTTCGTCACCGGCTCGACCGCGACCAGCGCGCGGTACTGCGCCTGCCGGCGCGCCCTGAGGCGGACCTTGTCCTCGTAGGAGCGCTGCAGGTCCTGCACCGGGCGCAGGTGCACCTTGCCCTCGTCGCCGTCGATGATGATCGCGTCGCCGTTCTCCGCCAGCGCCACCGCGCCGGCCGCCTGGCCGGTGACCGGAATGCCCATGGCGCGGGCGACGATCACCACATGGCTGGTCACCGCGCCCTCTTCCAGCACCAGCCCGCGCAGGCTTTCGCTCGGATAGTCGAGCAGCTCGGCCGCGCCCATGGCGCGCGCGACGACGATCGCGTCGTTCGGGAAGCTCGCCCTCGACAGCTTGGCGCCATAGCCCGTCAGCTGCCGCAGCAGCCGGTTGGCGAGGTCGTCGAAATCATGCATGCGCTCGCGCAGGTAGGGATCGGACAGGCGGATCATCCGCGCCTTGGTCTCGCTCTGCACCCGCTCGACCGCCGCCTCGGCGGTCAGGCCGTTGCGGATCGCCTCTTCCAGCTTGCGCACCCAGCCGCGGTCGTGGGCGAACATGCGGTAGGTCTCGAGCACCTCGCGGTGCTCGCCCTCGACCGGCACGTCGCGGCGCGACAGCATGTCGTCGATCGAGATGCGCAGCGACCCGAGCGCCTCGGCCAGGCGCCCGAGCTCGTGCTCGGAATCGTCGTTGAGCAGGTTGGTCACGACGATGCGCGGCTCGTGCAGCACGACATAGCCGAGCCCGATGCCCTCGCCGAAGCTGGCGCCGTCGATCGTCACCGGGCGCGACAGGTCGAGCTCCAGACCCGGCTTGGTGATCTTCTTCAGCTCCCCCGTCGCCACCATCTCGGCGATGACCATGGCGGTCGTCTCCAGGGCTTCGACCTCGTCCTCGCGATAGGTGCGGCTTGCCTTGTTCTGCACGACGAGAACGCCGAGCGCGCGCCCGGTGCGCAATATGGGAACGCCGAGGAAGGAGTGGTAGATCTCCTCGCCCGTTTCCGGCAGGTAGCGGAAGGCGGGGTGCGACTGCGCGTCGGAGAGGTTGAGCGGCTGGGCCGAGGCGGCGATCGTGCCGACCAGGCCCTGCCCCATCTTCAGCTGCGCCAGGTGGACGGCGCCGGGATTGAGACCTTCGGTGGCGTACAGCTCGAGGATGCCGTCGGACCGCAGCACGTAGACCGAGCACACTTCCGCGACCATGTTCTGTGCGATCTGGCGCACGATCTGGTCCAGGCGCTCCTGCGGCTCGAGCGGCTCCGCCATCAGTTCGCGCAGCCGCTTGAGAAGTACGCGCGGACCCGCGGAGAGGTCTCTCATCGCGTGGCGTCTCCCGAAAAATGAACCCATCCTGGAATGGCCGGGCGGACGCCCGGCGAATCCGGCCTCTTACTTCTTATCGAGACCGTAGACGGAATGCAAAGTACGGACCGCCAGTTCCGCGTAGGGGCCGTCGATCAGGATCGAGATCTTGATTTCCGAGGTGGTGATCGCCTTGATGTTGATGCCCTTGTCGGCCAGCGCTCGGAAGGCCGAGGCGGCGACGCCCGCGTGGCTGCGCATGCCGATGCCGATGACCGAGACCTTGACGAGGCCGGCCTCGTGCTGGATCACGTCGAAGCCGACCGTCTCCTTCACCCCTTCCAGCACCTTGATCGACTTCTCGACGTCGCCCGACGGCACGGTGAAGGTCATGTCGGTCTTCGAGCCGTCCTCGGAGATGTTCTGGACGATCATGTCGACGTTGATGTGGGCCTCCGCCAGCGGCCCGAAGATCGCCGCCGAAACGCCGGGCCGGTCGGCGACGCGCCGCAGCGAGATCTGCGCTTCATCCTTGGCATAGGCGATGCCGGTTACGACTTCCTGTTCCACGATCTCATCCTCATCACAAATCAGCGTACCGGGCGGGTTCAGAAGATCGCCCATGCCCGGCGCATCGGGATCCTCGAAGGACGAGCGCACGAAGGTGCGCACCTTGTGCACCATGGCGAGCTCGACCGAGCGCACCTGCAGCACCTTGGCGCCCAGCGAGGCCATTTCCAGCATCTCCTCGAAGGCGATCTTCTTCAGCCGCCGCGCCTTCGGCTCGATCCGCGGGTCGGTGGTGTAGACGCCGTCGACGTCGGTGTAGATGTCGCAGCGGTCGGCCTTCACCGCCGCGGCGATCGCCACCGCCGAGGTATCCGAGCCGCCGCGGCCGAGCGTGGCGACGCGGTTGTCCGGGCCGAGCCCCTGGAAGCCGGCGACGACGGCGACCTGGCCCTCGCCCATGCGGCGCACGATCTCCGCGCCCTCGATGTCGAGGATGCGGGCGGCGCCGTGGGCGTTGTCGGTCCGGATCGGGATCTGCCAGCCCTGCCAGGAGCGGGCGTTGATGCCCATCGACTGCAGCGCGATCGCCAGCAGCCCCGAGGTCACCTGCTCGCCCGAGGCGACGATCGTGTCGTATTCGCGGGCGTCGTAGAACGGCGAGTTGGCGCCGGTCGCCTTCGGCATCCCCTGCACCCAGCCGACCAGCTCGTTGGTCTTGCCCGACATGGCGGACACGACCACCGCGACCTCATGGCCGGCGTCGACCTCGCGTTTGACGTGGCGCGCGACATTGTGGATGCGGTCCAGGTCAGCGACGGAGGTCCCGCCGAATTTCATCACGATGCGTGCCATGTCTCTTCTGCCGGTCTGGTGGTCGCGCGAAACGCGCGCAAAAAAGTCGCGGGCTCTCTTAGCGGAAGCGGGCGCGGGGCGCAATGGCAAGCCGGGCGGCAGCGCCGCGGCGCAGGCTCTGCGCCCGCGCTATTCGGCCGGGGCACGGTTGCATCGGCCCGCAGAACGGCCGATCATGCCCCGCACCAGTCTGGCGAGAACACCGCCGCCGCGCCCGGAGCGCCGGCGCGCGGGGCACGGAGATACCATGACCGACGATTTCCACGCCTTCATCCAGAAACGCAAGGAGGTCGCGCGCGCCTATGTCAACGGCGACGCCGGCCCGCTCGAGAAGATCGCCGTGGCCGATTCGCCGGCGAGCTTCTTCCATCCCATGGGGCCGGTGGTCGAGGGCGCCGTGGAGGTGCTCGCCCGCTATGTCGGCGACGCCGCCGCCTTCGACAACGGCGGCGAGAGCGACATCGAGATCATCCACATGGGCCATGACGGCAAGTTCGGCTACTGGGTCGGCTACCAGAACGCCAGGGCCCGGCTGAAGGGCGTTCCCGATCCGATCCCCATGCGCCTGCGCGTCACCGAGATCTTCCGCCGCACGAACCAGCAATGGCAGCTCGTCCACCGCCACGCCGACATGTGCGACACGGCCTGAGGAAGCCCCCCTTGCCCCAGCACCCATCGCCCGAGGCCCCCTTGCCCGAGGACTCGCCGTCCCCGCCGCCCTTGTCCCCGCCGTCCTTGTCCCCGCCGTCCTTGTCCCGGGCGACCGACGCTCCCGCGGCCAGCGTCCGCGCCGCGACGCCGGCGGATGCCGTCGCCATCGGCGCGCTGCTCTCGGCCAGCTACGGCCGGCTGTTCGCGCCCGCCTATGACGAGGCGCTGCTGGCGCGGGCGCTGCCGTTGCTGACCAAGGCCAACCCGGTGCTGATCGCCTCCGGCCGCTATTTCCTGGTCGAACGGGCGGGGTCTGGCGCGCTCGGCTGCGGCGGGTGGTCGGACACCGGCCCCGGCGGGGTGGCGCTGCCGCCCGGCACGGCCCATCTTCGCCATTTCGCCACCCATCCGGATCACCTCGGCCGCGGCGTCGGGCGGCTGCTCTACCGCGAGTGCGCGCGCACCGCCTCGGCCGCCGGCATCACCGCCTTCCATGTCTATGCCAGCCTCAACGCGGTGCCGTTCTACGCGCGGCTGGGCCTCGCCGCGCTCGGCCCGCGCGACATCGTCATCGCCCCCGGCCTGGTGCTTCCGGCAGTCGAGATGGCCGGCGCGGTACGGTAAGACGCCTCCGGTCAGGCCTGCAGTGCGATCGCCAGCCCCGCCTTGCGCAGCCCGTCGAGGAAATGCGCGCGGTGCTCGGCCAGCGCATAGGGCGCGAAGATCCGCCAGTAGCCGGCAAGGTCGGCCGGCGCCGCGGCCCGTGCGTCCGCCACCAGTTGCTCCAGCCCGTCGCCGCGGCCGAGCTGGCCGAGGCATGCCAGCGCGACGACGAGGTTGAAGTAGCCCCTGCGCAACGAGAGGGCGCGTTCGGCCGAACGCAGCGCCTCCTCGTAGTCCCCCAGATGGTACTGCGCCAGCGCGATGCGGTTGCGGAACAGGTAGGTCAGCGGATCGTGGGGGCTGAGCCGGCGCGCCGTGTGCAGCGGGCCGAGCGCCTCCTGGAAGTGGCCGGCGAAGATCCGCGCCCAGCCGAGCGCCATGTGCGCCAGCGCGCAGTTCGGGTTCAGGTCGATCGCGCGTTGCGCCTCCTCGACCGCGGCCGCCGCCCGTTCCTGGGCGAAGCGGGCGAGGCACATCGCGTAGTGGGCATAGGGATCGCGCTCGTCCAGCTCCACGGCGAGCGCCGCGGCCGAGCCGAGTTCGGCGCAGTCGCGCGCGTGATCGTCGCTGAAGCCGAAGAAGCAACGCGCATAGATGGCGCGCGCCAGCATCATGTAGGCCCGGCTGAACCCGGGGTCCAGCGCGATGGCGCGCCGGTCCCACGCAATCGCCTCGGCGAAGGTCTGCGCCGTGTCCTGCTTGTTGTGCAGCCACGTGCCGCGCATCAGCGACTCGTAGGCGTCGAGGTTCTGCGTCCCCCGCAGCAGCACCCGCCGGCTCTCGCCAATCATGATCTCCGGCTCGATCGCGCCGACCACGTTCTGCGTCAGCTCGTCCTGGATCGCGAAGATGTCGGAGAATTCGCGGTCGTAGCGCTGCGCCCAGAGATGCACGCCGGTCTCCGCCTCGATCAGTTGCCCGGTGACGCGGATCCGCGTTCCGGCCCGCCGCACGCTGCCCTCGACGAGGTAGCGCACCCCGAGTTCGCGGCCGATCTGCTTCACGTCCACCGCCCGGCCCTTGTAGGCGAAGGAGGAATTGCGGGCGATGACGAAGAACCAGCGGTAGAGCGACAGCGCCGTGATGATGTCCTCCGTCAGTCCGTCGGCGAAGAACTCCTGCTCCGGGTCGCCGGACAGGTTGACGAACGGCAGCACCGCGATCGAAGGCTTGTCGGGCAGCGCCAGTGGCCGGCTCAGCGTCCTGGGAGCGTCCGGTTCGGCGTTCTGCCAGTCGACGCGGTGCGCCGCGACCAGCCGGGGAATGTTCTTCAACCGCCGTGCGCCGAGCGGCACCAGCGGAAAATCCAGCTTGCCCTCGATCTGCTCGCGCAGCGCCCCGGAGATGCAGATGTCCTCCGGCGCGGCGACGTCCTGCAGGCGCGCCGCGACGTTCACGCCGTCGCCGAGCAGGTTGTCGCCCTCGCTCACCACGTCGCCGAGATTGATGCCGACGCGCAGTTCCAGCCGTCGCTCGGGCGGCAGGTCGGCGTTGCGGCGATGGAGGGCCCGCTGGATCGCCACGGCGGCGCGCACCGCCTGCACGGCACTGTGGAATTCCGCGACGACGCTGTCGCCGGCCGAGGAGAAGATCCGGCCGCCATGCTCGGCGATCAGGTCGGCGATGGTGATGCGGTAGGTGTGCAGCGTCGCGAGCGTTCCTTCCTCGTCCGCAGCGACAAGGCGGCTGTAGCTTGCAACGTCGGCGGCGAGAATGACGGCTAGCGTGCGTTCCAAGGGGACCCGCCCCTCCCTCGGCATGTTGCCAGAGCCCGCACAGCCTAGCGCATAACCCCGGCAAGCGGAATCGAATTCCGGCCGGCGCCGTCCCCGCCGGCGCCGCTCGCAGGTCCCCGTCCGGTTTCGCCCCTGCGCCCCCGGGGCGGGGACGGCAGGGCCGCTACGGCCAAAAAAATCAGTCGTGATTACAAACGGTTGTCAAAACATTCCGGCCCCATGGATCCCCGCCCGTCGCCGTGCGCCTAGGATAGTGCCGTCCCGCCGCTGGATACACCGGAAAGCGTTGCCGGCGAGGCGGGACCGGTGCCCCGGCTGCATGGCGGAAACGCGCGCCCTCGGCCGGGGGCCCGGCAGAAAATGGCTTCCCCCTCGCCCTTGCGGGCGGGGCGTGCCTGTGCGGCACACATAGCTGGACCGGCGACTGGGCGCTTGCCCTTTCGTGCGCGCCGCGGGCTGAAAAGAAGCAATACGCCCCGCGAGCCCACCCTGGAAAAGGCGCCGTCATCCGCGCAGAGAAGCCGAAGTTGCCGTGGCACAAGACACTGAAGCGGGGCACGTCGTGTGTCACCTTTTCGTTCTAGCTGTCGGCACAGGACGTGTCCCGGCCGAATGCCCCGGTCGAAGGATCGGGATCGAGATGGGAAGAGGCACGACACGGACGCAGACTGCGCCGCGTGAACGCAGCCGCGCGCGATCGGAGGCCGCAATGGACGAGACGAAGCAACCGGGCCCCCTGCCGCCGGCCGAGGTGCGCCGGTTCTGCCGGCTGGCCGCGACCGAGCTGCTGTTGCCGCAGGTCGCCTGCCGCAGACGCCGCTGCCGCCGCAACCGCACCTGCCTCGGCCGGGTCGCGCCGATGCGGTTTCGAGATGACGGCGCCCTGCTCGAACTGCCGCTTTGCGCCGCCGCCGCCGCGCTCGACCGGTTCAGCCTGTTCTGCGAAACCGTCTCGCATATGATCGCGCGGTCCGCCCGGGGAGAAGAGGCCGGCCGCGTGCCGGATCCCGCCCGCCATGGGCCGGACGACCGCCCCTGGCACCAGCCGCCGATCCGTATCGAGTTCGCCGACCGGCCGGTAGTGACGCAACGTCGGCGCCTGCGCCGGTTCCGGCGGCCGCCGGCATGACCGGGTCCCTTGACTTCGCGCCGCAATCGTCCGACTTCAGCACCTGAACGAACAAGGGAGAGCCTTCATGAGCGAGACCGCCCGCACGACCATCGACCAGGCCGAGGTCGACCGCTTCTCGGCGATGGCGGCGGAATGGTGGGATCCGACCGGCAAGTTCCGGCCGCTGCACAAGTTCAACCCCGTCCGCCTGGCCTATGTCCGCGACCTCGCCGCCGAGCACTTCGGCCGCGATCCGAAGGCCCCGCGGCCGCTCGAGGGCCTGCGCGTGCTCGACATCGGCTGCGGCGGCGGCCTCTTGTCAGAGCCGATGGCGCGCATGGGCGCTGCCGTGCTCGGCGCCGACGCCTCGGAACGGAACATCGGCATCGCCAGGACGCATGCCGCCGGCAGCGGCGTCGAGGTCGACTACCGCGCCGTCACCGCCGAGGCGCTGGCCGAGGCCGGCGAGAGCTTCGACATCGTTCTCAACATGGAGGTGGTCGAGCACGTCGCCGACGTCGAGTTCTTCCTCACCACCTGCGCGGCGATGGTCCGGCCCGGCGGCATGATCTTCGTCGCCACGATCAACCGCACGCTGAAGGCGGCGGCCCTTGCGATCTTCGCCGCCGAGAACGTGCTGCGCTGGCTGCCGCGCGGCACCCACCAGTACGAGAAGCTGGTCCGCCCCGAGGAGATCGAAAGGCCGCTCGCCGCCGCCGGCCTCGCGGTCACCGACCGCACCGGCGTGTTCTTCAACCCGCTCTCCAACCAGTGGAGCCTGTCGAAGGACATGGACGTGAACTACATGCTGGTCGCCCGCCGCCCGAAGCTGTGAGCGCGGTCCGGGTCCGGCCGCAGCCGCGGTGACGGGCCCTCGGGCGGCGCCATCCCGCCGGGCTGCCGGGCTAGGCTTTCAGTGACAGCACGTGGGCCAGCAGCGGCGCCTGGGCCGCCGCGTTGGCGATGGCGATGGCCCGGACGCGCAGCCGGTCGACCGTCGTCGCTTCGCCCGACGGGGTGAAGGGGTCCTTGAAGGTGAAGGCCTGCGGGCTTGCGCCGTGATCGTGAAGATGTTCCAGCCGGGAGACGCCGTCCGCCCATTCCGGCCGGCGTCCGGCCTCGATCCACCAGAGCACCAGCGGCGGCCAGTCCTGCTTGCGGTTCCAGTTGCGCGCGTGCTTCAGCGCGTCGGCATGGACACCGTTGTAGGCGAAGGCCATCAACGATTCGATGTCGCGCCAGAGCGACAGCGATGAGGGTGCGGTTTCGAAGCCGGTCCCCCGGATGTAGCGTGGAAAGACCTGCGGCCCCCAACTCTCCGGCTCGTCGCCTTCGCCATAGCCAGAGCGCCCGAGGAAGCCGTCCGCGAGCGCCGCGGCGTCGAAGTTCGCCGCTTCCCGAAGACGGAAGCCTTCCACGGCCGCACTGTCGTAGTCGTCGACGTGAAGCCCGAAATTGTAGATCGCCAGATGATGGGTTGACACGCGGCGACCGGGCATCATGTTCAGTTCTTGTCGTCGGGGAGCACCGGCAGCGGGGCGATCTCGACGCCCTCCTCGATGAGCGCGCGCGCCTCGTCCGGGGTCGCCTTGCCGATCAGCCCGCGCTGCTCGCTCTCGCCGTAGTGGACCTTGCGCGCCTCCTCGGGGAAGCGCTCGCCGACGTCCTCGGAGTTGGCCTTGATGGTGGCGACGAGCTCGCGCATCTTGTCCACGACCTCCCTGTTGTGGGCGTTCATCACCGCCTGGCGCCGCGCCTCCTTGCGCCGCGCCGTCGACACCGACGGCGCCATCAGCTTCTTCGTCACCCGCGGCGAGCCGCAGGCCGGGCAGCTGACGAGCGCGCGCTGCTTCTGCCGGTCGAAATCGTCGGCGGAGCCGAACCACGCCTCGAATTCGTGGGCGTTGTCACAGACGAGTTCGTAGCGGATCAAGCGGCAACGCCTCCCGTCGTCGGCGGCACGACCTCCTCCACCGTGAAGCCTCGGCCGTTCTTCAGGTTGGGGATGCGGTCGTGCGCGGCCTTGACCGCGCCGACGTCGATCTCGGCGGTGATCACCGTCTCGCCGGTGCCGCCGGCAATCGCCAGCACCCGGCCCCACGGGTCGATGATGATCGAGTGGCCGAAGGTCTCGCGCCCGTCCTGGTGCTGGCCGGCCTGGGCGGCAGCGACGATGAACACGCCGTTCTCGATGGCGCGGGCCCGCAGCAGCGTTTCCCAATGCGCCTCGCCCGTCTGGCGGGTGAAGGCGGCGGGCACGGAGATGATCTGCGCGCCGGCCTGGGCTTCCGCCTTGAACAGCTCGGGGAAGCGCACGTCGTAGCAGATGGCAAAGCCGAGCTTGCCGAACGGCAGGTCCGCCAGCCGCGCGACGCTGCCGGGGCTGTAGACCGCGCTCTCGCGCCAGCTCTCGCCATTGTCGAGGTCGACGTCGAACATGTGGATCTTGTCGTAGCTGCAGATGCGCGCGCCGCCGGGGGCGAACAGGAAGCCGCGGTTGGCGATCTTGCCGTCGGCAACGGCGATCGCGGTCGAGCCGACATGGACATAGATCCCGAGCTCGGCCGCAAGGCCGGCGGCGGTGCGGACCACGACGTCCTCGTCCTCGCCCGTAAGCACCGCCTGCAGCCCGGCCCGGTCCTTCTGCACAGCGCCGGTCATCTCCGGCGTCTGCACGTAGGTCGCACCCGCAGCCGCGGCCTGGCGCACCAGGCGCGCCATCGCCTCGGCGTTTTCCTGCGGGTCGGTGCCGGAGCACATCTGGATGGCGGCAATCTTCACGGACATCGTTATCTCCTCTCAGGCCGCCAGCATCACGTCGAGCTTGCCCTCGCGTTCGAGCGCGTGCAGGTCGTCGCAGCCGCCGACATGGGCGTCGTCGATGAAGATCTGCGGGAAGGTGCTGCGGCCGTTGGCCTTGCGCATCATCTCCTGCCGCAGGTCCGGCGCACCGGTCGCGTCGAATTCGGTGTAGGCGACGCCCTTGGTCTCGAGAAGTCGCTTGGCGGCCGAGCAATAGCCGCAAGCCTGCCGCGTGTAGATCACTACCGATGCCATGCCTGCAATGTCTCCGTAAGCACTGGTTCCTTCACCCTCATATATGGTCGGCAAGCGCCCTTGCAAAGGTCAAAACGCCGACCTCGGCCGCGCCGCCACGCCGCAGCGCCCGCGTCGCGGCGGAAACCGTCGCCCCGGTGGTGTAGACGTCGTCGACGAGGACGACGCGCTTGCCGGACAGCAGCGCCCTGCCGGCAGCGGTCGTTGTGAACGCCCCCTGGACGTTCTGCTGCCGGGCTCGGGCGCCGAGCCCGATCTGGTGCCGGGTCGAGCGCGTGCGCTGCAGCGCGCCGACGACCAGCGGCGTTCCGGTCTGCCGGGCGATTGCCCGCGCCAGCTCGCCCGCCTGGTTGTACCGGCGGGCCAGCAGGCGGTAGCGATGCAGCGGCACCGGCACGATCGCGTCGCAGCCCTCGATCATCCCGTCGGCCGCGCGCAGCATCCAGGCCGCCATCATCGGCGCGAGGTCGGTCCGGTCGCCATACTTCAGCCGGTGCACCAGCGCCCGGGCGAGGCCGTCATGCACCACCGCCGAACGCAGCCGCGCAAACGGCGGCGGACCGGCGATGGCGTCGGCGCTGAGGATGCCGGCGCCAAGGTCGTGCGTGAAGGGAAGGCCGAGCACCTCGCAGTAGGGCCGCTCGATGAAGCGCAGCGACGCCCAGCAGCGCCCGCAGACGCCCGCATGGCGGCCAAGCAGCACCTGGCAACCGGGACAGCACGGCGGATAGACGAAGTCGATCGCCGCTGCGGCCGCGGTGCGCCCGCGCATCAGGATGTCGTGAAATCTGGCGAGCGCGGTTTGCGTCACGCGGTTGACATTCCTATCTCCATGGCGCCATTGCAGCGCCCAGCACCCGCCGCCGGCGAACGCCGCGGCCCAGAGACGGAAGTGTTCCTTGGAAGCGATCTTCGATCAAGCCCTGGTTGAGAAAAATCGGCTGCGCGCGCTAGGGTCGCCGCCCCCGCCGGCCGACTTCCTGCTGCAACTGGCGGCCGAGGAGCTGTCCGAACGGCTGGCGGTGATCGAGCGCCGCTTCGACGACGCGGTCGAGATCCACGGCTATAGCGGCCTCGTGGCGCGGGCGCTGCCGGCGACGGGCAAGGTCGGTCGGGTCGCGCGCATCGAGACCGATGCCCGCTTCGCCGCGCCGGGCGAGGAACGCTTCACCAGCGCGCCGCTGGAACGGCTGCCGCTGGCGCCAGCCTCGGTCAACCTCGCCGTATCGCCGCTGTCGCTGCACCTGACCAACGACACGCCGGGGGTGTTCGTGCAGATCCGCCGGGCGCTCAAGCCGGACGGGCTGTTCCTCGCCGCCATCCCCGGCGCCGACACGCTGCAGGAGCTGCGCGAGGTGCTGCTGCAGGCGGAGGCCGAACTGACCGGCGGCGCCAGTCCGCGCGTCATCCCCTTTGCCGACATCCGCGACATCGGCGCCCTGCTGCAGCGCGCCGGTTTCGCGCTGCCGGTCACCGACAAGGAGACCTACACGGTCCGCTATGATTCGATCTTTCCGCTGATGCGCGACCTGCGCGCCATGGGGATGGCCAATCCGCTGGTCGCCCGCAGCCGCAGGCCGCTGTCGCGGGCGTTCTTCCTGCGCGCCGCCGAGCTCTATGCCGAGCGCCATTCCGACCCGGACGGCCGCATCCGCGCCACCTTTTCCATCATCTACGCGTCCGGCTGGGCGCCGCACGAGAGCCAGCAGAAGCCGCTCAAGCCCGGATCGGCAAAGGCGAGCCTGGCCGAAGCGCTCAAGGCCCGGACGACCGGCTAGGGCGCCCGGCCCGTCCGGAGCTCCGCCGGGACCGTCAGCCCACGCCCATGATGGTGTCGCTGATCAGCGTCAGCGTCGCCAGCAGCGCGTCGCTGAAGGCGGTGAGCCCGGCCAGCAGGCCGATGGCGATCAGGGCCGCGATCAGGCCGTATTCGATCGCGGTGGCACCGCTACGGTCCTGCATGAAGGATTTGAGCATACGCATTACGACCTCGCTCCCTTGAACTTCAGGGTACTTGCCGGGGATGCGCGAGGTCGCCTGCCGTATCAGCAGCCGCTCGAGACACCGTTCCCGTCGACGATGCAGATTGCACCGGGCATTTCCTGCAGCACGCTTCGGCGAACCGTATAGCGCTTGCCTTCGCCGCGTTTCGGCACCGACCCGGTCGAGATCATGTCGAACTCGTCCGGCGAATGCGCCATCACGCGGGTATTGGTCTTGGAGGAGAGCACGGGGGTCAGGACCAGCGCTAGCGCGATCGCTGCCGTGCCGAACAGCAGGGCAAGGTTGAGAACGCCGGTGCGGCGATTGCCGGAGACCGTCGTCAGTTCCTTGTCCTGAACTGCTTGCCAGAATTCGTCGTCCCGCATTTCCCGTAACTCTCGAAGGAATTCTACACTGGTGCGCCTTGCGCCACTGCCCGCAGCGCTTCACGCACCGGATGAAGTGCCGAAACGTTCCCGCGTCTCGAGACGCAGCCACGCTCTCGCACGAGCTATAATAGGCCGGCGGATATAAACGATGGATTAACGAACGGCGAAATGCCCGCGCGCAAACGCGCGTTCACAAAAGGTCCATGAGATAGGGAATGAGCGGCTCGTCGGCTGGCGGCATGGGGTAGTCCCGCAGCATCTTCGGCCGGACCCATTTGATCGCCTGCCCCTCGCGGCCGTGCGCCGTTCCCTCGAAGCGGCGGCAGATGTAGAGCGGCATCAGAAGATGGAAGTCGTCGTAGGTGTGACTGGCAAAGGTCAGCGGCGCGAGGCAGGCCGCCTTGGTGGTGATGCCGAGTTCCTCCTCGAGTTCGCGGATCAGCGTCTCCTCCGGCGTCTCGCCGGCCTCGACCTTGCCGCCGGGGAATTCCCACAGGCCGGCGAGCGTCTTTCCTTCCGGCCGCTGTGCCAGAAGGATGCGCCCGTCCGCGTCGACCAGGGCGCAGGCGGCGACGAGCAGGAGCTTGCGGGCGGCCGGCTCGGTCATGGCTGCTCCGGCCCGCGGTAGACGTAGCGGTAAACCTCGCGGAAGCCGGCGTTGCGGTAGAGCGCCACCGCCTGCTCGTTGTCGAGCTCGGCCTGCACCCATGCCCGCTTCGCGCCGCGCAGCCGCGCCCAGCGCATCGAGGAATGCAGGATCGCCGTGCCGATGCCCCGGCCGCGCAGGTCCGGCGCCACGGCAAGCTGCAGGATCCCGGCGAGGTCGTTGTCCTGAACCGTCAGCGACACCGCCGTGGGGCCGAAATCCGGCGCCTCGAAGATGAACAGGCCGGTCTCCGGTTTGATCGCGTTGACGATCTCGGTCAGACCCGGCTTGAGCGAGGTATCGTCGCCTGCGACCCTGATGCGGGCGTCAACGAAGCGGCCGACGTCACGGCTCGGCAGGTGCTCGACGCCGTCGGTGCTCTCGGCCGCCGGGACTTCCGCAAGATCTGCCATCATCACGGACGTCTCGCCGACGCCGCTCCAGCCGGCCGCGTCCATGAACGCCACGAGCGGCGGCGGCGAAAGCGGGGTCTGGCGCACCAGCAGCGGCCGCCCGTAGTCGGCGAAGCGCTTGGCCGCCTTCTCGAGGCGCGCGGCGATGTCGCGGGTATCGGAGGGATCAAGCGGATTGACCGAATTCAGTCGCCGCGACGGGTGGCCGGCGGTCAAGCGCACCAGCCAGCTGCCGTCGTACTGCGTGGATGCGGCCGGCCAGGCGCGGAAGCCGACGGCCTCGAGCCGGCGCACGCTGGGCAGATCAGCCATGGCGTTCCACTCCCTCGACCCGGTGGAGGCGATTTTCGTCATCGATCGGTCCGTCCCGGCGCTCAACTGCGGTAATCGCCATTGATTTCGACATATTCCTTGGTGAGGTCGCAGGTCCACACCGTCGCGGTGCCGGAGCCGAGGCCGATGTCGACGCGGATCGCAATGTCCTGCTCCTTCATCACCGCCGAGGCGGCCGCTTCCGAATAATGCGGGTCGCGTTCCCCGTCGACGGCGACACGAACGTCGCCGAACCAGATGGCGAGGCGGTCGCGGTCGGCCATTTCCCCGGACTTGCCAACGGCCATCACCACGCGCCCCCAGTTGGCGTCCTCGCCGGCGACCGCGGTCTTGACCAATGGCGAGTTGGCGATCGCGAGCGCGATACGCTTGGCGGCGGCGTCGTTCTCGGCGCCGTCGACCGTGATGGCGACCATCTTGCGTGCGCCCTCGCCGTCGCGCACGACCTGCAGCGCCAGATCCTTGAGCAGATCGTTCAGCGCGGAGCGGAACCCGGAAAGGGCCGGGTCGGCGGAGCCGGTGACCGCCGGCTGCCCGTCGGCGGCCGCCGCGCCGGTGGCAAACAACATCAACGTGTCCGACGTCGAGGTGTCGCTATCGACGGTGACGGCGTTGAACGTCGGCCCGACGCCGTCCGACAGCAGCGCCTGCAGCACCCCGGCCGGGATGTCGGCGTCGGTCACCACGAAGGCGAGCATCGTCGCCATGTCGGGCGCGATCATGCCGGCGCCCTTGGCCATCCCGTTGATGCGCACGGTGACGCCGCCGATGCTGGCGGTGCGCGTCGCGACCTTCGGATAGGTATCCGTGGTCATGATCGCCTTCGCCGCCTCGAACCAGAAGTCCTCCTGCGCGGTGGTTGCCAGCCTGTCGAGGACGCCGGAAAACTTGGTGGCGTCGAGCGGCTCGCCGATCACCCCGGTCGAGGCAAGAAACACCTCGCCCTCGCCGCAGCCGACCGCCTTGGCCGCCGCCGAAGCGGTCATGGCCGTCGCCTCGCGCCCCTTGCGCCCGGTGAACGCGTTGGCGTTGCCGGAATTGACGACCACCGCCCTCGCCGTGCCGGCCGGAAGGTTGGCCCGGCAGAAATCGACCGCGGCCGAGGGGCACTTCGAGGTGGTGAACACGCCGGCCGCCGATGCCGGGGCGTCGAAGACCATCATCAGCACGTCGGTGCGGCCCTGGTACTTGATGCCCGCGGCGGCGGTGGCCATCCGGACCCCGCGCACGGGCGGCATGGCGGCGAAGGATTTTGGGGCAAGCGGAGAAATGGAACCGGACATGGCACTTCCCATTGATCATGAAGGGCCCGCCGCCGGGCGGCGGGCCGATGGCGCGCTAGTTCTTCGGCGCGGCGGCGTCGGGCGCCGGCTCGGCCTGCTGCGCCTTGGTGGCCTCGTCGTAGGACTTCTTCAGCGCCGGATCCTCGATCTCGACCGGGGCGTCCGCCTTGGCGGCCTCGATCAGCGCAATGTACTTGTCCCGCATTACGAGTTGACGAACCTGCGGCTCGACCTGCGCCAGCGGCGGCGGGGCCTGGTCGCGCTTGTCCTCGACGAGAATGACGTGGAACCCGAACTGCGTCTTCACCGGGGCCTTGGTGTAGGTGCCGGTGTCGAGTCCGAACGCCGCCGCCTCGAACTCCGGCACCATGCGACCCTTGGTGAAGTAGCCGAGATCGCCGCCTTCCGAGGCCGCGTCGGTCGACTTCTCCTTCGCCAGCTCGGCAAAGTCCTTGCCTTCGTCGAGCGCGGCGATGACGGCCTTCGCCTCGTCCTCGGTCTTCACCAGGATATGGCGGGCACGGACCTCCTGCTGCGGCTCGATCGCGGCGACTTCCTTGTCGTAGCGCGCCTTGACCTCTTCTGGGGTGACCATGTCGACGACGTGCTTTTTGAAGTAGGCGTTGTGCAGCTCGCGGTCGGTCAGGTAGGCGATGCGCTGCTTGAACGCCGCGTCGTCCTGCAGCCCCTCCTCCGACGCGCCGGCGGCAAGCAGCTTCATGTCGATCAGCGCCGAAAGCGCGGCGACCGTCTTCTGCTCCGGCGGCAGGTTGGCGAGCTGCGGATCGAGGCCGGCCGTCGCGAGATCGACCTCGGACTGGTGGATTTCGATGTCGCCCACCTTGGCGACGACCGGGTCGGTCGCATCCTGGGCGACGGCAGCACCGTGGGCGGCCGCGATCGCGATCAGCGCAACGGCTGCCATCTTGCTGTACTTGAACATTCTCATAAACCTTTCACAGACGGCCGGGTTCGTGACGGAACAGGCTTCTAATCGGTTGAACAGCACCGGAATGTGGCGGTTCTGTAACCGATTGCGCCGTTGACATCATTCGACCCCCCTCTTATCTGTCACGCAATCTCGCGTCCAGAACGTTTCCGGGCGTTTCGCGGGTTTGCGCCGTTGGTTGCATGCCCCCTTGAAGCGCCCCTGACACAAAAGAAAGGACCATCCCGATGGTCAGTCTCGGCGGCATCGCCCGCAAGCTGTTCGGCTCGTCCAACGACCGCCGCGTCCGTTCCTACAAGCCGAGGGTCGACGCCATCAATGCCCTCGAAGCCGAGATGAAGGCGCTGTCCGACGAGCAGCTGACGGCCAAGACCGCGGAATTCCGCCAGCAGCTGGCCGACGGCAAGTCGCTCGACGACCTGCTGGTGCCCGCCTTCGCCGTCGCACGCGAGGCGGCCGTGCGCGTGCTCGGCCTGCGGCCCTTCGACGTCCAGCTGATCGGCGGCATGATCCTGCACGAGAAGTCGATCGCGGAGATGAAGACCGGTGAGGGCAAGACGCTGGTGGCGACGCTGCCGGTCTACCTGAACGCGCTGGCCGGCCGCGGTGTCCATGTCGTCACCGTCAACGACTACCTCGCCCGCCGCGACGCGGCGATGATGGGCAGGATCTACGGCTTCCTCGGGCTTTCGACCGGCGTGATCGTGCACGGCCTCGACGACGACCAGCGCCGCGCCGCCTACACCTGCGACATCACCTACGCCACCAACAACGAGCTCGGTTTCGACTACCTGCGCGACAACATGAAATATGATCGCGCCCAGATGGTCCAGCGCGGCCACTTCTACGCGATCGTCGACGAGGTCGATTCGATCCTGGTCGATGAGGCGCGCACGCCGCTGATCATCTCCGGCCCGCTCGACGACCGCTCCGATCTCTACACCACCATCGACGCCTTCATCCCGATGCTGTCGGACGAGGACTACGAGATCGACGAGAAGCAGCGCTCGGCCAATTTCTCCGAGGTCGGCACCGAGAAGCTCGAGAACCTGCTGCGCGATGCCGGGCTGCTGAAGGGCGAGTCGCTCTACGACGTCGAGAACGTCGCGATCGTCCACCACATCAACAACGCGCTGAAGGCCCACAAGCTCTTTACCCGCGACAAGGACTACATCGTCCGCAACGGCGAGATCGTCATCATCGACGAGTTCACCGGCCGCATGATGCCGGGCAGGCGCTATTCGGAAGGCCAGCACCAGGCGCTGGAGGCCAAGGAGAAGGTGCAGATCCAGGCGGAGAACCAGACGCTGGCCTCGATCACCTTCCAGAACTACTTCCGCATGTACGACAAGCTCGCCGGCATGACCGGCACGGCGGCCACCGAAGCCGAGGAGTTCGGCAACATCTACGGCCTCGAGGTCGTCGAGGTGCCGACCAACCTGCCGATCCAGCGCAAGGACGAGGACGACGAGGTCTACCGGACGGCGGAGGAGAAGTACAAGGCGATCATCGAGGAGATCAAGGACGCGCAGCAGCGCGGCCAGCCGATCCTGGTCGGCACCACCTCGATCGAGAAGTCGGAAGTCCTGGCCGAGCGGCTGAAGGCGGCCGGGGTGAAGAACTTCCAGGTGCTGAACGCGCGCTACCACGAGCAGGAAGCCTATATCGTCAGCCAGGCCGGCGTGCCCGGGGCGGTCACCATCGCCACCAACATGGCCGGCCGCGGCACCGACATCCAGCTCGGCGGCAATCTCGACATGCGCCTCGAGCGCGAACTCTCCGACCTCGAGGCCGGCCCCGAGCGCGACGCGCGGCGCGAGGCGATTGCCGCGGAGGTCCGGCTGCTGAAGGAGAAGGCGCTGTCCGCCGGCGGGCTTTACGTGCTCGCCACCGAGCGTCACGAAAGCCGCCGCATCGACAACCAGCTGCGCGGCCGCTCCGGCCGCCAGGGCGACCCGGGCCGCTCCAAGTTCTACCTGTCGCTGCAGGACGACCTGATGCGCATCTTCGGCTCCGACCGCATGGACGGCATGCTGCAGAAGCTCGGCCTGAAGGACGGCGAGGCGATCGTCCATCCCTGGATCAACAAGGCGCTCGAGCGGGCGCAGAAGAAGGTCGAGGCGCGCAACTTCGACATCCGCAAGAACCTCCTGAAATATGACGACGTGCTGAACGACCAGCGCAAGGTCATCTTCGAGCAGCGGCTCGAACTGATGGATGCCGAGAGCATCAGCGAGATCGTCGAGGACATGCGCCAGGAGGTGATCGAGAACCTCGTCAGGCTGCACATCCCCGAAAACGCCTATGCCGAGCAGTGGGATGTCGCCGGCCTGAAGGCGGGCGTGGCGCAGCACCTCAATCTCGACCTGCCGGTCGACCAGTGGGCGGCCGAGGAAGGCATCGACGAGGCCGACATCCTGGAGCGCGTGAAGACCGCCGCCGACAAGGCCGCCGCCGACCGGGCCGAGCGTTTCGGACCGCAGATCATGGGCTATGTCGAAAAGTCGGTCGTGCTGCAGACGATCGACCATCTCTGGCGCGAGCACATCGTCAACCTCGACCACCTGCGCTCGGTCATCGGCTTCCGCGGCTACGCCCAGCGCGACCCGCTGCAGGAGTACAAGGGCGAGGCCTTCGAACTGTTCCAGGCGCTGCTGGCGAACCTGCGCCAGACCGTCACCGCGCAGCTGATGCGCGTCGAGCTCGTCCGCGAGGCGGCCGAAGCCCCGGCTCCGTCGCTGCCGGAGATGGAGGGGCACCACATCGACGGCACCACCGGCGAGGACGATTTCGGCGAGGGCGGCTTCACGGCCGTCGGCGTCAATCCGGAGGACCGCGACCCGCAGAACCCCTCGACCTGGGGCAAGGTGGCCCGCAACGAGCCATGCCCCTGCGGCTCGGGCAAGAAGTACAAGCACTGCCACGGCGCCTTCGAGCAGGTCTAGCCGCGGCACCGCCGCGCCGGAACGGTCAGCTCAGCAAAGTGTTCAGATGCCGCCCTCGGGCGGCATCGTCGTGAAGGGCCCCGCCGGGCTGTGCCCGCATTCGGCCTCGGCCAGCGCGATCAGGTTACCGAGCGCTTCGACCCCGAGGCGGTTCATGTGCCGGCGGCCGAGCGCGACGTCGATGCGGAAGGCGAGGTCCCCGGCGCTCGCGCCGACCAGGTCCGACAGGCGCTCGACGCCGATTTCCTCGAGATAGCGGATCATCGTCGGCCCGATCGAATAGGCCCTGAGCATGCGCGCCCGCTCCTGCGGATCGATGGCCATATTCCCTGCCTTTTCCCTGTCTTGCCGGGCCCCCGGCACGTTTTGTTAACCCTGGCCTGACAAGACTGGCCGGGTGTGTTTTGCGTTGCTGCGGGTTCCTGTGTTCATGGCGGTCATTCAGTCGGCGGAAAAGCTGCTGCCAAACGGGCTCCGCCGCAGGGTGGCCCCGCTGGCGCGCCATTTCGCCGAGTCCCTGGCCGGCGACGACCCCCGCAGCCGCGCCCAGCGCATGGCGCTGATCGCCTTCGTCATCCGCATTGTCAGCGCCGCGATCGCCTTCGTCTCCCAGGTCATCATGGCACGCCTGATGGGCGAGTTCGAGTACGGCATCTTCGTCTTCGTCTGGGTGCTCGTCGTCATCTTCGGCAACCTCTCCTGCCTCGGCTTCCATTCGACCGTGGTGCGGTTCCTGCCGCAGTACAGCGCCCGCGGCGCCTTCGACGAGATCCGTGGCCTGACCGCCACCGCGCGCACCTTCGCGATGGTGTCGGCCAGCCTGCTGGCGGGGTTCGGCCTGCTCGGCCTCTGGCTGCTGTCCGACCGCATCGAATCCTACTATCTGGTTCCGGTCTATCTCGGCATCTTCTGCCTGCCGATGATTGCGCTCGGCGACGTGCTCGAGGGCACCGCCCGGGCCCACAGCTGGGCCGTGGTGGCGCTGAGTCCGACCTACATCGTCCGGCCGCTACTGATCCTCGTCTGCCTCGTCGCGGCGGTGCTGCTCGGTGCCCCAAGGACGGCACAGACGGCGATGGCCGCTGCGCTGGTGGCGACCTACCTGACGTCGGTGGTGCAATTCTTCAACGTCGCCTTCCGGCTGCGCCGGACCTACCAGCGCGGCGGCCGGCGGACCGAGTTCAGGGCCTGGGCCGGCATGGCGCTGCCGATCTTCCTGATCGAGGGCTTCGGATTCCTGCTCACCAATTCCGACGTCGTCGTCGTCGGGCTGTTCCTCGACCCGGACAGCGTCGCGGTCTACTTCGCCGCCGCCAAGACGATGGCGCTCGTCCATTTCGTGCTGTTTTCGGTCAAGGCCGCGGCCGCCCCGCGCTTTGCCGCCCTCTACGGCCATGGCGAACGCAGGCAGCTGGCCGCCTTCGCCGCCGAGACCGTGCGCTGGAGCTTCTGGCCCTCGCTTGCCGTCGGCCTCTGCGTGCTGCTCGCCGGCGAGTTTCTGCTGTCGCTGTTCGGCCCCGCCTTCACCGCCGGCTACGCCGTCATGGTGATCCTGTTCCTCGGCATCCTGGTCAAGGCCGCCGTCGGCCCCGGCGAGGTGCTGTTGACGATGGCGGGGCAGCAGAAGCTGTGCGTGCTGGTCTATGCGGCGGCGCTGACGGTTAACATCGGCCTCAGCATCGCCCTGATTCCGGCCCTTGGCATCACCGGCGCCGCCGCGGCCACGGCCGGCGCCATGGCACTCGAGGCCCTGCTGCTCCACATCGCGGTGCGGCGCACGCTCGGCATCTCCCTCTTTGCGCTGGCCGCGCCGGCAAGGGCTGCGGCGCGCGGCGACAGGACGGACTGACATGACCTTTGTTTCCGGATCGGGCGTCAACACCGCCGACGCGTCGACCGCGACGGCCCCGCCGTTCGAGCCGAAGGCGCCGGCGGCCGAGCACCGTATCGCCCTCGGCCGGCCGGGGCGCTCGCTGTCGCTCTATCCGGCCATTGCCGGCTATGAACTGCAACAGGAGCTCGACTTCCTCTCCCATCGCGCGCTGGAGCCGAACGTGTTCTTCACCGGGCGCTTCCTGGCGCCGGCGATGCCGCGGCTGGAGGACCGCACGGTGCGGCTGGCGCTGATCCGTGACGAGGACGCGCACCGCAGCCGCATCCGCCTGCTGATGCCGTTCTCGATCGAGCGGCCCGGCTTTTCCGTCGGGGCCGGCATCATCCGCGCCTGGTCCAATCCGTTCGGCCCGCTGGGCACGCCGCTGGTCGACGCCGAGGACGCGGCGGAAACGCTCGACAACCTCTACGAGGCGCTGGCAACGGCCGGACACGGTTTGCCGCCGGTGCTCGTTCTGCCCGACCTGCGCCTGAAGGGGCCGCTGGCGGCGCTGGCGCGCGCCGTCGCGCTCGGCCGCAACCTGCCGCTGACCGTGACCGACACCTACCAGCGGCCGATGCTGGAGAGCCTGCTCGACGGGCCGGGCTACATCAGCCAGGCCATCTCGCCCCAGCATCTGCGCGAATTGCACCGCCAGTGGCGCAAGCTCGAGATGCTGGGCGACCTGTCCTACAACGTTGCCCGCCAGCCGGGCGAGATCCAGCTGCGGATGGAACAGTTCCTGCTGCTGGAAGCGGCCGGCTGGAAGGGACGAAACCGCTCGGCGATGATCAACGACCGCTACCGCGCCGCCTTCGCCCGCGAGGCCGTCACCAACCTCGCCGAAACCGACGGCGTGCGCATCCACACGCTCGACCTCGACGGCAAGGCGATCGCCTCGATGATCGTGTTTCTCAGCCACGGCGAGGCCTACACCTGGAAAACCGCCTACGACGAATCCTATGCGCGCTACTCGCCGGGCAAGCTGCTGGTCGCCCAGCTGACGGAATGGCACCTCGACGACGCCAACATCGTCCGTTCCGATTCCTGCGCGGTGCCGGACCACCCGGTCATGAGCCGCTTCTGGCAGGAGCGCGAGGAGATGGGCACGCTGGTGATCGGGCTCGAACAGAACCGCGACCGCGAGGTGCGGCAGGTGGCGACGCAGTTGCACCTCTACCGCAACACCCGCAACATCGCGCGCCTGCTGCGCGACAAGATCCGCGCGCTCGCCAAGCGATAGCGCGCTCAGCCCGGGGCCGGCTCCAGGCTCTCGGTTTCCCGTGCCGCGCGCTCGCGCAGCAAGCGGCGGATCACCTTGCCGGAGGTCGTCAGCGGCAGGCTGTCGACGAACTCGACCTCACGCGGGTACTCGTGCATCGACAGCCGCGTCTTGACCCAGTCGCCGATGCCGGCCGCAAGCTCCAGGCTGGCCGGATGGCCGGGCCGCAGCAGCACGTAGGCCTTGACGATCTCGGTGCGCACCGGGTCGGGCTTGCCGACCACCGCCGCGAGCTGGACCGCCGGATGGCCGGCGAGACAGTCCTCGATCTCGCTGGGACCGATGCGATAGCCGGACGAGGTGATGACGTCGTCGTCGCGGCCGAAGAAGGTGATGTAGCCTTCGCCGTCCATGCGTCCCATGTCGCCGGTGGTCATCCAGTCGCCGATGAACTTCGCCTGGGTGGCGGCCGCGTTGTTCCAGTAGCCGAGGAACATCACCGGGTCCGGGCGGCGCACCGCGATCTGGCCGATGGTGCCGGCCGGCAGCTCCCGCCCCTCGGCGTCGATGATGGCGACGGTGTGTCCGGGCACCGCCTTGCCGATCGGACCGGGGCGCGACACGCCCAACCGCCCGATCGAGCCGATGACGATGTTGCACTCGGTCTGGCCGTAGAACTCGTTGACGGTAATACCGAGCGTGCGGCGCACCCACTCCCAGGTCTCCCGGCCAAGCGACTCCCCGGCCGTGCCGATGGTGCGCAGGTTCAGCCGGTAGTGCGCCAACGGGTCCTCGACGCTCTTCATCAGCCGCAGCGCCGTCGGCGGGATGAAGGCGTTGCGCACCTCCATCTCCGCCATGATGCGATAGGCCATGTGCGGATCGAACTTCTGGCCGGGCGAGGAGACGACGGGAACGCCGAGCAAGAGCGCCGGCAGCAGCGCGTTCAGCAGCCCGCCGGCCCAGGCCCAGTCGGCTGGCGTCCAGATCCGGTCGCCCGGCTGCGGCAGGAACTCATGGTGCATCTGGAAGCCGGGGATATGGCCGAGCAGCACCCGGTGGCCGTGCAGCGCTCCCTTCGGTGGACCGGTGGTGCCGGAGGTGTAGATCATCAGGGCCGGGTCGTCAGGGCTGCTGTCGACGGCGGTGAACGGCGGCCCCGTCTCGGCCTCGACCGCGGCGAAGGGCACCGTGCCGGCGACCGCGGCCTCCTCTGCGAGGACGACGAGTGAGAGGCCGGGGAGACGCTCGCGCACCGGTGCCAGCCGCTCGAGACCGAAGCCATTGGTGACCAGCGCCCTGACGTTAGCGTCGCGCAGCCGGAACTCGAGCGCCTCGGCGCCAAAGAGAAGCGCAAGCGGCAGGGCGATCGCGCCGAGCTTGTAGATGGCGACATGCGCGATCACGGTCTCGAAGCCTTGCGGCAGCAGGATCGCGACGCGGTCTCCCGCCGATACGCCGCGCGCCGCCAGCCCGCGCGCAAAGGCAGAGGACCGGGCCGCCAGCTCCGCATAGGTCAGGCCCCGGTGATCGCCGTCTGGGGAGAAGTGCTGGAGGCAAACCCGGTCCGGCTCGCGCGCGGCCCAGGCATCGGCAACCGCCGTGCCGATGTTGAAGCGTGCCGGAACCTCCCAGCGGAAGTCGCGGTATAGGTCGTCGTAGGTCGTCCGTTCGCCAAGCATGGTGCAATGCAGTCCTGTTCGCTGCATTGCAGTATCATTTTCCCGGCGCCACCGGCAACGGTTTCGGCTTCTCAGGGCCCGGCGGAAAGCTTCGCCTCGACCGCCGTCACCCCCGGCACGGAGCGGGCGATCGCAACCGCACGCTCGATCTCCTCCGGCGTGCCGACCCGACCGGTCAGGAACACAGTCCCGTCCTTGCACGTCACGGCGATGTCGGACGGGTCGAGCGTAGCCGCCGCCGCCAGCGCGTCGGCCACGGCCGTCTCCAGCAGGGCCGGGTCCGGACCGTCGAAATGTTCCGGCATCTCGCCGTGAAATGTTCCTTCCTTGAAAACCATACGAGCCTCCGACACGATGCGCGGGCTGAGGTATACAATCGCGATCTTACCTGCAATTCTTGGCGCTCAACACCCCAGGCGGAACGACGATGGACGGTCAGGCCCTGCGCGACATCACCCTGTGGCTATCCCGGCAGGGTTACGAGGGGACCGACGAGACGGCCCTGATTGCCGGCTTCTGCGAGCGCTGCAACGCCGCGGGGACGAAGATCGCGCGGGCGCTGTGCCTGATCGACACGCTGCATCCCGATCTCGAGGGCCGCGCATTCCGCTGGGACAGCGCCACGCCCGTGCCCGAGCCCGTGCTCGAATACCAGGCGACCACCGACAGGGAGGCCTGGCACGCTTCCGTCTTCTACCATCTCATGACCGAGGGCAGCGACGAGGTTCGCCGCCCCTTCTGCCGCGGGGCGCCGACGGACTACTCCAACATGGTCGAGTTGCGGGAAGCGGGCCACACCGACTATGTGGCGATGATCCACCGCTTCACCGAACAGGGCCGCGTCGGCGAGATGGACGCCTTCTTCTCGAGCTGGACGACGCGCGAGGCCGAGGGGTTCGGCGAGGATGACCTCGATGCGCTGCGGGTTCTCGTGCCGACCCTGGCGCTGGCCATCAAGTGCGTCTCATCGATCCGCATCATCAGCACCCTTGCGGAGGTCTATCTCGGCCCCGACGCGGGCCGCAAGGTCGTCAGCGGCCAGATCAACCGCGGCGCGGTCGAGAAGATCGGCGCCGTCATCTGGTTCTCCGACCTGCACAACTACACCCCGATCTCGGATTCGTCCGAACCCGAGCAGATCATTCCGTTCCTCAATGACTATGCCGAGCTTGTGATCGGGGCCATTCACGACCACGGCGGCAATGTGCTGAAGCTGATTGGCGACGGGGTACTGGCGATCTTCCGCTCCGACGACCAGCAGGCCGACTGCCAGGCAGCACTGGCGGCGGAGCGGGCGATGCGCCGCAACCTTGCGGACCTGAATGCCAAGCGTCTGGGCGCCGGGCTGCCGGCGACGGATGTCTATCTCGGCCTGCATGTCGGCGAGGTCTTCTACGGCAACATCGGCAGCCGGGTGCGGCTGGACTTCACCGTTGTCGGCCCCGCCGTCAACCAGGTCAGCCGGATTGCCTCGCTGTGCACCTCGGTCGACCGCGACGTTCTGATGTCGCGCGATTTCGTCGACGCCTGCCCGCGGGAGCTGGCCGACGGGATGGTCGCGCTCGGGCGCTATGCGCTGCGCGGCGTGCGCCGGGCGACCGAGCTTTTCACGCCGGATCCGGAAACGCGATGAGGCCCGCCGGATGGCGGGCCCCGTCGGGTCCGTGCGAACCGTCACGGCGGCCTTGCGACCGCCGCGACTAAGGTCGTTACAGGATGAAATCGCTGGCCGAGAGCTTGACGAGGCCCTGCAGCTGGATTTCGAAGTCGTGGACGCCATCGCCGTTCAGGTCGCCCTGGATCACGGTGATGTCGTTGGCCGTCCCGGCGTTGTCTTCGGTCCGCCAGGCCAGCGCACCCGCGACCTTGTCGAACTTGCCGTTGTCCTGGGCGATGAAGTGGAAGCTTCCGTCGCCCCGCGCCGAGCCATTGGCATCGATGGCCGACAGGTCGATCTTGTCGACGCCCTTCTGGAAGTCGGTGATCACGTCACGGTTCCAGCCGGAGCCGGTTTCCGTCGGCGCATGGAAGGCGAAGGTATCGGCATCGGCACCACCGGTCATGATGTCCTTCCCGGCACCGCCGATGATGACGTCCCGGCCGGCACCGCCGTCGAGCTTGTCCGCACCGGCACCGCCGTCGAGGACGTTGCGGCCGCTATTGCCGGTCAGCACGTCGTTGTAGCTGGAGCCGGTCAGGTTCTCGATGCTGACCAGCTTGTCGCCGGCAGCATGGCCGCCCGATGCGGCACCGGTCGCCAGGTTGACGTTGACTGCGCCGGAGCCGGCATAGGTCGCCGTGTCCCGGCCACTGCCGCCGTCAAGCACGTCCGCGCCGGCGCCGCCCTTCAGCAGGTCGTTGCCGCCGAGGCCCTTGAAGGTCTCGTTGCCGCTGTTGGACTGGCCCGCTGCCGGCATGATGTCGTTGCCGCTGGTGCCGGTGTAGACCTTGGTCGTCGGGTTCGTCGGCGTCGTCGGGGTTTCCGGCTCGGTCGGCGTCGTCGGGGTCTCCGGCTCGGTCGGCGTCGTCGGGGTTTCCGGCTCGGTCGGCGTCGTCGGGACTTCCGGCTCGGTCGGCGTCGTCGGAGGTGTCGGCGACACCGAGCCGTCGCCCGGCTGCGGGGCCTCGCCGCGCGGATACTCGAAGTTGCCGGAGATCACCGGCGAGGACTTGTCGACGGAATAGTAGCCGTAGTAGCCCTTCTCGACATGGTTGTTGGTGATCTTGACGCCGGTGATCGCACCGCCGTTGGCCCGCCCGTCGACGTAGACGTTGTAGCCCGCGGTCCCGAGCAGCAGGTTGTTGTTGACGGTGACGTTGGAGATCGGGCCGAAGTCGTTCTTGATGAAGATGTTGGACGTGTCGCGGCTGATCACCGTGTTGCCTTCGATCAGCACGCCGTTCTGGCCGCCCTGGACGGAGATGCCGTCATAGTGCGGATCGGAACCGGCAGCCTGAAGGTCGTGGATGAAGTTGCCCTTCACCGTGCTGGCACCATTCTGCAGGACGATGCCGTTTTCCGACTTCGAGATATCGTTGCCGATGAAGTTACCGCTGCCAAGGATCGCGGCATTGGCGATGCCGTTGTAGCCCGGCCCGGTAATGTCGCAGTTCTGGACGGTGATGTTCTTGGCACCTTCGGCGTCAATACCCCACGTGCCGCTATAGTTGATGACGCAGTTCTTGATCACGACGTCCGGCGCGGTGACGCGAAGCGTGCCGTTGATGACCATGTTCTCGATCACGGTGCCGGCCTTGGTGATCGTCATCGGACCGGAATAGGTCTTCAGCGCGGTGCCGGCCGGAACGCCCGTCGTCGAGGCATCCGGGAAGCCGCTCCCTGCGGCGGCGGCGGCAGCCGGCGCGGGGGCCGCGGCGGCGACCGGCGCATCGGCGGCCGTTTCCAGCGTCGCCGACCGGGAATCGGTCACGCCGAGGGTGCCGGCCGTGGCAACGGTATCGGTCGTGCCAAGGTCGGTCGAGCCGAGGTCGACCTCGGTGGTGGTGGCGTCGCCGTCGTCGGTGGACTCGTCGCCCCAGCCGCGCTTGTCGTTCTGCTGCCAGCCACGCTTCCAGCCGCCATCTTCAACGGCGTTGAAGACGCGGTCGGCAGTGTTACGGCCAAGCTCTGTATTGGTCTCGGCAATGTTCGACAGCAGGTCGAACAGTTTATCAAGGGTCAGAGCTGCAGTCTGGCCGTTTTCGTTGATGGCATTGCCGAGAAGGTCGACATAGGTCTTTTCAGCCTGGACTCCGGCTTTGGTTACATCGCGAATTGTGCTTGTCACTGCTCTTTGCCTTTCTCCCCACCCTAAACCCTTTGGAGATGGTGGTATCTGCTTTGCAAGGACCGGTTAATATTTTTAGTTAATCCGGCGTTACGGCGGGATTAATAGTTCAGCTTTCTGGAGCGCGCAACAGCAGGAAGCAGTAAGTGCTTGAGATAAAAAGCCATATTGCTGCCACAATATCTAAAATCGCACGGATTTGCTTTTTGAATTATTTGCAGAAATCGTGGTGGCCCAAATTGGGGCAGTAAAACGATCACTCCGTTCGGGGTCCGGCCGACCCCACAACTACGAGCAATACGCCCCCATTGAAAACATTAGACAAACGTCATAAGCGGGAACGAAATTTTCCCGCCAAAGGTGAAATTAAAATTTTTTTCATGAATATCGCAATTTTACACCTTTTGGATGGGGTCGAGGTCGATTTCAATCGCAGAATGCCGCGATTCTCGCCTTTGACGGGTGGGAAAGCGAATCACTTCCACCGGTTCGGGCAGCTCTCCGTGGCCGGAATGACGGCCGCAACGGGCCGAACCCGCAGCGTTTGCGGCGCCGCGCACGCCCCCCGCGCGGCCTCCTGCGTCAGTAACCGCGGCGGCGAAGCCCGGGGTCCGGCAGGGGTCCCGGACGGGTGCCAGAGGGGGCGAGTGCGGAGCCAACGATCGGGCGACGGCCTCAGCCATTTCGAGGGAACCGTCCGGCGAGACTGTTGCGTCGAGGCCCGCCGGTCGCCACTGCCGACGACGTGTCGTCAATCGCCGAGACCGGGGGCGCCTTGCGCCTCTGCGCGCCGATCCGAGGTCGTCGCCTCGCTGGCACCCTTGCCCTTCCTGCGTTCGGCCCGCGCCCTGTCGACCTTGCTGAACTCGGTCATGATGCTGACGAGGACGCTGGCGGTCCAGCCGAAGGTGAACAGGCCCGACATGGCGATGATCGGGCCGATCAGCCGCCAGTGGTCCGGCATCGCCACCGGACCGGTGCCGAGCGTGGTGTAGCTCTGCAGGACATAGTAGTAGCCGTCGCGCATCGTTGGAATCAGGCCCAGTGCCACCACCGGGGCCGCCCACAGCAGCGTCTCGGCGAAGTGCAGCGCCGCCAGCGAACCGATCGTCAGCGCAAGCAGCAGGTCGAGCCGCCAGAGCGGCGTCCTGTCGGAGACACGGATCCATGCGTCGCTGAAGCGCCGGTTGATCGCCCGGATGCCGACGCCGTGCACGAAGATGATGGCGACCATCGTCAATGTCCCGAGGATGATCTCGACGACGGGATTGGGGGCTGCCAGTTCATCCATCGCTTGCGTCCTTCCGGCGGATTGGGTGATCGATCGACTGTCGCCGCCGGTCGAGCCGGGCCTGACGGCATCGGCGCCTCGGCAACGGCTGCAGAAGTCGCAGCATGAGCCGGGCAAATCCTAACCCGCGCCCCGTAGGGCGTCGAGCGCGCCGGCAGCCGCCCCGATGTCGGCCGCCCGGAGCGGTCCGAGCTGCACCGCCAGTTCCTGACCGGCCTCAGGCGGCGCCCGTGCACTCCTCGGCGTAGGCTCTATTGCCGTTCCTGACCGCGCCGCCCCGTCCAAGCGCCGCATGGCCCGGCGGACGACCCCGCCGACCCACAGCAAGCCCAGCGTTCCGCCGCGAGACACGTTCATCGTGCCGCCCGACCCGAGAAGGCCGGCTCCTCCACAGTTGGTGACGGTCTCGACGGCCTGCTCGGCAAGAAAGCGACGCTCAGTCATGTGAGCCAGGTCGGAATGGCGGGCGATGCGGCGATGCCGGGCGCGGCGACGGGCGCTGCCACGGCCGTTGTCGACCCGTCGAACAGCGCCCGCCAATTGCACGCGATACTGAAGACGGTGCGCGCCGGTTCGAGGCCTTGCGGGGAGAGGCCAGCCCCGCCCAGAACCAGGCGTTGGCCCGGACCGTGACAACGCCGGCAAGGGCGCCGCCGAAGAAGATGGACCGGCTTGGCCTGGGGAGCAGGGCCGCGACCTGTCCGGCGAAGGTCGCGAACCCCAGCGAAATGAAGACGCCCGTCCAGGCGTGCAGCCGCGCATTCCGTGGTCGGAGAACCACCGGGCGATCTGCTGGCCGCTCGAATCGAGCGTCGGAAACGACCCGCGCGGCGACGAAGCTGGCGATATAGAACGCGCCCGTCAGCAGATGTTGATCAGCAGGATGCGTGACTGCGCCATCGAATGTCTTCCGCCTTCATTGCGTGCCACGCCACCGGCCGGCCTGTGTTCTACGCAAGTGTACTACGGCATCTTCGTGGAGCCGAACTTCGGCGCCGCCGTCCGATGGGCAACGTCGCGCCGCGCGGCGAGTTTCTCTTGCCGCCGAGTGCTCGGGCCCACCGCGGGCTCACCCGGACGACCGGCGGTCTCACACGTCCCCGGAGCTTGCTCTCCGTTCGCATCTCTTCGCGTTTTCGCCGGAACTTTCGCTTGGAAGGGGTGTTTTCAACGAGACGGACCACACAGCGGTGGCGCCCCCTGCCGGCCAGCACAGCGCGTTGCGGCACCCAGCGATGTTGATGCCTGGTCGGCCATTGCTCCGGTGCCATGCGCTTGGACTTGCAGGCCTTGGACTTGCAGGCGATGGCCTGGCTCTCGACGGCCGGGAGGCCCGGGCTGTCGCGGCAATGAGGAGGCACGGATGAAAATGTCCTACTGGCGCTTCGCAGCAATGATCGCAACCTCGACGGTCGTCATGTACGGCCTCATGTATCTGAACACCTATGCCTTGGAGCACGCTTACTGGAGCGAAACCCGGGCCTGGATGGCGTTGCTGATGGGCTCGGCCATGGCCGTCGTCATGCTGGCTTTCATGTTCGAGATGTACAAGAGCAGGACGCTGAACATCGCCATCCTGGTTGGGGCCGCACTTGTCTTGGCGCTTTCGCTTTCGCTCGTCCGAAGCCAGATCACCATCGACGACACGAAATACATGAGCGCGATGATCCCGCACCACTCGATCGCCATCATGACCAGCAAGCGGGCACAGATCTCCGACCCGCGCGTACGCAAGCTGGCCGACGACATCATCAAGGCGCAGGAACGCGAGATTGCCGAGATGAAGGCCCTCATCGACGATCTGGAGAGGCGGGAATGACGGGCAAGCGCACCGGATTGGGACGGGCTGCGACGCCGGTTCCCCGCGGCGGCGAGCCACCGCTGGCCGGCGCCGGACGATATGGGTCAGGGCCCCACGCGCCGCCGCCCGGCGCGTGGGGAGGCCTGCTGCGTCATGCCACGTGCGAGCAGCACGACTTCTTGAAGGTCGCGTCATAGCCGGCGGCTGCGATCGCGGTCACAAAGGCGTCGGAAGCCAGTTCCGACGCGATTGACGCGGTCTTGGTCTCCAGATTGACGGCAACCTCGGCCTTGGGGTCGACAGACCTCACGGCCTTCTCGACCGCATTGACGCAGTGGCCGCAAGTGATTTCGGGAATGTTGAGGTGGAACACGGATATCTCCTCTAGGACTTGACCGCGTGACCATGCAGCTTTCCACCATGGCAAGGTCAAGAGCCTTGCGCAAAAGTCCTGCCATCGCCTGTCACCCGCCATCTGATGGGGCAGTCGGTCGCAGGGCGCTCGGACTTCCCAACCAGGACGGTCTATGCCAGCATGAGGTCATGTTCTCTGCCGCGCTCTTGCGTTTGCTCTTGGCCCTTGCCGTGCTCGGGCTCGTCGCCGGCCCGGCAGGCGCGGCCACCGGGTCGCCCCCCCTTCATGCTCTCCAGGCCCTGCCCGCGGCGGGCATGGAAAACGAAGGCGACATGTCCTGCTGCCCGGATCGACAGCCGGTGCAAAAGCCCTGCGGCTTGAGTTGCGCTCTTGCGCCGCAGTGCGGTGCCCCTGTTGCTGACGGGCGTGGCGCGGTCGCGTGGCGCATCGGCTGCACAGCTGCGGGCCCCGCGCCGCGGCCCATGCAGGAGAGGCCGCCCGCCTCGGCACTCGTAGCGCCGCCGGAACGGCCGCCAAGGACCTGATTCCGACATTTCACGGCCGGCACGGCCATTGCTCGAACCGACTGTCGCCCTCGCCGGTCATGCGAAGACATTGCCTGCTGTCGCCATGCAGCGTTCGGTTGGCGCTCAGGCGCGGGGCGGAACATTCAAGGAGTCACCAGATGAAAAGACGAGAATTCTTGCTCTCCATCGCCGCCGCGGGAACGGTTGTCCTCGCAGCGCCGGCGGCGTCCGCGGCCGGCGAGCCGATGGTCGTTTACAAGGACCCGAATTGTGGCTGCTGCCATGCCTGGGCGGAGGCCATGAAGACGGCCGGCTTCAGCGTCGAAATACGGGACGTGGACGACCTCGACGCCATCAAGCGGGGTTTCGCCATTCCGGCGAACATGCAGGCCTGCCATACCGCGACTGTCGCGGGATATTATGTCGAGGGGCACGTGCCTGTGGACGCCGTCACGAGGCTGCTGTCCGAAAAGCCCGCCATCGCCGGGCTCGCCGTCCCCGGCATGCCGAGTGGGTCCCTCGGCATGGGCGACGATCCCGGGGCGAGCTACGACGTGTTCGCGATGAAAAGGGACGGCACCGCCGCAGTCTTCCAGGCCGTCAGGCCGCAATGATCATGGTGCGGCCACCGGGCGGCGGCGGTTTCCGTCGCCCGGTGGGGGGCGAGGAATCTTGGGGCGTCGGCGGGCAAAAACTCGCTTGACCTTGCCACGATTGGAAGGATTATCCCCGTGTGCAGTTAACGACAGGGGACCCTCCCATGGCTGCACTCACGAAGCTGGAAGAACAGGAATCGGATTCTGCCTGGGCCGAATTCGGCATCGACGGGATGACCTGCGCATCTTGCGTACGCCGGGTTGAGAAGGCGATCGCCGCCGTTCCCGGCGTCATTTCCGCAAGCGTCAACCTTGCAACCGAACGGGCCACGGTCCTCTATGGCGGCGCGCCCGCGGCCAACGGGGTGCTCAAAGCGATCTCGACAGCCGGATACCACCCGCGCGTTGAGGTTCGGGAGTTTTCGATCGAAGGCATGACCTTTCCGTCCTGCGCCCGCAGGGTGGAGAAGGCCTTTGCGGGCGTCCCCGGCGTGCTGGAGGCAGCCGTCAACCGCGCCACGGAAACGGCGACGGTACGCTTCACCGGCGACAATGTGACCGCGCTCGAGGCCGCCGTCCGCAAGGCGGGATACGATGTGATTCGGGCGGGCGAAGAGGCCGATAGCGTGTCGCAGCAAGACCGCAAGGCCGCAGAAATGCGGGGGCTCGGCCTGTCGCTCGCATTCGCTGCCGTGTTCACGCTGCCGCTTTTCGCGCTGGAGATGGGCTCCCACCTGGTTCCCGCAGTCCATGTCTGGGCAATGGAAACTCTCGGCATGGAGGGGACCCGCTATCTGCAGTTCGCCTTGGCCTCGCTGGTGCTGTTCGGCCCGGGCCTGCGCTTCTTCCGCAAAGGGGTCCCGAACCTCCTGCGCTGGACGCCGGACATGAACTCGCTCGTCGTGCTCGGCACGTCGGCTGCTTGGACATATTCCGTGGTCGCGACGTTTGCCCCTGGAACGCTGCCGGAAGGAACCGACAACGTCTACTACGAGGCTGCCGCGGTGATCATCACGCTGATCCTGCTCGGCCGCTTCCTCGAAGCGCGCGCAAAGGGCAAGACCAGCCAGGCGATCAAGCACCTGATCGGGCTCCAGCCCAAGATCGCCTTTGTCGAGCGCGGCGGGCAATTTATCGAGGTGGCCGTTGCCGCCGTGCGCCGGAACGATCTGGTGCGCATCCGGCCGGGCGAGCGGATACCGGTAGACGGATGCCTGGTCGACGGCGACTCCTACGTCGATGAGGCGATGATCACGGGCGAGCCGGTACCGGTGAGAAAGGCTGCAGGCTCTGAAGTCGTCGGCGGCACCATCAACAAGACGGGGTCCTTCACATTCCGGGCCACCAAGATCGGCGGCGACACGTTGCTCGCCCAGATCATCCGCATGGTGGAGGCGGCGCAGAGTTCGAAGCTGCCGATCCAGGCGCTGGTGGACAAGGTGACGGGTTGGTTCGTGCCCGCTGTCATCGCCGCCGCCGCGGTCACCTTCGGCGCCTGGCTGGTGTTCGGCCCGGACCACGCGCTCACCTACGCCCTCGTGAACGCGGTCGCGGTGCTGATCATCGCCTGCCCCTGTGCCATGGGTCTGGCGACCCCGACCTCGATCATGGTCGGCACCGGCCGCGCCGCCGAGTTCGGCATCCTGTTCCGCAAGGGCGAGGCATTGCAGAGCCTGCGTGACGTGAAGGTCGTCGCGTTCGACAAGACCGGCACGCTGACGAAGGGACGGCCGGAACTCACGGACTTCCATGCTGCGCAAGGCTATCGGCGAGACGAGGTGCTGCGTCTGGTCGCCAGCGTCGAAACACGCTCAGAACATCCGATCGCCGAGGCGATCGTCGCCGGCGCCAAGGCGGAGGGCATTGCCATCGGTGACGTCTCCGGGTTCGAGGCCCGACCCGGGTTCGGCGTGACGGGCGTTGTCGATGGCCATACGGTGGTGGTGGGTGCGGACCGGGCGATGACCGGCGCCGGCATCGACGTCGCGGTCTTCGCGGAGCGTGCGAGGGCGCTCGGGAGCCTCGGCCGCTCGCCGTTCTATGCGGCCGTTGACGGCCGGCTCGCCGCCATCATCGCCGTCGCAGACCCGATCAAGAGTTCGACGCCGGAGGCGATCAGCGGGCTCCACGCGCTCGGCCTCAAGGTGGCCATGATCACCGGTGACAACGCCCACACCGCACAAGCCATCGCCGGGCAGCTCGGGATCGATGAAGTCGTCGCCGAGGTCCTGCCCGACGGGAAGGTCGACGCCGTCAAGCGCCTTCGCGCGGGGGGGCGCTCGGTGGCGTTCATCGGCGACGGCATCAACGATGCCCCGGCCCTGACCGAGGCCGACGTCGGCCTTGCCGTCGGCACCGGCACCGATATTGCGATCGAAAGCGCCGACGTGGTGCTGATGTCGGGCGAGCTGACGGGTGTATCGCGCGCCATCGCGCTCAGCCAGGCGACGATCCGCAACATCAAGCAGAACCTGTTCTGGGCCTTTGCCTACAACGTGGTTCTGATACCGGTCGCCGCCGGCCTGCTTTATCCCGTGAGCGGGACTTTGCTCTCGCCGATCCTGGCGGCGGCGGCGATGGGGATGTCGAGCGTCTTCGTGCTCGCCAACGCGCTCCGGCTCAGTGCCTTCAGACCCGCCTGACGACACCGCTCCCGCGCCTTGCGATGCGGGAGCGGTATCGGCTCCGCCCGCCTGCGGGGCCTTAACGAAGTCGAGATTACCTGCATGACAACGATGTTCGAGCAGCGCCGTGCGATCGTGGCGCGACTGCTTGAGGGCCAGATCCGGTTGCTGGACATGATCGTCACAGGGGAGCCGCTCGGCGAAATCCTCGACGAGCTTGTCCGGCAGTGCGAAGCGGCGCTGGCCGGAGGCGTGGTCTCTATCAACCTGCGCAACGATGACCGCGGGTATTCGCGGCCATGGCGCCCGGAGGCCGAGGCGTGTCCGAGCATGGCGGATCCGGGCGAACCCGTGCAGCTAGGCTCCTGCTCCTCGCCAATCCTGTCGCGCGACCGGCAGGTGCTTGACGCCATCGCCGTCCACGCGGAGCTGGAGGTCCTGACTGCACTGACGCACCGCGTGATCGCAGCCGCGGCCCAGCTCGCCAGCGTCGCGATCGCGCAAAGCCGGGCGCACGGCACCCTCGCGCCACATGGCGAACCGTCGAGGCTGCCGGATCGATCCCGCCTCGGAGGCGAGGCAGCCGACAAATTTCAGGGCTATTACTTCAGTCGCCCGCTGCCGGCGCACGATTTCGAGGCACTCCTGCGCAGTCCTCCCGGTCGTTTCCACGGCCGGCCGTAGGTCCTGCGACAAGCCGGGGCCGGATCGCAGGCCGGTCCGACCCCGGCAGCCGCAGGCGTCCGAACCTCGCGCGGTCGCCAGCTCGGTTTCCGATTCGGCGGACTTGGCGCCGCACCTGTGCTAGACTTCTTGGCTGGCATATTCCACGGGAGGGCGAAATGCGCGGGGGTGCTGTTGTTGCCATTCTGCCGTTGCTGTTTTCGTCCGTCTTGGCGTCGGATCGGACACCCTTCCACTCGGCACGTTTTGCGGACGATTCGATCGTTACGCTCGCCCTGGTGAGCAACGCGCTCGCGGCAAGCCCCGGCTACGACTACGACGTCGTGATCTCGATCTCGCAGCAAAGCTCCAGGGATGGCGCGGTCTACCATGATCCGGGCCGGCATCATGCGCTGGTGCGGTGCTCCGCGCCAGCCGAGGTCAAGGTCCGCGGCGTTTCCTATGCAATGCCGGGATCGCTGATCCGGGGTGCCGACTGGAAGGTCGATCTCTGGATCGCGGTGTGCAGCCCTCCGATGTCGTAGGACCGGTCGGCCGGTCCCCCGGCCGCGGGATCGAGATACCAGACGTCAATCCGCTCCTGCCGGCCGTAAAGGGCTGCATGCGGATATCTGATCCAGCCGGCGCGCGGCGCCGGCGCGTGCAGCCCCGACATCAGGTCGGAAGACACGACCAGGGACGTCGCCAGCGACTTTGCCATCTTCTCGAGCCGTTGCGCCACGTTGACGGTGTCGCCGATGACGGTGAACTCGCTGTGGCAGCCGCTGTCAAGGACACCGCCGACCACGCTTCCGTAATGCAGGCCGATCGCGGCATGAAGCGCGGGAAGGCCATTTCGGCCGCTGTCGCGGCGCCACTTGTCGAGGACGTCGACAAGCTCAAGGGCGCAGGCCAGCGCGCGATCGGCGTCGTCGTGGGACGGCTTCGGATGCCCGAAGACCGCCATCACGCCATCGCCCATGAACTTGTCGACCGTGCCGCCGTGGTCGAAAATGGCCCGGGATACAAGCTGCCGATATTCCCCCAGCACGAATGCCAGCTCAGGCGCGGCGGCGGTTTCGGCGAAGCGGGTAAAGTCGCGCAGGTCGACAAACATGATCGCGACGTTGCGCCGTTGCAGACCGAAGCTCTGCCCGTGGTCCTGCAACTCCGTGACCACGAACGGGGAGAAGAAGCGCGACAGGTTGAGGCGCCGCTGATCCGCCCTCATAGCCTCGCGGCGTGTCCGGTCGTGATCCCTGGCGAGCAGATAGATCGCGAAGGCGGTGAAGCCGAAGCTGACGGTGAGGCCAAGGTCCTGGTTCAGGAACGACGCCAGCAAGGAGACCAGGTCGTCGGCCGCGTGGCGGACCGCGGTGATCGCCAGCATTGCCACCCAGGAGGTCAGAACGATTGCGGAGAAGACGAGCACCAGCCGCCGATCCTGCTTCAGGCCGATCTGGACGAGCAGGATGAAGGCCACGACCAGGCCCGAGGTTGTCAGGTTATGGTTCTCGGTAACCGGCCCGCTCAAGATGTGCGCGTAAAGGAGAAGTGCGACCAGCAGCGCGTCCAGCACGACAAACACGGTCTTCAGCCAGCCGCTGCCGGGCAGGATCCGCGCGGTCGCGATGGAAGCGACACTGATCCCGAGATAACTGAAGACCACCACCAGATGGGCCAGCGCCGTTCCCTCATCGCCGACGAGGACGAGGTTGCCGATCAAGACGGCGAGGGCCACGAATCGAAGCAGGATCGAGCGTGTCTCGCGGGCAAAATCCCGGTCGGGTTGGAGTGGGGGCTTCATGTCGATCGACTTTTTCGTTGGAGTGAGGGCCCCGCCTGCGGGGCGGCAGGGGGCGCGGCGCCCGGGCCACGCCCCGCGCCGGGTCACTTGACCTGGGTCACGGTCAGCTTGCCGTTCACGCGTTCCGCGATGAACTCGATGTTCGCGCCCTCCTTGAGCTGTTCGAGGATGGCGTCGTCTTCCACGCGGAACACCATGGTCATCGCCGGCATTTCGAGGTCCTTCAGTTCCTCGTGGATCAGCGTGACCTTCTTCGCCTTGGTGTCGACCTTCTTGACCGTGCCCTTGGTGAATTCCTCTGCCAACGCGCCTTGGGCGGAAGCCAGGGACAGCGCGGCGGCGAGGGTGAGCTTGATGAGCGCTTTCATGTCAGACTCCGATCGGGTTACTTCTTGGCGACGGTGAGGTCGCCATGCATGCCCGCGTCGTAATGGCCGGGAACAAGGCAGGCGATCTTGAACGTGCCGTCGTTCGTGAACTTCCAGACGATCTCGCCGGATTCGCCGGCCGCGAGCCGGATCGCGTTCGGGTCGTCGTGCTCCATTTCCGGGAACTTCTCCATCACGGCCTTGTGCTCCATGATCTTGTCGTGGTCGTCGAGCACGAATTCGTGGTCGAGCTCGCCGGCGTTCCTGATCGCAAAGCGTACGGTCTGGCCCTTGCGGACCTTGAAGGACGACGGCGTGAAGATCATCTTGCCGTCCTCAGTTTCCGTCATCGTCACGCGGATCGTCTGGGTGGCCTCGGCCTTCTTGCCGGGTTCGCCGACCGCCATGGCCTCACCGTGGCCGCCGGCATGGTTGCCGGAAGCGAGCGCCGGAGTGGCGAGAGCGGTGATGAGAAACGCCAGAATTGCAGGCTTCATTGGATAGTCCTCTGTGTGGTTGAACATGGTATGGGCGATCAGCCGTGGTTCTTGTGCTTTGGCGTGATCCGGGTCTTCGCGTCCGACGCCTTGGTCCAGTCGGGTAGTTCACCCGTCCATTCCCAGGCCTGGGTGCCGGGCGGGTTTTCGTACCAGCCGGGGTCGCTGTAATCGCCGGCCGAGATCCCTTCCCGGACCTTGACGACCGAGAACATGCCGCCCATCTCGATCGGGCCATGCGGCCCCCAGCCGGTCATCATCGGGACAGTGTTCTCGGGGATTTCCATCTCCATCTCGCCCATGTCGGCCATGCCCTTGGTGCCCATCGGCATGTATTCCGGGCGAAGCTTCTTGATCTTCTCCGCAAGCCTTGTCTTGTCCACGCCGATGAAGGTCGGGATGTCGTGGCCCATGGCGTTCATCGTATGATGCGACTTGTGGCAATGGATCGCCCAATCGCCGGCATATTTGGCGTCGAACTCGTAGGCCCGCATCGCCCCGACCGGGATGTCGATGCTCACCTCCGGCCAGCGCGCCTCCGGCCGCACCCAGCCGCCGTCGGTGCAGGTCACCTCGAAGTCGTAGCCGTGCATGTGGATCGGGTGGTTGGTCATGGTGAGGTTGCCGACCCGGACCCGGACCCGGTCGTCCTTGGCGACGACAAGCGGGCTGATGTCGGGGAAGATCCGGCTGTTCCAGCACCACATGTTGAAATCGGTCATCTCCATGATGCGTGGCACGTAGGAGCCGGGATCGATGTCATAGGCGTTGAGCAGGAAGACGAAGTCCCGGTCGACCGGCATGAACGTCGGGTCCTTGGGATGGACGACGAAGAAGCCCATCATGCCCATCGCCATCTGTACCATCTCGTCGGAATGCGGGTGGTACATGAACGTGCCCGACTTCACGAGGTCGAACTCGTAGACGAAGGTCTTGCCGACGGGAATGTGCGGCTGCGACAGGCCGCCGACGCCGTCCATGCCGGACGGCAGGATCATGCCGTGCCAGTGGATCGTCGTGTGCTCCGGCAGCTTGTTGGTGACGAAGATGCGCACGCGATCGCCCTCGACCGCCTCGATCGTCGGCCCCGGCGACTGGCCGTTGTAGCCCCAGAGATAGGCGGTCATGCCCTCCGCCATCTCGCGCTCGACCGGCTCGGCGACGAGGTGGAACTCCTTGACGCCGTTGTTCAGCCGATGGGGCAGGGTCCAGCCGTTCAGGGTGACGACCGGGTTGTAGTCGGGACCGGACGTCGGGCGGACAGGCGGCTGGGTCTCCGCCGTCTCCATGATCGCCGCTTCCGGCAATCCCATGTTTGATGTTTTCGCCCAGGCCGCGGACGATACGAGCGCGGCACCGGCACCGAGCAATTGTCTTCTGTTGAACATCGTTCGCCTCCTTGTCAGTGACCGCCGCTGCCGCTCTCGGCAACGGTTGCAACTTCGGCCGCGCCGGCGGATGCTCCGGCCCCGCCGCCATAGATCGCGGGCGCGAGGTTTGCCTCGGCCAGCCAGAAGTCGCGCTTGGCGTTGACGGCCAGCAGGATCGAGTTGATCTTCTCGCGGCTGTCCGCGAGCAGCTCGAAGGTGTTGGTGATCATCGCGTTGTAGGTGAGGAGGGACTCCTCCTCGATCTTGCTGCGCAGCGGCACCACATTGTTCTGGTAGTGCCGGGCGATATCGTAGTTGGCACGGTACGCCTGGTAGGCGGAGCGCGCCTCGGACCGGACGTTGACGGCCTTTTCGGCGAGGAGGTTTGCCGCCCGCATATGGGCCAGTTCCGCCTTGCGCATGCGCGCCTTGCCGCTGTCGAAGATCGGTATGACGAACTCCAGTTCGGCGATCGCCGTCGTCTCGTGCTTCGTGTCGCCGTCTTCCCTCTCCCGCTCGATCTCGACGCCGCCGAGCAGTTCGAGGTCGGTCACGTAACGCGTCGCTTCCGTCAGCCGGTACGACCTGGCCGCCGCCTCGAGATCCAGCTTCGCCATCTGCAGGTCGACCCGGCGATGCAGCGCCTCGGCCTCGATCAAGTCCTTCTTCATCAGCCCCTTTGGCAGCGACGGCAGACGGTTGGGGACCTGGTAGTCGATATCGCCCCCCCACAGGCCCATCAGGCGCGTCAGTTCCTCCTTGCGGAGCCGGGCCTCAAGCCTTGCCTTGGCGGTCTGGCCTGACAGCTCGGCATAGAACACATGCTCCCGCGCCTGGCTGGCCTTGGTCATCGCCCCCGTCTCGCCAAGCTTTTCGGCAAGTTCCGACGCCGCATCGGCCGCGGCCTGCGCCTGATTGAGCTGTGCGACCGTTTCCCAGGCCGCGACCGCGTCGATCCAGGCGCGCCGCGTGTCGGCAGCCAGCTGGAGGGTTCGCTGGGCAGCCGCCAACTGGGCGCGCCGGTAATCGGTGTCGGCGATGCCCACCGTGCGGGCACGGGTTGCCAGAGCCAGAAGATTGGCGGCAATGACCCCCTCGACGGACTTGAACGCCTCAACGCCCGGCGTTCCGACGCCATTGAACCCAATCCCGACGGTCGGATTGAGGAACATCGTCGCCTGCCACGCGTCGGCCGCTGCGTCACCGAGGTCGGCATAGGCGGCCTGCAGTCCCTTGTTGTTCAGGAGCGCGACTTGAACGGCCGTTTCGACATCGACGGTCTTCCTGGCCATCAAGGATTTCGTCCTTTCGGCCGCGGCGCGCGCCTGCTGCTGGTTCTGTATCCACACAGTCTGCTTGCCTGCGCCTTCGGCCGTTCTTGCGGCGACGGCCGTAAATCCGGCGTCCTTCGCGGCGTACTCGTTGGTGGACGCGCAACCGGCGAGTATCAGCGGAAAGGCGGCCGCCACGGCGATCTTCGACGTTATTTTGCTCATGACGCATCTCCTTCAGGAGACTGCGCGTCGTTCTGCCGGCGCCACGGCTTGGGATCGACGGGCACGCGATGGACGTAGCCCGAGAGCGGGCTGGCATAACCCGCCGGGCGCACGGATGCCTGGGCCGGGCCGGGCTGGTTCGAAGCGACAATATCGGGAGGCAAGGTTGTAGCGCATCCGCTCGCCAGGAGCGGCAATGCGACCACGGAGAAAAAAGGTCTCATGGTAAAGTCCGAATAGGAACTGACAACGGTGGCTGCGGCGCCGTACGCTCGCAATCCCACGCTCAATCCCGCCGCAGCGGGCAGGGCCTATTCAGAGGATGGGGGGGCGATAGAACGGCAAGACGCCGCTTTCGACCCGGGCGTCATCGACGAATTCACGGTCCACGGCGAGACGCCGGCCACCAAGAAGGTCGCCGTCGACGACAATTGCCAGGCTTACGCAGAAGGCACCGCAGCATTCCTGGCTGGAGTGCTTCTTGCCTTCCTGTTCGGAATGATGATCGCCGTGGTCGTGGTCATTCGATGCGACATGGTGGTCGCCGACCTGTTCGACGGCCGCGACGGCCCAGGTTCCATGCATGGTGGCCGAAGCGGCCGGCAGCGAGTACCCCGCCAGCGACACAATGGTCAGCAAGCGAAGCAGAACCAGCATTTTCAAGAATGCGACTCGCAACATGCCCATGCCTGATGACTACCACCGGTCCAATCGTTGTCAATTGCTCGCTTCGTTGAACACATCATTCGGCCGGAAGTGTGGTCTTCTTGCCGCCGTTGATGATGCCGCTCTGGAAGCCGACTGCCTCTCTACACCTTGCCATGATGGCAAGGTCAACCGCTACAGGTGCTCCCGATACTGACGGCCCGGCATTGTCCCTTGCGCTCCCTAGCGCATCCCCCGGAACCACACAGATGGACGGAAACGGGCGAACTGGGATGACCTTGCCCCGCTGACCTAATCCATTTTGAAGTAAGCTCTGGCCATTGAGAGGACCAGGGAATGAAGCGCAACCGTTTCACAGACGAACAGATCGTCGGCATTCTGAAGGAGCATGAGGCGGGCATGCCGGTCTCGGAGCTTTGCCGCAAGCACGGCGTCAGCGATGCCAGCATCTATAAGTGGAAGACCAAGTTCGGCGGCATGGACGTGTCGGAAGCCAAGCGGATGAAGGCGCTGGCGCATGAACGCCGCCGCTTCGGCTATCGACGCATTCATGTGCTGCTCAGACGCGAGGGCCACCTTGTGAACCACAAGAGGCTCTTCCGGCTCTATCGGGAGGAGAAGCTGACGGTACGCAGACGTGGCGGTCGAAAGCGAGCGATCGGTACACGAGCGCCGATGCTGATCCCGATGGCCGCCAATGATCGTTGGTCGCTCGACTTCGTGTCAGATCAACTCACCGATGGACGCAGGTTCCGGGTTCTGACGGTCGTCGACGATTGCACGAGGGAATGCCTCGCTCTCGTCGCCGATACGTCGCTTTCCGGCCTGCGGGTTGCCCGTGAGCTTGACCGGATTGTCGAGGCGCGTGGCAAACCGAAGATGATCGTCAGCGACAATGGCAGCGAGTTCACCAGCAACGCGATCCTGCAATGGACGGACCGGGCCAAGGTGGATTGGCACTACATCGCGCCGGGCAAGCCGATCCAGAACGCTTTCATCGAAAGCTTCAATGGGCGGCTGCGAGACGAGTTCTTGAATGAAACCCTCTTCTCGTCCCTGCCCCATGCCCGATCAGCGCTTTCAAACTGGCGCTGCGACTACAACGATCACCGACCGCACTCTGGCCTCGGCTGGCTGACACCTGCCGAGTACGCTCGGACCATCAACCCGCGACGTGATGCGGTGCTGCGCGGCCGAAAAGGCTCCGCACCGCAACCCGCCGCTACCGCCCCAAGTGTTGCAACCCAAAACCGCTGGAGCGAACTCAAAACTGGATAAAACTTGGGGGCAAGGTCACTGCCTGTCGCCCTGCGTTGGCCAGACCTTGTAGATCTCAACTTCAGGGTTCTCCATCAGTTGCGGATCGCTATTCATGACGAAGCGCTGAATGTTCGAGGCGGCAGTGGAATATCCGATCCTCTGCGCATAGTGACGCGCTGCTGTCAGAAATATCTGAAAGGTCGTGAGCCTCTGCTGCCCATCAACGACCTGGAACGAGGGCACTTGCCGCACGCTCGGTTTCGCACGGCTCTCCAGAACGACTGCCCCCATAAAATGTGAAAAGCGCCGCTCCCTTCCCGCCAGACGTTCGATAGCCTTGGTCCGAATATCTTGCCAGAACGGCTCCCATTGTTTGTTTTTTGTCCAGACATAGCGGCGTTGATAGATGGGAACACAGTAGCGATTGCGATTCTGTAGGAGCGTGCCAATTTCGACCGGGCCAGCCTTCATACCATCACCATTATCTCACTCGACACAGACCGCCCCCGCGACGCCCCTCCGCCCGGAGCAGCGCCACGTGCTGGCCAACTACGTCATGAAACCTCATTGGCCCGAAATAGACAATAACTTTGGATTGCAGTTCGACTCGAAATTCGCGTAAAAAAACGGCTGCTGATAAGACGGAGAGTCGCTGTGATGCTGGGTCCAAGGTGCTGAAGCCGGAGTTTGGGGAGGTATTTGCCCAAGCGGTGACATCGGCGAGCTTCGGACCTGGGCATCCGATTCGGTGTGCAACTCCCACAAAAAAGGACCATATGGACACGGTGATCGAAGCCAAGCTGGCGATGCTGAAGGCGTACGAAACGGTCCTGAGCAAAGGCAAATGGGTTACTTGGCCGGACAACAATCAGCATCTGGTCATCACGCCTCTTGATTTCGACCTGCTCAAGAAGCCTTACGATGATTTGCTCGACGCTGAGGACGAGGCTGAGCGCGCCGCTGCAGAAAAGGGCGCATAATGTGCGACGCTATTACTCTCCTCATAGCCTGCGCCGCCCCACTCCACACCTCCACATATCACACTGGTCTTGATGAACTTGCGTTGGGTCCGCTTCTGGCCTTCTGTGACATGGCCGGCGTCGGCCCGAAGCGGACCTAAAAGCCCAATTTGCTAGGACAGCTTTGCGGCGCCATGTCAGTCGGCAGAAGCTGACGTTCTTTCAGCCTTTGCTGCCATTTGCCACCGCACAGCTACCGCCCCTACGGGGCATATGTGCTTTAGGAGGTGATGGTGCTGTGAGGCTGGTCAGACCAGGATGGGTGGCTGGTTGAGCGAACCGGTCGCTACGGCCCTTTCCTCGGTTGCGTTCGATATCCGGCCTGCAGTGGAAAGGGTCGTATCTCCGGCAGACGCAAGCCTCACACTCACGGATCGTCCGCATAGGACGAATATATTTGCTGCAAGAAGTCGCGGGCGGACTGCGGCTTGAGGTCGCGCCCGCGCCAGCCGAGAGAGCCGCGCCAGTTCGGCTCACTCCACTATGAGCGAAACGCCCAAATATGCGCAGTGTTTCCACCTCGTTCCGGTAGTCGACCAACCGCCGTCCCTCATTCCCAACTGGACGGCATCCTCACGTTGTCGACATTCAGCCATGGCCCGATTGCGGCTTCCATCCCCAGCCATCCGGCGACTAGTCCTGTGGGCGGTAGCTGACGCCACGATGGCCGCTGTCCGTTGTTCCGCGGCACGTTAGCGGCGGCTTCACGCCCTATCCAGCACCGAGTTAGTTTTCGTCAGGCGGGATTTGCGACCTGAGTTTCACCTACCATGGCACCTTTTAAATTTTTGTCCGCTGCCGCCAGGACAGGGAGCGTTGCGTCCCGGCTTTCTTCCATTGGCCGCTTTCAGAACCCTTACCGCTTCCTTCAGATTTATCGCTCTAGCAGGCTGCGCCATTCGAGCGGCATCCTCGAAGATGTGGGCGTTTGCTTCGGTCCGAACCGTGGGCTTGGTGACAGTGAAAGCCTTTGCCGATTGATAGCTCCCGTTTGCAAGCACCGTTGCCATCACGCCGACGATGCTCGAAGCTCTCACAGCCAGGGCAGCAGCGCTGGCTTTGTCATTGACTTTGCTCCAGTCAGTCGCCTGACCATGTTGCTCCAGCCATACGAAGAGTGATTTGCCGTCTCCGGCGAGGATGAAGTGGCGTGCCGGGTGCCGGTCGAGCGATTTCCGCATGTACTGCAGAATATTCGCAAGATCCTGCCTGCCTTTTTCATCAAAATCGCGTATGTGGCTCTCCGCTGAAAGCCAACCCGGGGCGCGGGTGGTGTGCAGCGCGCCAAGCAACTTCAGCACCTCGTCCGGAAACTGTTGTCCGGGCAACGGCCGGCTGTCCCAGTCCTCTCCTTCAAAACTTCGGTCCACGACATGGGACATGCCATCCCACACGAGCATGTCGGCTTTGCCTTCCTTCATGCGGTCTGCGGTTTCGAGATCGATCCGGTTCTTGGTCAGGTATGCGCCAAGGTGGTCAAACTCATCAAAAAGAAGCGCGCCACGTATGCCAGCCATGGCCTGACGCACCTCCATATAATGCGCGAATTGCCCCGGTGTGGGGAGAAACCGCTGGAGGACGAATAGGTTATCAATCGACATCGAAATGAAGGGGTGCTCTCCAAGCAGCGGCTGAATCTGCGGCAAATTCTTGGTGTACGTGGAAAAAGGCGAAAACGATTCCACCGTCAACCCGATGGGTATCATCACGCGGTAGTCAGCGCGCCGAATTCGGTCGCACTGTTCGTATTTCCCGTCCACCAGATGGTAGATCGGAACCTCGGCCGCCGAGTTCAGATAATTGAAGAACCGTTCGCACTGCTTATATGCCTTGACTACCAGGTCTTGTACCGATTGGGCGTGACGCTTGAAGTCGAGCGCCGGCGACGCAATCGTCGCTGCGGCTCCCGCTTTGGCTTCGACGAGAAGAAGCACGTCATCGATGAGGATTAGTGTATCGTTTTCAGACCATTGCTTTGTCGAGGGATCTTTGTAGTAGACCCCCTGATGGATGGTTGCTGCCGGTAACTGGGCAGTCAGAACATCGGCAAAAGCGCTTTCGCTCATCGCTTTTTGCCGGTCCTCGAAGGTCTTTTTATAATCCGGCTTCCTTCGCAGCAGGTTGAATAACAAGGCCCGATACCCGGCATCGCGGGTGAAGCAGGGATCAACCGCGTAGTAATCTGTCCCAAGCTGGATCAGCGGCTTCTTGCGGGCGGGCAGCGTCCTGTAGGGGGTCCCCGCATACTCTCCCGCAGCGAAAAACTCCGTTTCTTCGCCGCGTTGGTACGCAAGGTCGGCAAGCAGGGTTGCTGGCAGCTTCGAGTGACGGCTGACGTTCGCTACGCCACCCCGGAACATGTCGTCGATGGCTTGTCCCGCGGCCTCCGACTGCTCCGCGTTTGCTGCGACCCACTCTTCCATGACGTCTTCAAGCGGCCTACCTTTTGCCGCGGCGAAATCACGAGCCGCCTTGAACTGCTTCATCATTACTTCAATGGCGTAGACTTGGCCGGTGCGAGCAGCATCGGCTATGTCCTGAAAACCTGCTGCAATTTCAGCGGCACCAACACCATAGACCTCTTTGAGGACATCGTCGTGAGGTGCCAGCACAAACCTGTAAAACTGGCCTTCAAGAACCTGGTAGCGCTTTCCGCGCAGCAGGACCCAACTCGCTTTGGCGTGGAATTCGATATCGGCCGTATCAGGACCGAAGAGTCCGTCCTTGGTATCGGCCGATGTGGCCATCGCGAAGAACAACGACTGTTCTTTGAGCTTGCGGCCAAGTGCGAACAGTTCCGCACAGGCAGCTTGGTCAAATTTGATATGTTCGGGCTCCGCGTCAGATGCGAGTACCGCATGAACGTATTCAAGCAGGAACTGATTGTCGTCGATACCAGTGTCCGGGCCGTCGGTCTCTGGGTCGCCTGACGCCCCACGGGCATCAGCGAATGATTTCATCATATGTTGCGCATAGAAGTAGCCAAGCAGATCATGCGCCGGCATGGCGACGATCAGATCGCGCATTCGCGCGGCAGTCGCTTCCATGTCTTTGAGCAGGGTCGACGCGGCTTTCTCGCGTTGTGTTGCAGCATTTTCAGAGCTTTGCATATGGCCCTCCTGCATTCATCGTAGCGCACAATCTATGAGACGCACCTGCCGACCTGCTCACGAGATGGAGGGTGTATTACATGATAGTTGCTCTCTGGAGCTTGCCAGCGCTGCCGACTGCGGAATGGACGCCTTGGGCTGGATCGAGGGTCCCCATGTGTTTGGCGAGGTGTTTACAGTTCCTGCAGATTGCTGAACTTCGCGGCGCCGGTGGTCGGAAGGACGGGGGACCATGCGTGGTCCTGATGAATCCTTCGACGTTCCCCCGCTCAGAGGAGACGTAGCCAACGGCGTGGGTAAATTCGGCCAACGTGAGGCGCGCCCGCGGAAATTTTCGACGACTCAGATGTCGGACAGGCAGTGAAGGTTCACTCGCAGATCGGTTGAAAGTAGGAAACGGGCTGGAAGAAGGAGTGGACATGGGGCCACTCGCCAACGAGCGGCAACTCGGTTCGATCGGATCAGGCGTCGCCGACGCATTGCGTCGTGGTGCGGACGGGTGGTTCCTGTAGGCCTCAGTCGGGCAGGAAGGATTCGCCCAACACGGATTCGCTTTCATTGCTGATAGCAGCGGGCGACGCTGAACGCGGCCGCTATCGCCGGAAACCCGATCTGACTGTGGCCGGCCGAGCAAGGGCTCGGCGCAATCTTCATGCCGATGCTGGTAATCACCAGATTATTCACGGAAACCTCGATCGTCACTTCGAGAGCGCTACACCAGGCCCGCGCTCAGCAGTCGAAGGAATGAAGATGACCGACTTCCGCTCAAGAGGCTTGCACCCGTGAGCGTGCGAGCAGCTCTCATCAATCGCATTAGGGAGAGAATCGTATCCATTCCAGGAGCAAGCCTGAGTCCTTGGGGCATTGTCAACAATACGCTCCGAAGAAGTGACTCTTTCCGAACGCCGAGCGCCACCATAAGCTGTATTGTGAGATGAAATGCTCACCCAGTGAGCATCTAATCTTTCAGCGCGAGCTTTAGGAGTCAAAAACAACCACAGGTAACGGAATGCAACTGCGTCGCGCAGTCAGGAATTTAGGGACACATGCACCACTCCGATCACGGAAACGTGATGCGCTCCACTTTCGGCATTTTTCATGTAAATCTAAGGATTCAATTTCGGAAAATTATATCGATTCTCGATATGGAACTAATGAATCACGCTCCCTCTTAAAGAATTTAGTCCTTTGCAATGCATTGATCTCAGGGACTCAGCACCGAATCTTACCATTCCCCCATATATGCTACTTTAATATTTTCCGCGAAATCGCGCATTCGCTTTTTATGCGAATCATACTTGTTTATCTCTTAATAACAGATAAGCTCTTACACCCCACATGGGTGGCGAGAAACCTAAGATAGAGGTTGGCCGTGAAGGACGAGACCGACAACAGACTCCCCTTGGCTGTTTCAGATCACAAGGGCGCCCCGAAGACAGCAGTCGTCTACTGCAGGATTTCTGAAAAATCAGAGACGTCCCTTCGAGCAGACAAACCGCGGCGTGCCAAGATCTTGGCCGGCTACGGGATGGTACGTCACAGACGACTTCATCGATGACATACAATCCGGGATTAGTCCCGGGGTTTGGCGGGGCGATTACTTACATATCGCCAGGGAATAGGCGTCGCCGATTTCCGCGATAGGACGGCTAAACCAACCCCTCAAGTGGGGCAGCTCCGTTCTGCCAATCGTACTTAGCTGGAGTGGCTGACATGGCTGCTATCGACGATGGAGACACATTGCCGAGAGAAGGTTCGTCAGGACCCGCGTCCCGGCATATATAGGCACAGAGTCCGGCTCTGTTCGCCACGGATATCGAAGAAGAATGCAGGGCGTGGTGGTACACAAGCCATTCCACCAAAAGGACATTAGAAGGTCAAAACGATCTGACGTCCGCGAAATCCGCGCCGACCTTTCCAAGGTGCCAATCACTGATGTCGAGGTGAATGCGCTCCTTGTCGCCCTGAAAACGCAATGCATGACCATCCTACGCATGAAGGCAGTAGGGACCGACGCATCAGAAGTCGCCGCGACAACGCCAAGAGGACAGCCGATCGACCTTGAAACCAAGGAGAACAATCGTGCGGAAACGAAACGCCAATCTGATGGGCAAGGTCGATAACCCAAGCCCTACTTTCCCCAGAAACTCCAGCGCTGAGATGCGGCGATGCTCGACCCGAGAGATACGGGCGCGCATCGCTGACGATGACGGCGCGTCGTTCAAACAAGCAGTGTCGCCGACCTGTGCCGTCATCTATTGCCGCGTTTCGGATAAAGATAGCGTGGATAGCAACCTGTCGATGCCCGACCAGGAACAGCGAGGAAAAGCTCGCGCGGACGCAGAAGGCTGGACCGTAGTGCGGGTCTATTATGAGCCGGGAAAGACCGCAAAGACTTCGAAAAGACCAGAGTTTATGAAAATGATCACCGAGGCGCTCAGTCCGGAGCGGACCTTTAGTAAGATTATCGTTCATTCCCAAAGCCGTTTTACGCGAAACGTTCGGGATTACATGGATTTTACATCGAGACTATACGACAATGATGTTGAAGTTGTCAGCCTAACACAGGATTTTCCAAAAGACACCGGCGGATTCATTGCTGTGACGACCACGGCAGCGTTTGACGAATTCCACTCTCAGCGCACATCCACCGATGTCACCAGGACAATGACCTCGCTGGCCCAGCAAGGTTACGCCGTAGGCGGCGTTCAACCACTCGGCTACACCACCCAAGCTGTACCGGATCAACGGCATCGTCGGCTATATGCTATTAATGAAGACGAAAGGCCGTTAGCCCGACGCATTTGGGAGATGGCATTGTATGGTCCGGACAACGGTCGACCCATGGGAATCAAGGCCATCGTCAAGTGGTTGAATGCGCAGGGATACAGGACGCGCGCAGGTTCTCCCTTTTCCAGCAACGCCATTCACAAAATGCTGACAAACCCCATGTACATGGGGATTAAGCTCTACAATCTGAACCCTCAAAAAAGACGCTGGGGTACGACCCCGTCGCTAATCCGGATACCGGTCCCTGCAATAGTGTCGCCCGAAGAGTTCGAGGAAGTTCAGCGTTTGCTGGCATCCAAAGATCCTCGCCAGGGCACCGCCAAGGTCTTTAGCAGCCCCATGCTTTTAGCTGGCATCGCTCATTGCGAGTGCTGCGGGGCCGGCCTAACACTAGCGACAGGCACCAGCCAGACCGGTAAGGTCTACAGATACTATTACTGCAATCGCTCGAAGCGGCAGGGAAGTGTCGGATGTCCAGGCGTTCACATTTCTGAAGAGGTGCTGGACAACGCCGTTGTCGACGCCGTGATTGCAGATGTTCTAACGCCTCACCGACTTCGATCACTGTTGGACATCCTGCAAGAGCGGTGGTGTGCCGAACGACAAGAGCAAAATCTGCGGATTTCGCGAGCGCAAGAAGACCTTCGGAAATCGGAACGCGAATTCCATAACCTCGCACTCGTGGCCGGGCATTCTGATGACCTCGCCCAGGAACCTCTATTGGTCAGTCAGATGAGCAGAGTTCACGAGGCGCTGATCAGGCATCGAAATGTACTCAAGGGCCTTCTCGCCAACCAGGATGATAACGTGGAGATCAGCGACGCAAAAGTCGAGCTTTTATCCGAAATCGTGATCAGGGAACTGCGGGGGGCCCGACCGATCACGAATGAAAAGCTACCTGCGAGCGATCATAAGCCGAATCGAGGTTGGGGACCGGACTATCAAAATCAATGGCCGCATTGCGGACCTTCAAAAGGCCGCGGCTGCTGAATGTGATTTGGCAATTGAGGGAACAGGCGAGAAGCAAGTTCGCAGATATGTGCGCAGATGGTGCCCCATGCCGGAATCGAACCAGCACTCCTTTCGGAACTCGATTTTGAGTCGAGCGCGTCTACCAGTTCCGCCAATGGGGCACGGGACCTGCGACAGCAGTCACCGCGGTTTACACGAAGGCTTTCGCGCCGGTCAACCGGCAATCGCTTCCGCCTTGGCACGATCACAATGCCGTGCAGAGATTTACAAAGACAGGCGGGCTGATAAAAGGCGCCTGATGTAGCAACCGGAATTCCTGCATGCTTCGACGCCTCTATGATTGGACCATGTCACTTGCGGCGCGGAAGTCGGCGGAGGCCTGGCTTGCCATCATCGCCTTCGTCGAGAGTTCGGTCTTCCTGATCCCCGCCGACGTGATGTTCCTGCCGATGGGCCTAGCCCGGCCGGAGCGGCTGTGGCGCTACGCGGCGGTGGCGACGGTCGCCTCGGTCCTGGGCGGCATCGCCGGCTGGTACCTCGGCCACTATGCCTTCGAGGCGATCGCCAGGCCGGTGCTATCGTTCTACGGCAAGCTCGACAGCTTCGAGCACATGCGCAACTCGGTCGGCTACGAGACGCTGCTGCTGCTGCTCGTCACCTCCGGCCTCGCCCACCTGCCGCCGATCAAGGTCGTGACCATCCTGTCCGGCGCCGCCAACATCAATCTCGGCCTGTTCATCGTCTCGGCGATCCTTGCCCGCGGCGCCCGCTTCTTCTTCCTCGCCTGGCTGCTGCGCCGCTACGGCGAGCCGATCCGGGGCTTCATCGAAAAGCAGCTCGGCCTGCTCGCCGGCATCGCCGCCGCGCTGCTGATCGCGATGTACGCCGCCTATCGCTTTGTTTCCTGAAGGACGGCCTCCATGTCGTTTGCGCCACTGCCCCGCCCGTCCGCCCTTCCCTGCGCGCTGCTGCTGACGGCCGGCATGGCCGCCACCGTCGGCGGCGCGCTCGGCTTCGAGCACATCGGCGGCTACATTCCCTGCGCGCTCTGCCTGCTGCAGCGCCTGCCCTATTACTACGGCCTGCCGGTCGCGGCGGCCGCCGTCGTCTCGGCCGGGCTGAGCGGGCCGGCCTGGCTGACGCGCGGGCTGCTCGTGATCGCCGGCCTCATGATGCTGGCCGGGGCCGGCCTGGGGGTCTATCACGCCGGTGCCGAGTGGGGCTTCTGGGAGGGGCCGTCGACCTGCGCGACCTCGGCCCAGGGCGTGACACAGAACGCCGGCGACCTACTCGGCGACCTCGACGCCAAGACGCCGCCCTCGTGCACCGAGGCCTCGTTCCGCCTGCTCGGCCTGTCCTTTGCCGGCTGGAACGTGATCGCCAGCCTGATCCTGGCCGCGGTCGCCTTCAAGGGAGTGCGGGCGCGGGCCGCCTGAGGCCGGTGCGCGCACCGGCCGGCACCGGTGGCGCGTGCGGGCCGGTCAGGGCTGCAGTTCGACGTCCCAGTAGAGGTAGTCCATCCAGCTTTCGTGCAGATAGTTCGGCGGGAACAGCCGGCCGTTGTTGTGCAGGTCCTGCACCGTCGGCTGGTACGGCTTCTGGCTGGGGAACATCCCGGCCTGCTTCGGCAGCTTGCTGCCCTTCCTGAGATTGCAGGGAGAGCAGGCCGCCACCACGTTGCACCAGGTTGTCTCGCCGCCATGGGCGCGCGGCACGACGTGATCGAAGGTCAGGTCATCCGGCGAGCCGCAATACTGGCATTCGAAGCGGTCGCGCAGGAACACGTTGAACCGGGTGAACGCGGGAAAACGGGACGGCTGGACGTAGGTCTTGAGGCAGACGACGCTCGGCAGACGCATCGTGAAGCTCGGCGAGTGGACCGAGTGTTCGTATTCCGCGATGATGTTGACGCGGTCGAGGAAGACGGCCTTGATCGCGTCCTGCCAGGACCAGAGCGACAAGGGGTAGTAGCTCAGCGGCCGGAAGTCGGCGTTCAAGACGAGCGCCGGCAGGGCCTGTGGCGAAACTGAAATCGTCAAGTGATTCTCCTGATCGACTCGGCATCTGCGCCTTTATATTAGGCCCGTTGCTACAGTATTGTGAAGCCGGAAACCAAAGGCCCCGTGGCGGTTTCGCGGTTTGCAACTCCCTCGCGCAAGCCTCACGCAAGCGGCGCGCCCTCGCGGCGCATCTCGCGCGCATAATAGGCCCAGAACAGCCGCGCGGAGACGCCGCGCCAGGGCGACCAGTTCTCGGCGATCTGGTCGAGTTCGGCCGCCGAGGGCCGGACGGAAAGGCCGAGCGCATGGGCGACGGCGTTCTGCAACGCCACGTCGCCGGAGGGGAAGATGTCCGGGTGCCCCGCGCAGAAGAGCAGGTAGACCTCGGCGGTCCAGCGGCCTATGCCCTTGATCGCCGTCAGCGACCGGATCGCCGCGACCGCCTCCATGTGGCAGATCGCGTCGAGATCGACAGTGCCGCGATCGACCGCCTCGGCCACCCGGCGGAGCGTCTCCGCCTTGGCGCGCGACAGGCCCGCCGCGCGGCAGTCCTTGTCGGTCAGCCCGAGCACGTGGTGCGGGGTGATCTCGCCGGCCAGGTGCTCCAGCTTCCGCCAGATGGCATCGGCGCTGGCGCGCGACACCATCTGCGAGACGATGATACCGGCCAGGCCGCGATAGCCGGGGGCGTGGAGACGCAGCGGCACCGGGCCCGCCTTGTCGATGACGGCGAAGAGCCGGGCGTCGAGCAGGGCCAGGTCGACGAGCCCGGCGGCGACATCCGACTGCGATCTGATCATGTGCAACTGCATGGTCGTTCCGTTGCGGCCTCCGGTCGGCAGACCGTTGGCCGCCGCGCCGGTTTCGTGCAAAGAAGACCTAATGGAATCTTCGCCGCCAAGACAAGCCGTCTTTCGTTTTGCCCCGAGCCCGAACGGGCTGCTGCATCTTGGCCACGCCTATTCGGCGATGCTCAACCACCAGCTCGCGATGGCGGCCGACGGCCGCTTCCTGCTCAGGATCGAGGACATCGATACCTTACGTTGCCGGCCGGAATATGAACAGGCGATCCAGCGCGACCTGCATTGGCTCGGGATCGAGTGGGAGCGCCCGGTGCGGCGCCAGTCGGAACATTTCCCGTTCTACCAGCGCGCGCTGGAGGAACTGATCGACCGCGGCCTCGCCTACCCCGCCTTCCGCAGCCGCGGCGAGGTGCGCGCGGAGGTCACAGCCTTCGAGGCCGCCGGTGGACGCTGGCCGCGCGATCCCGACGGCGCGCCGTGCTACCCGGCGCAGGAACGGCGCCTCGACCGTGCGCTGGCCGCCGGCCGGATCGCGCAGGGCCGCCAGCATGCCTGGCGGCTCGACATGGACGCCGCCATTGCCGCGGCGAGGGCCAAGCTGGCCGGCCGCCCGCTCGACTGGCAGGAGGCCGGCACGGGGCCGGACGGCGAGACGGGGCCGGTGGCGGCCCGTCCGGAGCGCTGGGGCGACGTCATCCTGTCCCGGCCGGACGCACCCTCGAGCTATCACCTGTCGGTGACGCTGGACGACGCGGCGCAAGGCGTCACCGATGTCGTGCGCGGCCGGGACCTGTTCCACGCCACCTCGGTGCACCGGCTGCTGCAGGTGCTGCTCGACCTGCCCGAGCCGCGCTACCGCCATCACGGCCTCGTGCGCGACGCCGGCGGGCGCAAGCTGTCGAAGAGCGACGGGGACACGGGAATCGCCGCCTACCGGGACAAGGGGCTGTCACCGGCGGACCTCCGGCTGCTGTTCGCGCGCGATGGCCTCGTCCTCGATTGAAACGGGCACCTCCGGCAGGGGCTTGCGGTTGCGCAGGCGGTCGAGGATCAGCCGCTTCACCCGGTATTTCATCAGCGCCGCGTTGATCTCCGCGCCGAGGATGAAGATCGCGCCGATGATGTAGAGGAAGACCAGCGCGATCATGATCGAGGCCAGCCCCGCATAGGTCTTCACATAGGTGGAGAACGCCGCGAGGTAGCTGGCGAAGAGATAGGCGCCGATGCTCCAGGCGGCGAGCGTCAGCACGATCCCCGGCAGCACGTCGGTGACCCGCCTTTGCCCGGCCGGCAGCCACAGATGGGCGAGCAGAAGGCCGATGAAGAGCACGATCAGCGTGCCGAACAGCCCCCAGCCGAGCACCAGCGAATAGACGTAGCCGAGCCACGGGATCCATTGGTCGGTGGCCCGCACCGCCAGCGGCGCGGCGACCAGCACGATGCTGATGGCGGTCAGCGCGACCACGCCGAGGATGACGAAGCCGAGACTGGCCAGCCGGGTCACGTACCACCAGCGCGTCTCCGCCACCCGGTAGGCGCGGTTGAGCGACACGCGCAGCGCCTCCACCCCGTTCGAGGCGAAATAGGCGGCGGCCAGCACCGAGACGGTGGCCAGGCCGCCGCGCGGGATCGTCAGCACCGCCACCACCTCGCGCGAGATCGGGTTGGCGACCGATTCCGGCCAGGTGTCGAAGATCAGGTGGACGGCGGTGTCGGCGAACTGCTCCGCGCCGAGGAACGAGCCGAGCGCCGTGCCGAAGATCAGGAAGGGGAAGAGCGCCAGCAGGGTGGAAAGCGCCACGTGGCTGGCCATCGCCCAGCCGTCGTCCTCGGTGAAGTGCCAGACCGCGTCGAACACGACCTTGTATAGGATGCGTAGACCGGTCGCCATTTCCTCCCTGTCCCGTTTCTGGCCCGCTCGGGCGATTGTCAGCGCCCGGTGAATATGGGAAACGAAACGGAATTTGTACAGGAAACCGCATGACCGCTCCCTTTTCTGCCGGCAGGACCATCATCGTCACCGGATGCTCGTCCGGCATCGGCGCCCACTGCGCGCGGGCACTGAAGGCGGATGGCTGGCGGGTGTTCGCCACGGTGCGGCAGGAAAGGGACCTGGCGCCGCTCCAGACCGACGGGATCGAGGCGCTGCTGATGGACTACACCCGCCCGGAGACGATCGCCGCGCTGGCCGACACAGTGCTGGCGCGCAGCGGCGGCCGGATCGACGCCTTGTTCAACAACGGCGCCTACGGCCAGGCGGGTGCGGTCGAGGACCTGCCGGTGGAGGCGCTGCGGCTGCAGTTCGAGACCAACGTGTTCGGCTGGCACGACCTGACGCGGCGGGTCATCCCCGCCATGCGCCAACAGGGCCACGGCCGCATCGTGCAATGCTCCTCGATCCTCGGCCTCGTCCCCTACCGCTGGCGCGGCGCCTACAACGCCTCCAAGTTCGCGCTCGAGGGCCTGTCGCTGACGCTGCGGATGGAACTGGCCGGCTCTGGCATCCATGTCAGCCTGATCGAGCCGGGCCCGATCGAATCGCGCTTCACCGCCAACGCGATCCCGCACATCGAGCGGCACATCGACCTCGAGCATTCGGTGCATGCGCAGGAGTACCAGCGGCAGCTGCGGCGGCTGCGCGGCGACAGCAAGCCGGCAGCGGGAAAGCTCGGCCCCGAAGCGGTCTACAAGGTGCTGAAGCACGCCCTCAACGCCCGCGCGCCACGGCCCCACTACATCGTGACGTCGCCGGCGAAGAAGGGCGCGCTGCTGAAGAAGCTGCTGCCAGCGGGCGTGTTCTACCGCATCATCGGTCGGCTCGGCTAACCGCCAAACCTTTCCGCCACCCGCGCCGGCCCGTTGGTGTAAACTTGGGGCCGCCTCGGCATGAACCAGCAACTCGGGGGTCCCCACATGTCCACCATCCTCACCTACATCACCCTGTTCGTGATGGGCCTCGTCGCGATCGTGCTCATCCGTGGCCTGTTCAACATGGTCAAGGGCGGCAGCGGCAGCAAATCAAACCAGTTGATGCGGCTGCGCATCGCCTTGCAGGCGATCGCGATCGTCCTCATCATGCTGACGCTCTGGTTCGCCGGCGGCGGGCGCCCCGCATGACGAGGACGCGATAGCGATGGTCAGGCTCAACAAGATCTACACCCGCACCGGCGACGACGGCACCACGGGCCTCGTGTCCGGTCCGCGCCGCAGGAAGGACGACGCCCGCGTCGCCGCCTACGGCGACATCGACGAGACCAATTCGCTGATCGGGCTGGCGCGCCAGCACACCCGCGCCCTGCCCGAACTCGACCAGATGCTGATGCGGATCCAGAACGACCTGTTCGATCTCGGCGCCGACCTCGCCACGCCCGACACCGGCGAGACGCCGCAATACGAACCGCTGCGCATCGTCCAGGCCCAGGTCGACCGGCTCGAGAGCGAGATCGACCGCCTCAATGCCGACCTTCAGCCGCTGCGTTCCTTCGTGCTGCCGGGCGGCGGCGCGGCGGCGGCGGCGCTGCACGTCGCGCGCGCCGTCGCGCGGCGCGCCGAGCGGCGAGTGGTCGCGCTCGGCGCGGGCGACGGCGAGACCGTGTCGCCCCCGGCCGCCGCCTATGTCAACCGGCTATCGGACTTCCTGTTCGTCGCGGCCCGCTGGGCCAACGACAAGGGGGCATCCGACGTGCTCTGGGTGCCGGGACAGAACAGGTAGAGGCCAGCGCGACCGGGAAAGGGCGTTCATGTTCATACCGCTGCACGATTCGAACTCCCTGAAGTACATCAAGGCCCAGTACGTCACGATCGGCCTGATCATCGTCAATGTCGCCGTCTGGCTCGTGACCGGCGTGGCGGCGAGCCAGATCTTTGCCGACGAGACGGTCGTCTCCCTCGGCTACATCCCGGCGGTCATCTTCGGCCATGCCGCGCTCGAGCCAAGCCTCGTGCTGGTGCCGGAGAACGCGACCTACGTCACCTATGCCTTCATCCATACCGACCTGCTGCACCTGGCGACGAACATGCTGTTCCTGTGGGTGTTCGGCGACAACGTCGAGGATGCGCTCGGCCATTTCCGCTTCCTCGTGTTCTATCTCGCCTGTGCCGCCGCCGGCGCCTTCGCCCACGGCCTGGTCCAGCCCGCCTCGCCGGCGCCGCTGATCGGGGCGTCGGGCGCCGTCAGCGGCGTGGTCGCGGCCTACCTCCTGCTGCACCCGAAGGTCCGGGTGTGGGTGCTGGTGTTCATGCGCTTTCCGCTGCCGCTGCCGGCAGTCGTTCCGCTGCTGCTGTGGATCGCGCAGCAGTTCTACATGCTCTACGTCGAGCAGGACGGCGGGGTGTCCTGGGGCGCCCATGTCGGCGGGATCCTCGCCGGCGCCGCGCTGGTGGTGCCCCTGAAGCGCCGCGGCGTGCCGCTCTTCGACCGCACCATCGTCACCCCGATCGCGGTGCGACATAAGGAAGCACTGCCAACCGCCGAGGCGGGCGTGGCCCCGGCATCGAGCCGCCCCCCGATCCACTGGGGCCGATGACGCGGCTGTTTACGCCCACCGAACCGACGGATATAGCCATGGCTGTTTCCGGCCGGGAGGCGCGCCGGAACATTGAATTTGGGGGAAAAACGCGTATCGATGTCGCCCAGCGACAATCGGACCGCCTTGGAGAGGTGCATTTTCCCACGCGGGCATTGGAAGGAGAAACCATGAAGATCTTGGTCCCCGTGAAGCGGGTCGTCGACTACAACGTGAAGATCCGGGTGAAGCCGGACGGCACCGGCGTCGAGCTTGCGAATGTGAAGATGTCGATGAACCCGTTCGACGAGATTTCCGTCGAAGAGGCGCTGCGGCTGAAGGAAGCCGGCAAGGCCGAGGAAGTGGTGGTCGTCTCGATCGGTCCGGCCAAGGCCGAAGAGACGCTGCGCACCGCACTCGCCATGGGCGCCGACCGGGCGATCCTGGTCGAGACCGACGACGCGGTCGAGCCGCTCGCGGTAGCGAAGATCCTTAAAGGTGTCGCCGAGGCCGAACAGCCCGGCCTGATCATCGTCGGCAAGCAGGCGATCGACGACGACAGCAACCAGACCGGCCAGATGCTGTCGGCCCTGCTCGGCTGGGCCCAGGGCACGTTTGCCTCGAAGGTCGAGATCGGCGACGGCACGGCCAAGGTCACCCGCGAGGTCGACGGCGGCCTGCAGACGATCGAGGTGAAGCTGCCGGCGGTGGTGACCACCGACCTGCGCCTGAACGAGCCGCGCTACGCCTCGCTGCCGAACATCATGAAGGCGAAGAAGAAGCCGCTCGACAAGAAGACCCCGTCCGACTTCAACGTCTCCACCGCCGCCCGCCTGAAGGTGCTCAAGACCGAGGAACCCGGCGGCCGCAAGGCCGGCGTCAAGGTCAAGACGGTGGCCGAGCTGGTCGAGAAGCTCAAGACCGAAGCCGGCGTGCTCTGAGGGATAGGAAAGGGAGATACTGACCATGGCCATTCTTCTTCTGGCTGACCACGACAACAACCACCTTTCCGACCAGACCGCCAAGGCGCTGACGGCGGCAACGAAGATCGGCGGCGACGTCCACGTGCTGGTCGCCGGCTCCGGCGCCAAGGCCGCGGCCGAGCAGGCCGCGAAGCTGTCGGGCGTGTCGAAGGTGCTCGTCGCCGACGACGCCGGGCTGGCGAACAACCTCGCCGAGCCGCTGGCCGCCACCATCGTCGAGCTCGCCGGCGGCTACGACGCGATCGTCGCCGCCGCGACCTCGGTCGGCAAGAACGTCATGCCGCGCGTCGCCGCCCTGCTCGACGTCGCCCAGGTCTCGGAAATCATCGAGGTGGTTTCCCCGGACACCTTCAAGCGGCCGATCTATGCCGGCAACGCCATCCAGACGGTGCAAGCAACCGACGCCAAGAAGGTCATCACCGTGCGCACCGCCTCGTTTGCCGCCGCGCCCGAAGGCGGCTCGGCCCCGGTCGAGACGGTGTCCGCCGGCGCCAACCCGGGCGTGTCGACCTTCGTCGCCGACGCGCTGTCGTCCTCGGACCGCCCGGAGCTGACCTCGGCCAAGATCATCATCTCGGGCGGCCGCGCGCTCGGCTCGGCGGAGAAGTTCAAGGAAGTGATCCTGCCGGTGGCCGACAAGCTCGGCGCCGCCGTCGGCGCCTCGCGCGCCGCCGTCGACGCCGGCTACGCGCCGAACGACTGGCAGGTAGGCCAGACCGGCAAGGTCGTCGCCCCGCAGCTCTACATCGCCTGCGGCATTTCCGGTGCGATCCAGCACCTCGCCGGCATGAAGGATAGCAAGGTGATCGTCGCCATCAACAAGGACGAGGAAGCGCCGATCTTCCAGGTCGCCGACTACGGTCTCGTTGCCGATCTGTTCGAGGTGCTTCCGGAGTTCGAGAAGGCGCTCTGAGCGCGCTCGGGCGCAGTTGCCGGCGACGATAAAGCACTGGAAAATTGCGCCGCGCGCCTTTATCACTGCACCGGGCTGACCTGTTCAGCCCGGTTTTTGACTTTCGGTCGATCCTGGCCGAGGGTTGGGGCTTTCAGTCGGTGGGCGATCAATGAGCACGATCAGGAACGTCGGAATCATCGGGGCAGGGCAGATGGGCTGCGGCATCGCACATGTCAGCGCCGCCGCCGGCTACAAGGTCCAGCTCTACGATCTGGAGCTGGAGCGGATCGAGGCCGGGCTGGCCACGATCCACGGCAACCTCGCCCGCCAGGTCGCCTCCGGCAAGATGACCGACGAGGAGCGCAAGGCCGCGCTGTCGCGGATCAAGGGTTCCGCCGACATCAACGACCTCTCCCAGGCCGATCTCGTGATCGAGGCGGCGACCGAGGACGAGACCGTCAAGCGCAAGATCTACGGCCAGGTCTGCCCGGTGCTGAAGCCCGAGGCGATCCTTGCCACCAACACCTCCTCGCTGTCGATCACCCGGCTCGCCTCCGCCACCGACCGGGCCGAACACTTCATGGGCATCCACTTCATGAACCCGGTGCCGGTGATGAAGCTGGTGGAGCTGGTGCGCGGCATCGCCACCGACGAGAACACCTTCAGCACCGCCAAGGCGTTCGTCGGCACGCTCGACAAGACCGTCACCGTCGCGGAGGACTTTCCCGCCTTCATCGTCAACCGCATCCTGCTGCCGATGATCAACGAGGCGATCTACACGCTCTACGAAGGGGTCGGCACCGTCGATGCCATCGACACGGCGATGCGGCTCGGCGCCAACCACCCGATGGGCCCGCTGCAGCTGGCCGACTTCATCGGCCTCGACACCTGCCTGTCGATCATGCAGGTGCTCTACGAGGGGCTGGCGGATTCGAAGTACCGCCCCTGCCCGCTGCTGGTGAAGTATGTCGAGGCCGGCTGGCTTGGCCGCAAGTCCGGCCGCGGCTTTTACGACTACCGCGGCGACGTGCCCGTCCCGACGCGCTAATTCCCCGCCGTCTTAAGCTCTTCTGAAAGTTTCGCCGCTATCACACGGGTGGCGGAAGAATCCTGGGGCTGAACAATGAGCGCGTTCTCCGTAGAACAGAACGGACCGTCGAAGGTGTCGCGTGTCGTTGACCGGCGCTCGCTCCTGCTGTTGCTGATCGTCGGGCTGGTGCCGAACGGGCTTTTCCTGCTGGCGATGCCGTTCTACATCGCCGAGCGGCTGGTTTCGCCCTTGCTGTACCTGTGCGCGGCCGCCGCGGCGCTGGTCCTGCCGCCGGCCTGCGCCTACCTGCTCTTCGTGCTCGTCGCGGCGATCGACCTCGGCCTGATCGTGATGATCGCCTTCCACCTGCCGCTCGACGTGGCGCTCGACTCGGTCCGGCACCTGGCGACGATCGATGTCGGCGCCTCGACCCTGTACCTCGCCGTCACGACGCTCACCTTCGGCACGGCCATGCTCGCCGCCTGGCTGCTGAACCGCCATCGCGCCGCGATCCGTCACGCCTCGCCGGTGCCGGTCGCGGTGTTTGCGTTCGCCCTGGCCGCGGCCGACTTCAGCTTCAACCTGCCCTATGTCAGCAAGGCGACGCCCCGGTTCGACAGCGCGATGACGCAGGCCGGCCTGGAGGCGGACGCGATCGCGGCGCGGGGCAACAACCTCCTCGTGGTGCTGGTGGAGGGGCTTGGCGCCTTCGCCGACGCGCGCGAGCGGGCGCTGCTCTCGGCCAAGCTCGAACGGGTCGCGGCGGCCGGATCATACACGCTGGAGCATGGCACCGCGCGCTATTCCGGGTCCACGACCTCGGCCGAATCGCGCGAGCTGTGCGGCCGCTGGGGCGATCACCTGACCTATCTCGACGAGCAGGGCCCGTTCGACTGCCTGCCGCGACGCCTTGCCGACCGCGGATATGCGACGGCGGCCTACCACGGCTACAAGCCGGAGATGTTCAGTCGCGACCGCTGGTATCCGAAGATCGGCTTCACCGAGATGCATTTTGCCACCGACCTGATCCGGGACAACCCCGCGCAGGTCGCGGGTCGCTGCGGCAGCGTCTTCCAGGGTCTGTGCGACAGCGAGGTCGGCGAGGCCGTGCGCGCGCGGCTGCTGGCGCCCGGCGGACAGCCGAAGATGGTCTACTGGCTGACGCTCAACTCGCACATCCCCTTCGTCGCCAAGAAGGACGGGCCGCTCGGTTGCGAGACGGCGGCGGCCGGGATCGCCAACCGGACGACCTGCCAGCTGACCGAATTGTGGGGCGAGGTGTTCGACACCGCCGCGGCCATCGCCGCCGACCCGCGGCTGGCGCCGACCGACATCCTGCTGGTCGGGGACCACCACACCCCGCTCTGGGAACGCGACGCGAAGAACCGCTTCATTCTCGGTGCGGTCGACTGGTATCTTCTGCGCAGCACCCGGACGGCCCACGGACGCGAGGTCGCAGGCCCTCCCCAGCCCAGTCCGCGCGACCCAAGATAGCTCGGCCGCAAGCCGTCCCCGACCGCGCCCCGGTCAGGATGCCGGCGCGGTGGCGGCCCGGATCAGTTCCTTCGCATCCTCGCTGTCCCAGACGGCGGGACCGTTCATCGAGGCGAGGAGGCAGCCCTTGTCGTCGATCAGCAGCGTCGCCGGCAGGCCGAAGGCAAGACCTTCCTTCTTCAGCGCGTTGAACACGCCCATCGTGCCGTCGCGATAGTAGGCAAGGTCGTGTACGCCGGTCTCCTCGAGGAAGGCCTTCGGCTTCTCGTCGGTGCCGGTGTCGATATTGACCGCCACGACCTCGAAGCGGTCGCCGCCGAGTTCCTTCTGCAGGGCGTTCAGCGCCGGCATTTCCTCGCGGCAGGGCACGCACCAAGTCGCCCAGAGATTGACCAGCAGCGTCTTGCCGGCAAAATCGGCGACCGTCCGCGGCGTGCCGTCGGGGCCGGCAAAGGCGAGCTGCGGCAGCGGGCGCGGCGCCTCGGTCGCCATCATCGCCGCGACCTGGCCGGTGAAGTGCGGCCGCAGCGCCTCCGCCAGCGCCCCCGTCGCCGCGCACTGGCCGGTGGCGGCAGCTCCGGAGCCGCCGCCATTGCCAGACCGGCTCTCCATCACGTATACCGCTGCCGCACCGGCAAGGACGCCGGCCAGCGCGGCCAGCGCGATCAGTTTCACGGCCGGGCGGCCCGGCTTCTTCCCGTCTGTCATTTCATTCTCCAGGATAGGCAATCCCATGGTTGACGCAAAATCTGAGACCCAGTCCTCGAACCAGATGTGGGGCGGTCGCTTCGCCTCCGGCCCGGATGCGATCATGGAGGAGATAAATGCCTCGATCGGCTTCGACAAGAAGCTCTACGCCCAGGACATCCGCGGCTCAATCGCGCATGCGACGATGCTGGCCCATAAAAACATCATCTCGGCCGACGACAAGGACCAGATCGTCGCAGGCCTGGAGACGATCCTCAAGGAGATCGAAAGCGGCAGCTTCGCGTTCTCGCGCAAGCTTGAGGACATCCACATGAACATCGAGGCGCGGCTGGCGGCGCTGATCGGCCCGGCCGCCGGCCGGCTGCACACGGCGCGCTCGCGCAACGATCAGGTCGCGCTCGATTTCCGCCTCTGGGTGAAGGCGGAACTGCAGAAGGCCGAGGGCCTGCTGACGGCGCTGATCGCCGCCTTCCTCGACCGCGCCGAAGAGCACGCCGGCACCGTCATGCCCGGCTTCACCCACCTGCAGACCGCCCAGCCGGTGACCTTCGGCCACCATTGCATGGCCTATGTCGAGATGTTCGGCCGGGACCGCGCCCGGGTGCGCCACGCGATCGAGCACCTGGACGAAAGCCCGATCGGGGCGGCGGCGCTGGCCGGCACCGGCTTTCCCATCGACCGCCACATGACGGCCAGCGCGCTCGGCTTCCGCGAGCCGACCCGCAACTCGATCGACACCGTCTCCGACCGCGACTTCGCGCTCGAGTTCCTGTCGGTCGCGGCGATCACCGCGACGCACCTGTCGCGGCTGGCCGAGGAGATCGTAATCTGGTCGACGCCGCAGTTCGGCTTCATCCGGCTGTCGGACGCGTTTTCGACCGGCTCGTCGATCATGCCGCAGAAGAAGAACCCGGACGCCGCCGAGCTGGTGCGCGCCAAGACCGGCCGCATCAACGGCTCGCTGGTGGCATTGCTGACCGTGATGAAGGGCCTGCCGCTCGCCTATTCCAAGGACATGCAGGAGGACAAGGAGCAGGTCTTCGACGCGGCCGAGAGCCTTGAGCTCGCGCTGGCCGCGATGACCGGCATGGTGCGCGACATGACGGTGCGGGCCGACCGCATGAAGGCCGCGGCCGGCTCAGGCTACTCGACCGCGACCGACCTCGCCGACTGGCTGGTGCGCGAGGCCGGCCTGCCGTTCCGCGACGCCCACCACGTCACCGGCCGCGCCGTCGCCCTCGCCGAGCAGAGGGGCTGCGAGCTGGCCGAGCTGCCGCTGGCCGAGCTGCAGGCGATCAACGCGGCAATCACCGCAAAGGTGTTTGACGTGCTGACGGTCGAGGCGTCGGTCGCGAGCCGCACGTCCTTCGGCGGCACCGCGCCTGCGAACGTGCGCCAGCAGGTCGCCTGGTGGCGGGAGCGCAACTGACCGCCGACCGATCAATCGCGCGATTTGATCCATCAGCAGAATCGGGGTGCACAAGCGCCTGCCGATTCTGCTAAGTGTTTCAGGACCAACCAAGACCGTTTCCGGAGCCGCGAACGCGCATGACACTGAAGACCACTGCCAGGCTGGCCCTCGTCCTTGTTGTTTCGGCGGCGGTCATTTCCGCCTGCGGCCGCAAGGGCGACCTCGACCCGCCGGGCGCGGCACCGGTATCCAGCACGGCGGCGGGCGGGCAACCGGCGAAACAGGCGCCCGAGGACAGGCCCTTCCTCCTCGACGCCCTTCTCTGACGGAAGAGACACGTGAACCATTTCGAATATCGCGACGGCGTCCTCTACGCCGAGGACGTCCCCGTCCCGGAAATCGCCAAGGCGGTCGGCACGCCCTTCTACTGCTATTCCACCGCGACGCTGGAGCGTCACTTCAAGGTGTTCTCGCAGGCCTTCGACGGGGTCGACGCGCTCGTCTGCTACGCGATGAAGGCCAATTCCAACCAGGCCGTCTTGAAGACGCTGGCGCGGCTCGGCGCCGGTGTCGACGTCGTCTCCGAGGGTGAACTGCGGCGCGCGCTCGCCGCCGGCATCCCGGCCGAGCGCATCATGTTCTCCGGCGTCGGCAAGACCGTGTCCGAGATGGACCTCGGCATCGCCGCCGGCATCTACTGCTTCAACGTCGAGTCCGAGCCGGAGCTGGAGATCCTCAACGCCCGTGCGGTCAAGGCCGGCAGGCAGGCGCATGTCTCCTTCCGCATCAACCCGGACGTCGACGCCAAGACGCACGCCAAGATCTCGACCGGCAAGAAGGAGAACAAGTTCGGCATCTCCTGGGAGCGGGCCCGCGCGGTCTATGCCCGCGCCGCCGGCCTTCCGGGCATCAAGGTGACCGGCATCGACATGCACATCGGCAGCCAGATCACCGAGCTGCAACCGTTCGAGGACGCGTTCAAGCTGCTGCGCGAACTGGTGGAGACGCTGCGGGCCGACGGCCACACGATCGAGCACGTCGACATCGGCGGCGGCCTCGGCATCCCCTACAAGAGCGACAACTCCCCGCCGCCGCTGCCCGATGCCTATGCCGAGATCGTCAAGAGCGAACTGCGCGGCCTGAACTGCAAGATCGTCACCGAGCCGGGGCGGCTGATTGTCGGCAATGCCGGAATCCTCGTGACCGAGGTCATCTACGTCAAGGACGGCGGCGAGAAGACCTTCGTGATCGTCGACGCGGCGATGAACGACCTGATCCGGCCGACCCTCTACGAGGCCTGGCACGAGATCCGCCCGGTCGTGCTGTCCGCCGCCAATTCGCCGCGGATCCGCGCCGACGTCGTCGGACCGGTCTGCGAGACCGGCGACTATCTGGCGCTCGACCGCGAGATGACGATGCCGAAGCCGGGCGACCTGTTCGCTGTCGGCTCGGCCGGCGCCTATGGCGCCGTGCAGGCCGGCACCTACAACTCGCGCCTGCTCGTGCCGGAGGTTCTGGTGAATGGCGACGAGTTCCATCTGGTCCGCCCGCGCCCGAGCTACGACGATCTGATCGGCCTCGATTCGGTCCCGGCCTGGCTCGCCTGACGGGCCGCGCTGCCGCCGCGCGGCCGGGCCCGGTCAAAGCGATCACGATTTCGCGCGCGCCCTCGTCTTCGCCACAAAGGATGCTATTTTCGTTCGAGGCGGAATTGGCGTGCCGCGCCCGCCCGCGCGAAATGAGGACCGATGCAGGACGACGCGAGAAATGCCGGCGATCCGGATCAAGGCCAGAGCCTCGCGCGGCGGCTTGCCCGCAAGCGTGTGCTGGCGTCCGCGGTGCTGTTCGCCGAGTGCCTGCTGCCGAAGCTGCTGCCGCTCCTGCTGCTGATCGCCAGCCTGCTGGCGCTGACCTGGCTCGGTTACTTCCGCCATGTGCCGGCGTGGCTGCACGTGGCGACGATCCTGGCCTTCGCCGCCGGCTTCCTGGTCTTCGCCGTTCGCCTGCGGCACGCGGTCTGGCCGCGGGCGGAGCACGCCGATCGCATGCTTGAACGGCGCAACGGACTGGCCCACCAGGCGATCGCGGTGCAGTCGGACCGCCCGGCCGGCGCCGGGCCCGTCGCCGCGGCGCTGTGGCGCGAGCACCAGGTGCGGATGGCGCGGCTGATCGGCACGCTGCAGGCCGGCCTGCCGCGACCGGACATCGCCCGCTTCGACCGCCACGGCTTGCGCGCCGTACCCGTGCTGCTGGTCGCCGTCGCCTTCGCCTTTTCCTATTCCAACCGTGCCGGCCTGCTCTCCGACATCGTCACGCTGCGCCAGCCGGGCGAGGACCGGCCCGACATCCGCATCGACGCCTGGGTCACCCCGCCCGCCCATACCGGGCGCGCGCCGATCTTCCTGACCGGCACGGCCGGGCAGCTGGACGGACGGCTGCGCGTTCCGCAGTTCAGCGAGCTGACCGTGCGCATCACCGGCGGCAACGGGAAGGAGGGCGTCTCCTACCGGCCGGACGGCGAGCCGGAAGCGGCGCTGCGCCCGGACGCAGCCGAGAATGGGACGCAGACGGCCGCCGCCGAGCCGGCCGCCGCGACGCCGGCCGGACCGACGACGCTGCGACACAAGATCGTCAAGGACGGCACGCTGTCGCTCGACGGCCGCCAGTGGGGCTTCAGCGTGATTCCCGACCGGGTGCCGGACATCGCCTTCGACGGACTGCCGCGCCGCACTGTGGCCGCCGCACTGGAGATCAGCTTCATCGCCAAGGACGACTACGGCATCCAGGAAGCCCACGCCGAGATCGTCCCGGTCGACCCGCCCGCCGCCGACGCGCGCCCGCTCTATCCGGACCCGGAATACCGCCTCGACCTGCCCCGCCGCAGCGCCCGCGACGCCAAGGGCACGACCAGCCGCAACATCTCCGAGCATCCGCTGGCGGGAAAACGGGTGCGCATCACCCTCGTTGCGCGCGACGCCGCCGGCCAGGAGGGTCGCAGCCAGCCGCAGGAGATGGTGCTGCCGGCCCGCACCTTCTTCGAGCCGCTGGCCGGTGCCGTCGCCGAGCAGCGCCAGACCTTCGCGCTCGACGCCAACCAGCTGCCGCGGGCGATCACGCTCAGCCAGGCACTGATGCTGCGGCCGGAAGAGACGATCCCGAACCTCACCCACTTTCTCTTGATCGCCTCGGCGCAGGAGCGGATGCGGCTCTCCCGGAACGACGACGAGCTGCGCGACACCGCCGACTACCTCTGGGAGATCGCGCTCGGCATCGAGGACGGCAACCTGTCGCTCGCCGACCGCCGCCTGCGCGAGGCGCAGCAGGCGCTGTCCGAAGCCCTCGAGCGCAACGCGCCGGACGAGGAGATCGCCCGGCTGATGGAGGAACTGCGCGAGGCCATGCAGGCCTACATGCAGGAACTGGCGCGGCAGGCCGAGAAGAACGGCCAGATGCAGCAGAACGCCCAGCAGCAGGGCCAGATCCTGCGCCAGCAGGACCTCGAGCGGATGATGGACCAGATCGAGAACCTCGCCCGCTCCGGCTCGAAGGACCAGGCCCGTCAGCTGCTGGCCGAAATGCAGCGCATGCTGAACAACCTGCAGGCCGGCCGGCCGATGCAGCAGCAGGGCCAGCAGTCCGACGCCATGCGCCAGCAGATGGACAAGCTCGGCCGGCTGATGCAGGACCAGCAAAAGCTGATGGACCAGACCTTCAACTTCGACCAGGCGCTACGCGACCGCATGCAGCGCGGCGATCCGCTGCCGGGCGAGGAGGAGATGTTCGGCGATCCCGGCGAGGAGGGCAGCGAGCAGGGCGAGGGCCAGTCGCCGACCGACCAGATGACCGAAGAGGAGCTGCGCCAGGCACTCAAGGACCTGAAGGCGCAGCAGGACGCGCTCGGCAAGCAGCTCCAGGAACTGCAGGAGAGCCTCAAGGAGATGGGCATCGAGCCCGGAGAGGGCTTCGGCGAGGCCGGGCGGGAGATGGGCGACGCCTCCAGCGCCCTCGGCCAGGGCAGGGGCGAGCCGGCGGTCGGGAGCCAGGGGCGCGCGCTGGAGGCGCTGCGCCAGGGCGCCCAGGACATGATGAGCCAGATGCAAGCGATGGGCCAGGGCGGCCCCGGCCAGGGCCAGCCGCAGATGAGCCGCACCGGCCGTGACCCGCTCGGCCGCGAGCGGCCGAACTCGGCCGAGGGGCCGGACTATGACGGCCGCACGCGCGTGCCCGAGGAGATCGACATCCAGCGGGCGCGGGAGATCCTCGAGGAGATCCGCCGCCGCCTCGGCATCGGCAATGCGCCGGTGATCGAGCGCAACTACCTCGAGCGGCTGCTGGGCCTGGAATAGGCTCCGGCCGCGACCGGCCGACGCGCCCGCGCGGCAATCATCGAACCGACCGGGGTCGCCCGGCGGTCACGCCGCGAGCGCTCGGGCAACGGCGGTGCGGATGTCCGGCAGGCTGAACGGCTTGGCAACGACGTCGACGATCTTCTCCGCCAGGTCCTCGGCCCGCTCGCGCTGCTCGGCATAGCCGGTCATCAGCAGGATCTTCAGATGCGGATGGGCGTCGGCCGCCTTGTGGGCAAGCTCGATGCCGTCCATCACCGGCATGCGGATGTCCGACAGCAGCAGATCGAACCCGCCGGTCGCCAGCGTTTCGAGACCCTGGGCACCGTCGGCAGCCTCGACGGTCTCGTGTCCGTCCAGGCGCAGCGCCCGCGCCACGAAGATGCGAAGCGAATCCTCGTCTTCGGTGATTAGAATTCTCGCCATGGCCATCCCTTCGGGCCGAGCATCCGGCCCTGTCAGAGCGGCGCGAGGCGCCGCCGATCATCGTTACACTGTGCCAGACATGACCAGAGTTTCGTTTGCGATCGGTAAACGGCGGACGGAGAATTTTAGACGGCGCGGCTCAGTCGGCCTCGCCGGTGACCACCCCGACGAAGGGCAGTTCCCGGAACGCATAGGCCACGTCCATGCCGTAGCCGACGACGAAGTGGTCGGGGCATTCGAAGCCGACATAGTCGGCCTCGAGGTCGGTCTGGCGCTTGACGCGCTTGTCGAGCAGCACGGCGATCGTGACGTGCTTTGCCCCGCGCTCGAGCAGCAGTTCCTTGGCGAAGCGCAGCGTGCGGCCGGATTCGAGAATGTCGTCGATCAGGAGGATGTCGCGGCCGTGCACGTCGCTGTCGATGTCCTTGACGATCTTCACGCCCTGCGAGGTCGTACCCTTGCCGTAGCTGGAAAGGGTGATGAACTCGACCTCGGGCGCAAGGCCGGTCGAATGCATCGCGCGGATGAGATCGGCGGCGAAGATGAACGAGCCCTTGAGAATCGAGATGACCAGCAGGTCCTTGGTCGGGCCGGACTTGATCGAAGCGGCCATCTCGGCGTTGCGCTTTGCGATCTCCTCGGCGCTGTAGAGGGTTTCGATCTTCTTTCCGCGCACAACAAGCATCGCGATCTGGCTCCAAACGGCGTTTACGTCCGCATCAGCCGTCTCGGGCCGGATCTGACCCACGGTCTATGCGCTGGCGGCCACTGCCGCTTGCCTGCCGCATAGCACACTCAATGCCGCGGCGCATCCGCAGCTATCAAGGAAACCGCGACTTTCGGCAGGTTTGTGCCGTTGTGGGGGAATTTCAGCGTGAAGCCGTCCGCCGCGCCGGCCGGCAGGGTGCTGGCGCCCATCTCCACGCGATGGCGCGCCACCGTCTTGCCGCCGGCGATCACCTCGACGAGGATCGACGGCATCGGCCGCGCCTCGTGCGAGCGGTTTTCGACCGTGCCGTAGACCGATAGCACCTTCATCCCGTCGCGATCGTCGAGCGCGGTGGCGACACGGCCGACGACGACCTGGTCCCCGCTGGCGGCGCCGGCGAGGACCGTCGCCAGTGCCGAAAGGCCGCCGGAGAAGAAGAACATGACCATGCAGCAACCCGCGACGGCCGCGCCGAAGGCGCGCGCCGGCAGCAACTGCAGCAGTCGCTCGCAGAGGCGCAGGCTCCAGACAATCGCCGCGACGGCGAGCCGGCCGGCGGACGCGCCGCGACCGGACCGCGGCGGTTGGCCGCTGCGGCGGTTGTCGTTGTGAACGCGGCCTGGCGCGCGGCGGTCCGGCAGCACGACGAAGTCGGCATCGACGACATCGGCACCCGGCCTCGTCCGTGCCGGACTGCGCCGGCGCGTGCCCGGCTCCGGCGGCAGAAGGTCGATGGCGGCGTTCCTTTCGCGCCGCGCGCCGGATGCGTTCATGGCGATGCTCCTTGTCGTTGCGCGCCCGAAGGGATCACCCGCAAAAAGTCGGGCATTGAATCGAATCCTTACGATTCGTAAACCATATTGGTTAATGCTTCGGAAACCGGCCTTGGATGGGCCTTGTTTCCGTGCGATCCGCGAGCGGCGAAACCGCGCCCAGGCGCGCCAAGACGAGAACCGGAATACCCCGTTGATACATTTCGAGAATGTCGGTCTGCGCTATGGGATGGGCCCGGAGATCCTCCGCGACCTCACCTTCGACATTCCGCGCCGGTCGTTCCAGTTCCTGACCGGCCCGTCCGGCGCCGGCAAGACGACGCTGTTGCGGCTGTTGTTTCTGTCGCTGCAGCCGACGCGCGGTCTGGTGCGCACCTTCGACCGCGACATTGCCACGATCCCGCGCGACGAGCTGCCCATGCTCCGGCGCCGCATCGGCATCGTCTTCCAGGATTTCCGCCTGCTCGACCACCTGACGACCTACGAAAACGTCGCCCTGCCGCTCAGGGTGCGCGGCAAGGACGAAGCCACCTATCGCTCCGACGTGCTCGAGCTGCTGAAGTGGGTCGGCCTCGGCGAGCGCATCAACGTGCTGCCGCCGGTGCTCTCGGGCGGCGAGAAGCAGCGCGCGGCGATTGCCCGCGCCCTGATCGACCGGCCGGAACTGCTGCTCGCCGACGAGCCGACCGGCAATGTCGACCCGCCGATGGCGCGACGGCTGCTGAGCCTGTTCCTGGAGCTCAACCGCCTCGGCACGGCCGTCGTCATCGCCACGCACGACCTGTCGCTGATGGACCAGGTCGAGGCCCGGCGGATGATCCTCTCGCAAGGGCGGCTCGACATCTATGAGTGACGCCGCGGCATCGACAGCACCCCGGCGCGAGGGGCCGGCGAAGCGGCCGGAGATGCGCGTGCGGCCGACGGCGCCGATCGTGCCCGCCGCCAACGTCTCCGGCAACGCGCTGATGTGCGTCATCGCCATCATGGCCTTCCTGGCCTGCCTGACCTATGGCGGCGTCAGCATGGTCCGCGCCACCGCGGCCAGCTGGCAGAGCCAGATCTCACGCGAGATCACCATCCAGATCAAGCCGGACGACACGCTCGACATGGAGGCGGCGCTGCGCGAGGCGCGCGACCTGGCACTGACCTTCGCCGGAACGAAGGACGGGCAGATCGTCGATCGCGCCGCCACCGCCAGGCTGCTGGAACCCTGGCTCGGCGAGGGCCTCGACCTCGACGAACTGCCGGTGCCGCGGCTCGTCGTCATCACTATCGACGAGCGCAACCCGCCGGATTTCGCTGCGATGCGGCAGACGCTGACGCAGGCGATCCCCCACGCCTTCCTCGATGACCACCGCACCTGGGTGAACCGGCTGGTGGCGATGGCCGAGACCACCGCCTGGATCGGCACCGGCGTCCTGGTGCTGGTGTTCACCGCCATGGTGCTGACGGTGATATTCGCCACGCGCGGCGCGCTGTCCGGCAACCGCCACATCATCGAAGTTCTGCATTTCGTCGGCGCCGAGGCAAGTTTCGTCGCTTCCGAGTTCCAGAAGCATTTCCTGATGATCAGCCTGAAGGGCTCGTTCGCCGGCGGCGCGCTGGCGGCGCTGGTCTTCGCCGTCGCCGGCTTCTGGCAGAACCGCTCGCTGGCGACCCCCCAGAGCGACCAGGCCACCGCGCTGTTCGGCACCTTCTCCGTCGGCCTCGGCGGCTATCTCGGCATTGCCGCGACGATGATCGTCATCGCCCTGATGACGACGCTGACGGCACGCTTCACCGTCATGCGCACGATCTTCGAGATCGACCGCATCCGCTCCGACCCGGCCCGCTCCGACGGCCTGCCGAACACATAGGCCCGAATGCGCCATGAGAGTTCGGCAAAGGACTCGTCCTTGCCGTAATCGCCCGTTATGAGAGAATCATGGCCGCAATGGACGAGTCGCAAAACACGATCTTGCAGGACCGGGAGCCGTCTGCCAGGCGCTGGCGGATTCGTCCCATCCGCCGATTCGTGCGCGCGTTTCTGCTTATACTGCTGGTCGGCGGCGGCCTGATGATCAGCGGCTTTCTTTACTTCGCCGAGACCATCGCCGCCATGGAGCCGCCGCGCAATCCGCGCGCCGACGCCATCGTCGTCCTGACCGGCGGATTCCAGCGCATCGACCAGGCGATCGGGCTTTTGAAGCAGGGCGCAGGCCAGCGGCTGCTGATCTCCGGCGTCAACCCGACCACCAGCGGCAGCCAGATTCGCAAGTTCACCCAGAGTTCGTCGCACCTGTTCGAATGCTGCGTCGACATCGGCTACGACGCGATGGATACGATCGGCAACGCCAACGAGACGGCGCGCTGGATCAACGACCACGGCTACCGCAGGGTGCTCGTCGTCACCAACAACTACCACATGCCGCGCAGCCTGCTCGAACTGCGTCGCAGTGACAAGCACACCGAGTTCCTGTCCTATCCGGTCATCAATTCCGACCTGAAGCACGGCAGCTGGCTCGGCGAGCCCGGCGTGATGAAGGCGATGCTGTCGGAGTACATCAAGTACACCGTCGCCGTGGCGCGCGATACCGTCGGTGCGGGCACCGCCAGCGGCCTGCGCCGAGATGCGCCGGCACAGGCGGCGCTGGTCGCGCCGAACTGACGGACGCCCTACCCCAAACCGGTTTCCGATTCCGGAATTATCGTGTAGGCAGGCATACCCTCCAAGGAGTGCTTCTGCCTGATGATCGTCGTGCGTTCCGTCCTGTTCAACCTGGCCTTCTACCTCAATCTGGTTTTGCAGATGATCGTGCTGACGCCGCTCTATTTCCTGCTGCCGCGCAAGAAGGCCTATGTCATCGCCAAGAACTGGGCGCGCAGCAGCCACTGGCTGTTCGCCAAGATTGTCGGCACCACCTTCGAGATCGAGGGGCTGGAAAACATCCCGCGCGACCAGGGCCACATCTTCGCCCCGAAGCACCAGTCGTTCTGGGACGCCTATGCACTGCTGCCCTGGCAGGACGACCCGTTCTACATCCTCAAGCGCGAACTGACCTGGATCCCGCTGTTCGGCTGGTACATCCTGAAGCAGCGCATGGTACCGGTCGATCGCGGCGCGCGTGGCAAGGTCATGGCGGCGGTGATGGAGCGGGCCAAGGCGGAGATGCGCAGCGGCCGCCAGCTGATCATCTATCCCGAAGGCACGCGCCGCCCCCCCGGCGCGCCGCCCGAATACAAGTACGGGATTGCCCGGCTCTACCGCGACCTGCAGGTTCCGGTCGTGCCGGTGGTGATGCATCCGGGTCTGTTCTGGCCGCGACGCAAGTTCCTGCGCTATCCCGGCCACTTCAAGGTGCGCATCCTGCCGCCCATTCCCGCCGGAATGGATCCGGATGACTTTCTCGCCCACCTGATCGAGGTGATGGAAACGGCAAGCGACCGGCTGCTGCTGGAGACGGTCGAGGCCAATCCGCAGCTGCCGCTACCGCCGACCGCCGCGACGCGGATCGCCGAGCTGCGCGCCCGCGCCTGAGCGGCGCGCGGCACTCAGCGGCCGTTGCTCAGTCGCGCCACCGTGCGGCCGACCTCTTCCAGCCAGTGGTCGCGGATGCCCATTTCGCGCAGGTGCGCGAGGGTATTGGCGACATATTCCGTGTTCGGCCCGGACTTGCCGGTCGCGGTGCTGACGGCGGCGGCCGCCTCCTCGATCGAAAGCGCGCCGGCATACTGATGGTGGGCACGGTCGATGACATAGGCAAGCGCCGGCTTGCGGAGCCCGCCGTCGATCGTCACCGGCAGCATCCGCTCCAGATAGACATGGGTGACGAGTTCGCGTTCGCGCAGGTAGTCGACCACCGCCTCCCAGCGTTCGGCCGCCACCCGGAACGCCATGCCGCGGCACGAGCCGCCGCGGTCGAGGCCGAGCACGAGACCGGGATGCTCCGGCGTGCCGCGATGCACCCAGGAGCGGACGCACAACGACCGGCGGAAGCCGTGGAGGCGCGCCGGCCGGCTCTCCTCCACCTCGAAGCCCGGGTTCCACATCAAGGAACCATAGCCGAAGACCCAAAATTCCTTGCTGTCCACCGGAGTTTCCGTCTCCACCCGAATGCCGCCGCAATTGACGGCTCACTGCCGTCATCGCCTATTTAGGCAAAGACGACCGCTTCCGCCAGAACGGAGAAGAGCATGACATCGACCAACGACGCCCAACCCGGCCGGACCGGGCGCAAGTTCTGGCTGCTCGGCCTTGGCATTGTCGCCTTCGTCGCGCTCTACACCGGGGGCTGGTTCCTCGGCGCCGACCGGCTGAAGGGCGCCGTGCAGGACCGGCTTTCCGGCGAGGCCCTGTCGGTCGCCTGCAACGGGCTCGACGTCAAAGGCTACCCGTTCCGCATCGGCGTTTTCTGCGACACGGTCGGGATCGACGACAGGCGCACGGGCACCTCCGCCAGCTTCGGCGCGCTGAGGTCCGCCGCCCAGGTCTACCGGCCCGGCCATGCGGTGGTCGAACTGGACGGACCGGCGCTGATCCGGGTTTCTCCCGACCTCACGCTGACCGCCGACTGGACTTTGATGCATGCCAGCGGCGTGGCCGGCACCGGCGGCCTGCAGCGCGTCTCGATCGCCCAGGACGGCCTGCGGGGTACCCTCGCCGCCGGCCTCGACGGCGCGAATCTCGCCTTCCTCACCAGCCACGGCGAGCTCCATGCGCGCGCCAATGGCGAAGCCCTCGACGCGGCTCTGTCGGCCGAGGGCCTCGAGCTTGACCTTGCCGGCACGCCGGTGCCGCCCCTAGACCTGGCGCTCGACCTGACCGTCGCCGACGCCGCCGGATGGCTGCGGGACGGTCCGCCCGGCGACGCGCCGCGCGGCACGAAAGGCGAGTTACGCAACCTCGCAATCGACTTCGGCGGCGGCAATGCCGGCACCCTTTCCGGTCGCTTTGAGATTGCCGACGACGGCCTCATTTCCGGCCGGTTCGAGCTCGAGGTCAAGGGCATCGGCAAGGTGCGCGACATCCTCGCCGGGGCCTTCCCGGACATCGCCGACGCGCTCGGGACCATCGCCGACACGATCCGCGGCCTGTCCGGCGGCCGTGACGAGGCCAGCGTGAAGCTAAGGGTCCGGGACGGGGTGATCTATCTCGGCATCATTCCGATCGCGGCGATCGGTCCGCTCTGAACGCTCCCGGGACGCGCCGCTCGTTCACTTCGCCGGCGCGTCCGGACGGCCGAAGTTGGCGGCCGCCGTGTCCTGGCCCGCGTCGATGATGGAGCGGCGGATCGCGCGGGTGCGGGTGAACAGGTCGTACAGCTTCTCGCCGTCGCCCCAGCGGATGGCGCGCTGAAGATAGGCGAGGTCCTCCGAGAAGCGCGCCAGCATCTCCAGGATGGCGTCCTTGTTGTGCAGGCAGACGTCGCGCCACATGGTCGGGTCCGAGGCGGCCAGGCGCGTGAAGTCGCGGAAACCGGACGCCGAGTACTTGATCACTTCGGACTCGGTCACCGTCTCCAGGTCGTCGGCGGTGCCGACGATGTTGTAGGCGATGATGTGCGGCAGGTGGGAGACGATCGCCAGCACCTTGTCGTGGTGCTCCGTATCCATCTCGTCGACCCGAGATCCGAGCGTTTCCCAGAAGGTGGCGAGCCGCTTCTTGGCGACCTTGTCGGTGCCGTGCACGGGGGTGAGGATGCACCAGCGCCCGCGGAACAGCTCGGCGAAGCCGGCGTCCGGACCGGAATGCTCGGTACCGGCGAGCGGATGGCCGGGGATGAAGTGCACGCCCTTGGGGATATGCGGCAGCATCTGCGCCACCACCGAGCCCTTGGTGGAGCCGACGTCGGTGACGATCGCCCCCGGCTTCAGGTTCGGGGCGATCTGCCGGGCGACGCTGCCGGAGGCTCCGACCGGGACCGAAACGATGACGAGATCGGCGTCGCGCACCGCCTCGGCGGCATCGAGGCAATAGTCGGTGCCCAGATCGAGCGCGCGCGCGCGCTCGAGCGTCTCGGCACTGCGGGTGGCGATCGCGACCGCGCCGGCGAGCCCATTCTGCCGAACCGCGCGCGCGATCGACGAGCCGATGAGGCCGATCCCGATCAGCGCGATCTTGTCAAACTGTTGTTCCGACATGCTGCCGCCTTTTCCTTCGGGTTGGACGCTGGCGCATCCGCAAAACTGGCCGATCCGGGCCGACCGCCGCAATGACTGCGCCAGCCATTACCGGCGTGACGGGCGATTGTCGAGGGGGCGGCGACCGAGCGCTCCGCGTGTGGTCGGCACGCCGGACGGGGCCAGAACCGGCACGAACACCCGGCGCGACGCCCGCACCGCCACCGGCAGGCCCTGGTAGAGGCGCTTCTGCGCCTCGACCACCAGCACGCCCGAGAACACCGGCCACAGCCAGCGGCCGAGCCGCTCGAAGGCGGCATGCATCCGGAGCACGCTGCGGTGCTTGGACGGGGGAAAGAACAGCGTGTCGGCGCTGGCCCCGGGGGTGAAGTTGGTCTCGCGCAGGAGATGAATGAGCTGGCCGCGGGAATAGGGCCGGCCGGAGCCGAACGGCGTGTGCTCCATCCGGGCCCAAACCCCGCGGCGGTTGGGCACGACGATGACGAGCCGGCCGCCCGGCGCCAGCACCCGCCACAGCTCCTTCATCGTCTCGCGCGGGTTCTCCGCGAATTCGAGCGCATGCACCATCAGCACCCGGTCGACCGAGGAATCGGGCAACGGCAGTTCCTCGTCGAACACCAGCGCCGTCGAGGAGGTCTCTCCGACCGGCCAGTTCACCGCCCCCTGCCCCGCCGGCATGAAGGCGAAGGTCCGCTCGGTATCGGCCCTGAAGCGCTCGAGATAGGGAACGGCATAGCCGAGCCCGACGAGGCGCTCGTCCGGCATGCGCGACCAGATCGAGGATAGCGCCATCGTGATCGAATGCTCCGCAAGGTGCCCGAGGGGAGAGTGGTAAAACTCGCGGAGATCGACAATATCTGCGTGCATGCGCGCGATGTTAGCGACCGGGCGATGGACTTCAAGGCCTTACCCCCTACATTCCAGCCTTCGACACCCGACGCGCCGCAGGAAGGGACCACCGATGAGACCGCTCGATATCGAACTGTTTGGCTGCCGGACCGACAATTTCGGGGTTTTGCTCCACGATCCGGCGACCGGGGCCACGGCCAGCATCGACGCTCCGGAGGAGCGGCCGATCCTCGAGGCGCTGGCGCGGCGCGGCTGGCGCCTGACCCACATCTTCACCACGCACCACCATGGCGATCACGTCGAGGCAAACCTGGCGTTGAAGGCGCAGTTCGGCGCGAAGGTCGTCGGACCCGCGCGCGAGGCCGACCGAATCCCCGGCCTCGATCAGGCGGTGGACGACGGCGACCGCTTCAGCTTTGCCGGCCATCCGGTGAGCGTGATCTCGACGCCCGGCCACACCGCCGGGCACATCTGCTACCACCTGCCCGAGGACGGTTTGCTGTTTGCCGCCGACACGTTGTTCGCGCTCGGCTGCGGCCGGCTGTTCGAGGGCTCGGCTGCCGAGATGTGGCGGTCGCTGTCGAAGCTCGCAGCGCTCCCCGACGAGACCGTCGTCTATTTCGGCCACGAATACACCCTCGCCAATGCCCGCTTCGCGCTGGCGTTAGACCCCGACAACGCGCTGCTGCGCGAACGGTCCGGGGAGATCGAGCGCATCCGCGGCGCCGGCCATTTCACCGCACCGACGACGATCGGCGTGGAAAAGGCGACCAATCCCTTCCTGCGGCCCGCGGATCCGGGCATACGTGCGGTGCTGGGCATGCCGAACGCCACGGACGCCGAGGTCTTTGCCGAACTGCGCGCACGAAAGGACCGGTTCTGATGACGCCAAAGGACATCATCGCCACCCTCGGCATGGCCCGCCATCCCGAGGGCGGCTGGTATGTCGAGACGTTTCGAGATGCCGCCGGCGGGTCTCGTGGCCACTCGACGGCAATCTACTACCTGCTCGAACGCGGGGAGCTTTCCCACTGGCACAGGGTACGCGATGCCGCCGAGATCTGGCACTACTATGCCGGCGGCCCGCTCAGGCTGCTGATTTCCGACGACGGGTTGATTAGCCATGCCCAGGTGCTCGGCCCCGACCTGATGCGGGGCCAGCGCCCGCAGGTGCTGGTGCCGGCCGACTGGTGGCAATCGGCCGAACCGCTGGGCGACTGGACGCTGGTCGGCTGCACGGTGGCGCCGGGTTTCTCCTTCGACGGCTTCGAGATCGCCGCGCCGGGCTGGCGACCCGGACTCTAGGCCTTCCTCAATTCTGGAGCCGCACCCGGATATCGCGGCGGAGCGCCGACTTTCTGCGCCCGACGCCCGCTTTTACTTGGTCTGAGGGCATCACCGGCAAATATTTGTAAAAGTACCATTCTCGACGAGACGTACAGAACGACGCCATTGTCATTGTAACCTGCGGAAAAATGTGCTTTTGTTATGAGGCACGGCAAAAAGGGGCTATTGGTGTCGTCGCTTTCAGTAATACCTGATGTGCGAACATTCGTACACCGGCATGTCGTAGTACATGCGGTAAGACGATATTACGCTTCCTTGTACGGAATGGACATCGGTGAGAACACACGTGTTTCGCTGTCTGTCAGGCTAGACAAGACCAATCCGGCCGGCGTGCATATCGGCAGACATACCGCATTGGCATTCGAAGTCGCCGTGCTGACACACGACTTCATCAACAACCGGCACATGGATACCTACATAGGCGACTATTGCTTCATCGGCGCCCGCGCGATCATCATGCCGGGCCGGAAGGTAGGCAATCACTGCATCGTCGGGCCCGGCACGGTCGTGATGAAGGACGTCCCGGATGGCTCGGTCGTGATCGGCAACCCGGGGACGGTGGTGGAGCGAGGCATCCGAACGGGCGTCTGGGGCGCGAGACTTCAAGCATGAGGCCTTGGGGAGGTCAGGACCGGCCATGAGGGACAGGATACAGTCGATATTCAACGCACTCTGGTCCGAGGATCACGCCGAGCCGCCGCCGGCGCTTGATCAGGACACGGTGCTGCTCGAGACCGGCGTCGACAGCATGGCGTTCGCGGTCTTCGTCACGCGGCTGGACGAGGAACTGGGCTTCGACCCGTTCACGGCCGCCACCGAGGCGGCCTATCCCCGCACCTTCGGGGAGTTCGTGGCGTTCTACGAAAAATACGCGCCGCGGCCATGAACCTGCTGCAACTCCTGCAGCAACGGACCGGATCGCCGACGCTGGCCAGGAGCCAGCAGGCAACGCTCTCGATGCACGACGCCGGGAACGACCAGAGCGGCGGCGGGCCGGCCACGGAAACCGCCGCGGTTTCGGCAACGAGCCCGATCAACCTCGTCCGGCAGCTCATCGCACTCGACGGTCGCGTCCGGCGGATGCTGCTGCTGTCGCCCTCGCTGCCGCCGGACTCCGTCGCGCATCTGATGGCCGCCGCAGGTTGCCAAGCGCTCGTTACCGACCGGAACGACCTGAAGGCCGCGTCCGGCCGGCTGCCGTCGCCGGGGCCGCGCATCCATCGCACCGAGTGGCTGCTGACGACCTCCGGAACCACGGGCCCGCCCAAGGTTGTCAGCCACACGCTCGGCTCGATCATCGCGCGGACCAGGCAGGGCACCGGTCCGGCCGGCGAGCCGGCCCGGTGGGGGCTGCTCTACGAGGCCTCGCGTTTTGCCGGGCTGCAGGTCGTCATGCAGGCGCTGCTCGGCGGCGGCCTGCTTCTGGCTCCGGAACCGGGGGAACTGCCGGAGCGCCTCGCCTTCCTTGCCCGCGAGGGGTGCTCCCACCTGTCGGCAACGCCGACGCTGTGGCGCAAGTGCCTGATGCTTCCGGGGGCGGACCAGCTCCGCCTCCGGCAGATCACCGTCGGCGGCGAGATTGCCGACAACCGCCTTCTGGCGGCGCTGCAGCAGAACCAGCCGCAGGCAAGGATCACCCACATCTATGCATCGACCGAGCTCGGGGTCGGCTTTTCCGTCCATGACGGTCGTGCCGGCTTTCCGCTCCACTACCTTGCCGGCCTGGAGGGCATCAGCTTCAGGATCAAGGATGGGGTGCTCTGGGCGCGTGCCGACGACGAACGCGCGAGCATCCACGCGCCGCACATCAGAAAGGACGAGGACGGCTTCGCCTGCACCGAGGACCGGGTCGAGGTCGAGGGCGACCGGGTGCTGTTCCGCGGTCGCGAGAGCTCGGTCGTCAACGTCGGCGGCGTCAAGGTCCAGATCGAGGAGGTCGAAAGGATCGCCGCGGAATGCCCCGGCGTCGCCGAGTGTGCGGTCGAGGCCAGGAAGAACCCCTTCAGCGGCTACGTGCTGTCGTTGTCGATCGTCCTTAAGCCCGGAGTGGCGGCCGACGACGCCAGGTCGGCCGTGCGCGGCTGGTGCACGGACCACCTTCCCCGCGAAGCGCGGCCGGCGACGATCCGGGTGGTCGACGCGATCGCGGTCTCCGCCGGTGGCAAGACGGCAAGGGTGGTGACCCAATGAGGACGGTCATCGTCACCGGGGCCTCCAGGGGGCTGGGTCTTGCAATCGTGGAAGCGCTGCTGTCGGACGGCTACCGTGTCGTCGGCGCCAGCAGGAAGACAAGCGCGGCGCTGTCCGTGCTGGCCGCCCGGCATCCCGACAGCTTCTCGTTCGTTGCGCTCGACGTGGGCGACCCCGAAGCGGTCGAGGCGGTCGCCCGCCAGCTGACCAGGGAGTTCGGGCCGATCTACGCGCTGATCAACAACGCCGGCATTGGCCTGGATGGCGTGCTGGCGACCATGCACCGGTCCGACATCCAGGACGTTGTGGCGACGAACCTTGTCGGGCCGATCATCCTGACCAAGTACATCATGCGATCGATGCTGGTGCAGCGGCAGGGGCGGATCGTCAACATCAGCTCGATCATCGCATCGACCGGTTTCCACGGCCTGTCGGTCTATGCCGCGACCAAGGCCGGCCTGGAAGGCTTCACCCGGTCCCTTTCCCGGGAGGCCGGCAAGCTCGGCGTGACCGTCAATTGCGTGGCGCCGGGCTTCATGGAAACCGAGATGACGGCCTCGCTTCAGGGCGACCGGCTCGACGCCATCCGCAGGCGCGCGCCGCTCGGCCTGCCGCATCCCGGCCAGGTCGCCGGTGCCGTGGTCTATCTGCTCTCGGACGGCGCAGCTTCGGTCACCGGGACCGTGCTGACGGTCGATGGCGGAAGCACCGCGTGAGAGGCGCGAGCGCCATGGCCGCTGCCGTGGCTCTGGCCGCCACGCCGGCCGGCCCGGCACGGTCGGACCCGGGCGCGGGCACCGCCCGGCCCTATGCCATCGTCGCCGTGGGAACCTCCCTGACGGACCGCGGCCGCTGGCCGGCGGAACTGCAGCGGCGGCTCGCGGCCTGTCGCGGCAGGCCGGTGTCCGTGACAACGGTCGCCAGAGGCGGTGGCACGACGGACTGGGCGCTGACCCAGGTCGGGACCGTCACCCTGCTGAAGCCGGACGCGGTGCTGATGGAGCTGTATGTCAACGACGCCGCGCTCCACCGGTTCGTCTCGGTCGAGGCGAGCCGGAACAACATCGCCGCCATTCTCGGGCAACTGCGGCACAACCTTCCCGGCGCCCGTCTGGCGGTGATGGCCATGAGCCCGCAGACGGGACTGAAGCGCTACCTCCGGCCCTTCGTCGACGACTATATCTCCGCCCATTTCGCCGAGGCCGGGAAGCGCGGCGCGCGGACGATCGACTTCCGCCCGGACTGGGCCGGCGTCGCCCCCGCGGTGCTGGCGCAGGTGATGGCCGACGGCAGCCATCCCGATCCGGCCTTTGAGGCAGAGCTGATGCTGCCGCGGTTGATGGAGTTTTTCGGCGGCTGCCGTTGAGCGGCGGTGGCGCTGCCGCGCTCAGGCCGCCACCCCTTCGGCTGCGGGGCGCCGCCTGCGGAAGAGCATGTCGCGGGCAGCGAGCACCGCCCCGCCGGTGACGAGGGCGCAGGCCGCGGCGATGCCCCAGGACGGCTCGGCGAAGCCGGTGAGGATCAGGGTCAGCGTCGACAGCACCGGCGCGGCGTAGCTTGCGGCGCCGAGGATCTGGATGTCGCCGTTCTTCACGCCGTAGTCCCAGGCATAGAAGGCCGCCCCGACCGGCATCAGCCCAAGGCCGAGAACGGCGAGCCATTCACCACCCGCCGCAGGCCAGACCGTCGTCTCCAGCGCCAGGTGGCACAGCAGGGACAGGAGCGAGGCGGCAAGGCAGAAGCCGGTGACGACGTCGGTCGAGACCGCCTCGAAGCGCCGCGTCAAGAGCGAATAGCCCGACCAGGTGATGGCGCAGAGCAAGGCCGCGCCATAGCCGAGCGCGTGGGCGCCATCAAAGGCGACGCCGTTGCGGGCGACGATCAGCACCGTCCCGGCGAGCCCGGCCAGGGCGCCGATGACGTGATGCCAGCGCAGCCGTTCGCCCGGCAGCATGGCTGAGCCGACGACGATCAGCAGCGGCCACAGATAGGCGATCAGGCCGGCCTCCACCGCCGGGGCGTTGCGCAGCGCGGTGAAGTAGAGGAAGTGGTAGCCGAACAGGCCGGCAATGCCGACGGCCCAGACCCTGGCCGGCTGGCGCAACAGCGCCAGCCGCGTCGGCCGCACGAGCAGGACGATGATGCCCGGAAGGCTGCCGATCAGAAAGCAGATCGCCGACAGCTGGAACGGCGGCATCTTGCCGGAGGCTGCGGTAAACAGCGCGAGCAGCGACCACATCAGGATCGCAGAAAAGCCGACCAGCGTTGCCCGTAACCTCACCGTTTCCTCCCGCGGACGCGCCGCAGGACCTCAGTCGCCGAACCGGGTGGCGGAAACCGTGACCGGGCCGAGCGCCGTGGGAATGCGGACATAGACGGGTGCGTATACGTCAACCGCCTGGGCCCTGGCAAACCAGATTTCCATCGTGCTCAGGTTGCGCAGGTATTCGACGTCCTTGCGCCCCTTGCGATAGCCCGCACGCGGCACGAAGCGCACGCCGCAGACCTTCACCTCGCCCCGGAACCCCCTGGTCGAAAACGGCCGGGTTCCCTTGTCCGACAGCCGGATGTCCATGCGCGACTCGCCGTCGAAGATCGGCAGCGTCGAGTTGCAGACATTCGTCTTGGCGGGCACGATCAGCCCGGAGATCGGGTCGACCACCGAGCGCATGTCGCTGGCGCGCACCGGCACCCAGTTCTTGGCCCGCTTGCGCTCGGGGCGGATCGACGCGCGCACCGCATCGCCGTTGCGGAAGGCGACGCTGATGGCGCGCGCCTTCTTGCCGCTGCGATAGGACATCGCGTAGTTCGTCGCCTGCAGCCTGCCGCCATTGACAACGCCGCTCACCGACGTCGTGCCGTGCGTGCTCGCCAGGATCTCGGCGAGCCCGGCCGAGTCCATGCGCCCGGAAATCGAGTAGCGGCGGCCGTCGAACTGCGAACGGAAGCTCGCCGTGGCGACCGGCAGGCCGGACAATCGGATGCTGTAATTGGTGATATGGCTGATCTCCGCCGCCGGCGCGACGCTCGAAGCGCCCGTCAGCATCACCGGGACAGCCGCTGCTGCAAACCAAGCCCGCCAGTTCATTGTCCTGCGCTCCTTACCCACCCGTCAGTGTACGACCCATTGCGGCAATTCTGCGCCAATGCTATCCGGGACGCCACCGCAAACGCGCCTGTCCGCGCACCGCCCATTGGCCGCAAAATGCCGCCGTTTGCAACTGTTTTGCCCGAAAGGCGGAGGATTGGCTTGACGCCACCGCTGCAGGTGACTATAGAACCGCGACTTTCCAATAAGGCCAGACGGACGGCGGCCGACCACGGCGTCGAATTCGCATTGTCCGAAACCAAAGAAGAATAGGTGCATCCATGTCCCGTAGTTGCGAATTGACCGGCAAGGGCGTCCAGTCGGGCCACAATGTGAGCCATGCCAACAACAAGACCAAGCGCAAGTTCCTGCCGAACCTGTGCAACGTCACCCTGATCTCCGATTCGCTTGGCCAGCGCTTCCGCCTGCGCGTTTCCGCTGCAGCGCTCCGCTCGGTCGAGCATCGCGGCGGCCTCGACGCCTTCCTGCTGAAGGCCGACGAGAACGAACTGTCGATGCGCGCCCGCCTGCTGCGTCGCCAGATCGCCAAGAAGCTCGCCGCCTGATCCTGTAGAGGGCCGCGGCCTTCCCTGACTGCTTCTCGAGGCTTGGCCGGACAGCCGGACAGGCCTCGTTTGCTTGAGCACACCTCGCGCCGTCCACTGGTGGCATACCCCAGGATAAAAAAATGCAGGCGAACCGCATTACCCTGACCTACGTTCTGTTGATGACGCTCGTCGTCGTCGCCTCCAACGTGCTCGTGCAGTACCCGCTGCCGGGCAGCCTGTTTGGCGTCAACCTCGGCGACATCCTCACCTTCGGTGCCTTCACCTACCCGGTGGCCTTCCTCATCACCGACCTGACCAACCGGCAGTTCGGCCCGAAGGTCGCCCGCAAGGTGGTGGTCGCCGGCTTTGCCGTGGCGGTGCTGTTCTCCTTCGCCGTCGCCACGCCGCGGATTGCCGTCGCCTCGGGCTCCGCCTTCCTCCTCGGCCAGCTGCTCGACATTTCGGTGTTCAACCGGCTGCGGCGCCAGGCCTGGTGGCGGGCGCCGCTGGTCGGCTCGCTGGTCGGATCCGCGCTCGACACGCTGGTGTTCTTCTCCCTCGCCTTCGCGCCGATGTTCGCGATCTTCGGCCCGAACGACCCGTTCGCGATCGAACATGCGCCGGTGCTCGGGCTCTTCGGCGCTGAGGCGCAGCGCTGGACCTCGTGGGCGATCACCGACTTCGGCGTCAAGATGCTGATGGGCCTGGTGATGCTGCTGCCCTACGGCGCACTGATGAGCACGCTCAAGCCCATGCCCGGCGCCGACAAGGCCGTGGCCTGACCAGCCCTGGCCCTGGCTGACAAGGCGAACGTAGCAACGAACGCGGCCGCGCCGGGAATCCGGGGCGGTCTTTTTGTTTCAGCCTGTCAGAGGCCGCCGATCAGGCGGAATTCCAGCATCAGATTGCGCTGCAGGATGGAGTGGTTGTCGTCGGAGACGACGATGATGCGGATGTCGCCGTCCGGCAGTTGCAGGACGTCGATCCCTTCCATGTTGTCGATGTGGTGGCTCATGTTCGCGTCGATCAGCACCTCGCCGTCGACGACCGCGCCGGGCCTGATGTCCCCGCCCTTGATGCGGCGGATGCGCATGCCCACCCCGTCCGCCAGCCTGAAGCGGCGTTCCAGCAGCAGCAGGTCGCCGTCCGGCAGAAAGGCGCCGTCGGTGATGTCGAAGGGATCGTTGCGGACAACTGCGAAGGTCCCCTTGCGCGGGCCACCGAGGATCGCCGCCAGCACGTTGCCGTTGCCGTCCAGGCTGCGTTCGGCGATGATCACCGGCGCGCCGCGCAGCGGTCCGTCCCCGGGAGCGGTCACCACCGTCTCAAAGCCGCGATTGTTCCGCAGCTCGGCACGCGGGAAGGGAATGGCATAGCGGCCCTGCGGCGGCGCCCCTTCAAAGCCGGGATCGGGATAGTAGTCGATCCGGTGGCGCTGCTCGTAGCTGACGATCGCCGCGCCCGGCACAAAGGCCAAGCCTTCGGCATCCATCCACGCCTTCCGGCTGTCGGCGACCCCGTCAGCGTTCAGCATCGGGCTGATGGTCAGTTCGCCCAGGCCGGACAGCGTCCCCTCCCCGTCCCGCCGGATCCGGCCCGTCAGCCAGTGCCCGGTGTCCAGAACCGCGACGAAATGGGTTCGGTCCGGCCGGAACCGGATCGCGGAGACCGCGCCGAGCAGGGAATTGGGCGAGGAGTAGTTCAGGCCGCCGACGAATTCGAGCCGGCCGAAGGCGCGGTCGGTCGAACCGATGCCGAAGTGCGAGATGATGCGGCTGTCGACCTCGAGCGCGACGCTGGTGGCCGATCCGGGGGCGGCGAGCATCGTTGCGGCGAGGACTGCGGAAAACAGGACGGGCAGGCGCTTCATCGGCATCTCGGGGCTAGCGAACGCGCGACGTCGCCGGGTTCGGATTGATGTTCAACTGCTGCGGCTCGGTCCGCTCGGCCGCCTGCGGCCGGAGGACACGTCTTCGAACAGCGACGCCAACTGCTCGGTCATGGCGCCGGCGAGTTCGTCGGCATCGACGATCGTCACCGCGCGGCGATAGTAGCGGGTGACGTCGTGACCGATGCCGATCGCCAGCAACTCGACCGGCGAGCGCGTCTCGATCTGCTCGATCACCGCGCGCAGGTGCCGCTCCAGATAATTGCCGGGATTGACCGACAAGGTCGAATCGTCGACCGGCGCGCCATCGGAGATCATCATGAGAATGCGGCGCTGTTCGGGCCGGCCGAGAAGCCGGTTGTGGGCCCAGATCAGCGCCTCGCCGTCGATGTTTTCCTTCAGCAGCCCCTCGCGCATCATCAGCCCGAGGTTGCGGCGGGCACGCCGCCACGGCGCGTCGGCCGCCTTGTAGATGATGTGGCGCAGGTCGTTGAGCCGGCCCGGCGTCTGCGGCTTGCCGCTCGCCAGCCACGTCTCGCGCGCCTGCCCGCCCTTCCAGGCCTTGGTGGTGAAGCCCAGGATCTCGACCTTGACGCCGCAGCGCTCGAGCGTGCGCGCCAGGATGTCGGCGCAGGTGGCCGCGACCGTGATCGGCCGGCCGCGCATGGAGCCGGAATTGTCGATCAGCAGCGTGACCACGGTGTCGCGGAACTTCGTGTCCTTCTCCCGCTTGAAGGAGAGCGGCTGCATCGGGTCGATGATGATGCGCTGCAGCCGGGCCGAATCGAGGTAGCCCTCCTCGAGGTCGAACTCCCAGGAGCGGTTCTGCTGGGCCATCAGGCGGCGCTGCAGGCGGTTCGCCAGCCGGCCGACGGCGCCCTGGAGATGGGCCAGCTGCTTGTCGAGGAAGGATCGCAGGCGGTCGAGTTCGGCCTCGTCGCACAGTTCCTCGGCCGCAATCGTCTCGTCGAATTCCTGGGTGAAGACCGCGTAGTCGACCTTCTCGTTGAAGTCGCCGAAGATGCTCGGCCGACGTACCTCGCCGGGCGTCTCGCTGTCCTCGTTCTCCTCGTCGGCGAGGTCGTCGTCGGAGATCTCCGCGCCGTCCATCTCGCCCTCGTCCATCTGCTCCTGCGAGGCCTCGTTCTCCTCGGCGGGGGCGGCTTCGTCGCCGGCCTCCTCCTGGGAATCGCTATCGTCCTGCTCCTGGCTGCGCGGCTGATCCTCGTCGGTCTCGCTGTCCTGTTCGTCCGGCTCGGCCTCCTCCTCGCCGATGTCCTCGGCGACATTCATGGAGGCAAGCATGTGCCGGACCACCTTGGCGAATGCCTGCTGGTCGTTGATCGCCGCCTTCAGGCCCGGCAGGTCACCGCCGGCCTTGTCCTCGATGAAGCCGCGCCACAGGTCGAGCACCTTGCCGGCCGAGGCGGGCGCCGCCTGCCCGGTGAGCTGCTCGCGCACCAGGAGCGCGACCGCTTCCTCGAGCGGCGCGTCGGCCTGGCGGCTGATCGCGCCGAAATTGGCCCGGGTGTACTTCTCCGACAGCATCGAGCCGATATTGGCCGCCATGCCGGGCATGCGGTTGGATCCGATCGCCTCGACGCGGGCCTGCTCGACGGCGTCGAAGATGGCGCGGGCATCCGCCCCCTGGGGCGACAGCGTCGCGTGCACCCGCGCATCGTGGCAGGCTTTGCGCAGCGCCATCGAATCGCCGAGACCGCGCGTGACCGCCAGCTCCTCGCGCGAGGGACGCTTGGACAGCTCCGGCAGGCGGATGCGCTCACCGGTGAGGCCCGGCCGCTCGTTGGCGAACACGACCTCGACCTCGGCGTCGCCCGCGACCGAGCGGATGCAGCCGGTCACCGCCCGGCGGAAGGGCTCGACATCGACCGGGGCATTTGGTCTCGGCCTGGAATTGTCACCGCGCGCAGCCATGCTTCACCCGTCAGGCCGTCGCGTCCAGCACAAGATTGGCCGCGCTTTCCTTCAGTTCCACCCCGAAGGCGCGCTGGTAGTGCTCGGCGACCAGCGCCCGCTCCAGTTCGTCGCACTTGTTGAGGAAGGTGACGCGGAAGGCGAAGGCGATGTCGCCGAAGATCTCGGCGTTCTCCGCCCAGGTGATGACCGTGCGCGGGCTCATCACCGTGGACAGGTCGCCGTTGATGAAGGCGGCGCGCGTCAGGTCGGCCACCCGCACCATGCGCGAGACGGTCTCGCGGCCCTCCGGCCTGGCGGCCAGCGACTTGACCTTGGCGGCGACGATATCGACCTCGTTGTCATGCGGCAGGTAGTTCAGCGTCGTCACGATCGACCAGCGGTCCATCTGCGCCTGGTTGATCTGTTGGGTGCCGTGGTAGAGGCCGGTCGTGTCGCCGAGGCCGACCGTGTTGGCGGTGGCGAACAGGCGGAAGGCCGGATGGGGGCGGATGACGCGGCTCTGGTCGAGCAGCGTCAGGCGGCCGGAGGATTCGAGCACGCGCTGGATGACGAACATCACGTCCGGGCGGCCGGCGTCGTACTCGTCGAACACCAGCGCGACATTGTGCTGGTAGGCCCAGGGCAGGATGCCGTCCTTGAACTCGGTGACCTGCAGCCCGTCCTTGACGACGATGGCATCCTTGCCGACGAGGTCGATTCGGCTGACATGGCTGTCGAGGTTGACGCGCACGCAGGGCCAGTTCAGGCGGGCGGCGACCTGCTCGATGTGGGTGGACTTGCCGGTGCCGTGGTAGCCCGACACCATGACGCGGCGGTTGTGGGCGAAGCCGGCGAGGATGGCGAGCGTGGTCTGGCGGTCGAACAGGTAGTCGGGATCGACATCCGGCACATAGGCGTCGGCCTTGGTATAGGCGGGCACGCGGATGTCCGTATCGATGCCGAAAACCTCCCGGACCGACACCGTGGTATCCGGGAGGTTGGAAATGTCGAGATCCATCTTGCTCATAATGTCTCCGCAGCAGACGCCGCTCGCATCCGCCCTAATGTCCTGTTGCTGCCGACCTGCTCTAGCAGAAGCCGGCCTGCTTTAACAATTGATATGCCTGAATGACGGCCCGAAAGCGCTCTTCAGAGCCCCTGTCTCCGCCATTTGCGTCGGGATGGTGCTTTTTGACAAGCCCCTTGTAGGCCGACTTGATGTCCTCGGCGGTGGCAGTGGCGGAGAGGCCGAGTGTATCGAAAGCCTTCGCCTCCAGGGTCTTGAGCTTGCGTGCGCGCGGCTCCATGCGCGGTGCGCGGCCCCTGCCCTCGTTGACGAAGCCGAACGGGTCGCGAATGCGCTGCTGCGCGCCCGCGCTGCCGGAACGGACATTGCCTTGCACCGGCCCGTTCTTCGCCGACTTGTTCACGCCCATCGTCCAGGTCGGGCGATGGCCGGTGATCGCTTCCTTCTGGTAGCGCGCGATCTCCGTATCCGACAGGCCGGAGAAGTAGTTGTAGCCCTTGTTGTATTCCTTCACATGCTCGAAGCAGAACAGGAAGAACTGGCCCTCGGCGTTGCGGCCGACCGGGGCGCGGTGGGCGCCGGTCTTGTCACAGCCGTCCCACTGGCAGGTGGGCGCGACCGGCTCCGGACGCTCCACCCGGCGGCGGGTCCTGATCTGGTCGAAGAATTTGGAATCGAGTTTCATGGCGACGATTATGGAGCTGGCGAGGGGCCGCAGCAAGAATTGACAAAGCGGAATGTTGCTGGCTTGGTGGGCCCATTTTGACGCACGCAAGCCGCTGTCTTGCGCAAGGTTCAAGGTGGCAGATGTCGATGAGATCGCGGATCGAATATAGGTTGGCCGAGGCGCTCTCGCCAGAGCGGCTGGAGGTGGTCGACGAAAGCCACCTTCATGCCGGCCACAAGCCGGAATTCACCGGCGCTTCCGGGACGCACATGCGCATCCGCGTCGTCTCGGCCCGGTTCGCCGGCGTCGGCCGGGTGGCTCGCCACCGGATGGTCAACGCCCTGCTGCAGGAGGAGTTCGACGCCGGCCTGCATGCACTTGCGATCGAGGCCGCCGCCCCCGGTGAGCCGATGCGCTGGTAGCGGCCGCCCGCCTGCTCTAGGCCGGCCCGGCCGCCCCGTCGGCGGGGCGGATGCGCAGCTTGGTGATCCGGTTCTTCACCCGCTTCATGACGATGAAGCGCTTGCCGTGGAAGGTGAACGCCTGCCGCTCCTCGGGGATCGACTTCGATTCGTGGATGACCAGCCCGGCGATCGTCGTCGCCTCCTCGTCCGGCAATTCCCAGTCGAGCGCGCGGTTCAGGTCACGGATCGCCACGCCGCCGTCGACCACGATCGAGCCGTCCGCCTCCCGCCGCACACCCTGGATGTCGATGTCGTGCTCGTCGGAGATGTCGCCGACGATCTCGTCGAGGATGTCCTCCATCGTCACGAGGCCCTGCACCTCGCCGTATTCGTCGACGACGATGGCCAGGTGCATCTTGCGCCGCAGGAAGGCGTTGAGCTGGTCCTTGAGGCTGGTCGTGTCGGGTACGAACCAGGGCTTGTCCGCGACCCTGGCAATGTCGACCGTGGTCGGAGTCGTCCCCGGCTCGGCCAGCGCGCGGAACAGGTCCTTGGCGTGGACGACGCCGATGATGTCGTCGGTCGAGCCGCGCCAGAGCGGCATGCGCGTGAACGGGCTTTCGAGCACGGCCCGCACGATCGTCTCCGGCGGATCGTCGGCATTGAGGCTGCGCATGGCGGTGCGGTGGACCATGACGTCGGACACTTCCAGCTCGTCGAGCTCGGCCTTGCCGGCGCTCCGGTCCGGCCGCGCGATCTCGCGCGCGGCAAGATCGATCTGGCTGCGCGCGTCGCCCGGCGCCGGCAGGAGCGTGGCATCCCGCGCGGGCTTCAGGCCAAACAGCCCGAACAACCGATGCAGCATATCGATGCGCGGGCTCATCGCGGGTGCTTGTCTCTCAGGAAGCCCAACACCGCGGACGCCGGCACGTCATCGGCGACGAAGGACTGGCCGATGCCGCGGGTGAGGATGAAGGTCAGCTTGCCCCCCTTCACCTTCTTGTCCTGTGCGATCGCGTCCATCAACACCTCCACCGGCGGCAACTCGCCGGGAATGGCGTCCATCGCCACCGGCAGGCCGACCTCCTTCAGGTGCGCCTCGACCCGGCGCGCGTCGTCCGGGCTGGCGAGGTTCATGCGCGCGGAGAACTGGTGGGCGAGCACCATGCCGATGGCCACCCCCTCGCCGTGGACGAGGCGACGGCTGTCATACCCGGTCGCCGCCTCGAGTGCGTGACCGAAGGTGTGGCCGAGATTGAGCAGCGCCCGCAACCCGTTCTCGCGCTCGTCGGCGGCAACCACGTCCGCCTTCGCCTGGCAACTGGCGGCGATCGCCTCGATGCGGGCGGCGCCCCCGGCAAAGATCTCGCGCCAGTGGCCCTCCAGCCAGGCGAAGAATTGCGGCTTGTCGATCAGCCCGTATTTCGCCACCTCCGCATAGCCGGCGCGGAATTCGCGCGGCGACAGCGTGTCGAGCACGTCGCTGTCGGCCAGCACGAGGTCCGGCTGGTGGAACACGCCGATCAGGTTCTTGCCGTGGCGCGAGTTGATGCCGGTCTTGCCGCCGACCGAGGAATCGACCTGGGCCAGCAGCGACGTCGGCACCTGGACGAAGCGCGACCCGCGCCGCACGATACCGGCGGCAAAGCCGGTGAGGTCGCCGATGACGCCGCCGCCGAGCGCGACGACCGCGTCGTTGCGTTCGATGCGCGCGGCGAGCACGCCGTCGCACACCGCCATCAGCTGTTCGAAGCTCTTCGTCTTTTCGCCGGCCGGCAGCACCTGCGCCACCGCCTCGATCCCGGCCCTTGCCAGCGACTGCATGAACGGCTCGAGATAGAGCGGGGCGACCTGCTCGTCCGTCACCACCGCGACGCGGCGCCCCTTGAGGCGCGCGCCGATCTCGGTGCCGGCGGCGCCAATCAGGCCCGGGCCGATCAGGATGTCGTAGGCACGGTCGCCGAGTTCGACTCGGACGGTGCGCCGGCTTTCGGAAGGGGAGGTGTTCATGCGGTTCACTTCTCGTCCTTGCTGGCGACGACGGCGGCCAGCACCTCGTCGACCATCACTTCCTTCCTGACGTCGCGCGAATGCACCGTCAGGTCGGCCTCCGCATAGAGCGGATAGCGTGCGTTCATCAGGTTTTCGAGCGTCTGCCGCGGGTTCTCGGTCTTCAGCAGCGGGCGTGTGTCGCGCTTGTTGACCCGCTCCCAGAGCACGTCGAGATCGGCCTTCAGCCAGACCGTCAGCCCGCCCGCCTTGATGTAGCGGCGCGTGCGCTCGTTGACGAAGGCGCCACCGCCGGTGGAGACCACGCGCGGCCCGCTGCGCAGCAGGCGCTTCAGCACCCGCCCCTCGAGCGCCCGGAACTCGTCCTCGCCGTAGGTTGCGAACAGGTCGGTGATCGACATGCGCGAGACGCGCTCGATCTCGTGGTCGGAATCGATGAAGGGCACGGAGAGTGCCTGCGCCACCAGCCGGCCGATCGCCGACTTGCCGGCGCCCATCAGCCCGACCAGCACGAGGTTGCGCTTGCCGAGAACCGCCCGTGCCTGCTGCACGAGCTCCGGAGGGGCAGTTTCCATCAGGCCGATCATCGGGAGTTTCCGGTTGTTGCTGCCTCCGGTATCGGCAAAAGCGGCCAAAGCGTCAAGTGTTTGAACCGCCTGACACCGCCTTGCGCTTGCGCCGGCGCGGGGCGATATAGAGCGGAGACATCCACGGAGTGCGCAATGCCCACCCTCTTTCGCTTCCTGTTCTTCTGCGCCGTCGTTGCCGGATTGATCTACGGGGCGATGGTCGCGCTCGTCACCTTCGTCGAGCCGCGCCCGCGCGATGTCACCATCCGCATCCCCTCCGAGCGGGTCAACCAGCCATGACGGACCGTTCGGCGATCCGGATCGAGGCATTTCTGGAAATGATGAGCGCCGAACGCGGCGCGGCGGTGAACACGCTGTCCTCCTACGAGCGTGACCTCGAGGATGCGCGTTCCTTCCTGTCCGGGCGCAAGGTCGCCATGACCGAGGCCGCGTCCGACGATCTGCGCGCCTATCTCGGCCACCTCGCGCGTCAGGGCTTCAAGGCGTCCTCGCAGGCGCGCCGGCTGTCGGCGCTGCGACAGTTCTACAAGTTCCTCTATGCCGAGGGCCTGCGCGCCGACGACCCGACCGGGATCCTCGACGCGCCGCGCAAGGAGCGGCCGCTGCCGAAGACGCTGTCGGTCGACGCCGTCACGCGGCTGTTGGGTCTGGCCGTGGAAGAGGCGGGGCAGCCGGGGCCGGACCGGCTCGCCCGGCTGCGCATGCATACCCTGGTGGAACTGCTCTACGCCACCGGCATGCGCGTCAGCGAACTGGTCTCGCTGCCCGCCACCGTGCTCGCGCAGAACGGCCGCTTCATCGTTGTCCGGGGCAAGGGCAGCAAGGAGCGGCTCGTGCCGCTGTCGCGCTCGGCGGTCGCCGCCCTTCAGGCCTACGGTGCGGCGCTGGCCGAGCGCGCCGGACGGGAGGAGGCGCCGGACAGTCCCTTCCTGTTTCCCGCCGCGAGCAAGGAGGGTCATCTGCCGCGGCAGGTGTTCGCCCGCGACCTGAAGGCACTGGCCGCACGGGCGGGAATCCGGGCCGCCACGCTGTCGCCGCACGTTCTGCGCCACGCCTTCGCCAGCCACCTGCTGGCGAACGGCGCCGACCTGCGCGCGGTGCAGGAACTGCTCGGGCATTCCGACATTTCAACCACCCAGATCTATACCCACGTGCTAGAAGAGCGCCTGCACCGTCTGGTTCAGGACCATCACCCCCTTGCCAAACAGGCAAAAAAGCCGGATTAGAGGCCCCCATTCCGCCGTCGTGCCTTGCGAGAACGGCCGACGGACAGTTGGAGCAAACGATCGGAACCGCATCTCATGCACAATTACCTCGACTTCGAAAAACCCATCTCGGACCTCGAAGGCAAGATTCACGAGCTGCGCAAGCTCGCCGAGGAAGACGAGAGCATCGACACGTCGGACGAAGTCGGCCGGCTTGAGGCGCGCGCCCGCGAAGCCATGGTGGACATCTATTCCAAGCTGACGCCGTGGCAGAAGACCCAGGTTGCCCGCCATCCGCAGCGCCCGCACTTCCTCGACTACGCCGACAAGCTGTTCGAGGAGTTCACCCCGCTGGCCGGCGACCGCAAGTTTGCCGAGGACGAGGCGATCCAGGCCGGCCTCGGCCGGTTCCGCGGCCAGTCCGTCGCCATCATCGGCCAGGAAAAGGGCAACGACACCAAGTCGCGCCTGAGGCACAATTTCGGCAGCGCCCGCCCCGAAGGCTACCGCAAGGCGATCCGAGTGATGGAAATGGCCGATCGCTTCGGCCTGCCGGTCATCACGCTGGTCGATACCGCCGGCGCCTACCCGGGCATCGGCGCCGAGGAGCGCGGCCAGGCCGAGGCGATCGCACGCTCGACCGAGATGTGCCTCAACGTGCGCGTGCCGATCGTTTCCGTCATTCTCGGCGAGGGCGGCTCCGGCGGGGCGATCGCGATCGCCACCGGCGACCGCGTCTACATGCTGCAGCACGCGATCTACAGCGTCATCTCGCCGGAAGGCGCGGCCTCCATCCTCTGGCGCGATTCCACCCGCGCGAAGGAGGCGGCCAGCAACATGAAGATCACTGCCGACGACCTCAAGGCGCTTGGCGTGATCGACGGCATCATCACCGAGCCGGTCGGCGGTGCCCATCGCGACCCGGACGCGGTGATCTCCGCCACCGGCAACGTCGTGGCCGAGGCACTGCGCGAGTTGTCGGCCAAGCCCGGCGACCAGTTGCGTCGCGACCGGCGCCAGCGCTACCTCAACATCGGCCGGCAACTCTGAGCGGAGTTTTGTCCGCAGGCACACCGATTTTGCGGGGACGGCGGGAATATGGCCAAATCTTGGACATATTCCCGTGGTTTCAGCGTAGCCACAGATCGCGAGTTGCGCGAGCGACTTCCCGCTAACGCTTGGTTAAGTATAAACGGGTATGATTCCGCGTCCGCCGTCCCGGACGTCGTGCCTATCAGATTTGTTGGACCTGACGCATGCGCTTAAAGGTACTCGCCGCCGTTTCCGTTCTCGCCCTGGCCCTGGCCGGCTGCACCAACGACACGCTCGACACCGTCGGCGTCGACGTCAAGAAGGTGTCGAACAAGACCCAGTACCAGCTGTCCGGCCAGGTCGTCTCGAAGATGGCCTCGCTCAACATCGACCGCCATTCGCCGTTGATGCTGCGCATCTTCAAGGAGGAAGGCACGCTCGAGGTCTGGAAGGCCGACCGCTCCAACCGCTTCCAGATGATCAAGAGCTACAACGTCTGCGCCTGGTCCGGAAAGCTGGGGCCGAAGGTGAAGGAAGGCGACCGGCAGGCGCCGGAAGGCTTCTACCCGCTCGGCCCGCAGCACATGAATCCGAACTCGAAATACTACCTGGCGATCAACACCGGCTTTCCCAACCGTTACGACCAGGCGAACGCGCGCACCGGCTCCGACCTGATGATCCACGGCGCCTGCTCCTCGTCGGGGTGCTACTCGATGACCGACGAGCAGATGATCGAGATCTTCGCCTTCGCCCGCGACGCCTTCAAGGGCGGCCAGAAGACGATCCAGCTCCAGGCCTTCCCCTTCCGCATGACGGCGGAGAACATGGCGCGCCACCGCGACAATCCGCACATCGAATTCTGGAAGATGCTCAAGGTGGGCTACGACCATTTCCACCTCACCAAGCGTCCGCCCGAGGTTGCCGTCTGTGACGCGAGGTACGTGTTCAACCAGCAGACGGCCGATGGCAGCCCCTTCGCCGGCGCCAGCCAGTGCCCGGCGACGACGACCCCGCCGCAATTGCTGGCCGCGCTGAACGCCCATGACAAGACCTATGCGGCGCAGTACGCCAAGGCGATGAAGAAATACGAGGGCACGGTCTGGCTGGAGCCGAGCGAGGCCCAGCGCAAGGCCATCGTCGCCGACAAGCGCAAGGGGCGCGAGCTTGCCTATGCCCCCACCGGCAATTCGATCGACGCCGGCAAGCTGATGAGCCTGCGCGACATAGAGGCCGAGAAGAAGAAGGCCGAGGAAGCCGCGCAGCGCAAGATCGAGATGGCCGAGAAGGCCCGGCAGGAAGAAGAAGCACGCAAGGCGGCCGAACTGCAGAAGCTCGCCGATGACGTCGCCACCGCGAAGGCCGAGCAGAAGACAGGCCAGGTCGGTGTGGCCGTTCCGGGCAGCAACCCCGGCGCCGCCACGGCCGAGCCCCCGGCCGCAGCCGCGGCCGATGCCAAACCGTTCTGGAAGCTGTGGTCGAGCAGGAGCAGCGCCGCGACCGGGGCCGCCGGCGCTGCCGCGGCAACCGCCGCCCCGCAACGGCCGCAGCAGCAGCCGGAGCCGCAGGCTCAGGCCGCCACGGCCGGCGCGCCCGCGGACGTGCCCGCGCCGCAGCCAGCCCCTCAGGACGAAGCTGCCGCGCAGACCGGCACAGTTGGCGACGGCACCTCGCTGACCGCGCCGAGCCCGCAGGCGACCGCCGATGCCGGCGGCAAGGCGCCGTTCTGGAAGTTCTGGAAGAGGCAATGACGCTGCCGGCTGCGACCGAGGTCTACGACCTCAGGGGGCTGAAGTGCCCCCTGCCGGTGCTGAAGACGAAGAAGAAGCTGGAGCCGCTCGCCGCCGGCGCCATGCTCTGGATCGAAACGACCGATCCTCTGGCGGTCATCGACATCCCGCACTTCTGCAACGAGCATGGCCACACGCTCGAGGCGAGCGAGAAGACCGAGGCCGGCCACCGCTTCCTGATCCGCAAGGGCTGAAAACGCCGCAACGTCAGATTCCGCGGCTGCAGGAAGAGCGCCGACGCCTCCGCCGCCCGCCGCCGTCAGCGCATCTTCAGCCCCGGCACAGCAAGCGGATTGTCCTCGAGCGCCGCCCGGTCGGGCCGGTCCACGCGCGGCGTGCCGACGAAGGCGTCGAACAGGTCGCGCACGAAGGATTCCGGCAGGTCCCGGGTGATCAGAACCATGCGCGTGCGCCGGTCGGACGGGTCCGGCCAGGCGGCGAGCCGCTCCGGCGGGTGGAACACCGACTGGACGCCGTGCAGCACCAGCGGCCGGTCCGGATGCTCCGTCACCGCCACGATCGCCTTCATTCGCAGCAGCCTGTCGCCATGGGCCGACCGCAGCAGATCGACGAACATGTCGAGCGCCATCGCGTCGATCGGCCGGTCGTGCAGGATCGAGTAGGAGCGGATGCTGGCGCTGTGGCGCGTCACGTCATGGGCGTGCTGATGCGGGTTGGCATGGTCGCCGTGGTGATGGTGATGGCCGTGATCGTGGTGCGGATGCCCATGCGCGTGACCGTGATCGTGATCGGCATGGGCGTCGTGCCGGCCCTCGTCGCGCAGCCAGCGATCGACGTCGGCGATCTTGGAGCCCGGATCGTAGAGACCGCAGGCGAGCAGCCCCGGCCCGGTCTGCGCCTGCTCGTCGCCGTCGACGAACGCCGCCCGCGGGTTCAGCTCAAGGAGCGCCTGCCGCAGCGGCGCGAGCGCCGCCTCGTCCGCAAGCCGGGCCTTCGTCAGCACCAGCCGGTCGGCCACGGCGACCTGCTTGACCGATTCCGGGTGCTGGGCCAGTGTCGCGACACCGTTGACCGCATCGACGAGGGTGATCACGCCGTCGAGCCGGAACGAATGGGCGATGACCGGATGGCCGATCACCGCCTGGATCACCGGCGCCGGATCGGCGAGCCCGGTGGTCTCGATGACGACGCGCCGGAGCGGACGGATACGGCCGGTCTGCATGCGATCCATCAGGTCGGCGAGCGTGTCGACCAGTTCGCCGCGGACGGTGCAGCACAGGCACCCGTCGGACAGTTCGATGATGCCGTCGCCGGACCGCTCCACCAGCAGATGATCGATGCCGACCTCGCCGAATTCGTTGATGACGACGGCCGTGTCGGTGAGTTCCGGGTGCTTCAGCAGCCGGTTCAGGAGGGTTGTCTTTCCGGCACCGAGAAAGCCGGTCAGGATGGTGACCGGGACGGTGTGATCAGCGGCGGACATGGGACTTTCCTGTTCAGAAGGACGGCCGGGGAACCGGGATCGGCACGTTCGCGGCCGCGTCGCCATCGCCGATGGAGGCCTGCTCGTTGGTGCCCGCCTTGGCCGCCCCGCCGGCGATCAGGCCGGCGAAGACGTAGCGCGGCGGCCGGTTCATCTCGCGGATATAGGGCGACAGCAGCTTTTGCCGTCCGGCCTCGTCGCGGCCCTCGCTGCGCACCTTGGCGGCGTGCTTGCTGCAGATCTCCTTGGAAATGTCGGTGACCTCGGTCGTGTTGCCGTAGGGCGCGAGCCCGCCGAGGCTCGGCCCACCGCCGCGTTCGGTCAGCCCCTTCTGCAGCATGCGGGCCGACTCGTCCGCGCGCGCACCGAGGCTGGCCTCGCCGAGCACGACCGAAACGACACTGCGCCCGCCCCGGGTGGCCGAGGACACCTGGTTGAAGCCGGAGGCGCAGATGAAGCCGGTCTTCATGCCGTCGGCCCCATCGAACCGGCCGATCAGCATGTTGTAGTTGGCATAGTTCTTCTTGCCGGTGGTGAACCCCTCGAGCGCGAAATAGGGGGCGTACTGGGGGAACTCGCGCTTCAGCGTCACGGCGAGCACCGCCAGGTCGCGCGCGGTCGTGTACTGTCCCTTGCCGGGCAGGCCGTTGGGGTTGACGAAGCGCGAGGAGCTCATGCCGATACGGGCCGCTTCGGCGTTCATGCGCCCGACGAAGGCCTGCTCCGACCCGGCGACCGCCTCGGCGATGGCGACCGACACGTCGTTCGCCGACTTCACCAGCATGATCTTCAGCGCGCTGTCGAGCGTCAGCGCCTGTCCCGGCTTGAAGTACATCTTGCTCGCCGGCTCAGCCGCGGCGTGCTTGGACATCACCACCGGCGTCTCGAGCGTGATCTGGCCGGCCTTGATCGCGCGGAACACGGTGTAGGCGGTCATCAGCTTCGTCAGCGAGGCGGGATACCATTTGCGGAAGGCGTCGCGATGCTCGATCACCTTCAGCGTGTTGACGTCGACGAGCAGGCGCGGCCCGCTGTCGGCCAGGGCTGTGCCCGCCAGAAGGGAGATTGCAACCGCGGCTGCTCCAACGCGGGACGCCTTGCGGCGCATGAACCGTGCAATTGTCTGCAAGGGCCTGTCCTCGGAAATTCGGGAGTTGTCTCGTTTGCTCCGCCTATTTAGCCTATATGGCATGCTGATGGCAAAGGCCTCGACCGATCCCCTGCCGATTTTCGGCCGCAACACAGGAAAAGCGCATGCCCATTTTGAACCGCGCCGCGGAACTGCAGGACGAGATCGCCGGCTGGCGCCGCCAGATTCATCAGCACCCCGAGACGATGTTTGCGGTGGAGAAGACCGCGGCCTTCGTCGCCGACAAGCTGCGGGCGTTCGGTGTCGACGAGGTGGTGACCGGCATCGGCCGCACCGGCGTCGTCGGCTTGATCCGCGGGCGCGGGCCGGGCCGCACGATCGGCCTGCGCGCCGACATGGACGCGCTGCCGATCGTCGAGGCCTCCGGCAAGCCCTGGGCCTCGACCGTGCCCGGCAAGATGCACGCCTGCGGCCATGACGGCCACACCGCCATGCTGCTCGGCGCGGCGAAGTACCTCGCCGAGACGCGCAACTTCGACGGCAGCGTCGCGGTCATCTTCCAGCCGGCCGAGGAGGGCGGCGGCGGCGGCCGCGAGATGGTCAGGGACGGCATGATGGAGCGCTTCGCCATCGCGGAGGTATACGGCATGCACAACATGCCGGGCATGCCGGTCGGCCGCTTCGGCATACGCCCCGGAGCGATCATGGCGGCGACGGACGAGTTCGAGATCACGGTGAAGGGACGCGGCGGCCACGCCGCCCAGCCGCACCGGACGATCGACCCGATCGTCGTCGGCGCACAGCTCGTGACCGCGCTGCAGACGCTGGTCGCGCGCAGCACCGACCCGGTCGATTCGCTGGTGGTCTCGGTGACCAAGTTCAACGCCGGCTTCGCCCACAACGTCATCCCCGAGGAGGCCAAGCTCGCCGGCACGGTGCGCACGCTGAGCCCCCAGGTACGCGACGAGGCCGAAAGCCGCCTGCGCCAGCTCTGTGCCGGCACCGGCGCCGCCCACGGCGCCGAGATCGGCGTGCGCTACCAGCGCAACTACCCGGTCGTGATCAACCACGAGACCGAAACCGGGCACGCTGTGGCGGTCGCCACCACCATCGCCGGGGCCGGCAACGTCGACGCGGCTCTCAGCCCGATGATGGGCGGCGAGGACTTCGCCTACATGCTGGAGGCGCGCCCCGGCGCGTTCATCTTCATGGGCAATGGCGACAGCGCCGGCCTGCACCACCCGGCCTACGACTTCAACGACGACGCCATCCCGCACGGCGTCAGCTACTGGGTCAAGCTGGCCGAGGCACGGCTGACGGCATAGGCTTTGCGCCGCCCGCCCGCCGCGCCCTTCAGAGCCACCGGCTAGGCATCGGCGCCGCGACGGCCGCGCCTCTCGCGGAAAACCACTTGGCTTCGCGCGCCGGCTTTTGTATGGGTTCTGTCAGTGGTCCCGTAGCTCAGCAGGATAGAGCATCAGATTCCTAATCTGAGGGTCCCGCGTTCGAATCGCGGCGGGATCACCAATAATCTCAAATAGTTAAACCAAACTCAGAGCGCATCGTCGTGCGCCATGCATTCACCAGAATTACCAGAATTTACAGGCGTTTTCAGGCGTTAGCGGGAATTCGGTGGCGCATGATTGGCACACGATACCCTGCATTTGCGCTTCAGTCTTACATGATGTAAGAGTAACTCTTACAGGACGTAAGACACTTAGGCACCACTCACACTCAGGCACTTAGGGAATCAAATGATGTTGGGCTTTAACGTAACGGAGATCCAGTTCGAGATCCTCGACCTACTGGTCGGCAAAAATGGAATGTATGGTCTGGAAATGGTCAAGGCATCCAACAAGCTCAAGCGCGCGACGATCTATGTCCACCTGTCGCGCATGGAGGACAAGAAATGGATTCGTTCCGAAGCAATTGAAACAGGCGAGGCTGGCATGGCCCGGCGTTGCTATTATCTCACAGGCGAGGGGCAGCGGATCCATAGAGCAGCAAGGGCTGCTGCCGCTGCAGCTAGCAGTTTCTATGGGGCCACTGCATGATCAAGCATCTTGTAATTTTCTTGGTGTACCGACGTACCGGATGGCTTTTCTTTTGTGCGTTTTCAGGAATCCTTTTCGCAGTGACGCTCGGAGCGCTGGCTGCACCTACGGGGTTTCGTAACGCATTTCTCGCCGGAGCCGTTGCCGGTTTTGGAATCGCAGCCTTCTTGGGCCCAGAGCGGCTAATGAGATTGACATTCGGAGTGGGTGACGCCCTGTGGCGCGTCCTGAGCGCCATCTTCTTCAGTGCGGGAAGGCAGCGCGGGTCGCAGCTGGAGAAACCACCTGGGCACCGCTTGGCCCGATTCCTTCAGTTCGTACTCACCAAAAAGGCATACGAGCGTCTTGTGTTGCAGATGATCCTAGACGAGCGCGAGGAACATGCCGAAGCGCTATTCCATGGGGAAGCTTGGAAAGCAAGCTTCATTGGATTGCGTCTCTGGTTCATCGTGGCATTCGCGCTGATCGCATTTGCGTGTTCAACAGCCATCAGCAAGCTTTTCCCCCGCCCCCCGAGTTTGTAGCGGAGGGACATCGAGACCTCCTTGCAAGAGAGCTTGGACATCCAAACGGTGGTGCCAACATCGAACATAACGAGCCTAGCCAGTTTCCCGGCAAATTTCACAGAGCCAAGGCCACTAGCGGTTTACGCCACTTGTTTGGAAAGCGGTACGGTTGGGTGGTTTCGACCCGTCATATCGCTCTTTAAAAATCAATCACTTATTTCATTTCACATGCGTTTCTGTAATGCATTTTGTAGTACATTCTTTGACAACGGAATGGGAGCGCCAGCCGTCCCTCCGCCGCTGACTTGACAGGGGCTCGCCAATGGAGAACATGCCGGGAACAGAAACCGGCAGGGCGGCGCCGTTCATCACCACCATGGGGGACAGGGAAACAATGGAATGCACACGCCCTCAGAGCCCCGTCTGCCAGTCCTTTCCGACCTGAAGGCCGAACACCTCGAAATCGAATGCATGGATTGCAAGCGTGCTGGCCGCTACCGGCTTTCCGCTCTAATTGCACGCCACGGCGCGGACATGACCTTCCTGCAGTTGCGGAGGATCCTCGCCGCCGATTGCCCGCGGATGCGGGCGAGGCAGGAGCGATGCAGTGCGGGGTTTCGACAGCTTCTCTATCTCGTTGATGCGCCCAGCCTGGAGGGCTGGAAAGGCAGTTCAAACCAGGACGAGAACCAACAGGGTCGAGGAGCTACCCCACCTTCGCCCCGAACCAACGCGTGAACAGCGCCTCGGCGCCACGAGGGCCGAGGTAGGCGAGCGCCGCGATCATTCCCGTGCTCGCCACCTGGCCAAGCGCCAACCAGGCTGCCAGCCCCTCGCCGATCAGTGCCATGCCAAGAGCGATGGGCAGCTCCCAGAACAATTCGATACCGAGGAACTTCCGGCGCATTTTCCTTGCCTCCGTGACGTGCCACATGAACCGCCCGAGAAAAGCGCCGACCAGCGTGGCGCCAGCCCCGCCGACCCATGCGTTCAGCATCTCGGTGAAGGATTGAAACTTGTCGGACACTACCAGCACCCCTTTTCCGCCCCGAAGCGGTTATGCGCCGCCACCTGGTTGGCGAACGGCCGATCTGTTGTCAGGATCGAGACGGACGTCTCAAGGTTTGGCCGAAGCTTCTCGAACCCGGCGCACGCACTCGTCTTGCTGGTCGACTGGCAGCCCGATATCGCGGCACAGAGCAGCAGCATCAGCAGCAGAAACCTGCCCATTGATCTTTCCCTTCCTCACGAAATCGCGCAGCGTGGATTCCAGCGCCTCGACGGCGACCTGCTGCCGCCCCTCGCGCCGGCCGACCCAGTAGGCAGCGGTGATGATCAGCACGGCCGCGATCGCGGCGATGCCGAACAATTTGAGACGCGCCAGCATCACTGCACCGGCGGCTGATATTTGACGAGCCCAGCCGGACCATCACGCAGGACATTGATAAAGATCTTCGCGAGCCCGAGCGTGCCGACGATCTTGAGCGAGGTGTCGGCATCGAAGAACTGGGTCCAGTCGAAGGCGTGCAGGGCCGGCACCAGCGCGACGGCGATGTTAATCAGGTTGTGTACGGCATTGGTGTTGATCTTCATTTGCGGATCCATCCGAGGCTCATGAGAAGAGTGGAAAGCAGGCGTCCAACTGCGGCCACCCAATCGGTCGTCTGCTTCGGCGAGGTGGCGGGCTTGGGATTGAGATCGAACGACGGTGTCGGGAGATCGGAGACTGGCTTCGGTGCCGGCGCGGTCAGGGCGCCCGGCTGGTAGCCCTTCCATTTCCCGGCGCGCAGCTTCTCAGAGGCCGTCCGCATCTTCGTCGCATAGGCGCCGTTAAGGCCGCCACCGTTGTAGACCTCCTCGATCTTCTCGAAGGCACGCAGCTGCAGCGCCGGCACCAGGCCCTTGCCGCGCAGAAATCCGGCGAAGGCGGAAAGCTGGTAGACCTCGCTGTCACAGAAGGCCTCGAACATCTGCTTCGCCGTCTGGTGGCCGCAGAGCATGTGATTGAAGCCCATGATCTGGAACTTGCCGACGCTGATCGCCATGAAGGCTGCATCCTCGTCGGCGGCGATCGCGCGAGATAGAATCCGATAGCGTGCATCGGCGTCCGGCTGGTCCGTGTAACCGCCCTTCTTCGGGCTGATCCAGGACTTGCGGGCAAGCCCGGCTTTCACCGCCCATGCCCGCTTCTCCTCCGGCAGGTACTGGTAGAACTTGTGCTTCTCGAACAAGATCTTGATGCGGCCGTCCGGGAACCAGCCGAAGCCGGCACTCTCGACTTCGGCGATGGCCTCGAGATCGGCTGGGTGGCAGCCGAGCGTGTCAGCCAAGCGTGCGATATCGGCATAGGCGATCGCCGTCGCCCGACCCTTTCCAAGCGTCGTCATGGACGATTTTCCTTGTATTTGTTAGGTGGTAGAATGAGTTGTCAGAACTTATCCGAGTAACCAGGCTCGCCTATACCGAGCACCTACTGGGCTCGCCTCACGAGATAGTCCTGACAGGAGGGTCCGTGATGAACGACGGATTTCTTGCGCTTTCGCTTCTGGCAATAGCTTTGCTGTTCGCACTGCTGTTAACAGTCACGGCTTGAGGGCGACTACAATTTCGATTGCAGCTGCTAGCGCTGGCCTATTACCATTCTTTTCAATATTTTAATTGAAGTGCATCCCGACTTCGATGAAGGCTATTGTAATCGGCTTAAAGCGGCGCTAGTAGCCCGACCGTCATCAGCGGTTGCACGCCAATCGTTGATACCAGAGGGCCGCCTGCCCAGGCGGCATTCTCGGAGGGCGAAGCTCCCTAACCTGTTGCTTCGCCCTTGCCCCTCCCCCCCAAAACTCATCGCGTTGACCAGTAGCAAGCTTGTAAGACCCAAGAGCGCAAGATCGTACGAGTCCGCTATTACAAGGGCATCGATCCTGGCGAGCTACTCGATATTCTTCCAGTAATTCACGTCTTGCAGCGAGTACGAACGCCTAGTGGCGTGGTGCCAGGTAATCCCTTCTCGCACAACTCGGGCCGGGGTGCCCGCGAGAATGATTCCTTCTTGTTCAAATTTGTCGTTGACGAAAGACATCGCGCCCACGATCGAATCCGAGGGGACGCGCGACCCCTTGTTGATTATGCTTCCCACCCCGACCCAGACATGATCACCGATAACGATGCTTTCAGAAAGATTCAGGCGTTTTCTGGAGGATCGATCGATGACGGAATGCGCATCGGTTGTCCTAATCTCGATTTGGCGCGAGAGCATGCACCACCTACCTATGGTGACGTCGCACCCCTCGCTGCAGAGGACATACACGTTCACCGTCGTCGAGTGATCACCAAACCTCACAGTCTGGCCGTTGCCCTTCACCACAATCCGCCCTTTGAATGTACAGTTTTCTCCGATTTCGATGAGATTGTTGTGCCCCATGATCAGGATTGATCCTGAGAACTTCGTTCCGGCGCCAATCGAGATTATGTTCCCGCTGCTGTCGGGCCTCCCGTAAAAGCGGCCTTGAACATCTGCAGCGCCATGGTCCAGGAAATGGTTTTCTGCGGATAGCTCATTCTGCAGTTTACTCGGCGAGTGGTCCGTTTTTCTCTCTTTGATACCTCTAGTGAGCTTAGCCCAAATCCACATATTTAACCTCGCAATTGCACGAGCGAACCATTGAATGGGATCTATGAGCATTGCAACACAGATTCACAGCTTCAGCAGTTGAAGTGGGTTGGCTCCATACTGACTTGCCAGCGGGCGACGTCTTTGGAATAAGGAGACCCGGCAGAGGTACTGAGGATTGATATGTCGGCCAAGCACAACCCGAAGATTAAGATCGCTAAAACGGTATCGATGAATGCCAAAGCATCCCTCTATGTGGAAGCCCCGGTTCGAATCGACGGAACGATCGGAATGAAGGGCTTTATCGGCGCTTACACCTATATTCGCTACGGGTCTCGTCTAGGAATCGGCGTGTCTTCCATCGGGCGCTATTGCTCCATCGCACCTGGCGTCGCGATCGGTGACGGACAGCACCCCGTAGATTGGATGTCTACCCATCCCTTCCAACTAGGCGAACGATTCTGGGTGGACCCCGAGTGTCAAGTTGAGGTCCCGGCTCGCGAGCGAAAAACCAGAACGCTGATTGGCAACGATGTTTGGATCGGCGCCAACGCGATCATCATGACTGGCATTACGGTTGGTGACGGCGCCGTGATTGGCGCCGGAGCGATCGTTACAAAAAGCGTTCCGCCTTACGCCATTGTTGTTGGGGCCCCCGCGAGGGTTCTAAGATATCGCTTCCCTCAGTCGATAATTGACGAACTTCTCAACCTTAGATGGTGGAACTACACCGCGACTTCATTATCCAAAGTTCCCTTTGACGACGTCGAGCTAGCCATAACAACCGTCACACACATGGCTGATCGTGGCCTTCTGACGCCGATAGATGCAGACATGGCAAGCCTCACCCAGACGGCGACATCTGCGGTCTACGACCCAGAGATAAGGCGACAGGTATTCGAAAAGTACGTGGCGCACAGCGAAGCGACAAGCAGTAGACCAACCACCGAGAGTGAGATTGTTCCCTCTCTAGGTGCGCGACTTAAAGCCGCTATGGCGGCATTTGCAAAGCCCGGAAATCGTCTGGCATAACAACTGTCACATTTTAGGCTGTATTAGGCATAGCGATACGCGCATCGCGATTTTGGCGCGAACGAGATTTGAGGTGCAAATTGGCAACCGAGGCGACCCCTGCAAAATGGACCGAGTGGCGTGTAGTACGGCAGGCGTCCGCATTCATCAAACGACATACGTCCACTGCTGGCAAGCCACCACTGTTTCTGTTCGGGTTCAATTCGTGGAAGACCTTCATGCGCGACTGGTTTCCGGATTGCGAGGTTGTTTTCGTTCCGATGAAGATAAGCGTCGCCGAATTCAACGCTGACTGGAAGTGGCGCGTTCTTGCCGATAAGCGCTCCCGTGTCCTGGCCTGGCAATACAAGTCAATCGAAACTCTCAAGTCATTCTGTGCAAAACATGGTATAGAATTCCACTACGTCGAGGATGGATTCCTTCGGTCAGTTTCTCTTGGCGCCCATCGGACTCCCCCGATCTCCCTTACCTTTGACACTCAGGACATGTTCTTCAATGCCCAGGCCCCTACGGACCTGGAGACGACCCTCGCCACTTACGACTTTGACGCCAACCCCGAGCTTATCGACCGAGCTCGATCCGTCATGAGAACCTTACTTTCTCTAGGACTAAGCAAGTATAATTCCAGCGCCACCGTAGACATTGATGCAGTCTACGGCCCAAAGGACAGAAAGCGCGTACTAGTCATTGGACAGGTCGAGCGCGATGCCTCCATCCAATTTGGGTGCGATCGATCGGTGACAAATAACGATCTTGTCTGGCTCGCAAAGCGTGAGAATCCTGATGCCCAGATCATTTACAAGCCGCATCCAGAGGTGCTGCAGGGGACAGCAGAATCCGTTTCCAATCCCAACCATGTGAAAGGTGCGGCTTTAGTACTGGAGAACGACATCAGTCTCGCTGACGCATTCCAGACAATCGATCACGTTTATACGATAACCTCTCTGTCGGGCTTCGAAGCTCTCATGAGGGGACTCCCGGTCACCACATTCGGCTGCCCATTTTACTCAGGATGGGGCCTCACCGATGACCGACAAGCGAACCCAAGACGTGGTAGAAAGCTAACAATCGAACAGCTGTTCGCGGTCGCCTTCATCTTGTACCCCAAATATCTCGACCTATCGATGAAACGCCCGATCGAAATTGAAGAGGCGATCGAGATCCTAAAGATCATGAGGGACTATGCGTACCAACCGCCAGAGCCAGCAGAGCCAATCGTTGACTCCGGCGAAGTCGTCGTAAGCGTCAGGGACGAGATCACGAGCACGATTAGAGCAGTTCGCAAGGTCCTGGACTTGATCGATCCTCCATCACCGTTGCAATCCTGATGTACTAACGGCCGCGGTCACTCCGGCCAGTAGTCAGGGTTTGTCGCATAGTCTGCCGGGATCGGGTCCATGTCCTTGATGGCGCGCGCGGCGAAGATCAGCGCCTGCTTGTGGGCCATCGCCGCCTTGCCGAGGGCGAACATCGTCCGCGCATCCATCGGGTGCGTGCTGTTGTCGGCAGCGATCCAGGTGAAATCGCTACCGCCGCCGTGCCAGCGAAGGTCACCCGGTTGCGACCCACCCGTGATAGCCGCCAGCGCGGCCGTCGCCGCGCCCGCCATGTTTTCGCGGTCTTCCGGTCGGGACTGATACTCTACTCCGCCGAAGGTGAAGCCTGCGGCTATACGATGATCGCGCTCGGCATCCACTTGCCGAACCATTTCAGCCCGAGCCGCCGCCTGCTTCTGCTCGGCCGTGATGACTGTGCCCTGGTCAACTGTCCACGTCATGCTGCGTCTCCGGGGAAGAGGATTGGGCCGTCTGCCGGATTGGCAAGCGGCGCGGGGAATAGGCGCTCCTGTTGCGCGCCATGGGGGCATGGAAGAAGCAGCGTGATCTTAAGCACCCCATCGACCCGATCGACCGGCCCGACGATGAAATCGCACGGAACGTTTTCGACCGTGGCGCCATCGGGCAGATCGGTGAAGTCGAACGCCTTGCCGTTGATGGTCAGGACATCACCGGCTTTCGTTACGGTCAGCGCAGGGTCCGAGCGCTGCGGAGAAAGATTGATGTGCATCAGAACCACCTTCCGATAGCCATTGCGAACACGTTTGAGGAACTTGAGGCGGCACCGCCCGCCTGAGTCCTCGCCTGAAGCGAGATTGATGCTCCCGAACCCGCGCCCGCGCTTGTGATCGTTATCGCATCACCCACTGCCGTCAGGGCTGAGCCGATGAAGGCGTCCGCCTGGGAAACGAATGTCGCGGGGTAGGTCCAGAGCGTATTCACGCCGCCGCTCGCCGCCACAGTCGCGGTGCAAATCTGCGTGCCATCCGCGAACCGGACATAGCGACCGTTAGCGTTGCTGCCTCGCTCTACGATCGCGCCGGTCGGTGTGCCTCCCGACTGCGACACCGTTCCTACGATCGCCTGCATGGCGGCTGCCGCCGTTCCGGTCCAGCGAATGAAGGAACCGGCCGCACCCGTGAGGCCAGCGACAGCGGCCAGTTGCTCGTCGTAGGCTTGCACATCCGTTCCACTGCCGAAACTGATCGCACCGGTCGAGGTGTTCACCGTCATCAGCAACCGGTCGTTGGCGCCGTCGTATTCGTAGAACTTATGCAGGCCGGCTGTGGCCGTATCCAGCCAGATCGTGCCGGCTACGGCATAGGCCGGACGGATTGAGCCCGAATGGGCACTCAACAGCGCATCGAGGCTGTCGTCCATCCTCGTCGCCATGACGGTCGGCGTTGCCGGTCCCGCAAGCGGAACACTCCAATCTGTTGCTTGGCTCATTGCAGAACCCCGTATCCTTTCGCGACATAATCGACTGTTCGGGTAATTGCCGACCCGCCCGCATTCTTGAAGGCGATGTGAAAGCCGGTCTCGTCTTTGCTGGTGATCTCGTAGTAGTCGCCGGTTGCCAGCCCCTGGGCAGCGATCGAAAGACCCTGAAGCTGGCGGAAGGCGGGCGAGAAGTTGATGGTCAGGCCAGAGCCGGAAACGACGATGTCATCCCCGGCGACGACGCGATCCGGCATGTCGACCGTGACGGACATCCCCGTGACTAGCGGCGTCACGTCCTGCTGGAAGCTTTCGAGCAATGCCCGGAACCGGTAGGCGCGTGCGGCCCAGTCACCGGTGACGAGCGGGGTCCAGTCCGACCAGACCGGAGAACCGCCCGGATCATCCTCTGTCGTCGAGATCTCGATCGACACATCCCACAGCCCGCCGATGTCGCCGAAGTAGTCGTCCCGCTCGAAATAGTCGGACAGGCCGAAGAAGTCGTCGCTCGACCACTCGCCGCCGGCTTCGATCTGTGCGGACACGCGCGAAGTGTAGACCGCGCCGAGATCGACCACCTCGACGAAGTCGTAATAGCCCGCCTCCAGATATCCGTCCGTCCCGAGGAAGAAGTCCCCCTGCTCGAACACATCCGACATGGAGAAGAAATCCGTCGCCCCCTCAAGGCGCAGCGCGTTGCCATCGAAATAGGTCCCATCCTTGTCGCCCGGGAACGGCGCTTCCTCTTCCGCCAACTCCACCGCGTTGAACGTCGTCAGCGGATCGATCGTGCTGATGATGACGGCCGGGTTTGTCGACTGCATCCCGGAGTACGAGACGGCCTTGATCAGGTATGTGCCGAGCAGGGCCGGGACCTGAACCTGCAGGCCCGAGACCGAGCGCAAAATGGTGGAGGTCTGCCAGGTAGCTCCGGAAACGACACCGGTATAGCGGATCTCGTAGTGCGAGATTGCACCAGGCCGGGTTGTCGGCGCGTTCCAACGCAGCGTTGCATTGTCCCCTGCCACCGCGATCGAGAAGCCGGTGACAGTGGCAGGAACGGTCGCGAATATCTTCGCGCTGAACACGCCCAGCAGCCAGTCCGACAGTTGCCCGTTCTCGAACACGGCGCGAATACGGACGTCATAGGCGCCGGCGGCGATTTCAATCAGGTCGATCCGCGGTTCAGCCGAGTTCTGGACCGGAGACCACTCGCCGGTCCCCTTCTCTGCATACTGGACCACATAGCCGCTGACCTTGCCAATGTCCGGCGCGAGCCAGGACAGGGCGATCAGGGAGGTGGCCGGCGAGGTCGTCCAGATCCGCTCTATCGATGACAGGGCGGTCGGCTTATAGGCCCGGTAGTCGATCGGCACGGCAATGCCCGTCTCGAACTCCGGGATCTCTCCTGTGTCCGCGTCCAGGATCTCAGGCGCGTCGTCGACCAGTTCAAGCTGTGCCGTCAGGTCGGCCTGCGGCGTGATGCTCTTGACCCGCAGCACAACGCTCTCGAGCCCGTTCTCGCCGAACATGACGAGATCGCCAGCCGTGGGAAGGCTTCCGGAACCATTGAGCGTGAACGTCGTGAACTCTCCATCCGCGCCGGCAACGGTACGGACGAGCGTGGTGCCGTCGCTTTTTCGGAAGCGCATGGAGTAGGTCTTGCCCGACTCCATCGTGAAGGTGTCGTCGATCGTCACCGTATCCGGCGAGGAGGAGACGGATTTCACCCGCCCTGCCCCGAGCCCCCAGAGCACCGTGTCGTGGTTCACCCGAACCCGATCGCCGCGGGTGCAGACCAGATGCTCGAAATCGGTCGAGAGCGTGTAGACCTCGCGCTGCAGCCGGTTCTGGGCGATGTGATAGCGCGCGTGCTTCCAGATAATCTCCGGACCGGTGACGCCGGGGAAGTCGATGCCCTCGAACTTGGTGGCATTGCCGGCGTTGTAGCCGTCATCGTAGACCACGCGCTCGTCGTTTAGATAACCGTTGTTGCGGTTGATGAACGAGACGCGGAAGGCGTGCGGCAGTTCGGCATAGCCGCGCTGAGACGAGAAGTCCCAGGAGTTCCGCGGCGTGAAGTGCTGCACGATCGGCGAATTCGCCACGTCCCAGACCACGCCCCACTTGCCATCGCGAAGGGACACGGCGGCACGGCCGGCCGCAGCAATCATGGACAGGGTCTCGTAGACCGAGCGCTGTTCCGTCGCCACATACTCGAACCGGAAGACATTGGAGTCGCAGTAGGCGTGCCAGTCCTGCAGGCTCTCCAGGTCGATCATGCTGTCAGGCACCGGACGCGCATTTGCGCTGCCCTGCAACACATGCCGGAAATGGTCGGCCGGGTTGCGGCTGGTCTGGTCGTTGACCCAGCTTGATCCGTTCCACGCCTTGATGCGCGGCTGCACGATGCAGTTCAGCCGGTCGACCGTGCCGGACAGTTCCCCCGTCGCACGGATGCGCATGGCGATCAGCGTCAGCGGCTTGTCGAAGTTGATCACCGTCGCATTGCGCCGGCCGCGAAGCGCGGTCCAATAGCAGGTTTCAGTCACGAAGGCGGCATCACCGGTATAGTCCACGGTCGCCTTGCGCATACGGATGTCATACTGGCCGGCCGGGACGCTCTTGCCGAGCCAACGGCGAATAGCCTGGCGGGTCTTGATGTACTGGCGATCGGCTCCGAGTTCGGACCACGGATCACCGGATCCCGTCAGACGATACTGCGCCTCGATGATGACCTCGTACTTGTCGTCATCGCCGTCCTTCTTCTTGGTCTTTATGATGCCGTTCGGAAAGCTGTAGTCGACCGAGATGTAGTTGACATCGTCCGCCGTCGTGCGGGTGACCCACGAACTGTCATAGTCCAGCAGGATCTGCACCGCCTCCTCGAACACCGGGCGGGTGTAGAGCGTCGGGGATTCCGTCAGGTGGTTTTCGATCACCTCGATCTCGACGTCGTCGAAGCGCGAGATCGGGGTTTCACCGATGCGGATGTCCGACACGTCCATCGGGCCGTAGCCGAGGCAGAACAACTGCCGCAGGTACTGGTCATCTGCACGGATCTCGGTGTAGGCGCCCGCAGCATAGGGCGGCGAGATGCGATGACGCCCGAAGACGTGCGGGATGGCGCCATACTGGACCGCCGAGTTCTGCCCACCGCCGATCGAATAGAGCGTCTTGGTCTTCTCCGCTTCCTGCTGCTGTGGCTGCGCGACCGGGAACAGCGCATTGACCACCAGCGAGCCGATAACGGTGATGCCCGATGCAATCAGGCCCGTGACCGTGGCCGAGCCTGCAAAGCCAATGGCGGCCGCAAGAACCGGGGCGAGGAACAGCGCGCCGATGGCGATCACCAGCCCGAGGATGGCCCGGAAGGCATTCTTGCCCGGCACGGCCACGACGCTGACCGAAACACCCGGCTTGACGCGCACGCGCGCCCAGCGCTCGGCCGGCACGGCATGGCCGGCGATCTCGACATACACCCGGCGGCGGTCGAACGTCGGGAACGCGGCGTGGCATTCCTCGACCATCTCCGCCAGAGACAGCCCTGCAGGCAGGCGCAGGTGATGGCGCTCCTGCTTCAGAGGCGACGGGCGCAGGAAGACATCGACGCCCTCCCCTGGTCCGAGGAGTTCGCCGGCATGAACACGTTCAAGGTGCATTAGGCCAGCCTGTAGAAACCAACGATGCGGTTGCGGAGATGCAGGGCGTCGAGACGTTCGATGGCCGAGGGTCCGGGTCCATCGGAATGCAGCAGGCGCCCGCCGGAAAGGCGGATGCCGACATGGTTGTGGTGGCGGCCGTTGCGCATCAGCACGACATCGCCTTCCTGTGGCTCTGTGGCCTTGATCCAGTGGGCTTCCCGCTCCTCGTCGACCAGCGGGCCAATCCCGCGCGGCCGGAACTCCCGTTCCTGCATTTCCGCCACGTAGGACGGGACAGGACGGCCGAGCACGTCGCGGTAGTAGAGATAGACCAGCCCCCAGCAGTCCGCGCCGTCATAACCGCGGCCGTGGGCCACGTAGGGAATGCCGACGAAACGATCCATCAGAACAGGCCCGGGAACGACCCCGGCGTGAACTGGCCGGCCGGATAGGGTTCATTGATCAGCGCATCGGCCACGAGGTCCGCGGTGATCTGCTCGCCGATAGTCACGTTCGCAAGTTGCAGCGCCGGCAGTTCGATTTCCACGTCATCCGGGCTGGATGCCAGAACGATTTCGACCTTGATGCTGGCCGGGGTTGCGATCGAGCGCAGCAGCGCCACCAGCGAGCGTTCGGTATTGTCGATCGAGAGCTGCACCCGCGGCGGGCTGTCGCTCTTGTCATCCGGAAGCGTGAACTCGAACGGCAGGAACAGGTATTCCTCACCACGGCTCACGGTCGCGTAGACAAGTGGCGAGGACGAGATCCGCGTCGTCGGGTCGGACGAGAGGTAGATCGGCTCGGCCAGGTCTTCATGCGTGACCGTCAGCAGGCAGATGACGACCTCGTCCGTCTCCTGCGCATTGATGGCGCCAAGGAAGGTCGCAGAGACGCTGCGGCTCACGGTAGCACCTCAAGCGAAAGAGAGACCAGCCACCGATCCGTGCTGAGCCTCCGCACACGGTACGAGGGCACGTAGCGGACGAGGATGTCGGCGCCCCCATACGGATCCTTGAACGTGAACGTGCCGGCTCCGTCCGCAATGTCGGTGCTGATGAAGCTCTTGAAGGCAACGACCTGCGCCCCAGTCATGCGCATGTCGCCACTGAGCCGCGACACACCAGCCGTAGACCGGCGGCGCACTTTCGCCGGCCCGATCGACGCCTGGCTTCGCAGCAAATTGTCGGCGGCTTCCTCTTCCTGCGAGGTCGAGATGAAACTGCAGGGCAGAGTAGAGGGCCAAGCGGTCATCGACGCGACAAGCCTCCCTTAAGCGAGTATTGCCCTTGCAGGGCCGAGCGTGTCCCCGAGCCAGGCGTGTTGATCTTCTTCGCCACCGTCTCGTCGACGAGGACGTCGATCGTCTTGCCGCCGGCGGTCTCGCGTTCACGCTTGGAAACCGTGGTATCGGGCGCGTTGTTGACGATGTTCACTTTGACGACAGGGCCACTGCCGCCGCCAGCAGAGGACGAGGACCGATGCCCGACAAGCCCGCCCGTTGCGAGACGAAGCCCCTTGCCGCTGTTGATCGCCTCCAGAAGCGCCAGGTTCTTTTTGGTGGCCGCCGCGTTGACGACGTATTCCCCGTCCGAAAGCATCGCGGGGATGCTGTCGCTGGTGCCCGTGCCACGGCCGGAAATGCGCCCGCCCGTTGCCGCATGAACTGGGCCGCCCTTGGAGAACAGACCCGGCAGGAGACCGCCCCCTCCGCCCCCGCCACCGAACAGTCCGCCGAACCCTCCGAAGAGGTTGTCGAATACGGAGTTCAGCGCCAGGTCGAGGAGCCGGTCGGTGACGCGGTCCAGTGCGTTCGACAGCGCCTCTGTTGCAGACTTCCCTTCGCGAAGGTCGGAGATGAACCCGCCGAGCGCGTCCTGCGCGACACCACGGAAATCCTCGGCCATGCGGCGAGCGTTTTCCTGTTGCTCCGCAAGCTTTTCAGCCTCTGCGCTTGCCGCAGCATATCCGGTGGCAAGGGTGTCGATCTGGGCCTTCAGTTCCGGCGTGACAGCAATGCCGGCGCGCTGTGCCGCAGTCAGCAGATCCGACTTTGCCCGTGCGGCCTCAAGTGAGAAGCCGTAGTCGTCGAGGAGAGGGTTAAGCCCCTCCATCGCCGCGGTCTCCGCCTGGATCGCCGCCGTCCGTTCTTTGATCTGCTCGATCTCGCGCTGGAGATCGTTGGCGCCTCCGCCTCCGCCTCCCCCACCACCCGAGCGGCGGCCGCCTCCGCTCCCACCGCCTCGGCTTGGCGGCGGCGTGTAGCTCCCGAGAGAGACCGGCGTCACGCTGGAAGGGCGGCGCGGCCCGTTGCGAGAGGGCGGACCGCCGCTAAGGCTCCCCGAGCCAATCGGCTCCAGTCCGTTCGGACCGATCTGGTATCCTGGTATTGTCTCCGGCAGGTTTGCCGCAGCGGCCCTGACTTCGGCGAGCTTCGCCTGAACCTCGTTCAGACGGGCGATTGCTTCGGTATTGTCGAAGCCCAGTTCCGTGTTGAGCGCGATCCGGTCCTGAAGGGTCTTGACCTCCTTCTCAAGGCTCGCCGTTTCTTCCTTCGCCTCGGACGCGTCCAGATTGATGACGTTGCCCTCGGAGTCCGTGACGCCGAGGAGTTCGTTCAGATCCTTGAAAATCTGGGCGTTGCCGAGGTCCGCTAGGAACCCATCAAGCTCCGACCGCATGCTGCGGATCTTCTCGATAAACCCGGCAACGTCGAACCCGTCGATTACACGAGCCGTAGCGTTGATGCCTTCCGCAAACCTTTCACTTGCCCCGGTGGATTCGTTGAATTCCTTGGCGACATTGATCAGGGCAGTCTCGATGTTCGTCATCGCCTGCGCGATAGTGAACCTCGCATTCGCGACCTGGTCGCGGAGGATCGGGGCGCCTGCCTCGAACGCACGGAAGAACGCCTCCGAGGAGACCTCGCCGTCCGCAATGAGCTGCTTCAGTTTCGAGACGGAACCGCCCGCCTCCTCAAGCCCAGCCGCGACAGCGCGCGCGATTGTCGGCGCACCTTCCAGGATCGAGTTGAATTCTTCGGCATAGACCCGCCCGCTGCCGAGCGCCTGCCCCAACTGAAGCAGAGCGCCGCTTGCCGACTGCGCATCCGTACCGGCGACTCGAAGGGCAAGCGCCACATTGTTGGTGAAGTTGAGGAGTTCGCCGCTCGAAACACCAAGCTCACGCTGTGCCAACGCTGCCTTGCCGTACAGGTTGGCAAGGGACTCGATCGGCGCGCCGTTGGCGAGAGCGGCTTTGGACAGACCGTCGAAAACGTCCTCTAGTTCCTGCCCCGCGAGGCCGGCGACCTTCAGGGAGTTGTCGATACGGGTGGCCGCCTCTGAAAGCTTAATGGCCGACCTGACCGTCGCCGCGCCGGCAAACGCGCCGGCGATCTTCGCCCCGGTTGCGATGAAGGACGCCTCGATCGCCCTGCTGGAGGTCGTGGCCTGGCGCTGCATCGAAGCAAGGCGGCGGCTGGTGACGCCCTGCGCCCGGTTGAGCGCATTCTCGTATTTCTTGATGTCGGCGGACAGTTGAACCACAAGCCGCTCAAGATCCGTTGCAGCCATCACTGTTCCTTGCTATTTCTACGGGATGGACGGATTTCTGAAACTTATAGGTATGGCCATCTTCGTCGTCTCGATCGGCGCAGTCTTGCTGATCGGAGCGACAACGAAGGGCGCCGGGGTTGCGCTGATCATCTATGCCCTGCCGGCAATGATCGGAGGCGCGGCCGTCTACGCGCTTGGAGCGATCCTGGAGAACATTATTGCAATCCGCGCCGCTTCTGAACGGCAGGCCTATGCCATGACAAAGATGGCCGATACCGCATCCCGGCAGAGCTAAGCACTGCCATCCTTCTCCTGCAGCCATTGCCAAAGATCGTCCGCCTCGGCGCTCGACATCTTGCCGTCATCGCCGCCGTTCGCCCTGATGTGGCCGTCTACCGTCGCCAGGAATTGCCACATCGACATGGCGTTCACCTGCTGCGGCGAAAAGCCCATTGCCGCGCCAACGCCGTAGACCGAAGCAAACCGGATCTTGCCGTTCGGCAGATCGTCTATTCGGCTTTTGGCGCTGGCGCTTCCGGCTCCCCCACAGGTTCATCCGGAGCCCCGAGCAGACCAGCGGAAAGGATGGCGACAGCGAAGGGGTGGCTTTCAAGCGGTGGCCGCGCCTCGACGTAGGTGCGGACCTTCTTCAGCGCTGCCGTCGGCTCCATCCCGCCCCCGATCAGGCCGAGGCGGATGACGTTCGAGATGTCCTCGATGCGCCACTGATGCGAATGCAGCCGATGCAGGACCACATACGGCCCCGCGTCGGTCTTTTCCTGCAGCTCCGCAAGTTCGCCCCAGCCAAGCCGGAACGAATAGCTTCCGTCCGCAAAGTCGAGGTCTATCCTCGCATCACGGCTCATTAAAAGGTATCCGTGCGGACCAGCGCGCCGTCAGACTGCATCGAGACGTTCAGCGTCACACGACCGCCCTGCTCTGCACCGAGCTCGAGCGTTTCCACGTGCATCGCGCCGGTCCAGGTGACGGTGCCGGTCGAAAACTCGATTTCGACCTTGACCGCAACCGAATCCGTGCTCTCGTAGGCATCGAGCCAGGTTTCGACTGCCGAGGCTGCAAGCACGCCCTCGCCCGAGATCGAGGCAGAGATGCTTTCAACATCGCGGCCGAGGGTGATCGGTGCATCCGGATCGTCACAGTCGGGAAGTGAGACTTCCGACAGCGACTTGTTCAGCGTCAGCGACTTCGAGGTGAAGCCGCAGGGCGCGGTATAGGTGCCGGTGCCGGCGAGATCGAGCAGCACGCGGAATTTGCCAAAGCGGGCCGTTACAGGCTGAGCCATGTCCGTGGTCTCCAGTCAAAAAGGGGTTGGTTCAGGTTAGTTCGACAAAGGCGGTTATGCTGACGATCGCCCTGTTGGTCGCCCCGTCGCTTTCGCGCTGGTAGCGGGTTATACGGTGGCGCAACGTCGCCAGCGCATTGGTTGCGAGGGTGAATTCGGCCTCATGCAAAGCAACACGCACTGCACCAGACAGCTTGCGCACCTCCGCACTGCCGAAAGCCTCATCTGCACCCCAGGACCAGCAGTCGATCTGCAGGGTGATTTCGACCCCGTCGATGCACTCCGCATCGTCTGTGACAGCATCGGAAGGCCCGAGCGAGATGTACGGCGAGGCGACTGCCCCGCTGGCGGGACGGTCGAACACACGCCCGGAAACGAACCCGGCCACGCTGGTGTCTGCTTTCAGCCGACCGATGATTGCCGCCGAAAGCTCGTAGGTTGCATCCATCAACGCCCCCCGGCCGCCACTTCCTTGGCGGACTTGTTGATGGCGCGCGTGATGCGTCCTTTGACGCGGCGCCGGTTGGCACGGAAGCTCACGAAGAAGAACGGCGAAGCCGGAATAGCTGGGATGGTCGCCCCGGCAAACTTGCCGCCCGCCGTGTGTGCCGCCGTTCCAAACTCTACAAATCGGGCATAGTAGGCTTTGGCATCGCCGGCGTAGATCGTGATCGTGTTCTCGCTACCAGTACTGCCGAGACCACGGGCGCGAACGGTTGCGATTGAAAGTGCTCCTTTGGGCGCGCTACCCCATGTCCAGTCGATACTATTTGCAAGGTCGTGGCTCGCTTTCGGCACAAGCGCCTTCATCGTCGCGACGATCTCGTCAGCCCCTTGCGTCATCGCTTCGCGAATGTGCTTTTTCGCAACCTTTGGAAGAGCCGCAAGCTTGCGATTCAGGCGGTCTAGCCCCTCGATCTTGACGGCCATCAGTCCGCCTGCCCGCCAATCGTCGCCAGCATGTCGATGTAGTGATTCTTCTGATCGACGTTGACCGGCGGCGAGGTGATGGCATAGACGACCCCGGAGCGGGCATCGACCGCCCGCCAGGTGGCGTTGATCGTGCGGGTCGCAGAATGCGAACGCACCCGGATCGTTACCGGCTGGAGCCCCTGCAACCGCGCCCCCATGACGGCTTCGGACCCCATGCGCGGAATAACTTCGGCCGCATCGGTAAAGACCGTTGCAAACTCGCCAGTCACGGTGTTGCCGTAACCGTCATCACCCGCTGCGCGCTGCTGGAAGTGCAGTCTTGACCGTAGTTTTCCTGCCGGCATTTTCGGGCCTTTTCGTTGGCTCCGCCTTGCCGGCCGCAATCGCTGCGGCCGAGCATGAGCGCGTGACGAGACGCACCATCCCGGCCTTGAAGGCGATCGTGACCGGCGGCTTTGGCTTGAAGTCAAAGTCCGCCGTAAAGCGGACCCACGGCATCAGAGCGATACGTTCGGAAACTGGATGCTGACGGCAAGAACGCTCGTCGACTTCGCCAGGCCGAGAAGGCACACATATTCGCCGGCGCCAACGTCCGCGATCGGGCAGATGCCGCCCGCGGTATCCGACAGATAATAGGCCGTCCCTGCAACAATCGTGCCGCCGATCGTGATGTCGCCGCTGCGATGAACGGTGATCGGCTGGTTCAACGAGGAACCGGTCAGCGCGATGCCATGCGCCTGCCGCGCCTCTGCCGTCGCCGAATTGCTGTCTGCCAGCATCCACTTGTTCGTCGTGCTGCTCTTGTAGACCGCCTTGCCGGCCGCGATGGTTTCGCCAGCAACGCCGTGGATCTGCGAGGAATTGCTGCCGGCGACGACGTTCGCCGCTGTGATCGTAATGTCTGCCATGTCATTTCCCCTTGATCTTGAGCTTCACGCTCTGGTCCATCGTCCGGCCGCCTGCAGTGACGATCCGGTTTTTGATTGGCAATTTGTTCACATCCTCGCCGACCCGAGAGCCAGGTCATCGCCGACGTTGCGGAGGATCGAACTCAAAGGTCGACGCGGCGGTAGGGCGCGAGCAGCGCACGGACTCCGAATGGGAGTTCGGCAAGGCCAGCGCCCGTGGCAGCCTCTCGGTTCTCGTACCAGTTCGCCACCATCAGCAGGATGGCCGTGCGGATCGGCGCGGGTACCTCGTCCACATCGGCGCCGGCGACATAGGTCACGGTGACGGCATCCGGCCGCACATAGGTCGAAGGCCAAACGGCGCCGATTGCCGGAACGAGATAGGAACCGCCAGCATCGACGAGCCTGACGTAGTCGGAACCTGGCAGCGTCTGCTCTACGTTGCTGGTGTCGCGATAGGTGATGGAAGAGATCGATGCGACCGGACCCAACGCCAGACGCAGGCACGAACCGAGCGCCCCGAACTGCTGCTGCCATGTCTGCGTGACGATCGCCCGCCCGAGGATACCTGTCCGGCCATCGAGGTACTCGGTCGCTGCTGCGACGAGGCCTTCGATCAAGGCGTCATCATCCGCGTGGTCGACCCGCAGATGCGCCTTCGCATCGGCGACAGACACCGGCTTCTCGTCAGGTTCCTCGGTGCGGACGGGTGCGAGCATGGCTTAATTCTCGCCCTTCTGCTCGCTCTCCGATTCTTCTTCGTGCGGCACGGCGCCGCCGACGCTGACGACCCGAGCCGCTTCCTTCGCATCGAACTCGACGATGTCGCCGGGTTTGTATGCGACCCCGCCCTTGAGGGTCATGTAGGACGTCATCTTGACTTTGACTTTCTCAGCCATTGTTCCTGATCCTTGCTTTGAGGAGATGAGGGGCCGGATCGCAAATGGCGACCCGGCGCGAGACCCCGGAGCCGGCGCCAAGGCCGGCGCCGATCTTAGGACGCGGCGTTGACGAACACCTTCACGGCGCCGCCGACGTCGATCAGGTTGCCGCCCGAGCGCATCCAGGCGAGGAAGCCGACCTGGCCGAGCTTGGTGTAGGCGGAGTCGGTGAAGCGGAACATCTCGATCGCCATGACGTCGCGGACGTTGTAGTGGCGGAAGTCGCCGAAGGCGATCGACTTGGCATTGGCTGCCATCACAGCGACGTCCTGATTGACGGTGATCGGATAGCCGCACAGCGTATCCGGCGCGCCACCCGGAACGTTCGTCTCGTAGCCGGGAACGAAGATCGGGCGGCCCTGGCCGTCCTTGATCTTTCGGATGACCTTCACCGACCCGTCGTTCATCATGAAGCGGCATTTGCCACCATCCCGGTAGGCCGGGTCGACTGAGTGGATCAGGTCGATGACCGAGTCGTAGATGATCCCGGTGACCTGCGAAGTGCCGTTACCGGCGGTGACGCCGACGGTAGCTCCGACGATCACGCCCGTCGGCTGGCCCGCGCCGGTACCGATGGTGAAATGCTTGTTGGTCACGCGGCCAAGGCGGGTGACGAGACGCTGGCGAACGAAAGCCTCGATGTCGACGCTGCTGTCCTGCAGCAGCTCAAAGGGAACGGCGACGACCTTCGAGGAATACTTGTAGGCCGGCAGGGACTTGGTGCCGAAGGAGATGTCGGCGCCCGTTGCGGTCGTGTTTTCCGCGATGATCTCGCCCTCTTCCGCCGTGCCGTCCGAAGTCGGAAACGACATCGGGTTGCCCTGCGAGGTCTGCAGGACAGTGGCCACACTGCGCATGCCGCCGTAGGCCTTGAGAGCGTCGAGAACGGAGGTCGCCACTTCGGTTGCGACGGTATAACCGCCTTCGCTGGGCGTGGTGGTGGACATGGCGTTGCGAAGGGTCGCCCAGTCCTCGGCCGACAGCGAATTGTCACCGCCGCGGAGCCACTTGGCGTAGAGCCGCGCGCCATCCGACTGCTTGTCCTTGCCAGCCCGCTCGGAAGCCTCGATCACATTGTGCTTGAGCGCCTCGTCGGCGACCTTCTCGTTGACCGCCGAGATGCGCGAGATCTGCGCGTCAATGGCGTCAATCTCGGACATACCGGCATCATAGACCGGCTGGTCCTTCTCGGCGCTCCAATCCTTCTTCTCGACCAGTTCCTTCAGCGCCTTGGCTTTGGCCGCGCGCTGCTCACGCAATGCCTGAATAGACATGCTCTGTTCCTTTCGACAGTGTGGTAAATGGCCGCTTCGGCGACCGGCTATCTGCTCGGCGCAGCGCGCTTAGGCAGTTCGTTCCAGCATCCGTGCGGCATGCTGCCGGACGCGCTGGTCAATCGGATCGTTCTCCGGCTCGGACGGGGCGGGCGCCTGATCCTCGATCTTTGGTGCTGCAGCGAAGGCGCTCATGTCCCATTTGGCCGTGGCCTTCGACTTGTCCTCGGCCACGGCGTCGGCAAGGCCGATCTCGACCGCCTCGGTCGCGGTGAACCAGGTTTCCTTCGCCATGTAGTCGCGAAACGCACTCACGTCCCCGCCGCTCTTTGTGGCGTAGGAATCGGCGATGGAACCATCAACCTTGTCGAGCAGCGCCGCCGTCGCCAGAAAGTCCTCGGCGTTGCCCATTTCCATCGTCCAGGCGTTGTGGATCATCATGAACGAGCCCGGCGCCATGATGACCTTCGGTGAGGCTGCGGCAATCACCGAGGCCGCCGAGGCCGCATATCCATCGACGTGTACCGTGATCGCGCCGTCGTGCTCGCGCATGGCCTGGCAGATTGCCACTGCCCCGAACACGTCACCGCCGGGCGAGTTCACCCGGATGGCAACGTCGCCCTTGATGGCCGAGAGCGCCTTGATAAAGGCACTCGGGGAGACGCCGCCCCACCACTCCGCCTCGAAGTCGTCGGCGACGATCATGTCGTAGATGTAGATCGTGTTGCCTTCGGCCCGGAACGAGCCACGCTTGGCGTTGGCAGACAACAGCGCACGCAGCCTGTTCCTCATTCGACAGCATCCTTCTCTTGCGGTTTCTGGGACGGGACCGGAGCGCTGGGAGCGAGGCTGTCGCTGTCCGGTACTTTGTCCTTCTTCAGGCGCAGGTGGGCCCGGGCCTCGTTGAGCGACATGATCTTTGGCTCACCGGCGCGACCGACGGCGATGCGAAGGGATTCGTAGAGCGACTTCGTATCCGCCCGCTCGAGATCGGTGGTGTCGAACTCGACCACCCGGGCAGCCGTGCGGAATAGCTTGCGGTTGATCTCGTTCTCGAACTTATTGAGGTGCTGGCGAAGCGTGTAGCGGACAAAGCCGATGCCCATCGATTCCACACCAGACCCCCACGAGGTCGTTTTCTCGTTGTGGCCGATCATGAAGGGCGGCACTCCGTAGATCCGCGCAATCTCTTCAATCTGGAACTGCCGCATCGCCACCAGTTCCATGTCCTTCATCGGCATGGTGATGTTCTTGATATCGAGGCCGCCGTGCAAAAGCATCGGGCGATGGGCATTGCCGACGCCCTGGTGCTTCTTCTCGATCTCCTGCCGCAGCTCCTCTACGCTTTCCGGGCCCAGCACCTGTTCCGTCACAAGCGCATAGTCCGGCCTGGCGGAATTGGCGAAGAAGTTCGCCGAGAAGTCCTGCATGGCGATCGACGATGCTCCGGCCATGCGAAGCGCGTATCGGAGCGGCGACAGACCCCGCAGCCCGTCGAACCCGAAGCCTGCTACATGCAGGATGTCGTCCTGGTCGTAGACCGCGACCTCGCCGGCATTGCGCTTGCCGGCGATCATTTCTGGCTCGATCGCATAGGCCAGCCGCGATCCGTCCGGCCACACGGCAACTGTGACACGCTCGGGATGAACTGGCGTCAATCCGATCGGCGCACCCTGGCGGTTGCGCTCGATGACGGCAAACGCATCCCCGTGCAGAAGCAGAGACCGGCAAAGAAACTCCCAGCCGCTCGCAGCTGACCAGCGCGGGGTCATCTGCTCGTTGAGAACCCAGTGCAGGTCGTCATTGTAGATCCGGTCGCGCTCGCCATCTGCCGAGTTGACCCGATAAATGTTGACCGGTAGCGGCGAGATCGCCCCCGTGATCAGGTTCACGGAAGCATAGATGGCCGAGACCGTCAGAGCGGTTCTCTCGGTCGGAGCAGGCAGCTTCCCCCCCATCTCGACCAGATCGGACCATGAAGACGAGTTCCGAGTAATCGCAGTCAGAGGCACCTGAGCGCCCGAGGCCTGCGGAGCGGCCACCGGCAACGTCGCCTCCTCCCCGAAACGGCGACCAGCAATGAACTCCCCTATTCGGGCACGCCAGCTCATAGCAACTCCAATGCCGGTTTCTTGGTTGTCTTGGCTTCCGGGTTGAGGAACATCAGCATCGCCGCGTTGAACAGCGCCATCAGCGGGTCGATCTTCGACGCACCGGCCGCCTGCTTGGTGACGATGTAGTTGGAGCCCTTCAGTTCGGTCTTGGCGTTGCCCACGGCCCAGGCCATCAACGGTTGGCCGCAGTGCTGCATCGTCTTGTCCTTCAGCTTGCGCGGCAATGTCGTCACCGCCGACTGCAGCTTCCAGCCCTGCCCGACTGCCATGGTCAGGTCACCGGCCATGCCCCGCTCTGCAAGAGCATCGAGGAGGCTGGCAACGCCGAACGCGTCAAGGCCGATGCCGGCCCTCTCGGGCAGCTTGCCGGCCAGAAACAGCCGCTCGCAGATATCGGCGATATCGACGATGTCCTGGTCGACTTCGTCGCAGACAACCAGGTCGCCATCACGCCCGAAGTCGCGAAGCCGGGGCGCGATCTCCTTGCGCCGCTCGAACACGTCCGCGTGCGCCCAGGCACGGCCCCATTGCAGCCAGGTTCGCGTCTCCCGCTGGCGACCGATGACGGAAATCGCCATCAGGTCGTCGAGGCCACCACCATCGATGCCGACGACGCAGACGTCGCATTCGACGATGACCCGATCGAGCGTCAGCCCCGCACTGGCGGCACCTTCCCAGTAGGTGGCGCCGGCCCATCGATCGGCATGCAGGCCAAGGCCGACCTCTACGTTGAAGTGTTGCGAGGCGATGAGCGCCAGCTTCTCCGGGCCCTCGCGCTCCGCCGTGGAAATTTCGCCGTCGAGGTAGCCCTCGTCGACCGACCGGTTCAGGTTCGGATTGACAAGCCCCCAGGTCTCGCGCCGCTTCCAGCCCCCATCGACCGCATCTTCAGGCGGCAGCTCGTAGAGCACCGCGAGCATCGGAAAGGCGAAAGCGCCGTCGCGCACGTCGCGCGCCTTCTGCAACTCCGCCTTGAACACGCCGGCCGGCGGCGACTTCGACTGGGTCGTTATCTGCAGCAGGAAGCCGTCCGGCCTTGCTGCGAGCGAACCGCGGATCTCGACGAAGATGTCGGCTGCCTTGGCGATCGCCGCGAAGACGTGCGTCTCGTCGATCAGGATGTAGGTCGCCTTCGACCCGGTGATGACGTCGGCGGCCGCGGCCTTCACCTGGATGACGGCGAACGTGTTCAGGTGCGTGATCTTCTTCAGGTGGTCCTGAATGTGGAAGAGCTTCGCCAGTTCCTCGTCGAGGCGGACAATCCCGGCCGCCTGCTTGAACGAGATGTCGGCGATCTGCTTCGTCGGCGCGATCAGCAGCAGCTCCGCTTCCGGTCGCTCGTTGAGGATGGCGGCTGTGACGATGATGGCGGCGGCGATCGACGACTTGCCGTTTTTCTTCGGCACCAGCAGGAAGAATTCCCGCAGTGCCCTCCGTTTCGTCTCCGGATCGTAGCTGCCGAAGATCACCCGCACGAAGTCGAGCACCCACTCGCCGCAGACTTCGCCGTAAGTCGGGTTGCCGATGATGTCCGGCACCCGCAGACGCCTGAAGATCCGCAGCGCCTTTTCGGCGACGGCGTCGTAAAGCGGCAGATCCGGGATCAGCGAGCGCCTGGCGCGAATCCGCTCCTTCCAGTCCGGGACCGCCGTCGACCAGGCCGCGGCCGGCATCCAGGCGGTATCCATCAGTGCACACCCTTCTGGACGCCCGGCAGCAGGTCACTGCCCCACTCGCTGCCGGCGCCGGCCGTCTTGGCAGCAGCCTTTGCCGCTTCCTTCTTGCCGAGCTTGTCCTTCTGCTCGGTGTCGTGATCCTTCTGCGCATCCCGCAGCCGCCGGTCGGCGTCCATCAGGTCCGAGCGCTCGATCATCTTGCCGAGTTCCTTTAGGGCAGCGACGTTGCCGGCGTTGGCCTGCTCCATCGCCAGCTCGAAGCGCCGGGCATCGAGCCGGTCGCGCATGGCCGAGCGCTGCTTCAGCTCGGCTCTAAAATACCGCTTCAACGTTGCCGGCGAGACGCCGATACCGTTTGCCATTCGCTCGATCGACCAACCAAGCGCCAACAACAGCTTGATTTTGTTGCGGTCTTTTTCCGTCGCCTCGTACGGTGGGCGTCCGCGCTTTCCTTTCCACTCCGGAACGGGATGCCCGAACAGGTCGAAAATCGGTTCCATCAGAAAAAAATCTCTACGTGAGGGGGGCGCGGGTCCGGGCGGGGGAGGGCCTCCAGACTTTCGACCACCCCCCCTCTGCGGCTCGGTCAGGCCTTCTCGAAGGTGAGGCGGTAGACCCCGCCGATCTCGAACTGATCAATGGCGTCGGGGTTGGTGATCGTCATCGCCAACTCGCCCTGCGGCGTCCACTTCGACCAGTCACCATTCCCTTCCGGCAAACCCTGCAGGTAGGAGCCGAAAGCTGCGGCCATCTTGACTTCGACGTTCACCGCATCGGCCGAACCGGTCGAACGGTGGTTGATCTCCTTCACATAGAACATTGCCTGTACGCTCATGCGTCTTCTCCTTCTTGGTCGACTGGTGCCGCCAGTCACGGATTACCACCGAGCCTGCGCCCGTTCCTGCTTCTGCTTCTCGCTGTCGTGGTAGGCCTTGCTCACGACCTGCAGGTTGTTCTCATCCCAGAACAACCGCTCATCGCCGCGATGCGGGGTCTTGTGGTCGATCACCGGACTGTTGCCAGCCGGGTGCTTGCCGACGCAGAGGACGCCCGTCGCCTGGCATGTGTACTGGTCTCGGATCAGGATCTTCTGCCGCAGCTTCTGCCAGCGCGCCGACTTGTACCAGCTGCGCGACGCCACCGTCTGATCACGCTCGCGTAGTCTCGCCTGCTCGTCACCGGCTGCCCGACCGATCCGTGGCGCCAGCGTCCCTATCCTTGGCTTGATGGTCGAAAGCCTTCCCATACCCCTTGATGCAACAAAGGCGACCGTTTGGCCGCCTCGTCTCTCATCTGGTCATGGCTGTCGCACTGGCCCTGAATCGGTGTCTCATCATCGAGACAGTCAGGGCGGGGTCCGACCGGTGTACCGACCCCGGAACATTTAGTTCCCGACCTTTCGGCCGTTCTCAGGGGCTCACTGCAGGATCATCGGATCATCCGTGGAGCAATTTGTAGTCACACCCTTTCGAGGATTGCAAGGGGCACAAGCACCGGTGTCATACCGCCAAAAACGTTCACCTCAACAACCGCATCGCCTCGACCATCCGACCTACGACTGAGGATCGGACCAGCGAACCCGACAAAGGGTCCATGCTTGATCCGCACCCTCATCCCGGCCTTGAACAGTCCAGACGGCACATCCCAGTCATAGGCGCCCTCGTCTGCCATGACCTTGAATCGTTGCACCTCCTGGTCGCGGATTCGATGCGGTGTGATGCACCCGCCGAGCATAGCAATGACGTGCTCAACGCCGAGCAAACCGAAGAACGCCTCATCAGATTCGAGGCACCGAACCAGCACATAGCCATTTAGGACCGGGATCATCTGAGCAGGGATCACCCTGCCGCGACGACGATATTCTCGCCCCCTACGCATTGGGACTAGCGCTTCGATTTTCGCTTCGACTAGCGCCTTTTCCACAGATTGCTCGTGGCCAGACCACACCCGAAGTGCGAACCACGGCGAATCAGGCGCAGCGCGCAGGCTCGCGGCAGACAGCGCATCCGACCGGATAAGCCTCATCCGATCCTCGAACCGCTCCCCTACGATGCCGATCGGTGCCCCAAGGAAACCCTTATGCTGCATGTTCATTGCCCCGCACCTCTCTCAGCCTTGCTGCAAACTCATCCATCGCTTCGCGCACCAGCGCATCCAGATCCGCTTCGATCACCGCTTCCGGCAGTGCGGGAAAATAGACGAACTGCTGGTTGCCGGTATCGGGAAGCCAGGGCCAGCGCCGCGCATGGTGCAGCCGCTTCCATGCCTCCCAGATCTCACTTCCGACCCGCACCTGCACGAACGACGCGCCCAGCGCCTTGATCGCCGCCGGCACCATCGCCCCGCGGAAGTTGGCCGCCCGCTCGTGCATCGCCACCACTTCCGGCCAGCCGAACTTCGCCAACCGCTCGCGCTCTTCGGCGTTCCGGTCGATCTTTCCGTCGAGGATCATCTGCTGGATGAGGCGCGGTGGAGCCGGCAAAGTGCGGGCCGGTTTCAGCAGCTCGGCGAAGCGTAGCGCACCCCAACCCTTGCCGAATGGACCTTCCGGCGCCTGCAGATCGGAAACCGCCTGCCGCGCCGGCAGCTTCTCCCAGCGCTTTTCCCGGAGGTAGACACCGACCGAGCAGATCATCTTGCGCCCGCCAGCCTTCGCCGCCTCGAGATACTCACCGGCCCGCGCCGCAGCCTGCTCGCGCTCCGATGCGGTCAGATCGTTCCATGCCTTGCGCGCCGCATCCTCGCTGTCGCCGACATAGGTTGGCCAGGTCGGGAAGAACCGGCGGAAGGCCCGCTCGATCGCCGCCGGGCTTTCTGCCGGCTCGTCGGCCGGCCGATCCTGCCCACCTTCGCGCTCGCTCGCGCTCTCTCTCCCGATTACGGGTTCTCTTACTGGTTCCCTTACAGGGTTACTGTCCAGATTCTGGACTCGGCTTTCGCCATTTTCTGGACTCGGCTCGGCCCGGTTTCTGGACACGGCCTCGCCGGTCCCGTGTCCAGTTTCTGGACTCGGTTTTTCGGCCGGTTGCGCCGGAAAATCGGCCTCGAAAGGAAAGCGGTAACGCGTCCTCTCCTGACGGTTCGAACCCTTCTCGCGGCGCTGCTCGCGGGCGATCAGACCGGCATCTTCCAGTTCCTTCAGGTAGACGTTCAGCGTCGAGCGCGGCACCTCGCAGTCGGCCGCCAGCGTGTCCTGGCTGGGAAAGCAGCCGTTGTCCGGATGATAGCGGTCGCACAGGTTCCAAAGCACGACCTTGAGCGCCGGCTTCAGACCGCGCTGCTTGATCGCCCAATTGGTCGCGTCGTGGCTCATTCGGCGGCCTCCCGCCAGACCGCCAGGTCCGGGCAGTTGGCTGCGACGATCGCCGCCTCGACAGGCGGAGAGACGGAGTTGCCGACGCAGGAGACCTGAACCGATTTCGGAAACTCGACCCAGACCGGCTCGCCGCCGTCCTCAGGCGCGCTCCAGCCGCCGTCGATGACGTAGTCGGCCGGGAAGCCCTGCGCGTTGTAGAGCTCGCGCGGCGTCAGCATGCGCATGCCGATGTCGACGATGACGAAGGTCTCGCCGCCGATCGACAGCGTCACGAACTCGCGCTCGTCCCAGAAGCCATGCGCCCGCAGGAACGCAGCCACCTGGCGCGCCCGATCGGCCTGCGCCTCGGTGAAAGGCGGAACCGACAGGCTCGCCTCGACATGGCCGTGCCGATCCTTCGTCGTCACCGTGCGGCAGGGCTGATCCATCTCGCCGCCGTCGCCATTGCCGTAGTAGGCTTGCAGGTACGGCGCGACCAGCGCTGCATGGCCGCCGCCGGCGGTCACCGTTTTCAGCGGTGCTTCTGGGCTTCCCCGCCCCCCAGCAGTATTGGACGTGTAGAGGTGAGAGAGGTAGGGTGCGACGAGGGCAGACTTGCCGCCACCGCCGGCTGTTATCGAGCCATTTGGATCATCGACACCATGCCCGACACTCGCCCCGAACTGCCGGGAGATGAAGGCGGAAATCACCCCCTGCTGCGCGCCCGTCGCAGTCACCGTCGACACCGGCTCATCTGCCGAGCGCCCCGGATTGACGCCACCGTCGCGACGGCTGTCGTTATTGTGCTGGGCGATGAACGCAACCGCAGCGGCGTGCTTGACGCCGCCCGCCACGACCGTGCCGAGCGGCTTGCCAATATCGAGCGCGCGCGGCTCCTGCCCCTTCCGTTCGCCGTAACCGGTTTGCACCAACGTCGGCACGATGACGGCGTTCTGATCCTTCGTGCTGGCCGTGATCGTATGGTGCGGGGCCTCGACTGATCGAACCGCTCCGCCCTGCTGCGCATGCGTCAGCACCGGGGCAACAATCGCTAGCCCTGCGCCGCCGGCGGTGATCGTATGCGTCGGCTCGTCCGCGCCGTTGAACGGCTTGCCGGCGTTTCGCATCGTCATCAGGTGCGGCGTGACGACCGCATGACTGATCCCGCCCGCCGTTACGACGCCGTGCGGCTCGTCGAGCGGATATTCCCGCCGGCCACCGCTGTCGCCATGGGCGATGCTGACAAGGAACGGCCGCTCCGCATCGAGCACGTAGCGCTTCATCCCGCGCGCCACCCGCGCCATGGTATTGCCGGCCAGCGGCCGCACCGCCCGAAGCCCGTGCTTGGCCATGACCTCGCTAGCGGTATCGAAGATGGACGGGCAAGGCAGCGACCAGTCGATGCACTCCGCCGCCGTGCGCCAGGGCAGTTTCCTGCCGGCGATCACGTCCGGATCGTCAGGCCGCCCGTGCGTCGGCTCCGGCCAGACGATCGGCTTGCCGTCGAAACGAATGATCACGAACAGGCGCTTGCGGATCGTCGGCGCGCCAAAGTCGCAGGCGCGCAGCTCGCGCGCGTCAAGCCTGCCGCCGAGCCGCTTCAACGCCTTCACCCATTTCTGGTAATTCTCGCCCTTGCGCTCGGGATCCGGCATCAGGCCGCGCTCGGTCTGGATCAGCGGGCCATAGTCCTTGAACTCCTCGACGTTCTCCATGGTGACGACGTCGACGCGGCCGCCGCTCTTCTGGATCCGCTCGATCCAGCCAGGAATGATCCAGGCTAGGTCGCGGATGTTTCGCTCCACCGGCTTGCCGCCCTTCGCCTTGGAGAAGTGCTTGCAGTCGGGCGAGAAGTGCATCAGCCCAATATGCCGGCCGGCGAGATGGTCGAGCGGATCGACCCGATAGACGTTCTCCGACAGGTGGATCGTTTCGGGATGGTTGGCCGCATGCAGGGCGAGCGCCGCCGGATTGTGGTTGATGGCGATGTCGGGTGAACGCCCGAGCGCCATCTCGATACCGGTCGAAGCCCCGCCGCCGCCGGCGAAGCTGTCGACGATCATCGGGCGCTCGCTACGGCAACGAACTGAAGCCTGGTCCAGCGCCGAACCGGAAAAGAGGGTCTCACGAAACATCGCCGCCCTCCCCCGCCGCAATCGCCACCATCGCCGCCCGCGCACGGGCGAGCAGTTCCTGCGCCTTGTCGCTCCGGCTTCCGTCATCCTTTCGCGGCATCCACACGACGAGGCGCTCGGCCTCGAGGTAGTCGACGCCGGCAAGGAACCCGGCGAGCCGCAGTCGGTTGCGGATCGTCACCTCGTATTTGCCGAGATAGCCCGTCGGGCAGCGCAGCAGCCATTGCGCGCGCTCGGCATCGGTGCGCGCATTGGCCAGTTCCTCGATAATGGGCAGTAGGTCGCTCAATCCGCCTCGCTTTCCGGCGTTCCCGCCTCGTATCCCCATGCGTCCCAGCCCGGCCGGGGCGCACGGCAGAACAGCTCCAGCCGAGGGATGCCCGGATAGAGCCGCTCGATCGTTTCTGCGTAGAAGTCAGGCTTTGCCGAATGCCGCCCTTTGGCCTCGCGATGCACCGTCTCCGGCTGCGAGCCAGGCAGTGGCGCGGGCACATCGCCGCGCCGACCGATCAGAAGCAGCTCGTGCCGATCGCGGCCCCAATATCCGGTGCCAGCAATTTCCTTGTCCCAGATCCAGTGATGGACATAGGAAAAGCCCCAGGCGGCCATGACGCGCATCGCGTCCTGCAGCATCGGGTTCGTGGCCCAAAGAAACAGCACCGCGTCGCGCCCGGCCGGTGAACCGATCTTTTCGAACAGCGCGCAGATCTCGTCGGTCGGGAGCGTCGGATAATGGTTTTCAGCGCTCTTATCGCGTCCCGTCACCTCCGATCGCACGGCAAACTGCCACGGCGGATCGGCATAAATGACGGGATATTTCTGGATGACCTCACCAGTCTTTGCCTGGCCGGCAGATGCCACCAGCGCCATGTGGCGAATCCGCCCCTCGTGGCGCATCTTTGCCCGCGCCTCTCGGATCTGCTTGGCGCGCTGGATGATTTCCTTTTCTTCTCGGCGCAGGACCTCCTCCTGCGCCTCACGCTCCAGATGGCTGATCGCCTCGCCGGCATGAACCGAGACTCGCCCGTCGCGGATCGCGTCTGACAGTGCCTCCACGCCATGGTCGCGCACCCGCTTGGCCGCCTTCACGGCGCGCTCCGAGATCGAGAGTCGCCGCCCCGCCTCGCGGGCGTGCAAATTTGCATCCCCGGCTGTCGCCTGATTGATGCCCCGCTCCCAGTCGACGATACGCGCCGCCACCATCGCCCGCTGACTTTCGGTCAGGTGCCGGCGATGCAGATTGAGAGAGAGAACGAAACCGAGCGGATCATTGCCCCCGTATTCTTTGGTCCAGGCGTCAATACCGAGCAGCGCACACGCCGCTTCGCGGTTGCGCCCGTCGAGGATCTGCCCGTCGAGAAGCCAGACCGGCTCTTCCTGCCCACGCGTCTCGATGTCGTCGGCAAGTCGGCGCAGTTCGTCTTCGCCCAGCATCGGAAAGAGCCCGGCCAGCGGATGGTGCGGCAGTCGTGGCAGGATTCGAGGTGCGGGGGCTGGCGCGGCATCCGCCAGGGACGGCATTTGCGCCGCCGCCGCACCATCCCCCTCACCCGCTGCAGCGATCGCGACCGCGACCTGCATGCCCGCCTCGGTCGGCCGCCAGAGAAAGCCGTCTTGCCGGTCGCGCGAGAGCAAGCCCTTGCTGTTTAGCTTGCGCGCCTTTGCCTGTTCAGGCTCGCCGCTGCAGCGATAGCAGCCCGTCTCCACCGCTTCGGCGAGAAGGCGTCGCTGTCCCGTGCTCAGTGATAGCGCCATCACTTCGCCCTCCCGGGAACCAACAGCACGCTCGCCAGTTTTCTGATGCGCACAAAGGGAGGTGTGACGTCATGTCGGCCGTGGCGGATTGGTCCAGACCGGTCCCGGTTGACCTCTATGGAACCGGAGGCTTCACCGCAGTCTCGAACAGCTTCGAGGCGACGGTGCTGCTCACCAGCCATTGGCCGGAGACGTCCGGTCCCGCCTTTGTCCGGGCATTGACCATTTCCTGCGCCGTCTTTTCGGGTGAAGCCGACAACGAGGCCATGCGACTTGCGTTCGCCGCCGCCGCCGAGGAAGCGGGCGTCCTTATTCGGTTGCACTAGCATCAGCTGACCCTCGCCAGCCGGTCGAGATAGGCGCGGCCCTTCTCGGTCAGGTGCAGGACATCGTCATCGCGACTATCGAGCCGCAGCATGCCCGCCTCGAGGCAGCGCCAGGCGATGGCGTGGTCGGCGTTGCACTCGCAGCGATAGGGCCCATCGGCAAGCCCGACCCGGCGCAACAGCGCCACGCCGCGCAGCCCAATCGGCCCGCCCTCGCGCAAGGTCAGCGCCCCGCGCGGTTCCTGCCCGGCATAGCCGATCTTCTGGAAGCGCGCCGAGATCATCGTTGCGCGCGCTCCCGCGCCACCTGTTCGCGCGCCTTCTGGATCGCCTTCTGACGCCCCTCGCTCCAGACCCACTCCGGCAGATCGAGCAGAAGCCCATGGCCGTCCGGCGACTTGCGGCGCTCCGGATTCTCGGAGACCATCTGGAACTGCGGCACGAAATCGAGATCGGGAAAGCGGAGCAGCACAGTATGTTTCATGAAGCGCGGCTTGAACGCGCCGTCTGCGGCGGGGAAGATCAGCATCTTGCCCTGGTCGGCGCCGTCGCCGATCTGAACCGTCAGCGCGTCGGCCTTGCCGAAATGGACGGTGTATTGCGCCGCCGGCATGCTGATCTGGAGACGGTAGGGCGCATCCTTGCGCATCTGCACGGTGGAGATCCGGAAGGCGCCGGTCTTCGGCTTCTCGACGGGAATGATCGTGGTGAAACCCATCACTCGCCCTCCGAGACCAGCCGCAGTTCGGCACGGGAACCGCCGAGCGCCTTGACCTGCGCCAGCGATGAACGGAGGTCGCTCGCCGCCCGCTCCAGCCCGCTGGCGACCCGGTCGACCGTGGTCGCCTCGGCCGCCGTCACCTTGCCGTCGGCGATCGCCAGAGCCATCGCGTTCGCAAGCTCGGCCGCGTGACGCATCAGCTCCGAATGGGCGAGAAGGACCGAGACATCCGCCGCACGCTCCGCATCGGGATCGCTGAGGCGTCGGCCGTTGGATTCAGCGAGGACCGCCGTGACAAGCGCCCGGCCGCAGTCGCCTTCCAGCGCACGGATCGCGCCGACCGGCATCAGGTCGGGATCGTTCGGGTTGTTCCAGCGACCGACCTGGCTTTTCGAGAACCCGGTGATCTGTTCGACGCGGAGGATGCCGCCGCAGCGCTCGATCAGGTCGCGCTGCGCCGCCTTCATCCGGTAGAGAAATGCATCAGACATGACTGCCTCCAGGGCTTGGCGCTTACGCGCGAAAAAACACGTTCCCGCGCCGGGAATTCCGGCGAGGCTTTCCCGTGGCGGGAACGAGCAGAAATGGTGAAAACTCAGGGCCTCAGATCACGGAGGCCCGCATGCAAACGACAGACGAACATCAGACGACCCGCGGCCCTCGGCGCACGGTGAAAGCCGCGGGTCGACCGCACCGGCCGTCATGGCCGGAACGCTTGAAGAGAAAGCGCGCCGGAGCCCGGAGGTCCGAGGCCCTGGCGCGAGGTGCCGCGCGGCCAGACGGGCTGCGCGGTTTCGGGAGGAAGGAGGCAGGAAGGCAGCCCTCATTCGGCCGCCTCCGGGATTTTCGGAGTTGGCTTGATGGTGGGGCGCTTCAGCCAGGCCAGCCGCGTTTCGTGCATGTCGGTTGCGGTGACCGCTCCGCCAGAGATCTTCTCGATACGATCGATTACGTCCGCCTCCGGACGGCTCTTGCCGGTTTCCCACCGTTGGACAGTCCCAACTGAACGATCGCCGGGCAGTCCTAGCTCCGCCGCCAAGCGCGCTAGCGTCCACCCATTCGCTTCTCTCCAGTCCCTAAGGAGCATCGGCCTACCTCTTATGTGCCGCTCGACAATATCGCAGTTTTTGCGATAGCGTCAACATTCGCTTTCGTGTTTTGTGCGATGTTGCGGAGTAAGGCAGGCTGTTAAGCCATGTTTATGCGCAATAGGATTCGAGAATTACGGGAAGCTCGGGGCTGGTCCCAGAGTGATCTTGCGGAAAAAATCGAGGTGCATTGGCAAACGATCTCGCGGATCGAGAACGCCAAAACCCGCATCTTGGGGAAGCGTGAACGCGCGCTCTCTGAGGTATTCGGGATCGCCCCCGACGACTTGTATGCTCGAGATCCTATGGCCGGCCTCCGCACAGTTCGGGTCCAACAACATGTCCAGGCTGGAGCATATGCGGAATCCAACCTCTGGCCGGACGACGAAGGGTATGACGTAGTAGTGCCGGTCGATGAAAACTTCGGAAATCTAAAGCTTTACGGGGCCGAGGTTCGCGGCCCCTCAATGAACAAGGTGTACCCAGAAGGTACGGTTCTCGTTTACACCAGCCTCTACGAGATGGAAGAGCCGATACAAGTAGGCAAGAGATACATTGTGGAACGCGAGCGCGCCGACGGACTGAGGGAGGCGACAGTGAAGACGCTTCAACAGGACGCCGATGGAGAGTACTGGCTTGTACCAGAGTCGTCTGATCCGCGATGGACTGCCGTCCCCGTCAATGGCACCAACGGCGATACCGTTCGCGTCGTGGGCCGCGTGCAATATTCCGTTCGGCGCGAATAGACGATTGACGGACCACCCCAGTCGACATGAAATGCACTAATGCCACCCTGAACGGGTGGCATTTTTGCATCTACCAACGTTGTTTTTGCCGACATTTTGCGACATATATCGCAAAATTTAGCAGAGCCAAGCCCTATAAATCGCATATTTTGCGATACAACAATTGACGCTACATCGCATTATATGCGATGTCTGCATCGTTCAGGCCGCGAACAGGGCCGCCGTCGCTCCTCCTCCCAGGCGGCGGCCCACCTTTCCCGGCTCGTTTCACCCGAACGATGGAGAAAGCAACATGCACACCCCCGCCCAGAAACGCCGCATTGCCGAGATGGCCCGCGCCCTGCGCGAGATCGGCGATGGCGCCAATGCCGGTCACCTGCTCCTGAGGGGATTCACCCGCGCCGAGATCGATACGCTCGGCCCGGCGGCGACCGAGGAAGCCAACGCCACCTTCGCCCGCGCGGCGTAAAGAGCAAGGGCCGAGCCATGAACCAGGCACCCCGCGACTTCGCCGTCCGACCGCGCAGCACCGCGCGCGATCTCGCCGCCCTGCGCACCACACGCCGCAAATGGCAGTGCATCATGCTCGCCGGCCTCGCGGGGTACCTCCTGGCCATTTCCGCCCTGCTCTGCATCTACCTCTGAGGCTCGCCATGCGCCACGCCCGCCTGCCCCGCTATGCCATCGACCGCCCCGCACTTGACTGGTCCCGGATCGAGGAGCGCTGCGCCGCCCGCGACTGCGCCGACCGAACCTGCCGCCGGCTGGTCTATCTCGCCCTGCCGACGCTGCTCTGCGCCCTGACCTTCCTCACCATCGCCGGGAGCCCGACCCCATGACCACGATCACTGTTCACCTCGACCCCGCCACCGAGGCGCGCATGCGCCAGGCCGCGGACGAGACCGGCCACCGCATCGAGGAGCTCGCCCTGCTCGCGCTCGCCGAGGCATCGGGCGCATATTTCGCAGGCCGCGCCGACGATCCGGCCCGCGGCATGCCCGTGCTGCACGTGCTGCTCCAGCCCTCGGAGTTGCACGCATGACGACGAGCAACATCCCCATGTCCGAGGACTGCATCCTGCCGGTCGACGGCATCATCTTCCGCGAGCTGCAGAACGGCGCGACGATCGAGGAGATCGCCGACCGCTACGCCTGCGACGAGAAGATGCTGTCCAGCCGCATCGAGTACAAGCGCGCGGGCTGGCGCCGTCGCCCGCCGCATTTCCTGCGCCCCGCCCCCGGCAAGGTCATCGTGCCGTTCATCGGCGTCGTCGGCGGCTACCAGCGCCGCGGCGAGATCTCGCTTCCGCCCGTCACGATGTTCGTCAGGCAGAGGCAGGAGCCCTGCCGTGGCTGACGCGAACGCACACGACCCGAAATCGCTCGCCCTCGCAGCCGTCCATCAGGCAGCCGAGGCCGTTGCCGAGCTGATCCGCTTTGCCCGCGAGGGCGAAGGACTGTCCGGCCCCTTCGAGACCGACGTCGTCGAGCAACTGCTCGACGCCGCCAAAATGACGATCGAGGCAATGGGCGAGGCTGGCGCCGAACACTCGTCGATCTATGGCGACATCGTCCACACGCTGGAGTTCTGGGCATGACGGACAGGCTCCCGACCTTTCGCGTCCATTTCCACGACGGCACCAGTCTCGAAATTCAGGCCGCAGAAGCGCGTATTGCCGAAGCACAGGCGAAGAAGCGTAGTCCGGGAAAATACGTCAGCAAGGTCATGTTCCTGCGGGAGAAAACCCGTGGCTGATGCAACGTGCAAGCACCGCGTCCTCAGCGACCACCAGCACGACGTCGCAAAGGCAATCATGGCCGTGCTGCACGGCTGCGAGCATGCCGACGCCTACGCAGCGATGGTCAGCATCATCGCCGCCACCATCAATCACGCCGCCGCCGACCGCGCTGATGCGCTGCTGGTGGCTGATGCGATCGGCGACCAGATCCTGATGCTCGTCGCCATGGGCCAGAATGGCCTTTTGCAGATGGCTCCGGTGGAGCAGGCGCCATGACGATCGAAGCCCTCGGCCGCCAGCGCGAAGTCATCTGCGACGGCTGCCCGGCCTCCTATCCCAACACCTACGACGTCGACGACTTCGACGTGATGGTCGCCGACGCCAAGGCCGCCGGCTGGCTGGTGACGAAGCGCGGCCTGAAATGGCTGCACTTCTGCGCCGACTGCAAGCCGAGCCAACAGAGAGGATCGCTGCTGTGACCAGGCCGGCAGAGCCCGCCGCAAGCCCCGCCCAAAAGCGCCTCGAGGCGATCCGCAACCGCGCCGGCCTTGCCGCGACCGACTGGAGCGTGATGTCGGACGGCAGCCTGTGCCTGACGACGGGATCGGGCGCCGACATGGCGATTGTCGCGACCATCCGCGACGAGGCGCCGGTGTTTGACCGCGACTACCTCATGCACCTGCCCGACGATCACCGCTGGCTGCTCGACAAGTATGACCGGCTTTGCGAGCGCCACCGCGCCGCCCTCGCCGAGATCGAGCGTCTGAGCCCGAAGCCTGAGAGGGCAAAGGACTATGCCGCCGAGTGCGCAATGAAGTGCGCCAACGATCACCTGTTCCACCGGTTCCTGCAGCAGATGCATCAGCTGGAGGCCACCGATCTGGAGCGCATCAAGACACGCGTGCGCAACATCCTCTCCATCCAGTCGATGGCCGAGCTTAACACCGACGACAACGCAAGGCAGCGCTGGCAGTCGCTGAAGGCCGAGTTCCACAACTGGAGGAAGACCCGATGAGCGTCGCCGCCCACAACAGCGACGGCCCCGTCGTCGTCGAACGCGACCTGCTTATGGGAGCCGACGCGATCGCGGATTTCCTCGGAGTCTCCCGACGCCAAGTCTACCGGCTGGTCCATGACAAGATCGTCCCGTCCTTCAAGCTCGGCGGGACGGTCGCCGCCCGCAAATCGTCACTGACGCGCTGGATGGCGGAGCTCGAAGAAGTTGGAGCTAAATGACGCGTTGAAACTTCGGTGTTGCCTTGCTACAGGCCGCGTCACCGACGGCATGGAGGGGAATCAGGTGACTGGCATCTAAGGATTTCATCGTTTGTCAATACCGCTTGTGGCAGAACAAAAAGTGAAGCACTATCTTGAGGCGCATAGTGCGTAAATGATTCGGGCTGCAGAACCCCTGCGCAAGGAAACAACTATGCCGGTAGACTACCACGACCCGATTCCAACGAGAGCCTCAAAAAGGAATGTCTCTGAATTCGCGGAAGAGCTGGCCGCGGAACTGGGCTACGATCCAGAAGGGCCGATCGAACACGTTGTTTCAATGGTTGGAGGCTCCATTCAATATCGCAACCCGGTCGGAGACAGACCGGAGTCGATAAAGGTGCAGCCAGACGAGTCGTTCAATATCTATTTGCCGACGTTGACAACGATGAGCCGAGACAAGTTCACGATAGCTCATGAGTTGGGCCATTTCTTTTTGCATTTCCCGATTGTTCAGTCCGAGCATCCAGGGGATGGCATGCGCGCCTACCGCTGGCTAGATGAAGACACGACAGAGGATCTCAAGCGGTGCGAGTGGGAAGCAAACTGGTTTGCTGCGTCCTTTGTCATGCCGGAAGGTCTGTTTAGGGAACTCCATGAAAAAGGCGGCTCCAGAGAAGCTGCCGACCGCCTGGGCGTCAGCTTGAAAGCTGCTGAAGTTCGCGCCCGATCTTTGGGCCTGCCCGCTTGACCATCCCCAATTATCGCGTGCGGCTATTCATGACAGTCGACCTAATCGGGTCGACGGCATTTAAATTTGCTTCGAGGAGGTCCGCAAAATCCAGCGAACCACACCCACAGTGGGTGATTCGATTTCGGCAATTTTATCAGCAATTTCCGGAAGCCTTTTACGCAAAGTACAAGACGACCGCATCGGGGAGCATTGAAGGGGATAAGGCCCCGCCCATGCCCCGTGTCTGGAAGACTGTCGGAGACGAAATACTGTTCTGTTGCCGTGTCCACGACGTTCAGCACCTCGCTTGCTCTGTTTCAGCATTTCTCCAAGCATTGGAAACCTTTGGAAAAGAACTAGAATCGAATGAACTTCCCCTGGACGTTAAGGGCGCAGGGTGGCTGGCCGCCTTTCCGGCCGAAAATATCAGTATCGAAATCTTCAACGGCGACAGCGGAGCTGTAGGTACGCAACAAGACGTGCTCAGCGAAGAGTTCGAGGCTCAAGCGGATGCTAACCCCAACAAGTATGACTTCCTGGGGCCGGGGATCGATACGGGCTTTCGCGTTTCAAAGAACGCAACGGCTGATCGCTTTACTGCGTCCGTTGGTTTGGCGTACCTGCTCTGCGAAGCAGCACATCACAATATGTTCTCAGGCACGTTTGAGTATCATGGGAGAGAACGGTTCAAAGGTGTCAATCGAGACCAGCCATACCCCGTAGTTTCGATCGGATCGGAGCGCGACCCCCTGAAGCGCCGCCTGCGCGAGAGGGAACGCATGGTCACGAACGAGCAGCCGACATCGGCGGTCGCGCTCGGAGACTTCCTTCGGGAGTTCATGGAGCACGAAAATATCGACCTCCCAGCTCTGCCGCTGAGGCCAACTGACGTCCCTCCCGCGCCGCCTGCATCCTATCAGACGTTCAAGAAAGCTTGGGAAGTCAACGTCATCGAAACGGAGAAGCGCGACAAAGGCATTGAGGAGGCTGTTGCCGCAGGTAAGACCGAGCCCAACAGTAACGATCCAATTCCCGAAGATGTGATGCGTTTCATTTCCCGGGACCTTTCAAAGATCGCAGTCTCTTCAGCGGTGGCAGCCGCCTTGCGCCGTTTCAACAATTCTGAGTAATTTGTGGCGTCCATATTGTTGGGAGCGACACACCGCTATGCGCCCGTCAATCTGAAGGTCACGCCATGGCTACCATCCGCAAGCGCAGTTGGACCAACAAGAGCGGTACCCACGAAGCCTGGGTGCTGAACTACATGGACGCGAATGGCAGGCGCCATCGCGAGCAGTTTGAGAAGAAGCGCGACGCGGAAGGACGGCGCAAGGAAGTCGAGGGGCAGATCGGCAAGGGAACCTACCGCGCTGACGCCACCACGACCACAATCCGGACGGCCTGCGAGAACTATGAGAAAGCGCTTGAGGGCCGCAAGAAGCGCGGCGAGAAGGTCACGCCGGAATACTTCAACAACGTCACCGGCCACCTGTGGAACTACATCGCCCCGACGGACAAGCCCGCGACCGCCGAGGGCAAGAGCGACCAGCTCGTCCGGTTCCCGTACGGCATCGGCGACACCAAGCTAGCCCAGCTCAGCGCCAAGGCGGTCGGGGAGTTTCGCGACAGGGTGCGCGAGGCCGGCGTCGGCGTCGTGACGACGCGGCAGATCCTCGGAACCCTGTCGCGGGTGCTGCAGAATGCCATCCATGACGACCTGCTGGCCGCCAATGTCGCCAGGGGCGTGCGCGTGTTCGGCAAGCGCAATGAGGGGGCAAAGAAGATCGTCCCGCCGTCAAAACCTGCCATGGCGGCGCTGCTGAATGCCTGCGATGCCGACTTCAGGGTGAAGGTGGCGTTCGCCGCCGCGTCGGGCATTCGCGCCTCCGAGCTGCATGCGCTGCGCTGGCGTCATCTCGATCTGAGGGAAGGCAAGCTGACCATCGAGACCCGTGTCGATTCCAAGCGCAACGAGGACACAACGAAGAGCGAGGCCGGCCTGCGCGAGGTGCCGCTCGGCGCCACCATTGTCACCATGCTGAAGCAATGGCGGCTGAAGAGCGCGTTCAAGAAGGACAACGATCTCGTCTTTCCGAACTCGCTTGGCGAATTCGAGAGCCACCGCAACATGAGCAAGCGCAAATTTGCCCCGGCGCGGTCACGGGCATCGGACGCAATGGCCGAGGACGGCCAGGCAATGAAGCAATTTGGCTGGCATGCGTTGCGCCACTTTGCCATCTCGACCTGGATCGAGGCCGGATTGTCGCCAAAGACCGTCCAGACCTTCGCCGGCCACTCGACGCTGGCCGTCACCATGGACCGCTACGGCCACCTGTTTCCGAGCGATAACCACAAGTCGGCTATGGACGGAATCGCCAGCTCGATTTTCGGCAATGGCGCATAAATGGCACATGACAGGATCCAACGCCTGGTATTTCAAGCCTCAATCGCACATTCCTAATCTGAGGGTCGCGCGTTCGAATCGCGCCGGGATCACCAAAGTTTCCAGATGGATTGCCCTTTTTTCCGCATCGCCGTTGTTGGCCGTTGTGCGCCATGCGCTTACCGGAATGGCCGGCCTTTCCAGGGCCTTTCTGGCGCCAGCGGGCTATTCGCCCACCGGGCGCGGCTATCTCGCGCCGTGCCGGGGTTTGACAACGGCCGCGATCGCCGTGGTGTTTTCATCTCCCCAAGCACATAGGGGCCGGAGCGCTTCGGCAAGCGTTCGTCCAAGCGATGTCAGGTCATAGTCCACTCTCGGCGGGACCTCCTTGTAGTCCGTGCGCGTGATGATCCCATGCGCCTCCAGTTCTTTAAGCTGCTGAATCAACACCTTGTCGCTGACGCCCTTCACAGCGCGCCTCAACGCGCCGTAGCGCAGCGTTTCCTTGGCCAGAAAGAAGAGGATGAGCGGCTTCCATTTCCCGCCGACAACCCGAAGCGCCGCGTCCAGACCACAGATGAAAGGCGGGTGAACTTCATTTTTTTGATCCATTTTTGATACTTACCAAAAGGTGCATACTTAGCAAAACGAAATCACGACTTATCTCCTGTTCACTTTCGAACAAAGGAGGTCTGACCATGACCAAGCTTGACGGCAAGACAGCGATCATCACCGGTGGTGCGAGCGGCATTGGCCTCGCCACGGCCAAGCGGTTTGTCGACGAAGGCGCGTTCGTCTACATCTTTGGGCGTCGGAAAGATGCACTCGACGCTGCCCTGTCCCAGTTGGGCTCAACCGCACGTGCCGTGCAAGGCGATACCACGAAGCCAGAGGATCTTGACCGGCTGATCGAGGCGGTGCGCGCAGAGCGTGGAAGCATCGATATCGTCTTTGCCAACGCAGGGGTTGGCGACTTCGCGCCTCTGGGACAGATCACTTCAGACCAGGTCGACTGGACCTTCGGCATCAATGTCAAAGGCACGATCTTCACAGTGCAAAAGGCGCTACCACTGATGGGTGCCGGCACGTCCATTATCCTGACCGGCTCAACCACGGGATCGATGGGAACGGCGGCCATGAGCGTCTATAGCGCCTCGAAAGCGGCCATTCGGAACCTTGCGAGAACCTGGGCACTTGATCTCAAAGGCACGGGCATTCGGATCAATGTCCTGTCCCCTGGCGCGACGGAGACCGAAAAGCTCATGTCGATTCTCGACGGCACCGGCGCAGGCGATGAAATCGTCGCCGGCTTTCGGCACCAAACCCCGCTCGGAAAAATCGGCGATCCGGCAGAAATCGCCGCGGTTGCCGTGTTTCTCGCCGGTGCCGACAGCAGCTTCATGACCGGCAGCGAAGTGTTTGCCGATGGTGGCTATGCGCAAGTTTGACGCCTGAACGAGCGCAGGCCGTTGAGACGACCGGCCTGCGCCACTTGCTGCGGACAAGCCGCATCCTGCCGGCTTTTGAAGGCTCCATGAGCACGGGAGAAAGAGATGAAAATCGGAATCATCGGCACCGGCACGGTGGGAATGACCCTTGCCACAAGGCTCGCGGCAAGCGGGCATCACGTTCTGCTCGCAAACAGCCGGGGACCGGAAAGCGTGGCCGAAATCCTGGGGGCATCCACCAACGGGGTAACGCCCGGTTCGACCTCCCAAGCTCTTGTCTGCGATCTCATCTTTCTCACGGTGCCGTGGACGAAGGTCGCGGATGTGCTGGGCAACGGTGGCCCCAAAGATGGCCGGATTCTAGTCGATGTCACGAACATCTTCCTGCGCTATCCGCCCGAAACGCTCATCGACGATTTGAAGGGTGACACAGGCAGTGAGATCGTCGCTCGGCTGGCGCCGGAGGCCCGCGTGGTGAAGGCACTGAACACGCTGCCATTCTCGACAATGTTCGCGCCTCTGCCGGCAGGTGTGAAACGTGTTCTTTTTGTCGCCGGTGACGATGCGTCGGCCGTCACGAAGGTGACGGGCCTCATTACCGAGCTTGGACTTCATCCCGTACCGCTTGGCTCCCTTGCCGAAGCCGGCCGGCTCATGGAACTCGGCGGCCCGCTTTCGGGACTGGAGCTTTTGACACAGGTCCGAGAAACATGATGAGCCGAGTACTTGTCACGGGCGGGACTGGCTTTCTTGTTGAGACACAGCGTTATCCATGGTCGCACTGGCGGCGCAAATCCGGCGCCCTGACCCTGTTTGAGGCCGAAAAGCCAATGCGGGTTGGGCCGATGCGATGAATGGGGGGCAATCATGCAATCCATGTCGCCTCTCCGTTCCCAGCCGACAGCCCGGAAGACGAGGACGACCTCATCCCCCAAAAGCCGGCCGATCCCGACGAAAGCCGGAAGCCAAGGCTGGCAAAATGTGCTAGCTTTCAACCTTTCGCAATTCTAGGTAACGGATCTGTCGACCCCCAGTAGGTCCTATCCGCGCTGAGATCGATCGACGGACGGCCCGCCTGCAGGTCGGAGCAGTCTCGAAAGATCCATGCAATCCAATCCTCCAGCCTGGATAGGAGGCATACATGGGCTTGGCGAAAGTTCAGGGCGCAATCGGCCTCCTCAAGCATGTCGCCAGCGACAAGGGCGTTCCGGGAACGGTGCGCCTGCCAGGGAGGGGGCCGATCGAAGCGGTGCCGCTTCGGCTCCAGGACCGTCGGTCGGAGGATTGGGACAGCCTCGCGCAAGAGTGCGGCGGCTCCTTTCAATCATCCTATGCCCGGCTCTGGCGCTGGTCCCTGCAACCGCGGCGGCACCTCACGACCTTCGACTTCCATCGGTCCGGCCGCAAGATCGGGCAGTGTGCCGTCAGCGTCTCGGCGGGACGGCGCGTCTTCGTCGACCCTTTGGCCCTGCGGCCCGGGTTCGAGCAGCATTGGCGCGACTGCATGGCCGCGGCCCTGGCCCACCTCGGACCGGGACGATATCGCTATGGCTGGCGGCTGGCGCTGGAGCAAAGCCGCGCGCAAGAGTTGGCGAGCCTGCCCGGAGCGAGCGTCGAGGGCGTTCGCCCGATCGTCGTCCAGGCCGTTGACTTCAGTGGCTGGCCCAGCTGGGAGGCCTACTGGGCAAGCACCAGCAGCAATACCCGCCGCAATGCGAAGCGCGGTGAAAAGAACGGCCTCAGCATATCGGTCCGAACCGGCCTCGGCTGTCTCGCCGACACTCTGGCCATCACGCGCTTGCGGGCGACAATGTGCGCGCGCAAGGGGATCGAGTTCGATCGCCTGTATGCGCTGGCCCACTATGTCGGCGGCCACCTCTTCGCCCCCGACTATCGCCTTGCGGCGATCTGCACGGACGGGAAGCAGCCGCTGGCCTGCTTCGTCGGCTACGAATTCGGCCCGCACACCTACTACCTGGCCGGCGCGTCATTGGGCGCCAACGATGGGGCCGCCTGGTACCTGCAGAAGCGGATGCTGCAGCGTGCCTGGGAACGGTCCGGGAACCGTGCGAGGTTCGTCGCCGGCAATATCGGCTATGTCCCGCTCGACGAAGGCGTGCTGCGATCGCGGAAATCCATCAACGTGGCCGACTTCGCGACGAGCGTCGTGGCCTTTCGATACGAGCCGCCATAGCCAGGGCATGGTGATCGGGGTCCCGGCGCGCCGGCCGCAGATCCGGGCGCGCCCGCTCCGCGTCACACCGTCTCGTCTTCCTTCTCCGGCGTCGTCACCCGCGGCTTCGGCCTGATGGCCGGCACGATGGAGGGGCGCGCCTCGACCTTCGGCGCCGGCGCCTTGATGCCGAGCATGTGCCTGATGCGGTCGGAGACGAGCGGCCGGAAGCGGCTGGCGCGGAAGGGCATGTCGACGGCACCATAGCCTTCCGGGCCGTCGTCGTTGCCGCGGTAGAGCTCCATCAGCTTGACGCCGTAGAAGTCGCCGTCGACGTAGTGCCGGTAGTGCCCGACCCAGCGGACGGTATAGATCTGACCCTTGCGGATCCCCTGGTCGATCGAGACGTTCTTGAAGGTGTCATTGATGCAGACCACCTTTTGTCCGACCTGGAAGCTGACCATGTTTCTCTCCGAAGGATAGTGCCGGCACCGCCGGCCCGATGCCAAACGTCAGGTGGCCTTGCGACAGGAGACGGCCGGGGTCTCCTCGCCCCGGGTCAGGTCGCGGAGCGTGGCGTCGTCGCCCTTGGTCCACCATTCGAACTGGCCGCCGGCGTAACGCGCGCCGGAGCCGGCGATGACGTTGCTTGCGATCACGAACTGTTCGCCGAACGAGAGAACCGCGAGCGAGACCGTGTCGGCATTGATGTAGTCCGCCTTGACCTTCAGCCCGTCGTCGCAGTCATAGACGACCGTCTGTCGATCGACGGTGATCGTGTTCGGCACCTGCAGCGTGATGTCGGTCGTGTTCTTCAGCATCGCCAGCCGCATCGCATGGCCGCCATCCTTGTCGGCGAGATGCAGCATCTCGTTCTCGAGTTTCCACGACCGAACCGTGCCGAGCGCGTCGAAGAACCGTTGCTCCTGGTCCATCACCGCCGGCGCGCACATCCGGCGCGTGGCCGCCGCCGGAGCAAAGGTCACCTCACCGTCGCTGCCGAACTTGAGGTTGCCGCGATAGGTGTTGCAGCCGCCGTTGCCGCCGTACGAGCCGTCCGTGCGGATTTCCAGGGTCGTCCGGACATTGTCGATGACGCCCTTGCCGTTCAGGTCCTCGATCACCCAGGTGGCGCTGAGTCCCGCCGGCAGCGTGTCCGCGGCGAACACATTCGACGCAGAGCCGAGAAACAGCAGCAAGGCCGCCAGCGCATTCACCGATAACCGCACGGGTATCCTCCAAGATCACTTCGGCGACCAGCCGGTCGCCAGCGGCGACGTTATGGCCGCTCCATCGAAAACGTCAAGCCCGTGCACGGGCCGGTGTCCAGCCCGCCCGCATCAAAACCTTGTTGCGCGCGGCAATCGGCTGTAGAGCCTCATCAAGACAATAAAAAGATCACGGAAGACAAACATGGCACCCAGCGAAGCCAACAGGCGCCGCGTCACGATCCTCGGCTCGACCGGCTCGATCGGCACCAGCACGCTGGACGTGATCGGGCAGCTCGGCGGCCGCGACGCCTTCGACGTGGTGGCCGTTACCGGCAACGGCAACATCGAGCGGCTGGCCCGGCAGGCCATCGCCTGCGGCGCGCAACGCGCCGTCACCGCCGACGAAGGCCGCCTCGACGACCTGAGACAGGCGCTGGCCGGCACGGGCATCGCCGTCGGCGCCGGCCGCAACGCCCTGCTCGAGGCCGCCGCGGCACCGTCCGACTGGGTGATGGCCGCGATCGTCGGCACCGCCGGGCTGGCGCCGACGCTGGCCGCGGCCGAGCGCGGCGCCGATATCGCCCTCGCCAACAAGGAGTGCCTGGTGTCCGCCGGCAGCCTGTTCGTCGACGCGGTTGCCGCCGGCGGCGGCCGGCTCATCCCCGTCGACAGCGAGCACAGCGCCATCTTCCAGGCGCTGGAGGACGACCAGCGCCATGCGGTCGAGCGGATCGTGCTGACGGCCTCCGGCGGCCCGTTCCGCACCTGGTCGCGCGAGCAGATGGCGAATGTCACCGCGGCCACGGCCCGTGCCCACCCCAACTGGTCGATGGGCCTGAAGATCTCGATCGGCAGCGCCTCGATGTTCAACAAGGCGCTGGAGATGATCGAGGCAAAGCACCTGTTCGACGTGCGCGCCGAGCAGATCGAGGTGGTGGTGCACCCGCAGTCGGTGATCCATTCGATGGTCGGCTACAGCGACGGCTCGGTGCTGGCCCAACTCGGCTGCCCGGACATGCGCACGGCAATCGGCTATGCGCTGACCTATCCGCGGCGGCCGAAGCTCAATGTCGAGCGGCTCGATTTCGCCAGGCTGTCGCGGCTCGACTTCGAGGCCCCGGACGAGCAACGCTTCCCGGCGCTGCGGCTCGCACGCACCGCGCTCGAGCGCGGCGGCCTCCAAGGGGCGGCCATGAACGCGGGCGAGGAGGTCGCCTTCCAGGCCTTCGTCGACGGCCGCATCGGCTTCCTGCACATGGCCGACGTCGCCGAAGCGGTGATGGACGCGATGGCAGGATGGGGCGCCGCTTCGACGATGGACGACGTCTACGCCGCCGATGCCGAGGCGCGCCGGCGCGCCGCCGCCGTCGTCGACAAAATGGAAATGGCGGCCTAGGCCGCCACCATCATCCTTCCTCGGGCCTGCGGGCGCGTCAGGCCACGGCGCGGGCGAGCGCGCAGCGCGACCAGAGCGAATGCAGGGCGCCGACCAGATGATCGATATCCGCGTCCGAATGCATCGGCGTCGGCGTGATGCGCAGCCGCTCGGTTTTCTTCGGCACCGTCGGGTAGTTGATCGGCTGCACGTAGATGCCGAAATTGTCGAGCAGCAGGTCGGAGATCCACTTGCACTTGGCCGCGTCGCCGACCATCACCGGCACGATGTGGCTCGGATTGGGCATGTGCGGGATGCCGTTCTTGTCGAGCAACGAGCGCAGACGGCGCACCCGCTCCTGGTGGGCGAAGCGCTCCAGCTGGCTTTCCTTCAGGTGGCGGATCGAGGCCAGCGCGCCGGCGGCAAGCGTCGGCGGCAGCGCGGTGGTGAAGATGAAGCCCGAGGCAAACGAACGGATGAAGTCGCAAAGGGCGGCGGACGCGGCGATATAGCCGCCCATCACGCCGAACGCCTTGCCGAGCGTGCCCTCGATCACCGTCAGGCGGTGCATCAGCCCTTCGCGCTCGGCGACGCCGCCGCCGCGCGGCCCGTACATGCCGACGGCGTGGACCTCGTCGAGATAGGTCATCGCGCCATAGCGGTCGGCGAGATCGCAGATCTCCTTGATCGGCGCGACATCGCCATCCATCGAGTACACCGATTCGAAGGCGATGATCTTCGGCGCCTTCGGGTCCGCGGCGGCCAGCTTCGCCTCGAGGTCCTTCAGGTCGTTGTGCTTCCAGATCACCCGCTCGCATTTGGAGTGGCGGATGCCCTCGATCATGGAGGCGTGGTTGCCGGCATCCGAGAACATGATGATGCCGGGGATCTTCGAACAGAGCGTGCCGAGCGCGGCCCAGTTGGAGACGTAGCCGGAGGTGAACAGCAGCGCCGACTCCTTGCCGTGCAGGTCGGCGAGCTCGCGCTCCAGCAGGACGTGGTAGTGGTTGGTGCCGGAGATGTTGCGGGTGCCGCCAGCACCGGCGCCACACTGGTCGATCGCGAGCTTCATCGCCTCGGTGACCTTGGGGTGCTGGCCCATGCCGAGATAGTCGTTGGAACACCAGACCGTGACTTCCTGTGTGCCCGCATCGGTGTGCCGCGTCGCCTTGGGGAACCCGCCCCGGTGGCGCGCCAGATCGGCGAAGACGCGATAGCGGCCTTCCCGGTGCAGCCCATCCAACTCGTTCTTGAAGAAAGCCTCAAAGTCCATCACTGTCTCCAGACCGGCATGCCCGGTGCCCACGAGCGGTCGCGGCCGCCCAATTTTGCCCCTCGACTACACCGCGGGAGCCGTTGCTGCAACGACAGGACGCTGCGGCAAATCCGCGCCGACCTTTGAGCCGTTCCAAGCTAGCCTTACCCGGCCAGAAACCACTGCGGCTTGATGCATGTCAAGCCCGAATGACGGGGGGCGGCCCGCGCCGCCCCCTGATTCAGTTTCGCGCGAAGGCGAACGATCCCCTCAGGCCGCCGCGACCGCGCGGCGCGCCATCACGTTGACGAGGTTGGCGCGATACTCGGCGCTGCCGTGAATGTCGGACAGGAGGCCGGAGGGATCGGTCTTGACGCCGGCGATCGCGTCCGGGCTGAAATTGGCCGACAATGCCGCTTCCATCGCCGCCTGGCGGAAGACGCCGTCGGCTCCCGCGCCGGTCACCCCGACACGCACGCCGTCCGCGCCCTGGGCCACGAAGACGCCGGTCATGGCATAGCGCGAGGCCGGGTTCGGGAACTTGGCATAGCCCGCCCTGGCCGGCGCCTTGAAGCTGACCGCGACGATGATCTCGCCGTCCTCCAGCGCGGTCTCGAACAGGCCGGTGAAGAAGTCGTCGGCCGCGATCTCGCGCTTGTCGGTGATGACCGTCGCCCCCAGCGCCAGCATGGCCGAGGGGTAGTCGGCCGCCGGATCGTTGTTGGCGATCGACCCGCCGATCGTGCCCATGTGGCGCACGTGCGGGTCGCCGATCAGCGAGGCCAGTTCGGCAAGCGCCGCGCAGGCCGCCTTGAGCTCGGCCGACGCGGCCACCTCGGCGTGGGTGGTGGCCGCGCCGATGCGGACGGTGCCGCCCGAGACTGCAATGCCCTTCATTTCCGGCACGTGGCGCAGGTCAATCAGGTCCGAAGGCGCGGCGAGACGCTGCTTCATCGTGGGAATCAGCGTCATCCCGCCGGCGACATACTTGCCGTCATCCGCGGCGCCCTGCAGGCGGGCGGCATCGGCGACCGAGGATGCGCGATGGTAGTTCGTTGCATACATGCTGGTGCACTCCCCTCAATGGGCCGCATGCGCCGCCGCCCACACCTTCTGCGGCGTGGCGGGCATGGTGAGATCGTTGTTGCCGATTGCGTCGGTGATGGCGTTGATCAGCGCCGGCGGCGAGCCGATGGCGCCGGCCTCGCCGCAGCCCTTGATGCCGAGCGGGTTGTTCGGGCAGGGCGTGTTCTGGTGCGAGACGCTGAAGGACGGCAGGTCGTCGGCGCGCGGCATGGCGTAGTCCATGTAGCTGGCCGTCAGGAGCTGGCCCGTCTGCGGTTCGTAGTATACGCCCTCGAGCAGTGCCTGGCCGATCCCCTGCGCGATGCCGCCGTGGACCTGTCCTTCAACGATCATCGGGTTGATGATGTTGCCGAAATCGTCGGCGGCGACGAACTGGACGACCTCGGTCTTGCCCGTCTCCGGATCGATCTCGACCTCGCAGATGTAGCAGCCGGCCGGGAAGGTAAAGTTCGACGGATCGTAGAACGCGCCCTCCTTCAGCCCCGGCTCCATGCCGGCCGGCAGGCTGTGGCCGGTATAGGCGGCGAGCGCCATCTGGAACCAGGGCACCGCCTTGTCGGTGCCGGCGACCTTCAGCTCGCCGTTCTCGATGACGATGTCGCTCTCGTCGGCCTCCATCAGGTGGGCGGCGATCTTCTTCGCCTTGGCCTCGACCTTGTCGAGCGCCCTGACGACCGCCGACATGCCGACCGCGCCGGAGCGCGAGCCGTAAGTGCCCATGCCCATCTGCACCTTGTCGGTGTCGCCATGGACGACCGAGACGTTGTCGATCGGCACGCCGAAGCGGTCGGCGACAAGCTGGGCGAAGGTCGTCTCGTGGCCCTGGCCGTGGCTGTGCGATCCGGTCAGGATCTCGATCGTGCCGACGGCATTGACCCGCACCTCGGCCGATTCCCACAGGCCGACGCCGGCGCCGAGCGAGCCGACCGCCGCCGACGGCGCGATGCCGCAGGCCTCGATGTAGCAGCTCATGCCGATGCCGCGCTTCTTGCCGCGCTTTTCGGCCTCCGCCTTGCGCGCCGGGAAGCCGGCCCAGTCGGCCTGCTTCATCGCCGCCTCGAGCGAAGCCTCGTAGTCGCCGGCGTCGTAGTTCATGATCACCGGCGTCTGGTAGGGGAAGCTGCGGATGAAGTTCTTGCGCCGCAACTCCGCCGGCGAGACGCCGAGTTCGCGCGCCGCCGTCTCGATCGTGCGCTCGAGCAGATAGGTCGCCTCCGGCCGCCCGGCGCCGCGATAGGCGTCGACGGGCGCGGTGTTGGTGTAGACGGCGCGGACATTGGCGTGGATCGCCGGGATTTCGTACTGCCCCGACAGCAGGGTCGCATAGAGATAGGTCGGCACCGCCGAGGAGAACAGCGACATGTAGGCGCCGAAGTTGGCGATGGTGTCGACCTTGAGCGCCGTGATGCGGTTGTCCTTGTCGAAAGCCATCTTCACCGTCGAGACGTGGTCGCGGCCGTGCGCGTCGGTCAGAAACGACTCGGTGCGGTCCGCGACCCACTTGACCGGCACGCCGGTGCGCTTGGACGCCCACAGGCAGACGATCTCTTCCGGATAGATGTAGATCTTCGAGCCGAAGCCACCGCCGACGTCGGGCGCGATCACCCGCAGCTTGTGCTCCGGGGCGACGTTGTAGAAGGCGCTCATCACCAGCCGCGCGACGTGCGGGTTCTGGCTGGTTGTGTAGCAGGTGTAGTGGTCATCGGCGTGATCGTAGACGCCGAGGGCGGCACGCGGCTCCATCGCATTCGGCGACAGCCGGTTGTTGACGATCTTCATCTCGGTCACGTGCGCCGCCGCGGCGATGGCCGCGTCGGTGTCGGCCTCGCTGGTGCCGAGCGCCCAGTCGTAGATCAGATTGCCAGGGGCCTCCGGATGGATCTGCGGCTGACCGGCCTCAAGCGCCGTCACCGCATCGGTAACGGCCGGCAGCACGTCGTAGTCGACCACCACCTGCTCGGCGGCGTCGCGCGCCGCGCCGATGCTGTCGGCCACGACCATGGCGACGATGTCGCCGACATAGCGCACGTTCTCATGCGCGATCGGCCGCCATGCCCCCATCTTCATCGGCGTGCCGTCCTTGGACTTGATCATCCAGCCGCAGATCAGGTTGCCGATCCCGTCGGCCAGAAGCTGTTGGCCATCGAGAATGCCGATCACGCCCGGCATCGTCTCGGCGGCCGCCGTGTCGATGCTCTTGATCCGCGCATGCGCGTGCGGCGAGCGCACGAAAACGGCATGCTTCATGCCCGGCACGACCATGTCGTCCGTGTAGCGCCCGCGGCCGGTCAAGAACCGCCGGTCTTCCTTCCGCGCGACCCGTGCGCCAATACCTTCCACACCCATCAGTCATCTCCTCCCAGAGAAATTGCGCGTTGGTTCCGGCGAAACAGGGAAAGCGAGCGCTTCGGACGCCTGCGGAAAGCGGACGGCTCGGTCGCGACCCGCGCTTCCCCGTCGCCGTCACATTACTCGGCCGCCTGGCGGCCGGCGTTCATGTCCTCGGCAGCGGCAAGGATCGCCTTGACGATGTTGTGGTAGCCCGTGCAGCGACAGATGTTGCCTTCGAGGTTCTCCCGCACCGTCTTCTCGTCGAGCTGGCCGCCATAGCGGTTGATCATGTCGAGCGCGGACATCACCATGCCGGGCGTGCAGAAGCCGCACTGCAGGCCGTGATGGGCCTTGAAGGCCGCCTGCACCGGATGCAGCTCTCCGCCCTGGGCGAGGCCTTCGATCGTGGTGATCGAAGCGTCGGCGGCCTGGACCGCCAGGATGGAACAGCTCTTGATCGCCTTTCCGTCCATGTGCACGACGCAGGCGCCGCATTGCGAGGTGTCGCAGCCCACATGCGTGCCGGTCAGGCCGAGATTCTCGCGGATGAAATGGACGAGCAGCGTGCGGTCCTCCACGTCCCCGCTGACCTGCCGGCCATTGACCGTCATTGTAACCTTGGTCATTCGTTCCTCCCTCGTGACCTAGCGCTCGCGAGGCATTCCGGATTCGAAAGCGGTCCAGTCGGCAATTTCGAGAACCCGAAACACCTGCAGAAACTCTTGCTGCCGGCACGATGGCCATGGCGCCCGACGCCCCTCGACATCGCCGCCGCGCAGCCCTCGCATCATTCGACCTTTTCAATCTGTGATCAACCGTTACTTTCGGCGGCAGGCGAAAATTCTGGGCCGCAGGAGCGCGTAACGCGGCGATGCGGCAGCCGCTTCAGCAACCCAAAAAATACTGAATACTTATAGACTTCCCCTCATTCCGCCGTATTGTCCGGATTTGTGACAACGCCGATTTCGCGAGTCGGTTGCAACCGAATTGCCAAACGGCAGGACAGCGGGCTCCCATGACCCGCTCAACCATGGAGAGATTTTCATGAAGAAAGCCATCGCGCTCGTGCTGATCGGCCTGTCGCTCGCGAGCTGCTCGAACACGGAAAAGGGTGCCGGCATCGGCGCGGCGACCGGTGCGATCATCGGCGGCGCCGTCACCGGCAACGTCCGGGGTGCGGCCGTCGGGGCCGCCATCGGCGGCGTCGGCGGCGCACTGATCGGCCACGTCGCCGACCAGCCCGGCCAGTGCTACTACCGCGACCGCTACGGCCGCCGCTACATCGACGCCTGCTGACCCGAAACGGATCGCCGGCACGGTGCAGCCGACCCCGACCCGGTTCGGGGTCCTATGCATCCGTGCAACGGTCGCGGCGGAAATCCGCCGCCGCCGCGATTTTTCTTCCCATCCGGCTGGAACCGCCATTAATCTTAGGGAAATGCTAACAGGCTAGGATCAATTCCAGCCTGCGTGGCCTGCCAGACCGTCGTTCGGACTGAGTGTGCCGCACAATCTGAGGAGGGACGGTGTTCGCGCCCCTTCATCGGAACGGGAGAGGCAACAACAACGGATGCGGCAACGTATCGACCGGCCGAGATGGAGTAGTGCGTTCTTGCGGGCTGGGACAAGCCTCGCGGTCGCGTCTCTGCTCGCCGTCGCCCCCCTCGCCGGGCCGGCCCTTGCCTTCGAGATCTTCGGCCTTCGGTTCTTCGAAAGCGACAAGGAAGAGCCCGAGACCATCGACCCGGTACATTACCAGCTGACCTTCGACGCCGGCACCGACGACGGCGACCTGAGGGAGGCGATCGAATCGAGTTCCCTTCTGAAGGAGAACGAGGGCGATGCCGTTTCCGGCGACCTCGGCCTCGTCATCAAGGCGCGCGACGATCGCGACCGCATCCTTGCCGCGCTGTACGAGCAGGCGCGCTACGGCGGCGTCGTCGACGTGCGCATTGCCGGAACGCCGCTCGATTCGCTGCCGCCGATCCCAGATTTCGGCCCGGGCCCGGTCCCGGTCGCCGTGTCGGTCGCCCCCGGGCCGGCCTTCACCTTCGATTCGGTCACCTTTGCCGGTGATGCGGCCGGCCGCAATCCCGCCGACTACGGCATGGCCCGCGGCGCCCGCGCCGATTCCACCACGATCATCAAGGCCGGCGAGAAGGTGGTCGCGGACCTGAAGGCCGAGAGCCGGCCGCTGGCGCGGCTGACCGATCGCCAGGCGATCGCCGACCACAAGACCAACACCGTCGATGTCGTGATTGCCGCCGACGGCGGGCCGGTGGCGCCCGTCGGTGACGTCACCGTGACCGGGGCGAAGGGCGTCGATCCGGGCTTCATCAAGTACTATTCGCGCATCAATGCCGGTCAGCCCTACTCCCCCGAGCGACTGGCCAAGGCGTCCGACCGGCTGCGCCAGCTCGGCGTGTTCTCCAGCGTGACGATCCACCAGGCCGACAAGCTCGCCCCCGACGGCTCGCTGCCGATGACGATCGAGGTCTCCGAGGGCAAGCAGCGCTACTTCGGCGTCGGCGCGCAGTTCTCGACGATCGACGGCTTCGGCCTGCAGGGCTACTGGGGTCACCGCAACCTCTTCGGTCACGCCGAATCGCTGCGGATCGAGGGTTCGGTCAACGGCATCGGCGAGGGCAACGGCTACGAGGACATCGGCTACGCGCTCGGTTTCCTGTTTGCCAAGCCCGGCGCCTTCGGCCCGGCCTCGACCTTCACCGCCAGCTTCAAGGCGGCGATCGACGACACCGACGCCTTCTACGCCACCACCGCAACCCTCGCCGCCGGGGCGACGTTCGAACTGAACGATACCGACACGTTCTCAGCCAGTGCCGAGGTCGCGGCGATGAAGGTGGACGACGCCTTCGGCGACAATTTCTACCTGACCGCGGCCGTGCCGATCGAGTATGTCCGCGACCGGCGCAACGACAAGTTCAACCCGACCTCCGGCTACCGCGCGGCGGTCAGCGCCACGCCGACCTACGAGTTCGATCGCGGCTCCTTCTTCTCCAGCTTCGAGGCCTCCGGCGCGGTCTACAAGGCGCTCGGCGCCGAGGAGCGGATCGTGCTCGCCGGACGGCTCGGCGGCGGCACGATCCTCGGCGCCTCGACGCTGTCCGACATCCCGGCGCCGCGGCGCTTCTACCTCGGTGGCGGCGGCACGGTGCGCGGTTACGCCTTCCAGGACATTTCCCCGCGCAACAGCGAAAACGAGCTGTTGGGCGGCCGGTCCTACGTGCTTGCCTCGGGAGAGGTGCGCGTCGGCATCACCGAAAAGATCGGCGTCGTGCCGTTCGTCGACGCCGGCACGGTGTCGCGCGACGAATTGCCGGACTTCAGCGACATACGCGTCGGCGCCGGCGTCGGCCTGCGCTACGCCACCCCTTTCGGCCCGGTCCGGCTCGATGTCGCCGTACCGCTCAACCCCTATCCCAAGGGAGATTCGTTCGGCATCTATGCCGGCATCGGACAGGCGTTCTGAGCGCGCGCGGTCTATCGGCTCTCCTTGTCGCCGGACGGCCGCGCCGCGGGAAATGTGCGGCAGCGATTCCCCTGCGAATCAAATTGCTTTAGGACTTAGAACATGAGCCGGTTTCTTCAGATCCTGCGGCAGACGCTTCGTTACCTCGGCTACCTCGTGGCCGTGCTGGTCGTCGTGCTGCTGGGTCTGGTCGGCTTCGTCGGGTTCACCGACATCGGCGCACGCCTCGCCGCCGCCGCGATCGAGGACGTCACCGCCAATTCCGCCACCCGCATCACGATTTCCGAGCCCTCCGGCCTGCTGACGGGCAGGCTGCGCGCCGGTGCGGTCACGCTCGGCGACCGCGACGGCGTCTATGCGGAGGTCCGCGACCTTGCCATCGACTGGGCGCCGCTCGACCTGTTGCTGCTCCAGTTCAATGCCGAGCGGGTCGCGGCCCAAGAGATCGATGTGTCGCGGCGGCCGGTTGCCGGGGATGGCGACGAGCCCGGTTCCGGCGAGCCGTTCCGGCTGCCGGTCACGGTCCGGGTCGACAGCCTCGACGTCCCGAGCCTCACCCTGGCCGAGGCCGTGGCCGGGCGCGAGCAGCGGCTGCGCCTGTCCGGCAGCGGCGGCCTCGATGGCAGCGGCGTCGCCCTGAACCTCGCGCTGACCGAGCAGGACCGCGGCGGCGTGTCGGTGCTGGCCGACCTCGTCTTCAATCCCGGCGAGGACCAGCTGACGCTGAAGGCCGACGTCACCGAGCCGCCGGGCGGCATGCTGGCCCAGGCGCTGCGGATCCCGGGCGAGCCGGCGATCGGGTTTCACCTTGCCGGAGACGGGCCTCTGTCGGCCTGGAGCGGGCGGCTGACGGCCGCGCTCGATGCCCGCGAGGTCCTGACCCTCGAGGCCCGGCACGAGCTTTCCACGGCCGGACTGCACACCGTCGCCCTGAAGGGCGGCGGCACGTTCGAGGCGCTGCTGCCGCCGCCGCTGCGGCCGCTGTTTGCGGGAGCCACGGCGATCGATCTCGCCGTGGCGACCAACGGCGCCGATCTCCTGCGGGTCGAGCGCGGTCTGGTGACGACCGGCGCCCTGGCCCTGCATGCCTCGGGGACGCTGCAGGCGGAGGGCGACAACGACCTCACCATTCGGCTGGCCGGCGCCGACGGCAGCACGCCGATCCCGCTGCGCTGGCCGCTCGCGGACGGCGAGTTCGCCGCGGACCTGCACGGGCTGCACGCGGTCGCCTCCGGTCCGGCCGAGACGACCTCGGTCAACATCAACCTCAACGCCGCCAATGTCAGCCTGCCGCAGGGCCGGCTGGAAAGCGTGCTGCTGACGTTGTCGAGCGCCGACCTGAACGTATCGGCGAGAACGGGACACGCAAGCCTCGCACTGACCGCCGGCCGCTCGTCCATGGCCGATCCCGCGCTCGAGCGTCTTGTCGGAACGCCGCTGAAGATCAACGCCGCCCTCTCCTTCTCGCCGCAGCATCTCGCCGTCGAGCCGGTGACGATCGAGAGTACCAGCATCGGCGGGGAGATCACCGGCAGCTATCAGATCGGGACCGCTGCCGGCACCGCCGCGTTCAAGCTGTTCGCCCTGCCCGGCGTGCTGCCCGAGGCAATGGCCGCCAAGGTGCAGGGGACGATCGCGCTCGACGGCGAGGCGACCCTCGGCAACGACGGCGCGCTGGCGCTGTCGGGCCTGCGGCTCCGGTCCAACGTGGCCGAGGCGACCGGCAGCGCCGACGTCGCCGACGGCACGCTGGCGGCGAAACTCAGCGGCCGGCTGATCGACGCGGGCGCCTTTGTCGACGGCGGCAACGGCACGATCGTCTTCGACGCCACCGCGAGCGGCCCCGTGGCGGCGCCGGCCGTGCAGGCAACGATCAATTCCGACCGCCTGGCGCTTGCCGGCCGCACCCTCGACGACATCGCGCTCAACCTCAACGGCCGCGCCTCCGCGACCGCCCCCGCCGGCGACCTCGCCCTTACCGCCTCGATGAACGGCCAGGCGATCGCGCTACGCTCGAGCGTCGTCTCCGCGGCCGGCGGCATTTCCGTGCCGACGCTCGAAGCGACCGTCGGCAGCAACCGGCTCGAAGGAGCGCTGGTGCTTGGCGAAGGGTACATGCCGGACGGCACCGTCCGGTTCGACTTCCCCGACCTCGCAACGCTGGCCACGCTTGCCGGCGAGAGCGCCACCGGCGACCTCGCCGGCACGCTGACCTTCACCAACGCCGGCGGCAAGGGGTCGCTGACCGTTGCTGCGGAAGGGGCGGAGATCCGACGGGACAATGCGGCCATCTTCAAGCCCGTCCTCAGCGCGACCGTCGCGGATCTGGCTGCGGCGGCGGTATCCGCCACGCTGCGCGCCGACCTCGCCCGACTCGGGGAAAACGACCTGGAATCACCGATCGTGACGGTCAACCATTCCGGCAGTCTCACCGATTTCAGCGTCAACGGGCGCTACGAGGGCGCCCCGCTCGTGGTCGAGGGCGACGTCGCGCGCCATGACGCGGCGACCGTGATCGCGCTGCAGACGCTCGACGCCGTCGTCGCCGGCTTTCCGCTGGCGCTGCGGGAGGCAGCCTCGATCACCATTCTCGACGGCGACATTACCTTCGACGATCTGGCCATCCGCGCCGGCGATGCCGTCGTTTCGGTCTCGGGATCGGCCAATCCGGCCGGCAGCAGCAGCCTGGCGGTCAACGTCAGCGGCGTCGACGGCCCGGCCGAAGTCACGCTGCCGATGGAGGACGGCACGGCGACGGCGCGCATCGACATGGCGCAGTTGACGCTGTCGGGCGAACTGAAGGCGGCAGCGCTTTCGCTCACGGCCAAGGTCGCCTCCGTCGCGGCACCGCAGGGATCGGCATCGAATGCGGACATCGTCGTCAGCAGCGACGCCTTTGACCTGATCGACCGTCGCGGCAATCTCAAGCTGCGCGCTTCGCTCGGCCTGCTCGACCTGGGCAGCGCCGACGCCAACCGTCTGGCGCAGGGGCCGCTGAACGCGACAGCAACGCTGTCGGTGACGCCGCAGCGCATCGATTTCGGCGACGTCGCCCTCGACGGCGCCGGCCTCGATGCCCGTGCCAGCGGCCATTTCGTGCCGGAGGACGCCTCGGCCGCCGTTCAGGTCGAGGCGACGGTCGCCGCAGCGGCGCTTCCGGCCTCGGTTTCGCCGCGCTTCGACACGCCGGTGCGGCTGACGGCCGACATTCTGCGCGGCGCCGACGGCGCCGTCACCGTGCAGTCGTTCGACGTTGCCTCGGGCACGGTCACGGCCGAAGGCAAGGCAAGGCTGGCCGGCCAGACCCTCGATGCCACCGTCTCCGGCAGCCTGCCCGATCTCGGCAAGATCCTGACCGACGCGAGCGGTAAGGCGACCTTCGAGGCCACCGCCATCGGCCCGCTGTCGGCGCTCGGCGTCAAGGCCGAGTTGCAGTCGAGCGGCGCCAGGCTGGCCGGCCAGACGCTCAGCGATCTCGTCGTCTCGCTCGATGGAACGGCGGACCGCAACGCGCCGTCCGGCAGCTTCACCGCCACCGGCGCCATCGGCGGCCAGGCGATCAACGTCCGCTCCAGCGTCGTCTCCGAGAACGGCAGGATCGCCATCCCGTCGATCGACGCCCGCATCGGCGGGAACGTATTGACCGGCAGCCTGCGGCTCGACGCCGGCTTCCTGCCGGAGGGCACGGTCGACTTCGACCTGCCGGACATCGGCCTCATCGCCGCGATCGCCGGCCAGCAGGCAAAGGGTGACCTTTCCGGTTCGGCGGTCATCGCCACCGCAGACGGCAAGACCGCCGTCTCGCTGCAGGCGTCCGGATCGGGCATCACGCGCGACCAGCTCCGGATCGAACAGCCCCGGATCGACCTCAAGGCCGCAGACCTGCGCGCGTTCGCCCTCACCGGCAGCGTCCGGGCCGCGACCTTCGCCTCCGGCACCAACCGGATCGACGGACTGGCGCTGACCTTCGACCAGCAGGGTTCCAGGACCCGCTTCGATCTCACCGCCCGTTACGACAGCGCGCCGCTCGCCGCCAATGGCGCGGTCCAGCAGGTGCAGGGCGGCATGACCGTCGGCCTCGACGCGTTCGAGGCAGCGCCACGCGGCATCGCCATCCGGCTTGCCCGGCCGGCTGTCCTGAGCGTGCGCGACGGCGCCGTTTCGGTGAGCGAATTTACCATCCAAACCGGCAGCGGCAATGTCGCCGTCAGCGGCACCGCCGGCCCGGCGCTCGGCCTGAACATCAAGGTCAATGCGGTCCCGGCCAGCCTGGCGAACGTCTTTTCCGCCGGCCTCGGCGCCGAGGGAACGATCAGCGGCACGGTGGACGTCAGCGGCACCGCCGATTCGCCGAGGGCAGCCTACAATCTCACCTGGAGCGACGCGGCGACGAGCCACACCCGCGCCGCGGCGGTCGGGGCACTGACGATCAGGGCGGAGGGCCAGTTCGCGGACAATGCTGTCCGCCTGCAGCTGCAGCTCTCCGGCCCAGACGGGCTCTCCTTCGCAGGCCGCGGCACCGCCGGAGTGAGCGGAACCATGCCGCTCGACCTTTCCGTCTCCGGCACCCTGCCGTTCGCGTTGCTGCAGGGACCGCTCGGCCAGCAAGGCCTGGTCCTCAACGGCAACGCCGGAATCGAGCTGACCGTGAAGGGGGCCGCCCGAAGCCCGGTCATCACCGGAACGGTCACCACCAGCGGCGGCCGTCTCGTCGATGTACGGCGCAACATCGCGGTCGAGGACCTCTCGGCGCGGGTCGTGCTGGACGGCAACCGCGCGGTGATCGAACAACTGACGGGTCGCGTCGCCACCGGCGGCCAGATATCCGCCTCCGGCTCGGTCGGCATCGTCCCGGGATCGGACTTCCCGGCCGATCTCGTTATCCGGCTGAACGACGTCACCTATGTCGACGGCCGGCTGGTGACGGCCAATCTGGCCGGAGAGCTGACCATCCGGGGACCGCTGCTCGCCGGCCCCGTGCTCGCCGGGCGGATCGACATCCGCAGCGCCAACATCACCGTTCCGCAGAAGCTGCCGGCCTCGTTGTCGGAGATCGACATCAAGCACCGCAACGCGCCGGCGGACGTCCGGGCGATGGCAGCAGCGCTCCGGACCGACCAGGGCGGAGATGGCAGCGAGGGCGGCGACATCGGTCTCGACCTGCAGATCAATGCGCCGGGGCGCATCTTCGTCCGTGGCCGCGGCATCAATGCCGAACTCGGCGGCAGGCTGACCCTGCGCGGCACGGGCCGGGATCCGGTGGTCGCCGGCGCCTTCAACCTCCTGCGCGGGCGGCTGGACATCCTGGCCAAGCGGCTCAACTTCTCCAAGGGCCAGATCGGCTTCACCGGCGGGCTGATCCCCACGATCGACTTCGTTGCAACCACCACCGCCAGCGGCACCACGGTGAACATCAACATCGCCGGTCCGGCCGACAACCCGACGGTCACCTTCACCTCATCCCCGGACCTGCCGCAGGACGAGATCCTGGCGCGGCTGATCTTCGGCCGGTCGATGACCAACCTGTCGGCCTTCCAGATCGCCCAGCTGGCCGGAGCGGTGGCCGAGCTCGCCGGCGGCAGCGGCGGCGGCTCGCTGCTCAGCGGCCTGCGCAGCAAGCTCGGCATCGACGACCTCGACATCACCACGGATGCCGAGGGTCGGGCCCAGGTTACAGCCGGAAAGTACCTGAACGAGCGGACCTATATCGAGCTGAAGCAGGATCCGGAGACCGGCGGCGGCAAGGCGGCGATCAACCTCGACATCGGCCGCGGCCTGAAGCTGCGCGGCGAGGCCGGCAGCAGCGGCGACGGTGCAGCGGGCATCTTCTACGAGAAGGAATACTGACGCCGGCAACCCCTCGGCCACCCCGGCAGCTGTCACGCCAGCGCGTTCTTGGTCGTCTTCAGCAGGATATTCGTTTCCGTCGAATTGATGCCGTCGATCAGGCGAATGCGATGCAGCGTCTCGTCGAAAGTGCCGAGATCCTTGTCCTCCAGCTCGGCGATGAGGTCCCAGCGGCCGTTGGTCGAGTGGAGCGCGCGGACCTGCGGCAAGCCGCGGAGTTGCGTCGCCACCCGATCGGCCATCTTGCCCAGGACCTCGATCATGACGATCGCGCGTACGCCGCTGCCGCTGAGTTCGGCACCCGTACGGATCGTAAAGGCTGCGATCGTGCCGGACTGCACGAGCCGGTCGATCCTCGCCGACACGGTCGCGCGCGAGGCACCCGTCATCGCCGCGAGCGAGGAGACGGGGGTGCGCGCATTGTGCCGAAGCGCACTGATGAGGGCATGATCAAGTTCGTCCAGGCTGATCATTTTGTCATTTCCCGCTTGGCATCTTGCTTATCGTAGCCTTCCATTTGTCAGTTTTCCCTCTTTTTGCCAACGCCCTGAGCGACAATAATCGCCTGCAATTCTGGTCCTCCCGGACCAGCGCACAGAAGCAACGCGTAGCTGCGGGGACAACGACAATGACGGCACAGAAAAAATCGATCGCGCTGATCGGCGCACCGCTCGAGGAAGGCTCGGGGCGCCGCGGCGCCGCCATGGGGCCGGCGGCCCTGAGGATCGCCGGCATCGACACCACGCTGGCCGAGCTCGGCCACAGCGTGCACGACGAGGGCGACGTCCGGCCGCTGCCGGCGCGTGACCTTGCCAGCCATCCGCGCGCCAACAACCTGCAGACCGTCGCCGCCTTCACCCGCACCCTCGATGCGGCCGTGCACGAGGCCGCCCGCGCCGGCCGGTTCCCGTTGATCCTCGGTGGCGACCATGCGCTGTCGATGGGAACCGTTTCCGGCATGGCGCGCCATGCCGCCGAGGTTGGCAGGCCCCTTTTCGTGCTGTGGCTCGACGCGCACGCCGACTTCAACTCGCCCGAGACCTCGCCTTCCGGCAACATGCACGGCATGCCGGTCGCCTTCTTCTGCGGCGAGGCCGAGTTCGCGCCGATCCTGAACGCGGACCGGCCGCTGGTCGACCCGAAGAACGTGTTCCAGGTCGGCATCCGGTCGGTCGACGCCCGCGAACGCGAGGAGATCGCCGAGCATGGCGTCAACGTCTTCGACATGCGCGCCATCGACGAGACCGGGATCGCGCGGATCATGCACGAGATCATCGACACGGTCCGCCAGGCGGGCGGCCTGCTGCACGTGAGCCTCGACGTCGACTTTCTCGATCCGGAAATCGCACCGGGCGTCGGCACCACCGTTCCCGGCGGCGCCACCTTCCGTGAAGCCCACCTGATCATGGAGATGCTGTGCGACAGCAACCTCGTCGCCTCGCTCGATCTGGTCGAACTGAACCCGTTCCTCGACGACCGCGGCAAGAGCGCCCGCATCCTCGTGGAACTGACCGCAAGCCTGTTCGGCCGTCGCATCCTCGACCGCCCGACGCGCAGCGCCTGATGCCGTGGAGGAAATGATGACCCCGACAACCGCAAGCCTGATCGAAACCGAATACCGCCTCGGCGCCCACAACTACAAGCCGCTCGACGTCGTGCTGTCGCGGGGCGAAGGCGTGCATGTCTGGGATGCGGACGGCAACCGCTATCTCGACTGCCTCTCGGCCTACTCGGCCGTCAACCAGGGCCATTGCCACCCGAAGATCCTGGAGGCGATGATCGGGCAGGCCAGGAAGCTGGCGCTGACCTCGCGCGCCTTCCGCAACGACCAGCTTGCCCACTTCTACGAGGAGATCGCAGCGCTCACCGGTTCGCACAAGGTGCTGCCGATGAACTCCGGCGCCGAGGCGGTCGAAACCGCCGTCAAGGCGGTCCGCAAGTGGGGCTATGAGGTCAAGGGCGTCGAACGCGACAGGGCCGAGATCATCGTCTGCAGCAACAACTTCCATGGCCGCACCATGGGGATCGTCGGCTTCTCCACCGATCCCGACGCGCGCGAGGGCTTCGGCCCGTTCGCCCCCGGCTTCAGGCACGTGCCGTTCGGCGACATCGACGCCTTCCGCGCGGCGATCACCGACAACACCGTCGCCTTCCTGGTCGAGCCGATCCAGGGCGAAGCCGGCGTCGTCATCCCGCCGGCCGGCTATTTCGCCGCCGTGCGCGAGCTCTGCACACGGCACGGCATCACGCTGATCCTCGACGAGATCCAGACCGGGCTGGGCCGCACCGGCAAGCTGCTGGCCGAGGAACACGAAGGCATCGAGGCCGACGTCACCCTCGTCGGCAAGGCGCTGTCCGGCGGCTTCTATCCGGTTTCGGCCGTGCTCTCCAACTCCGAGGTCCTGGGGGTGCTCAAGCCCGGCCAGCACGGCTCCACCTTCGGCGGCAATCCGCTCGCCTGCGCCATTGCCCGCGCGGCGCTGCGCGTCCTCATCGAAGAGGGCATGGTCGAGAATTCCGCCCGCATGGGCGAGCGCTTCCAGAAGGGCCTGACCGAAATCCGCTCGAACATCATCAAGGAAGTGCGCGGCCGCGGCCTGATGCTGGCCGTCGAACTCGACCCCGCCGCCGGCGGCGCGCGCAAATATTGCGAGGCGCTGAAGGAGCGGGGCATCCTTGCCAAGGACACGCACGGCGACACGATCCGCATCGCGCCGCCGCTGGTGATCACCGCCGACCAGGTGGACTGGGCGACGGAGCAGTTCGCGGCCGTGCTGCGCGACTGATCCGCACCGTGCCGGATCGCCTCAACGCCGGCCCGCGGAAGTGGGCCGGCATTGCCCGGTTGAGCAATCCTTAACCCTGGCGCGGCTATCGTGCGCGGCACAAGGCCAAGCAAGAACGGGTCAATCGGGGCTAAACCACCATGAGCATGATCAAGACAGCCGGTTTCACCGGCGACACCCTCGAAATCATTGCCTTCCGCCTGCACGACCAGGAATTCTGCGTCAGGACCACCACCATCCGCGAGATCCGCGGCTGGGCGCCCTCGACGCCGATTCCGCACTCGCCGCCCGACGTGATCGGGGTGATGAACCTGCGCGGCACGGTGATCCCGATCATCGATCTCGCCCACAAGCTCGGCATGAAGACCACCGAGGCCAACGAGCGCAGCGCCATCGTCGTCGCCGAGGTGCACAACATGGTCATCGGCCTGGTCGTCGACCGGGTGTCCGACATCCTCACCATCCGCGCCGACCAGATCCAGCCGGTGCCGGAGGTGTCGACCTCCTTCGACAAGGTCTACGCCGAGGGCATCATCGCCCACGAGAACGGCATGATCTGCTTCCTCAACCTCGCCCGCATGTTCAAGGAACGCGACATCGACGAATTGGCGGCCTGATCGCGCCAGTCCCAACACAGCCGCAACGCCGCCCGCCGCCTTCGGGCGGCGTTATGTTTTGCCCGACGCCCTGCCGGCGCGTTCCGGCGAGAACAAAGTATAACTTTAGTATTATATACCCGGTCGCGAGTAATATTAGCACGTCAATAATATATACCATGATATGGCCTGCCGGTGTTCACGTCTTTTTAATTGCACCGTCGGCATTCTTGAATGCAGGCTGAGTGACAGCCTTCCGGCATGACGCCGAGAAACCCCGAGATCTCGTTCAGCTATCGCCAAGCCCCGGACCGACAGGGCCGGGAGCCGACAAGAACAATGGCACCGGCGGTGCCAGGGCTCTGCCTTGAGGGACGCCGCGACAGACGCGAGGGGACGATGCTTTCATTAGGGAAATCCGCAGATTCCAGGCACATATTGCAGGCGATCTCCAAGTCGCAGGCCGTGATCCAGTTCGACTTGTCGGGCAACATCCTTACCGCCAACGAGAATTTTTGCCGGACACTTGGGTATGAGCTGCGGCAGATCGTCGGCCAGCACCACCGCATCTTCTGCGAGCCGGCCCTTGCGGCCACACAGGAATATCGCGACTTCTGGGCGCGCCTCGGCCGTGGTGAATACGATTCCGGTGCCTACAAGCGCATCGCCAGCGATGGAAGGGAGATCTGGATCCAGGCGTCCTACAACCCGGTATTCAGGGGCGGCAAGCCGGTCAAGGTGGTGAAATTCGCCACCGACATCACTGAGGCCAAGCGCCGGGCGCAAGAGGACTACAGCAAGATCGAGGCGATCTCGCGCTCCCAGGCCGTGATCGAGTTCACGCCGACCGGTGACATTCTGACCGCAAACGAGAATTTCTGCGCCACGCTCGGCTACGACCTGGCGGAGATCCAGGGCAAGCATCACAGCATGTTCTGCGACCCTACACGCGCACCGCCGAATATGCCGACTTCTGGAAGCGTCTTGCCGCCGGAGAGTTCAACTCGAACGAATTCGTGCGATACGGCAAGGGTGGCAAGGAGATCTGGATCCAGGCGGCCTACAACCCCATTCGCGATCTTGCCGGCAACGTCTACAAGGTGGTCAAGTTCGCCACCGACGTCACCGAGCGCATGGCGGCGATCAACGCCCTCGGCCGGGGTCTCAAGGCGCTTGCCGGCGGAGACCTGACCCAGAGCCTTCCCACCCCCTTCGTCCCCTCGATGGAGCGGGTACGCCAGGACTTCAACGAATCGGTGGCAAGACTACAGCAGGCGATGCGGTCCGTGGGCGAGAATGCCGAGATGATCGCCTCGGGTGCAGAGCAGATCCGCGAGGCGGCCGACGCCCTGTCCAAACGCACCGAGCAGCAGGCCGCCTCCGTCGAGGAGACGGCGGCAGCGCTCGACCAGATTACCACCACGGTGTCCGACTCGAGCCGCAGGGCGGACGAGGCGGGCGCGCTCGTCGCCCGGACCAAGGAGGAGGCCGAGCGATCCGGCGGCGTGGTCACGAGCGCGATCGGCGCGATGGACCAGATCGAACAGTCCTCCCGCGAGATTTCCAGTATCATCGGAGTGATCGACGACATCGCCTTCCAGACCAACCTGCTCGCGCTGAACGCCGGCGTCGAGGCCGCGCGCGCCGGCGAGGCGGGCAAGGGATTTGCCGTCGTGGCCCAGGAGGTGCGCGAGCTGGCGCAGCGCTCGGCGAGCGCGGCAAAGGACATCAAGGCCCTGATCAGCGCCTCGAACGAGCACGTCAAGAACGGCGTGGCGCTGGTCGACCAGACCGGCGAGGCCCTGAAGGCGATGCTCGGGCAGGTCTTGCAGATCAACACCAACGTCAATGCGATCGTCGAGGCGAGCCGCGAACAGTCGACAGGGTTGCGCGAGATCAACCAGTCGGTCAACGCCATGGACCAGGCGACGCAGGAGAACGCCGCCATGGTCGAGGAGAGCACGGCGGCAAGTCATGCCATGGCTCGCGAGGCGGAGGCGCTGCGCAGTCTGTTGCTCGAGTTCCAGCTCGGAACGACGCAGCGTCCACGCCAGCAGCCAGAGCACCCGCAGCAGGCTTCACCGCGGGCGCACCCGGCCCGTCGCGCGGCGCGCGGGGCCACCGCGGCCGTCGTGGCCCAATGGGAAGAGTTCTGAAGGCAGCAGAACCGCAGTTTGGCCCTCGCCCTGCCGGGCGAGACCGTTGCGGACCCTACCTGCGGGCATTTGCCGTGACCCGGCGCACATGCGCCTGCCAGGCCGAGGCGGTGTCGGCGGCGACACGGTCGAGGAACCGGTCGAGCAGCGGGTTGAAAATCTCCGGCCTTGCCCAGAACGGCGCGTGGCCGGCGCCGTCGACGATGATCGCCGCCTCGTCGAACAAGTCGGGCGCGTGGATCCCGGAGAGGTAGCCGAGGCGCACGAAGGGATCGTCGACGCCGTTGACGAGGGCGACCGGTACCATCGCCGTCTCGAAGCTGCGCCGCTGGTCCGCCCCATCGCCACGCGCCAGGCTCTGCGCGAAGATCGACCGCATCAGCCCGTCGGCCCGCATCGCCAGTTCCCGGAACTGCGCCGGGGCGTCCGCGCCGAAGCACAGGGAGACGAAGCGGGCGCAGTCGCGGTCGTTGAAGTGCTGTTTCGATGCCAGCAACAGGTCGAACGAGGGGTGGAAGGCGCGCAGCATGCCGAGCAGGCCGCGCGGGGTGGGCGGGGCGCCGGTTGCCATCAGACCGCGAATCCGGCTGCTGCGGCTCATCCATTCGATCGCCACATGACCGCCGAGCGACCATCCGAACACCGCCAGACGCTTGAGATCCAAGGCGTCGGCGACCGCGTCGAGGCAGTCGGCCAGCCCGGATACGGTGTAGGTACGTTGCGGCTCACGCGCATCTTCCGAATCGCCGTGGCCCGGCAGGTCGACGGCAATCAGGCGCCAGCGCCTGGCAAGGGCGCTGTCAAACTGCTTTTCGAAGACGCGTCGGGAGAAGCTCGAGCCATGGATCAGCATCACTGGAAAGCCCGTTCCGCCGGTGTCGCTGAGACACACCGCACCGTGGCGGGTTTCGATAGTCCGATTGTTGAAAGTCATGCTCGATTCCGATCGACGAAAGCGGAGGGGGGCCGAATCGCCCCTGAATATTACGCCTAGATCATAAACGAGACCCTAAGAGCGGCCCCACCCTTCAGGGGGGCACCTTGCGACGTCGCAATCACAAGCTGCGGAAACGCACGCGTCGCGCATTGCAGCACGCCACGGCCATCGCTATGGTCTGGGAAAAGCGTGTAATCGAGGGGGCGGCGCGGCCGGCGAAAGAATGAACGTAGCACTGGACATTGCCGTCACCTGTTTGAGCGTTGTCGTCGTCGGCCTTTACACCTGGTCGCTACGCGGGCATTTTTCTTCGCCGCGCATGCCCTCCGGCATGAAGCTCGTTTCCGCGGCGGTCACGCTGACCACGCTTCTGTTCCTCTACCTGACCTGGAGCCGCCCGCAGCCGGCGGCGGCGCAATTGCTCGGCCTGGCGCTGCAGCTGGGAGCGACGGCGCTGTTCTGGTGGGCCATTTCCGCCTCGCGGCGGGCCAAGCTGCGCTTCGCCTTCGACCCGGACAAGCCGGACAGCCTCGTCACCATCGGTCCGTACCGATATGTCCGGCACCCGTTCTACACCTCCTACATCGTCTTCTGGTCGGGATGGGCGATCGCGACCTGGAGCGCCTGGGCCGCCCTGCCCGTGGTCGCCTTCATCGTCATCTACATCGTCGCCGCGAAGGGCGAGGAGGGCAAGTTTGCCGCTACCCCGCTGGCCGCCGAATACGAGGCCTATCGCCGCCGCACCGGCTTCCTGATCCCCAAGCTCGCCGGGGCGTAGGTCAGCCCGGCATGTCGCTGCCGGCGGGCGGCGGGCGACGCACCAGCCCGGCCGCCTGGATCACCAGTGGATCGAGGCCCTCGCCGCCGCGATCGTCGACGATCGCGAAGAACTGGCGGCGCATGCGCGGCTCCCAGTAGCGGTTGATATGGTTGGCAACGCCCTTCGGCGCGTCCTCCGCCGGCTGGGAATGGAAGAAGGTGGCGATCTGGTTGGCCATGCGGACCAGCTTTGCATCATTCGACATGCGGGCGTTTCCTATCCGTTTCCGGCCCGGCGCGCGGCGTCGTCAACCGACAGGATGCGCCCGGGCTTCGTAAAGATTTCGAACTCGTCGCCGCGCACCAGCGCCACCAGCGTCATGCCGGCCTCCTCGGCGGTACGGATGGCGAGCGCCGTCGGCGCGGAGATGGCGACGATGAACGGGCTGCCGATCACCGCGGTCTTCTGCACCATCTCGACCGAGACTCGGCTGGTGACGACCACCGCGCCGTCGCCGCCGCGGTAACCGGCCCGGGCAGCGGCGCCGGCGAGCTTGTCGAGCGCATTGTGCCGGCCGACGTCCTCGCGCACGGCGATCAGGCCCTTGCCGGGGACGTAGAAGGCCGCGCCGTGCACGGCGCGGGTCTGCAGGTGCAGCGGCTGCTGGCCGTTCAGGAGCCGCACCGCCTCGGCCACCTGGTCCTGCGACAGCGTCAGCGTCGCGGCGGCGACCGACGGCGTCACCCGCACCGCCTGCTCGATCGACTCGATGCCGCAGAGCCCGCAGCCGACAGGTCCCGCCATGTGACGGCGGCGTGCCGTCAGCGCCGCGCTCTGGGCGTCGGCAAGCCGGATCTGCAGGTCGATGCCCTTGTCCTCGGCAACCACCTCGACCTGCTCGATCTCCCGGACGCTGGCTACGATCCCCTCGGTCAGGCTGAAGCCGACGGCGAAGTCCTGAAGGTCAGCCGGCGTCGCCATCATCACCGCATGGGTCGAGCCATGATAGGTAAAGGCGACCGGCGTCTCCTCCGGCACGATGCGCCGGCCTTCGGTGAGCCGCCCGCCGCGCCGGGCGAGCTCGGGGACCGCGACTGTGGTCTTGGGCGTCGTCATCGGACCATCGCGGCGCTACTCCGCCGCCTCCAGCTTGCCGGCGATGCGGCGCGACTGGCGGGCCTGCTCGTCATACTCGACCTGCCAGTCTGACGGGCCGTTCGAGGGCGCGACCTGCACCGCCGTCACCTTGTATTCGGGGCAATTCGTCGCCCAGTCGGAGAAGTCGGTGGTGATGACGTTCGCCTGTGTGTTGGGGTGATGGAAGGTGGTGTAGACCACGCCCGGCGCCACGCGATCGGTGATCTCCGCCCGCAGCGTCGTCTCGCCCGAGCGGCTCGCGAGCCGTACCCAGTCGCCATCGCGGATACCGCGGTTCTCCGCGTCGTGCGGATGGATCTCCAGCCGGTCCTCCTCGTGCCAGACGACGTTGTCGGTGCGCCGCGTCTGGGCCCCGACATTGTACTGGCTGAGGATGCGGCCGGTGGTGAGCAGCAGCGGGAAGCGCGGGCCGGTCTTCTCGTCGGTTGCGACATATTCGGTGCGGATGAACTTGCCCTTGCCGCGCACGAATCCGTCGACATGCATGATCGGCGAGCCCTGCGGGTGCTTCTCGTTGCAGGGCCACTGCACCGAACCCATCCGGTCGAGATAGTCGTAGGAGACCAGCGCGAAGCTCGGCGTCGTTGCGGCGATCTCGTCCATGATCTCGGACGGGTGGCGGTAGGTCCAGGCAAGCCCCATGGCCTGGGCGAGCTTCTGCGTGACCTCCCAGTCGCCGAGGCCGTTGCGCGGGGTCATCACCTTGCGCACCCGGTTGATGCGGCGCTCGGCATTGGTAAAGGTGCCGTCCTTCTCCAGGAAGGTCGAGCCGGGCAGGAAGACGTGCGCGTAGTTCGCCGTCTCGTTCAGGAACAGGTCCTGCACGACCACGCATTCCATCGCCGCGAGGCCGGCCGAAACGTGCTTGGTGTCGGGGTCGGACTGCAGGATGTCCTCGCCCTGGATGTAGATGCCCTTGAACGTGCCGTCGACGGCGGCATCGAGCATGTTGGGAATGCGCAGGCCCGGCTCGTTGTTGAGCGCCACGCCCCAGAGCTTCTCGAAGGTGGCGCGGGTGGCGTCGTCCGAGATGTGGCGGTAGCCGGGCAGCTCGTGCGGGAACGAGCCCATGTCGCAGGAGCCCTGCACGTTGTTCTGGCCGCGCAGCGGGTTCACGCCGACGCCCGGGCGGCCGATGTTGCCGGTCGCCATCGCCAGATTGGCGATCGCCATGACGGTGGTCGAGCCCTGGCTGTGCTCGGTCACGCCGAGGCCGTAGTAGATCGCGCCGTTGCCGCCGGTGGCGAACAGCCGCGCCGCCCCGCGGAGCAGATCGGCCGGAACGCCGGACAGCTTCTCCACTTCCTCCGGGCTGTGGCGCGGATCGGCGACGAAGGACGCCCAGTCCTCGAACTCCGACCAGTCGCAGCGCTCGCGGATGAACGCCTCGTCATAGAGCCCTTCGGTAACGATGACATGCGCCAGCGCCGTGACCACGGCGACGTTCGTGCCCGGCTTCAGCGGCAGGTGGAAGCTCGCCTCGACATGGGCGCTGCGGACCAGGTCGATGCGGCGCGGGTCGATGACGATCAGCCTGGCGCCTTCGCGCAGGCGCTTCTTCAGCCGCGAGGCAAAGACCGGATGGCCGTCGGTCGGATTGGCGCCGATGACGATGACGACGTCGGTCTGCTCGACCGAATCGAAGTTCTGCGTGCCGGCCGAGGTGCCGAAGGTCTGGCCGAGACCGTAGCCGGTCGGCGAATGGCAGACGCGGGCGCAGGTGTCGACGTTGTTGTTGCCGAAGCCGGCGCGCACCAGCTTCTGCACCAGGTAGGTCTCCTCGTTGGTGCAGCGCGAGGAGGTGATGCCGCCGATCGAATCGCGGCCGTACTGGTACTGGATGCGGCGGAACTCGCTGGCCACATGGGCGAAGGCCTCCTCCCAGCTGACCTCGCGCCAGGGATCGCTGATCTTCTCGCGGATCATCGGGTTGACGATGCGGTCCCGGTGGGTGGAGTAGCCGTAGGCGAAGCGGCCCTTGACGCAGGAATGGCCGCGGTTGGCCTGCCCGTCCTTCCACGGCACCATGCGCACCAGCTCCTCGCCGCGCATCTCCGCCTTGAACTGGCAGCCGACGCCGCAATAGGCGCAGGTGGTGACGGCCGAGTGCTCCGGCTGGCCGATCTCGATCACCGACTTTTCGATCAGCGTCGCCGTCGGGCAGGCCTGCACGCAGGCGCCGCAGGAGACGCATTCCGACGACACGAAGTCCTCGTGCATGCCGGCGGAGACGCGGCTGTCGAAGCCGCGGCCCTCGATCGTCAGCGCGAAGGTGCCCTGCACTTCCTCGCAGGCGCGCACGCAGCGCGAGCAGACGATGCACTTGGAGGCGTCGAAGGTGAAGTAGGGGTTCGACTCGTCCTTCGGCTGCCACTTGATGTTGATGACGCCGTCGTTGCGGGCGCGCACGTGGTTCTCGCCGTCATAGCCGTAGCGCACGTCGCGCAGGCCGACCGCGCCGGCCATGTCCTGCAGTTCGCAGTCGCCGTTGGCCGCGCAGGTGAGGCAGTCGAGCGGGTGGTCGGAGATGTAGAGCTCCATCACGCCGCGGCGGACGTCCTTCAGCCGCGGCGTCTGCGTCGACACGACCAGCCCGGGCGCCACCGGCGTGGTGCACGAGGCCGGCATGCCGGATCGGCCCTTGATCTCGACGAGACAGAGCCGGCAGGAGCCGAAGGCGTCCATCATGTCGGTGGCGCAGAGCTTCGGGATCTCGATGCCGGCCTCCATGGAGGCGCGCATGATCGAGGTGCCCTCCGGCACGGTGACCTCGCGACCGTCGATGGTCAGCGTCACCATCTTCTCCGCCTTGGAGGCGGGCGTGCCGAAGTCGATTTCCTTGATCAAAGTCATTTGTTCTCCTCCCTCACTCGGCCGCCTGCGCGGCAGGAGCGGGTGAAAAATCCTCCGGGAAATGGGTCATGGCGCTCATCACCGGATAGGGCGTGAAGCCGCCCATCGCGCAGAGCGAGCCGAACTTCATGGTGTCGCAGAGGTCGGCGAGCAGCTTGCGGTTCTTGTCCGGCTCGACGCCGCCGGCGATGTTGTCCACCACCTCGACGCCGCGCACAGCGCCGATCCGGCACGGCGTGCACTTGCCGCAGCTTTCGACCGCGCAGAACTCCATGGCGAAGCGGGCCTGATGCAGCATGTCGACGGTGTCGTCGAAGACGACGATGCCGGCATGGCCGATCAGCCCGTCCTTGGCGGCGAAGGCCTCGTAGTCGAACGGGGTGTCGAACAGCGCGCGCGGGAAGTAGGCGCCGAGCGGGCCGCCGACCTGCACCGCCTTGACCGGCCGTCCGGAGGCAGTGCCGCCGCCGATGTGATCGACGATCTCGCCGAGCGAGAGGCCGAAGGCGGTCTCGTACAGGCCGCCATGCTTGATGTTGCCGGCGATCTGGAGCGGAATGGTGCCGCGCGAGCGGCCCATGCCGAAGTCGCGGTAGTAGCTCGCGCCCTGGTCGAGGATGACCGGGACCGAGGCCAGCGAGATGACGTTGTTGATCACCGTCGGCCGGTCGAACAGGCCCCTGTGAGCCGGCAGCGGCGGCTTGGCACGCACCACGCCGCGCTTGCCCTCAAGGCTGTTCAGCAGCGCGGTCTCCTCGCCGCAGACGTAGGAGCCGGCGCCGACGCGCACCTCCATGTCGAAGGCCCGGCCCGAGCCGAGCACCGAGGGGCCGAGCACGCCCGCCGCGCGGGCCACCTCGATCGCCTCGTTCATGATGGCGATGGCGTTGGGGTATTCGGAGCGGGTGTAGACATAGCCCTTTGTCGCCCCGGTCGCCAGGCCGGCGATCGCCATGCCCTCGATCAGCACGAAGGGGTCGCCCTCCATGATCATCCGGTCGGCGAAAGTGCCGCTGTCACCCTCGTCGGCGTTGCAGACGATGTATTTCTGCTCGCCCGGCGCTTCCAGCACGGTGTTCCACTTGACGCCGGTCGGGAAGCCGGCACCGCCGCGCCCGCGCAGGCCGCTGTCGGTGACCTCCTTGACGATCTCCGCCGGCGCCATCGCGGCCGCCTTCTCGAGCCCGGCCAGGCCGCGGAGGCGGCGATAGTCCGCGAGCGAGAGCGGGTCGGTGACGCCGCAGCGCACGAAGGTCAGCCGCGTCTGCCGTTTCAGAAAGGCGATGTCCTCGGTCGGACCGTGACAGAGCGGATGCGGGCCACCGGTGAGGAAGCCGGCCTCGAACAACGGGCCGACGTCGGCCGCCGTCACCGGCCCGTAGGCGATGCGCTCGCCGCCGGTTGCGACCTCGACCAGCGGCTCGAGCCAGTGCATGCCGCGCGAGCCGTTGCGCACGACCGCGATGTCGAGACCGCGTTCGCGGGCCTGCGCCTCGATCGCCGCCGCCACCTTGTTGGCGCCGAGCGCGAGTGCCGCGGAATCGCGCGGGACATAGATCGTGACGGTCATCGGCGCGCCTCCTTGACGAGATCGGTAACCGCGTCTGCATCGAGGCGGCCATGGACCTCGCCGTCCAGCATGGCCGACGGCGCGCACGAACAGAGCCCGAGACAGTAGACCGGCTCCAGCGTCACCGCGCCGTCGAGCGTGGTCTGGTGGAACCCGATGCCCAGCAGGGCCTGCACCCGCTCCGCCAGCGCCTCGCCGCCCATCGACTGGCACGCCTCGGCGCGACAGAGCTTCAGGACGTGGCGGCCGGCGGGATGCTCGCGGAAGTCATGATAGAACGTGACGACGCCATGCACCTCGGCGCGCGACAGGTTCAACTCCTGGGCGATGACCGGCAGGCTTTCCTGCGGGACGAAGCCGAACTCGTCCTGGACCTCGTGCAGGATCGGCAGAAGCGGACCTTCCATCCCCTTCAGCGCCGCAACGATGGCCCGAGTTCTCGTTCCGACGTCACCGGAAACGTGCTGATTCATGCGCAGACCTCCCGAACGGCACAGGCCTGCCGCGCCGCGCGGCGCGCAATGTCGGGCCCGGTGCCATCAAACTGCGGGCAAAGATTGGAACCCTGTCGACCTCCGCCCTGCTTCTTGCAAGCTTCTCAGGGAAGCACCGAGGGGTCAATAAGGCTGTACCGTCAGTTGATAGAAAAAACCTATCAATCCAGGCCGCGCTCGGCCAGGATCCGCGCCTCGTGCAACAGGGCGGATACCAGCGGCGTGAACGGCTCACGATGTGTCGCAACCAGGCCAACGATGTGATGCGGCGCCGGATCGACGATTGAAATCATACTGATTTCATCATGAAAACCGAAGGAAAGCGCGACGTTGCGCGGCATGATGCTGGCCCAACGGCCGGTGCGCACATGCGACAACAACACGATCATCGAGTTCGACTCGAGCGTCGGGCGGACCGCGGCGACGCCGGCCTCGGCAAAATGCCGGTTGATGATGCGCCGGTTCTGCATGTCGGCGGTCAATAGGCAAAGCCTAAGATCGGCCACCTCCCGCCAGGTCACGCTTTCGCGATCCGCAATCGGCCCGCTCCGGGCGGTGATGAGGTGATAATGTTCGGCCTGGAGCGGTACGCTGGTGACCCGCCCGAGCGGCTCGTTTTCCAGATAGGTGAGCCCGGCGTCGATCTCGAGGTTCTCGAGCAGGCTCAGGATCTGCAGCGAATTGGTCGACTGCACCGAGAAGGTGACGTCGGGATGCTTCTCCTGGAACGGCGCGGTGATGCGCGGCACCATGGCGAGCGCCGTGGGGATGGCGGCGAGCCGGATATGCCCGGACAGACCCTTGCGCGCGGCCCGCATCTCCTCACGCATGGTACGGGCGTCGCCGACGATGCGCCGGGCCCATTCCAGCACGCGCTGCCCCTCCGGCGTCAACCCCTGGAAGCGCGAGCCGCGCACAACCAGCACCACGCCGAGCTGGTCCTCGAGCTGGCGGATGGCCGCCGACAGCGTCGGCTGCGAAATGCCGAGCTCCTCGGCCGCCCGGGCGAAATGCCGCTCGCGCGCCAGCGCAATGAAGTATTCCAGCTTGTCGATCATCGCACCCGGACCCAGTTGTCGCGCTCCCTTCATACAAAAGAACGGTGGCGCGACAAACGGGCGATGCTTTACACAGGCAGCAGGCAGGCAAAACGGGAGGAGACCGGCGATGACATTCAGGGCGCTTCTGGTGGAAAGGGCCGACGACGGCGTGGTTACGGCATCGGTCCGCGATCTCGAGGACGAGCGCCTGCCGGACGGCGACGTGACCGTCGCGGTCGAATACTCGACGCTGAACTACAAGGACGGGCTCTGCATCACCGGCAAGGGCGGGCTGGTGCGCACATTCCCGCACGTGCCGGGCGTCGATTTCGCCGGCACCGTGGAGACATCGAGCGACCCGCGCTACCGCCCCGGCGACAAGGTGGCGCTGACCGGCTGGCGCGTCGGCGAGGTCCGGTGGGGCGGCTACGCCAGCCGCGCGCGGGTCAGCGGCGACTGGCTCGTGCCGTTGCCGGATAACCTCTCCACCCGCGAGGCGATGGCGATCGGCACCGCCGGCCTGACCGCGATGCTGGCGGTGATGGCGCTGGAAAAGGCCGGCGTGTCGCCGACCAAGGGCGAGGTCCTCGTCACCGGGGCGGCGGGCGGCGTCGGCTCGGTTGCGGTGGCGATCCTCGCCCGCCTCGGCTACCGCGTCGCGGCGCTGACCGGCCGCCCGGAGGCGGCAACCTATCTGCGCGAGCTGGGCGCGGAGACGATCGTCGACCGCGCCGAACTGGCCGGGGCGACGGCCAAGCCGCTGGAATCGGAGCGCTGGGCCGGGGCGATCGACAGCGTCGGCGGCGACCTGCTGATGCGCGTCCTCAAGCAGGTCAGATACAACGGCGCCGTCGCCGCGATCGGGCTTGCCGGCAGCGCCACGGTTCCCTCCTTCACGGTGATCCCGTTCATCCTGCGCGGCGTCAGCCTGCTCGGCATCGACTCGGTCATGCGCCCGCGCGACGAGCGGCTCGACGCCTGGAGCCGCATTGCCACCGACCTGCCGCTCGGCAAGCTCAACGACATGGTCACCGAGCACGGCCTTGCCGACCTGCCGCAGCTGGGCCCGTCCATCCTCGAAGGCAAGATCAGAGGCCGGGTGGTGATCGACGTGCGGCGCTGAGCCGAGCGCTCCCGCCCCGGCACCCGGCGCGCCGCGGCCTTGTCCGGACGGACGAGGCCGCCACAATCACCGCGGGCTTGCCGTTCGGCGTCAGCAGATCAACTGGCCGCCGTTCACCTCGAGCACCTGCCCGGTGACATAGCCCGAAAGGGTGGCGGAGGACAGGAACAGGTAGGCGGGCGCGCAATCCTGGGCGGTCCCCAGCCGCTGCAAGGGGATCGCCTTGCGGGTCGCCTCGAGCTTTTCCGGGGAAGAGTAGCGTTCATGAAAGTCGGTGGCGATGGTGCCCGGCGAGACACAATTGACCCGGATCCCGTCGGGCGCGAGCTCGCGCGCCAGCGCCTTGGAATAGGTGGCGACGAACGCCTTCGTCGCCGAATAGATCGCCGAGCCCGGGCTGCCGCCGGTCAGGGCCGAAATGGAGACGGTGTTGACGATCGACGCCCCCCCGGCGCGGCGCAGCGCCGGCAGCATCGCCCGCGTCATCTCCACCACCGAGGTCTGGTTGAGCCGCACGACGGTCGCATACTGCTCGTCGGTCAGCGTGTCGGCCGGGAAGCGTCCGACCATGGTGCCGGCATTGTTGACGAGGACGTCGACCTGCGTGAACAGGTCCTCGGCGTAGCGCGCCACCTCGGCAACCCCCGCCGGCGCCAGGAAATCGGCGCAGACGATGTGCGCCCGCGCCTCCTCGACCGCCTCCTGGAGAAAGTCCGGCACGACGTCCATCGGCTTACGGCCGCCGTGCAGCAGCACATGCGCACCGCAATCCAGGAACTGCCGCGCCACCTCCAGGCCGATGCCGCGCCCGGCGCCGGTGATGACCACATTCGCCCCCCTGAACAAGGCCGGATGAAACATGACGATCTCCCATTCGAGGCGCGCGGCGAAGTGCGACCGGACGCCAGTATCACAAAAATTGCCCCTCGCTCCAACTGTCGCGCGGCGAGAGAATTGCGGTACTTTCGTTTTTGCATATGATGAACCAAAACGAAAGCGCAGGAGGAGTGCATGTTTCTGACAGGCCGGCAGGCCGAAATCCTGGACCTCGCCAAGGCGGAGGGCCGCGTGCTGGTTGAGGACCTGGCCACGCGCTTTTCCGTCACCCCCCAGACCATCCGCAAGGACCTGAACGACCTGTGCGACAACAAGGTCCTCACCCGCATCCACGGCGGCGCCCTCTTCCCGAGCGGCAACGAGAACGTCAAGTACGAGGCCCGGCGCTCGATCGCAGCCCCGGAAAAGCAGGCGATCGGCCAGGCGGCGGCCGAGATGATCCCGAACAATTCCTCGCTCTTCATCAATATCGGCACCACCACCGAAGCGGTCGGCGACGCCCTGATGGAGCACAAGGAACTGATGGTCATCACCAACAACATCAACGTCGCCAACAGATTGCGCGGCTTCCCCTCGATCGAGGTGGTCATCACCGGCGGCGTCGTGCGCGGTGCGGATGGCGGTATCGTCGGCGAGGCGGCGGTCGATTTCATCCGCCAGTTCAAGGTCGACTACGCCGTCATCGGCGTCTCGGCGATCGATCATGACGGCGCCCTGCTGGACTTCGACTATCGCGAGGTAAAGGTTGCCCAGGCCATCATCGCCAACGCCCGCCACGTCATCCTCGTCTCCGATTCGACCAAGTTCGAACGCACCGCGCCGGTCCGCATCGGGCACCTTTCGCAGATGCACACCTTCATCACCGACCAGTGTCCGTTCGACAACATCCGCACCATCTGTCGCGACCAGGACGTGCGCCTGATCGAGACCTCGGCCGTCGCTGCCGACGGCTGACGCGACTTTCCTTCGACATTCGTTTGACATTCGAAAAATTTTCGTTTCTACTCTTCCTACTTTCGCACACGCGCAAAATTGTGCAGTGCGAAACAGGAAGGGAAAGCGCTTTGACGGACGACGTGGTCAGGGACATCTTTGTCATCGGCGGCGGCATCAATGGCTGCGGCATCGCCCGCGACGCCGCTGGCCGCGGCTATTCGGTCGTGCTGGCCGAGATGAAGGATCTTGCCTCCGGCACCTCCTCGGCCTCCACCAAGCTGATCCACGGCGGCCTGCGCTATCTGGAGCACTACGAGTTCCGGCTGGTGCGCGAGGCCCTGATGGAGCGCGAGGTGCTGTGGGCGATGGCGCCGCACGTGATCTGGCCGATGCGTTTCGTGCTGCCCTTCCAGAAGGGTGGCATTCGCCCGGCCTGGCTGATCCGTCTCGGCCTGTTCCTTTACGACCACATCGGCGGGCGCAGGCTGCTGCCGCCGACACGCACGCTCGACATGCGCGTCGACTCCTCGGGAAAGCCGCTCAAGAAGCTCTTCACCAAGGCCTTCGAGTATTCCGACGGCTGGGTCGACGATGCGCGACTGGTCGTGCTTAACGCCCGCGACGCCGCCGAGCGTGGCGCCGACATCCGCGTCGGCACCCGCGTCGTCGCGGCCCGGCGAGAGAACGGGCACTGGGACGTGGAGACCGAGGATGTCGCCTCCGGCGATCGCGCGACCATCAAGGCGCGCATGCTGGTCAATGCCGGCGGCCCCTGGGTCGACAAGGTGCTCTCCGGCGCGCTGGGACAGAACGACGTCCACAACGTGCGGCTGGTGCAGGGGAGCCATATCGTCGTGCGGAAGAAGTTCGCCGATCCGCGCGCCTATTTTTTCCAGAACCCCGACGGCCGCATCATCTTCGCCATTCCCTATCAGGACGACTTCACCCTGATCGGCACGACGGACCGCGACTACGACGCCGATCCGCGCGACGTCCACATCAGCGACGAGGAGATCGACTATCTCTGCCGCTCGGCGAGCGAGTACTTCGTCGAGCCGGTGGGCCGGGCCGATATCGTCTGGACCTATGCCGGCGTACGCCCGCTGTTCGACGACGGCGCCACCAAGGCGCAGGAGGCGACGCGCGACTACGTGCTGAAGCTCGAGGGCAGCGACCGGCAGGCACCGCTCCTGAACGTCTTCGGCGGCAAGCTCACCACCTATCGCCGCCTCGCCGAAGCCGCCCTCGACAAGATCGGCGAGGCGATCGGCCAGAAGGGCGAGCGATGGACGGCGCAGTCCAGGCTGCCCGGCGGCGACTTCGCCGTCGGCGACTTCGACGCCGAGGTGGCAAGGCTGGCCCGCAAGTATCCCTTTCTCGCCGAGGCGCACGCCCATCGCCTCGTGCGCCTTTACGGAACGCGCGCTGCGAAGCTGCTGGGCGACGCGGGCTCGATCACGGACCTGGGCCGACATTTCGGCAGCGACCTCTACGAGCTTGAGGTTCGCTGGCTGATGGCAGAAGAATGGGCGCGGCACGCCGAGGATGTGCTGTGGCGCCGCACCAAACGTGGACTGAATCTTACCGCCGAGGAAGCGGACGCGCTCGAAAGTTATATGGTGAAGGCAGCGCCAGCACCGCACTGACGGGCATTCCGATGGCTGGGAGGAACATTGGAGACATGAATGCTTGAACTCAAAGACACCGCGAAGGTCGTGGGCGGGGAGATACACATCCACCCCACCAACCTCGTGCTCGAGCGCGGGACGCTCAACGTGCTGCTCGGCCCGACGCTGTCGGGCAAGACCTCGCTGATGCGCCTAATGGCGGGGCTCGACAAGCCGACGTTCGGCTCGGTCTGGTTCGACGGCAAGGATGTGACCGGCGTGCGCGTGCAGGACCGCAGCGTCGCCATGGTCTACCAGCAGTTCATCAACTACCCGGCGATGACGGTCTACGAGAACATTGCCTCGCCGATGCGCATCAAGGGCGCCGACGCCGCCACCATCGACCGCGAGGTGCGCAAGGCCGCCGACCTGCTCAAGCTGACGCCCTATCTCGGCCGCACGCCGCTCAACCTCTCCGGCGGCCAGCAGCAGCGCACCGCGCTCGCCCGCGCGATCGTCAAGAACGCCAGCCTGGTGCTGCTCGACGAGCCGCTTGCCAACCTTGACTACAAGCTGCGCGAGGAACTGCGCGAGGAGCTGCCGAAGATCTTCGCGGCCTCCGGGGCGATCTTCGTCTATGCCACCACCGAACCGTCGGAGGCGCTGCTGCTCGGCGGCAACACGGCGACGCTGTCGAAGGGGCGCATCACCCAGTTCGCGCCGACCATCGACGTCTATCGCCGCCCGATCGACCTCGTCACCGCCGAGACCTTTGCCGATCCGCCGCTGAACACCTTTGCGCTGACCAAGGCGAACGGCCACTTCGTGCTCGAGGGCGAGCCGGTGCTTTCGGTGCCGCCGCATCTGGCCGGCATCCCGGACGGCCCCTGCACGGTCGCGTTCCAGCCGCATCATCTGGCGCTCCGGCCGCAGACGCCGGGCGCGGCCCCGGTCACGGTCCGCACCGCAATCTCGGAGATCGCCGGCTCGGAGAGCTTCGTGCACGTCGAGTTCGCCGACACCCGCTGGGTCATGCTGGCGCCCGGCATCCACGACATCGAACCCGATGCCAACATCACCGTCTATGTCGACACGCGCCACCTGATGGCGTTCGCCCCCGACGGCAAGGCCATCGTCGGCGCGGCGGCCTGAGGAGGAAGCCATGGCACGCATCAATCTCGAGCACATCCGCCACGCCTATGGCGCGCAGCCGAAATCGGAATCCGACTACGCGCTGAAGGAGGTCCATCACGAGTGGCACGACGGCGGCGCCTACGCCCTGCTCGGCCCCTCCGGCTGCGGCAAGACCACGCTGCTCAACATCATCTCCGGCCTCCTGCATCCGTCGGAAGGCCGGATCCTGTTCGACGGCCACGACGTAACGAACCTGTCGACGCAGCAGCGCAACATCGCCCAGGTGTTCCAGTTCCCGGTCATCTACGACACGATGACGGTCTACGACAATCTCGCCTTTCCGCTGCGCAACCGCCGCGTTCCCGAAGTGGAAGTCGACCGGCGCGTGCGCGAGATCATCGACATGATCGGCCTTGCCGACTGGGCGAAGAAGACGGCGCGCGGGCTGACCGCCGACCAGAAGCAGAAAATCTCGCTCGGTCGCGGCCTGGTGCGTAGCGACGTCAACGCCATCCTGTTCGACGAACCGCTGACCGTCATCGATCCGCACATGAAGTGGGTGCTGCGCTCGCAACTGAAGAAGCTGCACCGCCAGTTCGGCTTTACCATGGTCTATGTCACGCACGACCAGACCGAGGCTTTGACCTTCGCCGACAAGGTCGTCGTCATGTACGACGGCCAGATCGTCCAGATCGGCACGCCGGCCGAACTGTTCGAGCGTCCGAGCCACACCTTCGTCGGCTACTTCATCGGCTCGCCCGGCATGAACGTGCTGCCGGCGGCGGTCGACGGCAGCAGCGTCACGCTCGGCGGCAACAGCATCGCCCTCGACTTCCAGCCCAAGGTTGCCGCCGGCGCGAAGACCGAGCTCGGCATCCGCCCCGAATTCATCCGCCTCGGCCGCGAGGGCATGGATGTCCGCATCGACAAGGTCGAGGACATCGGCCGGCAGAAGATCGTGCGTGCCGAATTCGCCGGTCAGCCGATCGCCATCGTCCTGTCCGAGGACGGCGAGATCCCGGCCGAGCCGCGCGTCACCTTCGATCCATCCGCAATCAACATCTACGCCAATTCCTGGCGCGTCGGCAGGGAGGCCTGATCCATGGAAAAGCCCTGGAACAACAAGGCCTGGCTGATGGTGCTGCCGGTTCTGCTGCTGGTGGCGTTCTCCGCCGTCATCCCGCTGATGACGGTGGTGAACTACTCGGTCCAGGACACCTTCGGCAACAACCAGTTCTTCTGGGCCGGCACCGACTGGTTCGTCGAGATCCTGCACTCCGACCGCTTCTGGGAGGCGCTCGGCCGCAACCTGCTCTTCTCCGCCATCATTCTGACGATCGAGATCCCGCTCGGCATCCTGATCGCGCTGAACATGCCGAAGAAGGGGCTCGGCGTGCCGGTCTGCCTGGTGCTGATGGCGCTGCCGCTGCTGATTCCGTGGAACGTGGTCGGCACGATCTGGCAGGTCTTCGGACGCGTCGACATCGGCCTGCTCGGCTTTGCCCTGAAGGCGGTCGGCGTCGACTACAACTACGTCAACGACGTGTTCGACGCCTGGGTGACGCTGATCGTCATGGACGTCTGGCACTGGACCAGCCTCGTCGTACTGCTGTGCTATGCCGGTCTTGTGTCGATCCCCGAGGCCTACTACCAGGCCGCCAAGATCGACGGCGCCTCGCGCTGGGCCGTGTTCCGCTACATCCAGCTGCCCAAGATGAAGCGCGTGCTGCTGATTGCCTTCCTGCTGCGCTTCATGGACAGCTTCATGATCTACACCGAGCCCTTCGTCGTCACCGGCGGCGGCCCCGGCAACTCGACGACGTTCCTGTCGATCGATCTCGTCAAGATGGCGATCGGCCAGTTCGACCTCGGACCCGCAGCCGCCATGTCGATCATATACTTCCTGATCATCCTTCTGCTGTCATGGGTGTTCTACACGGTCATGACCAGCCATGACGAACAGGCGTGAGGGAGGACGAAATGACTGCACGCGTTGAAACACAGACCCCCGCACCGTCGTCCGCCGGGGCCAAGGCGCCGGCCCAGGACAAGTCCTTCGTCGCCGCCAAGGTGCCGGGCCGCAACCTGTCCTGGCTCATCCCGACGCTCTACATCGTCTTCCTGATGCTGCCGATCTACTGGCTCGTCAACATGAGCTTCAAGACGAACACGGAGATTACCGGGACCTTCTCGCTCTGGCCGCAGAACCCGACGCTCCGGAACTACATCGTCATCTTCACCGATCCCGCCTGGTACTCGGGCTATATCAACTCGATCATCTACGTCGTGCTGAACACGGCGATCTCGGTGGCGGTGGCGTTGCCGGCGGCCTATGCCTTCTCGCGCTACCGCTTCCTCGGCGACAAGCACATGTTCTTCTGGCTGCTGACCAACCGAATGGCGCCGCCGGCCGTGTTCGCGCTGCCCTTCTTCCAGCTCTATTCCGCCTTCGGCCTGATCGACACCCATATCGCCGTGGCGCTGGCCCACTGCCTGTTCAACGTGCCGCTCGCCGTCTGGATCCTCGAGGGTTTCATGTCCGGCGTGCCGAAGGAGATCGACGAGACGGCCTATATCGACGGCTATTCGTTCCCGCGGTTCTTCGGCAAGATCTTCGTGCCGCTGATCGCCTCGGGTATCGGCGTCGCCGCCTTCTTCTGCTTCATGTTCTCCTGGGTCGAGCTACTGATCGCCCGCACCCTGACGACGACCGATGCCAAGCCGATCGCCGCGACGATGACGCGCACGGTCTCGGCCTCGGGCATGGACTGGGGCGTGCTGGCCGCGGCCGGCGTGCTGACCATCATCCCCGGTGCCCTCGTCATCTACTTCGTCCGCAACTACATCGCCAAGGGCTTCGCCCTGGGGAGGGTCTGATGGCCGCCAACGCCAACCGCAATACCCGCTGGCAGCTGCCGCTCGCCGCCGTCTTCGTGATCTACGGCCTGGCCGCGAGCCTGCTGGTCATGTCGCTGCCGGTCAAGGACGGCGTGCGTGACTGGTTCGCACCGCTCATCCCCGGTGGATGGATGGCCTGGACCTTTCCGACGGCAATGTTCTTTCTGACCATCTTCGCGCTGCTGGCGCTGATGGCGGTCTGGGAATATGCGCGCCCCGGCGGCCATCCCCGAGTCGGCATCCTGCGCTTCGAGACGACGCGCGGCGACCGCCTGTTCGTGTCGCTGCTCGGCTCGGCCTTCATCAATCTCGCATGGCTGGGGCTGATCGGCTCCAACCTGTGGTGGGCACTTGCCCTGTGCGTGGTCTACGCCATCGGCGTGTTCCGCTACGCATGAGGCAATGAGAACGGGGGGCCGGGCACGCACCGGCCTTTCATACTGCAGTCGCACAAACCCAAGGGAGGATAATGATGCGAAGGCACCTTTTGACGACGACGGCCGCCGCGCTGCTGGCTCTGACCGGCACCGCCTACGCCGACATGGAAGCAGCAAAGCGCTTCCTCGACAGCGAGATCGGCGACATGTCGACGCTCGACCGCGCCGCCCAGGAGGCGGAGATGCAGTGGTTCGTCGACGCCGCCCAGCCCTTTGCCGGCATGGACATCAAGGTCGTTTCCGAGACGATCACCACCCATGAGTACGAATCCAAGGTGCTGGCGCCGGCGTTCACCGCCATCACCGGCATCAAGGTGACCCACGACCTGATCGGCGAAGGCGACGTGGTCGAAAAGCTGCAGACGCAGATGCAGTCGGGCGAGAACATCTACGACGCCTACATCAACGACTCCGACCTGATCGGCACCCATTGGCGCTACCTGCAGGCGCGCAGCCTGACCGACTTCATGGCCAACGAGGGCAAGGACGTCACCAACCCCAACCTCGACATCGACGACTTCATCGGCAAGTCGTTCACCACCGCGCCGGACGGCAAGCTCTACCAGCTGCCCGACCAGCAGTTCGCGAACCTCTACTGGTTCCGCTACGACTGGTTCAACGACGAGAAGAACAAGGCCGACTTCAAGGAGAAGTACGGCTACGATCTCGGCGTGCCGGTCAACTGGTCGGCCTATGAGGACATCGCCGAGTTCTTCACCGGCCGCGAGGTGGACGGCAAGAAGGTCTACGGCCACATGGACTACGGCAAGAAGGACCCGTCGCTCGGCTGGCGCTTCACCGATGCCTGGCTGTCCATGGCCGGCAACGGCGACCGCGGCATCCCGAACGGCAAGCCGGTCGACGAGTGGGGCATCAAGGTCGACGAGAACTCGCGCCCGGTCGGTTCCTGCGTCGCCCGTGGCGGCGACACCAACGGTCCGGCCTCGGTCTATGCGATCCAGAAATATCTGGACTGGCTGAAGGCCTATGCGCCGGCTGCCGCCCAGGGCATGACCTTCTCGGAGTCCGGTCCGGTTCCGTCGCAGGGCGAGATCGCCCAGCAGATGTTCACCTACACGGCCTTCACCGCCGACTTCGTCAAGGAAGGGCTGCCGGTCGTGAACGAGGACGGCACGCCGAAGTGGCGGTTCGCGCCGAGCCCGCATGGCGTCTACTGGAAGGACGGCATGAAGCTCGGCTATCAGGACGCCGGTTCCTGGACGCTGATGAAGTCGACGCCCGACGATCGCGCCAAGGCGGCCTGGCTCTACGCCCAGTTCGTCACCTCGAAGACCATCGACGTGAAGAAGAGCCATGTCGGCCTGACCTTCATCCGTCAGTCGACGCTCGATCATCCGAGCTTCACCGACCGTGCGCCCAAGCTCGGCGGCCTGATCGAGTTCTACCGCTCGCCGGCCCGCCTGCAGTGGTCGCCGACCGGCACGAACGTACCGGACTACCCGAAGCTGGCCCAGCTCTGGTGGCAGGCGATCGGCGACGCCTCCTCCGGCGCCAAGACCGCCCAGGAAGCCATGGACTCGCTCTGCGCCGAGCAGGAGCAGGTCCTGAGCCGTCTGGAGCGCGCCGGCATCCAGGGTGACATCGGCCCGAAGCTCGCCGAGGAGCATGATCTCGAGTACTGGAACAAGGATGCCGTCGAGAAGGGCAACCTCGCACCGCAGCTCAAGGTCGAGAACGAAAAGGAACAGCCGATCACCATCAACTACGACGAGCTCGTCAAGAGCTGGCAGACGAACTGATCGGGTCACCCCAGGTCCAACCGGGCCTGGGCCTCCAGCACGCCGCCCGGGGGGAACCCCCGGGCGGCCGTGTTCTTGCCCTGCCGCTTTCTCCGACGCCCTTCCGTCACCGCTCCTCTCCCTTGCCGCCGCCCGGTTTGTGCCCTATCACCGAAACGACCGGCGGATCGGAGCCACCGGCCGGTGCGCCCGAGCCGGCCTGATGGGTTTCGCAGTGTTCGGGGCAGCGGCAGCATCGATACGGCATGGCGGACCAGCGGAAAGGTAGATCCGGCAAGATCCTGTTTGCACTGCTGACGCTGTGCATTCTCGGCGCCATGACTGCCACCGTTCTTGTCGCCAACGACTACCGAAACCTGAACCGTCTGCTGGCGCAATTCGGCTACCCGCCGGTCCAGGCCCGGCGCGAAATCCGCGAGCCCCGCTCCCACGAGATCCGCGGCAACCGCATCCCGCGCCCGGAGGTGGAGATCCCCGACCGCCTCGTCACGCCCATCGTCCCGATGGAGACGAAGTTCACCCGGCCGATCCGCCGCGACCCGAAGGCCTTGTGCGCCGCTCTGGCCGCGGCCGGTTTCGTCAATGCCGGCTGGAACGAGGGGCTTACGAAGGGCGGCTGGGAGTGTACCTCCTTCCGGGAGTTTTCCTCCGGGACGGACGGCAACGGCCCTGCCTCCTCCGCCTACCTTTCCATCCGCGGCACGGAAGAAAGCCGCCTCACCTCGTTTCGCATCAAGCTGAACCTCGAGGATGGTGGCAACGCCCATGAGTTGACCGAAGCGGCGATTGCCGCGGTGGAGGTCTTCCTCGACGAAGTGCGCTGGAAGGAGGCGCCGGAGGTGGTGGACAACATCCGCAACCTGCGGGAGTTCGACCGCGTCGTGTTCGGCAACCGGATCCAGCTGAAGCGTGAATTCGGCGAAACGCCGCGCTACAATTTCCTCGTCACGCCCGACCGCAGTCCACCCGAGCACACCTACCTGCCCGACTATTTCAAGCGGGACCAGTGGCTGCCGCTGCCCGACCCGCCGATGCCACCGCATTGAAACCCCGGCTGCACATTTGCCCGGCAGGAGTCCTGCGCTAGACTGAGACATGGGTAAGCTTAGCGACCGGCTGGTCGAACTGAAGCCGTCGCCCGGACGGCGCCAGGGCAGGAGGCGGCTGGCGCTTCGGGGGCCGCTGCCGGCGATCTACGCGGTCGGCGACATCCACGGCTGCTTCCGCGCCATGCAGGAGATCGAGGCCCGCATAAGGCAGGACATCGCCCGTTCCGGCCACGAGGCACTCGTCGTCTATCTCGGCGACTACGTCGACCGCGGCACCGATGCTGCGGCGGTGCTCGACCATCTCAGCCGCGAACACGACGACGGGCTGGACCGGATCGCGCTGTGCGGCAACCACGACGACACATTCCTGCGCTTCCTGCGCGAGCCGGCCGAGTGGATGTACTGGCTCGGACCGAACTTTGGCGGCGCGCCGACGCTCGCCTCCTACGGGATCGACGTCGCCGACACACCGGGCGGCGCCGACGCGGGTCTGCTTTCCCGCGTGCAACGGGCGATCCCCGCCCCGCATGTCGCCTTCCTTGACGGCCTGCCGATCCTGCTGCGGGCCGGGCACTATGTCTTCGTCCATGCCGGTCTGCGGCCCGGGATCGCGCTGGAGGATCAGGAGGACGAAGACCTTCTGTGGATCCGCGAGCCCTTCCTCAGCGCCGGGCCGGGCCTGCCGCTGATCGTCGTGCATGGCCACACGCCGTGCACCCTGCCGGAATTCGCGCCGGGCCGCATCGGCATCGACACCGGTTGCGTCTTCACCGGTCGACTGACGGTGCTGAAGGTGGATGCGGCCGGCGCCCGCGTGCTGTGAGGCCGCTCCCGGTTAGTTGCGGCCGAACTCGTCTTCGATGCGGATGATGTCATCCTCGCCGAGATAGGACCCGGTCTGGACCTCGATCAGCTCCAGCAGGATCTTCCCGGGATTCGCCAGCCGATGCACCTCGCCCTGTGGGATATAGACCGACTCGTTCTCGCGCAGCGGAAAGGTCCGCTCGCCGAGCGTGACCTCGGCAGTACCGCGCACGACGACCCAGTGCTCGGAACGATGATGGTGCTTTTGCAGCGACAGCCGCTTGCCAGGCGTGACAAACAGCCGCTTGACCTGGAAGCGGTCGCCGTTGAGCACCGACGTGTAGCCGCCCCAAGGGCGGTACGAGGTGCGGTGGGACTTCGTCAGCGGTTCGGTCCTGGCCGTGGCGGCCAGTTGCTTGACCAGCTTGCCGACACTCTGGCTGTCCTCCATGCGGCCGACATAGATCGCATCCTCGCTGGCGATGACCGCCACGTCCGAGAGGCCCTGGACCGCCACGTGAATTTCCTTGGACAGCACGAGCGAGTTGCGCGTATCGAGCAGCGTCGTGCTGCCCTCGGCGAGGTTTCCATGCTCGTCGCGCGGCCCGAGTTTCCAGACCGAGTCCCAGCTGCCGAGGTCGGACCATTCGATCGGCGAAGGAATGACCGCCGCGATCGGCGTTTTCTCGAAGACGGCATAGTCGATGGAGATGTCCGGGGCCTCGGCAAAGGCTTCCGGGTCGAGCCGTTCGAAGTCGAGGTCATGCTGGGCCGCGGCAACCGCCTTGGATGCGGCTTCGAACACCTCGGGCGCAAGCCGCTGCAGTTCGCGCAGGAACGGCCCCACCGGCAGCATGAACATGCCCGAGTTCCAGAGATGGTTGCCGGCGGCAAGCAGTTCTGCCGCCCGGTCCTGGCTCGGCTTCTCGATGAACCGCTTGACCGCGAAGGCGCCGCCGTCCAGCGCCTCACCGGTCTCGATATAGCCGTAGCCGGTGGCCGGCTCGGTCGGCGTGATGCCGAAGGTCACCAGCCGGCCCGCCTTCGCGGCCGCCGTGGCACGGTCGACACAGCCGAAGTAGGTTTCGTCGGCCTTGATCTCGTGGTCGGAGGCCAGCACCTGCATGACCGCGTCCTCGCCATGCTCGCGCGCGACCACGATCGCCGCCACCGCCAGCGCCGGTGCGGTGTTGCGGGCGACCGGCTCCAGCAGGATCCGCGCCAGCGTGCTGTCAATCGCACGCGCCTGTTCGGCCACCACGAAGCGGAATTCGGCGTTGGTCAGGACGATCGGCGTCTCGTAGCGCTCACCGTCCGCGACCCGCTCGAGGGTACGCTGGAACAGCGTCTTGCCGCCCAGAAGCTCGAGAAACTGCTTCGGCGCCGCCGCCCGCGACAGCGGCCAGAGCCGTGTCCCCTTGCCGCCTGCCATGATGATCGGAATGATTTTCTCGGACATCGATCCTCGGTCCCACGTTGCATGTCGTGACCGCCACGCCGGCCGCGGTCGGCGCATAGAAGCAGCATTCCGACCGGTTTCAAAGCAATTAGTCCGCCGCGTAGTGCCGAACTGGGGATGTAGTTAAGCGGCTTGCCGCCGCCACGTCGACAGCTGCGAACAAAAAAGCCCCGCCGAAGCGGGGCTGGTTCGCAGAGCTGTCCACCCGCCATCAGGCCGGCAGGATCGTCCCCTGCACGGTGCCGAGCTGGGCGATGTAGCGTTCGATCGAGGCGCGGTGCTCGTCGTTCAATGCCGCCTCGAGCTCCGCCCGGGCAACCTCAACACGCTTCAGGATATCGTCGCGGCTGATTTCGTCCACGTGAACTGCGGACTCTGCCAGAAGCGTGCAGCCGGACGGCAGGATGTCGGCGAAACCGCCGAAGACGACGAAACGGTCCGTCTTGCCGTCGGCAAACTTCACCGTCACGACGCCCGGCTGGATGGTCGTCATGGTCGGCGCGTGATTGGCCATGACGGTCATCTCGCCCTCCGTCGCCGGGATGACGACAGCGTTCACCCGTCCGGAAAGCAACAGGCGCTCGGGAGAAACGAGTTCAAAGTTGAATTCGGCCATGACCATTCACTTCTTCAGATTTCAAGGTCAAGCCGGGCGCCCGCATACGGGCGCCCGAAGCTTGCGTTATCAGGCAGCCTCGGCGGCCAGCTTCTTGGCCTTCTCGACGGCTTCCTCGATGGAGCCAACCATGTAGAAGGCGGCTTCCGGCAGGTGGTCGAACTCACCCTCGACGAGGCCCTTGAAGCCCTTGATCGTGTCCTCGAGCGGAACGAGCTTGCCCGGCGAGCCGGTGAAGACTTCAGCGACGAAGAACGGCTGCGACAGGAAGCGCTCGATCTTGCGCGCCCGCGCAACGGCCAGCTTGTCGTCCTCCGACAGTTCGTCCATGCCCAGGATGGCGATGATGTCCTGCAGGGCCTTGTAGCGCTGCAGCGTACCCTGCACCTTGCGGGCGACTTCGTAGTGCTCTTCGCCGACGATCATCGGGTCGAGCATGCGCGAGGTCGAGTCGAGCGGATCCACGGCCGGGTAGATGCCCTTTTCCGCGATCGAACGCGACAGAACGGTCGTGGCGTCGAGGTGGGCGAACGAGGTTGCCGGTGCCGGGTCGGTCAAGTCGTCGGCCGGAACGTAGATGGCCTGGACCGACGTGATCGAGCCCTTGGTCGTGGTGGTGATGCGCTCCTGCATCTGGCCCATGTCGGTCGCCAGTGTCGGCTGGTAGCCCACGGCCGACGGGATGCGGCCGAGCAGCGCCGACACTTCCGAGCCGGCCTGGGTGAAGCGGAAGATGTTGTCGACGAAGAACAGCACGTCCTGGCCCTTGTCGCGGAAGTCTTCCGCAATCGTCAGGCCGGTCAGGGCGACGCGTGCGCGTGCACCCGGCGGCTCGTTCATCTGCCCATAGACGAGCGCTGCCTTGGAGCCTTCGCCACCGCCGAGCTTGTTCACGCCCGACTCGATCATCTCGTGATAGAGGTCGTTGCCCTCGCGGGTGCGCTCGCCGACACCGGCGAACACCGAGTAGCCACCATGCGCCTTGGCGACGTTGTTGATCAGTTCCATGATCAGAACGGTCTTGCCGACGCCGGCGCCGCCGAACAGGCCGATCTTGCCGCCCTTGGCGTAAGGCGCGAGCAGGTCGACGACCTTGATGCCGGTGACGAGGATCTGGGCTTCGGTCGACTGTTCGACATAGGCCGGCGCCTCCTGGTGGATCGCGCGCTTGGCCTTGGTCTTCAGCGGGCCGGCTTCGTCGACCGGTTCGCCGATGACGTTCATGATGCGGCCGAGCGTCTCGTCGCCGACCGGTACCGAAATCGGGCCGCCCGTGTCGACGACCGGCTGGCCGCGAACGAGACCCTCGGTCGCATCCATGGCGATCGTGCGCACGGTGTTTTCACCGAGGTGCTGCGCGACCTCGAGAACGAGGCGGTTGCCGTTGTTGTCGGTTTCCAGCGCGTTCAGGATGAGCGGAAGATCGCCGTCGAAGGCGACGTCGACGACAGCACCGATGACCTGGGTCACCCGACCTTTTGCGCCAGCGGTTGAAACGGACGTCGATGCGGCCTTAGCAGTTGCCGTCTTGCGCGGGGCAGCGGGCTTCTTTTCCGCTGCGGTTTCTTTCGGGGTAGCTGCCTTAGCCATGATTCTTACCCTCTTGGTCCTGGTCCTTAGAGCGCTTCAGCGCCCGAGATGATTTCGATGAGTTCCTTGGTGATCTGAGCCTGGCGCTGGCGGTTGTAGTTCAGCGTCAGCTTGTTGATCATCTCACCGGCGTTGCGCGTCGCATTGTCCATGGCGCTCATCTTGGCGCCCATTTCGCCGGCGACGTTCTCGAGCAGGGCCCGGAAGATCTGGACGGAAATGTTGCGCGGGATGAGATCACCGAGGATCGCAGCCGCATCGGGCTCGTAGTCGTAGATCGCGTCGGACTGCTCCGCCGCCTCGCCGGCGGTGGCCGGGATCAGCTGCTGGGCGGTCGGGATCTGCGCGATAACCGACTTGAACTCGGAGTAGAACAGCGTGCAGACGTCGAACTCGCCCTTGTCGAACAGTCCGATCACCTTGCGGCCGATCTCGTCGGCATTGGCAAAACCGATGCGCTTGACCTCGCGAAGATCGACACGGTCGACAATCAGCGAGGCGTACTCGCGGCGAAGGATATCGAAGCCCTTCTTGCCGACGCAGATGATCTTGACGGTCTTCCCGTTGGCGAGAAGCTTGCGCGTGTGATCGCGGGCGAGACGGGCGATCTGCGAGTTGAAACCGCCGCACAGGCCGCGCTCGGCCGTGCAGACGACGAGCAGGTGCACGTCGTCGCGGCCGGTGCCCGTCATCAGGCGCGGCGCGCTCTCGTCCTGGCCGACCGCCTGGGCGATATTGGCCAGAACTGCGCTCATGCGCTGTGAATAGGGCCGCGCGGCCTCGGCCGCCTCCTGCGCACGCCGAAGCTTCGCCGCGGCGACCATTTTCATCGCCTTGGTGATCTTCTGCGTCGCCTTGACGGAGGCGATCCGGTTTTTCAGATCCTTAAGTGAAGGCATCCGTTGTCCGTCCTCGAATGGAGCCGATCAGGCGAAGGATTTGGCGAAGGCTTCAAGAGCAGCCTTGAGCTTGCCCTTGGTGTCGTCGCTGATGGCCTTCTCCGTACGGATCGTGTCGAGGATCGCCTTGCCCTCGGTACGCATGTAGGCCAGCAGGCCCTGCTCGAACTTGCCGACCTGGCTGACCGGCAGCTTGTCGAGGTAGCCGTTGACGCCGGCGAAGATCACCACGACCTGCTCTTCCGTCTTCAGCGGCGAGAACTGCGGCTGCTTCAGGAGTTCGGTCAGGCGGGCGCCGCGGTTCAGCAGGCGCTGCGTCGCAGCGTCGAGGTCCGAGCCGAACTGGGCGAAGGCCGCCATCTCGCGGTACTGCGCAAGCTCGCCCTTGATCGAGCCGGCAACCTGCTTCATCGCCTTGATCTGCGCGGACGAGCCGACGCGGGACACCGACAGGCCGACGTTCACGGCCGGGCGGATACCCTGGTAGAACAGGTCGGTCTCAAGGAAGATCTGGCCGTCGGTGATCGAGATCACGTTGGTCGGAATGAACGCCGAAACGTCGTTGCCCTGGGTCTCGATGACCGGCAGTGCGGTGAGCGAGCCGGCGCCGTTGTCGTCGTTCAGCTTTGCCGCGCGCTCCAGCAGGCGGGAGTGCAGGTAGAAGACGTCGCCCGGATAGGCTTCGCGGCCCGGCGGACGGCGCAGCAGCAGCGACATCTGGCGGTAGGCGACGGCCTGCTTCGACAGGTCGTCGTAGCCGATCAGGGCGTGCTGGCCGTTGTCGCGGAAGTATTCGCCCATCGCGCAGCCGGCGAACGGCGCCAGGTACTGCATCGGCGCCGGGTCGGACGCCGTTGCCGCGATGATGATCGAGTACGGCAGCGCGCCGCGTTCTTCGAGCACCTTGACGAACTGGGCCACGGTCGAGCGCTTCTGGCCGATGGCGACGTAGACGCAGTAGAGCTTGTCCTGGTCGGGGCCGTTGTCGTGGATCGGCTTCTGGTTGAGGAAGGTGTCGAGGATGATCGCGGTCTTGCCGGTCTGGCGGTCGCCGATGACGAGCTCGCGCTGGCCGCGGCCGACCGGGATCAGCGCGTCGATGGCCTTCAGGCCCGTCGACATCGGCTCATGCACCGACTTGCGCGGAATGATGCCGGGCGCCTTGACGTCGACGCGGGCGCGCTTCTTGGCGTTGATCGGACCCTTGCCGTCGATCGGGTTGCCGAGCGCGTCGACGACGCGGCCGAGCAGTTCCGGACCGACCGGAACGTCAACGATGGCGCCGGTCCGCTTGACGGTGTCGCCTTCCTTGATGTCACGGTCCGAGCCGAAGATAACGACACCGACATTGTCGCTTTCGAGGTTCAGCGCCATGCCGCGAATTCCGCCCGGGAATTCGACCATTTCGCCGGCCTGCACGTTGTCGAGGCCATAGACGCGGGCGATACCGTCACCGACGGAAAGCACCTGGCCGACTTCCGAGACTTCCGCCTCTTTGCCGAAGTTTTTGATCTGATCTTTGAGAATTGCGGAAATTTCCGCGGCGCGGATATCCATCAGCCGACCTCTTTCAGTGCAAGCTTAAGGGTAGAGAGTTTGGTGCGAAGGGAAGTGTCGATCTGACGGGACCCGACCTTGACGATCAGACCACCGAGGATAGACGGGTCGACGGTGACGGCGATCGCCACGTCTTTGCCGGTGACGCTCTTCAGCGCCGCCTTCAATTCGGTCTCCTGCGCGCTCGTGAGGGCATGCGCGGAGGTTACTTCAGCGGCGATTTCACCGCGATGGCGCGCCACCAGGGCGCGATAGGCCTTGATCATGCCCGGCACGGCGAACAGCCGGCGATTGGATGCCACAACCTTCAGAAAGTTTGCAACCAGCGGCAGGACGGCGGCCTTTTCGACGATCGCCGCGATGGCCTTCGTCTGATCCTCGGCGGAAAACACCGGGCTCCGGATCAGCCGCTTCAGGTCGTCGCTGTCATCGATCATCGCCTGGAAGCGGCTCAGGTCCGAACCCACCACATCGACGTTGCCGGCCTCGAGCGCGAGCTCTAACAGCGAGGACGCATACCTTTCTGCAACACCGGAAATAAGCTGGGATGTGTCTGCCACGGGCACAAGCTTCTCTTATTTTCATTCAGAGCGGCAGCTTGCGGCCGGACCGGAAACCCAACACCCTGAATTCGTTGCGATTATTTTCAGTTCTCGCAAGGCTGGACGCCCGCTATTTCTGAAATTCGCGGTTCGTCTAGCATAGGAACTTCGGACTCGCAACACGCGCAGGCACAGGAATCCGTGATAAGTCGAACAGCCTTGACGCGAATTCTGGCGAAAATGAATCCGCCCTGGCGAAAATGGCCCCGCGCGAGACGGATCCGTTCACACGAGCCCGAAAACATGGGCGAGCGGCAGCCCCGACAGCACCAGCTGCACCGCGAGAAGGACAAGGCTCTTGGCGCTGAAAGAAGCGTCCGACATCATGGACAGGATGCGCCCGAAGGCGGCCAGCGCGAAGGCGGACCCGACCGCAAGGTAGGTCCAGTCCTGCGCCACCATGACGGCGCACAGCGCCAGACCCGCGTGGAACCCGCCGAGCGAGCGTGCCGCAGCATACCCCTCGGCGCTGCCGTCACGCAGTTGCAGGCCGTTGAGCCGCAGGGACGTGCGCGGGGCGAACAGCCCGACCAGGCCTAACAGCAGCGCCGCGATTGCCCCGCAGAAGGCAAGGAGTTCCCCCGTATCGGTCGGGATGTAGAATTCCATGAGCGCTCCCCGGTGCAGCCCTGATCCGCTGGCCTTATCGCACAATCATACGTCGCACGGAATCGGCTGGTGGCGGTTTTGCACGAGTTTGGCGGCGCGGCGCGCACCAGAAGCGGGCCGGCATGCGACAATGTGACACCGTGCCACCGGCCCTTGTCGGACTCCTAGAGAAAGCTCTGCGGATCGATGTCGACCTGCACAAGGATCGACCCTCGTTCCTTCGGTCCGTTCGCCAGCATCGCCCGCAGGTAGGCCTGCATGTCGCTGGTGCGCTGGCCGTGGACGAGCAGACGGAAGCGGTGCCGGCCGCGGATCAGCGCCAGCGGCGCCTCGGCGGGGCCGAGAATGGCGATGCCGGAAACCCCGGGCGCGGCCTGGCGCAGGCCGCGGGCGTGGCCCTCCGCCTCGGCCCGGCCGTCGGCCGAGACGATCACGGAGGCGAGCCGGCCGAACGGCGGCAGCAGCGCCTTCTCCCGCTCGCCGATCTCGCGTGCGTAGAAGTCGCGGGCGTCGCCCGAGACGATCGCCTGCATGACCGGATGCAGCGGCTGGTAAGTCTGGATCAGGCCGTGGCTCTTCAGCCCGGTGCGTCCGGCGCGGCCGGTGACCTGCGACAGCAGCTGGAACGTGCGTTCGGCTGCGCGCGGGTCGCCGTTCGACAGCCCGAGGTCGGCGTCGACGATGCCGACCAGCGTCATCAGCGGGAAATTGTGGCCCTTCGCCACCAGCTGGGTGCCGATGACGATGTCGGCCTCGCCCCTGGCGATCGCCTCCAGCTCCAGGCGCAGCCGCTTGACCCCCATCAGATCCGAGGACAGCACGATCGTGCGCGCGTCGGGGAAGTGCTTCTCCACCTCCTCGGCGATGCGCTCTACGCCGGGACCGCAGGCGGCCAGGTGATCGAAAGTTCCGCACTCGGGGCAGGCCTCCGGCGTGCGTTCCGCATGGCCGCAATGATGGCACTGGATCTGGCCGCGGAAGCGGTGCTCGACCAGCCAGCTCGAGCATTGCGGGCACTGGAAGCGGTGGCCGCAGACGCGGCAGAGCGTCAACGGCGCATAGCCGCGGCGGTTCAGGAACAGCAGCGCCTGTTCGCCGCGCTCGACCGTCTTGCCGATTGCCCGAAGCATGACCGGCGAGAGAAAGCCGCCGCGCTGGGGCGGATGCCGGCGCAGGTCGACGAGATGCAGGTCCGGCAGCGCCGCCGCGCCGAAGCGCACCGGCAGGTGCAGCGGCCGGTAGCGTCCGCTGTCGGCATTGACCCGGCTTTCCACCGATGGCGTCGCCGACACCAGCACGGTCGGAAAGTCGCCGATGCGGGCGCGCACCACCGCCATGTCGCGCGCGTTGTAGAACACCCGGTCTTCCTGCTTGTAGGCGGGATCGTGCTCCTCGTCGACGACGGCGAGACCCAGGTCCTCGAACGGCAGGAACAGCGCCGAGCGTGCACCGGCGACGACACGCACCTCGCCGGTCGCCACCTGCCGCCAGACCCGTTCGCGCATGCGCGGCGGCAGGTCCGAATGCCACTCCGCGGGCTTGGCGCCGAAGCGATCCTGGAAGCGCTCGAGAAAGCTCGCCGTCAAGGCGATCTCGGGCAGCAGGATCAGCACCTGCTGCCCCCGCCGCAGCGTTTCCGCGATCGCCTCGAAATAGACCTCGGTCTTGCCCGAACCGGTGATGCCGTCGATCAGCGCCACGCCGAAGCCGCCGGCGCGCAGCTGCTCGACCAGATCCGCGGCGGCATCGGTCTGCGGCCCTTCGAGCCGCGGCGCGGCGTAGTCCGGGTCGGGCCGCGCCACCACCGGCGGCGGCGGCAGGAACACCGTCTCGAAACTGCCCTGCGCGGCGAGGCCGTCGATGACGCTCGAGGACGCGCCGGCCGCATGGGCGAGGCCGGATCGTGTCCAGGCCGCCCCTTCCCCGGCCAGCGCCAGCACGCGCTCGCGCGCGGGCGTCATGCGCTCCGGGAAAATGCCGGTGAAACGCAGGGCCTCCACCATCGGCTCGGGGTCGAACGCGGCCGGCGCGCGCAACGCCATCCGCGCCACCAGGCCCGGCGGCGTCAGCGTATAGGCCGCGACCCAGTCGACGAAGGCACGCATTTCCCGCGTCAGCGGCGGGCAGTCGAACACCTTCTCGATCGGCCGCAGCTTCTTCGGGTCGACATCGTCCGCGCCGTGGCGGTCCCAGACGACGCCGGCGACGAGGCGCGATCCGAGCGGCACCTGGACGATCGAGCCCGGTTCCACGCTGATCCCGTCCGGCACGGAATAGGAATAGGGCCGCGGCGCGGGCATCGGCACCAGCACCGGCACCGTGCGCGGCTTCGGCGGCCCGCCGAAGAGATCATCGGACAATCGGTTCATCGCGCACCGGCCCCGCACCGCAGCGGACGGATCGCCTCCCCAGGCCGCGGGCTCAATCGTCCGCCTCCGCGATCTCGCCGGTCAGCCGCATGCCGTCGATCCAGGTGGCGCCGTCACTGCGGATCACCCGCCGCGCCCGCACGCCGCAGCGCTGCTCCACTTCGCGCGCCAGAAGCTCCGAGTGGGTCACGAGCCAGACCTGGCTGTCACCGGCCGCACGTGCAATCATGGCGGCCAGCGAGGGCAGCATGGAGGGATGCAGGCTCGCCTCCGGCTCGTTGAGCGCGACCAGCGGCGGACTGCGGTAGGAGAGCAGCGCCGCCGCCAGCGCCAGGAAGCGGATCTGCCCGTCCGACAGTTCGCACGGCTGGAACAGGCGCTGCGGGAACTGCGGGAAGCGCAGACCGAAGCAGGCAACCTCCCCCGGCGCCGGCACCGACAGGACGGCGCCCTCGAAGGCATCGGCGATCGCCCGGTCGAGTTCGGTGGTGTCCTGGCGAATGTGGGCAAGCGTTGCGAACACCGCGGCAAGGTTGCCGCCGTCCTCGTCCAGCAGCGGCGCGGTCACGGCGAGGCAGGGCTGGCGCAGCGGCGACTGGCGGTCGGTGCGAAAGCCGTGGAAGAACCGCCACTGCAGGAGCGCGCGGCGAAAGGTGCCGATCTCCGGATAGTGGCCGGCGTCCCCGAGAAGGGCGAGCGCAGTTTCGGAGGCCAAAGCTTGGTCCGGATGGTCCTCCATGCGCCCGGCTTCGTTGCGCACCATGATCGCCGGGCCGGCCCGTTTCAGCATCGTCACCGGCCGCCGCCCGGTCTCGACCGTCAGTTCCTCCGCCTTGACCTGGGGCTCGAAGGCAAAGCCGGCCGCGGCCGGCGGCCGCAGCCCGGCCTCGATGGCGTAGCGGAAGGTGATGGCGCGTTGCTCGTCGAGCAGTTCCGCCGCGAGCCGGATGCGCACGGGCTCGCTTGGGCGGCGGCGGCCGGTCCACAGCGCCGAGGCCATCCCGCCCTCGGCCGCGATCTCCTGCGCCAGCGATCCGTTCGCCGCGGCCTGCACGAGCTGAAGCGAGCGGTATAGGTTGGACTTGCCGGTGCCGTTCTCGCCGACGAACAGGTTCACCCGGCCGAGATCCATGCGGATCGACCGCAGCGAACGATAGTTTTCGGCAAGCATGGAGCGCAGCATCATCGCTTCACCTAAGCGATTCCGCCGGTCGGAGAAAAGGGGAAATGCGCCTTGCGCTCAGTGGTGCAGGAATGGCGCGTCCGGATCGTCGGCAAGCGCCGTCACGCAGTGATGCTCCAGCGCCCTGGTGACCTCGACCGGATCGCCCGCCAGCTTGTCCGGTTGTATCAGCTTGCCGATGGTGAATTCGAACCGGTTGGTCCGCTTGTTCAGCAGCTCGTGGAACACGGTCATGTCGCGCAGTTCCGTCGACCACCTGGCCAGCCAATAGAACAGGCCCGAGTTGCGCGCCTTCATGTGTACCGGCAGGACCGGCAGGTCGTACTTGCGCGCGAGCGACACCGCCGAGATCTTCCATGGCCGTTCGTTCAACCGGCCGTCCGCCCAGTAGGCGATGCGGCCGGAGGGAAACAGGATCGCGGCCTTGCCCTCGGCAATCGCGCGATTGGTGATCTGCAGCGTCTCGCGCGTCTTGAGCTTGCTCTTGTGCTCCTCGCGCCACTCCACCGGGATGACCATCTCGACCAGGCGCGGGTTGACGCGGATGGCGTCGCGATTGGCAAAGAACATCATGTCCGGCCGGCGATGCTTCAGCAGGTCGAAGACGGCGACGCCGTCGGCAATGCCGGTCGGATGATTGCTGACCAGCAGGAACCCGCCGCCACCCGGTATGCGCTCGGGCTTGCGCACGGCCACGTCCAGCTTCAGCACATCGCTCAGGAACTCGAACGCCTGAAAACCAGGCATGTTGGCCACGGCATCGGCGAATTCGATCGCGCGCCGGTAGTTGAGCAGGGTGTAGAGCACAGGCCGCAGCGCCGGCCAGAGCGGGTGGCGGACGATACGGGTGCCGCGCTCGGCAATCAGCGTATCGACGATGTGTCCCGGCTGTCCTTGCGAGACGAGCGCCAGAGTCTCAGCGAAGTGTGCGAGTGTCGTTGCCGAATCACGCCTGGTCATGGGTCCGCCTGTCGAGTTCAGCCCCGTATCGCAGTTCCTTATGATCTAAGCGTGACAGTTGCGAAGTCAATGTTAGCGAATCCCTAACCGCGATGGCGCAAGGATGGCGCGACACCAGTTCGGAACGACGATGGACCAATTGCTTATCATCGCCGACCAGGAGCTGCTCGACGAGCGCGCGGCCTGGCTTGCCGCCCTCGACGGGGAACGCCGTCTTTCCACCAACACGCTGGAGGCCTATGAGCGCGACACCCGTCAGTTCCTCGCCTTTCTGACCGGCCATCTCGCCAGCCCGGCCCGGCTCAAGGACATCGACAATCTGCGCCCTGCCGACCTGCGCGGCTTCTTGGCCGCGCGCCGACGCGACGGCGCCGGCGCCCGCACGCTCGGGCGCGGCCTCGCCGGCCTGCGATCCTTTTTGCGCCACCTCGAGCGCAAGGGCCTGGCCAATGCCGCCGGCGCGGCGGCGATCCGCTCGCCGAAGCAGCCGAAATCGCTGCCGAAGCCGCTGAGCGACCAGCAGGCCCTCTCCGTCGTCGACGCCGGCGCACAGCTCGCCGAGGAGCCATGGGTCAGCCTTCGCAACGCCGCGGTGCTGACGCTGCTCTACGGCTGCGGCCTGCGCATCTCCGAGGCGCTGTCGCTGACGCCCGGCGATTTCGCCGATGGCGCGCCTGCATTGCGGATCACCGGCAAGGGCGGGAAGACCAGGATCGTGCCGCTGCTCGACGCCGCCCGGCAGGGTGTCGCCGACTATATCGGCCTCTGCCCCTACCCGCTCGCCAGCGACAAACCGCTCTTTCGCGGTGCCCGCGGCGGCCCGCTCCAGCCGGCGATCATCCAGCGCGAGATGCAAAAGCTGCGCGGCGCGCTTGGCCTGCCGGACAGCGCCACGCCGCATGCGCTGCGTCATTCCTTCGCCACCCATCTGCTGGCCGGCGGCGGCGACCTGCGCACGATCCAGGAACTTTTGGGGCACGCCAGCCTCTCGACCACCCAGGTCTATACCGGCGTCGATGCGGCGCGGCTCCTGGAAATCTACGACCGGGCCCACCCGCGCGCCTGACGCCGCCACGCATTTGCCGCCCCGTCGTGGCAGGAGGAGGCAAGGTGATCGTGCCGAGCCCTCGCCGCTGCGCATTCCAGGCTTGTCGCTGCGCGTTAAAGGATTGTGAGGAGGCCGCCCGTTAGGGTCAGGCAAACTCGAGGATGTAAGCGCCATGGACCATTTGCCCTACCAAGACCGGATCAGCCTTGCCGACCGCATCGCGGACTCGGCGCTGTGGGTCGCGGCCGCCGTCCACGCGATCGCCGCCGTCACGTTCCTCCTCGTCCTGCTGGCGCTGTCACCGGCCGCAGCCCGGGAGCCTGTCTGCGGCGGCGAAAACCTGCTGTTGCAGATGCAGGCGAGCGACCCGGACGCCTTCGATCGGCTGGTAGAGACCGCACGGGCGACGCCGAATGGCGAGGGTATCTTCTGGAGGATCGAGAAGGCGGGCGTGCCGCCGTCCTTCCTGCTCGGCACCATGCACGTCACCGACCCGCGCGTGCTGGCCATGCCCGTTGGCGCGCGCGCCGCCTACGCGCATGCTGGCACCGTGGTGGTCGAATCCGACGAGATCGCCGACGAGCGCAAGGCCAGCGCCGCCCTGCTCGCGCGCCCGGACCTGACCATGTTCACCGACGGCCGCACCATCCCCGGGCTGCTTGGGGACGAGGACGCTGCCATCCTTGCCGAGGGTCTGAAGGCGCGCGGCCTGTCGCTGTCGGCGGTTTCACGCATGAAGCCGTGGATGATTGCAAGCTTCGTCGCGCTGCCGGCGTGCGAGATGGCGCGCAAGCAGGCCGGCGCCGCCTTCCTCGACCAGCGCCTGGCCAAGGACGCGCTCGCCGACGGCAAGGCCCTCAAGGGGCTGGAAACGCTGCTCGAACAAATCACGGCGATGGACGCTCTGCCGATCGAGCCGCAACTGGCGGGTCTCATTCAGACGGTCCAGCTCGGCGATGCCATCGAGGACGTGATCGAGACGATGAGCCAGCTGTATCTCGCCGGCGAGACCGGCATGATCATGCCCATGATGCGGGCGGCCGTGCCCGAAGGGGAGGGCGACGACGGCTATGCCGACTTCGAACGGCGGATCATCACCGACCGCAACCATCGCATGGCCGAGCGCGTCGCACCGATCCTGGACGGCGGCAATGCCTTCGTCGCCGTCGGCGCGCTTCACCTGCCCGGCCGAGAGGGTCTCGTCGAACTGCTGCGCAACGCCGGCTACGCGGTGAGCCGCGTCCACTGAAGGCCGCGCAGCAGCGCGGCCGTTCCCGTCACCTTCGAGCCAGGCACCCGGGCCAGCTGAAAAGCCACCCTTGCTCTGTCGCGCCTCTCGACCGTCCAGGCGCGCGCCGGCCGCTCACATGTGGATCGGCTTGAAGAAGGTCGCCAGCGCCGCTTCCTTGACGGCTTCGGACATCGTCGGGTGCGCGTGGCAGGTGCGGCCGAGATCTTCCGCGGAGCCGCCGAACTCCATCAGCACCGCGATCTCGTGGATCATTTCCCCGGCGCCGAAGCCGACGATGTGGCCGCCGAGCACGCGGTCCGTCTCCTTGTCCGACAGGATCTTCACAAACCCGTCGGTCGCCAGCATCGCGCGGGCGCGGCCGTTTGCCGTAAACGGGAACTTGCCAACCTTGTAGGCAACGCCGGCGGCCTTCAGTTCCTCCTCGGTCCGGCCGACGGAGGCGACCTCCGGCTGGGTGTAGACCACGCTGGGGATCACCTCGTAGTTCACGTGCCCGGCCTGGCCGGCGATGATTTCGGCCACGGCCACGCCTTCGTCCTCGGCCTTGTGCGCCAGCATCGGGCCGCGCACGACGTCGCCGATGGCATAGACGCCGGTGATGCTGGTCTGGAAATGGCCGTCGATCTCGATGAACCCGCGCTTGTCCATAACCACGCCCGCCTTGGCCAGACCGAGGCCTTCGGTATAGGGCCTGCGGCCGGTGGCGATCAGCACCACGTCGGCCTCGATCGTTTCCGCGTCGCCGCCATTCACCGGTTCGAACGTAACCTTTGCCCCCTTGCCGGTCTTCTCCACGCCGGTAACCTTGGCGCCGACCTTGATGTCCATGCCCTGCTTGGCGAGCATGCGCTGGAACTGCTTGGAGACATCGCCGTCCATGCCGCCGAGGATCGTGTCGAGATACTCGACCACCGTGACCTTCGCGCCGAGCCGCAGCCACACCGAACCAAGCTCGAGCCCGATCACGCCGCCGCCGACAACGACGAGGCTCTGCGGCACCTTGTCGAGCGCGAGCGCGCCGGTCGAGGAAACGATCACCTTCTCGTCGATGTCGACCGATACGCCCGGAATGCCGGCGACGTCCGATCCGGTGGCGATGACGATCGCCTTCGCCTCGAGGGTCTGTTCCTCGCCCTTGTCGCCGATGACGGCGACCTTGCCCTCTCCGAGCACCGTACCGCTGCCCTGGAAGGCGTCGATCTTGTTCTTCTTGAACAGGAAGGCGACGCCGTCGACATTCGACTTAACGGTCGCGTCCTTGTGGCCCATCATCTTTTCAAGGTTGAGTTTCGGCGCCACCCCCTCGATCCCGAGCGCGTCCATGCCATGGGCGGCGTGGTGGTACATCTCGGAGGCGTGCAGCAGCGCCTTGGACGGGATGCAGCCGATGTTGAGGCAGGTGCCGCCGTAGGTCGCGCGCTTCTCGACGACCGCGACCTTCAGGCCGAGTTGCGCCGCCTTGACGGCGCAGACGTAGCCGCCGGGTCCGGAACCGATAACAACGAGATCGTAAGCCATGATTGTCCTTCCTGGGCGCGGGGCTATCTGCCGCCGCTTACGTTGAGGGCGGCCCCGGTCACATAGGAGGCCGCGTCGGAGAGTAGATAGAGAATCGATTGCGCCACCTCGTCGGGCGTTCCGGGCCGCTGCATCGGGATATACGGCGCCATCTCGCGCGCCCGGTCCGGCAATCCGCCGGAGGCGTGGATGTCGGTGTCAATGATGCCCGGCCGCACCAGGTTGACGCGGATGCCCTCGGCCGCGACCTCGCGGGCCAGTCCGGTCGTGAAGCTCTCGATCGCGCCCTTGGTGGCGGCATAGTCGACATATTGGCCGGCGGCGCCGATCAGGGCGGCCATCGAGGAGAGGTTGACGATCGCCCCGCCGCGGCCGCCGTGGCGCGTCGACATGCGCCGCACCGCCTCCTGCGCGCAGCGGATCGACCCGATCACGTTGACGGCGAACATGCGGTCGAGACGTTCGGTACTGACCTCGTCGAGGCGCGCGGGCTGGCCAATGATGCCGGCATTGTTGACGAGCCCGTCCAGGCGCGAATAGGTCGCATCCAGTGCGGAAAAGATCGAGGCGAGGCCGAGCTCGGTGCCGACGTCGCCCTCGATGGCCACCGCCGAGCCGCCGGCGGCTCGGATGTCGTCCACGACCGCCTGGGCGGCGTCACCGTTCGACGCGTAGTTCACCGCGACCTGCCAGCCCGATCGGGCAGCCAGCCGGCAGACGCTGGCGCCGATGCCGCGGCTGCCCCCCGTCACCAGAAGGACCGGATGTTCCGTCATTGGCCACACTCCTTGAAGTCCAGCACGTCCCACGGGGCGACGGAAAGCTTTCCTGCTTCCCAGGCGCTGGAAAAGCGCAAGCTCGGGCCGATGCCCGCGAAAAGCAGCCGGTCTGCGGCGGCGTCCCCTTCGGCCGGGATCACCTCACCCGGCGTGCCGGTTGCGTCGATCGGATAGGCCACGCCCTGCCAGACGGTGCAGGCGGCGATCTCGGCGCCGGTCACATCGCCCTCGGGGCAGTTGTGCATGACCATGCCGATCGAGCGGGTGACCTCCTCGCCCATCATGATGTGACCGTCGAGCACGAGATCGCCCTTGACCGCCCGCATGCGGAAGCGGTGGGTGACCGCCGCCGCTTCGGAACCGACGGGCGAGAAGGCAAGTTCATAGGCGCCATCCCGGTCGGCATAGATCGCGTGCTCCTGCGTGCAGACCGCGGCAGGCACGGGGTTCGCCGCAAGGGCCGAAAGGACCGAGGCTGTCGGGAGGGCGCGGAGGTTCATGGGATCAGCCGGCCCGCTCCGTCGCCAGCCTGATGCCGAGGGCAATGAACACCACCCCGCTGGCGCGGTCGATCCACTGGCTGGCGCGCGAGAAGGCCGCCCGCATCCTCGGCGTCGTCATGAACAGCGACACCCCGACGAACCAGGCGATGAGGCAGGTCGCCATGACAAGGCCGTAGCCGAACTTGACCAGCATCGGCGTATGAGCGTCGACGACGGTCGAGAAGATCGACAGGAAGAAGAACACCGCCTTGGGGTTGAGCGCGTTCGCCATGAAGCCGAGGCCGAAGGCGCGAAAGGCCGTCTGGCGCTTCGTTCCGGCCGTGGCGGTCACGGCGCCGATCTCCGTCGGGCTGGCCCGCAGCGCCTTGACGCCGATATAGACGAGATAGGCGACGCCGCACCACTTGACGATGTTGAAGAGATAGATCGACTGGGAAATGATCAGTCCGAGCCCCAGGGTGGTATAGCTGACGTGGAACGTCAGCGAGGTGCCGATGCCGAGTGCGGTGATGATCGCCGCGCGGCGGCCATGCACGATCGACTGGCGCATGACCATGGCAAGGTCCGCGCCCGGAGAGACGATGGCGAAGGAAAAGATCGCCATCAGGGAGGCAAGCTCGATCAGATAGGTATGCATCTCAGGTCTCCGGTGCGCGTCGAACGAGCAGGGCGCGTCGGTTATAGCACGAGGGCGGCGAACATGAAGAAGAGCCCCGCGAGCGCGCCCAGCCATACCAGCGACCGGACGTAGGCGATGCCCGCGAGATAGAGTGGAAGATAGACGATGCGGCAGCCGAGCCAGAGCAGCGCGCCGCGATATCCCCAACCGGTCGGGTCGCCGGCGATGGCGAGGCCGAGCGCCAGGCCGACGAAGGCGGGGTAGGTTTCAAGCAGATTGGCAAGCGCACGCTCGGCCCGGCCGGTGACGATACCGACCGGCTTGCGCGTGCCGTCGCGCGGCCCGGCATTCCACGCGGCACCGACGTCCCGCGTGGACAGCAAGCCCTGGAGGGCGATTTGGAAGGCGAGCAGCGCCGCGCTCCACGCCACGAGGTGGACGAGGGACGATGCGGGGACAGCTGCCTCCATTGCGCCGCTCCTTAAAGGTCGAGAACCAGACGCTCCGGATCTTCCAGCGCTTCCTTGACCCGCACCAGGAAGGTCACGGCTTCCTTGCCGTCGACAATACGGTGGTCGTAGGACAGCGCCAGGTACATCATCGGGCGGATGACGATCTGGCCGCCGACCACGACCGGGCGCTCCTGGATCTTGTGCATGCCAAGGATGCCCGACTGCGGCGCGTTCAGGATCGGCGAGGACATCAGCGAACCGTAGACGCCACCGTTGGAGATGGTGAAAGTGCCACCCTGCATGTCGGCCATCGACAGTTCGCCGTCACGCGCCGCCTTGCCGAGCCGGCCGATTTCCTTCTCGATCTCGGCGATCGACATGCGGTCGGCGTCCCGTACCACCGGCACGACCAGGCCCTTGTCGGTGCCGACGGCAACGCCGATGTGGCAGTAGTTCTTGTAGATGATGTCGGTGCCGTCGATTTCGGCGTTGACCGCCGGAAGCTCCTTCAGCGCGTGGGTGACCGCCTTGGTGAAGAAGCCCATGAAGCCGAGCTTCACGCCGTGCTTCTTCTCGAACAGGTCCTTGTAGCGGGCGCGCAGGTCCATCACCGACTTCATGTCCACCTCGTTGTAGGTGGTCAGCATGGCGGCGGTGTTCTGCGCGTCCTTCAGGCGCTTGGCGATCGTCTGGCGCAGGCGCGTCATCTTCACCCGCTCCTCGCGCGGCGCGTCGGCATCCGACGACGGCGCGCGGGTCTGGATGTTGATCACCTCCGCCGAGGCGGCCGGTGCGCTGCTCTTGGCGACGGCGGCAATGACATCGCCCTTCAGCACCTGCCCGCGCTTGCCGGAGCCGTCGACCTGGGCGGCCGAGAGGTTGTTCTCGGCGAGCATCTTGGCGGCGGCCGGAGCCGGCGGCATGGACGAGGCGGCTGTGGCCGGTGCCGCGGCAGCAGCGGCCACCGGCTCGGCGGCCTTGGCCGCGGGTGCCGCAGCGGCAGCCGCCGCACCTTCGGAAATCTGGCCGAGCAGCGCGCCGAGGCCGACGGTCTCGCCGTTGGGGGCGACGATCTCCGAAAGGACGCCGGATGCCGGCGCCGGCACCTCGACCGTGACCTTGTCCGTTTCGAGCTCGACGATCGGTTCATCGGCCTTGACGGCGTCGCCGACCTTCTTGAACCAGGTGCCGACGGTGGCTTCGCTGACGGATTCGCCGAGGGTCGGGACGCGGATTTCAGTAGCCATTGTTCTAGTCCTGAAATGTTGAAAGGTTGAATTCTTGCGGTCTCCGGCCGTCACGGCCGGAGGATCAGGGATGGCATCGGCGCGACCTGGAACAGGAAGCCGATGTCGGCGAGGATGACCGGATCCGCCGCGGTGATGGCCACGGCGCTTTGCTCGTCCTCGACCTCGACCACGGCCATGCCCCAGGCGCCCTCGCCTTCGAAGACCGGACCGGCGGCGATTGCCGTTCCGGCCGCGGCCAGGCTGCGCCAGTAGTCGGCATGGCGGTTCATGGCCTCCATTTCCGACGGCGTCGCATCATGCGGAAAGCTCGGGCGCGGCGGCACTAGCCTCATGTGGAAATATGCCATCGCGCCCTCCTCCCTCAACCGCCGAGCGCATCCTCGAGGAACGCGGCCAGTTGCGCAAGATGCTTGGACATCAGGCCCGTGGCCGGCGAGGCCGCAGCCGGGCGGCCGGTGTAGCGCACCCGCTGGTGCTTGGCGTCGATATGGGCCAGCACCCACTCCAGATACGGGTCGATGAAGGACCAGGCGCCCATGTTCTTCGGCTCTTCCTGACACCAGACCATCTCCGCGTTACGGAATCGCGACAGCTCGTTGATCAGCGCCTTGGCCGGGAACGGATAGAGCTGTTCGAGGCGCAGCAGATAGACGTCGTCGATGCCGCGCTTCTCGCGCTCCTCGAGCAGGTCGTAGTAGACCTTGCCCGAGCACATGACGACGCGGCGGATCTTCGCATCCTTCTGCAGCTTGATCGGACCGTCCTTGATGACCTCGGCGTCGTCCCACAGCAAGCGGTGGAACGAGCTCTCGCCGGCGAGTTCCGACAGGCTCGAGACGGCCCGCTTGTGGCGCAGCAGCGACTTCGGCGTCATCAGGATCAGCGGCTTGCGGAAGTCGCGCTTGATCTGGCGGCGCAGGATATGGAAGTAGTTCGCCGGCGTGGTGACGTTGGCGACCTGCATGTTGTCTTCGGCGCACAGCTGCAGGAAGCGCTCCAGTCTAGCGGAGGAGTGCTCCGGCCCCTGTCCCTCGTAGCCGTGCGGCAACAGGCAGACGAGGCCGGACATGCGCAGCCATTTGCGCTCGCCCGACGAGACGAACTGGTCGAACACCACCTGGGCGCCGTTGGCGAAGTCGCCGAACTGCGCCTCCCACAGCGTCAGAGCGTTCGGCCGCGCCAACGAGTAGCCGTATTCGAAGCCGAGCACAGCCTCTTCCGACAGCATGGAGTTGATCACCTCGTAGCGGCCCTGGTTCGGCGACAGGTTGGTGAGCGGGATGTAGCGAGCCTCGGTCTCCTGGTCGTAGAGCACCGAATGGCGCTGGGAGAAGGTGCCGCGCTCGCTGTCCTGACCGGACAGGCGGACCTTCGTTCCCTCGACGCAGAGCGTGCCGAACGCGAGCGCCTCGCCCATGGCCCAGTCGAGCCCCTCGCCGCTCTCGATCATCTGGGCGCGGTTATCCATGAAGCGCTGGATGGTACGGTGCGCGTGGAAGCCTTCCGGAACCGTGGACAGCTTGCGCCCGATCTCCTTCAGCTGCTTCATCGGCACCGAGGTGCGGCCGCGGCGCTGCTCGTCGGCATTGTCCGCCGTCCGCAGCCCCGACCAGACGCCGTCGAGCCAGTCCGCCTTGTTGGGTTTGTAGGAGTGCCCCGCCTCGAACTCCTGCTCGAGGTTGGCGCGCCAATCGGCCCGCAGCTTCTCGACTTCGCCCTCGGTCATCAGGCCCTCGGCGATCAGCCGCTCCGAATAGAGCTGCACGACCGTCTTGTGGGTGCGGATCGCCTTGTACATCTTCGGCTGCGTGAACGCCGGCTCGTCGCCTTCGTTGTGGCCGAAGCGGCGGTAGCAGAACATGTCGATCACGACCGGCTTGTGGAACTTCATCCGGTATTCGGTCGCGATCTTGGCGGCGTAGACGACCGCCTCCGGGTCGTCGCCGTTGACGTGGAAGATCGGCGCCTCGATCATCTTGGCCACGTCGGACGGATAGGGCGACGAGCGCGAGAAGGCCGGGTTGGTGGTGAAGCCGATCTGGTTGTTGATGATAAAGTGGACGGTGCCGCCGACGCGGTAGCCGCGCAGGCCGGACAGTCCGAGGATCTCGGCCACCACGCCCTGACCCGCGAACGCGGCGTCGCCGTGGATCAGCAGCGGCATGACCTTGACGCGTTCGCGCAGCGGCACGATGTCGCCCTCGTGCACCGCCGCGATCTGGTCCTGCTTGGCGCGGGCCTTGCCCATCACCACCGGATTGACGATCTCGAGATGCGAGGGGTTCGCCGTCAGCGACAGGTGCACCTTGTTGTTGTCGAATTCGCGGTCCGAGGACGCGCCGAGGTGGTACTTCACGTCGCCCGAGCCTTCGACGTCGTCCGGAGCGTAGGAGCCGCCCTTGAACTCGTGGAAGATCGCCCGGTGCGGCTTGGCCATCACCTGCGACAGCACGTTCAGGCGGCCGCGGTGAGCCATGCCAAGGACGATTTCCTTCAGGCCGAGCTGGCCGCCGCGCTTGATGATCTGCTCCAGCGCCGGGATCAGCGATTCACCGCCGTCGATGCCAAAACGCTTCGTGCCCTTGTATTTGACGTCGATGAACTGCTCGAAGCCTTCCGACTCGATGAGCTTCTGCAGGATCGCCCGCTTGCCCTCCGGCGTGAACTCGACGCCCTTGTCCGGCCCTTCGATGCGCGCCTGGATCCAGGCCTTCACCTCGGGATCGGAGATGTGCATGAACTCGACGCCGAGGGTCGAGCAATAGGTGCGCTTGAGGATCTCGAGCATCTCGGGGATGGTCGCGTATTCCAGCCCCAGCACGTTGTCGAGGAAGATCCGGCGATCGTAGTCCGTCTCCTCGAAGCCGTAGGATTTCGGCGACAGCTCGTCGTAGTCCTCGACCGGATCGGCAAGGCCCAGCGGATCGAGCGTGGCGTGCAGATGGCCGCGCATGCGGTAGGCGCGGATCATCATGATAGCGCGGACGGAATCGCGCGTCGCCTGCTCGACCTCGCTGGCGCTGACAGCCGCGCCGGTCTGTGCCGCGGCCGCCTCGGCCTTGGCCTTGATCTTCTTTTCGACGACCTTCTCGACCGTGCTCCAGTCGCCGTCGAGCGCCGAGACAAGCTCGCCGTTGGCGGCGATCGGCCAGTTCGGCTTTTTCCACGAGGCGCCCTTGGCAGCCTTCTGGATGTCCGCGGGCTTGTCGCCCAACTCCTTGAAGAAGCCCTGCCATTCCGGCGACACCGACGAGGGGTCCTGCTCGAAACGGGCGTAGAGCTGCTCGATGTAGCTGGCGTTGGCGCCGTCGAGGAACGACGTCACCAGAAACTGTTCGTTGGCCTCTTGTCTTGCCATGGTCGCTCGCGGGCGGCGCCCGCCTCCTGACTTAGAATCCGTCCCCCGATGAAGCGTTCGGGAGAAACGCCCGCCCGGTACCCGCGGGACGCGGTCCGGGCGAAGACGGTGGTGCGGCCGGTCCGCGACCGGCCGCACGTCGTGTGCCGCCTCAGCCCTTCAGGACCTCGACGAGCGTCTTGCCGAGACGTGCCGGCGACGGCGAGACGCGGATGCCGGCCGATTCCATCGCGGCGATCTTGTCTTCCGCCCCGCCCTTGCCGCCGGAAATGACGGCGCCGGCATGCCCCATGGTGCGGCCGGGAGGTGCGGTACGTCCGGCGATGAAGCCTACCATCGGCTTCTTGCGGCCGCGCTTGGCCTCGTCCTTGAGGAACTGGGCGGCGTCCTCCTCGGCCGAACCGCCGATCTCGCCGATCATGATGATCGACTTGGTGGCCTCGTCGGCCAGGAACAGCTCGAGCACGTCAATGAACTCGGTGCCCTTGACCGGGTCGCCGCCGATGCCGACGGCGGTGGTCTGGCCGAGGCCCTCGTTCGTGGTCTGGAACACGGCTTCATAGGTGAGCGTGCCGGAGCGCGACAGGACGCCGACCGAGCCCTTCTTGAAGATGTTGCCCGGCATGATGCCGATCTTGCATTCTTCCGGCGTCAGCACGCCCGGGCAGTTGGGGCCGATCAGGCGCGACTTGGACTTGATCAGCCGGGCCTTGACCTTGACCATGTCCTCGACCGGGATGCCTTCGGTGATGCAGACGATCAGCGGGATCTCGGCGTCGATCGCCTCGATGATCGCCGCCGCGGCGCCCGCCGGCGGGACGTAGATGACCGAGGCATCGGCGCCGGTCACTTCCTTGCCCTCGGCCACCGTCGCGAAGATCGGCAGACTCTCGCCCTTGGCGCCGGTCCAGGTCTCGCCGCCCTTCTTCGGATGAATGCCGCCGACCATCTGCGTGCCGTAGTAGGCGAGCGCCTGCTCGGTGTGGAAGGTGCCGGTCTTGCCGGTCAGGCCCTGGACCAGAACCTTGGTGTTCTTGTTGACGAGGATCGACATGGATCTCAGGCTCCCTTCACGGCTGCAACGATTTTCTGGGCGGCATCGTCCAGATCATCGGCGGAGATGACGTTGAGGCCCGATTCATTAATGATCTTCTTGCCGAGCTCGACATTGGTGCCCTCGAGGCGGACGACCAGCGGAACCTTCAGGCCGACTTCCTTGACGGCCGCAATAACGCCTTCGGCGATGACGTCGCACTTCATGATGCCGCCGAAGATGTTGACCAAAATACCCTTCACGGCCGGGTCGGCGGTGATGATCTTGAAGGCGTGCGTCACCTTCTCCTTCGAGGCGCCGCCGCCGACGTCGAGGAAGTTGGCGGGCTCGGCGCCGTAGAGCTTGATGATATCCATCGTCGCCATGGCCAGGCCGGCGCCGTTGACCATGCAGCCGATGTTGCCGTCGAGCGCGACATAGGCGAGGTCGTACTTGGAGGCCTCGATTTCCTTCTCGTCCTCCTCGGTCGTGTCGCGCAGGGCGACGACGTCCTCGTGGCGGAACAAAGCGTTGCCGTCAAAGGAGACCTTGGCGTCGAGGACGCGCATGCGGCCATTCGTCATGACGATCAGCGGGTTGACCTCGAGCAGGCTCATGTCCTTCTCGACAAAGGCCGTGAAGAGGACCGGGAACAGCTTCTCGGCGTCGGCCTTGGCCTCGCCCTCGAGCTTCAGCGCCGCGGCGAGCGTAGCAATGTTGTCGGCGGTGACGCCCGTCTCCGGGTCGATCGCGACGGTGACGATCTTTTCCGGCGTGTCGTGGGCGACGGTCTCGATGTCCATGCCGCCCTCGGTCGAGACGACGAAGGCCACCTGGCCGACCGTGCGGTCGACGAGGATCGACAGATAGAGTTCGCGGTCGATGTCGGCGCCGTCCTCGATGTAGAGCCGGTTGACCTGCTTGCCGCCCTCGCCGGTCTGCTTCGTCACCAGCGTGTTGCCGAGCATTTCCCTGGCGTTGGCGACAACCTCGTCGATCGACCTGGCCAGCCGCACGCCGCCCTTGGCGTCGGGGCCGAGTTCCTTGAACTTGCCCTTGCCGCGGCCGCCCGCATGGATCTGGCTCTTGACCACGTAGAGCGGGCCCGGCAGCTGCTTGGCGGCGGCCTCCGCCTCGTCGGCGGAGAAGATGGCCACACCCTCGGCGACCGGCGCGCCATAGCTCTTCAGCAGGGCCTTGGCCTGATACTCATGAATATTCATGGAAAGTTCCTCTCAGATGGCGCAAGTGGATTACTTCAGCGCCGGAGCGATGTTGATGCAGGCCTCGCAAAGGCCGGCGACCGCGCCGACCGACTTATCGAAGGCTTCCTTCTCGCTCTTGTTCAGGTCGATCTCGATGACGCGCTCGACGCCGCCGGCGCCGATGACGACCGGCACGCCGACATACATGTCCTTCACGCCGTACTGGCCCGAAAGATAGGAGGCGCAGGGCAGGACGCGCTTCTTGTCCTTGAGGTAGGACTCGGCCATTTCGATCGCCGAGGCCGCCGGGGCATAGTAGGCCGAGCCGGTCTTGAGCAGGCTGACGATCTCCGCGCCGCCATCGCGGGTGCGCTGGATGATCTGTTCGAGGCGCTCCTGCGTGCACCAGCCCATCTTGACGAGGTCGGTCAGCGGGATGCCGGCAATGGTGGAGTAGCGGGCGAGCGGCACCATCGTGTCGCCGTGGCCGCCGAGCACGAAGGCGGTGACGTCCTGGACCGAAACGCTGAACTCCTCGGACAGGAACAGGCGGAAGCGGGCGCTGTCGAGGACGCCGGCCATGCCGACGACCATGTTCTTCGGCAGACCGGAGAACTTCTGCAGCGCCCAGACCATCGCGTCGAGCGGATTGGTGATGCAGATGACGAAGGCGTTGGGCGCATATTTCTTGATACCGGCGCCGACCTGCTCCATCACCTTCAGGTTGATGCCGAGAAGATCGTCGCGGCTCATGCCCGGCTTGCGGGCGACGCCGGCCGTCACGATGCAGACGTCGGCGCCCTCGATCGCCGCATAGTCGCTGGCGCCGGTGAGCGAGGCGTTGAAGCCTTCGACCGGCGAGGACTGGGCGATGTCGAGACCCTTGCCCTGCGGAATGCCGTCGGCAATGTCGAACAGAACGATGTCGCCCAGTTCCTTCAGGCCGGCGAGATGCGCCAGCGTGCCACCGATCATCCCAGAACCAATAAGTGCGATCTTCTTGCGCGCCATGAAAGTGCTTCCTTTGCGATCCAACTTAGAAAGGCTGGCGCCACTACGCCCAACCGTCCGGCGAAAGGCATTAACGCCCAATCGCTGAAATATCAACCCATACTTTTGGTGCGAGGTATTTCAATCGGTTAGATCAAAAATATCTTACGTAAAGGTAAGAATTATCGTTGTGAAACCGTCACAATCCGGCGGTCCGCACACGGTGGTTCTCGGCATATTCCTTGCTTCGGATCTCGATCAGGCGCGAAACCGTGCGGTCGAACTCGAAGCCTTCCGTGCCCTTGCGCGCGACCAGCAACCGTTCGGGCGCGGCCGCGGCGGAGGCGAACAGGCGCGCACCGTGGTCGTAGATCGTGTCGACAAGGTTGATGAAGCGCTTGGTCTCGTTGCGCTTGTCCGGGCCGAGTTGCGGGATGTGGTCGACGAAAATCGTGTCGTAGCGTTCGAGGATTGCCAGAAAGTCGGCGGCGCCAAGCGGCCGTTCGCACAGGTCCGCGAAGCTGAAGCGCGCCGCCCGGCCCGCCGCCGCCGGAACGACGATCTCGCGGCCGCGAAAACCGATCGTGTCGGGCCCAGTCATGCGACCTGCGGTCTCGCGCTGCCAGGCGCGGTCCATCGCCTCATCCGCCTCCGCGCCGAAGGGAAAGCGGAAGACCGGCAGCCCCTCGTCCTTTTCCAGCCGATAGTCGGTCTCCGATTCCAGCGCGACGACGTCGACGTGACGCTTCAGGAGCGAGACGAAGGGCAGGAACAGCCCCCGGTTCAGCCCGTCCATGTAGAGGTTGTCCGGCTCGACGTTCGAGGTCGCCACCAGAATGCAGCCGCGCGCGAACAGCTCGCCGAACAGCCGCGACAGGATCATCGCATCGGCGATGTCGGTCACCGAGAACTCGTCGAAGCAGAGCAGCCGCGCCTCCTCGATCAGGCTTTCGGCCACCGGCGGCACCGGATCGGCCTGCTTCGTTTCTCCGTTCTTCAGTTTCTGGCGGTGCTTGTGGATGCGGTCGTGCACATCGGCCATGAATTCATGGAAATGCGCCCTGCGCTTGCGCTTGATCGGGACCAGGGAGAAAAACAGGTCCATCAGCATGGTCTTGCCACGCCCGACGCCGCCATGGATGTAGAGCCCGCGCGGCACGGCGGACATCTCCGGCTTGCGCGCCGCAAACAGCCATCCGAGCGCACTGGACTTGCGCGCCGGCCGCTGCACCTGGATTGCTTCCAGTAGGGCGTCGAAGCGCAGCGCCATCGCCGCTTGCAATGGATCGGGCTGCAGTTCGCCCGCCGCCACCATTGCCTTCAGCCTGTCGGTGACGCCGTGCTCGGGGTAGGCGGAAACGTTGTCCCAATCCTGCTTCATGGGCACCGCAACCGTTCTCCGTGGTGAATTTTGCGTTGAGCGTCAGCGCGACAGGCTGAGCGGTTGACCACCGGAGGTCGAGCCGTCGAAGCGGGAATCGCCGGTCCGGTTGAGCCGGGCGATCGCATTGCCGCTGCGGTCCTTCAGGATCACCTGGTTCCCGGCCACTTCCCAGGAGCCCATCTGCGTCAACTCGCCGGCGCAGCCGCGCGTGCCGCCGCGCGAGCCGGAGCCCAGATTGGTCAGCGTCAGGAACATGTCGCAGGAGGTCGGGCCGTTGGAGACCTTCCAGTTGCCGACCATGGCCTCCTTCTTCACCTCGAGGCCGCCGGTCGCAGGGGCGCCCGCGCCCGCGCCGGCATCGGGCATTGCCATTGCCGTGTCGGTGGTCGGAGCGGCGGGAAACTGCGAGGTGCTGGTCGTCGGGTCCGGCAGTTGGCCGGCCTGGACCGTACCGACCGGCTGGGCCTGCAGCGGCGCCAGGACGGGCCGCGTGTCGACGCCGCTCATCGAGGTCCGCTGGCACCCGGCCAGCGCGAGCGCCATCATCAATCCGCCAGCCACATGAATAGTCCGCATGTCGTAACTCCTGCCGTTCGCCGGATGCCATGAATACGTAGCAATCATGGCCGCATTAGCGTGAAACGCCAATCCAAATCAAGAGTTGCCGCAGCGGTTCGACCGGATCCGCCGCCCGCCATGCCCGCCCGCGCGCCGTCTCGCGAGCGCTGCGGCCTTTGCCGGACATGACGACGCCAGGCCTCGGCCCGGCATCGGTGGTCGCGCGGTTGCTGCCCTCAGACTCGCCGCTCGACCAGCATCTTCTTGATCTCGCCGATCGCCTTGGCCGGGTTGAGTCCCTTCGGGCAGGCCTGGGCGCAGTTCATGATCGTATGGCAACGATAGAGGCGGAACGGATCCTCCAGGTTGTCCAACCGTTCGCCGGTCGCCTCATCGCGGCTGTCGATCAGCCAGCGGTAGGCCTGCAGCAGCACGGCCGGGCCGAGATAGCGGTCGCCGTTCCACCAGTAGCTCGGACAGGAGGTCGAGCAGCAGGCGCACAGGATGCACTCGTAGAGCCCGTCGAGCTTCTGGCGGTCCTCATGGCTCTGCAGCCATTCCTTCGCCGGCGTCGGCGAAACCGTCTTCAGCCACGGCTCGATCGAGCGGTGCTGGGCGTAGAAATGCGTCAGGTCCGGCACCAGGTCCTTGACCACCGGCATGTGCGGCAGCGGATAGACCTTGATCGTGCCGCTCACCTCGTCCATGCCCTTGGTGCAGGCGAGGGTATTGGTGCCGTCGATGTTCATCGCGCACGAGCCGCAGATGCCCTCGCGGCAGGAGCGCCGGAGCGTCAGGGTCGGGTCGATCTTGTTCTTGATGTAGAGCAGTGCATCGAGCACCATCGGGCCGCAGTCGTCGACGTCGATGTAGAAGGTGTCGATCGACGGGTTCCTGCCGTCGTCCGGGCTCCAGCGGTAGACGCGGAACTCGCGGGTATTGGTGGCGCCGTCCGGCTTCGGCCAGACCTTGCCTTCGGTAACCTGCGAGTTCTTGGGGAGAGCGAGTTCAACCATGTCCAGCGTTCCTCGGGATCAGTAGACGCGGGCCTTCGGCGCGATCTTCTTGGGATCGATGCCGTCGGCGATGAGGTCGGTATGGACCGGGCGATAGTCGAGCTTCACGTCGCCGGCGTCGTTCACCCAGGCAAGCGTGTGCTTGCGCCAGTTGACGTCGTCGCGGCCGCCGAGCGGCCCGTCCTTGTAGTCCTCGCGGGCATGGGCACCACGGCTTTCCTTGCGGGCCTCGGCCCCGACGACCGTGGTGATGGCGTTGGCCATCAGGTTTTCCAGTTCCAGCGTCTCGACCAGATCCGAATTCCAGATCAACGAGCGGTCGGTGACCTTGATGTCGGCCATCTCGCCCCAGATCTGCTTCATGCGGGCGCAACCGCTTTCCAGCGATTCCTGCGTGCGGAACACGGCCGCGTCCTCCTGCATGGTGCGCTGCATCCGGTCGCGCAGGACCGCCGTCGGCGTGCCGCCATTGGCGTGGCGCAGCTTGTCGAAGCGCGCCATGATCCGGTCGCAGGCCGCCGTGTCGAGTGCCGGGATCGGCTCGGCGCGATCGATCACCTCGCCCGCGCGGATCGCAGCGGCCCGGCCGAACACCACGAGGTCGATCAGCGAGTTGGAGCCGAGGCGGTTGGCGCCGTGGACGGAGGCGCAACCGGCTTCGCCGACGGCCATGAGGCCGGGCGCAAGCCGCTCCGGATTGGCAGCGTCGGCATTGAGCACCTCACCCCAGTAGTTGGTCGGAATGCCACCCATGTTGTAGTGCACGGTCGGCAGGACCGGGATCGGCTCGCGCGTGACGTCGACGCCGGCAAAGATCTTGGCGCTCTCGGAGATGCCCGGCAGGCGCTCCTGCAGCACGGCCGGATCAAGATGGTCGAGATGCAGGTAGATGTGGTCGCCGTTCTTGCCGACGCCGCGCCCCTCGCGGATTTCCAGCGTCATGCAGCGCGACACCACGTCGCGCGAGGCGAGATCCTTGGCCGACGGCGCATAGCGCTCCATGAAGCGCTCGCCCTGGGAATTGACGAGATAACCGCCCTCGCCACGCGCCCCTTCGGTGATCAGGCAGCCCGAGCCGTAGATGCCGGTCGGATGGAACTGGACGAACTCCATGTCCTGCAGCGGCAGGCCGGCGCGGGCGATCATGCCGCCGCCGTCGCCGGTGCAGGTGTGGGCCGAGGTCGCGGAGAAGTAGGCGCGGCCGTAGCCGCCGGTTGCCAGCACCACCATTTTGGCGGAGAAGCGGTGGATCGTGCCGTCGTCGAGGTTCCAGGCGACGACGCCGGTGCAGCGGCCGTCGGCCGACATGATCAGGTCGATGGCGAAGTATTCGACGAAGAACTCGGCGTTGTTGCGCAGTGACTGGCCATAGAGCGTGTGCAGGATGGCGTGACCGGTGCGGTCGGCAACCGCACAGGTACGCTGCACCGGCGGCCCCTCGCCGTAGTTCTGCATGTGTCCCCCGAACGGGCGCTGGTAGATCTTGCCTTCCTCGTTGCGCGAGAACGGCACGCCGTAATGCTCCAGCTCGTAGACCGCCTTCGGCGCCTCCATCGCCAGGTACTGCATGGCGTCGACGTCGCCGAGCCAGTCCGAGCCCTTGACCGTGTCGTAGAGATGCCACTGCCAGCTATCGGGCGTCATGTTCTGCAGCGAAGCGGCGATGCCGCCCTGGGCGGCCACCGTATGCGAGCGCGTCGGGAAGACCTTGGTGATGCACGCGGTCTTCAGGCCCTGTTCGGCCATTCCGAGGGTTGCGCGCAGACCGGCGCCACCGGCGCCAACGACGACCACGTCAAAGGCATGATCGACATACTGGTACGCTTTGCCGTTCATCGCCGGCGAGGAGTTCGGTGCCATGGTGAATTATCCCGCGAAAGCGATCTTCAGGACGGCGAACAGACAGAGGCCGCCGACAAGAGCCGCAAAGAAGGTATTGAGGATCAGAAGGACGATCTTGATGCCCTCGGCGTGGACGTAGTCCTCGATGATGACCTGCATGCCGAGCTTCATGTGGAAGATGCCGGAGACCACCACCAGCCCCATCACCACCGCCACCACCGGGTGCGACAGCGCGGCCCGGACTTCGGCATAGGGGGCGCCGGCGTAGCAGAGCAGGAATCCGACGAAGAACAGCAGCAGCGGCACGTTGGCGACCGCCGTCAGCCGCTGGCGCCAGAAGTGCTCCGTCCCGTCGCGGGCCGAACCGAGACCGCGGACGCGGCCGAGGGGTGTACGCATGTCCATTGTCTGTCTCCCTCAGCGCACGAGCAGGGCGATGGCCCAGACCAGCACCGTCAGCGTCAGCGACGCGACCAGGGTGGCCTTGGCGATCTTGGTGGCGAAATGCTTCTCATAGCCGTGACCCAGGTCCCACATGAAGTGACGAAGCCCGCCGAGCATGTGATGGAACAGCGCCCAGGTGTAGCCGAGCAGGATCAGCGTGCCGATCCAGGTCCCGAAAAACCAGCTGGCCCAGTTGAACTGGGCCTCGCCGGTGGCCGCGGCAATCAGCCACCATGCGACGAGCACCGTGCCGAAATAAAGCGCGCCGCCCGTGATGCGGTGTACAATCGACATCACCATCGTCGGGATCGGCTTGTAGATTTGGAGATGCGGCGAGAGTGGCCGGCTTTTTGTGACATTCGTCATCAGAACCCTCACGGAAATCCCGGAGAACGGCCCCGATAACTGGACGATTTTACTCCGGAATTGCACTTTGTTGCTGCGCAATGCAATGATTGCGACGTTTAATCACCGAAATGCGGAACCACAAGTATCCTTAAGTCTCAAAATCGATTTAATCGATTAATCCGAAAGGACGATACTGAGGCCCCTCCGCAGCCGTTAACCAATCTTAACGAATGTTACCGAATCGTTAACCAAATCCGTGACTCCGCCGCCGGAATGAGCGAGATTGTAAGGACTCGTTAAGCGTAACCCGGAGGCGAAACAGAATGAGTCTGTTTTCCAGAGCCTGCATGATCGCAATCGCGCTCGCCGCCATCGCCCTGCCGCTTGCATCGGCGCCGCAAGTGGAAGCGCGTGACCGCCATGAGGGCGGCAGCCGCAACCGCGACCGCAACTTCAATTCCACCAGGAGCGACATCACCGGCGGCAACATGCCCTGGCGGACCAACTTGCGCCGAGGCCAGCACAACTCCGCGCGCCACGACGGCGACCGTGATCGCAACCGCGGCGGTCAGCGCGGCAACGACTTCAACTTCACCAGTGGCGACATCACCGGCGGCAACATCAACGACCGCCGCTGGCGGCGCAACAATGGCTGGCGCAACGACTGGCGGTTCGACAGGAACTGGCGCGCCGACCGCAACGACTGGGGGCGCGACTGGAACGGGCCCGTGCGCAACTGGGGCGCGAACTCGCTGGGACCGGACTGGAACTATCGCGGGCGCCCGTACTACGCCGGGCCTTCGCGCCCCTACTATGCCGGACCGGCCTATCCCTACTATCGCGGCCAGTCCGAGGCGCGCGACAACATCTACAACAACTTCTACGGCGGTGCCATCTCCGCCTATGACGATCCCGGCAACGGCGTCTACTTCTACTACGACGAATACGGCGACGGCGGCGGACGGTCCCCGTCCTTCGCCGCGCAGCCGGCGCCCCAGGCCAAGGTGATCTCCATATCGCCACAGACCGAAAACGCCGCCTGCAGTTGGGAGCAGGGCGTCTGCGTCATCCGACCCTAGCGTGACGCGCGCAACCGGCATGGCACGCCCGGACCGTTCCTGAGCAGGAAAGTCCGGGCGGTCGCGGTCGCGGCTACCGTTCGAACTCCTCGCGCAGCATTTCCAGTTCGAGCCACTCCTCCTCCATGCGGTGAAGGTCGGCGCGAAGCGCTTCCAGTTCTCCCGCCAGCCGGTTGAAGCTGGCCGGATCCTTGGCAAACAGCGTCGGGTCGGCCATCCTTTCCTCGCGTTTGGCGAGTTCGGCCTGAACCTTGTCGATCTCCCCGGGCAAGGTCTCGAGCGCGAACTTCTGCTTGTAGGAGAGCTTGCCCCGGCCCTTGTCGGCCGGCTTCTCGGCGGGCGCGCTGTCGGCCGCCTTCGTCCGTTCCGCCTTCTCCACGCGGCGGCGCTCTTCGGCCGCGCCGCGACGCTGCGCCATCATGTCGGTATAGCCGCCGGCATATTCGATCCAGCGGCCGTCCGGCGCCGCGGGGTCGGCGGGGGCGATCGTCGAGGTGACCGTGCGGTCGAGGAAGTCGCGGTCGTGGCTGACGAGGATCACCGTGCCGGGAAAGCCGGCGACGATCTCCTGCAGCAGGTCGAGCGTCTCGATGTCGAGGTCGTTGGTCGGCTCGTCGAGGATCAGCAGGTTGGTCGGACGCGAGAGGATGCGTGCCAGCATCAGCCGCGCCCGCTCGCCGCCCGAGAGATTGCGGATCGGCGTGCGCGCCTGCTCGGGCTGGAACAGGAACTCCTTCATGTAGCCGGTGACATGGCGCTGCTCGCCGTTGACGAGCAGGGTCTCGCCGCGGCCGTCGGTGAGGTAATGCGCCAGCGTGTCGTCCGGGTTGAGGTCCTCGCGGCGCTGGTCGAGGGTGGCGATTTCAAGGTTCGTGCCGAGCCGGACGGCGCCGGCGTCGGGCGCGAGCTGGCCGGTCAGGATCTTCAGCAGCGTCGTCTTGCCCGCGCCGTTCGGCCCGACAAGGCCGATGCAGTCGCCGCGATGGACCCGCAGCGAGAACGGAGCGACGATGGTGCGCTCGCCATAGCGCTTGCTGACCTTGTCGGCTTCGATCACCAGCTTGCCCGATTCCTGGGCATCGGATGCCGTCGCTTGCACCGTGCCCTGCGGCCCCTTGTGACCGCGATGGCGCGCCCGCATGTCCTGCAACTCGCCGAGCCGGCGCATGTTGCGCTTGCGCCGGGCCGTCACGCCATAGCGCAGCCAGTGTTCCTCGCGCTCGATCGCCTTGCCGAGCTTGTGCTGCTCCAGTTCCTCCGCTTCCAGCACCTGGTCGCGCCAGGCCTCGAAATGGGCAAATCCGCGGTCGAGCCGACGCGAAGCGCCGCGGTCGAGCCAGACGGTGGCATTGGAGACCTTCTCGAGGAAGCGGCGGTCGTGCGAGATGACGACCAGCGCCGATCGGCTCTTGACCAGTTCCTCCTCCAGCCATTCGATCGTCGGCAGGTCGAGATGGTTGGTCGGCTCGTCGAGAAGCAGGATGTCGGGCTCCGGCGCCAGCACGCGGGCGAGCGCCGCGCGGCGAGCCTCGCCCCCCGACAGCGTCGTCGGATCCTCTTCGCCGGTCAGCCCGAGATGGGAAAGAAGGTAGGCGACGCGATAGGGGTCGTCACCCGGGCCGAGCCCGGCTTCGGTATAGGCGGACACCGTGGCATAGCCCTCGAAGTCGGGCGCCTGCTCGAGATAGCGGATGGTGGCGGACGGATGGCGGAAAATCGCCCCGGACTGCGGCTCGACCATGCCGGCAGCGATCTTGAGCAGCGTCGACTTGCCCGAGCCGTTGCGGCCGACAAGGCAGATGCGGTCGCCCGGCTCCACCTGGAGGTTCGCGCCGGCGAGCAGCGGCGTGCCGCCGAAGCTCAGGAACGTGTCGTCGAGTTTGAGGATGGGCGGTGCCAACGGTCAGGCTCCTGAATGATCATAGGGCCGGGCCAGCATGACGGCGCGGCCGGAGGCGAGGGTGAGGGTGACGGGGCCGAGGGCCACGTTGGAGACGGTGCGCGAGGAGCCGAACGGCACCTCGAACCCTTCAAGCGGATAGCGCACATTCGCGATCGACAGGCCGGAAAGTGCGGTCAGCCCGAGGACGGAAAAGAGACTGCCCGGCGGCAGGTCGATGGTGGCGCTCCCGGCCTGCAGCGGCCAGGCCTCCTCCGCTCCCGAGGTGAGGACGACGTCCAGGCCGTTCTCCTTCAGCGCCATGGCATGCAACAGGTGCATGAGCGCGTGGTCGCTGCGCTCGCCGCCCAGCCCCCCGGCGAGGATGAGCCTGCGCGCACCACGTTGCAGAGCGGCCGAAACGGCGATCTCGCCATCGGTGGCGTTCTTGGCGGCCGGATAGGGTTCGCGCGGGACATGCGCCCAGGTCTCGAACTCTTCCGCCGAACTGGAGTCGAAGTCGCCGACCCAGACCTCGGGCGTCAGGCCGAGCATCGCCGCGTGGCGTATTCCGCCGTCGGCGGCGATGCAGCGGGCACCGGCGATCGCCGCCAGGAACCGTGGCGTCGGTTCGAGGGTTCCCCCGAGCAGGACAAGAAAGGAATGGTCGGCGCCGGTGTTGGTCATGGGTGCACCGTCTAACGCATGTCTTGGGGGAATGGAAACGGCTTTCGCTGCGAACGGCCGGTGGCGCAAGACGCTTGCAAGCATCGCGCTGCCGGATTAATGCTTGCCCTGCTCTAACGGGGTGCCTTGGATCGCGCGATCCGCCGAAGGCTGAGAGGCTATGCCAACCCGCGGAACCTGATCCGGTTTGTACCGGCGGAGGGATTAGACGGCACATCCAGCGCCCTATTCCCCTTCATGGATCGATTAAGGAGGCGCAGATGCGCAACACAAGGCTTTCCACCCTGTCGCTGCTCGCCGCGGCGTTCATCGCCACCCCCGCGGCTGCTGCGGACAAGACGCTGACCGTCTACACCTACGAGAGCTTCGTCACCGAATGGGGGCCCGGCGCCAAGGTGGCGGCCGCCTTCGAGGAGACCTGCGGCTGCAAGGTCGAATGGATCGGCGTCGCCGACGGCGTCGAGTTGCTGACCCGGCTGAAGCTGGAAGGCGAAGGCACCAGCGCCGATGTCGTCCTCGGCCTCGACACCAATCTCGTCGCCGAGGCCAAGGCGACCGGTCTGTTCGTGCCGCATCAGCTTTCGCCGCAGGGGCTCACCGTTCCCGGCGGCTTTTCCGACGACACCTTCCTGCCTTACGACTACGGCCACTTCGCCGTGGTCTACGACACAGCGGCGCTGAAGGTTCCGCCGGGCAGCCTGAAGGATCTGGTCGAGGGCGATCCCGACGAGAAGATCGTTGTCCAGGATCCCCGCACCTCGACGCCGGGCCTCGGCCTCCTGCTCTGGGTCAAGGCCGTCTACGGCGACAAGGCCGGCGAGGCCTGGGCGAAGCTGAAGGACCGCGTGCTCACCGTTACCCCCGGCTGGTCCGAGGCCTACGGTCTCTTCACCAAGGGCGAGGCGCCGATGGTGCTCTCCTACACGACCTCGCCGGCCTACCACATGGTGGCGGAGGACACCGATCGCTACCAGGCGGCAGCGTTCTCCGAGGGGCACTACGTCCAGATCGAGGTCGCCGGCATGACCAAAACGTCGGATGATCCGGAACTGGCCCGGCGGTTCCTCACCTTCATGACCGGACCCGACTTCCAGTCGATCATTCCGGAGACCAACTGGATGATGCCGGTCGGCGCCACCAAAGAACCGCTGCCGGCCGCCTTCGACAGGCTGGTCAAGCCCGGGAACACGTTCCTGCTCCCCTCGGGCGAGGTGGCGGCCAAGCGCAAGGCCTGGATCGACGAGTGGCTGGCGGCGATGAGCGCCAACTAGGCATTGTCCCCGCCTGCGCAGGTCGGGGCCTGACCCCCGGCTCCGGAGCGGCGGGAAGCGCAACAACGGAGGCGGCTCCCGGCATGTACACCGCGAGCGAAAGCACAGCGATCAGGGGCGCCGGAGCTCTGGCCTTCGGCTTCATCGTGCTGTTCGCCGGACTTGCGACCGCTGTGCTGCTGCTGAACGCCGAGGCCGGCGCCGGCGGCGCCCTGTTCGACGCCTATCTGTTCCGGGTCGCCAGGTTCACGCTGCTGCAGGCGGGCCTGTCGACGCTGCTGGCAGTGGCGCTCGCGGTCCCGGTCGCCCGGGCACTGGCCCGCCGCCGAGAGTTTCCCGGCCGGGCCTGGATCATCCGACTGTCGGTGCTGCCCCTCGGGCTGCCGGCGCTGGTGGCCGCGCTCGGCATCATCGAGGTCTGGGGCCGGCGTGGCATTGTCAACGAGATGTTGGCCCTGACCGGACTCGACAATCCGGTCAGCGTGTATGGGCTTGCAGGCATTCTCATCGCCCATGTCTTCTTCAACCTGCCGCTCGCCGCGCGTCTGCTGCTTGCCGGCCTGGAGCGCATCCCGGCCGAGTACTGGCTCACCGCCGCCAATCTCGGCATGCGTCCGCGCGCGGTGTTCCGCCTGCTCGAATGGCCGGCCATCCGCGGCATCCTGCCGGGGATCGCCGGCCTCGTCTTCATGCTTTGTGCCACCAGCTTCACCGTCGTGCTCACGCTGGGGGGCGGACCCGGCGCCTCGACGATCGAGGTCGCGATCTACCAGGCGCTCCGCTTCGACTTCGACCCGGCGCGCGCCGTCATCCTGTCGGCGCTGCAGATCATCGTCACCGGCACGCTGCTGGCGTTGTTGCAGATGCTGGGAACGCCCGCCGACGAGGCCCCGACGACCGGTCGCGCCGTCCGACGCTTCGACACACGGCAGGGGCGGGTGGCAGACACGCTGGTGATCGCCGCCTTCACGCTGTTCACGGCCGCGCCGCTTGCCGCCGTCCTGACCGCGGGACTATCCGCCGATCTCGTCCGTCTCGCCGGCGACCCGCTGCTGCACCGGGCCCTTTTGACCAGCCTTGCGATCGCCGCAAGCTCGGCCATGCTCTGCCTTGCAGTGGCGATGCCGGCCATTGCCGTGCCGAGACTGGTGCAGTCCGGAGCAACGGGGGCGCCGACCCGATACCTGGCGACCGGCCTGCAGGCGGCCAGTTCGCTGATCCTGCTTGTCCCGCCGGTCGTGGTCGCGACCGGCTGGTTCTTGATGCTGCGCCCGATCGGGGCCACCGGACGTCTCGCCCCCTATGTCGTCGTCGTCATCAATGCCCTGATGGCACTGCCCTTCGTCGTGCGCGTGCTGGCGCCGGCCTATCGAACGCATCTCGCCCGAACCGGCCGGCTCTCGGTCAGCCTCGGCGTCACCGGATGGCGCCGGCTGCGGTGGGTCGACGGGCCGGCATTGAAACGACCGCTGCTGACGGGCTTCGCCTTCGCCATGGCGCTCTCGCTCGGCGATCTCAGCGCCATCGCCATCTTCGGCGCGGAAGGATTTGTTACACTGCCCTGGCTGCTGTTCAGCCGCATGGGAAGCTATCGCACCGCCGATGCGGCCGGTATCGCGCTGCTGCTGGGTCTCGTCTGCCTGTTGCTGACGCTGCCCGCAACCGCAGCGGAGAAGAACGCAAGGGAAGACCATGTCTGAGCCGTCCGGCCCGAGCGCGGATGTTGCGGCCATTCGCCTCGTCGCGGCCACCGTGCAGTTCGCGCAAAAGCGGATCGTCTTCGACTGCCGCATCCCGCAGGGCGCAAGCCTCGCCGTGACCGGGCCGTCAGGGGCGGGAAAGTCGACCCTGTTCAACGTCATCGCCGGCTTCCAGCCGGTTCGCTCCGGAACGGTGGAGATCTTCGGAAAGGACATGCAGGGGCGCGAGCCGGCGGCGCGCCCGGTCTCGATCGTGTTCCAGGAGAACAATCTCTTTGTCCACCTGACCGTGGCGCAGAACGTGGGTCTCGGGATCGACCCGTCGCTCCGGCTCGGCCCGGCCCAGCATCGGCAAGTCGACCAGGCACTAGACCGCGTCGGTCTCGGCGGCTACGGGCCGCGCATGCCCGCGCCCCTTTCGGGCGGGGAACGCCAGAGGGTAGCCCTGGCCCGCGCGCTTGTTCGCCGGCGGCCGATCCTTTTGCTCGATGAGCCCTTCGCCGCACTCGATCCGGCCATGCGCGCCGAGATGGCGGACCTGCTGGCGGGCCTGCGCGCCGACACGGGCATCACCCTGCTTTTCATCAGCCACCAGCTCGAAGACGTGCGTCGGCTCGCCGACCAGGCGATGTTCCTCGACGAGGGCAGGATCGCCGTGATGGCGCCGCTCAGGGATTTTCTCGACCAACGCGGCATCCCCGCGCTGGACGACTTCCTTGGCATTGATAGATAATGGCATTTATCCCGCACTGCCATATTTTGGACGTTACGCTGTGTCACCGGAGCCACATCTAAAACCGATTCTGGAATCGGGAGTTGTCGGCAGGGGGCGGTGCGTCTATCTCTCGGCAAAGTGGCCGGGCCGAACTGATCGGGTTAGGCGCGATGTATCGAATGGCCGCACGCGCAATCGGAACAAATGGGGGCTCGTCGTCGTCGATCGATCACCGTTCGAACGTCGACGCTTCGGGTCAATTCCGGGCGGGTGTATGGGGACTGCGAAGGGCATGTTGCGAATGCTGGGCAAGGGTCGGCATGCGGATGGCGGCAGGAAACGTGAGTCGGTTGGCGCGCGCATCGCAGCGACGCTCGCGCTCGCCGGCTTGCTGGTCTCCTGCCAGGCTCTGGAGCAGACCTACGAGCCGACCGTAGCTCCCTCCTCCAATCCGCAGATCGTCGCCGAGGTCCAGAAGAACGATCCGCGTGCCGCCGTCGGTGCGCGCGAGCATCCGCGCATCGTCGCCAGCTACGGCGGCGAATACAAGGACGCCAAGACCGAGCGTCTGGTTGCGCGCATCGCCGGCGCCCTGACGGCCGTGTCGGAGAACCCGAACCAGTCCTACCGGATCACCATCCTCAACTCGCCGGCGATCAACGCCTTCGCCCTGCCCGGCGGCTATCTGTATGTCACCCGCGGCCTGCTGGCCCTTGCCAACGACGCCTCCGAGGTTGCCGCCGTCCTGTCGCATGAGATGGCGCACGTCACGGCGAACCACGGCATCGAGCGCCAGAAGAAGGAAGAGGCGGAGGTGATTGCCAGCCGCGTCGTCGCCGAGGTGCTGTCCAGCAACATCGCCGGCAAGCAGGCGCTCGCCCGCGGCAAGCTGCGGCTCGCCGCCTTCTCGCGCAACCAGGAACTGCAGGCCGACGTGATCGGCGTGCGGATGCTCGGCGAGGCCGGCTACGACCCCTATGCCGCGGCGCGCTTCCTCGACTCCATGGCCGCCTACGGTCAGTTCAGCGCGGTCGATCCGGAAGCAGACCAGAGCCTCGACTTTCTGTCGAGCCACCCGAACGCGCCGCAGCGCGTCGAACTGGCCCGGCGCCACGCCCGCGCCTTCGGCGCCGAGGGCACGGTCGGCGATCGCGGTCGCAGCTACTATCTCGCCGGCATCGACGGTCTGCTCTACGGCGACAGCCCGGAGGAGGGCTATGTCCGCGGCCAGACCTTCCTGCACGGCAAGCTCGGCATCCGCTTCGACGTGCCAGCAGGCTTCCAGATCGACAACAAGGCGGATGCCGTTCTCGCGACCGGCCCCGGCGACATCGCCATCCGGTTCGATGGCGTCGCCGACAAGCAGCGCCAGAGCCTGGTCAACTATATCTCGAGCGGCTGGGTCACCGGCCTGAAGACGGAAACGATCCGTCCGATCACGGTCAACGGGCTCGAGGCCGCGACGGCCCGGGCCGCCGCCGACCGCTGGGAGTTCGATGTCACCGTCGTGCGCAACGGCGACCAGATCTATCGCTTCCTGACTGCCGTGCCGCAGGGCTCGGCGGCCCTGGAACCGACCGCCGACACGCTCAAGGCCTCGTTCCGGCAGCTGACGTCGCAGGAAGTCGCCTCGCTCAAGCCGCTGCGTGTGCGTGTCGTGACGGCGCGCGCCGGCGACACCGTGGCTTCGCTCGCCGGGCGCATGATGGGCACCGATCGCAAGCTCGACCTCTTCCGCCTGATCAATGCGCTGACACCGACCAGCACGATCAAGGCCGGCGACAAGGTCAAGATCATTACCGAGTAGCAGACGGCGCGGCGAAGACCGCGGCGCCCGCCCGCCCGCCACGAGCCGTGCGGGCCATCTTCCGGCGCGCGCGCGAAAATGCTAGTTAAACACTACCGTTAGCATGCATCTGCAGGCGGGATGACATTCCGTGGGTTCCGCAAGACATACACGCTGGGGTAAGATGTCGAAATTTCCCGCATTCCTTTTTCTGCTGTTCGTCGGCGCCCTGTCGACTTTCGCTGCGCCGGCGGCAATGGCCCAGTCTCCGGCCGGGGCCGCATCGCCCCCGGTCACGACGGCGGCGCCTCCCCCCGACAAGCTCGCCGAGTTGATGAAACTGCTCGACGACCCGGAGATCAGGACCTGGCTCCAGAGCCGTTCTATTGCCCCCGCGGAAGTCGAGAAGGAGGCGACCCTCGCCGTGGAGGACATCGAGGCGCAGGCCCGCCGGCGCGTCCAGGCGATCGGCGCGGCCATTCCGAAGGTTCCATCCGAAATCGCGGCGGCGGCAGGCCGAGCGAAGGCCGAGGTGCGGTCTAACGGATTTGCACCCGCCATCGTGATTCTGCTCGGCATCATCGCCGTCGGCGTTGCTGCCGAATGGCTCTTCCGGACGAAGGTGCGCAAGGCCGAATTCGAGAGCCCCATCCTGACGCGCGCCTACGCCGAGTTCGGCCCTCTTCTGGTGTTCACGGCGGTGTCGGGACTGGTTTTCCTGATCTTTCATTGGCCGCCGCTGTTGCGCGCCGTGGTGCTCTACTCCCTGCTGGCCGTGATCGGCTATCGCCTGGCACTCGGGCTCTGCCGCCTGGCGATGGACGTAGGCGGGACAACCCATTTCCACTACAACCGCATCCGCATCTTCGGGGCGGTGCTCGCCTTCGGCTTCGCCATCTGGGCCATGGCCCGGCCGCTCGGCGTCGATGCCGACGTGCGCGCGGCGATCACCTACGCCTTTTCCTTGCTGCTCTTGCTCATTGCCGTCGAGACCGTCTGGCACCGGCCCTTGGACCGGTCGGGCAATCCGCCGAGCCGGGCGACGAATGCCTTGGCAACCGCGTATCTGACCGGACTATGGCTGCTGTGGTGCATGAACCTTGCCGGACTACTGTGGCTTGGCATCTACGCGATCGTCCTGCCGAAGATCCTCGCAGCGACGGACCGGCTGACCAAGGCCTTCGCGCTTGCTCGCTGGAGCGAGGAGAACACCAGCACGCTGCGAATGGTCCTGCTCGTCCGGGGTGTGCGTGCAATCGTCATCCTGCTCGCGGTCGGCTGGCTGGCGCTGGTCTGGAACTACAATCCTAACATTGTGACGCGGGAGAACGCTGTCATCCAGTTTATCGTTAATGGCCTGTTCAAGAGTGTGATCATCCTGCTTCTGGCCGATCTCGCCTGGCAGCTGGCCAAGACCTATATCGACGGCAAGCTGGCGCCCGCGGAAGGCGAGGCGGCGCAGACGCCGGACGAGAAGGCGAGGCGCGCCCGCATGCGCACGCTGCTGCCGATCTTCCGCAATGCGCTTGCGGTGGTGGTTCTTTGCGTCGTGGTGATGATGATCCTCGCCGAAATGGGCGTACAGGTCGGCCCGCTGATCGCCGGCGCCGGCATCTTCGGCGTGGCGATCGGCTTCGGCTCGCAGACACTGGTCAAGGACATCGTCAGCGGCATCTTCTACCTGATGGACGACGCCTTCCGCGTGGGGGAATGGATCGAAAGCGGCAGCTATAACGGCGTGGTCGAGTCCTTCAGCCTGCGCTCCATTCGCTTACGCCATCACCGCGGCGCCGTCTTCACCGTTCCCTTCGGCTCGCTCGGCGCAATCCGCAACGGCAGCCGCGACTGGACGGTCGACAAGTTCAGGATCCGCGTGCCGTTCAAGACCGACATCAGCAAGGTCGGCAAGATCGCCAAGGAAATCGGCAAGCAATTGCTGGAGGATCCGGAACTCGGCCCGAACTTCATCAAGCCGCTGAAGATGAAGGGCGTGGAGCAGATCGGCGAGTTCGGCATCGAGGTCAGCTTCGGCTTCACCGCCCGGCCGACCGGCGAGCAGGCCGCAATCCGGCGGCGCGCATACACGATGATCACCCAGGCCTTTGCGGAGAACGACATCGCCTTCGCCCAGCCAACGTTCCAGGTGGGGGGCGAGGAAAAGGAGGCAGCCGCCGCCGCGGCGATGTACAAGCGGCAGACCGACCTCGCCGCGCAACAGGCGGCGGCCGGCGGGAAGGAGGGCTAGCCCGGGGCACCGCGGGCGACCGCCTCCTGCAGTTCGGAGTCTTGTCAATGAACCCGCAAGCCGGCCCAAGCGCCGCAGGAGATCGACCGTGAATGAAGTTCTGGCCTCGGAAGCGGCGATCATCATCCAGACGGCGCTGACGCCAGTCTTCCTTCTCACCGCCACGGCCGGGTGCCTGAACGTCTTCGCGGCACGGCTTGCGAGGATTTCCGACCGAGTCAACGCGCTGTTCGAATCCGGCACCGCCGACTCCGACCCCGATGAGGAGCGGCTGCTGCACATGCTGTTCCTGCGCAAGCGGACGCTCGCACTCGAGACCGCAGTCGTTCTCGCCACCGCATCGGGGGTCAGCACCTGCCTCGCGACGCTGGGCTTCATGGTCGGGGCGATCAGGCAGGACTTCCGCGAGCTGATCCTTCTGGTTTTCTTCGGCCTCGCCGTGGCCACCCTGGTGGGGTCGTTCTTGGCGTTCCTGTTCGAGATGGCACTGGCCGGACGCAGCATGCTGCGCCAGATAGCGGGTGACCAACTTCGTCTGGAATCGCGGCGCGCCAAGGCGACGCCTTGAGCGCTCTCGGGCTCAGGCCAGCGCCGGCGAGGCCTGGCAGAGCGCGATTCTCAGTTTCTCCATCGCCCTATTCTCAATCTGGCGGACTCGCTCCTTGGATATTCCGAGATCGGTGCCGAGTTCCTCGAGCGTCGAGCTGCTGTCGGCCAGCCGCCGGGCGCGGATGATCTTCATTTCCCGCTCGTTGAGTCCCGCAAGCGCCCGCCGCAGCCACTCGCGTCGCCGCTCGCCGTCGATCATCTCCGTCACCTGTTCATCCGGAAGCGGGGCGTCGCTGGCGAGAAAGTCGATATGGCTGGCGCCGGACTCGCCCCCGCCGGAAACCGGCGCCTGCAGCGAGACGTCGGACGACGCCAGCCGCGCATCCATGTTGCGCACGTCGGCCGTGCTGACCTTCAAGGCGCTGGCGATCTCGCGGTAGACCGTCTCCGAGGTCAGGTGCGCATCGTCGCGGGCGATGCGTGCGCGCAGCCGGCGCAGGTTGAAGAACAGCGCCTTCTGGGCCGAACTGGTGCCGCCGCGGACGATCGACCAGTTCCGCAGCACGTAGTCCTGGACCGAGGCCCGGATCCACCAGGTGGCATAGGTGGAGAAACGGACCTCCCGTTCAGGCTCGAACCGCGCCGCCGCTTCCAGCAGGCCGATATAGCCTTCCTGGAGCAGATCGTTGAACGGCAATCCGAAGTTTCGGAAGCGCGAAGCGAGCGCGATCACAAGGCGCATATGCGCCATCGCGATCCGGTTGCGCGCTTCCTGATCGTGATCCCGACGCCAGGCGAGGGCAAGAGCCTGCTCCTCGTCCCGCTCGAGATAGGGCGCGGACATCGCAATCTTGATCATGCGTCGGTCTGCGGTGCTGGTAGCCATTGGCATCTCCCTGAGCCGGGATTGAAAGGATCCGAGACCAACGTGGCCAAGGTATTCACCTGACAATGCATGCGTCTGCGAGACCTTCGCGGTGGCCGGCCACAATTGCGGCTGCGAAGACTTTGGCCCTGCAACGGCGCCCCAGGCCGTCACTGCAGGGGCCATGCTATACTGCTCGGAGCCATTGAGCGAGTGCCTATTTCTTGTCGGTCCGCATCAAGCGGTTCGACGGCTCTGTCGCTACTTCCAAACTGCCGTCGCTCGAGCTGTGCCCACTTGCGGCGACCGTCGCCGCTTTGCGGGTCCACCGCGGCGGTCGTCAGGGTGGGCAACGAAAATGAGACGCAAGGTCGCGCCCATCCACCCCAAATCCCGGCAGCGGCAAAAGGTTCCAAAGAAAAACCCGGCTGGAGGTCCAGCCGGGTCGAACAGATCGGGACGGGCAGCGTCGATCAGGCTGCTTCGTCTTGGGCGTCGTCTTCCTCGATGACCTTGCCACGCTTCGGGCCCTTGTTGAGATTGGTCTCGACAAGGCGCACCGCCTCGGTTTCCGACATCTTGTTGACGGCGGCGATTTCGCGCGCCATCCGGTCGAGAGCGGCCTCGTAAAGCTGGCGCTCGGAGTAGGACTGCTCCGGCTGGTTTTCGGCGCGATAGAGATCGCGAACCACCTCGGCGATCGAGATCAGGTCGCCGGAATTGATCTTGGCATCGTATTCCTGTGCCCGACGCGACCACATGGTGCGCTTGACGCGGGCCTTGCCCTGGACAACCTTCAGCGCGCGCTCGACGAAATCGGTTTCGGACAGTTTGCGCATGCCGATGGATACGGCCTTTGCGACCGGAACCTTGAGGCGCATCTTGTCCTTCTCGAAATCGATGACAAAGAGCTCGAGCTTCATGCCCGCGACTTCCTGCTCTTCGATGGCGACAATCTGGCCAACGCCGTGAGCGGGATAGACGATGGATTCACCGGTCTTGAAGCCCTGACGCGTGGAAGATTTCTTCTGCTGGGTCGTCATTCTATTCAAATACTCCCTGGTACGCTCCCGGCGCATGGGCCGGGGCCGGGTCAAGATGGCCCGGGAAAGACGGGGACACCGTCGGGTGACACCACTCCTGGTCCGTCCAACAAGGCACAAACGGATAAGACAGCACGATCACAAAACAGCAACGCTGACGTTGCTTATGGGAGGTGAGCGGCGCCGTAGGGATCGTTTGCTTTCGTGATGGTGTTCGGGCACACCAAGTGCCTCGATTGGATCAGTTTGATGACCCTATCACAAAAAAGTGCCGAAATCAATAATTTGCTTCGCATGGGTCATCAAGCCTGCCCTATCCGCTTGCGCGCAGGCCTGCCCGGTTTTCCCCAATTCAGACGCTGTCCGGCACGCAGCCTGGGCCGGATCAGTCGCCCTGCCCGGGCTCGGCCGAGAAATACTTCTCGTACTTCCCCTCTTCGCCGTCGAAGGCCTTGGCATCGGGCAAAGGCTCCTTCTTGACCGTGATGTTCGGCCAGATCTGCGCGAACTCGGTGTTGATCTTCAGCCACTTGTCGAGCCCCGGCTCGGTATCGGGCTTGATCGCCTCGGCAGGACATTCGGGCTCGCAGACGCCGCAGTCGATGCATTCGTCCGGGTGGATAACCAGGAAGTTCTCGCCCTCGTAGAAGCAGTCCACCGGGCAGACTTCAACGCAGTCCGTATACTTGCAGCGAATGCAGTTGTCGGTCACGACATACGTCATGATGAACTCCAGCGAAAATCCATTCCATGGCCTGCATGCCGGCCTTCGGCCAGATCGATCGGCGCCTTGCAGCGCCGGTCATGCGCATGCCGGCGCACCTCATCCAGGGTCTGGAGGTAAAGGCTTTGCCCTGCCATTGCAAGGACAAAACCTTGCGCAAAATCAGGGCCAAGAGGCACGGATTTCTATTCTTCGGGCGGATCGAAGCGGCCATGCAGCGCGTCGGTTTCCCGCCGCTCGCGTTTGGTGGGGCGCCCCGCCCCGCGCTCGCGCGTGGCCTGCTCGAACAGGCTTCGCTCCGACCGAGGCGGCAGCGGCGGGGTGAGGTCCTGATAGAGTGTACGGGCTTCTTCGTAGGGGCCTCGGCGACTGCCGGGAGAAACCACCTTGACGACAAGGTCGTGGCGATCGAGCGACAGAACGACCGTGTCGCCGGGCTTGACGGCAAAGGCAGGCTGGCGCACCGGCTGACCGTTGACCGCAACGTCGCCCTGCTCGACCGACTTCGCCGCCAGCGAGCGTGACTTGCGCAGCCGAGCGAAGAACAGCCACTTGTCGATGCGCTGGCGCGCCTGACCCTGTGACTGTTCCCCATCGTCCGCCATGTCGTTACTTCTTCATCTGCTCCTTGAGAGCAGCCAGCTTGGCAAAGGGCGAATCCGGGTCGACCGGCTTTTCCTTGCGCGGCGGGCGCGCCTCGAATTTGCTCGGCTTGCCCGACCTCTCGTCGCGCTGCGGACGGCCGTTGCGATCACCAAAATCCGGGCGGCCGCCCTGCGGCTTTCCGTCGCGGTCCTTGGCAAGGTCCGGGCGCCCGCCCTGTGGCCGGCCGTCGCGCCGGTCACGGTCCCGACGTCCGCCCGGCTTCTGTCCGCGGTCGCCGCGGCGGTCGCCCTGCCCCTCCCCGTGGCCTCGCTGGCCCTGGCGCTGGTTGTCGTTTCGGCCTCCCGGTCGCCACAGCAGCACTGGACGGACCTCGACCGGCGCGTCCGACTCCGCGGCAGCGATCGCGCCGTCATCATTTGCCGCAGCTTTCGCGATCTCGACCGTGCCAACGGTCTCGGCGACCTGCTCGGCCGTCTCGGTGACCGGCTCGGTCGTCCCGTTCGCTTCGGTGCTCGCCTCGTCGCCCACGTCGCCGTTGGCGGTGGTCGCTTCGCCGACCGCCTTCGCATCCGGATCGTCCTGCGCGACCGTATCCTCGGACGCCGCGGTTGCGGCATCGGCTTCGCCCTTGACGGGCGCCGTCTTGGCATCCTCAGCGGCGAGGAACGCGGCGGCTTCCTCCGCCTTGACCGCTTCGGCGCGATAGCCGAGGCCCTTCAGGATTTCCTCCATGTCGTCGGGGGTGGCCCCGAGGATCGACAACATGGAGGTGGTGGCGGTGAAGCGGCGCCCGTCATAAGCGCCGTCTGGACGCGGCGCTGAGCCGGGCTTCCACTGCAGGAGCGGGCGGATCAGGTCTGCCAGGCGCTCGAGGATGTCGATGCGCACGGCGCGCTTGCCGAGAAAGCGGAAACCGGCGAGCTTGTAGAAGGTGCGCTCGAAGCTCGGATCGGCCACGACCGAGGTGCGGCCGGCGGCCAGCGCCGGGATCAATTCACCGTAGCCGGGCTTGTCCAGTCCGTCGTTCTTCAGCGCCCAGAGCAGGGTAATGAGCTCCGCCGGCGCAGGCTTGAGCAGCGCAGGCATGAAGATGTGGTAGGCGCCGAAGCGGATGCCATGCTTGCGGATCGAGGCGCGCGCCTCCTGATCGAGCGACTTCACCTCCTCGGCCACGTCGCGCCGAAACAGCACGCCGAGGCTCTCCACCACCTGGAAGGCGAGCCCCTTGGCGAGACCCTGCAGGTCTTCCGCCCGCGACAGGTCGTCCAGCGGCTTCAGCACGGTGGCGATGTGATGGTTGACGAAGCGCTCGACGCGGGCGGCGACGTGGTCGCGCGCGTTGCCGGTGAGCTGCTCGTCGGCGAGCAGGATGACGCGCGGGCGCATGATGTGGTCGCTCGCGGCCAGACGCGCGACCGGCTCGCCGAGCCAGCGCACGGTCCCGTCGGAGCCGACCGCGAGATCGCTGTTGCCGGCGGCGTGAAGACGGGCCGCCCGTGCCTCGAACTCGAGCGCAAGCGCCTTCTGCGCGGCACCCTGCACGGCCTTCGCATCCGGGCCCTCGGTGCCCGCCGCGAGGGCGAACCGGAAACCGGCCAACTGCCCCACATGATGTCCTTCGACGAAGACATCGCCATTTACACTGATCTCGGCTTCCAGCATCGCATTCTCTCTCAGGCGCTTCATGAGCACAGATGTCCTGCGATCAACAAAGCGTTTCGTCAACCTTTCATGTAACGCGTCAGACAGTCGGTCCTCGATTTCCCGCGTCTTTTCCTGCCAGTGTGTCGGATCGGCAAGCCAGTCCGGACGATTCGACACATAGGTCCATGTCCTTATCTGAGCGATTCGTGCCGAAAGCGTGTCGATCTCGCCATCGGTGCGATCGGCTCGACGCACCTGCTCGGCCAGGAAGTCCTCGTTCACCGTACCCTGCCTGACCAGATCGGCATAGAGGGTAGATATCAAGTCCGCATGTTGCGCTGGCGCGATGCGGCGATAGTCCGGCAGCGCGCAGGCCTCCCAGAGCATCTCGACCCGCTCCGGCGTCGTCGCCATGTCCCTGACGTCTGGGTAGCGCGACAGATGCTCCAGCGCCTGCTGGTCGACCGCCGGCAGCGCCCGGGTGAGGCCGGCAATGGCCGGCGGCACGTCCAGGCTCGCCTTGAGGTTGGCGATCGACGTAAAGTCCAGCCGCTTGGAACGCCACTGCAGCACGCGGACGGGGTCGAACACGTGCGCCTCGATGCGCTCGACCAGCTCGTCGTCGAACGGGTCGACACGGCCCGTGACCCCGAAGGTGCCATCGCGCAGGTGCCGCCCCGCGCGACCGGCGATCTGGCCGATCTCGGCCGGATTGAGATTGCGGAACTGGTATCCGTCGAACTTGCGGTTCTGCGCAAAGGCGACGTGGTCGACGTCCAGGTTGAGCCCCATGCCGATGGCGTCGGTCGCGACGAGGTACTCGACGTCGCCCGCCTGGTAGAGGCCGACCTGGGCATTGCGCGTGCGCGGCGACAGCGCCCCGAGCACGACCGCCGCGCCGCCGCGCTGGCGGCGGATCAGCTCGGCGATCGCGTAGACCTCGTCGGCCGAGAAGGCGACGATCGCGGCCCGCTGCGGCAGGCGGGTGATCTTCTTCGAGCCCGCATAGAACAGCTGCGACAGGCGTGGTCGCTCGACCACGGTGATGCCGGGCAAAAGGTGCTCGAGGATCGGCTTCATGGTGGCGGCACCGAGAAGCAGCGTCTCGTCGCGACCGCGCAGGTGCAGGATCCGGTCGGTAAAGATGTGGCCGCGCTCGAGATCGCCGGCAAGCTGGACCTCGTCGATCGCGACGAAGGCGGCCCGGGTTTCGCGCGGCATCGCCTCGACCGTGCAGACCGAGTAGCGCGCCATGTGCGGGGTGATCTTTTCCTCGCCGGTGATCAGGGCCACGTTGTGGTGGCCGACCCTCTCCACCAGCCGGGTATAGACCTCGCGCGCAAGCAGCCGGAGCGGCAGGCCGATCACGCCGGTTTCATGCGCCACCATGCGTTCGATTGCGTAATGGGTCTTGCCGGTGTTGGTCGGCCCGAGCACCGCGGTCACACCGCGGCCGCTCAATATCATCGGTGCAGCAGTCAAGGCTTGCCTCGGAGAGCATCAATCATCCGGCGCCGGTTGTGCCGAACGCCGGCAACACAAATGCCCATCACGGCCGGCAAAGACAAGGGTGATGCCCGGCCGGACGGCGCTTCTCCCGCATTTTTCCGGCATCTACCGGCCGCGAATTGCCGGTTCCCCAGACGCTTGAGCGCCGAATCGGAACGCCGTGCGAACGAATCGGCGACGAAACGAAGACTCCCGTCGATTCCGGGTTTGTTCTCCACAACATGTTGGCATCGCGGCACCCTGGCCCACGACATGTTGAATCCCGGCCGCCAGCAGGACGAGTCGGCGCCCTGGCGCACAACCGGACCCGGAAAGGCCTGTAAAGCCCTTTCTTCGATAGGTGATAAGAAATCGCACCTCGGAGGCGGAGATCCGCCGCTCAGCCGCCTGTTGCAGGCACCGCGGGGCAGGTGCCGGACGCGAACCGCCAAACCGTCGTGCGCTTGACCTCGCTGTCCTCCAGCACTCGGGTGACGGGGACCTCGTAGACTGCAACCGGGTCCATCTGTTCCCTCGGGCAATAGGACCGGCCGGGATCGCCGACGAGAACGAGCGCCCCCCTTCGGGCGAGGTCCGAGAACCACGGAACGAGCGCCGCGGCAAAGGCCTTGTCATAAAACACGTCGCCGGCGAGCACGACGTCCCAGCCGCCATCATGACCGACAACGTCCGCGCCGCAATGCGCAATCGCGACGCCGTTCAGCGCCGCGTTCAGCCGGATCGCGGTTTCGCTCCAGGGGTCGATGTCGGCCGCCAGCACGCCCTCGGCGCCTGCGCGCATCGCCGCGATCGCAACCAGACCGGATCCGCTGGCAAAATCCAGAACGGTGCGACCGCGCACCGTTTCGGGATGATCGAGCACATGCCGGGCCAAGCCCTGCCCGCCCGCCCAGGCAAACGCCCAGAACGGCGGCGGCAGGCCGATCGCCTCGAGCTCCTCTTCCGTCTTCTGCCAGAGATCGTGTGCCTCCGAGGCGAGCCGCAGCCTGATCTCGGGCACGTGCGGCGGCGTCAGCACCGCAGTGTTGGCGAGAATGAAGTGCTCGGGGTCGGTCTTCACGGCCGGATCAGCGTGGCGGATGGTCGAGACCGCCCATGCGGCAGACCTCGAGCCACTCGTCTTCCGTCACCGGCTGTACGGACAGGCGCATGGAGGTGACGAGTGCCATGGTCTCGAGCTTCGGGTTTGCCTTGATCTCCTTCAGCGACACCGGCCGGGGCATGTCGCAGACGGCGCGGATGTCGACACAGTCCCAGCGCGGATCGTCGCCGGCGGTCGAATCGGGATGGGACAGCGCACAGACCTCGGTGATGCCGACGATCTCCAGTCCCTCGTTGGAGTGGTAGAAGAAGCCCTTCTCGCCGACCTTCATCGCCCGCATGTTGTTGCGGGCCAGATAATTGCGCACCCCGTTCCACTCGGTGCCCTGCGCGCCCGCGTCCTTCTGCATCTGCCAGGACCATTTGAACGGTTCGGACTTGTACAGCCAGTACGCCATTGCCTCAGGCCTCCGGGTTGTTGAAGACCCAGTTCCAGGCCTTGATCTCGACATTGGAGAACAGGCCGGCCTTGGCATAGGGGTCGGCCTCGGCAAGCGCCCGAGCCGCCTCGATGGTTTCCGCCTTCACGACAACAAGGCTGCCGGTCGGCTTGCCGTCCTGACCGACAAACGGACCGGCGAAGGCGAGCCGCCCCTCGTCATTCAGCCGGTTGAGATAGGCGACGTGGTCGGGGCGGGTGTCGAGCCGGATCTGCAGGGCGTCGGGCTTGTCGGTGCACAAAAGGGCGAAAAGCATGATCTCTCCTTTGTCAGAATTCCTGCGTAATCGGTCGGGTCATCAGCCGGCCGATCGCCGTGCCGAGGTCGAGCGTGCCGTCGACGATCGCGGCGACCGCATCGGTGATCGGCATGTCGATACCGCGCTCGGCGGCGACCCTTGCGGCGACGCCGGCGGCGAACGCCCCCTCGACGAGTTCGCCAGGCCATCCCTGCGCATTGCCGTGCCGGCCGAGTTCGATGCCGAAGCGCAGATTGCGCGACTGATGGCTGGTGCCGGTCAACACCAGGTCGCCGAGGCCGGAAAGCCCCGTGACCGTTGCCGCCGCACCGCCATGCGCGGCGACGAAGCGCGACATTTCCGCAAGGCCGCGCGAGATCAGCGCCGCGCGGGCGGAATCCCCGAGGCCCGCGCCTTCGACCATGCCGCAGGCGATTGCCAGCACGTTCTTCAGCGCCCCGCCGAGCTGCACGCCGATGCGATCCGCCGACGGATAGAGCCGGAAGGTCGGCCCGGACAGGCTCCGCGCCAGGTCGGACGCCCGGTCCGCAGTTCCCGCCGCGATCACCATGGCCGTCGGCAGCCCGCGCGCGATGTCGGCGGCAAAGCCGGGGCCGGAAAGGACCGCAACGGCCTGCCGCGGCAACTCCTCCTCCAGCACGTCGGTCAGCAACCGACCGCTTGCCTTCTCCATGCCCTTGGCGCAGACGATCACCGCCGCCCGGTCCGCCAGATGGGACGCCAGGTCGCGCGCGGCCACGCGCTGCGCCTGCGAGGGCATCGCAAACAGCACGATCCCCGCATCCTGGAGGACCGCGTGCTCCGCTGAGACCTCAAGCACGCTCGAGAGCGTGATGCCCGGCAGCGCGGCGGCGTTCTGGCGCGTGGCGACGATCTCGGCCGCGGCCTCGGCGCGGCGGGCCAGCAGAGAAACGCGGTTGTCGCCGGTCTCGGCGATCACCGTGGCGAGCGCGGTGCCGAAAGCCCCGGCACCGACGACGACGACATGCGGGCGCGTGCTCATGCCTTGGCTCCCCGCTTCCCCGAGCCGAGGACCGCGGCCGCCTCGCCGTCCAACGGCCAGCGCGAGCGCGGCGCCACCGACAGCTCATCCGGGGACAGACCGGCCGCCATGCGCTCCAGGCCGGCCCAGGCGATCATCGCCGCATTGTCGGTGCACAGCGCCAGCGGCGGCGCGACAAAGCGGAAACCGTCGCGGTCGCACAGCGCCTGCAGGGTCGAGCGCAGCACCCTGTTTGCCGCGACGCCGCCGGCGACCACCAGCGCCGGGTCCGCGACCGAGGGAAAGACCTGCCGGAAGCGCTCGAGGCCGCGGCCGATGCGGTCCTTCAAGGTGCGTGCGACGGCCGTCTGGAAGGAGGCGCAGATGTCGCAAATGTCCTGATCGGTCACCGGCTCGATCGACTGGGCCGCCTGCCGGACGGCCGTCTTGAGGCCGGAAAAGGAGAAGTCGAGCCGCTTCTCGCCGACCAGCGGCCGGGGGAAGGCGAACCGGTCCGGGTCGCCTGTCTGTGCCGCCTTCTCCACCGCCGGACCGCCCGGATAGGGCAGGCCGAGCAGCTTCGCCGTCTTGTCGAACGCCTCGCCGAGCGCGTCATCGATGGTCGTGCCCCAGCGCTCGTACTCGCCGACCCCGCGCACCAGCACCAGTTGGGTGTGCCCGCCGGAAACGAGCAGCATCAGGTAGGGAAACGCCAACCCGTCCGTCAGCCGCGCCGTCAGCGCGTGCCCCTCCAGATGGTTGACGGCATAAAGCGGCTTGCCGGTCGCCCGGGCGATCGCCTTTCCGGTCATCAGCCCGACGATCAGGCCGCCGATCAGCCCCGGACCGCTGGTCGCGGCGATGGCGTCGATGTCAGACAGGCGCTTGCCGGCCCGCGCCAGCGCCTGCTCGATCAGGGCGTCGAGCGCCTCGACATGGGCGCGCGCCGCAATTTCCGGCACCACGCCGCCATAAGCGCTATGTTCCTCGAGCTGACTCAGCACGACGTCGCCGAGAATGGCGCCCTGACCGTCGCCGTCACGCGTCACGACCGCCGCTGCGGTCTCGTCGCAGCTCGTCTCGATGCCGAGGATGGTCAGTTGGGACGACATGAAGCACGCTGTTCGATTGCGATGGCCCAAAAAGCCGGTTACGAGAACTCCCGGTAACAACGGATCAAGGCGGATGCAAACAAAACCTTTCAGGATCGGGACGCGCGGCAGCCCACTGGCGCTGGCGCAGGCGCACGAAACCAGGGTGCGGCTGATGGCCGCCCACGGCCTGCCCGAGGAGATGTTCGAAATCGTCGTGCTCTCCACCAAGGGCGACCGCGTGACCGACCGCCCGCTGTCCGAGATCGGCGGCAAGGGCCTGTTCACCGAGGAGATCGAGGCGCAGCTGTTTTCGGGCGATCTTGACCTCGCCGTGCATTCGTCGAAGGACATGCCGACCCGCCTGCCGGACGGTCTCGAGCTGGCCGCCTTCCTGCCGCGCGAGGATCCCCGCGACGCCGTCGTCGGCCGCACCGCGCCGACGCTCGACGGGTTGCCCCACGGCGCCACGGTCGGTTCCGCCTCGCTGCGGCGCCAGGCGCTGATCCGCAGGCTGCGCCCGGACATCAACGTGATCACCTTTCGCGGCCAGGTCGACACCCGTCTGCGCAAGCTCGCCGAGGGCCAGGCCGATGCCACGCTGCTCGCCTATGCCGGGCTGAAGCGCATCGCCAAGCAACAGGTGGCAACGCAGGTGCTCGATCCCGAGGTGTTCCTGCCGGCACCGGCGCAGGGCGCCATCTGCGTCGAGGCCCGCATCGGCGACCGACGTATCGCCGATCTGCTTGCGGCGATCGACGACCAGGCCACGCACGAAGCAGTGGCGTGCGAGCGCGGCTTCCTCGCCGTGCTCGACGGCTCCTGCCGAACGCCGATCGCCGGCTATGCGATCACGCAGGCCGGCCGGATCCGCTTCCGCGGCATGATCCTGACGCCGGACGGCGCCAGGGTCCACGAGACCGAGATCGAGGGCGCGGCGTCGGAAGCGGCGGCGCTCGGCGCGCGCGCGGGTCAAGTCGTGCGGGAGGCGGCAGGGACCAGCTTTTTCGACGGATGGGCCTGATGCGCGTGCTCGTCACCCGGCCGCAAGCCTCGGCGCAGCGCACCTCGGCGCGGCTTTCCGAACTCGGCCACACCCCCGTCCTGCTGCCGCTGGCCGTGGCGGTGCATGACCCTGGCGCGACGGTATCGGCCCTGTCGCGACCCCATTCGGCGCTCGCGATCACGAGCGGCGAAGCGGTCAGGGCGCTTCGCTCGATCGGCGATGCACTGGACCGCCACCTGCTGACCACCGTGTTCGCGGTCGGTCGCGGAACCGCCCGTTCGGCGACGGGCGCCGGCTTCCGTACCGTGCTCGTGCCCGAAGGCGGCGACGGCGCCAGCCTGGCCGAGTTGATCGCGGCCCATCGACTCGACTACGGAATCCCCCCCGACCCCCTGCTCTATCTCGCCGGCCAGCCGCGATCGAACCAGCTCGAGGCCGGGCTCGATGCGGCCGGCATCGCCTATGACACCGTCGAGTGTTATCGGATGAAGCCGACCCTGCCAAAACGCGCCCAGCAACGCCCTGTCATCGTCGAGACGCCGCCGGACGTCGTCCTGCTCTATTCGCGCGAGTCCGCGGTCCGCTTCTTCGAGCTGCCGCTGGTGACCGAGCAGCCCGAATGTCTCGACCACGCACTGTTCCTCTGCATCAGCCGCCAGGTCGCCGCGGCCGTGCCGGCGCGCTACGCGGCCAACGCCGTCGTATCGATCGCGCCGACGGAAGACGGGCTGCTGGACCTGCTGTAGCCGCATCCGCCTCGCTGCTTCGGCCGTCGCCGCTTAAATCGAACTGGGGGCTTTCCCTGCCCTGCTTCCCTGACTAGGCTTGTTACAAAGCAAAGGGATACAAGGAGAGCGTCATGGATCCGGAAAAACCGCCCCACCGCAAGAAATCCGGCGAGACGCCCGTGACGATCGAACACGAGCCGGCACCAGCCGCCGCAGACGACAAGGTGTTGAAGTCGGACGTCGAGGCGACGGCGGCGACAGGCGCAAGCGAGACAGGCGCGCCGGGCGCAGAAGCGGGCGATGCGCCGGCGGCTGACGCCGTAACGCTACAGGAGCCGATCGTAACGGACCCGCAGGCCGACGAGCCGGCAAAGACGACCTCCGCCGCGCCCGAGCAGACCTTCGAGCCCCGGCCGCAACCCGCTGCCAGCAAGTCCGGCGCCCTCGCCGCCGCCATCCTCGGCGGCCTCGTTGCGCTTGCCGGCGCCGGGGCGCTGCAGTACGGCGGGTACCTGCCCGCGCTGGGCCCCGGGCGCGACGCCGCAGTCGACCTCGCGCCCGTCACCGCGGACATCGACGCCCTCAAGTCCCAACTGGCTACGCTGCAGAATGCGGCTCCCGCCGAGGCGGTCGATCTGGAGCCGATCGAGACTCGCCTGGCCGCGCTTGAAAACAGCGTTGCCGCCCCCCCCGAGGCAGCCGCGCTCGGCGGGCAGGTGGAGCAGTCGGTGTCCGCGCTGGAGGCCGGCCTCGCCCAGCTGACCGCCGAGATCGCCGAACTGCGCGAGCAGGCAGCCAGCGCGGCGCGCGGCGCCGCGGACCAGGCGGCGAGGCTGACCGAGCGTCTCGATGCCGCCGAGGTGAAGCTTGCCGAGCCGCAGAACGACGTGACCATGGCGCGCGCGGTGGCCGCGACCGCGTTGAAGACGACGATCGATCGCGGCGGACCATACCTTGCCGAACTCGAGGCCTTCGCCAGCCTTTCGCCGGACGACCCAGCGCTTGCGGCGCTCAGGCCGCATGCGGCGGCCGGGGTGCCGTCGCGCTCGGATCTGGTGCGTGCGTTCGAGCCGGTCGCCGACGACATGATCGACGCCGTATACCAGCCGACGGGCGACCAGGGCATCGTCGACCGGCTGCTCTCCAGCGCCACGTCGGCCATCAAGATCCGGCCGGTCGGCAGTGTCGAGGGGGATACGCCTGAAGCCATCGTCGCGCGCATCGAAAACAAGCTGCAGAACGGCGACCTGAGGGGCGCACAGATCGAGTGGCAGTCGTTGCCGGAGCCCGCCCGCAGCGCAGGCGCAGGCTTCAAGGGCAAGCTGGACGACCGCATCGCGGTTGAGGACGGTGTCAACGCCATCGTTTCCGGCGCCATGGCACCAATGGGCAACCAGGGCTGAGGGGCGGAACGGACATGACGCGACTGTTATTCTTCGTCCTCCTCGTTCTCGCGCTCGGCGTCGGCTTTGCCTGGCTCGCCGACCGACCCGGCGAACTCTCGATCATCTGGCAGGGTCAGCGCATCGCAATGAGCTTGATGGTCGCCGCCACGATTGCGGTCGCGACGATGGCGATCGTGATCTTTGCTTGGTGGCTGGTCCATGCCGTGCTGGGCTCGCCCCACGCGCTGCGCCGTCATTTCAGGGCCCGCAAGCGCGATCGCGGCTATCAGGCGCTGTCGACCGGGCTGATCGCCGCCGGCGCCGGCGATGCGGCGGGCGCCCGGCGGATGCTGGCGCGCACCAGGGGACTGCTCAGCGCGGATCAGGAGCCCCTCGTCCACCTGCTCGACGCCCAGGCCGCCCTGATCGAGGGCCAGCACGACGAGGCCCGCCGCAAGTTCGAGCAGATGGCGGACGACCCGGAGACCCGGGCGCTGGGTCTGCGCGGACTCTATCTCGAGGCCCGTCGCCTTGGAGCCTCGGAAGCCGCGCGCCAATATGCCGAGCGGGCGGCCGAGAGTGCACCCCAGCTTCCGTGGGCAGCCGACGCGGTGCTGGAGGAACGCGCCCAGACCGGGGAATGGGACCACGCGCTGCGCCTGCTCGAGCAGGGCAGGCCGTCCTCGGCCGACGAGCGCAAGCAGGCAGACCGCCGCAAGGCCGTGCTGTTGACGGCCCGCGCCCAAGCGAAGCTGGACAGCGAGACCGACCCCAAGGGCGCGCGCGACGACGCGCTTGCGGCGCTGAAGATCGAGGACGGCTTCATTCCCGCCGGCCTGATCGCGGCGAAGGCCTACCTGCGCGAGGGCAACCTGCGCAAGGCAGCGGCCATCCTCGAGCGCCTGTGGAAAGCCAATCCGCATCCGGATGTCGCCCGCGTCTTCATCCATGCGCGCGCCGGCGACTCCCCGCTCGACCGGCTGAAGCGCGCCGAAAAGCTGGAAACACTGCGGCCCAACAATGCCGAGGCGCTGTTCGCCCTTGCTCAGGCCGCGCTCGATGCCCGCGACTTCAGCCTCGCCCGCGGAAAGGCCGAGGCTGCGGCTCGGCTCGCCCCGAGCGAGCGCATGTTCCTGCTTCTGGCCGACATCGAGGACGCCGACACCGGCGACCAGGGGCGCATCCGCCACTGGATGAACCAGGCGCTGAAGGCCGCCCGCGACCCGGCCTGGACGGCCGACGGGGTGACCTCGGTGGAATGGCTGCCGGTCTCGCCGGTGACCGGCAAGCTCGACGCGTTCGAATGGAAGACGCCGGTCAGCGAATGGCAGGGGCCGGTCGAGGAGGGCTCGGCCAACAGCGCCGAGGAAGCCATCCGCACCCTGCCTCCGGTTGCCATCACGCACGCGCGTCCGCCGGCCGCGGCCGCACCGCCGCCACAGCAGGACGCCGCGCCCGAGACGATCGAGCTCAGGCAGCCTTCAGCAGCAAAGGCAACGGCACCGGTACCGGAAAGTCCGGCCAAGGTCAGCGCACCGCCACCGCCACCGGCACCGGCACCGGCACCGACGGCAACGGACGTCGACGATGAAGACAGGCCGTTCTTCGGCGGCCGGCCGGATGATCCGGGTGTCAAGAAGGAAGCCCAAAGCGCCGGAAGCCACGACGGCGGCTTTCGCCTGTTCTGAACCGATGCCGACCGGGAAGCACGATGTTTGAACGTTTGCAGCGATTTCTTTCCGGCCTGTCGCCAAACGACCGGCAGACTTTCGAGGCCGGCGATCCGCGCGTGGCCGTGATGGCGCTCTGCGTCCAGGTGATGGAGGCCGACGGCAAGGTCCTTGCCGCGGAGCGCTCGACCCTGCGCGAGCGCTTTCGCGCGCTCTATGGTCTCGACCAGGCGGAACTCGACGCCCTGATCGCGACCGGGACACAATCGGCAAGCGAGGCGATCGACTTCTTCCAATTCACCTCGGAACTGAAACGGCAGCTGTCCGACGAGCAGAAGGTCGATCTCATCGGCCTGCTCTGGGAGATCGTCTATGCCGACGGCGAACGCAGCGAACTGGAAGACCACGCGATCTGGCGCATCGCCGACCTGCTCGGCGTCTCCGGCCGCGAACGGATCATGAAGCGCCAGGAAGTGGCCGGACGGCGCGAACCAGCTGGCGACGATGAATGAGCGGCCGTCCGGCGGCGTCCTGCAATCGGGTGGACAGAAGCGACCGGCTCTGACATTTTGGATTGCAAGACGCAGCGGCCGGAACCTGGTGGACCGCGGGAAAGGCAAGGCGTCAGGATAGCCGAGAACATGCTCCAGACACCCCGCAAGCCCGGCCCGAAGCGCCCCATCCTCATTGTCCTGCATCAGGAACGCTCCAGTCCCGGCCGCGTCGGCCAGCTGCTGCTGCAGATGGGCTATGACCTCGACATTCGCCGGCCGGCGATGGACGAGCCGCTGCCGGAGACGCTCGACGGCCACGCCGGCGCCGTCGTCTTCGGCGGCCCCATGAGCGCGAACGACGATCTCGACTTCGTCCGCCGCGAGATCGACTGGTTGTCGGTGCCATTGCGGGAAAATCGCCCCTATCTCGGCATCTGCCTCGGCGCGCAGATGCTGGTGCGCAATCTCGGCGGCGAAGTCGGTCCCCACGTCGACGGCCTGACCGAAATCGGCTGGTACTCGCTGCGGCCGACGGAAGAGGGGCGCGAACTGATGACCTGGCCATCCATGGTCTACCAGTTCCATCGCGAGGGGTTCGCCCTGCCGCCGGGCGCCACCTTGCTGGCCACCGGCGAGCACTATGAGAACCAGGCCTTTCGCTACGGCGACAACGCCTGGGGCATCCAGTTCCATGGCGAGCTGACGCTTGCGATGATGCATCGCTGGGTCGTACACGGGGCACATCGGTTCGAGCTGCCCGGCGCACAGATCGGCCGCGCCCATCTCGACGGCAGGCTCGTGCACGATGCCGCGCTGCGCCAGTGGATGACGGGCTTCCTCGACCGCGTCTTCCACGAAAACTGAGCGCCGCGAGCGGGTGGGCAGTCGAGCCGGTGATCCGGCCGTGCGCATTAAGCATGAATGCGGCTGCATCGACGCTGGATACTTGCTGGCAGGCCAGTCAATGGCTACATGTGGGCGCGAGTAACTCAAGACAACGGAACAATCATGATCGCGATCATCAACACACTGCTGTTCATCATCAGCATTGCGTGGTTCATCATCATCGCTTCGGCCATATTTTCCTGGCTCTACGCCTTCAACGTGATCAACACCAACAACCAGGTGATCGCATCGATCGGTCGCGCCCTCTACAACCTGACCGAGCCGCTCTATCGGCCGATCCGCCGTATCCTGCCGGACTTCGGCGGCATCGACCTGTCACCGATCGTCGTGTTGGTCATTCTCTTCTTCATCGAGCAGGTCATTCGCAGCATTCTGGCGCCGGCGCTCCTCGGCATGTGACGCGACGTGCCGTTCCAGCGGCGAGAGGGCCATCTCAGACTCGCCGTGCGCCTGATCCCGAACGGCAGACGCGACGCCATTGACGGCGTCGAGATCGGGTCCGACGGCCTGCGTCACCTGAAGGTCCGTGTCCGCGCGGTGCCGGAAAAGGGTCTGGCGAACAAGGCATTGATTGCGCTGATCGCAAAGACGGCGGCGGTGCCGAAGTCCGCCGTCACGCTGGTCGCTGGCGACACGCAGAGAAAGAAAATCCTCCGGATCGACGGCGACCCGGAGGACATCATCAACAGGCTCGGCCTCTGACGGCCAGCCCGGTGGCCGGAGTCTACTTGGTCGCCTTGGCGCGCTCGACCGCCTCTTCGATCAGCGTCCGTGCGGCGGCCGCGTCCTTCCAGCCGAAGATCTTGACCCACTTGCCGGGTTCCAGGTCCTTGTAGTGCTCGAAGAAGTGCTCGATCTGCTTCAGGGTGATCTCCGGCAGATCGGTGTACTCCATCACCTTTTCATAGCGCAGCGTCAGGTGCGGCGACGGAACGGCGATGATCTTTTCGTCCTTGCCGGAATTGTCTTCCATCATCAGCACGCCGATCGGGCGGACGTTGATGACGCAGCCGGGCACGAGGGGACGGGTCGAGGCGATCAGAACGTCGATCGGGTCACCGTCTTCCGACAGCGTATGCGGCACGAAGCCGTAGTTCCCCGGATAGGTCATCGGCGTGTAGAGGAAGCGGTCGACGACGAGCGTGCCTGCTGCCTTGTCCATCTCGTACTTGATCGGATGACCGCCGACGGGAACCTCGACGATGACGTTGACGTCGTTCGGCGGATTCTCGCCAATGGAGATTGCATCGATGCGCATGGGGGCTCCCTGATGTGCCGTGGAAATTCGCCGGTTTCGTAATGCGAATTCCGCTGCAACGCAACAAGCCATTGGTAGCCGCCGCGCAGCGCCGGGTTGCAGCCGCCTCCGGCCGCCGCGCTCAGTTGCCGGGGCCGGTGCCGAAGAAGGTCAGCCGCGTCAAGAGGGTGTAATGCGCCTCCGGGATCATCAGCGCGACGAAGACGAGCACGGCCACCGGTGGCAGCAGGATGGCATAGACGAGCGCGAGTCGTTCCCACATCATGTGCATGAACACGGCGACGATCAGCCCGGCCTTCAGCGCCATGAAGATCAGGATCAGCGACCAGCGCAGCAAACCCTGCACCTGGTAATAGTCGACGAGGTAGGAACAGACGCTGAGCACGAACAGCAATCCCCAGACCAGCAGATAGAGCTTGATCGGGTGCTGTTGATGTTCGGCCTGCGCCGCTGCCGGAGCAGAGGTTTTGACGGATGATTCTACGCTTGCCTGCGCCATGGCCTTGCCTCACCACAAATAGAAGAACGCAAAAATGAACACCCAGACGAGGTCGACGAAGTGCCAGTAGAGACCGGTGATCTCGACCAGCTCGTAGCGGCCGCTGCGGCTGGTGAAAAAGCCGCGCCGGCCGGTGTCGTAGTCGCCGCGCCAGACCTTGCGCGCCACGATCAGCAGAAAGATGACGCCGATGGTGACATGGGTTCCGTGGAAGCCGGTGATCATGAAGAAGGACGCACCGAACTGGGCGGCCCCCCAGGGGTTGCCCCAGGGCCGGACCCCCTCGTGGATCAGCTTGCTCCACTCGAAGGCCTGCATCCCGACGAAGGTGGCGCCCAGGACCGCGGTCAGCAGAAGCAGGAGCGCCGTCTTGCGGCGATCGCGGCGGTAGCCGCAGTTGACCGCCATCGCCATCGTGCCGCTGCTGGTGATCAGGACGAAGGTCATGATCGCGATCAGGATCAGCGGGATCTCCTGCCCGCCGATCGTCAGCGCGAAGACCTCGCTCGGGTTGGGCCACGGCACCACCGTGGACATGCGCGCGGTCATGTAGGCGAGCAGGAAGCAGCCGAAGATGAACGTGTCGCTCAGCAGGAAGATCCACATCATCGCCTTGCCCCAGGAGACGTGCTTGAACGCCTGCTGATCGGAGGCCCAGTCGGACACGAAGCCGCGCATGCCGTCCGGCGATGGCGATGACTGCGGGGAATGCGTCTGCACGGTCTCGGCCATCGGGGTCCCCCTAGGTGAGCAACTGCCGGCAAAGATCGAAGACGTTGCTTGCCCAGCCGGCGAAGAGGGCAAGCAGCACGAGCCAGACGGCCAGCATGAAATGCCAGTAGATGGCGCAGAGTTCGACGTTGAGGCGCAGCCTTGCGGTCACCGCCCCCTCCTCACGGGCCAGGCGCACGGTGAGGCCGAGGGCGACCATGCCGCCGAGAACGTGCAGCCCATGCATGCCGGTGATCAGATAGAAGAAGCTGCTGGCCGCATCGTCGGTCAGCGTGTAGCCGGTCGCCACCAGGAGCCGCCAGGCGAACACCTGCCCGGTGACGAAGGCGAGCGCGGTCGCGAGCGCCGCCAGCAAGGCCGTGCGCAGCGCCTCCCGCCGTCCGCGGTCGGCCTCCACCTTTGCCCAATGCAGCGACAGGCTACTGGCGAGGAGCACGGCCGTGTTGAGGAAAAGCAGCTTCGGCACCGGCATCGCCCACCAGTCCCGCGCCTCGACCCGCATCAGATAGGCGCTGACGAACAGGGCGAACAGCGCGCCGACCACGGCGAGAAAGACGGCGAGGCCGACCTTCTTGATCGGCGTCCTGTCCTCCTCCGGCAGGGGGCGTCCATGGCCGCCCGTCGCCGTGCCCACCTCCAGCCAAGGCTTGGACATCAGTCCCTGCCCGGACAGCCACCAGCCGATGATGACGGCGAGGACGGCGAGGAAGAGGAGGACGACGCTCATGCGCGAACCTCCCGCGCCGGACCCGGCGACCCGGGCTGGTTCTGCGGGATGAAGTCCTCGGGCGCGCCGGGGACGCTGTAGTCATAGGCCCAGCGATAGACGACCGGCAGCTCCTTGCCCCAGTTGCCGTGCGCCGGCGGCGTCTGCGGCGTCTGCCATTCGAGGGTGGTGGCCCGCCACGGATTGCCGCCGGCCTCGCGCCCATGCCGGAGGCTCCAGACGAGATTGAACAAGAACAGCATCTGCGCCGCGCCGACGACGAGCGCCATGATCGTGATGAACACGTTCAGGTCATGCACGGAGGGCGGGACGAAGCTGGTCTCGCCGATCTCGTAGTAGCGCCGCGGGACGCCGACGAGGCCGACATAGTGCATCGGAAAGAAGATCAGGTAGGCACCGATGAATGTCACCCAGAAGTGGATCTGTCCCATCGCCTCGTTCAGCATCCGGCCGGTGATCTTCGGATACCAGTGGTAGATCGCCCCGAAGATCACGAGGATCGGTGCGACGCCCATGACCATGTGGAAGTGCGCGACGACGAACATCGTGTCCGACAGCGGCACGTCGACCACGACGTTGCCGAGGAACAGCCCGGTCAGGCCGCCATTGACGAAGGTGACGATGAAGGCCAGCGAGAACAGCATCGGCAGCGTCAGGTGAATGTTGCCGCGCCAGAGCGTCAGCACCCAGTTGTAGACCTTGATCGCGGTCGGTACCGCGATGATCAGCGTGGTGGTGGCGAAGAAGAAACCGAAATACGGGTTCATGCCGCTGACATACATGTGGTGCGCCCAGACGACGAAGGAGAGCGCGCCGATGATGACGATCGCCCAGACCATCATCCGGTAGCCGAAGATGTTCTTGCGCGCGTGCGTGCTGATCAGGTCGGAGACGATGCCGAAGGCGGGAAGCGCGACGATATAGACCTCCGGGTGCCCGAAGAACCAGAACAGGTGCTGGAACAGGATCGGGCTGCCGCCGCCATGCTGGAGCTGCTCGCCCATCTCGACGATCGCCGGCATGAAGAAGCTCGTTCCCAGCAGTCGGTCGAACAGCATCATCACGCAGGCGACGAACAGCGCGGGGAAGGCCAGCAGCGCCATCACGGTGGCGGTGAAGATGCCCCAGACCGTCAGCGGCATGCGCATCAGCGTCATGCCGCGCGTGCGCCCTTGCAGCACGGTGACGACGTAGTTGAGCCCGCCCATCGTAAAGCCGATGATGAACAGGACCAGGGAGAGAAGCATCAGCAGGATGCCCCAGTCCTGACCGCCGGGCGTGTTGGCCATGATCGCCTGGGGCGGGTAGAGCGTCCAGCCGGCCCCCGTCGGTCCGCCCGGCACGAAGAAGCCGGCGACGAGCACCAGCACGGCCACGAGATAGAGCCAGTAGCTCAGCATGTTGGCATAGGGAAAGACCATGTCCCGGGCGCCGACCATCAGCGGGATCAGGTAGTTGCCGAAGCCGCCGAGGAACAGCGCGGTGAGCAGGTAGATCACCATGATCATCCCGTGCATGGTGATGTACTGGTAGTAGCGGTCGGTGTCGATGAACGGCAGCGCGCCGGGATAGGCGAGCTGGATGCGCATCAGCCACGACAGCACCAGCGCCACCAACCCGATCGCTAGCGCCGTCGAGGCGTACTGGATGGCGATGATCTTGGCGTCCTGGCTGAAGACGTAGCGCGTCCACCAGCTGTGGGGGTGGTAGAGTTCGACGTCCTCTACGGCCGCGGGCGGGGCAACGTCGCTTGCCCCGTGGCTTGCATCTACCATCGTCACTCCTCCTCGTCGGCCTCCTCCGAGGCCGTGTTACTTGCCGACGGTCGCCTCCGCCGTTTCCGCCGGCGCCTGCCCCACCGATGCCTGCAATTGCGAGAATGTCGGCTGCTCGGCCAGCCAGGCCTGGTAGTCCTCCTCGCTGTCGACCACGACCGTCCCGCGCATGACCGAATGTCCGACGCCGCAAAGTTCGGCGCAGAGAATGTCGAAGGTACCGGTGCGGGTCGGCGTCAGCCAGAAATAGGTGACCATGCCGGGGATCATGTCCATCTTGGCGCGGAATTCCGGCACGTAGAAGTCGTGCAGCACGTCGACCGAGCGCAGCAGCACCCGCACCGGCTTTCCGACCGGGATGTGGAGCTCCCCGCCCTCGATGACGACGTCGTCGAGCCCGCTGGCATCGGACGTGTCGATGCCCAGCGTGTTGTCGGGGGCGACATCGCGGGTCTCCGCCCGCCCGAGCTTGCCGTCCGCGCCCGGAAGCCGATAGCTCCAGAGCCATTGCTGGCCGACGACCTCTATCTCGGTCGCGTCGTCGGGCACGGTGACAAACTGGTGCCAGACGAACAGGCCCGGCGCCAGCATCGCGAACACGCCGATCGCCGTACCGATCGCAAGCCCGCTTTCCAGCCGGCTGTTCTCCGGCTCGTAGTGCGCCCGCCGGCCGGGGTCATGGCGGAACCGCCAGACGCAATAGGCCATGAACAGGACCACGGCGACAAAGACGACACCGGTGATCCAGAAGGTGATCACGAGCGTGTGGTCGATGTAGCTCCAGTTCGAGGCGATCGGCGTCCACCACCAGGGACTGAAGACGTGGAACAGGACCGAGCCCACCGCGATCGCAACCAGTATCAGCACGACTGCCATTTCCGCCCCTCCCGCCGTGATCGGCCATGGGTTGAACATGCAATCAGTAGTGTCGCGCGCCGGATTATCTCACGAACGAAAAAGACAAGCAATTACAGCAAAGACATGCGCAGCAACCCGACAGAGGGCGCAGATCTCCACCGCCTGGGCGTGTATCACTGGGATGAGTACTGCTTCATGTAGGCCAGCAGGTTGGTAATGTCCTGCTCGTCCTTCAGGCCGGGAAAGACCATCTTGGTGCCCTTAACCTTGGCCTTCGGGCTATGCAGATAGTCGCGCATCGACGCGTCGTCCCACACCAGTCCGGCCGCGCCAGCCTCCACCATCGCATTCGAAAACTTGAACCCCTCGAGCGTGCCGGCGGTCCGGCCGAAGACCCCCTGGAGGGACGGACCGACCTTGTTCGTATCGCTGTCGATCACATGGCAGATGGCGCATTTCTTGAAGACGGTCTCACCGGCCGCCGCATCGCCCTCCTGGGCAAAGGCGGCGCCGGCGAACGCCAATCCCAGACACAGGCCGATCAATGGTTCACAGATTCGCATGGCACTCCCTCTCCAACAAGGTGTCAGTGACGTCGGCCGAAAGAGCGTCGAGCGATCCGGCGGCGCCGGATCGGTTCACCCGCCACCCTCAAAATGGAATGCCGCGTCCCCGATCAGGAAAAGGTATGCCTGGGGCGCCAGAAGTCAATCTGCGCCGGTTCGAGAAAAGCGCGCCGTTATCGGAAGATGAAGCCGATCTTCTTCAACTCCTTGCCGCCGAAATCCTCCATGCCCTCGGCGATGTCGATCCCGCCGGCCGAGCGGAAGAAACGCTCCGCCAGTTCGCTGTCCTCAAGGCACCATGTGACGAAGCCGTTGCAGCCGAGCGACTTGAGCAGGCGCCGCGCCTCGCCGAACAGCAGCCGTCCGAGCCCGACCCCCTGGTACTCCGGGCGCAGGTAGATCTCGTAGATCTCGCCGTCCTGGGGCAGCGCCCGCGCCCTGTTCAGACCGAGCGTGGCGTAGCCGGCGATCACGCCGGCGACATCGAGCACGAGCAAGGTTGCCGGACCGCGCGTCGCCTTGCGCCACCAGGTCTCGTCGCGGCGCTGGACCATCTGCACCAGCGGCGTGTGCGGAATGAGGCCGCCATAGGCCTGCAGCCAGGACGCCCGGTGGGTCTCGGAGATGGCCCGAGCATCCTGCGGCTCGGCGCGCCGCACATCAATCGATATTGTTTTCATCGAAATGACTCTAAACCGGCACTGACTCCACCGGAATCCCGAGCCGCCCGCGCGGCTCTCCTTGCCCACAGGCAAGTTTCATTCACGGCGTCCCGCAAGGTTAACGCTTTTTTAAGATTGCCCACAAGGCGTATCGCGCCGGCGCACACATGAAAAAGCCCCGACATTTCTGCCGGGGCCCTTCAACGTTTTGTGATGTTTGCGCCTACTTTCGACGCGAATCAGGCAGCACCGGCCGCCCGCTGCTTTTCGAACCGCTTGCGGTCGTTCGGGTCGAGATGGAGCTTGCGGAGGCGGATCGACTTGGGCGTCACCTCGACGAGTTCGTCGTCCTGGATCCACGACAGCGCCCGTTCCAGCGTCATCTTGATCGGCGGCGTCAGGCGGACCGCCTCGTCCTTGCCGGCCGCGCGGATGTTGGTGAGCTTCTTGCCCTTGAGCACGTTGACCTCGAGGTCATTGTCGCGCGAGTGGATGCCGACGATCATGCCCATGTAGACCTTCTCGCCCGCGTCGATCACCATCGGACCGCGGTCCTCCAGGTTGAACAGCGCATAGGCGACGGCCTCGCCCGCCTCGTTGGCCAGCAGCACGCCGTTGACGCGGCCACCGATCTCGCCCTTGTAGGGCTGGTAGTCGTGGAACAGGCGGTTCATGATCGCCGTGCCGCGGGTGTCCGTCAGGAGTTCCGACTGGTAGCCGATCAGGCCGCGGGTCGGGGCGAAGAACACGAGGCGGACGCGGTTGCCGCCCGAGGGGCGCAGCTCGACCATCTCGGCCTTGCGTTCGGACATCTTCTGCACGACGACGCCGGAATGCTCCTCGTCGACGTCGATGACCACCTCCTCGATCGGCTCGAGCATCTGGCCGGTCGCCTCGTCCTTGTGCATGACGACGCGCGGGCGCGACACGGCGAGCTCGAAGCCCTCGCGACGCATGGTTTCGATCAGGACGGCGAGTTGCAGTTCGCCGCGACCGGACACGAAGAACGAGTCCTTGTCGCCCGACTCTTCGATCTTCAGCGCGACGTTGCCTTCGGCTTCCTTGAACAGGCGGTCGCGGATGACGCGGCTCGTGACCTTGTCGCCCTCGGTGCCGGCGAGCGGGCTGTCGTTGACGATGAAGGACATGGTGACGGTCGGCGGATCGATCGGCTGCGCCTTCAGCGCTTCCGTGACCGCCGGGTCGCAGAACGTGTCGGCAACCGTGCCCTTGGTGAGGCCGGCGATCGCGACAATGTCGCCTGCCTGCGCTTCTTCGATCGGCTGGCGCTCGATGCCACGGAAAGCGAGGATCTTCGAGATACGGCCGTTTTCGATCAACTGGCCGTCCTGGCCGAGAACCTTGACCGTCTGGTTCGGCTTGATCGAGCCGGAATGGATGCGGCCGGTGATGATACGGCCGAGGAAGGGGTTGGCTTCGAGGATCGTACCGATCATGCGGAACGGACCATCGGCAACCGTCGGCTCCGGCACGTGCTTCAGCACGAGATCGAGCAGCGGCGCCATGCCCTCGTCCTGCGGACCTTCGGGATTGACGTTCATCCAGCCATTGCGGCCCGAACCGTAGAGGATCGGGAAGTCGAGCTGCTCGTCGGTGGCGTCGAGATTGGCGAACAGGTCGAACACCTCGTTCAGCACTTCCTCATGCCGGCCGTCCGGTCGGTCGATCTTGTTGATCGCGACGATCGGCTTCAGGCCAACCTTCAGCGCCTTGCCGACAACGAACTTCGTCTGCGGCATCGGTCCTTCCGAGGAATCGACGAGAACGATGGCACCATCCACCATCGACAGGATACGTTCGACTTCGCCGCCGAAGTCGGCGTGGCCGGGCGTGTCGACGATGTTGATGCGGTGGCCCTTCCACTCGACCGAGGTGGCCTTGGCGAGGATGGTGATGCCGCGTTCCTTTTCCAGGTCGTTGGAGTCCATCACGCGCTCGGCGACGCGCTGGTTCTCGCGGAACGAGCCGGACTGCTTCAGGAGTTCGTCGACGAGCGTGGTCTTGCCATGGTCGACGTGCGCGATGATCGCGATATTGCGAATGGACATGTTTCGATCTCTGAGGTTCGGGGCGCGCACGGCACAGGCGGCGCCATCTGCAATTGGCGCGCTCCATACATGGTTTTACGCAAACGCGAAAGAGGCAGGCAGAAACTCTGTTTGTACCGGGCGGCGCGGGCGCCGGCAGGCGGGCTCATGCCGTCACCGCCGGATCGATCGTAACGCTCCAGAGTTCGCGGTCGTCGCGGTCCATCAGCCGCACGGTCATCTGCTCGCTCGCGCCGTCGATGTCGACGAGGCCGAAGAACTGCAGCCCCGCCGATGGCGGCAGGTTGCTGTCGGCACCGCCGCCGGAGGCCTTGATGAAGCGCACCTCCGGCCCGAAGGTCATGTCGAGCGGATGCGGCCCGTAGGTCCCCGAATGCAGCGGACCGGAGACGAACTCCCAGAACGGCTCGAATTCCTGGAACCTGGCGCGTCCCGGATCGTAGTGATGGGCGGCGGTGTAGTGAACGTCGGCGGTCAGCCAGACGACGTTGCGGATGGCGTTGTCGCGCATGAAGCTGAGCAACTCGGCGATCTCGCGCTCGCGTGCCGCCGGAGGTCCGTTCAGCCCGTCGGCAACGCCCTCATAGCCGAGCTTCCTGCCATAATCGTCCCAAACGACGACGCCGAGCGGCATGTCGCAGGCGATCACCTTCCACGTGGCCCGCGAGGCCAGCAGCTCGCGCCTGAGCCAGTCTGCCTGGCGCCATCCGAACAGGCCATTGTCAGTGCTGCCACGGTTCGCCGTGCGATAGGAGCGCAGGTCGACGAAGAAGACGTCGAGCAACGGGCCGTAGCCGATCTTGCGGAAGATCCGGCCCGGCTCGGTCGGGATGTAGCGGATCGGCGTCATTTCCAGGAAGGCGCGTCTGGCGCGGTCGGCATAGACGGCGATGTCCTTCTCGGGATAGCGCGGGTCGTCGCGCAGGTCGGTCGAGGCCGACCAGTTGTTCAGCACCTCGTGGTCGTCCCACTGGAAGAAGGTCGGCACCTGCGCGTTGAAGCCCAGCACATGCCGATCGAGCATGTTGTACTTCCACTGGCCGCGATACTCGTCCAGCGTCCGCGCCACGTGGCGTTTTTCATCGGTGACGATGCGGTTCTTCCACACGGACCCGTCGCGAAGCCTGATCTCGTCGGGGATCGGACCGTCGGCGTAGATGGTGTCGCCGGAATGGATCAGGAAGTCCGGCTCGTGCAGCAGCATGGTCGAATAGGTCTTCATGCCGACGTCGTCGATGCCCCAGCCCTGCCCGGCGGTGTCGCCCGACCAGGCGAAGCGTACCGACCGCCGCCGCAGCGGCGCGGTCCGGAACCTTCCGACCACCGGCTCTGAAACCAGGTGGCTGGAATAGGGATCGGTGGCCGTCAGACGATAGAAGATGTCCTGGTCCGGCAGCAACCCGGTCAGCAGGTGCTTGGCGGCGAAGTCGCTCTGGCGCCCGGCCTTCAGCAGCGGGCCGCGTGTGGCGTTGATGAAGCTCTCGGTCGTGGAATACTCGACGGAAACCTCGACCGGCCGGTCCGCTCGCGCCCAGATCACGCCCGAGGCGGTGTCGACATCGCCGGACTGGACCCCATGGGTGAAGACCGGGCTGCCGTGCCGGCGCGCATAGTGGGGGACCGCAAGCGCCGAGGACGCCGCCAGCCCCGCCGCGCCGGCCGTCAGCAGGAACGAGCGCCGTTTCAGGACATCGGCTGCCATTGCCATGGATCCCCCGTCGAAACATCGCGAATCGCCGTCCGATCCGCGTCGCCGACCATCGGGGGATCACGTGTCAGCGCGGTAAAGGAACGATGACGTGGCAGAGACAGTTCGGTGACGGCCCGATGACGGCGGCATCCGACTGCCGGGGCCGGACGGTTGCCGGCCCCGGCCTCTCAGGCGGCAAGGCCCTTCTTTTCCAGCATGGCGTCGATTGTCGGCAGCTTGCCGCGGAAGGCCTTGTAGGCGTCCTCGGGATCGATGGCGCCGCCGACGGAATAGATATGGTCCTTCAGCTTTGCCGCCGTGCCGGGGTCGAAGGCGTCGCCGGTCTCGGTGAAGGCGGCAAAGGCATCGGCATCCAGAACTTCCGACCACATGTAGGAGTAGTAGCCGGCGGAGTAGCCGTCGCCGGAGAACACGTGCTGGAAGTGCGGTGTGGCATGGCGCATGACGATCGACACCGGCATGCCGATCCGCTCCAGCACCGCGTCCTGCATTGCGATCGGGTCCTCGACCGGGCCCTGCGTGTGGAACGCCATGTCGACCAGCGCCGAAGCGGTGAACTCCACCGTCGAAAAGCCGGCATTGAAGGTGCGCGCCGCCAGCACCTTGTCGACAAGCGCCTGCGGCATCGGTTCGCCGGTCTGGTAATGCACGGCATAGGTCCGCAGGATCTCGGGCACGGTTAGCCAGTGCTCGTAGAGTTGCGAGGGCAGTTCGACGAAATCCCGCGCTACGCCGGTGCCCGAAACCGACGGGTAGGTCACGTCGGAGAGCATGCCGTGCAGCGCGTGGCCGAACTCGTGGAACAGCGTACGCGCGTCATCAAGCGACAGCAAGGCCGGCCGGCCTTCGGCCGGCTTGGCGAAGTTGCAGACATTGTAGATGATCGGGATCTCGCCGTGCGAGCCGTTCTTCAGCGGCAGCTTGTGCTGGCTCTGGTAGGCGCTCATCCAGGCACCGGAACGCTTCGAGGCGCGCGCGAAATAGTCGCCGAGAAACATCGCCACGAGCCTGTCGCTGGCATCGCGGATCTCGAACACGCGCACGTCCGGATGGTAGACCGGCACGCCCTCGAGCGGCACGGCGCGGATGCCGAACAGCCGCTGCGCCACGTCGAAGCAGGCGTCGATGATGTTCTCCAGTTGCAGGTAGGGCTTCAGCTCCGCCTCCGAGAAGGCGAATTTCTCCGCGCGCAGCTTTTCGGCGTAGTAGCGCCAGTCCCAGGGCAGGACCGGGTGGTTGCGCCCTTCCGCCGCGATCAGGCGCGACAATTCCCGCTCCTCCTCCGCGGCGCGGGTGACCGCCTTGTCCCAGACCTGCATCAGCAGGCCGCTCACCGCCGCCGGCGTCTTGGCCATCGTGTTGTCGAGCTTGAGTTCGGCATAATTTTCGTAACCGAGAAGCGCGGCCTTTTCCGCCCGCAGCGCCAGCGTCTCGCGCACGATCTCGCGGTTGTCCGTCGTCCCGCCGCCGAGGCCGCGTGCGGTCCAGGCGCGGAACGCCTGCTCGCGCAGGTCACGGCGGCGGGAGAAGGTCAAAAACGGCTCGATGATCGAACGCGACAGCGTTACCGCGTGGCCGCCGTCCGTGCCGCGCTCGCGTGCGGCGGCAGCCATCGCATCCCTGAGGAAGTCCGGCACGCCTTCGAGAGCGTCGTCGTCCGCAAGCAGGAGCGACCATTCCTTCTCGTCCGCCAGCACATTCTGGCCGAACTGCGCCCCGAGCGCGGCCAGCCGCTCGTTGATCGCGGCAAGCCGGTCCTGCTGCGGTTTTGCGAGCCGGGCGCCGGACTTGACGAAGCCCTTCCAGTGGCGCTCCAGCACCCGGGTCTGCTCGAGCGTCAGGCCGTGCCCCTCGCGTCCCTCCCACAGCGCGTCGATGCGCGCAAACAGCCTTTCGTTGTTGCCGATCTTCGAGTAGTGGCGCGCCATCTTGGGCGCGATCGCGCGCTCCAGCGCCTGGATGGTATCGTTGGTGTTGGCGCCCGCACGGCTCCAGAACAGCGCCGACACGCGCGACAGCTCGTCGCCCGCCAGCTCGAGCGCAACAACGGTGTTGTCGAAGGTGGGGCCGCTCGGGTTGCCGGCGATCACGTCGATTTCCGTCTCGTGCAGGGCCAGTGCCGCGTCGAAGGCAGCGGCAAAGCTGTCGTCGGACACCAGGTCGAAGCGCGGCAGGCCGTTGGGCCCGCTCCATTCGATCAGGGCGGGGCTGATACTCTTCGTCTCGCTCATGCTGGATTTTTTCCTCGTACGGCCAAATCGCGAACTGTTCGACCGGAATATAGGAGGAGAAGACCGGCTTGTGTACGCGCCCATGCGATTTCTTTTCGCTGCGACCGGCACCCGCGGAGGCTGAAATTCCTTGACGAACCGGGCGACTTCGGAGAAAACGAAGGTGCTGCGATCCCGGTCATCCCGTCGCAGCGAGAACTTTGGTGCCGGGCCCCTCTGGCGAGAGTTTTACGGCGCTCTCGTGATGTCGGTACCGCCAGCAATTGAGCCGGCGGATTCAAGAACCATGAAAATCCTGACCATGCCTTTTGCGCATGCCCGTTCCGGCACGCGCGATTCCCTGATCCGTTTCCAAGACGTCATGACCGCGCGCGAAAGCGAGGTGCGGGCATGAAATCCTATACCCAACCGCAAAGCGCCCTCGGCTACTTCAAGTGGGCGTTCGCCTTCACCGCCCTCGGGCTTCTCCTCGGCGCCTGGCTTGGCTGGCAGTCGACCGGCACGCTCGGGGGGATGGCCACCGTCTTCTTCATCTGCACCGTTCTTGCGGTGCTGGAGATTTCGCTGTCCTTCGACAACGCCATCGTCAACGCCAACAAGCTCAAGGACATGACGCCGGTCTGGCAGCACCGGTTCCTGACCTGGGGCATCGTCATCGCCGTTTTCGGCATGCGCATCGTGTTCCCGCTCCTGATCGTCGTGATCGCCGCCAATATCGGCCCGATCGAGGCGATCATCCTGGCGGCCAAGCAGCCGCAGGAATATGCGCGCATCATGAATGAGGCGCATCTGCCGATCGCCGCCTTTGGTGGCACGTTCCTGATGATGGTCGGGCTGACCTACTTCTTCGACCACGAGAAGGACGTGCACTGGATCGGCGTCATCGAGAAGTACATGGCGCGCTACGCCACCATCAAGGGCATCGAGATTGCCTTCGTGCTGATCCTGGTGCTGCTGTTCTCCAATCTGCTCGAGGGCGAAAACGCCGACACCTTCGTCTATTCGGCGATCTACGGGCTCCTGACCTTCCTCGCGGTCGAGGTGATCGGCGGCCTTCTCGACGCGTCGCAGCAGACCATGAGCGCCGCCGCGAAGGGCGGGCTCGGTGCCTTCCTGTACCTGGAGGTGCTGGACGCCAGCTTCTCGTTCGACGGCGTGATCGGCGCCTTCGCGCTGACCCAGAACCTCTTCATCATCGCCATCGGCCTCGGCATCGGTGCCATGTACGTGCGCTCGATGACGATCATGCTGGTCGACAAGGGCACGCTCGCCGAATATCGCTACCTCGAGCACGGCGCCTTCTACGCCATCCTGATCCTGTCGGTGATCATGTATTGCCAGACGCTGGTGCACATCCCCGAAGTGCTTACCGGCCTCGGCGGCGCCGGCCTGATCGGCATCTCGCTCTGGTCGTCGATCCGCTACAACCGCCGAGAACAGGAAGAAGAGCACGGCGCACGGGTGGTCGAGCACGTCTGACATCGAAGGCGGCGGCGCGGACGCGCCGCCCAAGCGAAAGGGCCCGCCGACCATCGGTCGGCGGGCCCTTCTTCATTCCTAAAACTGCGGCGGCCTAGTTCGGGAACGACGCCGGGTCGATGCCGAGGACCTTAAGGTCGCGATCTTTCGGGCGGCGGCCGCCTTCGACTGCGGCGGCGGCCGCACTCGCGGCGCCCAGCACCGCGAAGGCGCGGCCCAAAAAGCCGTGGCGGATTGCGTTGCGGATCTGGCTCATCGTCTTGCTCTCTTCTTCTCGTTACGGGAACAAAGATGATGCCGGCGTGGCCTCAGGACAAGGAAGGCAACGGCAGGGCTGCCATGCAAATGACGCAGCCCGCGCATTGCTGCGCGGGCTGCAGGTTCCGGCCCGGTACAAGCCGCGCTCAGTCCTCGTTGGCGGCGAGTTGCGAGAGCATCTGGCCGCGTCCGCGGGCGCGCAGGATGAGCGGGATGATCAACGCCGCCGCGGCGATCAGCAACAACGCGACCGACACCGGCGAAGCCACCAGCGTCGTCAGGTCGCCCTGGCTGATCGACAGCGCCCGGCGCAGTTGCTGTTCGGCCAGCGGCCCCAGGATCAGGCCGACCACCACCGGCGCGATCGGATAGCCGAACACGCGCATGGCGTAACCGAGCAGGCCGAACGCGAGCAGCATGCCGAGCTCGAACACCGACGGGTTGGCGCCGATCGTGCCGAGCGTGGCGAACAGAAGGATGCCCGCATAGAGCCACGGCTTGGGGATGGTCAGCAGCTTCACCCACAGGCCGATCATCGGCAGGTTCAGCACCAGCAGCATCAGGTTGGCAATCAGCAGGCTGGCGATCAGGCCCCAGACGAGCTGCGGATTGGTCGCGAACAGCAGCGGGCCGGGTTGCAGCCCGTACTGCTGGAAGCCGGCCAGCATGATCGCCGCCGTCGCCGTTGTCGGCAGTCCGAGCGTCAGAAGCGGTACAAGCGTGCCGGCGGCCGAGGCATTGTTGGCGGCCTCCGGTCCGGCGACCCCCTCGATGGCGCCGTTGCCGAACTCCTCGGGATGCGTGCTCAGGCGCTTTTCGGCCGCATAGGACAGGAAGGTGCCTATTTCCGCGCCGCCGGCCGGCATGGCGCCGATCGGAAAGCCGATCGCCGTCCCCCGGAGCCAGGGCTTCCACGACCGCGCCCAGTCGGCGGCGTTCATCCAGACAGATCCCTTCACCGCCTCCACCGTGTCCGGCCCCTTGTCGCCCTGGGCGGCGATGAAGAGCGATTCGCCGATGGCGAACATCGCAACCGCGAGCGTCGTCACCTCGATGCCGTCGAGCAGGTCGGGGACGCCGAAGGACAGACGGGTCTGGCCGGTGAGCTGGTCGATGCCGACGATCGCGAGCGTCAGCCCGACGAACAGCGACGTCAGCCCGCGCAGCGTGGAATCGCCGAAAGCCGACGAGACGGTGACGAAGGCCAGCACCATCAGCGCGAAGTACTCGCGCGGTCCGAAGACCAGCGCAACCTTGACGATGAAGGGAGCGACAAAGGCGAGCGCAAGCGTGGCGATCAGGCCCGCCACGAACGAACCGATGGCCGCCGTCGCGAGCGCCGGCCCGCCCCGGCCGGCGCGCGCCATCTTGTTGCCCTCGAGCGCCGTGACGATCGACGCGCTTTCGCCTGGGGTGTTGAGCAGGATCGACGTGGTCGAACCGCCGTACATGCCGCCGTAATAGATGCCGGCGAACATGATCAGCGAGCCGGCCGGGTCGAGCTTGTAGGTGACCGGCAGAAGCAGCGCCACCGTGAGCGCGGGGCCGATGCCCGGCAGCACGCCGACGGCGGTTCCGAGCGTCACGCCGATCAGCGCGTAGAGCAGGTTGATCGGCTGGGCCGCGACCAGCAGGCCCTGCATAAGGAATTCGAACGTGTTCATGGTTTGCCGCCCCCTTTAGAACAACAGGCGCTCGAGCGGCCCGGCAGGCAGCGAGAGCTGCAGCAGCTTGGCAAAGACCACCCAGACGGCGAAGGCGAAGACAATTCCGACGGGGATCGTCGCCCAGAGCTTGCGCCTGCCGAATCCGGCGGCGGTCAGGGCGAAGAGAAGACCGGTGGCGACCGAGAAACCGGCGACGTTCAAGAGCAGCATCTGCGCCGCAAGCCCGCCGACGATCCAGACGACCGGGCCGACCTTCTGCGGCGCGCGTTCGGGGAAATCGCCGCGCCAAGCCTCGATCGCCGTCCAGAGCGCAAGCCCGATCAGACAGCAGGCGATGGCATAGGGCACCGATGTCGGCCCGACCTGCGAATAGCCCGCGGTGCCGGCGAGACGCGATACGTCCCAGAAGATCAGGGCGGCGATGGCGGCCAGCACGACCGCGATGGCGAGCGCCGCCCCATCGGGGCGACGCGTTGCCTTTGCGGGTTCGGTCCCGTCCGTCATTCGACCAGCCCGATTTCCTTGAGGATGCTCTCGGTCGAGGCGATGTCCTTCGTCAGCTGCTCGTCGAAGGCACCGCCGGCAAGGTAGGTGTCCTGCCAGCCCTTGGTCTTCAGCTGTTCCTGCCAGGCTGCCGACTGCGCGACCTTTTCGATGTCGGCGGTCACCGCGGCCTTCTGCTCCTCGCTCAGGCCCGGTGCGGCAGCGATCATGCGCCAGTTCTGCACCACCACGTCGAGCCCGTTCTCCTTGATCGTCGGGGCGTCGATGCCCTCGATCCGCTCGTCGCTGGACATGGCAAGCAGGCGCAGCGTGCCGGACTTGATCTGGGATTCGAACTCGCCATAGCCGGAAATGCCGGCGCTGACCTGTGCGCCGAGGATCGCCGCCAGTGCCTCGCCGCCGCCCGAGTAGGCGATATAGTTGATCTTCTTCGGATCGACGCCAGCCGCCTTGGCGATCAGCCCGACCGTGATGTGATCGGTGCCGCCGGCCGAGCCGCCGGCCCAGGAAACCGCGCCGGGATCCTTCTTCAGCGCCTCGACGAGGTCGCCAAAGGTCTGGAACGGCGAGGAGGCCGGCACGACGATCGCCTCGTACTCGCCGGTGAGGCGTGCGATCGGGGTGACGTCCTTGAGCGTGACCGGCGCCTTGTTGGTCAGGATCGCGCCCACCATCACGTAGCCGCCGACGATCAGGCTGCCGGGGTTGCCCTTGTCCTGGCTCGCAAACTGGGCAAGGCCGATGGTGCCGCCGGCACCCGGGACGTTGACGACCTGGACGTTGCCGGAAATGCCTTCGGACTGCATCACGGACTGCAGCGTGCGGGCCGTCTGGTCCCAGCCGCCGCCGGGATTGGCCGGCGCGATGATCTTGTAGTCGGCAGCCAGGGCCGGCAGCGCCATCGCGCCGGCGAGAATGGAAGCAAGGAAAAACTGTTTCAAGGCGGATCCTCCGTCAGGCGCGGCTTCTTCGGCAGCGCGTCGTTGCACGATTCTTGCGGGAGAAGAGGCCTTGGCGAAGCCGACGCCTGTGGCGCGCTCACCTGATCGTCTCCTCCCACATCACCCCAATGCCCGCCTCCACGGACGATTGAGACCCCCAGAGCATCACAGAAACCTGACATCCAACTGACATGATAGCACATTGCCGCCACAATGATCCTGGCGACGGCTATTGCGCCCTCAGCACTTCGTTCCAGCGCGCGATCAGCCGCGCGCGCTTGACCTGGTCGAGATAGACCATCAGCCCGGGGCTGACCGGCACCGGCTTCAGTTGCGCGCCGAGCAGCTGCTGCAAGGTGGTTGCGGTGTTGTCGCCCGCCACCTCCGGCGAAACGGCGGCGATGTGGAGCTCGCGGGCCATGATCGTCTGCCCCTCCTGCGACATGAAGAACGACAGGTAGCGCCGTCCGAGCTCGGGCGAGGCCGCGGCCTGCGGCACCAGGCCGATGCGAGACATCACGACGGTATAGTCCTTCGGCAGCACGAGGCCGAGGTCCGGGTGTTTCGCCGCCCAGTCCGCCGCATAGGACCCGAGAATGTTGTAGCCGATGGCGAACCGTCCGTCGGCGACGCGCTCGAGGATCGCCGAGCTCGTCGAGTAAAGCTTCACGCCCGCCGCCCCCATCGCCCGGATCAGGGTCCAGATATCGCCGAACTGCTCCTGATCGCGGGCCATGAACAGGAAGCCGACGCCGGAGCGCTCGATGTCGTAGGTGCCGATCCGGCCATAGATGCCGTCGCCGTGGCGCTCGAGGTAGGCCAGGAACTCGGCCCGCGAGGCCGGCGGTTTCTCGTCGGCGAAGCTTGGCTTGTGATAGACGAAGACAGCCGGCTCGAAGGTCAGCGCATAGGCGGTGTTGCGCCAGTTGGCCCAGCGCGGCCAGCGGTCGCTCATCGGCAGGTCGCTGCGTTGCGCGTAGCCGTCGTTGCTGAGCTTCACCTGCAGGTCCATGGCCGAGGAAAAGGCGAAGTCGGCCGTTTTCTCGCCGGCATCAGTCTCGCGGATGACGCGGTCGTAGACCTCTCCGGTCAGCATCTCGTCGTAGCGTACCGCCACGTCCGGATTGGCCTGCTGGAAGCCCTTGATCATCGGCCGCGCCAGCGGTTCGTCGAGCGAGGAATAGACGACAAGCACCCTGGCGTTCCCACGCCCGTCCGGCGCCGGATAAAAGGTCTCGGCGGCTCCGGCCGGCGGCACCGCCGACAAGGAAGCAGCAAGCAGACACAGGCAGAAAAGAGGAATGCACATGCAGGCGAATTTGCCCTACACGGAAGCCGTTCACAAGCGGCCGGGCGCCGGCTAAGCTTGTCTGGGAGGACGAACGTGCGCATACTTCTCGTCGAAGACAACCAGGCCCTGTCGGACGGCCTTTGCGCGATCCTGCGCGGCACCGGGCATGCGGTCGATGCGGTCAGCGATGGCGCCTCGGCCGACGCCGCGATATCGGCGGAGGCCTTCGACTTGGTGGTCCTCGACCTGACCCTGCCCGAAATGGACGGTCTTGAGGTGCTGCGGGCAATGCGGGCGCGGCAGAACCGGGCCGCCGTGCTGATCCTGACGGCGCGCGGGGCGGCGGAGGACAAGGTCAAGGGGCTCGACCTCGGCGCCGACGACTACATGAGCAAGCCCTTCGACATATCCGAGTTCGAGGCGCGGGTGCGCATGCTGCTGCGGCGCCAGGCAGGACTGCGCTCCTCCGCCATGAGCTTCGGCGGCGTCGAACTCGACCTGACCTCCCGCACCTTCTCCGCCAACGGTGCGCCGCTCGACATCCCGGCGCGCGAGCTCGGGCTGCTCGAAATCCTGTTCATGCGCGCCGGCAAGGTGGTGTCCAAGGAGGCGATCATGCAGTCGCTCGCCGCCTTTGACGACGACCTCAGCGCCAACGCGATCGAGCAGTATGTCAGCCGCTTGCGGAAGCGGATCGCTCCGCATGGGCTGACCGTGCGAACCGCCCGCGGCATCGGCTACTACCTCGACAAGGCGGCGCCCGCTTGACCCGCCACCCGGCTTCCTCGGTCCGCCGCCAATTGCTTGTGTGGCTGCTCGTCGCGACCGCCGTGTTCGGCATCCTGGCCCTGATCGACACCTACCGCGAGGCGGTCAAGACGGCGGATGCCGTGTCCGACCGCGTGCTCGCCGGCTCCGCCCTTGCGATTGCCGAACGGGTGGTCGTCAACGAGAACGGCGCGCTTGAGGTCGACATTCCCTATGTCGCACTCGAGATGCTGACCTCCGCCGCCCAGGATCGCGTGTTCTACCGCGTCGAGGGGCCACCGGGCCGGTTCATCACCGGCTACCAGGCCCTGCCGACGATCAGCGGCACGAGCGGCCAGCCGACTGCCTATGCCGACGCCACCTTCCGCGGCGAGCCCATCCGGCTCGCCGTGCTGCGGCGCTCCGCCTCGACCGGCGTCAATTCGGTCCCGTTCGTGGTCACGGTGGCGGAGACGACCATCGCGCGGCGCCAGCTGGCGCAGGCGATCCTGCTGCGCTCCGCCTTCCGTCTCGGGCTGATGATTGCCGGCGCCGCCACGATCGTCTGGATTGCCGTGACGGTGGCGCTGCGGCCGCTCTACCGGCTGAGCGAGGCGATCGCCGAGCGAAACCCCAGCGACCTGCACCCGATCGACCAGGCCGTGCCGAGCGAGGTGCAGGGTCTTGTCGACACCGTCAATTCTTTCATGGTTCGGCTGCAGTCGGCGCTGAACTCGCTGCGCCATTTCTCCGGCAATGCCAGCCACCAGTTGCGCACGCCGCTCGCCATCATCCGGACCCAGCTGGCACTGGCCGGGCGGGCGGGCTCGCTCGCGGCGGCACAGCAGGCCGCGCGCAGGGGCGACGACGCGGTCGCCCATGCCGAGCGCATTCTGGCGCAACTGCTGTTGATGGCGAAAATCGACGCGGCCGGGTCGGCCGAGCCGCACCCGGCAGCCGAGATCGACATCGCCGCCCTCGCCCAGGCGATGACGGCCGATTACGTTCCGGTCGCGGCGCAGGCCGGGATCGATCTCGGCTACGAGGGCGACGGCCCGGCCCTCGTGCGCGCCGAACGGCTGCTCTTCGGCGAGATGCTGCGCAACCTGATCGAAAACGCCATCGCCTATGCGGGATCGGGCGCCGAGGTTACCGTCGCCGTCCGCCGCGAGGGCGGCGCGATCCGGCTCGTCGTCGAGGACAACGGCCCGGGCATACCAAGCAACCGGCGCGCCGACGTGCGGCAACGCTTCGCCCGCGGCGGGCACGGCAGCGCCCCGGGCATGGGCCTGGGACTGCCGATCGTCGAAGACATCGCCGGCCTGTTCGGCGCGGCGCTCAGCCTCGAAGACGGCACGGGCGGCAGGGGACTGCGCGCCGTCATCCGCTTCCCGCGGACGACCGGCTCGGCCTGACGCGGTTCAGGCCCGGCGCCAGGTCGCAAGGCCGGGCGCCGCATGCCAGACCGCCTGAACCGCGAAGCCCAGGAACAGCAGCCCAGACATGCGTACGATCGCGAGTTCGTGCCGGCGATAGAAGCGGCGCACGAACGAGGCACCGATGACCGCGATCAGGATCAGGTCGGCGATCAAGAAGCCGAGCAATGAGACGGCAAGCAGCATCGGCAGCGCCGCGAAATCGAGCGCGTTCGAAGAGCCCGCCAGAAGCGCGGTGAAGGTGGCGAGCGCGACCGGGTAGCCCTTGGGATTGGTGAGCCCGAAGATCAGGCCGCGCCGCAACGGACGTTCGACCGCAAGCAGCGGCTGATCGGCTCCGCGTGGCCGGGCGCGAAGCGCAGTCCAGCCGATCCAGGCTAGGTAGCCGCCGCACAGCAACCCGAGCACGTCGAAAACGAGCGTGCCGACCGTCTTGGCGCCGACAATGGCGACCAGCGCCAACGTCGACCAGACGAGGTCGCCCGCCAGATGGCCGCCCATGAACAGGGCGCCCGCCCTGCGCCCCTGGCCCGCGCCGATGCCGAGCAGTGCCAGGAACGCCGGCCCTGGAATGAGAACGTAGAAGAGCGCCGCCAGAAACGCGCCGAGCAACATCGAACCGGTCATAGGGGAACCTCGCGCAATCGAAGCGCCATCCGAACGCGCAATCGCGCATTCGTCAAGTCGGGTGGCGGCGCGCTGCCAGGCAGGAAAAAGCCCACCGGAACCGTTCCGGCGGGCTCATGGCTGATGATGCGAGGCGGTTCAGCCGCGACGGTCGCGGGCGGCGAGCGTGCGCAGGCGCAGCGCGTTCAGCTTGATGAAGCCGGCAGCATCCTTCTGGTCGTAGGCGCCCTGGTCGTCCTCGAAGGTGACCAGCTTGTCGGAATAGAGCGACTTGTCGCTCTTGCGGCCGACGACCATGACATTGCCCTTGTAGAGCTTGAGCGTCACTTCGCCCTCGACATGCTCCTGGCTCTTGTCGATCGCCGCCTGCAGCATCTCGCGCTCCGGCGAGAACCAGAAGCCGTAATAGATCAGCTCGGCATAGCGCGGCATCAGCTCGTCCTTGAGATGGGCGGCGCCGCGGTCGAGCGTGATGCTCTCGATGGCTCGGTGGGCGGCGAGCAGGATCGTGCCGCCGGGGGTCTCGTAGACGCCGCGCGACTTCATGCCGACAAAGCGGTTCTCGACGAGATCGAGGCGACCGATGCCATTGTCGCGGCCGTAGGTGTTGAGCGTCGACAACAGGGTCGCGGGCGACATGCGCACGCCGTTGACCGACACCGCATCGCCGCGCTCGAAGCCGACGGTGATGGTGGTCGGCTTGTCCGGCGCGGTTTCCGGGGAGATCGTGCGCATGTGCACGTATTCCGGCGCCTCGACCGCCGGATCCTCCAGAACCTTGCCCTCCGAGGAGGAGTGCAGCAGGTTGGCGTCGACCGAGAACGGCGCCTCGCCCTTCTTGTCCTTGGCGACCGGGATCTGGTGCTGCTCGGCGAACTCGAGCAATTGCGTGCGGCTCTTGAACGACCAGTCGCGCCACGGGGCGATGATCTTGATGTCGGGGTTCAGCGCATAGGCCGACAGCTCGAAGCGGACCTGGTCGTTGCCCTTGCCGGTGGCGCCGTGCGCGATCGCGTCGGCGCCGGTCTTGCGGGCGATCTCGATCAGGTGCTTGGAAATCAGCGGACGCGCGATCGAGGTGCCGAGCAGGTAGACGCCCTCGTAGACGGCATTGGCACGGAACATCGGGAAGACGAAGTCGCGGACGAATTCCTCGCGCACGTCCTCGATGAAGATCTCCTTGATGCCGAGCATCTCGGCCTTCTTGCGCGCCGGCTCCAGTTCCTCGCCCTGGCCGAGGTCGGCGGTGAAGGTGACGACCTCCGCCCCGAGTTCGGTCTGCAGCCACTTCAGGATGATCGACGTGTCGAGCCCGCCCGAATAGGCGAGAACGACCTTCTTGACTTGCTTCGGAGATGCCATGGTTGTCCATCCGTCTGGTGTCGGGAAAGCGGCCGGGCCGCACGAGTTCGCGGCACTTTTAGCCAGAAACAGCAAGGATACAAGCGCCACGGCGGCGGTGCATGACAATTTGACTTTTCAAGCGGCGGGCAGCGGAGTATCGAGTGGCGCTAACCGGAAAACAGGACCTCTCGCCATGGAATACCTGCCGTCGTTGCCCACACTTCTCGCCTTCACCGCCGCGAGCCTGCTTCTGGCCGCAACCCCCGGCCCGGACATGACGCTGTCGATCAGCCGGGCGCTGTCGCAGGGGCGCGGACCGGCGCTGTGGGTGGTACTGGGCACCAGCATGGGCATCGTCATGCACACCATGCTCGTCGCTTTCGGCATCTCGGCGCTGATCACCGCCTCGCCCACGGCCTTCACGATCCTGAAGACCGGCGGCGCCGGCTACCTGCTCTGGCTGGCGATCCAGGCCGTCCGCGTCGGCTCCAGCTTCTCCGGCAGCCCCGACGCCGCTGCCCTGCCGAAGGCGTCCGCGCTGGCAAACGTCTCGACCGGCTTCTGGGTCAATCTTTTGAACCCGAAGGTCATCATCTTCTTCATGACCTTCCTGCCGCAGTTCGTCTCCGCCGGCGACCCGAACGTCACCGGCAAGCTGATCGTGCTCGGGCTGCTGTTCATCACGATCGGCATGCCGGTCAACGCCATCGTCGTGCTCGCCGCCGACAGGCTGTCGAACTGGCTGCGTGCCAACAAGAAGGTGCTGCGCGGGCTCGACTACACCTTCGCCGGGGTGTTCTCGGTCTTTGCCGCCAAGATCATCATGACGCAGGCGCGCTGAGGCGCTGGCCTCTGCCTCAGTCGTCCTCGCCGTGACCGGCGATCATCATCGCCTCGTAGGCCATGCGGTCGACCTTGCGCATCCGCTCCGACTCAGACTTCAGCTGGCCGCAAGCGGCAAGGATGTCGCGGCCGCGCGGGGTGCGGATCGGTGAGGCATAGCCCGCCTGGTTGATGAAGTCGGCGAACTTTTCGATCTGCTCCCAGTCCGAACACTGGTAGTTCGTGCCCGGCCAGGGATTGAACGGGATCAGGTTGATCTTGGCCGGGATGCCCTTCAGGAGCTGCACCAGCAGCTTGGCGTCCTCGAGACTGTCGTTGACGTCCTTCAACATCACGTATTCGAAGGTGATGCGGCGGGCGTTCGACAGGCTCGGATAGGCGCGGCAGGCCTCGAGCAGGTCCTTCAGCGGATACTTCTTGTTGATCGGCACCAGCATGTCGCGCAGTTCGTCGCGCACGGCGTGCAGCGAGATCGCCAGCATCACGCCGATCTCCTCGCCGGTGCGGTAGATTTCCGGCACGACGCCGGAGGTCGACAGCGTCACGCGGCGCTTGGACAGCGACAGGCCATCGCCGTCGGTGGCGATCAACAGCGCCTGCTTGACATTGTCGAAATTGTAGAGCGGCTCGCCCATCCCCATCATCACGATGTTGGAGACCTTGCGTCCCTCGCCCGGCACGATCGCACCGGCCGGCGTCTCGCGGTCGGGAAAGTCGCCGAGCCGGTCACGCGCCAGCAGCAATTGCGCCAGGATCTCCTCGGCCGTCAGGTTGCGCACCAGCTTCTGCGTGCCAGTGTGACAGAAGGAACAGGTGAGCGTGCAGCCGACCTGGCTGGAAATGCAGAGCGTGCCCCGCCCCTCCTCCGGAATGTAGACGGTCTCCACCTCGACCGGACGGCCGGCGCCGCGCGGCGGGAAGCGCAGCAGCCACTTGCGCGTGCCGTCGTTAGAGACCTGTTCCTCGACGATTTCCGGCCGGGCGATGGTGAAATGCTGCTTCAGCATCTCGCGCATGTCCTTCGACACGTTCAGCATGTGGTCGAAATCGGAGACGCCGCGCACATAGAACCAGTGCCAGAGCTGGCTGACGCGCATTTTCACCTGCCGCTCCGGCACGCCCTTGTCGACCAGGGCCTCGCCCAGCTGCGCGCGCGAAAGGCCGATCAGCGAGGGCTTCTCGGCCGGCATCGCCTTGCGCATGGGTTTGGCGGCCGCAGGCTCCGCCCCGTTCAGGAAGTCCAAGGTCGCCATCTGTGCAATCCCGTTACGGTCCGTCGCCCGCCGGTCCGAACTCCGCCAGGTCTGCCGCTTCTCGAATGTGAAGTCTTCGGAGCCCGGCGGCGCTTGCGCCAGCGCGCGGCTCCTTGTTTGCCGCGCCTTTAGCATTCTCTCGCCGAAGAGTCACGTGCAGCCGCCGCAGGACCCGAATGCAAAAAAGGCCGGTCGATCGACCGGCCTGATCCATAGCCTCTTGCGCCGGGCCCTACTGGCAGGACTCGATCTGCTTCAATGCCGCCGATATGCCGGACAGAGAATAGTTGTAGGACGTGCCCGTGCCGCGGCGCGAGGTCGCCTGGACCGACATGTCCCGGCCTGATTTCATGGCGGCGACCATCGCCGGTTCCTCGGCGGCGTTCTCGACCCAGGCGGAATTGCCCTTGGTGAACATGACGAAGGTGCGGCCGTCGATGGTGACGTTGACCTTGGAGTTCTCCTTCAGCGGGTAGCCCATCATCGCCTGCGGTTCGTAGGAGATGTTCTGGCCCGGACGCTGCGACACCAGGAAGAAGATGTCGCCGTGGTCGACGCCCGCCGGCGCCTTTTCCTTAGGAACCGACAGAACGTAGCAGACCTTGCCGCCGCTCGACTGGTAGGAGTAGGCACCCCAGGCGTTGAACTGCTGGATCCGGCTCGGAGACTGTGCCGAGGCAACGCCGGCCGTTGCGAGAACGAGGGTGAGTGCGGTTGCGAGTCTTTTTACAAACATGATTCCCTGCCGGTTGTCTTGCTGCCCCGCCCGGACGCGGACGTGACGGCACGCATGGTCACGATTTGATTTAATTTGACTTAATTCTGGTTACCAAATCGTCAACAGACGCTCATTTCATCGAAATGCGGCGGTTACTATGAATTACACCGCAATGCAAATTGCGCGCCGAAACTCATGGCATGGCCGCTGGCGGACCAAGAAGAAGCCCATCCCGTCAGCGTGCCTTAGTCGGCAATGATTTGGGCAAGAATTTGACGCTCGCGGCGAGACCCGAAGCGACCATTGCCCTGCGGTTCGCACGGAGGGACCCCTCCACCGCACGCCGGAAATTATGTCAACCAGCCTCCGGCGCGCCGTCCGCCATGGCCCGGTCGGCCTGGCGGTAGTGATCCTCGCGGATATGGCCGCGGATGGCGGCAAAGGCGACCGTCAGGACCGCGACGTCGTCGGAAAAGCCGATCACCGCGAGAATGTCGGGTATGCCGTCGAGCGGCAGCACGAAATAGGCCAGCGCGGCGAGCAGGATTCCGCGCACACGCGCCGGGGTACTCGGATCGAAGGCGCAGAAATAGGCGGCGACGAGTTCGCGGCTGAACGGGATCTGCCGGAGGGCTCGCCTCAGCACCGGCCAGAACCGGCTGCGGACGCGCTCGCTCTGGCCCTCCTGCTCATCCTCGTCACCTGGCAGCAGGATTTCGCCGATCTTCACTTCATCCATTCCACCACACTCCTCGCCCTTCGGACCCATCGGCCCAAGGTCGAATATGGGAAGCCGCAAGCCCGGGAGCAAGACAGATCAGTGCTCGCGCGCCGCCTTCTCCATCGCTTCGGCCAACCGCAAGTCGAGCGCCGTCACGCCGCCGGCCGAATGGGTGGTCAGGCGGACATCGACGCGATTGTAGACGTTGAACCACTCCGGGTGATGATTGAGCCGCTCCGCCGCCTGCGCCACGTCCGTCATGAAGCCGAAGGCGCCGGCAAACGTCTTGAACTTGAACGACTTCGCGATCGCCAGGCCGTCTTCCTCGAGATTCCAGCCCTCGAGCATGGCAAGGCTGGAGGTGATCACCTCCTTGCCGAGTCTCTCGTGCTTCATCGACCGTATCCTCCGTTGCGGGCCAATGCCTTAGCAGATAGTTTGCCATCCTTGATCGTCAAGGAGAACCGCATGGCTGCGCTGTCGGTCCTGTTCGTCTGCCTCGGCAACATCTGTCGCTCACCGCTGGCGGAGGGAATTCTGCGCGACCTCGCCTCAAGGGATGGGTGCAAGGCGGAAATTTTCATCGATTCCGCCGGAACCGGCAATTGGCATGTCGGCGATCCGCCGGACGCCCGCGCGATCGCGACCGCCGCCGGGCGCGGCATCGACATTGCGCATTTGCGGGCGCGCCAGGTCTCGGCCGCCGACTTTGACCGCTTCGACCTGATTCTGGCACTGGATCGCAGCAACCTGCGGAGCCTGGAGGGTGCCGCACCGCATGGCTGCCGCGCCCGCATCGAACTGTTCGCGACCCGGGCGTTCGGCGCCGCCGCCGATGTTCCCGACCCCTATTTCGGGGACGGAGACGACTTCGAAGCGGTCTTCGATCTGCTCTACCGCGGGTGCACGTCGATCCTCGACGCCCCGATCGAAGGGCCGGCCTCGAACAAGGGGAACACCTCTTCGGTAACGTAGGGCCCGCCGCCGACCGATTCCTTCGAGGACATCAGCACGAAGCGATTGACCATGAAGGGTGTGGAGACGAAATTGCCGCGGCCCGAGAGATAGGCGACCACGTCGTCCAGGCGCGCATTGCGCAGTCGGGCGAGCGTCACATGCGGGGTAAACTTGCGCGGATCCGCCGGCAGCCCGAGACGCTGGCAGATCCGCTCGATCTCGGCCTGCAGCGCGTACATTTCAGGCGCGGGCGAAACGGCGGCGTAGATCGAGTGCGGCTTCTTCGAGCCGAACGAGCCGACGCCGGAGAGCGAGAGCTGAAACTCCGGCCGTTCGATCCGATCGAGCTTGTCCACCACCTCGTCGGCGGTGCGGCCGTCGACGTCGCCGATGAAGCGCAGGGTGATGTGGAAGTTCTCGACGTCGATCCAACGCGCTCCCGGGAGACCGCCACGGAGCAGTGACAGGCTCATTGCGGCATTACGCGGCACTTCGAGGGCAACAAATAGTCTCGGCATGGCGAGCTCCCCGAATCTGTGATCGTTACAGCAGCGAATCACGCCTTGCCTTCCCGTGCAACCTTAATTTCGCAGACGCGAAAAGGCTCAGTCGCTTACCCCCAGCCTTTTGACGAAAGCCTCCGCCGTCGGCAGTATCCGCTCGACCATGACCGCGACACCCCTGCCGTTGGGGTGCATACCGTCGTTCAGCTGGAGGTTGGCGTTGGCTACCACCCCGTCGAGGAAGAACGGATAAAGAGGCACGCCGTGCTTGGTCGCGATCCGCTCATAGATGCCGTTGAATCGGGTGCCGTAGTCCTCGCCCATGTTCGGCGGTGCCAGCATGCCGGCGAGCAGCACCGCGATGCCGCGGTCCTTGAGCCCCGCGACCATCCGGTCGAGGTTCCGCTCCGTTTCTTCCGGCGCGATCCCGCGGAGCGCGTCGTTGGCGCCGAGTTCGAGGATCACGCCCTGTGTCCCCTCCGGCACCGACCAGTCCATCCGCGCCAGCCCAGCCGACGTCGTGTCGCCCGACACGCCGGCATTGACGATCGCGACATCCAGCCCCTTGGTCCGCAGCGCCTTCTCCAGTTGCGCCGGGAAGGCCTCTTCGGGCGGCAGCTCGTAGCCCGCCATCAGGCTGTCGCCGAAGCCGACCAGCTGGATCGGATCCGCAACGGCCGGCCGTGCGACCAACAGCGCCAAAGCGATGAAAATTCCGTGAGCGGCTTTAAACGGCATGACGGCGATCCTAAGTTGCTGCACGATCCCGACGGCGCGCGGGTCCATCGGCGGGACGTATTCGTTTTCAAGGCATTGGCCTGCGCTACGGTCGGCCCGCTTCCTGCAAGACTGCAATAGAGAAGATATAGGACGGAATTTCGTGAGCGAAACCATCATCGATCTCAAAAAGGCCGACCTGACGCTCGGGCAGGACGCGGCGGCGGTGCATGTGCTGAAGCAGATCGACCTCTCGATCGGGGCGGGCGAATCGATCGGCATCGTCGGCCCCTCCGGTTCCGGCAAGTCGACGCTGCTGATGGTGCTGGCCGGGCTGGAGCGGCTCGACCGGGGCGAACTGCATATCGGCGGCGCGGCCCTGCACACGATGAACGAGGACCAACTCGCCGATTTCCGCGGCCGCAACATCGGCATCGTCTTCCAGTCCTTCCACCTCATTCCCAACATGACGGCGCTCGAGAATGTGGCCGTGCCGCTGGAGCTGGCGAATGTCGCGGACGCCTTCGCCATCGCCCGGCGCGAGCTGGAGGCCGTCGGCCTTGGCGCGCGCCTGTCGCATTACCCTGGCCAGCTCTCCGGCGGCGAGCAGCAGCGCGTCGCCATTGCCCGAGCGCTGGCGCCCCAGCCACGCCTGCTGATTGCCGACGAGCCGACCGGCAACCTCGACGCCGAAACCGGCCGGCAGATCTCCGACCTTCTGTTTGCCGAACACGACCGCCGCGGCATGACGCTGCTGCTCGTCACCCACGACCTGGCGCTCGCCAGCCGTTGCCGGCGCCAGGTGCGCATGCGCTCCGGCGAGATCGTCGGCGAAGGCGAGCCGGCGGCAGCCGCCGGCAAGCGGGTGACGGCATGACCGGCGCAGCCGGCGCCGCAAGCTGGCTTCCGCTGGCCTTCCGGCTGGCCTTGCGCGAGATGCGCGGAGGCCTGCGCGGTTTCTACATCTTCCTCGCCTGTATCGCGCTGGGCACGGCGGCGATCGCCGGCGTCAATTCGGTTTCGAGCGCCATCAGCTCCTCCATCGCTACGCAGGGCCAGTCGCTGCTGGCCGGAGACCTGCGCTTCCGGCTGAGAAACCGCATCGCCAACGACGACGAGCGCGCCTTCTTCGACCGGCTGGGGCAGGTGGCCGTCTCCTCCGGGCTGCGCTCGATGGCGCGCCTGCCCGATGGCTCCAACCAGGCACTCGTGGAACTGAAGGCCGTCGACGGCGCCTATCCGCTCTACGGTGCGGTGGAGACGACGCCGCCGCGCCCGCTTGCCGCGCTGTTTGCAAGGCAGGGCGAGGCCTTCGGCGCGATCGCGGCGCCGCTCCTGCTCGAGCGGCTCGACCTCGAGCTCGGAGACGAGCTCCTGCTCGGCAATGCCAGGATCCGGATCGCGGCAACGCTCGACCGCGAGCCGGATGCGCTGTCGGACGGATTCGGCCTTGCCCCGAGGCTGATGCTGTCCGACGCGGCGCTGGCGGCGACCGGCCTGGTGCGGACCGGCAGCCTGGTCGAGCACGAATACAAGATCCGCCTTGCCGATCCGACCGAACAGGCGCTTGCCAGCATCCGCCGGCAATCGGAGAAGACCTTCCCGTCGGCCGGCTGGTCCGTGCGCACGAGCAGCAACGCCACGCCGGCACTGACCGCCAACATCACCCGTTTCTCGCAGTTCCTGACGCTGGTCGGACTCACGGCGCTGATCGTCGGCGGTGTCGGCGTGGCCAACGCGGTGCGCGCCTACCTCGATTCCAAGCGCGGGGTGATCGCCACCTTCAAGTGCCTCGGCGCCCCGGCGCGGCTGGTTTCGGCGATCTACCTGTCCCAGATCGCGCTGATCGCCGCGATCGGAATCCTCGCCGGCCTCCTGCTCGGGGCGCTGATACCCGTCATCGCCGTGCGCTATCTCGAAGGCGTACTGCCGGTTCCCTCCGCGATCGCGCTATATCCCGGCGCGCTGGCGCTGGCGGCCGGCTTCGGGCTGATCACCGCGCTGGCCTTCGCCGTGATCCCGCTCGGCCATGCCCGCGAGGTACCGGCGACGGCCCTTTTCCGCGAACAGGGCTTCGAGCGCAGCCGCCTGCCAGCCTGGCCCTACATCGCCGGCGCGGGGCTCTTCCTCGCCGCCCTTGCCGGGCTTGCGATCTGGACCGCCTACGACCGCTACATCGCCTTCGTTTTCCTCGGCTCGATCGCCTCGGCCTTCATCGTGCTTCGGCTTGTGGCCTATGCCGTCACCGCGCTGGCGCGGCGGGCGCCGCGCGTGCACTCACCGGCGCTGCGCCTTGCGATCGGCAACATCCACCGCCCCGGCGCGCTCACGCCGTCGGTCGTGCTTTCGCTCGGGCTCGGCCTGGCGCTGCTCGTCACGCTGGCGCTGATCGACGGCAATCTCCGCCGCGAACTGACCGGCAGCATGCCGGGACGTGCGCCCAACTTCTTCTTCGTCGACATCCAGCGCGCCGACCTGGACGGCTTTCGCGCCGTTCTGAAGGAGAACATGCCGGCCGCAAAGATCGTCGAGGTGCCGATGCTGCGCGGCCGCATCATCGCCTTCAACGGCGAGGATGTTTCGCGCCGCAACGTCCCGCCTTCGGGCCGGTGGGTGCTGCAGGGCGACCGCGGGATCACCTATGCCAGGAACGCGCCGGAAAACTCGACGCTGGCCGGGGGCGAGTGGTGGCCGGCCGACTATGCCGGCGAGCCGCTCGTCTCCTTCTCGGCGGAGGAGGCAAGCGAGCTCGGACTGAAGATCGGCGACACCGTGACCGTCAACGTGCTCGGGCGCAACATCACCGCCCGGATCGCCAACCTGCGCAACGTCGAATGGGAATCCCTGTCGATCAACTTCGTCATGGTGTTCTCGCCCAACACGTTTGCCGGCGCGCCGCATGCCTGGCTCGCGACGATGATCGACCCCGACGCGACCACGGCGCAGGAAGCCCAGACACTGAGGGCCATCACCAACGCCTATCCGACCATCACCAGCGTGCGCGTCAAGGACGCGCTCGACATTGTCAACGAACTGCTCGGCCAACTGGCGACGGCCGTGCGCGCCGCTGCCGCGGTCGCCCTGATCGCCTCCGTCCTGGTGCTCGCCGGCGCGCTCGCCGCCGGCAATCGTGCCCGCACGCACGACGCCGTGGTCCTGAAGACGCTGGGCGCCACCCGCCGCACGCTGATCCGCGCCTTCAGCTACGAATACATGATGCTCGGCCTGGCGACGGCGGTGTTTGCGCTGTTGTCGGGCGGGGTCGCGGCCTGGTTCGTGGTCAGCCGCATCATGACGCTGCCGTCGAGCTTCCTGCCGGATGTCGCCGTCATGACCGTGGTGGTCGCGCTGGTCATGACCGTCGGCATCGGGCTTGCCGGGACCTGGCGCGTGCTGGGGCAGAAGGCGGCACCCGTCCTCCGCGAGCTGTGACCCGCGGAATCGGTCCGGCCTGCACGCCTGGCGGGCAAAGTCTCGCGCGAAGTTGATCGGTGAATCGGCTGCGGCACTTGTGCTCGGGCCGCTTCGTCATCATATTTGCGTCAGGCATGCTGGAGCCCCGCAGCGGCGCCTGGGTTGTCGGGCCAAAACCGGTTTGGAAACAATCCGGGAGGGTCCGAAAGACACCTCGGTCCGAATACCCGACACCGTAGAAACATACGGGGCTTTGAGAGGATAAAATGGCTGATTTCCGCAACTATCAGACCCGGGCGACGACCGGCGCACAGGCCGGCGCCGTCGTCGACGAGGGCCTTCGCGCCTATATGCTGAAGGTTTACAACCTGATGGCGATGGGTCTGGCGATTACCGGTCTTGTCGCGTTCTTCGCCTCGCAGGCGGCCTTCTCGGGCGGGCAGTTGACCGCCTTCGGTCAGGCGATCTACGTCAGCCCCCTGAAGTGGGTGGTGATCCTCGCTCCGTTGGCGCTGGTGTTCTTCCTGAGCTTCCGCATCCATACGATGAGCGTCGCCGCGGCGCAGACGACCTTCTGGATCTATGCCGGACTGATGGGCCTGTCGCTGTCGTCGATCTTCCTGATCTACACCGGCGCGAGCATCACGCAGACCTTTTTCGTGTCGGCTGCGGCCTTCGGCGCCCTGTCGCTCTACGGCTACACGACCAAGCGTGATCTTTCCGCCATGGGCTCGTTCATGGTCATGGGTCTGTTCGGCCTGATCATCGCCATGCTCGTGAATCTGTTCCTGCAGTCTTCCGCGCTCGACTTCGCGATTTCCGCGATCGGCGTTCTGGTCTTTGCGGGACTGACTGCATGGGACACGCAGAAGATCAAGGAGATGTACTTCGAGGCCGACGAGGCCGCCGTGGCCGGCCGCAAGGCGATCATGGGTGCGCTGACCCTCTATCTCGACTTCATCAACCTGTTCCTGTTCCTGCTGCGCTTCCTCGGGAACCGCAACGAGTAGCATGGGCCGGCTGTAACGCCAAAAGAACCCCGCCGCAAACGGCGGGGTTTTTGTTTGCGCGCACCGATCCGTCCCGCCGGCACAACGTGGCTCTTGCATTTCATGCCTGGTTGTGCGTATTTACGCACGTTATTGCACATTTTGGAATTCGTAATGTCGACCAGCGAACTGCTCCTCGGCGAGCGCCAGAGCCTCATTCAGGACCGTATCGACCGCCACGGGCGCGTCATCGCCGCGGAACTGGCCGAAGAACTCGGCGTGTCCGAGGACACGATCCGCCGCGACCTGCGTGAGATGGCGGCCGCCGGGCTGTGCCGGCGCGTCTATGGCGGCGCGCTGAGCGCCACCCCCATCCCCTCGTTCAGCGACCGCGTCGGCGTCGATATCGACCGCAAGGAGGCGCTGGCGCGCGCGATCGTTCCCCTGATCGAATCCGGTGCCGTCGTCTTTCTCGACGCCGGCAGCACCAACCTTGCGATTGCCCGTGCTCTGCCGGGCGGCAAGGATCTCACCGTTGCCACCAATGCGCCAGCGATTGCGGCGGCGCTGATCGATCGCCCCGGGATCGAGATCATCCTCATTGGCGGCCAGGTCGACAAGAAGACCGGCGCCGCCATCGGCGCGAAGGCGCTGCGCGACGCCGAGGCACTGCGGCCCGACCTGTGCATCCTCGGCGTCTGCGGACTTCATCCGGATGCCGGCGTCACCGCCTTCAATTTCGAAGAGGCGGAGTTCAAGCGCCTGCTGGCCGAACGCAGCCGCACCGTTCTGGCCGCCGTCACGAACGACAAGCTGTCGCTGGCGGCCCCTTACGCCATCATGCCGCTCGCCCGGCTGGACCATGCCGTCTTCGAGGCGGACGCAGACGAGCAGGACGTCGCCGAATGCGCCGCCAGCGGTGTCCGCGTCACGCGCGCCGGGCAGTCCTCACCCCCGGCCGGGCGGCCCAAACATGCAACCGGACAGGACCCCCGATGAGCACGCAAGACGGCGCAGCGACCGCCGCCCCCATCCGATCGCCCTTGTTCCCTCCCGCTCGGCTGGCCGTGTCCGGCCTGTTCCTGCTGAACGGCACCTTCATGGGCGCCTGGGCGCCGAAGATCCCGGAGTTTGCCAGCCGCCTGGCGTTGAGCGAATCGCAGCTCGGCCTGATGATCGTCTGTTTCGGCATCGGCTCGCTCGTGCTGATGCCCATTGCCGGCGTCCTCGTCGCCCATTTCGGAACGGCGCGCACGGCCAAGTCGGCAACGCTTGCCTTCATTCCGACCATGCTTCTGCTGTCGCTCGCCCCGAATGTCTGGTCCGGCGCGGTCGCCATTTTCCTGTTCGGCGGACTGACCGGGGCAATGGACATCGCCATGAACGCCAACGCGGTGGAGGTGGAGAAATCCATGCGCAGGGCGATCATGTCCTCCTGCCACGCCTTCTGGAGCCTCGGCGCCTTCCTTGGAGCCACCACCGGTGGCTACCTGATCGCGACGATCGGCGTCGTCGGCCATGCCGCGCTTCTGACGGGCCTTGCGCTGGCCGGCCTTGCCGCCCTCTGGACCCTGGTGCTGCCCGACAGGAAGCACCCGGCCGAGGTGCGCCACAAGGTGCGCCTGCCGCTATCGCCGTTGCCGTGGCTGATCGGCATCATGGCGCTGTTCACGATGATCCCGGAAGGGGCGATCCTCGACTGGAGCGCGCTCTACATGCGCGACGAACTGGGCGCATCGCTGGCGTTGTCCGGGTTCGCCTTCGGCGCCTTCTCGGCGACCATGGCGGTGATGCGTTTTGCCGGCGACCATGTCCGCGACCGCTTCGGCGCGGTGAGGACGCTGCGCGTCTCCACCCTTCTTGCGATTGTCGGCATGGTGCTCGCCGGGTTCGCCCCGAATGCGCTTGTTGCCATGGTCGGTTTCGCCATCTGCGGTGTCGGCATTTCCAACATGGTGCCGATCGCCTTCTCCGCGGCCGGCAACCTGCCGGGCTTCGCGCCCGGCGTGGCGCTGTCGGTGACGACGGTCATGGGCTATTCCGGCGCCTTGTTCGCCCCCTCCTCGATCGGCTTCATCGCCGAGCACACCGGCTTTGCCTGGGTGTTCTCGGTCCTGCCGATCCTGCTTCTGGTCGTGCTGCTGCTGTCGAAGCACGCGGTGCACGCGGACGTGGGAAGCCGGCACTGAGATCGGCTTGCCGCGAGGCGGGCTACGCCTCCGGGCAGGGCGCGCCGGCGGCACTCCACTGCCGCAGCAGGTCGTAGGTCTGCTCCGCCGATCCCGGTGCCGGCTCGCGCCCTGCCCCGGGCGCCCAGCCCCAGGCGACGAGGCCGTCGTCGCGCACATGCCGGGCGACCTCGTCGAGCGTGCGGCCGCCGTTGCGCGCCGGATCCTTCACCTGCTCGCAGACGGCCTTCGACGACCTCCGCCACCACGCCATCCCGGCCGGCGCGAGGTGCCAGGCAGGCGCCCCGGGCGGGCCATGCGGCTGCGGCGCGTTGTGGGCCTGGTGGCAGGTCGCGCAGCGCAGGCCGGGCTGGCCGAATCCGTCGCTGCCGCGCTGGACGTTCATGCCGTGCACCCGCGCCGCGCCGTAGTGCGGCCCGGACCAGCGCGGTCGCTCGTCCTCGACATGGCAGTTGGCGCAGCGCGGATGGGAGAACACGAGGTAGATACGCTCCCAGGCGGCAAGGCCGGGATCCTGCCCCCGCACGGGCAGGGCGAAAGCCACGAGCGTCGCTGCTGCAAGCCCGGCAAGACCCTTTCCAACCGTCCGCAATGCCATCAGGCGAACTCCACTTCCTTCGACAGCGGAAGGGCGCGGATGCGCTTGCCCGTCAGCGCATGGACCGCGTTGGCCAGCGCCGGAATTGCCGGCGGCGTGCCGGGCTCGCCGGCGCCGCCCATGCGGCTTGCGGTCTCGAGCAGGCTGACCTCGATCTGCGGACACTGGTGCATGCGCATCGGCCCATAGTCGTGGAAGTTCGCCTGCTGCACCGCGCCGTCGGCAAAGGTGATCTCCTCGCCGATCGCCGAGGACAGGCCGTAGACGATGCCCGACATCATCTGCGCCGCGAAGATCGCCGGGTCGATGACCTGCCCGGGGTCGGCCGCACACCAGACCTTCTCGATACGGATCCGGCCGCCGACGTCGGCGATCTGGATCACCTGCGCCACCCAGGTGCCGAACGACAGCGTGAAGGCGAAGCCTTTCGCCCTGCCTGGCGGCAGCGTCTCACCCCAGCGCGACATCGCCCCTACCTTGTCGACGACATTGACCGCGGTCGGGTGCGCGACCATCAGCCTGCGTCGCAACTCCAGCGGATCGAGCCCGCCGGCGACGGCGATCTCGTCCATGAAGCTCTCGTGGAAGAAGCCGTTGAAGGAATTGCCGACCGAGCGCCAGAAGCCGACCGGCACCGAGACCGGCGCCTTGATGCCGCCGACGCGGTAGTTCGCGATCGCATAGGGCTGGTTCGCTGCGCCCTCGGTGATCGTCTTGTCCGGCCCGATCGGCGACAGGCTGGGGAAGTAGCGCGGCAGGATGCTCGCCATGATCGACGGGGCGGCAACACGCATGTCGACGGCCACCGGAAGGCCGTCGTCGCCGAGCCGGGCGCGGAAGCGCCCGCGCGCGGCGGGACGATACATGTCCTGCCGCAGGTCTTCCTCGCGTGTCCATAGAAGCTGCACCGGCCGGCCGCCGGCCTCCTTGGCCACGAGGGCCGCATAGATCGCATAGTCGATGTCGCCGCGCCGGCCGAAGCCGCCGCCGAGATAGGTGGTGTGGATGAAGCAGCGCTCGCTCTCGATCCCCACCGCGGCGGCGGCCAGCTGGCGAACCAGCGTCGGCATCTGGTTCGGCGCCCAGATGTCGAGCCGGCCGTCCTTCAGCTGTGCCGTGGCATTCATCGGCTCCATCGTCGCATGCGCAAGGTAGGGCACGGCGTAGTCCACTGCGAGGATGCGCTCGCGCGGCGCGTCGGCAAAGGCGGTCTCGACGTCGCCGTCATCCCGGTCGCGGCTGGCATCGCCGCCGTCCAGGGCCCGTTCCAGCGCTTCACGGATGCCGGCGTCGTCCGGCGGGTAGCTGCCCGCACCCCATTCCGCCTTGACGGCATCGGCGGCCTGGAAGGCCCGCCAGCTGTTGTCGGCGATCACGGCAAAGCCGTTGGCGATACCGGTCTGCAGCCTGACGATCTTTACGACGCCGCGCATCTGGTCGGCCGCGCTCGCGTCGAGCGCGGTGAGTGCGCCGCCGCGGTAGGGGTTCATGCGCAGCGTCGCGAACAGCATGTCCGGCAGCCGCACGTCGATGCCGAAGATCGGCGCGCCGGTGGCCTTGGCGCGCATGTCGATGCGCTGCTGCGGCTTGCCGAGGATCCGCCACTCGGATTTGTCGCGCAGCCTGATGTCGGAGGGCGGCGACAGGGCCGCGGCCTCGCGCGCCAGTTCGCCGTAGCTGAAGGTCTGACCGGAGACCGGGTCGGTGATCATCCCGTCCGAGGTCCGAAGCGAGGCGGGCTCGACACCGAGCCGCGTGGCGGCGGCGCGCTTCAGCACCTCGCGGGCCGCCGCCCCCGCCTGACGCATCGGATGGAAGCCGTCGACGACGGAGGTCGACCCGCCGGTTCCCTGAAGGCCGAGCAACTTGCCGATCACGCCCATGCCGGACCGCGTCAGCTCGGCCAGCATCGATTCGTCGAAGTGGGGGAAGGGCGCACCCTCCTTCAGCAATGTCGTGTTGGCGTAGGCATGGGCCGCCGGCCCGTGCTCGACGATCACCTGGTCAAGCCGGACATCGAGTTCCTCGGCGATGAGGGCGGCGAGCGTCGTCGCCACGCCCTGCCCCATCTCGGCGCGAGGCGCGATCAGCGTGATCGAGTTGTCCGGCGCGATCTTGACGTAGGGATTGAACGTTGCCTCGCCCTCCGCGAGGTCGGCCTCGAGCGGGTTCGGATAGGGCTTGCGGTAGGCGTAGTAGCCGACGGCGAGGCCGCCGGCGACGAGCCCGGTGCCGATCAGCAAGGTGCGGCGTGCGATCTTTCCGGCGGTGCCCATGCTCAAGCCCCCGTGATCGCGCTGGCGGCGCGCTTGATCGCCGCCCGGATGCGCGGATAGGTGCCGCAGCGGCAGAGGTTGCCGGCCATGGCGTTGTCGATGTCATCGTCCGTGGGGTTGGGGATAGCCCGGAGCAGGGCGACCGCGGTCATGATCTGCCCGGCCTGACAGTAGCCGCACTGAGCGACCTGCTCGTCGATCCAGGCCTGCTGCACCGGATGCAGTTCGCCCTCGGGCGCAAGTCCTTCGATGGTGGTCACCGCGTCGGCAACCTCGCCGACTGCCAAAGAACAGGAGCGCACCGGCTCGCCGTCGACGAAGACGGTGCAGGCGCCGCACTGGGCAATGCCGCAGCCGAACTTCGGGCCGAGAATGTCGAGTTCGTCGCGCAGCGCCCACAGGAGCGGCATTTCCGGCTCGACCGCGAGCTCGTGCTCCCTGCCGTTGACGATGAGCTTCATGCCAGCCTCCCTGGGTGCCCGTCGATCCTGCAGCCGTCTCGGCACCGCTTCCCGGCCTCGCCGGAGGCCAAGTCGGGCCGGCAATGTCGCATTTTGACAAAATAACGAGAAATGTCATAATGTCAAAACATGGACAGGAACAGCGAAGACACGCGCCGCGACATCATCCTGCAAGCCGCCTACACGGTCTTCGCCAGCTACGGCTTTCGCCGCGCCACCATGAGCGACATCGCGAACGCTGCCGGCCTTTCGCGTCCCGCACTCTACCAGCATTTCCGCAACAAGGCCGACATCTTCCGCGCCTATGTGGCGCTGATGAAGGGCTCGACCCTGAAGGCCATCGACGCAGCCTTCGCCCGCGACGATGCCTTCCCGGAAAAGCTCGCGTCAGCCCTCGACGGCGCCTTCCTTGCCCCGCACCGGCTGATCAGCGCCTCGCCGCACGGCGAAGAACTGCTGGGCGTCAACAACGAGATCGCCGGCGATCTGTTCCTCGACTGGATGGACGGCGCGGAAACGGCGTTCCGGGCGGTCTTTAACGCCGAGCAGGAAGCGGGCCGCCTCGATTTCTCCGGCAGCGGCCTCGATCCGGCCGGCCTCGCCGCACTCGTGATCGAGGCGATGGAAGGCATCAAGATGCGCATGACTTCGCTCGACGCAGCCGAGCGTTCGGTCGAGAACCTCGTCCGGCTGGTCGCGGCCGCCGTCGGTCGATAGCCGCCGGGGAGCGCAGGCGGCTTCTCGGTCGGTACGGCAGTTGACAAGCCGCGCGTCCTGCTCCACCTGAAGGGCGGAACATCCCGGTAGAACTGTCACAATCTGCCGGTAAGACGCCGCCTGCAGATCGGGCCAAAGAGGCTACCATGTCCTTCTCCTTCGATTTCGAACCCAAGCCGCGCCGCCAGTCCGTCGGCGTCGACGTCGGCGGCGTCATCGTTGGCGGCGGCGCGCCCGTGGTGGTGCAATCGATGACCAACACCGACACGGCCGACGTCGACGCCACGGTGGCGCAGGTGGCCGCGCTCTTCCGCGCCGGCTCCGAGATCGTCCGCATCACCGTCGACCGCGACGAGAGCGCCGCAGCCGTGCCGAGGATCCGCGAGCGGCTGCTGCGGCTCGGGATGGACGTGCCGCTCGTCGGCGACTTTCACTATATCGGCCACAAGCTGCTCGCCGACCATCCGGCCTGCGCCGAGGCACTGGCGAAGTACCGCATCAACCCGGGCAATGTCGGCTTCAAGGCCAAGAAGGACAGGCAGTTCGGCGCCATCATCGAGACGGCGATCCGCCACGACAAGCCGGTGCGGATCGGCGTCAACTGGGGCTCGCTCGACCAGGAGCTGCTGACACGGTTGATGGACGAGAACCAGGAGAAGGGCTTTCCGCTCGCGGCCCAGCAGGTCATGCGCGAGGCAATCTGCCAGTCGGCGCTGCTTTCGGCGGAACTGGCCGAGGAGATCGGCCTGCCGCGCAACAAGATCATCCTCTCGGCCAAGGTCAGCAACGTGCAGGATCTGATCGCCGTCTACGCGATGCTGTCCGCACGCTCCGACCACGCCCTGCACCTCGGCCTCACCGAGGCGGGCATGGGCACCAAGGGCATTGTCGCCTCGTCCGCCTCGCTCGGCATCCTGATGCAGCAGGGGATCGGCGACACGATCCGCATCTCGCTGACGCCAGAGCCCGGCGGCGACCGCACCCGCGAGGTGCAGGTGGCGCAGGAACTGCTGCAGGTCATGGGCTTCCGCCAGTTCGTGCCGGTCGTTGCCGCCTGCCCCGGCTGCGGCCGCACCACCTCGACGGTGTTCCAGGAACTGGCGCAGAAGATCCAGGACGACATCCGCAAGAACATGCCGGCCTGGCGCGAGAAGTATCCGGGCGTGGAGGCGCTGAAGGTCGCCGTGATGGGCTGCATCGTCAACGGACCGGGTGAGAGCAAGCACGCCGACATTGGCATTTCGCTGCCCGGCACCGGCGAACTTCCCGCCGCCCCCGTTTATATCGACGGCAAGAAGGCGATGACCCTGCGCGGCAGCAATATTGCCGGCGAGTTCGAGGCGCTCGTCGCCGACTATATCGAGCAGCGCTTCGGCCAGGGCCAGGCGGCGGCGGAGTAGCCACGGCCGCGATCGCCTGGCGAAACCTAAGGACGCAGCGCGTCGGCGCCCTCGATGGCGTGCTCGAACTCGCGGAACGGGCGCAGCCGGAAGGGCGCATCTTCAACTCTCGCCGCAACAATGCGGTCGCAGCGAAAGCTCCGGACCGCGTCCCGCGCATGGTCCCAGCCGATCACGTACCAGATCGGATAGTTCAGCAGCAGCAATTGTGGCTCGATCGTGCGCGCGGAGCGCCTGCCTTCGCCATCCATATAGTCGATCTGCAGACACCGCAGTTCGAGGAACGCCTCGAACAGGCCGTCAATGCCGTCCCCCTCCACCCGCGTCTCGAATCCCTGCAGCACGGCGGCCGAGGCATGCCGGCCCACCAGGATTCGGCTGCGCAAGCCGTCGATCCGGTCTCGAAGCGCGACGGAGAAAGAAGCCGCGAGCTTGCGCCGGATCGACGAGAGGTTGGCGATCAGCCAGGGCGAGCGAAGCTGCTCGGCGATGGCGAGGCTGACCAGAAGGTCCACCGCCTCGCGGTAGTTGAGGTTGAGCCGGCCAACGCCCCAGTTCCGCTGCAGTCGGATTCCGCCGCCGCGTCCCCTGTCGGCCTCGACCATCAGGCCGCGGTCGCGCAACAGTGCGATGTCGCGCGCCAGCGTCCGCGCGCTCACGGCGAACTCGGCCGCCAGTGCGCCGACGGTCATCGCCTCCCCGGCGGTGAGGCGGCTGGCGAGCAGGTCAAGACGGTCGAGGCGACGATAGGTCGAGGCACGTGTCATGCGTTTAATATGACACAAAATGACTTATTAAACCCTATCAATGTGGCCGCAACCCATGCGACATAAGGAGCACACCATGGCCCACACGATCATCGAAATGGCCGCCATCAAGCTGAAGCCGGGCGTCGACCAGACGGCGCTCATCGCGGCTTCCGACACCTTTCAGGAAGGCTTCCTGAAGAACGTAGACGGATTCCTGCGCAGGGAACTGCTGCGGCTGAACGAAAGCGAATATCTGGATGTCGTGCACTGGCGCTCCAGAGCAGACGCCGATGCGATGATGGCGAAGGCCTCCCGCTCGCCGGAATGCGCGGCCTATTTCTCCGTCATGGACATGGACACGGGGAACCCCGAGGACGGCGTCCGACACTATTCGTCGCTGGCCACTTACGGTTGACGGCGGCAACCAGAGCGCCGCCGCCGGTGAGAGCAGAGCCGTCCGCGCGACCTCGTCGCGCGGACGGCCCCAGCAACATGTTCCGGGCGAACAGTCAGATCCGCGCCGTCAGCAGTTTGAAACCGGCCAGAGAGAAGAAAACCGCCATCGCCCCCTCGATGATGCGCCGGGAGCGCAGGTATGCCCGGTGAACCGGGGCGAGCGAGAATACCAGCGCGAAGCCGACGAAGGTCGTAAGCCCGATCGCCATGCAGCCCGCAATGAAGACCGCCATCGTACCTGTGGGTGCGCCGGCCGGCATGCCGAGCGACGTCATCATCATCCAGGCGAAGATCGCCTTCGGATTGGTCAGGTGGATGCCGACGCCCTTGAGATACTGCCGCCGCGGAGAAAGCACCGGCTGCGGCTGGCCGGCCGCGTAGCTCTCGCCCTTGCGCATTGCCGAGCGCAGCGCATTCCAGGCCAGCCAAAGCAGATAGAGGCCGCCGGCGATCTTCAGCACGACGATGGCGTGCCCGTAGGCGCGGATCAGCGCCGTCAGGCCCGAGGTTGTCATCAGCGCCCAGAAATACGAGCCGGTGAGGACGCCGAGCGCCAGCGACAGGCCGGCCTTGCGCCCCTGGCTGACCGACGTGCCGATGATGGCCAGGATCGCCGGCCCCGGCGAGGCGGTTGCGATCAGGTAGGCCGTCCAGCCGACGGCAAGCTGTGGCAGATAGGGCAGGATGTCATGCATGGGGCGGTCCCGGGCTGAGTGCGCGGCTGCAAGTACGCGTCGACACCATAGAACAACGGGCCGGCAACAGGGAAGGCCCTCCCGCAGCCGGCGATGTCACCCGTCCCGGGCGCCTCAGAGGATCTCTTCCAGCGCCGCGATCAGCCGGTCGCATTCTTCCGGCGTGCCGATGGTGATCCGCAGGAAGTCCGAGATCCGCGGCCTGGCGAAGTGGCGCACGAGCACGGCGCGATCGCGCAGTCCCCGGGCGAGGTCCGCACCGCTGTGGCCCGGATGGCGGGCGAAGACGAAGTTCGCCTGCGACGGCAGCACCTCGAACCCGCGCTGGCGCAGCGCGCCGGTGACGCGGGCGCGCGAATCCATCACCTTCTGCCGCGTCGCATCGAACCAGTCGACATCCTCGATCGCGGCCGTGGCACCGGCCTGGGCGATGCGGTCGAGCGGATAGGAGTTGAAGCTGTCCTTTACCCGCTCCAGCGCCTCTACCAGTGGCCGCTGGCCGATCGCGTAGCCGACGCGCAGCCCCGCGAGCGACCGCGACTTCGACAGCGTATGGACGACGAGGACGTTCTCATACCTGCGGGTGAGCGGCAGCGCACTTTCGCCGCCGAAATCGACATAGGCCTCGTCGATCACCACCGGTTGGTCCGGGTGCTCCGACACCAGTTGCTCGATCTGCGCCAACGACAGGCCGATACCGGTCGGGGCGTTCGGGTTCGGCAGGATGATCGCGCCGCAGGGGCGGCGATAGTCGGCGACGTCGATGGTGAAGTCGTCCTTCAGCGGCACCTCGACCGCATCGACGCCGTAGAGCCCGCAATAGGTCGGGTAGAAGCTGTAGGTGATGTCGGGGTAGAGCAGCGGCTGGTCGTGCTTGAGCAGTGCGCAAAAGACATGCGCCAGCACCTCGTCCGATCCGTTGCCAACAAACACCTCGTCCGCGGTGACGCCATGGGCTGTGGCAATTGCCTGGCGCAGCACAAGCGCGCTCGGGTCGGGATAGAGCCGAAGGCTTTCCGCCACTGCCGCCTGCATCGCGGCGACCGCCTTTGGCGATGGGCCGTAGGGGTTTTCATTGGTGTTGAGCTTGACGAGATTGGAGATGCGCGGCTGCTCGCCGGCGACATAGGGTTTCAGCGTCGAGACGACGGGCGACCAGTATTTGCTCATCGATCAGTTCCTGCGGTTGGCGACGAAGCGCGCGGCTTCGACCAGGATGCCGGCCCGCTCGCCGAAGGGCGCCAGCAGGTCCTCGGCCTGGCCGACCAGCTCGTTCAGCCGGGTTTCGGCCCAGGCCTGCCCCCTGCGCGCGACCAGGGTTCCCTTGCCGCGCGCCGCGTCCTTGCCGGTGGCCTTGCCCAGCGTCTGCGCGTCCGCGGTCAGGTCGAGAAGGTCGTCGGCCAGTTGAAACGCCAGGCCGATGGTCTCGCCGTAGCGGCGCAGCAGGCCGCGTTCCGGCTGGTCGGCACCGGCGATGATCGCCCCGGCTTCGCAGGCGAAGCGGATGAGGGCACCGGTCTTCATCGCCTGCAGCGTCACAATGGCCGCCTCGCCCGGGGCGGTCTTCTCCGCCGCCAGATCCAGCGCCTGGCCGCCGGCCATGCCACCCAGCCCGGCAGCGCGCGCCAGCGCCAGCACCAGCTCCGTCTTGGTTCGGTCGGCAAGCGCGGTATCCGGCGCGGCAAGGATGTCGAAGGCGAGTGTCAGCAGGCTGTCGCCGGCCAGGATCGCCGTCGCCTCGTCATAGGCCACGTGCACCGTCGGCTGGCCGCGCCGCAGCGCGTCGTCGTCCATCGCGGGCAGGTCGTCGTGCACCAGCGAATAGCAATGCACGCATTCAAGCGCCGCCCCGACGCGCAGGGCCGCGGGAGCAAATCCGTCGCCGAACAACGCGGCCGCTTCGATCACCAAAAAGGGGCGCAACCGCTTGCCACCGTTCAACACCCCATGGCGCATGGCCGCCAGCAGGCGCTCGGGCCGCGCAATCTCACCGTCGCCCGCGTCCGCAGACAGAAGCTCAGCAAGTGCCGCCTCGACCATGAGCGCATTCGTCTTCAGACGCTGCAAAAAGGGATCAGACAGGGTCGTCATGCCCGCTCTTTGGCACGCGCCGTGGCGATAGGCAACGGCGAAGCAGGTCTTCGGACCATCAAACGCCGGCAAAGTTCGACGCAACCATTGGCAAACCGGGCTTCAGGACGGTAAGAAGGCGCGGAACGGCGACACCAGGACACCGGCCCCTTGGAAATAGCACCGGAAACACGCGTTGAGGCAAGACCCGATGCCAGCCATATGGATGCCACGCCAGGGAAAGCCGGCGGGGACGGCGGCGTGATCGGGCGTCTGCGGCGCGGCTGGCGCAACGCGGCGATCGCAGTGCTCACGCTGCTGGCGGCCCCCTACCTGCTCATCCCGGTCTATGCCGTCGGCTCCGTCCATCCGGTCTCCACGCTGATGCTGCGCGATCTCGCCCTGCTGAAGGGCTACGACCGGCAGTGGGTTTCCTTCGACGACATCGCCCCCGTTCTCGTGCAGTCCGTGATGATGTCGGAAGACGGCCAGTTCTGCCGGCACGGCGGCGTCGACTGGGGCGAGATGCGCGGCGTGGTCAACGACGCGCTCGAGGGCGAGCCCACGCGCGGCGCCAGCACCATCCCGATGCAGACCGTCAAGAACCTCTATCTCTGGAACGGGCGCTCCTTCGTCCGCAAGGCGCTCGAGCTGCCTCTGGCCGTCACCGCCGACTTTGTCTGGAGCAAGAAGCGGCTGATGGAGATCTATCTCAACGTCGCCGAATGGGGCCCCGGGATCTACGGCATCGAGGCCGCAGCCCGGCATCATTTCGGCGTGCCCGCCAAGAAGCTGTCCCGTCGGCAGTCGGCGCTGCTCGCCGTCTCCCTGCCCAATCCGATCGAGCGCAACGCCGGCAAGCCCGGGCGCGGCCTGAAGCGCCTCGCCGGCGTGATCGAGCGACGCGCCAGCCGCTCCGGCGAATACATCAAATGCCTTTATGATTGAGTTCAGGCCTTTTCATTTGGCGACGGGCGGGCGGGCCGATAGGGTCGCCGCCGCTTCCGGCCTCAAGGGAACCTCCATGTCCGACCTCGTCCTCTACATCGGCAACAAGAACTATTCGTCATGGTCCTTCCGCCCCTGGATCGCCATGGAGGCAGCCGGGATCCCCTTCACCGACCGGGTCATTCCCTTCGACTTCGCCGCGGGCAATCCCACCTTCAGGGAGCTTTCGCCGACCGGGCGCGTGCCGGTGCTGCACCACGGAGCGGTGCGGGTGTGGGAATCGCTCGCCATCATCGAGTATGTCGCCGAGCTTCGTCCCGAGGCCGGCATCTGGCCGGGCGACCGCGCGGCGCGCGCCGAGGCCCGCTCTGTATCCATGGAGATGCTTTCCGGCTTCCGGGCGCTGCGCAACGCCTGCCCGATGAACATCCGCCGGCCGCAGCGCGCCATCGACCTGCCGGAGGGCGTGATGGCCGACGTCGCGCGCATCGAGACGATCTGGCGAGAAGCGCTGCGGCGCTGGGGCGGCCCCTTCCTCTTCGGCGCCTTCTCCGCCGCGGACGCGATGTTTGCGCCGGTCGTCAACCGGTTCCACACCTACCGGCTCACCTTCGATCATGGCTCGCTTGCCTACATGGACCGCGTCATGGCCCACCCGGCCTGGAAGAAGTGGGAGGCGGCGGCGCTGGCCGAGCCCTGGATCGTGCCGGAAGACGAGGCCTGAGGCGGGCTCGCAGCCCAGTTCGCAAGCCGTTATAGTCCGCCAGAGGAGGACCGATGATGGCCGAGACGACGATCCGCCTGGCGCAGTCCGAGGCCGACTACCGGGCCTTCCTCGAACTGATCGGCGAGTACACCGACTGGTGCCGTAGCCGCTATGCGGCGGACGGCTGGTTCGTCGAGGCCGCCTTCGGCCATCAGTCGCTGGGTGCCGAGCTCGAGATGCTTCCCGCCATCTACGGTCCGCCGAACGGCCGGACGCTGCTGGCAACGTCCGGCGAGGCGATCTGCGGCGCCTGCGCCTTTCGGCGGCTGTCCGAGGATGCCTGCGAGATGAAGCGCCTGTTCGTCCGGGTCCGTTTCCAGGGACAGGGCCTCGGACGGAGACTGGCGCAGGCCGCCATGGCGGCGGCACGCGGTGAGGGCTACAAGATCATGCGCCTCGATACGGCGAACCGGATGGCAGAGGCGATCGCGCTGTACCGCGCGCTGGGCTTCCGCCCCTGCCCGCCCTACCACCTTTATCCCGAGCCGCTGATGCCCTACATGCTTTTCATGGAGAACGCGCTCGACGGCACCGCGGGGCCGGATGGCTGAAGGTCTGGGCGGACCAGTTCCCGCCGGCGGACCGCCTCCATCGCTGCCGCGGAAAAAATGCGGCGGGGGACTGGTCAAGCGGGGCGTTGCCATGTATAAGCCCGCGAAATTTCCGAGATAGATACACGTCTCTTTCGGCCACTGTCACTGGCCATGGATGTGTTTGCCCGTTCAGTGGAGTAGTGAAATGGCTGTACCGAAAAGAAAAACGAGCCCGTCCAAGCGCGGCATGCGCCGCTCCGCCGACGCCCTGAAGGCTCCGACCTACATCGAAGACAAAAACTCCGGCGAGCTGCGCCGCCCGCACCATGTCGACCTGAAGACCGGCATGTACCGCGGTCGCCAGGTGCTGACGCCAAAGGAAGGCGCATAACCTCTTTCGGTGCGCGCGAATTGAGAATGGGCCGGCATCGACCGGCCCATTTCTTTTGACGCTTCTGCGCCTGGACCCTTTGCCGGCCCTCAGCCCAGATTGTCGAGCTTCGACTGCAGCGCGCGAAGCTGCTCCTTCAGATCGTCGATGTCCTTTGCCTCGGCCTTCTTCGTCTCTTTCGGCTGCGGCGCGCTCATGAACGGCGAGAACATCTGCATCGCCTTGTGGAACATCTCGGTGTTGCGCCGCACCTGCTCCTCCACCATCTGCATCGGCACCTGCAGGTTCTTGCCAAGCGGCGTGTCGCCGAAGGCCTTGTTGATCTGCTCGCGCATCTGCGCCTGCTGGTCGGTGAAGGCCTGCATCGAGTGCTCGAGATAGCTTGGAACGACCATCTGCATCTGGTCGCCGTAGAAGCTGATCAGCTGTCGCAGGAACGAAATCGGCAGCAGCGTGTTGCCCGTCTTCGACTCCTGCTCGAAGATGATCTGCGTCAGCACCGAGTGGGTGATATCCTCGCCGGTCTTGGCGTCCTGGACGACGAAGTTCTCCCCCTTCTTCACCATCACCGCAAGATCGTCGAGAGTTACATAGGTGCTGGTCCCGGTATTGTAGAGCCGCCGATTGGCGTACTTCTTGATCGTGATCTGACCGTCGTTCTTGGCCATCTGGGTCTCCTCATCCCCTCATTTCCAACCGCTCCCTGGTGAAGCGAGTATCCGCAAAAACGCTGCCGTTTCAAATGAATTGTGCATTGCGGCGGAAATTGCTGCGCAATAAATCCGCCGCACCGCGACCACCCGGGGCAGGCGCCTCTGGGCGGAGCGACAAGGCGTTTGACTCTCCCCCGAAGCTTTGCCAGTTTGGCCTTGAGACGGTTGTCGCAGGACCGCCCCGGTCGCCTGCGGCACCCCCCATCGGGATCCTGGACGGGCCGGCAGCGCTCCTCCGGGAACAGAGGAGCGAGGAACATCCCATGAGCACCCCGTCGATCGTCATCGCCAGCGCGGCCCGCACCGCCGTCGGCTCCTTCAACGGCGCCTTTGCCAACACCCCGGCGCACGAGCTCGGCGCGGCGGCGATCGCCGGCGTCCTCGAGCGGTCCGGCGTGTCCGCCGCCGAGGTGGACGAGGTGATCCTCGGCCAGGTGCTGCCGGCCGGCGAGGGCCAGAACCCGGCCCGCCAGGCGGCGATGAAGGCCGGCGTCCCGCAGGAGAAGACCGCCTGGGGCATGAACCAGCTCTGCGGCTCGGGCCTGCGCGCCGTGGCGCTCGGCATGCAGCAGATCGCCACCGGCGATGCCAATATCATCGTCGCCGGCGGCATGGAGTCGATGTCGATGGCGCCCCATTGCGCCCACCTGCGCGGTGGCGTGAAGATGGGCGACATGAAGATGATCGACACGATGATCAAGGATGGCCTGACCGACGCCTTCTACGGCTATCACATGGGCGTCACCGCCGAGAACATCGCCAGGAAGTGGCAGCTGTCGCGCGAGGAGCAGGACGTCTTTGCCGTCGCCTCGCAGAACAAGGCCGAGGCTGCGCAGAAGGAGGGCCGGTTCAGGGACGAGATCGTTCCCTTCACCGTCAAGACCCGCAAGGGCGACATCGTCGTCGACAACGACGAGTACATCCGCCACGGCGCCACCCTTGACGCCATGACCAAACTGCGGCCCGCCTTCGACAAGGACGGCACGGTGACCGCCGCGAACGCATCCGGCCTCAATGACGGCGCCGCCGCCGCCCTGCTGATGAGCGAGGCGGAAGCGGCCCGCCGCGGCATCCAGCCGCTCGCCCGCATCGTCTCCTGGGCCACCGCCGGCGTCGACCCGCAGGTCATGGGTACCGGCCCGATCCCGGCCTCGCGCAAGGCGCTGGACAAGGCCGGCTGGAAGATCGCCGACATCGACCTCGTCGAGGCGAACGAAGCCTTCGCGGCGCAGGCCTGCGCCGTCAACAAGGACCTCGGCTGGGACCCGGCCATCGTCAACGTCAACGGCGGCGCGATCGCGATCGGCCATCCCATCGGCGCCTCCGGCGCGCGCGTGCTCAACACGCTCCTGTTCGAGATGAAGCGCCGCGGCGTATCCAAGGGTCTGGCGACGCTTTGCATCGGCGGCGGTATGGGCGTGGCCATGTGCGTCGAGCGCCTGTAGGCCTCCACTTACAGGGCCGGCTCCTGCCGGCACGCGCATTCCGGGAGCGCCGCGTTCGCGCGGCCCCCGACCCAAAGAAAAGATTGTCCAAGGGGAGGTGCACACATGAGCAGGGTAGCATTGGTCACGGGCGGCACGCGCGGCATCGGCGCGGCCATTTCGATCGCGCTCAAGCAGAAGGGCTACAAGGTCGCCGCCAACTACGCCGGCAACGACGAGGCCGCCAGTGCCTTCAAGGCAGAGACCGGCATCGCCGTCTACAAGTGGGACGTCTCCAACTACGAGGCCTGCGTCGAGGGTGTCGCGAAGGTTGAGGCCGATCTCGGGCCGGTTGAGGTGCTCGTCAACAATGCCGGCATCACGCGCGATGCCATGTTTCACAAGATGACACCGCAGCAGTGGGGCGAAGTGATCGGTACCAACCTCACCGGCCTGTTCAACATGACCCATTCGGTCTGGGGCGGCATGCGTGACCGCAGCTTCGGACGGGTGATCAACATCTCCTCGATCAACGGCCAGAAGGGGCAGATGGGCCAGGCGAACTATTCCGCCGCCAAGGCCGGCGACCTCGGCTTCACCAAGGCGCTTGCCCAGGAGGGCGCCGCCAAGGGGATCACCGTCAACGCGATCTGCCCGGGCTATATCGGAACCGAAATGGTGCGTGCCGTCCCGGAAAAGGTGCTGAACGAGCGCATCATCCCGCAGATCCCGGTCGGCCGCCTTGGCGAACCGGAGGAAATCGCCCGCTGCGTCGTGTTCCTCGCGGCCGACGACGCCGGTTTCGTCACCGGCTCGACCATCTCGGCCAACGGTGGCCAGTTCTTCGCCTGACCGCGCCACGCGTCGAGGCGAAATCATCGGCACGGCCGCGATCGGTTGATCGCGGCCGTGCCCTTTACGGAAGGCCTGGCCATCCTATATGGGGCTCCGCAACGCCAGCGCAGGGCAAGAGCATGCAGTTTTCCGGAACAGCCGACTACGTCGCCGACAAGGACCTGATGGTTGCCGTAAACGCGGCGATCCGGCTCGAGCGCCCGCTGCTGGTGAAGGGCGAGCCCGGCACCGGCAAGACCGAACTGGCGCGGCAGGTCGCGGCCGCCCTCGGCCTCGATCTAATCGAGTGGAGCGTCAAGTCGACCACCAAGGCCCAGCAGGGCCTCTACGAATACGACGTCGTCTCGCGCCTGCGTGACAGCCAGCTCGGCGACGGGAAGGTCAACGACGTTCGCAACTACATCCGCAGGGGCAAGCTCTGGCAGGCCTTCGCCGCGCCGCGAAAGACGGTGCTGCTCATCGACGAGATCGACAAGGCCGACATCGAGTTCCCGAACGACCTGCTGCAGGAACTCGACCGGATGGAGTTCCACGTCTACGAGACGGGCGAGACGGTTTCGGCGGTCAACCGGCCGATCGTCATCATCACCTCCAACAACGAGAAGGAACTGCCGGACGCCTTCCTCCGCCGCTGCTTCTTCCACTACATCCGCTTCCCCGACGCCGAGACTCTGTCGCGCATCGTCGAGGTGCACTATCCGGGCATCCGCAAGGCGCTGCTGTCGGCCGCCCTGTCCGTGTTCTTCGACCTTCGCGAGACCCCGGGTCTGAAAAAGCGGCCGTCGACCTCCGAAGCCCTCGACTGGATCCGGCTGCTCGTTGCCGACGAGGTCGAGCCGGCCGACCTGCGCAGCGATCCGAAGACCATGCTGCCCAGGCTCCACGGCGCCCTTCTGAAGAACGAACAGGACGTGCACCTGTTCGAGCGGCTGGCGTTCATGGCGCGGCGCGAGGGATGAGGCGGCGACGGCGCGCCGGAATTGATTTTCGCGCGCGCAGGCGCTATCTAGGATGCCTTCGTGGTGATTTGGCCGGCCGGCTTGCAGCCACGTAAAACAAGTCGCTAAAGGGCCGCGAGAAGAACCTTCCGTGGACCGGTCGCGACAAAGTCGCCGCCGGTCTTTTGTTTTTGTCGAGTGAGCCATGCCCATCAAGATCCCAGATACGCTGCCCGCCTTCGAGACCCTCGTGCACGAGGGCGTGCGGGTGATGACCGAGACGGTGGCGGTCCGGCAGGACATCCGCCCGTTGCAGATCGGGCTGCTCAATCTCATGCCGAACAAGATCAGGACCGAAATCCAGATGGCCCGCCTCGTCGGCGCCTCGCCGCTGCAGGTGGAGCTGTCTCTGGTGCGCATCGGCGCCCACCGGGCAAAGAACACCTCGGAGGACCATCTGCTCGCCTTCTACGACACCTGGGAGGAGATCAGCCACCGCAAGTTCGACGGCTTCATCATCACCGGCGCCCCGATCGAGACGCTTGCCTACGAGGACGTCACCTACTGGGACGAGATGAAGCGGATCTTCGACTGGACCGATACCCACGTCCATTCGACGCTGAACGTCTGCTGGGGCGCGATGGCCGCGATCTACCACTTCCACGGCGTTCCCAAGTACACCCTTGACGAGAAGGCGTTCGGCGTCTTCCGCCACCACAACCGCAATCCGTCGTCGGTCTTCCTCAGCGGCTTCTCCGACGATTTCCAGATTCCGGTCTCGCGCTGGACGGAAGTGCGGGCCGAGGACATCCGCAAGCGCCCCGGCCTGGAGATCCTGATGGAATCGGACGAGACCGGCGTCTGCTTCGTGCAGGAGAAGGCGGGAAAGCGGCTCTATGTCTTCAATCATGTCGAATACGACTCGACCTCGCTGGCCGAGGAATACTTCCGCGATGTCGATGCCGGTGTCCCGATCAAGATGCCGAGCAACTACTTCCCCCACAACGATCCGTCGATCGCCCCCTTGAACCGCTGGCGCAGCCATGCCCATCTTCTGTTCGGCAACTGGATCAACGAAATGTACCAGACGACGCCATACGACCTGGAGAGGATCGGTTCGGAGGGATGAGCGGATGCACGGCCTCGTAGTCAGACCGCTGGCGTCGGACGACGCGGACGATTGGCGCCGGCTGTGGACCGCCTATCTCGCCTTCTACGAGACCGTCCTGCCCGAGGCGATCTTCCGCTCCACCTTCGCCCGCCTCACCGGCGAGGGCAGCAATGAGAGTGCGGGCCTCCTCGCCGTCCTCGACGGAAGGCCGGTCGGCCTCGCCCACTACCTGTTCCCACCGGTCCTGCTGGACGATCGGCAATGTCTGCTACCTGCAGGATCTCTATGCCGATCCTGCGGTGCGCGGCACGGGCGTCGGCCGGGCTTTGATCGAGGCGGTCTATACCAGGGCCGCGGCGGCCGGCGCGCCGGAGGTCTACTGGATGACGCAGGAGTTCAACGCCACCGCTCGCCGGCTCTATGACCGGATCGCCGTCAAGACGCCCTTCATCGTCTACCAGAAGAACGTCTGACCCCATGTTCGTTTCCTTCTTCCTCGCGCTCCGGGCGGCGCAGGTTCCCGTGACGCTCCGGGAGTTCCTGATGCTGCTTGCCGGCCTGGAGGCGGGAGGCGCCGGTTTCGACGTCGAGGCCTTCTACTACCTCGCCCGCAGCACGCTGGTGAAGGACGAGCGCTTCATCGACCGCTTCGACCGTGTCTTCGCGCAAAGCTTCGGGGGCGTCGAGGCCGTGTCCGGGACCGGGACCGCCGCGATCGAGGGCCGGATCCCGGCCGAATGGCTGGAGAAGCTTGCGGAAAGATACCTGACGGACGAAGAAAAGCGGCTGGTGGAAGACCTTGGTGGCTTCGACCGGCTGATGGAGACGCTACGCCAGCGCCTGGCCGAGCAGAACGGCCGGCACCAGGGCGGGTCCAAATGGATCGGCACCGCAGGAACGTCGCCGTTCGGCGCCTTCGGCTACAATCCTGAAGGGGTGCGCATCGGCCAGGACGTTTCCCGCCACCGACGCGCCGCCAAGGTCTGGGACCGGCGCGAATTCAGCGACTACGACGACAACGTCGAACTCGGCACCCGCAACATCAAGGTCGCGCTGAAGCGGTTGCGGCGCTGGGTCCGCGAGGGCGCGGCCGAGGAGGTCGACCTGCCCGGCACCGTCCGCTCTACCGCGCAGCACGGCTATATCGACGTCGTGACCCGGCCCGAGCGCCGCAACGCCGTCAAGCTCCTGATGTTCTTCGATGCCGGCGGCTCGATGGAATCCCATGTCCGTACGGTCGAGGAACTGTTCTCGGCGGCCCGCGCCGAATTCGGCCTGATGGAGCACTTCTACTTCCACAACTGCATCTACGAGGGCGTGTGGCGGGACAATCGCCGCCGGCGCGCCGACGTCACGCCGACGCCGGAGCTGATCCGCACCTACGGCAGCGACTACCGCGTGATCTTCGTCGGCGACGCGGCCATGAGCCCCTATGAGATCACCCATGCCGGCGGCTCCGTCGAGCACTGGAACAGGGAGGCCGGCGCCGTCTGGCTGTCCCGCCTCACCACGCATTTTCCCCGCGCGGCGTGGCTCAATCCGGTCAGCCAGGGCCATTGGCGCCACACCCAGTCGATCGCGCTGATCCACCGGCTGATGGACGGGCGCATGTTCCCGCTGACGCTGTCGGGCCTGCAGGCGGCGACCAGGGAACTGTCACGCTGAAGGCGCCGGGACGCCGCCCTGAAAAAGTATGATCTTTCGGATTGCCCCGGGCCGGGTTTTGCCGCAGGTTGCGGAGCGGCCGCAGGGAGGCCGGGAGGGTCAATCGGTGAATGCGGAAAATGAACTGTTCGGCCGGCTTGCAACGGGAGAGCCGGTCTATCGGGTCGCGCTTTCGGGCGGCGGGCTGACGGCCAGGGTCATTACCTGGGGCGCCGTGATCCAGGACCTGCGCCTCGACGGTCATCGGCCGCCGCTCGTGCTGGGCTTCGAGCAACTGGCGGACTACCTCGCCCACTCGCCCTATTTCGGCGCCACGCCCGGCCGCAACGCCAACCGCATCGGCGGCGGGCGCTTCGCCCTCGATGGCACGACCTACCAGCTCGAACGGAACGAGCGCGACCGGACCCATCTCCACGGCGGCAGCGACGGCACGGGCCGGCGCAACTGGGAGGTCGTCGAACAGTCTTTCGACCGCGTGATGCTGCGCATCGTCGATCCGGCCGGTCGCGCCGGCTATCCCGGCACCTGCACCATCACCTGCTGCTACCGGCTTTGCGACGACGGCACCCTGTCGGTGGTCTATGAGACGATCACCGATGCGCCGACGATCGCCAATGTCTGCCAGCACAGCTATTTCAACCTCGACGGCACCGGCGACGCGCTCGGGCACGACATCATGGTCGCCGCCGACCACTACCTGCCGGTGGACGAGGACCTGATCCCGACCGGCGAGGTCCGCGCCGTCGATGGCACGCCCTTCGACCTGCGCAAGTTCACGCCGATGCGCAGGCAGACCGAGCCAACGGGGGTTCCCTTCGACCACAATTTCTGCCTGTCCGCCGCGCGCCGCGGCAAGACGGCGGTTGCCCGTGCCCGTAGCGCCGCCTCCGGCCTTTCGATGGAGGTGCGCACGACCGAGCCGGGGGTCCAGCTCTATACCGGCGCCAAGATCGCCGTGCCAGTACCCGGGCTCGAGGGGCGACGGTACCGCCCCTATTCCGGCTTCTGCCTGGAGACCCAGGCATGGCCGGACGCGGTCAACCACCCGCAGTTCCCCGCGGCCGTGCTGCGCCCGGGCGAAACGCTGCGGCAGGAGACCGACTACGTGTTCAGCAGGGACTGAGCGGCATCGCCGGCTGCCGCCAACGCATCGAAGGGAGACGATCATGACCAAGCAGACAGTGGGTTTCATCGGCCTCGGCCTCATGGGCCAGGGCATGGCGGCGAACATCTTGGCCAAGGACTACCCGCTGGTCGGCATGGCGCATCGTAACCGCGCCCCGCTCGAAGCACTGCTTTCCAGGGGTGCGACCGAGGCGAAGTCGCCGCGCGCGATGGCGGCGGGCTGTGACGTGATCGTGCTGTGCGTCACCGGCTCGCCCCAGGTGCTCGACGTCGTCGAGGGCGGTGACGGCATCGCCTCCGCGGGTCGGCCGCTGACCATCATCGACTGCTCGACCTCCGACCCCTCCGTCACGACCGCGCTGGCGGGGCGACTGGCGGAGAAGGGCATCACCCTGCTCGACGCGCCGCTCGGGCGCACGCCGGCCGACGCCGCCGCCGGCACCCTCGACGTCATGGTCGGTGGCGCCGACGCTGACGTCGAACGCATCCGCCCGATCCTCGACTGCTTTGCCGGCCGCGTGATCCACACCGGTCCGACCGGCACCGGGCACACGATGAAGCTGCTCAACAATTTCCTGTCGATGGGTTATGCGGCGCTCTATTCGGAAGCCCTGATGCTCGGCCGCAAGGCGGGGCTGACGCCGCAGACCTTCGACAGCGTGATCCGCGGCGGTCGGATGGATTGCGGCTTCTACCAGACCTTCTTCCGCTGGGTGCTGGAGCGCGATCCGAACGCCCACAAGTTCGCGATCCGCAACGGCTTCAAGGACATGAGCTACCTGTCGGCCTTCGCCAATGCGGAAGGCGCGGCGAACCTGATGGGCGCGGCCGTGCGCAACAGTTTCGCGCTCGCGGTCGGCGCCGGTCGCGGCGAGGACTACGTGCCGATGTTGTCAGATTTCGTGGCGGAGGCGAATGGGCTCAAGTAGGGCGACGGGCCCCGACGTCTCGGCGGAAAATCCTCATCGATCCTTCCCGTAGACGGTCTGGTCCGCTGATCCGGCTTGGCATTGCTGGGGGTGCCCCTTGAAAGGTGGCTTCGCTCAAGCTTGAGCCGTCCGCCATTACAGTCATGCGGGCGTCCATTTTCTCGAGGGTGAGCCAGGACAGCCAGGTCAAGTCTAGCAGGGTTCGCTGCGGTGGCTGAATGACGGTGACCTTGCGGTGCCTTGCCTCCTGTTCCGCACCGGGCGAATACGACCATTTCCTTGCCGAAACACAGAAGCCAAGGCTTGCGACATCTTGGAAGAATGGAACGGGTGCAGCGATCAATCGCTCAACCCCGTTTCGGGTTGAAGCGACCTAAGCCGTGGTCACCATCTTGCGAAGCTGGCCAAGGATCGACACCAGCTTGTTCCCGTCGCGTTTCAGCGCCGCCAACTTGGTTTCGGCCTCGGATTGCTCGAGCGCCAGCATGGTTCGGTCGGCCTGGCGCGAACGGATAGACAATGTTCGAATGAGCAGAATCCATTGCCCGTTCTGCTCGACCGTTACCTTGACGATCCCGTGGCATAACAAGGTTCGAAACGCCTCATAATTTTCGCGGTACTGTGAAAGTTCCGGGAGGGCATGTCTGCCAGCGTCCTCAAACGGGCCGTCAAGACCGATCGCCACAGCCAAGTCTTCGAATCGTTGCCCTATGAGATGACACAGGCGGATAGAGGGTTCGCCCGGTGTCGTGGCGCTCAACGTAAGCAGTGTTTCTGTCACGGCCGCTTCGACCGTGGAGAAATGGTGCAGGCAGGCACCGCGCCAAGAGTTGACCTCCGAGAAGATCGCGGTCCAGTTAATGGATTTCTGCGGTGTTCCTGGTTGATCGAAGGTAACGGCCATCCATTTTTGATAGAATAATCACGTTAAGCATCGGATAACGGGCCGACAGTGCTTTATTCTGGCTTCGAAAAACTACCGGCTATGCAGAGCCAAAAACGGTCCGAGAGCTGAACGTTACCATGGCGCCACGACCTCACATCGCCCAAGCGAGCCTGCAGCCATGCGGTAACCGCGCCAGAAACACAAAAGCCCCGGCGAACCGAGGCTTGCGGCATCTAAGGAAGAATGGAGCGGGTGAAGCGATTCGAACGCTCGACCCCAACCTTGGCAAGGTTGTGCTCTACCCCTGAGCTACACCCGCTCATCGTCGACGGCCTGGGGTAGTCGGTGGCCGAAGGTCGCTGCGTCGCGGCGACGGGCGCTATATGGCCTAAGCGATTTTCAAATGCAACAGGGAAATGACGAGTTTGTCGAGAAATTTTCCCCGCCGTCGGGGAAAGCCTGAAAAGCCGGGCGATGGCGCGTCCTGACCTCGGCATGTCGCCGGTTGCCTCCCGGCCCGACAGGCCTTAAGCAACCCTGCAGCGATCCGCGACGGCGGACGGGGTGCACTTCAAGAAGCGGGAACGGACATGGACATGCAGCAGGATCAACAGCAGCCGAAGACCGACACGGAACTCTTCGCCTTCCTCGACAGCCTCGGCATCAGGCACCAGACGAAGGACCACCAGCCCGTCTTCACCGTCGCCGAATCGGTGGCGCTGCGCGACGAGATCCCAGGCGGCCACACGAAGAACCTGTTCGTGAAGGACAAGAAGGACAAATACTTCCTGCTGACCGTCGAGGAAAACGCCACCGTCGACCTGAAGATGGTGCACGGCGTGATCGGTGCGGCCGGCCGGGTCTCCTTCGGCAAGCCGGAGAAGCTGATGGAATATCTCGGCGTCATTCCCGGCGCGGTCACCGCCTTCGGCGCCATCAACGACACCGGGCTGAACGTCAGGGTGATCCTCGACGCGGACCTGATGCGCCACGACATCGTCAACGCCCATCCGCTGCGCAACGACGCCACCACGTCGATCGCCGCCAAGGACCTGCTGCGCTTCATCGAGGCAACCGGGCACGAACCGCTTGTCTTGAAAGTAACCTCCTGACATACGATCTTCTGGCGAAATCCACTGATGCCGGGCCGGGCCCGCTGGAGACGACGATGAGCGACAATCCCTATGCGACCTCGTTTGGCGGGCAGATGAACGCCTCCATCAACTTTGGGGACACGCCGGAGGCCAACCTGGTCAAGGACACCACGACGGCGGGCTTTTCCAAGGACGTGATCGAGGCGTCGCGCCAGCAGCCGGTGCTCGTCGATTTCTGGGCGCCCTGGTGCGGCCCCTGCAAGCAGCTCACCCCGGTGATCGAGAAGGTGGTGAAGGAAGCCGCCGGCCGGGTGAAGCTCGTCAAGATGAACATCGACGACCATCCCTCGATCGCCGGCCAGCTCGGCATCCAGTCGATCCCGGCCGTGGTCGCCTTCGTCGACGGCCGGCCCGCCGACGGCTTCATGGGGGCGCTGCCCGAAAGCCAGGTGCGCGCATTCATCGACAAGATCGCCGGCCCGGCCGGCGCCGACCGCAAGGCCGAGATCGAGGCCGCCCTCGCCGAGGCGAAGGCGATGCTGGAGCAGAAGGACATCGCCGGCGCGGCCGATCTCTTTGGCGCGATCCTGCAGGCGGATCCGGAAAATGCCGCGGCGCTGGCCGGCATGGCCCAGTGCATGATCGCCGCCGGCGAGGAAGACCGCGCCCGTCAGGCGCTCGCCTCGATCGGCGAGGAGCTGGCCAAGGATCCTGCGATCATGGCGGTCCGGAAGCAGCTCGACCAGATCGCGGAAGCCCGCAAGCTCGGCGATCCGACGGCGCTGGAGCAGGCGCTCGCCGCCGATCCCGACGACCACGCCGCCCGCCTCAAGCTCGCCAAGATCCGCAACGTCGAAGGCGATCGTCAGGCGGCCGCCGACCACCTGCTCACGATCATGCGGCGCGACCGTGGTTTCGAGGACGATGCGGCGCGGCGGGAACTGGTGCAGTTCTTCGAGGTCTGGGGCCCCAAGGATCCCGCCACGGTCGAGGCGCGGCGCAAGCTTTCGTCGATCCTGTTTTCCTGATCACCTCGCCGGCGCATCTTGAGAATCGTGCGCCAAACCCCATTTGAAGGTGGATTGCGGCGCCGCGCGCCAGCACCCGGGCGCCGCTGGACAAAACGGGGAAGGCGATGAAATGCATGTCGGGAATGCGCGTTATCTGAAGCCGGAGGACCTGCCTGGGGTCATTCCGGTGTTTCCGCTCACGGGCGCCCTGCTCCTGCCGGGGGGACAGCTTCCGCTCAACATCTTCGAGCCACGATATCTGGCCATGTTCGACGACGCGCTCGCCGGCGGCCGGCTGATCGGCATGGTCCAGCCGGTCTTCGGCGACCATGTCGTATCCGATCCGTGCTCGGAGGCGCCGGCGCTGTGCCAGGTCGGCTGCCTCGGCCGCATCACCTCCTTCGCGGAGACCGGTGACGGGCGCTACATCACCTCGCTCACCGGGGTCTGCCGCTATCGGCTGATCCACGAGGTCCGCACCGGCGACGCCTACCGCTCCTTCAAGATCGCGCCCTTCATCAGCGACCTGTCCGGCGCCGACGACGAGCGCGGCGTCGACCGTGAGGCGCTGCTGTCGGCGTTCCGCGCCTATCTCGACGCCAACAAGCTGGAGGCCGACTGGGACAGCGTCGAACGCGCCAGCAACACCACCCTTGTCAACTCCATGTCGATGATGTCGCCCTACGGTCCTGCCGAGAAGCAGGCGCTGCTCGAGGCCCCGGACCTGAAGACCCGCGCCGAAACGCTGATCGCGATCACAGAGATCGTGCTGGCGCGCGACTTCGGCGACGTCGACAGCCGGCTGCAATAGGACGCCCATGGACAAGGAGATGCACAAGGTCGACCCGAAACTGCTCGAATTGCTGGTCTGTCCGCTGACCAAGGGCAGGCTGAGCTGGAAGGCGGACACCCAGGAACTGGTGTCCGAGCGCGCCAAGCTCGCCTATCCGGTCCGCGACGGCATACCGATCATGCTGGTGTCGGAAGCGCGCGAACTGCAGGACTGACCGCCCGGCTTCAGATCGGCTCGCCGACCAGCATGCGCGGCTGATCGCGGCCCGCCAGCCCCTCGGCCTGGCGGATGAAGAAGGATTTCAGCGCCGGCAGCCGATCGACGATGCCGAGCCCCAGGTCGCGGACGACGCGGACCGGCGTGATGTCGTTCGAGAACAGCCGGTTGAGGACGTCCGTCGTCACCCCCATGCGGAACGTGTCGAACCGCCGCCACGTCTCGTAGCGCTCCAGCACCGCCAGCGAACCGATGTCCTGGCCGAGGCGATCGGCCTCGACAATGGTCTCCGCCAGCGCGGCGACATCCTTGAAGCCGAGATTGAGGCCCTGGCCGGAAATCGGGTGGATGCCGTGCGCGGCATCGCCCGCCAGCGCGAAACGCGGCGCGACGAAGGCGCGGGCAAGCGTCAGGCCGAGCGGGAACGCCTTGCGGCCGCCGACCACTTTCAGCGCGCCGAGCTTGTGCCCGAAGCGCCGTTCCAGCTCCTCTTCGAACACCAGATCGTCGGCCTCGAGCAGGCGGTTTGCGTCCTCGGTCCGCTCGGTCCAGACCAGCGAGGAGCGGTTGCCCTTCATCGGCAGCGTGGCGAACGGGCCGGCGGGCAGGAAATGCTCCTCGGCCGTCCCCTCATGCGGGCGTTCGTGCTCGACGGTCGCCACGATGCCGGACTGGCCGTAGTCGAAGCGCACGGTCTTGATATTGGCGGCGTCGCGCAATCTCGAGCGCACGCCGTCGCAGGCGACGAGCAGGCGCGCCCGGCGGCTCTCGCCGTTCGACAGCTTGACCTCGGTGGCGAACTGGTCGGTCGAGAACCCCTCCGCCGCGGTTTGCCAGTGGATGGGAATACCGAGCCGTTCGGCCGCCGCCAGCAGGCTGCCGGTCACGGCCCGGTTCGGCACCATGTGCGCGAATGGGGTGCCGGCGTCGGCCGCGCCGGCGCCCTCGAAGGTCAGGAAGACGGGACGCACGGGGTCGGCGGCACGCGAATCGGTGATCACCATCCGCCTTATCGGCTCCGCTTCCGGCGCGATCTGGTCCCAGACGCCGAGCACGTCGAGAAGGTTGCGGGCGGCCGCGACGAGGGCCGACGCCCGCTCATCGCGCCTCCACGCCTCGGCGGGCGCGCCGTCCACCAGCTCGACGCGAAGGTGCGGCGCCGCCTTCTTCACCGCCACGGCCAGCGACAACCCGACGTATCCGCCGCCGGCCACAAGCATGTCGGTCATCGCGCTTCTCCCGCACCTTGAGCTACACAGTCAGTCTATATAGATGACAGCAAACAAGTTTCCTACCGCGGGAGAATGTCCAAATGTCGCGACCGGCCGAGACACCCACGCCCATGGACGCACTGTTGTCGACGCTCGACCTCGAGCCGCTCGAGATCAACCTTTTCCGCGGCCGCAGCCCGCAGGTCGGCTGGCAGCGGGTGTTCGGCGGCCAGGTGATCGCGCAGGCGCTGGTGGCGGCGAGCCGTACGGTCGGCCAAGACCGCTTCGCCCATTCGCTCCATGCCTATTTCGTCCGGCCGGGCGACCCGGCCATACCGATCCTCTACGACGTCGACCGCGTCCGCGACGGCGCCTCCTTCACCACCCGGCGCGTCATCGCCATCCAGCACGGCAAGCCGATCTTTTTCATGACCGCGTCGTTCCACTTCGACGAGGACGGCTTCGACCACCAGATCCCGATGCCGGACGTGCCGCCGCCCGAACAACTGGCCGTCGAGGCGATTCGCGAACGGCTTCTGGCCGGAGCGCCCAAGGTCGTCCGCGACTACTGGGAGCGGCCGCGGCCGATCGAACTGCGCCCGGTGGAACTGACCCACTATCTGTCGCCGGAAAAGCTGTTGCCGCGCCAGAACATCTGGGTACGCACGATCGCTCCGGTTCCCGACGACCGCCATCTACAGGCAGCCATCCTCGCCTACGTCTCCGACATGACGCCGCTCGATACCGCGCTGTTCGCCCACGGCACCTCCGTCTTCGACCGCGCGCTGCAGGTGGCCAGTCTCGATCACGCCATGTGGTTCCACCGCCCCGTGCGCATGGACGACTGGCTGCTCTATGCCCAGGACAGCCCGTCCGCCTCGGGCGCGCGCGGGCTGACCCGCGGCAGCCTCTTCAGCCGCACGGGCGAGCTTGTCGCCTCCGTGGCGCAGGAAGGGTTGATCCGTAAAAAGGCAACTGATTAAAATTAGTGCAAAAATCTTTTTCAGCTTATTTTTTGTTCATTTTCAGTGGCGCCCGCACTGAGCCCACCGTGCGAAGCGAATAACGTCCTTTTATTACAACAAGTTATGACGAGACCTCGAATCTGGCACGCCCCTTGAATGTGTAGGGTCCGGCGGCTGCAGCCTGTTTGTCTGCGGCAGCGTGGACAAGCACGAAGGATGGGAACCAGATGAAAATAGTGATGGCCATAATCAAGCCGTTCAAGCTCGATGAGGTGCGGGAAGCCCTCACCGCAGTGGGAATCCAGGGCCTGACCGTGACCGAAGTCAAGGGTTATGGGCGCCAGAAGGGGCACACGGAAATCTACCGCGGCACCGAATATGCCGTGAGTTTCCTGCCGAAACTGAAGATCGAAATCGCCGTACCGACCGAGACGGTCGACAAGGCCGTCGAGGCAATCGCGGTCGCTGCGAAGACCGGGCAGATCGGCGACGGCAAGATCTTCGTCTACTCGATTGACCATGCCGTGCGCATCCGTACCGGCGAAACCGATTCCGAAGCGCTTTAAGAAACGGCAGACCAGGGAGCATAACCTATGTCATCACTCAGCATTTCCAACATGTTTGCCCGCGCGGGCGCTGCCACGGCAGCCATTCTTGCCCCCGTCGTGGCCTTTGCGCAGGAGGCCGCGCCGGCGGCAGCGGAGGCCGCAGCAGCAGCCCCTGTGCCGGACAAGGCCGACACCGTTTTCATGTTCCTCTCCACCTTGCTCGTCTTCTTCATGCTGATCCCCGGCCTCGCCTTGTTTTACGGCGGCCTTGTCCGCGCCAAGAACATGCTGTCGGTGCTGATGCAGTGCACCGTCATCGGCGCCATGATGATGATCGTCTGGGTGTTCTACGGCTACTCGTTCGCCTTTGGCGGTTCGACCAGCCCTTATTTCGGTGGCTTCGGCAAGGTCATGCTGGCCGGCGTGTCGCTGGAGAGCATGTCGGATACATTCTCCGAGGGCGTGGTCATCCCGGAATACCTGTTCATGCTGTTCCAGATGACTTTCGCCGCCCTCACCCCGGCCCTGATCATCGGCGCCTTCGCCGAGCGCATCAAGTTCGCCGCCGTCGTCCTCTTCACGCTGCTCTGGGCCACCTTCGTCTACTTCCCGGTCGCCCACATGGTCTGGGACGCCAACGGCCTGATCTTCAACATGGGCGCGCTTGACTTCGCCGGCGGCACCGTCGTTCACATCAACGCCGGCGTGGCGGGCCTCATCGGCGCCATCATGGTCGGCAAGCGCACCGGCTTCGGCAAGGACATGATGGCACCGCACTCCATGACGCTGACGCTCGTCGGTGCCGCCATGCTGTGGTTCGGCTGGTTCGGCTTCAACGCCGGCTCCAACCTCGAGGCCTCGTCCGGTGCCGTGCTTGCCACCGTCAACACCTTTGTCGCAACGGCCGCCGCCATCCTCGCGTGGTCGCTCGCGGAGACCTTTGTCCGCGGCAAGGCCTCGCTGCTTGGCGCCGCGTCGGGCATGATCGCCGGCCTCGTCGCTGTCACCCCGGCGGCCGGCTCGGTCGGGCCGATGGGCGCGATCGTGCTCGGCCTGATCGTCTCCCCGGTCTGCTTCTTCTTCGTCTCGGTGGTGAAGAACAAGTTCGGCTACGACGACACGGCCGACGTCTTCGGCGTCCATGGCGTGGGCGGCATCATCGGCGCGCTCGGCACCGGCATCTTCACCGCGCCGGGGCTTGGTGGCGCGGGCGGCGAGGACTTCTCGATCGCCTCGCAGTTCATGACGCAGTTGACCGCCGTCGTCATCACCATCGCCTGGTGCGGCATCGTCTCGATCATCCTCTACAAGGTGGTGGACGTGCTCATCGGCCTGCGCGTCACGGTCGAGAGCGAGCGCGAAGGGCTCGACCTCTCCGCTCACGGCGAGGCCGCGTACCACGCCTGACGGCTTGCGGCGGCGGTCCTGCCGCCGTCCTTCCTCCCGTTGCGGCAGGGCATCGCCCGTGCCGCATCTGCCCGGGCCCCGGCCCGGGCTTTTTTCGTCCCGGCGGGCTCCATCCGCCATCTAACGACGCGCCGGTGCACCATGGTTAACACGCCATTAAGGCTTGACCCGTTAGGGTCGTAAATCATCGACCCCGACCCGCCGGGGCCGGACCGACCCGCGCGACAGGCTGAAACACATGGCGAGAAGCACATCGGCAACGCTGGACGACCGCCCCGAGCGGTTTGTCCTGTCCGCCTTTCTCTGGCGACAGCTACGGGCCCTGGCGGGCTTCGGCCTATTCATAGCGCTGGCGCTCGCCGTCGCCGCGCTTTCGACCTGGAACGTGTCCGACCCGAGCTTCTCCTATGCCTCCGGCGGCGAACCGACCAATGCGTTGGGCTATGGCGGCGCCGCCTTCGCCGACATCTTCATGCAGTTCTTCGGCCTTGCCAGCGTCATCGCCCTGCTTCCCGTGGTCGCCTGGTCACTGGCGCTCATCAAGAACCGCCGGATCACCCGCTTGCTCAAGCGCATCGGCGCCTGGTTCGGCGGGGCGGTGCTGGCCTCCGCGGCACTCGCCTGCATTCCCGCCCCGATCACCTGGCCGCTGCCGAACGGGCTGGGCGGCGTGTTCGGCGACATGATCCTGCGGTTTCCGGCGCTGTTCACCGGCGCCTACCCCGCCGGCCCGCTCGCCAGCATTCTCGGCGCCATCCTGGCACTGCCGTCCGGCTGGCTGCTCGTGTTCAGCGCGGGGCTGATCGCCAACGACCCCGTGGAAGAGGACAACGCTCCGGTGCCGGTCGAGCGGACACGCACGATCAGCGACGCCGAGGAGGAGGACGAGGCGGAAGGGCCGTTGATGCTCGTGGCCGGGGCCCTGACCCACGCATGGTACACCAGCCAGGCCCGCATCCGGCGCCTGATCGGCCTGTCCGGGCGCGGCAAGACCCGCGCGCGTGCCGTCGAGCAGCCCTACGACTTCAACGACGACGAGTTCGGGACGCTGAACGAGCCCAGCCGCGCCAAGTCGGCGCCGCGGGCGGCGGAGCGCGTCGAGCCATCGCTGGACGGGGGCGCCCGTCGGCCCGCGGCGCCACGCCCCGCCGAAGACCTGGACCTCGACGGCGACGACGACCTTCCCCGCCCCGCCGGGATTCTTCCCGACGACGACGATTGGGCGCCGCGCCCGGCGCCGGCCGCGCCTGCGGGCCTGCGCTCGCGCATTGCCGCCGCCGCACCGAAGCCGAAGGCCGGACAACGCATCGAGCGCGAGGCGCAATCCTCCTTCGTCGCCACCGGCGGGTTCCAGCTGCCGTCCCTGCACCTGCTCGCCGAACCGCGGAACGTCGCCCGTGACGCGTCGCTTTCCGCCGACGCGCTGGAACAGAACGCGCGCATGCTCGAGGGCGTGCTGGAGGACTTCGGCGTCAAGGGCGAGATTATCCACGTGCGCCCCGGGCCGGTCGTGACCCTTTACGAGCTCGAACCGGCGCCGGGCATCAAGTCGTCGCGCGTAATCGGTCTTGCCGACGACATCGCCCGCTCGATGAGCGCAATTGCCGCCCGCGTCGCCGTCGTTCCGGGCCGCAACGCCATCGGCATAGAGCTGCCGAACCAGAGCCGCGAGACCGTCTACCTGCGCGAGCTGTTGGCCAGCCGCGACTTCGAGACGAGCAAGGCCAAGCTCGCCATGGCGCTTGGCAAGACCATCGGCGGCGAGCCGGTCATCTCCGACATCGCCAAGATGCCGCATCTGCTCGTCGCCGGCACCACCGGCTCGGGCAAGTCGGTGGCGATCAACACCATGATCCTGTCGCTGCTCTACCGCCTGAAGCCGGAACAGTGCCGGCTGATCATGATCGACCCGAAGATGCTCGAGCTGTCGGTCTATGACGGCATCCCGCACCTCCTGTCGCCGGTCGTCACCGACCCGAAAAAGGCGGTGGTGGCGCTCAAGTGGACCGTCCGCGAGATGGAGGAGCGCTACAAGAAGATGTCGAAGATCGGCGTGCGCAACATCGACGGCTTCAACAGCCGCGTCGAGCAGGCGCTAGCCAAGGGCGAGGCGATCACCCGCACCGTGCAGACCGGCTTCGACCGCCAGACCGGCGAGGCGATTTACGAGACGGAAGAGTTCGACCTCCAGCCGATGCCCTATATCGTCGTCATCATCGATGAGATGGCCGACCTGATGATGGTCGCCGGCAAGGACATCGAAGGCGCCGTCCAACGCCTGGCGCAGATGGCCCGCGCCGCCGGCATCCACGTTATCATGGCGACCCAGCGCCCGTCGGTCGACGTCATCACCGGCACGATCAAGGCGAACTTCCCGACCCGTATCTCGTTCCAGGTCACCTCCAAGATCGACAGCCGCACGATCCTCGGCGAGCAGGGGGCGGAACAACTGCTCGGCATGGGCGACATGCTGTACATGGCCGGCGGCGGGCGTATCCAGCGCGTCCACGGCCCGTTTGTCTCCGACAACGAGGTCGAGGCGGTGGTCGCCCACCTCAAGACGCAGGGCGCCCCGCAATATCTCGACGCCGTCACCGAGGACGACGAGGAGGACGCGGAGGGCGGCGGCCCGGCCGGGACCTCGAACCTCGATGATTCCGAGGATCCCTACGACCAGGCTTTGGCGGTCGTCCTGCGTGACGGCAAGGCCTCGACGTCCTATATCCAACGCAGGCTCGGGATCGGTTATAATCGCGCCGCCTCGCTGATCGAGCGCATGGAACAGGAAGGGATCATCGGGCCGGCCAACCATGCCGGCAAGCGCGAGATCCTCGTTCCAACGGAAGACGACATCACGAGCCGGTGACCGCCGCGCATCTGCGCCCGGTGGCCGGAGGGGCGCCTTGAAGGCGCCGCACTTGGCTCCCAAGAGAGCGGCATGAAGGAGAAGACGATGAACACCAAGGAAACGACCTCGTTCGAAACGGACATCACCCGGCGCGGCTTCGTCGGCCTGGTGGCGCTGGGACTGGTCGCGGGACCGTCGATCCTCGCCGCGCGACCGGCGGCGGCCCAGGCCTCCGCCGCCGCCCAGAGGATCGCCAACCACTTTTCCTCGGTGCGGACGATGACAGGCGAGTTCGTCCAGTTCGGACCGCGCGGCGAGCAGACCGGCGGCAAGTTCTTCATCAGCCGGCCGGGCAAGATCCGGTTCAATTACGAGGAACCCTCGCCGATGCGCGTCATTTCCGACGGCAACACGGTCGTCGTCGGCAACCGCAAGCTCAAGACCTGGAGCGTCTACCCGCTCTCCAAGACGCCGCTGAAGCTGCTTCTGGGCAACCGGATCGACCTCTCGGCCCGGATGGTGCGTGGTGTGCGGGAGGATCCGGACCTCACGACCATCGTGCTCGGGGACCAGAGCGTCTTCGGCAGTTCGACCATCACCATGATGTTCGACCCGAAGACCTTCGACCTGCGTCAGTGGACGATCCGGGACGCCCAGGGCAAGGACACTTCCGTGATGATCTTCAACGTGCGCACGGGCGTGAAGCTCGACCCGAAGATCTTCGCCGTTCCCTATGACGAGATCCGCCGCTAGCCATCGGCCGACAGACCGCGGCAGATTCTTTGCCGCGGCAGTTTTCTTCCGCACCGGCCCGGTCTAAGTAGCTCGCAAACCCGAGAGCTACGAGGACGTTGACGCATGGCCCTTTCGATCGCGACCTGGAACATCAACTCCGTCCGGCTGCGCATCGGGCTTGTCGAACAGTTCCTCAAGACGCATGCCCCCGACATCCTGTGCCTGCAGGAGACCAAGTGCCCCAACGATCAGTTCCCCTCGAAGCCGCTGCGGGCGCTCGGCTACGAGCACATCGCCATGCACGGCCAGAAAGGCTATCACGGCGTGGCGACGGTCTCGCGGATCCCGCTGGCCGAACTGGTCGAGCGGCGAGATTACTGCGGCGTCGGCGACGCCCGCCATGTCTCCGTCGTCTTCCGCCATGGTGGCAAGTCGATCCGGCTGCACAATTTCTATGTCCCGGCCGGAGGCGACGAACCGGACCGCGCGATCAATCCGAAGTTCGGCCACAAGCTCGACTTCATCGAGGAGATGAAGCTGCTGCACGCCGAGGCGGAGGCCGGCGTTTCCTCGATTCTCGTCGGCGACCTGAACATCGCCCCGCTCGAACATGACGTGTGGTCGCACAAACAGCTGCTGAGGATCGTCAGCCACACCCCGGTCGAGGTCGAGGGCCTGACCGAAGTCATGACGAAGGGCGCCTGGGTCGACCTAATGCGCCGCAAGGTCCCGGCCGACCAGAAGCTCTATACGTGGTGGAGCTATCGCGCCCAGGACTGGAGCGCCGCCGACCGCGGCCGCCGGCTGGACCACATCTGGTCCTCCGCGGACCTTGACGCCCATCTCGCCGACATCACCGTGCTCAGGGAAGCGCGCGGCTGGGAGCGTCCGTCCGACCACGTCCCGGTGATTGCGACCTTCGATCTCTAGGACAAGTGCAGCGATGCGCTAGGCGAAACGGCCGGCCATGCCGGCGGCGCCGGCAATCATCGCCTCCAGGTTGGCGCGGATGCGGTCCTGCACCAGCATCGCCACGTCCGGATATTCCTCCAGCATCCGGCGAAACAGCGGCCGGTTGATGCGGATCACCTCGCTGTCCTCGGTCGCCGTGGCGGTGAACTTGCGCTCCACCACCGAGATCATCGCCAGTTCCGACAAAAGCACGCCGGGGCCGGCGGTGCCCTCGTCGCGCACGGAACCGTCGCGCATCGTGGAAAACAAGCGAAAGCCGCCGGAAGCGACGACGAAGCCGCAGTCGGCGGAAGTCCCCTCGCGAAACAGGGTTTGGCCCTCGACGATGCGCCGCCGTTCGGCCCCGAAGGCGATCAACCGCAGTTTATCCTCCGACAGGCCGGAAAACAGCGCAACCTGCGCAAACAGCTTGATGTCGTCACTGAGAGCCAATCGGCGCCTCCGGCATGCTGTCGAGCCCCGCGGACCGGGGGCGCTCGACGTCGTACTCACTGGCGATTTCCAATAGCCGACAAGGGCAGGCGCCGTCCAGCGGCACCCCGCCCATCACGGAACGATCTTGTAGCCGCCGTTCTCGGTCACGAGGATCTCGGCATTGGACGGATCCCGCTCGATCTTCTGGCGCAGCCGGTAGACGTGGGTCTCGAGCGTGTGGGTGGTGACGCCGGAATTGTAGCCCCAGACCTCCTCGAGCAGCACGTCGCGCGTCACCACCTTCTGGTCGGCCCGGTAGAGGTAGCGGATGATCGCGGCCTCCTTTTCGGTCAGGCGGATCTTCTGCCCGTTGTCCATCGTCAGCAGCTTCTGGCCCGGCTTGAAGGTGTAGGGGCCGACGGTGAAGGTGGCGTCCTCGCTGCTCTCGTGCTGGCGCAGTTGCGCGCGGATGCGCGCGAGCAGCACGGCGAAGCGGAACGGCTTGGTGACATAGTCGTTGGCGCCGGCCTCGAGCCCGAGAATGGTGTCGGAATCGGTGTCGTGGCCGGTCAGCATGATGATCGGCGCCTTGAAGCCGCCCTTGCGCAACAGCTTGACCGCCTCGCGGCCGTCCATGTCCGGCAGGCCGACATCCATGATCAGCAGGTCAACCTGGCTGGCGCGCGCCGCCTGCATGCCCTTGGCGGCCGTGGCCTCCTCGAGAATCGTGAACTCCTCGTAGAGCGCAAGCTGCTCCGCCAGCGTCTCGCGCAGGTCGCTATCGTCATCGACAATGAGGATCGTTCGCGATGTCATCGGTTTCCTTCCGTCAACTGAGTTGAACCTAGGCAAAATTGCACTTTTGACAACCCCACATAGGCTGTAAGCAGGACCGGAGGACCTGCCGCCGCACTTCTTGCTTGTCCTGGATTTGACGAAAGGCAAGACGGCGTGAGCATCCACGGGCACCGGGCATGAGACGGATAGCAGAGACAGCAGCAGAAAAACACGGCACAATCGTGATCCGGCGCGCGCCTGCGAAAAAGAGCCGCGCCATCCTGCAATTCGGGCCATTGCGCCTGCCGGCGGCAATCGGTCGCACCGGCGTGACGGCCTTCAAGCGTGAGGGTGACGGTGCCACACCGCTCGGCCCGGTGCGCATCCTCGGGGGCTTTTCCCGCGGGGACCGCATGCGCGGACTGTCGACGACACTGCCGATGCGGCGGATCCGCGCCGACATGCTCTGGTGCGATGCGCCCGGCGACCCGTCCTACAATCGGCTGGTGCGCGCCCCTTTCAAGGCGAGCCATGAGGACCTGCACCGTGCCGACGGGCTCTATGACGTTTGCCTGGTGCTCGACTGGAACGTCACCGCCCGGCGTCGGGGTTGCGGCTCGGCGATCTTCTTCCACCTCATCAGGCCCGGTTTCGAGCCGACCGCGGGATGCGTGGCGATTCGCCCGCCTGACATGCGACGGCTGCTACCCTTTCTCAGGCGCGGGACGACGCTGCGGGTGGTGTGAGACGGCCGGGTCGTCCGGCGGTGGTGGAATCGTAGTACTGAGCGCCTATATCCAGCCGGTCGCCGCTTCGGCGCATCGGGCCCGAAACCGCGATGGAAACGACATGGATTTCTCAGGAGGCGCTTCGTGACCCACAGCACGGCCATCACCCTCAACGACGGCAACAGCATTCCCCAGGTCGGGCTCGGCGTCTGGCGCACGCCCGACAACGTCGCAGCGCCAACCGTGCGCGCGGCCCTTGCCGCCGGCTATCGCCATATCGACACCGCGGCCATTTACGAGAACGAGGCCGGCGTCGGCGACGGCATCCGCACCTCCGACGTCGACCGTGCCGATATCTTCCTGACCACCAAGCTGTGGAATGACCGTCAGGGCTTCGATGCGACCCTGAGGGCGTTCGACGAGAGCCTGGAACGCCTCGGCACCGACTATGTCGATCTCTACCTGATCCACTGGCCGGCCCCCGCCCGCAACCGCTATCTCGACACCTGGAGGGCCCTTATCCGGCTAAAGGAGGAGGGCCGCGCACGCTCGATCGGCGTTTCCAACTTCAACGCCGACCACCTCGAGCGGATCATTGGCGAGACCGGCGTGACGCCCGCCTTGAACCAGATCGAACTGCACCCGGACTTCCAGCAGCGCACCCTGCGCGCCGTGCATGCAAAGCTGGGGATCGCCACCCAGTCGTGGAGCCCGCTCGGTCAGGGCGGGCTGCTTGGCGATCCGGTTCTCGGCGCCATTGCCCGCAAGCACGGGCGCACGCCGGCGCAGACGATCGTGCGCTGGCATGTCGACAATGGCCTGGTCGTCATTCCGAAGTCGGTGACACCGTCGCGCATCGAGGAGAACTTCGACGTGTTCGATTTTCGGCTCGACGCCGCGGACCTCGAAGCGATCGGGGCGCTCGACAACCCGGACGGCCGCATCGGCCCGAATCCGGAGACAGCCGACTTCTGATCGACCGGCAGGCGACGGGCGCGGCCGGGGCGTTCAATGCTCCGGCCATCTGTCTCATGCCAGCGACTTGGGGGTAACAAAGCGCTCCAGCGTGCCCGTTCCCGCATGCAGGTCGGGCCAGCGTTCCAGTGAGAAGTCGATCACCGCCACGGCCGCGGTCGGGAACTTCTCGCCGATCCGATGGATCGCCTCCGGGTCGCCTGCGCCGATCAGCGCCAGGGCGAGTTGTTGCAGTCCGGGGTTGTGACCGACCAGCATCAGACAGCGGACGTCGGTGCTGGCGGCGCGCACGGCCTCCAGCAACTGGTTTGGTGGTGCCTCGTAGATCGCGGCGCTGTTTCGCTTGACGACGCCCTTGGGCAGGCTCGGGACAATGAGGTCCCAGGTCTCCTGCGTCCGGTGCGCCTTGGAGACGAGCGCAAGATCGGGGATCAATCCGCAGTCCGCCAGATAGACGCCCATGCGCGGCGCCGCCTTCTGCCCGCGCGGGGCGAGCGGACGCTTCTCATCGGCGACACCATCCGGCCAGGCGGACTTGGCGTGACGGAACAGGATGAGACGGCGACTGATCATTACGGTTCCTCCCACCCGTCGGATTCGACATTCATAACGGCCCAAAAGCAAGGGCCGCCTCGACGGGCGGCCCTTTGTTGTCAGGTCATGTTCGACAGACCCTGGCTTTTGACCGGCCAGCGTCAGTTGTACTCGCGGATATCGACGAAGTGGCCCGCCACCGCGGCGGCGGCGGCCATGGCCGGCGAAACGAGGTGGGTCCGCCCCTTGAAGCCCTGGCGGCCCTCGAAGTTGCGATTCGAGGTGGAGGCACAGCGCTCCCCGGGCTTCAGCCGGTCGTCGTTCATCGCAAGGCACATCGAACAGCCGGGCTCGCGCCAGTCGAAGCCGGCCGCCTTGAAGATCTTGTCGAGGCCCTCGGCCTCGGCCTGCTCCTTCACCAGGCCGGAACCCGGCACGATCATCGCGTTGACGGTCGGTGCCACCTTCTTGCCCTCGACCACCTTTGCGACGGCCCGCAGGTCCTCGATCCGTCCGTTGGTGCAGGAGCCGATGAAGACGCGGTCGACGGCGATGTCGGTGATCTTCGTTCCCGGCTTCAGGCCCATGTAGTCGAGCGCGCGCCACTTGGAGGCGCGCTTGACCTCGTCCTTGATATCGTCCGGGTTCGGCACGACGCCCTGGACCGAAACGACGTCCTCGGGCGATGAGCCCCAGGAAACGATCGGCGGCAGGTTGGCGGCGTCGAGCACGACGACGCGGTCGTAGTGCGCGCCCTCGTCGGTGTGCAGCGACTTCCAGTGCTCGAGCGCCATGTCCCAGGCCTTGCCCTTGGGCGCACGCGGCTTGTCCTTGACATAGGCAAACGTCGTCTCGTCCGGCGCGATCAGGCCGGCGCGGGCGCCGCCTTCGATCGTCATGTTGCAGACCGTCATGCGGCCTTCCATCGACAGCGAGCGGATCGCCTCGCCGGCAAACTCGATGACGTAGCCGGTGCCGCCGGCGGTCCCGATCTCGCCGATGATGGCGAGAATGATGTCCTTGGCGGTGACGCCCGGCGGCAACTGGCCGTCGACCCGCACCAGCATGTTCTTCGCCTTCTTCTGGATCAGGGTCTGGGTGGCGAGCACGTGCTCGACCTCGGACGTACCGATGCCGTGCGCCAGCGCGCCGAAGGCGCCATGCGTCGAGGTGTGGCTGTCACCGCAGACGATGGTCATGCCCGGCAGCGTGAAGCCCTGCTCGGGCCCGACGATATGGACGATGCCCTGGCGGACGTCGTTTTCCGAGTAGTATTCGACGCCGAAGTCGGCCGCATTCTTCGCCAGCGCCTCGACCTGGATGCGGCTTTCCTCGTTCTTGATGCCGTGCTTGCGGTCCGGCGAGGTCGGCACGTTGTGGTCGACCACGGCGAGGGTCTTTTGCGGATGGCGGACCGTGCGGCCGGTCATGCGCAGCCCCTCGAAGGCCTGCGGGCTCGTCACCTCATGCACGAGGTGGCGGTCGATGTAGAGAAGACAGGTGCCGTCGTCCTGGGTGCTGACGACGTGGTCGTCCCAGATCTTGTCGTAGAGGGTACGGGGTGCGCTCATGGCTCTTCATCCGTGGCAGTGCGATTGGACATGGAGATGTGTGCGGCGCCGGGCCGCGAGGATCCGCGACGGATCAGGCTGGGCGACTGCTCGGCGCCCCGCATACACGCGCGAAGAAGCGCACCGGCAGACGCTTGCGGTCCTGCAGTACGACGATATGCGCGCCAATGCATGCGAACTTGGATTCCATGGGGCCGCACATACCAATTTTTTGCCCGCGCGGCAATCGGCCAGATTCGCCTGCCATGGCGCTCACAGCACCTCGAACACGAACGCCTGCACGAGCACATCGGGCTCGGTCACAGCGAAGGCGCGAAACGGCGGGCTCTCCTCCACCGGGCGCCAGCGGCCATCGCGCGCCAGCTCTTCGAACGTGGCGCGGAAGCCGCCGGTCTCGAGCACGGCATCGCGAACGGTGAAGATCGCGTGCCCGCCGGCGCGGGTGATCCGCACCAGTTCGTGCAGGCCGGACGCCGGCGCGTGACCCGCGGTGAACACGCCCGTCGAGAAGAACGCGGCGAAGTGGGCGTCCGGCCAGGGCAAGGGCTCGCCGAGCCGGCCGCTCTTCAGCCGGGCATAGGCGCGGCGGCCGTCGGCAAGGGCGAGCATCTGCTCGGACATGTCGAGGCCCTCGACAACCCGATAGCCCAGCGCCCGCAGGTACGGGCCGGACAGGCCGGTGCCGCAGCCGGCGTCGAGCACCGGCCCGGCATCGACGGATACGTAGCGCGCCACCCAGCCGGCGATGATGAAGGGCAGGCAGTAGCCGGCGGTGGCGGTTTCGCGGTCGTAGGCGCCCGACCAGTCGGAATAGGCGGCCGCCAGTTCGTCGTCGGTACGGGCGGCGTAGACCCGGCCCAGCCCGTCACTTTCCCTGTCGCTCATCGTTCGCTCCCGCGGCGCAGCCTGCGCTCCAGGCCGCGAAGCGCCAAGGATAGCCCGATCGTCAGGATCAGGTACACATAGGCCACGATCGAATAGGTCTCGAAGAAGCGGAACGAGCCGGAGGCATAGATCTTCGCCATCTGGGTGATGTCGGAGACGCCCAGCACCGACACCAGCGAGGAGTCCTTCACCATCGCCACGAAGTCGTTGCCGAGCGGCGGCAGGATCACCCGGATCGCCTGCGGGAACACGACCAGCCGGAAGCGCTGGTAGCGCGACAGCCCGAGCGCCTTGGCCGCCTCGATCTGGCCCTTGTCCACCGACTGGATGCCGGCGCGGAACACCTCGGCGATGAAGGCGGAATAGCCAATCGTCAGGGCGATGATGGCGCGCCACATCAAGGAGACGTCACGGACGAGCAGCGGCTCGGCGTAGCCGGCCGCCACCAGCGGCGCGATGGCGAAATTCGCCGCGGCGACGAGCGCCGGCGCACCGACGAAGGCGATGTAGAACAGCAGCACCAGGATCGGCACGCCACGGATCACCTCGGTGTAAAAGCGGGCGACCTGGCGCAGCGCGGCATGGTCGGAAAGGCCGAGCAGGGCCACGCCGAGGCCGAGCAGTGTGGCCAGCGCGAAGCCGACGATCGTGACGAAGACCGTGACCCACAGCCCCTTCAGGATGACGCCGAAGACCTGGGCATAGACGTCGTTCGCGGCGATCACGACGGCGATGGCAAGGCCGGCGGCGGCGAGGGCGACCAGCCACCAGGGATAGTCGCCGCGGACCGACGCCGGGCTTGGGGATGCGGGGACCATGAAGGGCTTACTGGCCCATCTTGTAGTCGAGGAACCACTTCTTGTTGAGCGCGTCCAGCGTGCCGTCCGCCTGCAGCGCGGCGATCGCCGCGTTGACGGGAGCGACGAGGTCCGATCCCTTCGGGAAGATGAAGCCGAAGTCCTCGGTGCCGAGCGGCTCGCCGATCACCTTCAACTGGCCCTCGGACGCGTCGACATAGCCCTTGGCGGCGACGCTGTCGGTCAGCACGAGATCGACGTCGCCGGCCTTCAGCGCCTGCACCGTGGCCCCGAAGGTTTCGAACAGCTTGACGCGCGGATTCTGCTCATCGCCGTCGAGGATCTCGTAGACGGCGGTGTAGAACGGCGAGGTGCCCGGCTGCGCGCCGACCAGCCCGTCGGCAAGGGCCCCGAAACTCTTGGCGTCGGTGAAGCGGTCCTCGTCGGCGCGCACCAGCATGAACTGTTGCGAGCGCATGTAGGGGTCGGAGAAATCCACCTTCTCCTTGCGGTCGTCCTTGATGGTGATGCCGGTCATGCCGATCTGGTACTGGCCGTCATGGACCGCCTGGATCATCGCGTCCCAGCTGGTGTTCTGGTACTCGACCTGGAAGTTCAGCCGCTTGGCGATCTCGTTCATCGCGTCATATTCCCAGCCGATCTGCTCGCCGCTCTTCGGATCGACGAACTGCAGCGGGGGGTAGGCGTTCTCCGTGACGACCACGACCGTACGGCCGCCGAGATCGGGCAGGTCGGCGGCAGCGGCGGCGAGCGGCATGAGGGCGAGGGCTGCGAGTCCGGCAAGGACGGTGCGGCGGCAAGGCATCGGACATCTCCTGAATTGTGGCGAGCAAACCTGTCACAGATCAATCGCCGCTGGCAAGCAGGGGCACGCCAGAATCGCGCCAGCGATACCGGGCCGCGCCAAAGCCCCGAAAACACGACGGCCGCCGGGATCGCTCCCGGCGGCCGCTCAATGCTGCATGTGCTGTAACTTATTCGGCTGCGGTTTCCGCGGCCTTAGCTGCCTCGGCGGCTTCGGCGGCTGCCTTCTCGGCGGCCAGAGCCTGGGCGGCGGCGATCTTTTCGGCTTCCAGACGTGCCTTTTCCTCGGCGATGGCTGCGCGCTCGGCGTCGTTCAGCTTGCGGGCGCGCGTGCCGGTGTTCTCGACGATACGAGCCGACTTGCCGCGACGGTCGCGCAGGTAGTAGAGCTTGGCGCGGCGCACCTTGCCGCGGCGGACGACTTCGACGCCCTCGACCAGCGGCGAGTAGACGGGGAATACGCGCTCGACGCCTTCACCGTAGGAAATCTTGCGGACGGTGAAGCTCTCGTTGAGGCCGCCGCCGGAACGGGCGATGCAGACGCCCTCATAGGCCTGCACACGGGTACGGCTGCCTTCCGTCACGCGGACGTTGACGCGAACGGTGTCGCCCGGGGAAAACTCGGGGAGGGTGCGCTTGGCGGCGATCTTGGCGGCCTGTTCGGCCTCGAGCTGCTGGATGATGTTCATCGGTCTAACCTTTGCGTTCTTCTGAAACAGCCAGAGCGCTCGACCTTGTCCCGTGGGCGGGGCCTCGGGGATATGTCCGTGCCGGACAGGAGCGGGTACGCCATTCTTTGCTTGCGGCTTTCGGGACGATCCCAAAACCGTGCGGGCCAATACACCATCCGGCACCGGTTGTCATCCCTTGGCGCCGATAAATCGACCGGCATCGCGGTTTTTTGGGATTGCCGGCCGAATTGGCGGACGATATCAGCGGCATTCCAGGAGAAGCAGGTGGCCGCCACGCGCTGCCGGAGGGAAGCCATGTCGATCGCCGATGCCGCGCTGCTGTTTGTCGCCGGGCTCCTGTCCGGGGTCGTCAACGCGATCGCCGGCGGCGGCACCTTCCTCACCTTCGGCGCCATGACGCTGACCGGCGTTCCGCCGATCGTCGCCAACGCGACCTCCTCGATCACCCAGTTCCCCGGCTACGTCACCTCGGCGCTCGCCTACTGGCGCGAGATTCGCGCCGACTGGAGGGAAGCGGTGAAGGTCGGCGTGCTCTCCACCATCGGCGGCCTCGGCGGCGCGCTGCTGCTGCTGTCGATGTCGAATCCGGGCTTCCGCGCGCTGGTGCCATGGCTGCTGCTGGCGGCGACCGCGATTTTCGCGGCCGGGCCGCTCTTGCGCCCCAAGCACCTGCACGCCGAGCAGCCGATCGGCCCGATCGGCCTGCTCGGGCAGTTCGTCACCTCGATCTACGGCGGGTTCTTCGGCGCGGGCATGGGCATCATGACGCTTGCGGTGCTCGGTCTTTCCAAGGGCGGGGACTATCACAAGCTCAACGCGCTGAAGAACTTCCTGGCGATGCTGATCGCCGCGGTGGCCATCATCATCTTCACCGGGGGCGACGTGGTCGGCTGGCCGCAGGCCGCCGTCATGGTGCCCGCAGGCGCGATCGGCGGCTATTCCGGTGTCTGGGTCGCCCGCCGCGTGCCGCAACAGGTGATCCGCGCGCTGGTCGTCTCCGTCGGCGGCCTGCTGACGCTCTACTACTTCGTCACCGGCTGAGCCGCGAGCAGGTCCGGGCGCCGCGCCGCGGTCAGCCGGCGCGCTTCGGCCAGCCGCCACTTCTCGATCTCGCCGTGATGGCCGGAACTCAGCACGGCCGGGATCTCGCGCCCCTCCCAGACCTGCGGTCTTGTATAGTGCGGATGCTCGAGCAGGCCGTCCTCGAAGCTCTCGTGGACCCCCGACAGCACGTTCCCCATCACCCCCGGCAAGACGCGCACGATCGCGTCGAGCAGCACCATTGCCGCCGGCTCCCCGCCCGACAGGATGTAGTCGCCGATCGAGACCTCCTCGAGGCCGCGGCCATCGATGACGCGTTGGTCCACCCCCTCGAAGCGGCCGCAGACGATGACCGCGCCCTCGCCTTGCGCCAGTTCGCGCACCCGCTGCTGCTGCAGCGGCCGGCCGCGCGGGCTCATCAGCAGCCGCGGCCGCACGTCCCCGGCCGGGGCCGCATGATCGATCGCCGCAGCGAGCACGTCGGGCTTCAGCACCATCCCGGCGCCACCACCGGCCGGCGTGTCGTCGACCGTGCGGTGGCGATCGGTGGCAAAGTCGCGGATCTGCACGGCCTCGAGCGACCAGTCGCCGCGCGCCAGCGCCTTGCCCGACAGCGATTGGCCGAGAAAGCCCGGGAACATCTCCGGATAGAGCGTGAGAATGGTGGCGCGGAAAGCCACGTCAGTTCCCCTCCTGCGGCGGCCGGCGGCGCCGGCTGCCGGGACCATCATCGTCGCCCTCGATTCCGGCGGCGACCGGATCGATCAGCAGCCGGCCATTCTCAAAGTCGACCTCGATCACGGCCGCCTCGGAAAAGGGTATCAGCACGGGCCGCTTGCCGGGCCCTTTCAGCTCCAGCAGGTCCCCCGCTCCGAAGTCGAAGATGCCGGTGACCGTGCCGTGGCTGCGGCCGTTCTCGTCGAATGCCTCCAGCCCCTCGAGGTCGGCGTAGAAGAATTCGTCGTCGTCGAGCTCCTCGTCCGGCAGCCGGTCGCGCTCGATATAGAGGTCCAGCCCCTTCAGCGCCTCGGCCGCGTTGCGGTCGTTGACGCCGCGGAAGCGGACCACGACCACATTCTTGGCTTCCCGGATCTCCAGCACCTCGAACACTCGGCCGTCCTCGCTGTGAAGGTTGCCGTAGTCGCCGAGCGCGGTCGGGTCGAGCGTGAAGGCCTTGACGCGGACCTCTCCGCGCAGGCCCTGGGCTGCGCCGATCGTGCCCATCAGCACGGGGTTTTGCAGTTTGCTCATCGGTCCGGTCCAGTGGTGGACGATCCCGCGGGATCGCCCGCAGGTACAACAGGTGCCCTCGGCGTCGCGAACCTAGCCGCCACGCCGCGGGGCTTCAAACGAAAACGGGCGGCATGAGGCACGCCGCCCGCGGTAGACCGATCCGGCCGGAATTACTCGGCGGCAGCGGCAGCAGCGGCGTCTTCGGCCTTCTGCTTCTTCTCGGCGATGCGCTCGAGCGCCTTCTTGCCCGGCTTGGCCTTCTCCGGGTTGTTGCGGGCGTCGCGCTTGGCAATGCCGGCCTCGTTCAGGAAGCGCAGAACGCGGTCGGTCGGCTGGGCGCCCTTGCCGAGCCATTCCTTGATGCGCTCTTCGTTCAGTTCGATACGCTTGGCGTCGTCCTTGGCGAGCATCGGGTTCCAGGCGCCGACCTTCTCGAGGAAGCGGCCGTCGCGCGGCGAGCGGGCGTCGGCAACGACGATCTGGTAATACGGGCGCTTCTTGGAGCCACCACGGGCGAGACGGATCTTCAGGGACATTTCATTTCTCCTTCGGGGTATGACGGGCCGCTTCGTTCAAGCGGTATGCTGGTTGCTGGTGCCGCCATAGTCGGCGGCGATGGCTTCATGGTGCCGGATCACCTCGCGGATGATGAAGTTCAGGAACTTCTCCGCGAAATCCGGATCCAGATTGGCGTCCTTCGCCAGCCGGCGAAGGCGTTCGATCTGGTATTCCTCGCGCGCCGGGTCGGCCGGCGGCAAATCGTGGGTGGCCTTCAGCACGCCGACCGCCTTCGTGCAGCGGAAGCGCTCGGCGAGGATGTGGACGAGGGCCGCATCGATATTGTCGATCGACTGGCGGTATTCGGCCAGCTGCTGCTTGACGTTCGGATCGATCATCGTCCGGTCCACCTCACTTCTTCTTCGGCAGGCCGGGAAGACCCGGAAAACCGCCGCCAAGGCCGGGCAGCTTGCCGGGCAGGCCGGGCAGGCCGCCGCCGAGCCCGGGCAGGCCGCCCGGCTTGATGCCGGCGGCCTCGGCCTGCTTGGCCAGCGCCTCGAGCTGCTGGGGATCCATCTTCGACAGGTCGGGCATGCCCATACCGCCGCCGAGGCCCATCTTGCCGGCAAGACCGCCCATCATCTGCTTCATCAGGCCGCCGCCCTTCTTGCCGCCCATCATCTTCATCATGTCCGCCATCTGGCGATGCATCTTCAGAAGCTTGTTGATGTCGGCGGCATCGGTGCCGGAGCCGGCGGCGATGCGCTTCTTGCGCGAATGCTTGAGGAGATCCGGATTGGCGCGCTCGGCTTTGGTCATCGACGAGATGATGGCGATCTGGCGCCCGAACATTTTGTCGTCGAGGCCTGCGGCCGCCATCTTGTCCTTCATGCCGGCCATGCCGGGCATCAGCCCCATGATGCCGCCCATGCCGCCCATCTTCTGCATCTGGCGCAGCTGGTCGGCAAGGTCGTTCAGGTCGAATTTGCCCTTCGCCATCTTGGCGGCCATCGCGGCCGCCTTTTCGGCGTCGATGTTCTCGGCCGCTTTCTCGACGAGCGAAACGATGTCGCCCATGCCGAGGATGCGGTCGGCGACGCGGCGCGGATGGAACTCCTCGAGCTCGCCCATCTTCTCGCCGACGCCGATCAGCTTGATCGGCTTGCCGGTCACGGCGCGCATCGACAGGGCCGCGCCACCGCGGCCGTCGCCGTCCATGCGGGTCAGCACGAGACCGGTGATGCCGACGCGGTCGTCGAAGTTGCGGGCCAGGTTGACAGCGTCCTGGCCGGTGAGCGCGTCGGCGACGAGCAGGATCTCGTGCGGATCGGACTTCCGCTTGATCTCCGCCATCTCGATCATCAGCGGCTCGTCGATGTGAGTGCGGCCGGCCGTGTCGAGGATGACGACGTCATGGCCGCCGAGCCTGGCCGCCTGCACGGCGCGGGCGGCGATGTCGGTGGGCGACTGGCCGGCGATGATCGGCAGCGTGTCGATTCCGGCCTGGACCCCGAGCTGGCGCAACTGCTCCTGGGCGGCCGGGCGGCGCGTGTCGAGCGAGGCCATCAGGACCTTCTTCTTGTCGCGCGTCTTCAGCCGGTTGGCGATCTTGCCGGAGGTGGTCGTCTTGCCCGAGCCCTGCAGGCCGACCATCATGATGACGACCGGGGCGGGGGCGTTGAGGTCGATCGCAACGCCCTCGGATCCGAGCATGGCGATGAGCTCGTCATGGACGATCTTGACGACCATCTGGCCGGGCTTGATCGACTTCAGGATCTCCGCGCCGACCGCCTTTTCGCGCACCGCATCGGTGAACGAGCGCACCACTTCCAGTGCCACGTCCGCTTCCAGCAGCGCGCGGCGAACCTCGCGCAGCGCCGCCGAGACGTCGGCCTCGGAGAGCGCGCCGCGGCCTGTCAGCCCATTCAAGATGGCGCCAAGGCGGTCCTGGAGTGTTTCAAACATCGTTTCGTCCTTCTGGTTTCCGTCCGGGACGGAAACGTCGGTGCATCGGCGGGCAAAAACAAGACGCAAAGCCAAAAACCACCCGAGGGCGCATCGCGCTGTCGGGTGTTGACCTCCGGGATCTGTTTACACCATTTCGGGTCCCGGTCGGCGGCTTCAAGTGTCGTGACTTGTCGCAGATGGCGTGGCTTTAATAGCAAAGCCGGCGGAAAGTCAAGGAACGAGGCGGCCCGCGGCGATTTTGCGCTGCGCCATGCCGCATGCTCCCGGCCGCGTCGGGGCCATGTCGGCCCCGGCCCGGCCGAAACGTCCTTCGATGATAAGACGCAACATCACAAAGGAGGAACCCGATGTCCGGCGTCACTTCCCACCTCTGGTTTGCCACGGACGCAGGCGATCCGGTGGCGTTCTATGTATCGCTCATTCCCAATTCCAGGATCGTCGCCGAGACGGACCTGCCGGCCGAGACCCCGAGCGGCCCGCCCGGCAGCGTCAGAATCATCGTGTTCGAGCTCGGCGGCCAGAGATTCACGGCGTTGCAGGCCCGCCCGCTCGACTCCTTCAATCATTCCTTCTCCATTCAGGTCGGGTGCGGCAGCCAGGAGGAGCTTGACCGGATCTGGGACGGATTTCTGGCCCAAGGCGGCGTTCCCGAGCAATGCGGCTGGCTGAAGGATCGCTGGGGCCTGTCATGGCAGATCCTGCCGCAGACGCTGACCGCGATGATCGCCGATCCCGACCGGGCGCGGGCGGGGCGGGTCTACGAGGCGATGCTGGGGATGGTCAAGATCGACATCGCCGCCCTGGAGCGCGCCTATGGCCGATGAGGCAGGCCGGCGGCGTGGCGCCGCCCGGGCGCGCCACTGGTAATCGTGCGGCTTTTCCGCCATATACAGCGAAATTGACGCAATGCCCGGGCCGGCCCGGGCTTGGCCGGAAGCCCGACATGACCGCCAACGCTCCATTCGCCCGCATGAACGGGCTGGGAAACAAGATTCTCGTCGTCGACATGCGCGGCCGCGCAGACCGTGTGGCCGCAACGGCGGCGATCGCGCTCGCGGCCGACCCGGCAACCGCCTACGACCAGATCATGGCGATCCACGATCCCAAAACGCATGGCACCGACGCCTACATCGACATTCTCAACTGCGACGGCTCCAAGGCGCAGGCCTGCGGCAACGGCACGCGCTGCGTCGTCCAGGCGCTCGCCGCCGAAACGGGCCAGAAGGCCTTCACCTTCCAGACGGTCGCCGGCATCCTCAACGCCGTCGAGCACGCGGACGGGAGCATTTCCGTCGACATGGGCCGCCCGCAATTCGCCTGGGACCGGATCCCGCTCGCCGAAGAATTCCACGACACCCGCCGCATCGAGCTGCAGATCGGCCCGATCGACGATCCGGTCCTGCATTCGCCGTCGGCCATGTCGATGGGCAATCCGCACGCGATCTTCTGGGTCGACCGCGACGTCATGTCCTTCGATCTCGAGCGCTTCGGCCCGTTGCTCGAGAACCACCCGATCTTTCCCGAACGCGCCAACATCACGCTGGCGCAGGTCACTGCACGCACCGCCATGACGACGCGCACCTGGGAGCGCGGCGCGGGGTTGACGCTCGCCTGCGGTTCGGCCGCCTGTGCCGCCGCCGTCAGCGCCGCCCGCACCGGCCGCACCGGCCGCAAGGTCGCGGTGACCGTGGCCAGCAGCCCGGATCGCGGCACGCTCGACATCGAATGGCGCGAGAGCGACGACCACGTCGTCATGACGGGTCCGGCGGCGTGGGAGTGGTCCGGCCGGCTCGACCCGGCCACCGGGGCCTGGGCGCGCGACCCGGGCACGCAGACCGACGGAGCGGCACTTTGAGCGGCGTCGAGGTCATAACCTTCGGCTGCCGCCTCAACACCTATGAATCGGAAGTCATGCGCAGCGCGGCGGAGAAGGCGGGGCTGAACAACGCCGTACTCGTCAACACCTGCGCGGTGACCGGCGAGGCGGTGCGCCAGGCACGCCAGGCGATCCGTCGCGCCCGTCGCGCCAATCCTCAGGCGCGGATCATCGTAACCGGTTGCGCAGCGCAGACCGAGGCGGACACCTTTGCCGACATGCCGGAGGTGGATGCCGTGCTCGGCAACGAGGAGAAGCTTGACACCGGTTCCTACCGCTCTCTGCCGGATTTCGGCGTATCCGCGGAAGAGAAGGTCCGGGTCAACGACATCATGAGCGTCAGGCGGACCGCACCGCAGATGGTCAAGGCGATCGAGGGTCATGTGCGCGCCTTCATCCAGGTGCAGAACGGGTGCGACCACCGCTGCACCTTCTGCATCATCCCCTTCGGCCGCGGCAACTCCCGCTCGGTGCCGATGGGCGCGATCGTCGACCAGGCGCGCCGCCTCGTCGAAAGCGGCTATCGGGAGGTCGTGCTGACCGGCGTCGACGCGACCAGCTACGGCGGGGATCTGCCCGGCCGGCCGAGCCTCGGGGCTCTGGCAAAGACCCTTCTGAAACAGGTGCCGGACATCCTGCGGCTTCGATTGTCCTCGATCGACGGCATCGAGGCCGACCGGCATCTGTGGGACCTGATAGCCGACGAGCCGCGCTTCATGCCGCACCTGCACCTGTCGCTGCAGCATGGCGACGACCTGATCCTGAAGCGGATGAAGCGCCGGCACAGCCGCGACGATGCCATCGGCTTCTGTCGCAGGGCACGCGAGTTGCGACCACAGATCAGCTTCGGCGCCGACCTGATCGCCGGCTTCCCCACCGAGACCGAGGCCATGGCCGAACGCAGCGCCAGGCTGGCCGAGGAATGCGCCATTGCGAACCTGCATGTGTTTCCCTACAGCCCGCGTCCCGGTACGCCGGCGGCGCGCATGCCGCAGCTTGACCGGGTGCTCGTCAAGGAGCGCGCCGCGCGGCTGCGCGCGACCGGCGAGCGCCTTCGCCTCGCCCATCTCGACTCCATGGCGGGCAGCCGGCAGACGATCCTGGTCGAAAATAACGGGCTCGCGCACACCGAGGACTTCACGCTGGTCGATGCGGCCGGTCTCGCCCCGCGCGATCTTGTGTCGGTGACCGTCACCGGCCACAATGGCAAGTACCTGACCGCGCGGGAGAATCCCGCGGCGCGTCGCAACTAGCGGAACTCATTCATGGCGCTGGGCTTCATCAAGAAGATCTTCTCATTCGGCAAGGACACCGTTCCCGGGCCCGAAGCGACACCCAAGGCGGCGGCGACAGACGTACCCGCCAGGCTCCACGAGGTTCCGCCTGCCGCGGAGGAACCGCCCCCCGAACGCGACCTGCTACTGGAGGAGGCCGAGGCCGCCAATCCCGAGGCGGACCTGCACCGCACCGAGCCGCCGGCCGACATTTATCCGCTGCCTCCGGTCGACCATCCAGCCGGCCCCGCCGCGGATCTGTCCGGCAATCGCGACGCCGTGCTGTCGCCGGAAGCCGAGACGACGCGCGCGGCAGAACTGATCAACATCGGCATGGGGGCGGTCGAGCACGCCCACGAGGAGATCATCGCCAACGAGGCGGCGCATGTCGAGGAACAAGCCGCCGCCTTGGCCCCGGACGCCGCGGCCCCTTCGTTTCCCGACGAGGTAGCGGAAACGCCGTCAGCCGACGGCGAGGCCGCACCGCAGGCGAAACCCAAGAAGAAGAAGAAGGCCAAGGCGAAGGCTGCGGAGCCGGAGGAGACGAAAGAGCCCGGCCTCGCGCCGGCGCTGCCGAAGGGCTTCTCGTCCGCCGGCCCGGTGCCGGAGGAGCAGCCGGCGGTGAAGGTCGCGCCGCGGCAGAACTGGTTCCAGCGCCTGCGCGCTGGCCTGGCGCGCACCTCCGCCCATCTCAGCGGCCAGATCACCAGCCTGTTCACCAAGCGCAAGCTCGATGACGAAACCCTGCAGGATCTCGAGGACCTCTTGATCCAGGCCGACCTCGGCGTCGAGACGGCGCTGCGCATCACCGACACGCTGTCGTCCGAGCGCTACGGCAAGGACGTGACCGGCGAGGACGTCTCGCGCATCATGGCCGGCGAGATCACCAAGGTGCTCGAGCCGGTGGCGCGGCCGCTCGAACTCGACCTGTCGCACAAGCCGCACGTCATTCTCGTCGTCGGCGTCAACGGCACCGGCAAGACCACCACGATCGGCAAGCTCGCCGCGAAACTCTCCGGCGCCGGGCTGAAGGTGATGATGGCGGCCGGCGACACCTTCCGCGCCGCCGCGATCGAGCAGCTCCACATCTGGGCCGAGCGGACCGGGGCCGACATCGTCTCCTCCAAACTTGGCGCCGACGCCGCCGGTCTCGCCTATGAGGCCTACGAGCAGGCCAGGGCCAGGCAGAGCGACGTGCTGATCATCGACACGGCCGGCCGGCTGCAGAACAAGGCCGAGCTGATGGCCGAACTGGAGAAGATCGTGCGCGTGCTCGGCAAGCTCGATCCGGACGCGCCGCACACGGTGCTGCAGACGCTCGACGCCACCACCGGTCAGAACGCGATGAGCCAGGTGGAGATCTTTCGCAACGTCGCCGGCGTCAGCGGCCTGATCATGACAAAATTGGACGGTACCGCTCGCGGCGGCATCCTGGTGGCGATCGCCGCCAAGCACAAGCTGCCGGTCTATTTCATCGGCGTGGGCGAGGGCGTCGACGACCTCGAGCCCTTCGAAGCCAAGGATTTCGCGCAAGCGATCGCAGGGGTTGCAGAATGAACGACAGGATCATCGAGACGCTGGAAGACGCGGGCAAGCCCAAGATCAGCCCGCTGCTGAAGCTGACATTGGAACTCGGTCCGCTCGTCGTGTTCTTCTTCGCCAATTCGCGCGGCGAATGGCTGGCGGAGCGGTTTCCGGCGCTGGCCGATCTCGGCGGCCCGATCTTCATCGCCACCGGCCTGTTCATGGCCGCAACCGCGATCGCGCTCGCCGTGTCCTGGGTGCTGACGCGGACGCTGCCGATGATGCCGCTCGTCTCGGGCATCGTCGTCTTCGTCTTCGGCGCGCTCACGCTGTATCTGCAGAACGACACCTTCATCAAGATGAAGCCGACGATCGTCAATACGCTGTTCGGGGCGATCCTGCTCGGCGGACTTGCTTTCGGCAAGCCGCTGCTGGGCTACGTCTTCAACGCCGCCTTCAAGCTGACGGAGGAGGGCTGGCGCAAGCTGACGCTGCGCTGGGGCCTGTTCTTTCTGGTCCTGGCCGTCCTCAACGAAGTGATCTGGCGCCACTTCTCGACCGATTTCTGGGTCGCCTTCAAGGTTTGGGGGACGATGCCGATCACCATCCTCTTCACGCTCGCCCAGATGCCGCTGATCATGAGGTATTCGAGCGAGCCGGAGGGCGGCGCCTCGCCCTGACCGGGAAGGCTCAGCCGGCGGGCGCGGCCAGCGCCCTCTCGATCGCGGGCATCAGCCCGTTGCGCACACTGTCGGCGTCGAATGGCCCGACCTTCTTGTAGACGATCGTTCCGTCCGGACCGACGAGGTAGGATTCGGGGATGCCGTAGACACCCCAGTCGATCGCCATCTTGCCGTCCGGGTCGAGACCAATCGCGGTAAACGGGTTGCCGAGTTCGCCGAGGAATCGCAGCGCGTTCTCGTTGCCGTCCTTGTAGTTCACCCCGACGACGGTCAGGCGTGGGTCGCGGGCCAGGTCCATGATGATCGGGTGCTCCTGCCGGCAGGGGACGCACCACGAGGCCCAGAAATTGACCAGGGTCAGCCTGCCCCTTGCCGTCTCCGCCGTCAGCGCCGGCACGGCGACGCCGTCGCGCATCGCCCCTTCGAGCGGGGCGAGGTCGCGATACGGCGCGCTGGTGCCGATCAGGGCGGAGGGGATCTCCGCGACATTGCGCCCGGAGCGCAACTGGAAGAATAAGATCGCCGCGAGCGTGGCGAAGATCACCAGCGGCAGCGCCGCGAGCAGGATTCGCGTCCGCGATCCGCCGGCCGTTTCGTCCGTCCGCTGCGTCATTGCCCCTCCCCTGCGGAGCGGCGGCGGACGCCGGCCGCCTCGAGCGCCGCCAGTTCGCGCCGGCGGGCACGGCCGTCGAGCCAGACCCACAGCACCAGGCCGGAAATCGTCGCGAAAGCGGCGGCATAGGCCGCGGCGACATAGCCGAGATGGGTCATCGGCCCTCCCCGGCCGTTCGGGCCGCCAGCCGCCGCAACGTCGCCACCCGCCGCCGCAGGATCTCGTTGCGCATCGCAAGGACATGCAGCGTGAAGAACAGCAGCGTGAATGCGATCGCCATCACCAGCAGCGGACGCAAAAATTCCGGGTCGATCGTCGGACCGTCGAGCCGGACGACGCTGGCCGGCTGGTGCAGGGTGTTCCACCACTCGACCGAAAACTTGATGATCGGGATGTTGACGAAGCCGACCAGGATCAGGATGGCACTGACCCGGGCCGCCCGCGCCGGGTCGTCCATGGCGCGGTTCAGCGCGATCAGGCCGAGATACATCAGAAACAAGACGAACACCGAGGTCAGCCGCGCATCCCACACCCACCACGTGCCCCACATCGGCTTGCCCCAGAGCGAGCCGGTGACGAGCGCGATGAAGGTGAAACAGGCGCCGATCGGCGCTGCGGTCCTGGCAGAGACATCGGCCAGCGGGTGGCGCCAGACCAGTGTGCCGAGCGCCGCGAGCGCCATCACGGTGTAGCACATCATGCTGAGCCATGCGGCCGGCACGTGAACATACATGATCCGCACCGTCTCGCCCTGCTGGTAGTCGCCCACCGTCGCGAACGCCAGGTACAGGCCGGCGGCCAGCAGCAGCGCGGTCGCAGCCGCCATCCACGGCCACAGCCGGTCGCTCAGCGCCAGGAACCGGGTCGGGTTGGCAAGGTCGGAAAATTTCCGGATGGCCAGGCTGTCATCGCTCATGCCGACTGTTTAGCGCTTTCGCCCCTCAGCTTCAATTGAGCGGCTTCAATCACATTTGCGTCAATCCGTCGAGGCGCGAAGTGCCGCGGCGGCCGCGACCGGGCCGATGACCGCAAAGGCGAGCGTCAGCGCCGCCAGGAGCAGGAACGGCGGCAGGAACGGCGCCGGGTCCTGCACGGCGGCATAAACGGCACTGACGCCGAAGATCAGCACCGGGATGGCGAGCGGCAGCACCAGGATCGACACAAGCAGGCCGCCGCGCGGCAGGGCGACCGCGATCGCCGCTCCGGCTGCGCCGATGAAGGTGATCGCCGGCGTGCCGACCAGCAATGTCAGCATCGTCGCCCCGATCGCCGCCACGTCCATGTTCATGAACAGTGCCAGCAGCGGCGAGGCCAGCACGAGCGGCAGCCCGGTCGCGATCCAGTGGGCCACGCATTTGACCAGCACCGCCAGCACCAGGGGGGTGTCCTGCATTAGCAGCAGATCGAGCGAGCCGTCGTCACGCTCGGCCTGGAACAGCCGGTCGAGACCGAGCAGCGAGGCCAGCAGCGCGCCGATCCAGAGGATGGCCGGGCCGATGCGCGACAGAAGGCTCAGGTCCGGCCCGACGCCGAAGGGAATGACGGCAACGACCGTCATGAAGAACAGCACGCCAATCATCGCGCCGCCGCCGGCGCGCACCGACAGCCTGAGGTCGCGAAGCAGCAGCGCACTCATGCGTCCATCCCCCCGGCCACTCCGGCAAAGCCTGTCATCAGCAGTTCTCCGGCACCGGCCAGGCCGAGCGGCTGGTGCGTTGCCGCCAGCGCGAGCCCGCCGAGCCTCAGGTGTTCCCTCACCAGGTCGGCGAACATCATCTCCGCGCCCGTGTCGAGCGCTGCGGTCGGCTCGTCGAGGAGCCAGACCGGCCGCCAGGCGACCAGCAGCTTCGCCATCGCCATCCGGCGCTGCTGGCCCGCCGAGAGATAGCCGAACGGCAGGTGGGTAAGGCCGCCGAGGCCGACCGCCTCGGCGGCCGCCTCGATCCCCATGCCGGAGTGACCGGGGCCATCGCCAAGCAGCGCCTTCCAGAAGCCAAGGTTTTCCGCGACCGTCAGTTCGCGCTTCATGGCGTTGCGGTGGCCGAGATAGTGGCAGGCGCCGGGCACCGTCTCGTGTGCCTGCGCGCCCTCGCCGGTGAGACGGACCTTGCCCGACTCGCGCGGCAGCAGGCCGGCGACGACGCGCAGCAGCGTCGACTTGCCGGAACCGTTCGGCCCCTTTATCACCAGCGCCGTCCCACCCTCGATCTCGAAGGCAATATCCCGAAAGATCAGATCTTCGCCCCGCTTCGCGCTCAGGCCCTCGGCAACGAGGCGCATCGCAATCACTTTCCCTCTACGACTTTGGTCGCACTGCAAAAAAATCTCCCGATCCGGGGATCGGCACTCTGGAACGTCTCTTAGAAATTATCTATAAGGCCGGCAACACGCCAGCGGTCGGCGTGATTTTCATCCTAGCGCCGAACCCGGAATGACTTCCGCGTACGGACAGCGGAAATGGCCGCACCCGCATCCCACTACGCGCCTCCAAGGCGCACGGGCGTTCGTACGTCAGCTTTTGGCGATCAGACGGAACGGGGTATCCAGTGTCCAAATCCCTAGACAGCTTCAACTGTCGCTCGACCCTCACAGTCGACGGCGTCGACTATGTTTACTACAGCCTGCCGAAGGCCGAGGCCAACGGCCTTGCCGGCGTTTCCAAGCTTCCCTTCTCGATGAAGGTGCTGCTGGAAAACCTGCTGCGCAACGAGGACGGCCGCTCGGTCACCAAGAAGGACATTGAAAGCGTCGCCGCCTGGCTGTCCAACAAGGGCCTGGTCGAGAGCGAGATCGCCTATCGTCCGGCCCGCGTGCTGATGCAGGACTTCACCGGCGTTCCCGCGGTCGTCGACCTCGCGGCCATGCGCGACGGCATCAAGGCGCTCGGCGGCGATCCGGAGAAGATCAACCCGCTGGTACCGGTCGACCTCGTCATCGACCATTCCGTTATCGTCGACGAGTTCGGCACCGCCACCGCCTTCGCCCGCAACGTCGAGCTGGAATACGAGCGCAACGGCGAGCGCTACCGCTTCCTGAAGTGGGGTCAGCAGGCGTTCAAGAATTTCCGGGTCGTTCCGCCTGGCACCGGCATCTGTCACCAGGTCAACCTCGAATATCTCGGCCAGACCGTCTGGACCAAGGAAGAGGACGGCGAGACGATCGCCTATCCGGATACCTGTGTCGGCACCGACAGCCACACGACCATGATCAACGGTCTCGGCGTTCTCGGCTGGGGCGTGGGCGGCATCGAGGCCGAAGCCGCCATGCTCGGCCAGCCGGTCTCCATGCTGCTGCCGGAAGTCGTCGGCTTCAAGCTGACCGGCAGGCTCAAGGAAGGCGTGACCGCCACCGATCTGGTGCTGACCGTGGTGCAGATGCTGCGCAAGAAGGGCGTAGTTTCCAAGTTCGTCGAGTTCTTCGGTCCCGGCCTCGACAACATGACGCTCGCCGACCGCGCCACCATCGGCAACATGGGCCCCGAATACGGTGCGACCTGCGGCTTCTTCCCGGTTGACGCCGAAACGATCAACTATCTGACGATGTCGGGCCGCGAGACGCAGCGCATCGCCCTTGTCGAGGCCTATTCCAAGGCGCAGGGCATGTGGCGAGAGGGCGACGGCTCCGACCTTGTCTTCACCGACACGCTGGAACTTGACCTCGGCGACGTCGTCCCCTCGATGGCCGGCCCGAAGCGTCCGGAAGGCCGCATCGCGCTGGAAAACATCGCCTCGGGCTTCGCAAGCTCGATGGATGCCGACTACAAGAAGCCCGGCCAACTCGCCAACCGCTACCCGGTTGAAGGCACCGATTTCGATCTTGGCCATGGCGACGTGGCAATCGCCGCCATCACGTCGTGCACCAACACCTCCAACCCGTCGGTGCTGATCGCCGCCGGCCTGCTGGCCCGCAACGCGGTCGCCAAGGGGCTGAAGACGAAGCCGTGGGTGAAGACCTCGCTGGCGCCCGGGTCGCAGGTCGTCGGCGAGTACCTCGCCAAGTCCGGGCTGCAGGCTGATTTGGACAAGCTCGGCTTCAACCTCGTCGGCTTTGGCTGCACCACCTGCATCGGCAATTCCGGCCCGCTGCCGGGCCCGATCTCCAAGACGATCAACGACAAGGGCCTGATCGCCGCCGGTGTGCTCTCGGGCAACCGCAACTTCGAGGGCCGCATCTCGCCGGACGTCCAGGCCAACTACCTGGCTTCGCCGCCGCTGGTCGTCGCCTATGCGCTCGCCGGTACGGTCCAGAAGGACCTGACCAAGGAGCCGATCGGCGAGGACAAGGACGGCAAGCCGGTCTACCTGAAGGACATCTGGCCGTCCTCGAAGGAGATCCAGGACTTCATCATGAAGTACGTCACCCGCGAGCTCTATGCGACGAAGTACGCCGATGTGTTCAAGGGCGACACCAACTGGCAGGCGGTTCAGATTCCGGCCGGCCAGACCTATGCCTGGGACGACCAGTCGACCTACGTGCAGAACCCGCCCTACTTCGTCGGCATGGGCAAGAAGGGCGCCGGCCTGAAGAACATCCGGAGCGCGCGCGTGCTCGGTCTGTTCGGCGACAAGATCACCACCGACCACATCTCGCCGGCCGGCTCGATCAAGGCCGCCTCGCCCGCGGGCGCCTACCTGATCGGCCATGGCGTCGGCGTCGCCGACTTCAATCAGTACGGCACCCGCCGCGGCAACCACGAAGTGATGATGCGCGGCACCTTCGCCAACATCCGCATCCGCAACCACATGCTCGGCCCGAACGGCAAGGAAGGCGGCTACACCGTCCACTATCCGTCCAAGGAAGAGATGTCGATCTACGACGCCGCCATGCGATACAAGGAAGAGGGCGTCCCGCTCGTCATCTTCGCCGGCGTCGAATACGGCAACGGCTCGTCGCGCGACTGGGCGGCGAAGGGCACCAACCTGCTCGGCGTCAAGGCCGTGGTCGCACAGTCCTTCGAGCGCATCCACCGCTCCAACCTCGTCGGCATGGGCGTCGTCCCCTTCGTCTTCGAGGAAGGCACGACCTGGCAGAGCCTCGACCTCAAGGGCGACGAACTCGTCGAGATCGACGGCCTCGAGGGCGAGATCAAGCCGCGCGAGAAGAAGATCGCCAAGATCACCTACGCCGACGGAACGGTGAAGGAGGTGCCGCTCCTGTGCCGCATCGACACGCTCGACGAGGTCACCTACATGAACAATGGCGGCATCCTGCAGACGGTTCTGCGCGACCTCGCCGCCTGATTTCTGTTGAATGTTCAATCAATATGTGCCGGGGCTTCGACCCCGGCATTTCTTTTCGGGCATGATCGGCCGATCATGCGGGCTTCACTCCATCGTGACTTCCTGTTGAGGTGGGGAGCGCGTATGAGAAGTGCCAGACGAAAAGCCTTACCGGCATTCACCGGACGAAATCATGCCCAAACTGCTCGTACTTGGTGGTCTCCTGAGCGTCCTCGCGGCAACCGCGGGAGCCCTTGACGCCAGCGCCGACGACGGCAAGCCGCACAAGGGCGTGGTGGAGCTGTTCACCAGCCAGGGCTGTTCCTCCTGCCCGAAGGCCGACAGGGCGCTGGAGACGCTGATCCGTGAGGGCGAGGTGGTGGCACTGGCCTATCATGTCGACTACTGGAACTATCTCGGCTGGGCCGACACCCTGTCATCCAAGGAGAACACCGAGCGGCAATATGGCTACGCCCGCATGTTCGGTCGCGGCAGCGTCTACACGCCGCAGGCGGTCATAAACGGCCGCGAGCACGTCAACGGCGGCGACATCGCCAAGATCCGCAGCCAGTTGTCGACCCTGGAGGACCAGGGACGCGGGCTGTCGGTCGACGTCTCGGCCGAAATCATCCAGGACGAGATCCGGATCAACATCGGCCGCGGCCAGGGCAAGGCCAACGTCGTCGTGGCCTACTTCGACGGCGAGCAGGCGGTAGACATCACGGATGGCGAGAATAGCGGCCGCCGGATCGCCTACTGGCATGCCGTGACCGACCTCGAGACGATCGGCGTCTGGGAAGGCAAAGAAACGAGCCTCGTGCTGCCGGCCGGCATGCTGAAGCAGAAGGGCGACGGCGGTTGCGCCGTGCTGCTGCAACGGATGAAGGCGCCGGACACGCCGGGCGCGATCATCGGCGCCACCGTCGTGACCGCGGACGAGGCGCCGCCGCAAACCGCGAGGCGAAACTGACCGCTGCTCGTCCTGAGGACCGCCGCTTGTCTTGATGGGGAGTGTGGTCCGGACCGGGCTCTTCGAGGGGCTGGGGCTTGAGGGTTCGAAGATACGCCGGACCGGACCTTGACGAAGCTTCCGGCAACGGAATACAGGATCAGCTTCGGCGCGCCCTGGTGGCCGACCGATTTCCCGCACATGCAAAGCGGTTCGGCTGTTTGGGCAGCGTGGTGACTTTCAACGAAAAATTGGGCGCGGTTTTGTCTGAAATGCGGCAAGCTGCAATTTTGCTTTGCCCTAGTGGTTAATGGCGCGCACCTCTTTCGCGGCGTGATTGCATTTGCAAAGAGGCTTCGATCCAGGATCGCAAAATCCGCGGCCGGAGCCGTGTGGCGGCCGTCGGCCGCGGTCGTGGATGCGTTCGGCCCGGAATCAGCGCCACGATCGCGATTCGCAGCCACCCCTTGCTCGTCATTGCCACACCCGGCGCCCACCCCCAGCCCGGCCTGCCCTTGCAATTCCGCGCAGGTAGGGCACACTGTCACGGCCCTGTCACAGTCAGAAGCGGAGACTCGATGACTGATCAGCCGGATTTGTCGCCGGGAGAGGACGAAACCCAGGGGTCGCGCGTGGTCGTCGACCTCCGGGAGTACCGCAACAGCAAAGACCCGCCGCCGGTAACCTTCCACCGCAAGGAACTCGACTTGATCCTCAAGATCTACGGCCGCATGGTCGGAGAAGGCGAGTGGCGCGACTATGCGATCGATCACATGCGCGAAAAGGCGGTCTTTTCCATCTTCAAGCGCTCTGGCGAGATGCCGCTCTATCGGGTGGAGAAAAACCCAAGGCTGGCCGCCAGACAAGGCGCCTACAGCGTGCTCAACACGCACGGGACGATCCTGAAACGCGGCCACGATCTGGCGCAGGTGCTGAGGGTGTTCGACAAGGCCCTGAAGCTCATCAAGACCTAGCCGCCCTCGGTCAGCCTTGCGGCGGAGCTTCAAAACCCGCCGGGACCGTGGTGGCGCCCTCACCGAGCGCAAGCTGCATGATCACCGTGTCGAGCCAGCGCCCGTGCTTGAAGCCAGTCGCCTTCATCAGCCCGCCATGCTCGAAGCCTGCCGCCCGGTGCACGGCGACCGAGGCCGGATGCGCGCCGCCGATCACCGCAACCATCTGCCGGAAGCCGAGCGCCGTGCAACGCTCGACCAGCTCGGCCAGCAGTGCCCGTCCGACACCTTTCCCGCGCGCGTCCGGCGCAAGATAGATCGAGTCCTCGACCAGCCATCTGTAGGCCGGGCGCGTCCGGAACGCGGCAGCATAGGCATAGCCGAGCACCCGGCCCGCCCCGTCCGCGGCGACAATGTAGGGATAACTGGCCGCCGTGATCGCGGCGAAGCGCGCGCGCATCTCCTCCGGTGACGGCGGCTCGATCTCGTACGAAGCGACGCCATTCAACACGGCGTCGCCATAGATCTCGGCAATGGCGGGAACATCGTCATGACCGGCGGTCCGGATGGAGAAAGGGTTCATGGCGGGTCGGCACCGATGGATCCAAGGGGGTGCGGGCAACGTCCCCCACCCCGTTTCGATCAGCTGCGCAAAGCGCGGCCTAGCTGAAAACGATCAGCAGGTCTTTCGCGTCGATCTGGTCGCCGGCACGCACGAGCACTTCGGCAACGACGCCGTCCTTTTCGGCGTGCAGCGCCGTCTCCATTTTCATCGCCTCAATCGACAGGAGCACGTCGCCGGCCTTGACCGGTTGGTTGGCCGTAACCGCCACGGTCGAGACGACCCCGGGCATCGGCGCGCCCAACTGCGCAGGGTTGCCCGCCTCGGCCTTGCGGCGCACCGCCGCCGAGGTGCCGCGATTGCGGTCGGGAACCTTGATCGGGCGTGGCTGACCGTTCAGTTCGAAGAACACCTTGACCATGCCCTTCTCGTCGACGTCGGCCTGCGCCTGGTTGAGGATCACCAGCGTCTTGCCCTTCTCGATGTCGGCGAACAGTTCCTCGCCCGTGGCCATGCCGTAGAAATAGGCCGGCGTCGGCAGCACGCTGACCGGTCCGTAGGTCTCCTGCGCCTGTGCGTAGTCGGTGAACACCTTCGGGTACATCAGGTAAGAGGCGAACTCGAAATCGCTGACTTCTCGCTCAAGCTTGCTCTCGATTGCCTTGCGCTCGGCGTCCAGGTCGGCATCCGGCAGCAGCGAGCCCGGGCGCACGCTGTAGGCCGCCTCACCCTTCAGCACCTTCTTCTGCAGCGCTTGCGGCCAGCCGCCCGGCGGTTGGCCGAGGTCGCCCTTGAGCATCGACACGACCGACTCCGGGAACGAGACGTCCTTGGCCGGGTCCTCGACGTCGGCCACCGTCAGGTCCTGGCTGACCATCATCAGCGCCATGTCGCCCACGACCTTGGACGACGGCGTCACCTTGACGATGTCGCCGAACATGCGGTTGGCGTCGGCATAGGCCTGCGCCACCTCGTGCCAGCGGGTCTCGAGCCCCAGCGAGCGCGCCTGCTCCTTGAGGTTGGTGAACTGCCCGCCCGGCATCTCGTGCAGGTACACCTCCGACGCCGGTCCCTTCAGGTCGCTCTCGAAGGCCGCATACTGGTGGCGCACCGCCTCCCAGTAGAACGAGATCCGCCGGATCCACTCCGGATCGAGGCCCGGATTGCGCTCGGAGCCGGACAGCGCCTCGACGATCGAGCCGAGGCAGGGCTGCGAGGTATTGCCGGAGAAGGCGTCCATCGCCGCGTCGACGACGTCGACGCCGGCTTCCACGGCCGCCAGAACGGTCGCCGCGGCGATGCCGGACGTGTCATGGGTGTGGAAATGGATCGGCAGGTCGGTGGCCTCCCGCAGCGCCTTGAACAACACGCGCGCCGCGGCCGGCTTCAGCAGCCCCGCCATGTCCTTCACCGCGATCATGTGCGCGCCGGCCTTCTCCAGATCGGCGGCAAGCGCAGTGTAGTACTTCAGGTCGTATTTCGGCCGGGCCGAATTGAGGATATCGCCGGTGTAGCAGATCGCGGCCTCGCAGATCTTGTTCTCCTCGACCACCGCGTCCATCGACACGCGCATGTTCTCGACCCAGTTCAGGCAGTCGAAGACACGGAAGACGTCGATACCGCCCCTGGCGGCCTGGCGCACGAAGTACTTCACCACGTTGTCCGGGTAGTTGGTATAGCCGACGCCGTTGGCGCCGCGCAGCAGCATCTGCAGGAGAAGGTTCGGCGCGCCCTCGCGGACCATGGCGAGGCGCTCCCAGGGATCCTCGGTCAGGAACCGCATGGCGACGTCGAAGGTGGCCCCGCCCCAGCACTCCAGCGAGAACAGCTGCGGCAGCGTGCGGGAATAGGTCTCGGCGATTCGGGCGATGTCGTAGGTGCGCATGCGCGTCGCCAGCAGCGACTGGTGCGCGTCACGCATGGTCGTGTCGGTCATCAGCACCTGCGGCTGCGCGCGCACCCATTCGGCGAACTTCTGCGGCCCGAGTTCGTCCAGCCGCTGCTTGGTGCCCGGGGCGATCGGCCCCTCCGAATAAGGTACGACGGGACGGGCGACCTCGTCCGACGGCTTCGGTCGCCCCTTGGCCTCGGGATGACCGTTGACGGTGACGTCGGCGAGGTAGGTCAGGAGCTTCGTCGCACGGTCCTGGCGCTTGACCTGGGCAAAGAGTTCGGGCGTCGTGTCGATGAAGCGGGTGGTGTAGCTGTTGTCGCGGAAGCGCTCGTGGCCGATGATCGCCTCGAGGAAGGTGAGGTTCGTGGCGACGCCGCGGATGCGGAACTCGCGCAGCGCCCGGTCCATGCGGCGGATGGCTTCTTCCGGCGTCGGCGCCCAGGCGGTCACCTTTTCCAGCAGCGGGTCGTAGTAGCGGGTGATCACCGCGCCCGAATAGGCCGTGCCGCCGTCGAGGCGGATGCCGAAGCCGGTGGCGCCGCGATAGGCGGTGATGCGGCCATAGTCCGGGATGAAGTTCTGCTCCGGGTCTTCGGTCGTGATCCGGCACTGTAGCGCGTGGCCGTTCAGGCGGATGTCGGCCTGGGCCGGAACGCCCGAGTCCGGCGTGCCGATCGCAAAGCCGTCGAGGATATGGATCTGCGCCTTGACGATGTCGATGCCGGTGACCTCCTCGGTCACGGTGTGCTCGACCTGGATGCGCGGATTGACCTCGATGAAGTAGAACTTGCCGGTGTCGGCATCCATCAGGTACTCGACCGTGCCGGCGCCGACGTAGCTGGTTGCCTTGGCGATCTTCAACGAATAGTCGGCAAGTTCCTGCCGCTGGGCCACGGTCAGATAGGGGGCCGGCGCCCGTTCGACGACCTTCTGGTTGCGCCGCTGGATCGAGCAGTCACGCTCGAACAGGTGCACGACGTTGCCGTGGGTGTCGCCGAGAACCTGGCTTTCGACGTGCCGGGCCCGTTCCACCAGCTTCTCGAGATAGACCTCGTCTTTGCCGAAGGCGGCCTTTGCCTCGCGCTTGGCCTCAGTCACCTCGCGCGCGAGGTCCTTCGCACTGCGGATCGCGCGCATGCCGCGCCCGCCGCCGCCCCAGGAGGCCTTCAGCATCACCGGATAGCCGATCTCCTCGGCCATGCGTTCGACTTCCGCCATGTCGTCCGGCAACGGGTCGGTGGCCGGCACCACCGGAACGCCGATCGAGATCGCCAGGTTGCGGGCGGCGACCTTGTTGCCGAGCTGGCGCATCGTCTCCGGCGTCGGCCCGATGAAGGTGATGCCGTTCGAAGCGCAGGCCTCGGCGAATTCCGGACTCTCGGACAGAAGCCCGTAGCCCGGATGGATCGCATCCGCGCCGGACAGCTTTGCCACCCGGATCACCTCGTCGATCGAAAGGTAGCTCTCGATCGGCCCGAGGTCGCGGGACAGGTGCGGCCCGCGCCCGACCTGATAGCTCTCGTCCGCTTTGAAGCGGTGCAGCGCCAGCTTGTCCTCCTCCGCCCATATCGCCACCGTTTTGAGCCCCAGTTCGTTGGCCGCGCGAAACACGCGGATGGCAATCTCGGACCGGTTGGCGACAAGGATCTTCGAAATGGACAAGTCGGACTCCTCATGGACTTGAAAACGTGAATGCTGCACCCGCGAAGAAAACATTATCCCGCGGGAAACGGAAGCACAATTTCACAGTCGCCGCGCAGCCGACGATTTGCGACCTCAGGAGATCAGGCCCAGGCGGAACGACAGCGCGACCGCGTGGTGCCGGTTCTTCGCCTTCAGCTTCTCCTGGATGCCCCCCATGTACCAGTCGACAGTATGGTTGGAGATCGAAAGCGCGCGTGCGATCTCGTTCGAGGTGAGGCCGTCGGCGAGGTAGCTCAGCACTTCCATTTCCCGCCGCGTCAGCTTGAGGTCGGCGTCGGCGGAGAATTCGGCATGTTTGCCCGGATCGGAAGCATCGAGCAGCTTCCAGAACAACTTGCGCGCCACGCTGTCGAAAACGGCCATCTCGGCCGGATGCAGGTCCACCGCCTTGCCGCCGAGCGTGATGTTGCCGAGCAGTCCGCGCCGCCCGTGCACCGGAAAGATGTAGCCGTCCTCCAGCCCGTTGTTGCGCGCGTCGACCATCATCCGCTCCATCCGCTTGCGCAGCGGGCTGGAGCGGAAGGCGGCGACGGTGTCGCGCCAGCGAAAGCCGGTCTGGGCCTGGCCGAGGTAGCGGATGGTCGGATCGACGACGAGGTATTTCTTGCGGAGATAGATCTCCGGCCACCGGTCCGGCCAGCGTCCGCAAAGTACAAGCGACATCGGGTTGTCGTGCGGTCGCGGCTGCAGGATCACGCCGTAGTAGTCGAAGCCGTAGAGATCGATCAGCCGTTCGAATTCGGACACGATTTCTTGACGGTGCGAGAGTTCATCGAGCAATCCGACAAACTGCAAAAGCAGATTTATATTCATTCCCAGGTTGGCCGCGCATGCGGCCCCTCCAATACGTATTTCGTCACAATATCGGCGCCGTTATGGCAAACTGCGGCAAACAAAAACATCCGCAGCTAATCGTTTAGCAAGTTGATCCGAATTGGCAACGGATCGTTCAGCGTCCATTCATCGGCGGGCAGATAGCATCTCACATCGCCGGAAAAGCTTGCGGCATGCAACCAAACGGGGGTCCGGGGCTTTACCGGGTTGCCCGCGCCTGATGTCGGAATGGCGCGGCACAGAATGAAGGACCACGAAAGGGTTTCGAAGTGTCGTTGTTCCAGGTCTACGCGCGGGCGCTCAGCTACCTGTCCGTCTATAAGGTCCGCGTGTCCTCTATCGTCGTCGCAAACGTCGTGCTGGCGGTCATTGCCATCGCCGAGCCGATCCTGTTCGGCAAGATCATCGACGCCATCTCGGACAAGGATGCCGTCACGCCGATGCTGCTGATGTGGGCCGGCTTCGGCGTGTTCAACACCGTTGCCTTCGTGCTGGTGGCGCGCGAGGCGGACCGCCTGGCGCATGGCCGCCGCGCCAGCCTCATCACCGAAGCCTTCGGTCGGATCATCTCCATGCCGCTGTCCTGGCACAGCCAGCGTGGCACTTCCAACGCCTTGCACACGCTGCTGCGCGCCTGCGAGACGCTGTTCGGCCTATGGCTCGAATTCATGCGCACGCATCTGGCGACCGCGGTGGCGCTCGCACTGCTGGTCCCGACCGCCTTTGCCATGGACTATCGCCTGTCGCTGGTTCTGCTGGTGCTGGGCATCGCCTATGTGATCATCGGCAAGGTCGTGATGCACCGTACCCGCGACGGCCAGGCCTCGGTGGAAGGGCACTATCACACCGTATTCTCCCACGTGTCCGATGCGATCAGCAACGTTTCGGTCGTGCACAGCTACAACCGCATCGAGGCCGAGACCCGGCAGCTGAAGCAGTTCGCCCAACAGCTGATCAACGCGCAGTATCCGGTGCTCGACTGGTGGGCGCTCGCCAGCGCGCTCAACCGCATCGCCTCGACCATCTCGATGATGACGATTCTCGTGATCGGCACCATCCTCGTGCAGCGCGGCGAGTTGCGCGTCGGCGACGTGATCGCCTTCATCGGCTTTGCCGGCCTGCTGATCGGACGTCTCGACCAGATGAAGGCCTTTGCCACGCAGATCTTCGAGGCGCGCGCCAAGCTCGAGGACTTCTTCAAGCTCGAGGACGCGGTCAAGGAACGCGAGGAGCCGGACGACGCCACCGAGCTGGCCGAGGTCCGCGGTCGCGTCGAGTTCCGCAACGTCAGCTTCGACTTCGCCAACGCCACCCAGGGCGTGCGTGATGTCTCCTTCACCGCCGAAGCCGGGCAGACGGTGGCAATCGTCGGCCCGACCGGCGCCGGCAAGACCACGCTCGTCAATCTGCTGCAGCGCGTCTACGACCCGCAGCAGGGCCAGATCCTGATCGACGGCGTCGACATCGCGCAGGTGACGCGGCGGTCCCTGCGCCGCTCGATCGCGACGGTCTTCCAGGACGCCGGGCTGCTCAACCGCTCGATTTCCGAGAACATCCGCCTCGGCCGCGAAGGCGCGACGCTGGAGGAGGTCATGGAGGCGGCCGAGGCCGCCGCCGCCGGCGACTTCATCCGCACGCGCCAGAACGGATTCGACACCCATGTCGGCGAGCGCGGCAACCGGCTGTCGGGCGGCGAGCGCCAGCGCATCGCCATCGCCCGCGCGATTCTCAAGGACGCGCCGATCCTCGTGCTCGACGAGGCCACCAGCGCGCTCGACGTCGAGACCGAGGCGCGCGTCAAGGCGGCGATCGACAATCTGCGCCAGAACCGCACCACCTTCATCATCGCGCACCGGCTCTCCACGGTCCGCGAGGCCGACATCGTGCTCTTCCTCGATCACGGCCGTATCGCCGAGATGGGAAGCTTCAACGACCTGAGCCAGAGCAACGGCCGCTTCGCCGCCCTGCTGCGGGCCAGCGGCATCCTTACCGACGAGGATGTCCGCCGGAGCCACACCGCCGCCTGAGCGCACGCGTTCTTTCGATCGTGCTGAAGGCCGCGCTTCGGATCCGGAGCGCGGCGATTGGCCTGCATCGGCCGCGGCGCGGTCGCATCAACCGGCCCGATGCGCGGGCTTCGCGCCCTCGCTCCGGCCGAGGGCGGCAAGCCAATCCAGATAGCGCGCATAGGCGACATGCAGCCACAGCCCGGCGGCCACATAGAGCGTACCGAACCAGGGGTTCCTGCCGGTGGCGACCATCAGCACCTGGCCGATCATCGCCAGGATGGTTCCGAAGATGAACATTGCCATCGAATGGCGCCCGATAGCCGTCAGCGGGTGGGACAGCGACAGGCTGCTCCAGCGAGAAAACACGGAAACCGTGGCGATCAGATAGGCGAGCGCCAGCGCGTGCAGCAGCCTGAACGCAGACAGGAACGTCTTGTCGAAGCCCGTCAGGACCGGTGCGAGCCCGAACGAGACGTCAAACGCCCACCAGGAGAGTACCACCCACAGGAAGGAGAGCACGACGTAGGCAAGGCATAGGGCCATCAAGGCGGCCTTCCGCGGCAGGCGGCGGTCGCGGTTGCTCTGAAGCGCGACGACAATCCCGATGGCAAACAGGAACTGCCAGGACAACGGATTGAGGAACCAGTAGCCGTCGTCCAGGAAGTTGGACGGCGCAAGGCGCCAGAGGCCGGCGACGAGCCAGAGCAGGCCCGAAAGCAACAATAGCAGCCGAGGGCTCAGCGCATGCACCCAGAGCAGGGCGGGTAGCATGAGGAACAGGACGGCATACATGGACAGGATGTTGTTGTAGCCGAACTGGTGACCGAGCAGCACCATCCCGAGCAAGCCCTGTTCGGTATGGTCGACGACCGCGCGGAGGTTGATCTCCGACAGCAGGTCCGGTCGCGCAAACCAAAGCGCGCCGCCCGCAAAGATCGCGAAGGTGACGACGCTCGTCATGATGTGAGCGACATACAGGCTGAAGGCACGCCGCAGGATCCGGACGGTGACGGCGAGCCGGTGCGGGCCGGAGAACTGCCGCCCATAGGCAAGCCCCACGGACAGTCCCGAGATCAGCACGAACGCTTCGGCCGAGTCGGAGAATCCGAAGTTCTTGTGGGTCAGGTGCTCGAGGAACTGGCCCGGGACATGGTTGACGAAGATGGTGAGCAACGCCAGCGCACGGAACACGTCGATCCGGGTATCCCGGCTCGGCTTCGCCGACGTCGTGGCCGTGACGCCAGCCCCTTCCGCGTTACCAGTCACCAGTCCATGCCTTTCCTACGCCAGACGCGAAAAGGAGCACGACGGCGCCAGCGCCAAGCTGAAGCCGACATGCCCCAATACCCAAGCGAAATCGAATATCTGGGTTGTTCGGAGGTTTTTGTGACAGTTTGCCGACTTCACGGTGATTTCATCACAGCGGTCCGGCGACGAGGAACCACACACGCCGCGTCACCTGCCGCAAGATCCGCCCGCAAGGGTCCGTCTGCGGGCGGCGTTGCTTGACCGGGGCGCCGACTGGAGCCGGCGCGCCGACAGGTTTGCTCATCCGTCAGGCCGTGACCTCGACCTCCGTGTCGGCCAGCGGCAGCGCGTCGATCCTGACCTCCACCTTACCGTCCGCGGCGCGCTCCACCTGGATACGGGTCTCGCCGTCATCGGACCGGACCACGGCAGAATAGCCCGGCCAGCCGGACGGCAGCGCCGGGTTGACGACCAGGCGGCCCTCCTCCCGGCGGATGCCGAGGATGCCTTCGACGGCGGAGCGGTAGAGCCAGCCGGCCGAACCGGTGTACCAGGTCCAGCCGCCTCTGCCCTTGCGGTCGCCTTCACCATACACGTCGGCAGCGACGACATAGGGCTCCACGCGATAGGTCTCGATGGCCGTGCGTGAGGAGGAACGGCTGGTTGGCATCAGCATGGAGAGGCAGTTCCAGGCGTCGTCGGCCCGGCCCTGCACGGCCAGCGCCATCACCACCCAGGCGGCGGCGTGGGTGTATTGCCCGCCGTTCTCGCGGACCCCCGGCGGGTAGGCCTTGATATAGCCGGGATCGGTCGAACCACCCGCGAAGGGCGGCGTGAACAGCTTGATGATGCCGGCCTGCTCGTCCACCAGCTCCGCCAGCACGGCGTCCATTGCCGGTCCGGTGCGCTCCGGGCTGCCTTCGCCGGACAGGACGCTCCAGGACTGGGCGATCGAATCGATCCGGCACTCCTCGCTGTCGCTCGCGCCAAGCGGCGTGCCGTCGTCGAAATAGCCGCGCCGATAGTACTCCCCGTCCCAGCCGGCCGTCTCCAATGCCGCCTTCAACGGCTCGAGATGGGCCAGCCACTGCCGGGCGCGGGTCGCATCGCCACGCTCCCGCGCGATCGGGGCGAAGGCGCGCAACGCGCCGGCGAGGAACCAGCCGAGCCAGACACTTGTGCCGCTGCCCTGCTGGCCGACCCGGTTCATGCCGTCGTTCCAGTCGCCGCCGAGAATCAACGGCAGACCGTTTTCGCCGGTCCTCCGGATCGCAAGGTCGAGCGCCCGGGCGCAATGCTCGAAGAGATCCGCCGTTTCAGTCGACCGCTCTGGCCTGAAGAAGGCGTCGTGCTGGCCCTCGGCAAGCGCCGGCCCTTCGATGAAGGACAGCCTTTCGTCCAGGATGTCCCGGCGCCCGGTCGAGCGGATGTACTGCGTCACCGCATAGGCGAGCCAGACGACGTCGTCGGAGATGATCGTGCGCACCCCGGCCCCGCTCTGCGGCAGCCACCAGTGCTGAACGTCGCCCTCGTGGAACTGCCGGGCGGCCGCGTTCAGGATCTGGCTGCGGGCAAGGTCGGGGCGGTGCGCCAGAAAGGCCAGCGTATCCTGCAACTGGTCGCGGAATCCGTAGGCCCCGCTGGCCTGGTAGAAGGCAGCACGCGCCATCACCCGGCAACCGAGGCTCTGGTACGGCAGCCAGGTGTTGACCATCAGGTTCAGCGCCGGGTCGGGCGTTTCGACCTGCAGGGCACCGGTGAAATCGCCCCAGAAGCTGCGGACCTGCTCGAGCACGCCGTCGAACCGTGCGGCGACAGCTCGACCGGCACGTTCGGCGGCAGCCGCGGCGTCATCGCCGTCGCCGAGCACGAACAGGATCTCGCGCTGGGCACCGGGCGCCAGCTCGAAATCGGCCATCAGCGCGGCGCAGGGCGCCCCCAGGCTTTCCATCGTGCCCGACAAGACGGCGCCGCTCGCCAGCGCCGCGGGCAGCACGATGTCGCCCGTGCCGCCAATGAACTCGCGGCGGCTTGCGGTCGCGCCGGCGAGAGCCGCATCGGTCGCAAAGAAGGCAACGCGGCCGGAATAGTCCAGGCTGTAGGGATTGGTGGCGAAAATGGCCCCGGTCGCCTCGTCCTGGCTGCACAGCACGAACGGCGCGGTCCGGGCCGGGTTGTTGCCGAGCACCCATTCGACATAGCCGTAGGCCGACAGGCGGCGGGCCGAGCTGCCGGTGTTGCGGACAATCAGCCGCGAGTACTTGACTGGTTCCTTGCTGTCCACCGTCTGCACAAGGTCGAGTTCGAGCCCGCCGGCCTTGCTGCGGAAGGCGGAGTAGCCGAGGCCGTGCCAGGCCTCGAACAGCACCGACGGATCGCGCGACAGGCCGGCAAAGGGCACGACCACGGCGCCGCTGTCGCGGTCCTTGACATAGAAAGCCTCGCCTGGCCGGTTGACCACTGGATCGTTGGTCCAGTGCGTGAGCTGGTAGTCGCGCGAGTTGCGGCTCCAGCTATAGGCCCCGCCCTCGGCGGCGACATGGAAGCCGAAGCCTTCGTTGGCGATGACGTTGATCCAGGGGTGCGGCGTTCCCTCGCCGCCCCTCAGCCGGATGGCATATTCGCGCCGTTCGACGTTGAAGCCGCCGTAGCCGTTCCAGAAGGCCAGATCGCCACCTTCGATCTCCACCGGCTCCGGGGGACGCGTCGCCGGAACCGGGGCGGCATGCCGCGGTTGTGGGGGTTCGGCGGAAAGCGGCGTCGCAAACAGCGAGACCGCGCGCTCGATCTGGTCGGACAGCGTGCCGTTGCGGGCATGGAAGACCGCTCGCGCCGTCGCCAGCAGCGCCTGCCAGGTCGAAGCCTCCATCAGGTCCCGCCGCACCGCGAAAACGTGCTGGCGCATGGCATCGTGCTGACCGCGCATGCGCAGGTTCTCGCACATCTGCTCGAGCGTGTGCTGCATGTCCTGGGCGTAGGAGGACGCCTTCTCGTTCAGGATGACGAGGTCGGCCGGCACGCCGCGGTGGCGCAGGTACTCCTGCGCCCGCAGGGCTTCGCGGGCAATTCCGAGGTCGGCTTCGTCGTTGATGCGCAGCACATAGATCGGGAAGTCCCCGGAGATCGCCAGCGGCCAGAGCGCCGACTGCGCGGTGAGCCCCGCCTGCACGGTGGCGGCATCCGCGCGCAAGTGCATGTCAGGATAGACGAGATAGCGGCCGAGCGCCTGGAAGGATGCCGCCTCCTGCGAGGTGACGCCGATATGGCGCAGATGCACCTGCGAGCGCGTCCAGGCGTGGATGAGCTCGTGTTCGAACGCATCGGGGTGGCGATAGCGGTCGATCGCCGTGTCGAGGTCGCCGCGATTGGGCGCGGCGACGGTCCAGAAGATGACCTTGACCTTCTTGCCGGCCGGGACCCGCACCACGCGGCGCAGCGCCACGACCGGATCGAGGGTGAAGCCGTCGCGGCCGGAAAGCTGCGCACCCGGGTCGAAGGCGGCCGCGGTGGCGAGGCTGCGGCCGCGGCCGATGAAGTTGCGGCGGTCGGTCTCGATCTCGGTGCGGCGCGAGCCGGCACTGTCGACGATCAGGTGCGCCATGCACATGTCGGGCTCGTTCGGATCGCGCTTGTTGCGCTGGACGCGGACGAGGTCGCCGCGGCGGCCGATCTCGGTCTTGAGGAACATGCGCGCAAACAGCGGGTGAGCACTGTCGGTGTCGTCGGTCGTGACCACCGGTTCGAGATAGGAGGTGACCTCGATGAAGCGGTCTTCGGGCCCGGTGTTGAGCAGCGTCAGCCGGCGACCCTCCGCGTCGTGCTCGGTGGCGACGATGCACTCCACTTCGCTCGTGAGCGTCCCGACCGTCTTGAAGAACTCCGCCTTGTCGTCGCTGAACTGGGCCTTCGCAACCTCGCCGTCCGCCCGCTTGGGCTCGGCGGTGGCCGACCACCACTCGTTCGTGGCCGTGTCGCGCAGGAAGAGGAACGTGCCCCAGCGATCCTCGACCGGGTCCGGCCGGAAGCGGGTGACCGACTGGCCGTTCCAGTGCGAATAGCCCGAACCGGTCGCCGTCACCATCACCGAGTAATGGCCGTTGGAGAGGAACGCCGCCTCGCGGTCCTCACGTGCCGGGTCCTCGATCACGCGCACCTCTGGACGAAGCAGATCGGCCTGGGTGCTGCCGACCGTTTCCGGTTCGCGCTTGGTGTTGATGATCGGGATGTCGCGCGGCGCCTTCTCCTGCAACAGAAGCTCCGCCGCCTCGACAACGGGATCGGAGTGGAAGAGCGCGCGCAGGCGGCCATTGAAGGCGACATTGGCCACCGCGGCAATCGACATGCCGTGGTGGTGCGCGTAATAGTTGTGAACGACGGCGCAACGCTTGCCCTCCGGCACGCGCGTCGGGGTGAAATCGACGGCGTCGTGGTAACCGTAGACGCCGAGCGCACCGAGCCGTCGCAGCGCGTCGAGGTTGTCGAGCGCCGCCTTCGGCGCGTACTGGGCGGCCAGCAGCGAGGCGTAGGGTGCGATCACCGCGTTCTGGCCCAGGCCCCGCTTCAGCCCGAGGGTCGGCACGCCGAAGTTGGTGTACTGGTAGTTCAACTCGTGGTCGCGGGCATTGAAGGCAGCTTCCGAGATGCCCCAGGGGGTACCGAGCCGCTTGCCGTGGTTCTGCTGTTCCCTGACGATGAGGTTGTTCGTCTGGTCGAGGATGCCGCCCTGCGGCTCGCGCATCACCAGCGGCGGCATCAGGTACTCGAACATCGATCCCGACCACGACACCAACGCGCCGCGCGCGCCGACCGGCACGATCGGCCGGCCGAGCTTGTACCAGTGTTCGGTCGGCAGGTCCCCCTTGGCGATCGCGAACAGGCTGGTCAGGCGCGCTTCCGACGCGAGCAGGTCGTAGCAGGCCTCGTCGAGCTCGTTCGTCTCGACGCGATAGCCGATCGACAGCAGCCGGCGCTCGGGTCGGAACAGGAAGCCGAAATCCATCGAGAAGGCGATGTCGCGGGTACGGTCACGCAGAACAATCAGGCGTTGGCGCAAGGCCTCGATGCTGCCGAGGTCGAAGACGCTGTCGGCGATATGCGCCTCGCAGGTGGCGACCAGGGCATTGGCCCATTTCACCACCGCCTCGCTCTTGGTGTTCTTGATCTCGTGGTCGAGGTTGGCGATCAGCTTGTTGACGTCCCGCGCCAGCACCGCGAGATTGATGATGCGGATCGAGGCGAACTCGTGCTCGCGCTTCACCGCAGCCAGCGCATTGTGGAAACCGGAGATGCGCTCCGCGATCAGCCGGCGCAGCGGTCGCACCGTCTTGCGATCGTCCGGCAGCTCGGCGAACGTCTCCGACAGGATCGAGGCGGTATCGCCGATGCCGTCGAGACTGCCGTGGAGGTGCGCCGACGGCGCCTCCGCCCATTCCCGGCAAAGTGAGGAGACGGCGATCAGATGGCCGGCGAGATTGCCGCTGTCGACGGCGGAAACGTAGCGCGGCCCGAGGGTTTCCAGGGTGTTGGTACGGTACCAGTTGTAGAGATGGCCGCGGAACTTCGGCATGCTGTCGATCGTCGAAACGGTCTCCTCCAGGCGGCGGACGGTCTCCTCGAAGCCGATCCAGCCGAAGTCGCGCGCCGCGATCACCGACAGCAGGTAGACGCCGATGTTGGTCGGCGAGGTGCGCTCCGCCAGCACCGGCTGCGGCGTTTCCTGGAAGTTGTCCGGCGGCAGGAAATGCTGTTCGGCGGTGACGAACTCCTCGAAATAGCGCCACGTCCGCCGGGCGATCTTGCGCAGTTCGCCAACGACGTCGTCCGATACCAGCAACTGGTCCTCGGTTTCCGCGGTCTGGCTGACATACCAGGCAATCGCCGGCGACAGCGCCCAGATGGCGGCGAAGGGGATTGCGATCAGGGGCAGGCCGGTGTCGGAAAACAGAGCGAGCGCGACCGAGATCGCCGCCAGCAGCGGCGCCTGCCACATATCCTGGTAGTAGGACCCGATGCCGCCGCCGGACGCGCTGTGCACCTGGGCCGCCGTGCGCCACTCCAGCATGTGCCTGCGGCTGACCGCCATGCGATACAGCGAGCGCACCGTGGCATCGGCCATCAGCGCGGCCTGGTGGGCGATGAAGACGATGCGAAGGGCGACCTGGGCGTTCGCCGCCCGGATATCGGACAGGATGGTCTGCACGTGGGCGCGCGCGACGATGTCGCTGCGGCGCGGGATCGCGCCGGTGATCAGCGAGAGCGTCGGCGCCACGAACAGCAGGAAGATCAGCACCAGCTGCCAGATCAGCGCCTGGCGCGGCTCCATGTAGTACCAGCCCATCACCGAGGCCACCAGCCAGCCGACCGGGATCAGGCAGCGACGCAGGTTGTCGTACATCTTCCAGCGCCCGAGCATCGACACCGCACTCGACGGCCGGAAGATGTAGCTCAGCAGCTGCCAGTCGCCGCGCGCCCAACGGTGCTGGCGCGAGGTCTCGACCTCGTAGCGGATCGGGAAGTCCTCGATGAACTCGACGTCCGTCACCAGCGCGCAGCGGGCGTAGGACCCCTCGAGCAAATCGTGCGAAAGGACGGTGTTCTCCTCGATCCGGCCCTTCAGGGCCGCCTCGAAGGCATCGACGTGATAGAGGCCCTTGCCGGTGAAGGTCCCCTCGCCGGCGAGGTCCTGATAGACGTCGGACACGGTGAACACGTAAGGGTCGACGCCGCGGTTGGCGGAAAAGATGCGCTGGAAGGTCGAGGCCTCGTCGCCGGTCGTCAGCGACGGCGTGACGCGCGGCTGCAGGATGCTGTAGCCGGCGACGACCTGTTGCGTCTGAGGGTCGATCTGCGGGCGGTTGATGGGGTGGAACAGCTTGCCGACGAGCTTGGTCGCCGCGTCACGCATCAGCCGCGTGTCGGAATCGAGCGTGAGCACGTACTGGACGTTCCCCGGCACGACGTTGGCGCCCGGCAGGAAGCTGGTGTCGCCGTCACCGCGCAGGAGCAGGTTGAGCTCGTGCAGCTTGCCGCGCTTGCGCTCCCAGCCCATCCACACCCCTTCCTGCGGATTGAACAGCCGCCGGCGGTGCAGCAGGTAGAAGCGGGTGCGGCCGTCATAGGCATAGCGCGCCGACAGCAGCGCGATCTCGCGCTTGGCATATTCCAGCACGTCGAGGTCTTCCGGCGTCTCCTCGACCTTGCTGTCGGTCCAGTCGCTGACCAGCGCGAAGTAGATCTCCCCGCGCGGATTGGCGAGGTAGTGGACCTCCAGGTTGCGCACCAGTTCGTCGACATGGTCGCGCTTGGCAATCAGGCACGGCACCGCCACCAGCGTGCGGGCCTCCTCGGGGATGCCCTCGCGGAACTCGTAGCCCACCAGCCGCGACGGCTTCACCACGAGGGTCACGAGTGTGTTGAACAGCCCGACCGCGCCCTCCGAGGCCGGCAAGGCGAACAGCACCAGCATGATCAGCCAGGCGCCGTCGGGGATGTCCATCTGGTCGAGGAAGAAATAGACGCCGATCATCGCCAGCAGTGTCAGGACCGTCACCGGGCCGGCGATCGCGAACCAGTTGAGGGCGCGGGTAATGCGGATGAGGTGCTGCAGCAGCGACGGGCGGTAGCCGATGCGCTCTTCCAGCAGCCGGCGCTTCGCGCCAACCAGATAGGTGCCGACATTGGCCTCGCCCGCGCCGGCGACGTGGCCCGCGGCCATGTCCTCGGCCGTCATTTCGAGCGCCGTCCGGGTTACCTCGAGTTCGCTCCGGCCGGACCGGCGGGCGAGCTTTTCGATCGTGTCGCGATAGGCGTTTCGCGAGCCGAAGTCGAGGTCGTTGTAATCCGACCCTTCGCGCAGCGCCGCGTCCAGCCGGCTGACGCTTTCCACCCAGACCGGCCATTCCGTGTCGTCGATGGCGCGCAGGCCCTTGATGAGATTGCTCATCGTGGCGTTGCCATGCGACAGCCGGTTCTGCTCGGCGACGAGCACTTCTTCCAGATCGCTGCCGCGCGCCTCGATCTGTTGCTCGAGCCACTGGATCGCCGCGCCGGAAGCCTGCAGTCCGTCGCGCAGGCGATAGAGCAGCTGGGCGACGAACGTGTTGTCGGCGACCAGTTCCTCGATCTCGCGCAGGATCACCACGCTGCGCTCGGGATCGTTCAGCCGGATCAGTTCGTCGGCGATCTCGTTCGCCTTGCGGCGCATGCCGCGCGACCGTTCGACGCGAATCGAGATGCGACGCAGGTTCTCGATCAGGATGAAGCGGATGATCGACGGCAGCGCCCACAGTTCGCCGATCTTCAGCGCCTCCACCTTCTGGAAGCCCTCGACGATGGCCGTCAGGCTCTCGCGCGAAACGCTGCTGTGGGTGTGGGCCACGTAGAGCCATCCGAGCGCCATCGTCCGCGGAATCTCGGCCGCGCCGACCTGCATTGTCGGCAGCTGGCGGTAGAAGCGGCGCGGGAAATCGCGGCGCACTTCCTGGACCGCCTCCTCGACCACGTAGTAGTTGTCGAGCAGCCACTCGGCGGCCGGCGTGATGGTCGCTCCCGCTTCGACATCGCGCGCGACGGTGCGGTAGACGCGGAAGATCTCCCGCTCGTTCTCCCGATGCCGGGCGCGGAAGTCGAAGGGCACGAAGGCCGGCAGGGCGCCGGCACCGTTGCGCGCCAGATCCTCGCCGCAGGCGCTAAGCTCCTCCAGGGTGAAATAGGTACCCCGGATCGAATCGTTGTAGTCGACCTGCCTGGGTTCCGCCTCGCGCGGCGACGACTGTGGTCTGTTGTGCAGCATCAGCTTGTTTTTCTGGTTTCGAGCAATATTGGGATATCCGGCAATCCTCGGACTGCGGAACGCATTCAGCGGGCGAGCGTCACCCGTGTGCCGCTGCAGGCCATGACGACTTCACGCGTCTCCTCTGGTGCCGCCGCCGCTCCTCCGGCCGGGCATCGCTAAGGCCGCGCACTCCGACGGAGGCGCGCAATGGCTCAGGCGACACGCAAATGTGCATCGTGGCCGCGTGGTGCATGAAAACGGCACGTTTTAGCCGCTCTGGAAAGCAGTTGCAACAAGGCGGCAGGGCGATGGGACGGCTCCATGGCAGGAACAGGGGCAAGAACGGACCGGTCGGCGGACATCCGGCCAGCACTAGGCGACCGGCGGTGAACGGAGGCTGAACGCAATCGGCGCGCGCCGGTTCCCGCAACCGCGCGATTTCTGTCGAGGAGGGCGTCGCCGGCGTTGACAGGACCGCGGCCATCGGCTCAGGTGACGCCATCAGGGTTCTTCCGAGTCGGTTCCGACCCGGAGGCTAAGAGGGAAGCCGGTGCAATGCCCCGACGGGCATCCAGGCCGGCGCTGCCCCCGCAACTGTAAGCGACGAGTGGCTGTCGCCCATGCCACTGGCACGACAAGGTGCCGGGAAGGCCGGACAGCCGCAACGACCCGCGAGCCAGGAGACCTGCCCTGATGAACTCGTAACGTCCATGGGCGGGGTGTCCCAAGGGTGCGCTTGCTCCGCGTCAATCGCGGGACTCCAGCTCGCGTGCGTCCGGTCATCCCCCAATTGCAGATTGGGGAAGTCAATGTTTGCCACCATCGAAACCGCGCCATCGCCGTCCGGGCGGCCGGAATCCGTCTTCATATCCTGGCTGCTCTGGCAGCCCCGCGGGGCCGACCTGCAGCGCGAGGCCATGAAGGAACTGGGCAAGCTCGCGCGCTTCGCCGATCGCGACCCCGACATCGTCCGGCTGCGCGATCTGTTTGCGGCCCTGGCCGGCCGCTCCGGCAGGCCGCATTGAGCGCCAACGACATAAAGACATATTGACATAAAGATGCCTTTATGTGATCTCCGATGCAGAAATTCTGCATCGGAGGGGCTTTGCCATGGCATCGGCCGACCTAGCGGACCTGTTCGGTCCCGAACTTCCACCCCGCAACGGCAAGGACATCGCCGCCGCATTGAAAGCCGCCGCCAGCGAGCGGATTCTCGTGCTCGACGGCGCGATGGGCACCGAGATCCAGGCGTTGGGTCTGGTCGAGGCCGACTTCCGCGGCGCCCGCTTCGGCGACTGCGCCTGCCACCAGCAGGGCAACAACGATCTTCTGACGCTCACCCAGCCGGCTGCGATCGAGGACATCCACTATCGCTACGCCCTCGCCGGTGCGGACATCCTCGAGACCAACACCTTCTCCTCGACCACGATCGCGCAGGCCGACTACGGCATGGAGGACATGGTCTACGAGCTGAACCGCGACGGGGCGAGGCTGGCGCGCCGCGCCGGCCTGCGCGCGCAACAGAAGGACGGTCGGCATCGCTTCGTTGCCGGCGCGCTCGGCCCGACCAACCGCACCGCCTCGATCTCGCCCGACGTCAATAATCCCGGCTATCGCGCCGTCACCTTCGACGACCTGCGCATCGCCTATGCCGAGCAGGTGCGCGGCCTTCTCGACGGCGGCGCCGACATCATCCTGATCGAGACCGTCTTCGACACGCTGAACGCCAAGGCGGCGATCTTCGCAGCCCGGGAGGTGTTCGCCGAGAAGGGCATCGAACTGCCGATCATGATCTCCGGCACGATCACCGACCTGTCCGGCCGCACGCTGTCGGGCCAGACGCCGGAGGCGTTCTGGAACTCGGTCCGCCATGCCGCGCCCTTTTCGATCGGCCTGAACTGTGCGCTCGGCGCCAACGCCATGCGCGCGCATCTCGACGAACTCGCGACGGTCGCCGACACGTTCGTCTGCGCCTATCCGAACGCCGGGCTGCCGAACGCCTTCGGCGCCTACGACGAGACGCCCGAACAGATGGCCGGGCAGATCGAAGGCTTCATGCGCGACGGTCTCGTCAACATCGTCGGCGGCTGTTGCGGCTCGACGCCGGCCCATATCGCCGCGATCGCCGCGGCCGCCGCCCGCCACAAGCCTCGGCCGATCCCGGACATTCCCCGCCACATGCGCCTGGCCGGGCTCGAGCCGTTCACGCTGACCGGCGACATTCCCTTCGTCAACGTCGGCGAGCGCACCAACGTCACCGGCTCGGCGAAGTTCCGCAAGCTGATTACCGCCGGCGACTATGCGGCCGCGCTCGAGGTCGCGCGCGACCAGGTGGCCAACGGCGCCCAGGTGATCGACGTCAACATGGACGAGGGCCTGATCGATTCGCAGAAGGCGATGACGGAGTTCCTCAACCTCGTCGCCGCCGAGCCCGACATCGCCCGCGTGCCGGTGATGATCGACTCGTCCAAGTGGGAGGTGATCGAGGCCGGCCTGAAATGCGTGCAGGGCAAGCCGCTGGTCAACTCGATCTCGCTGAAGGAGGGCGAGGAAGCCTTCCTGCACCATGCGAAACTCGTACGCGCCTACGGCGCCGCCGTCGTCGTCATGGCCTTCGACGAGAAGGGCCAGGCCGACACCCGGGCCCGCAAGGTCGAGATCTGCACCCGCGCCTACCGGCTGCTGACGGACGTGGCCGGCCTGCCGCCCGAGGATGTCATCTTCGATCCCAACATCTTTGCCGTGGCCACCGGCATCGAGGAGCACGACAACTACGGCGTCGACTTCGTCGAGGCGACCCGCGCGATCGTCGCGACACTGCCGCACGTGCACGTCTCCGGCGGCGTCTCCAACCTCTCCTTCTCCTTTCGCGGCAACGAGCCGGTGCGCGAGGCGATGCACGCCGTCTTTCTCTATCATGCGATCCAGGCCGGCATGGACATGGGCATCGTCAATGCCGGCCAGCTCGCCGTCTACGACACGATCGAGGCCGGGCTGCGCGAAGCCTGCGAGGACGTCGTCCTCAACCGCGCGCCGAAAGCCGGCGGCACCGCGACCGAACGGCTGCTGGAGATCGCCGAGCGCTTCAAGGGCGTCGGCGGGATGGAGGCCCGGGAAAAGGACCTCGCCTGGCGCGACTGGCCGGTGGAAAAGCGGTTGGAGCACGCGCTTGTCAACGGCATCACCGAGTTCATCGAGGCCGACACCGAGGAGGCCCGCCGCGCCGCCGAGCGGCCTCTGCACGTCATCGAGGGGCCGTTGATGGCCGGCATGAACGTCGTCGGTGACCTCTTCGGTGCGGGCAAGATGTTCCTGCCGCAGGTGGTCAAGTCCGCCCGCGTGATGAAGCAGGCGGTCGCCGTGCTGCTGCCCTTTATGGAGGCGGAGAAGCAGGCGAACGGCGGTGCGGCCCGCGAGAGCGCCGGCAAGATCCTGATGGCCACCGTCAAGGGCGACGTGCACGACATCGGCAAGAACATCGTCGGCGTCGTGCTCGCCTGCAACAACTACGAGATCATCGACCTCGGCGTGATGGTGCCGGCGGCGAAAATTCTCGAGACGGCCAAATCGGAGAACGTCGATATCATCGGTCTTTCCGGCCTCATCACCCCCTCGCTCGACGAGATGGTGCACGTGGCCGGCGAGATGGAGCGCGAGGGCCTCGACATCCCCCTCCTCATCGGCGGGGCGACGACCAGCCGCGTCCACACCGCCGTGAAGATCCATCCCCGCTACGACCGCGGCCAGACCGTCTACGTCACCGACGCCAGCCGCGCCGTCGGCGTGGTCTCCAGCCTGCTGTCGCCCGAGGCCAGGGCGGGCTACGTCGAGACCCTGCGGGCCGAGTACCGCAAGGTCGCCGACGCCCATCTGCGGGCGGAGGCCGAAAAGCAGCGCCTGCCGCTGGCACGGGCGCGCGCGAACGCCTTCAGGCCGGACTGGCCGGCCTACCGGCCGAAGACGCCGTCCTTCCTCGGCACCCGCGTCTGGCAGGACTGGGACCTGGCCGAACTGGCCCGCTACATCGACTGGACGCCGTTCTTCCAGACCTGGGAGCTGAAGGGCGTCTATCCCAGGATCCTCGACGACGAGAAGCAGGGGGCCGCCGCCCGCCAGCTCTTCGCCGACGCGCAGGCGATGCTGGACAAGATCATCACCGAGCGCTGGTTCACGCCGCAGGCGGTCGTCGGCTTCTGGCCGGCCAATGCGGTCGGCGACGACATCCGGCTGTACGCCGACGACAGCCGCACGGACGAGCTTGCCACGTTTTTCACCCTGCGCCAGCAATTGTCCAAGCGCGACGGCCGCCCGAACGTCGCCCTGTCGGATTTCGTCGCGCCGCAGGCAACAGGCATTTCCGACTATGTCGGCGGGTTCGTCGTCACCGCCGGCATCGGCGAGATCGCCATCGCCGAACGCTTCGAGCGCGCCAACGATGACTATTCCTCCATTCTGGTGAAGGCGTTGGCCGACCGTTTCGCCGAGGCCTTCGCCGAGCGCATGCACGAGCATGTGCGCAAGGAGCTCTGGGGCTACGCGCCGGACGAGCGCTTCTCCCCGCAGGACCTGATCGGCGAGCCCTATGCCGGCATCCGGCCCGCTCCCGGCTATCCCGCCCAGCCGGACCACTCCGAGAAGACGACGCTGTTCCGGCTTCTCGACGCCGAACGCCAGATCGGCGTCAGCCTGACCGAGAGCATGGCGATGTGGCCAGGTTCGTCGGTCTCCGGCCTCTACATCGCCTCGCCCGAGAGCTACTATTTCGGCGTCGCCAAGGTCGAGCGCGACCAGGTCGAGGACTACGCGCGACGCAAGGCCATGCCGCTCGCCGCGGTCGAGCGCTGGCTCGGCCCGATCCTCAACTACGTGCCCGGACCGGCGGCGACCGCCGCCGAATAGCAGCCTCCGGAACGCAGGCCAATCGGCCCCCGCGGTACGGCGCTACGCGCCGCGCCCGCGGAACCGTCGCTGATAGGCCGGATCGTAAAGCGAGCTCTCGCGAAAGTCGCCGGCCGTCAGCGTCGGCCCGACGAAGATCAGCGCGGTGCGTTCGATCGGTTCGGCCGCCACCTTGGCGGCGATGTCGGCGAGCGTGCCGCGCACGACCCGCTCGTCCGGCCAGGACGCCTTGACGACGATCGCGACCGGGCAGTCGGCACCGTAAAGCGGTGTCAGCTCGGCCACGACCTGTCCGAGCGCGTGGATGGCGAGATGGATCGCCAGCGTCGCGCCGGTCTCGCCGAAACCCTTGAGCGTTTCCCGGCTCGGCATCGGCGAGGCGCGCCCGGAGACGCGGGTCAGCACGAGGCTCTGCGCCACCGCCGGGATCGTCAGCTCGCGCTTCAGCGCCGCCGCGGCCGCGGCAAAGGAGGGCACGCCCGGCGTCAGCGTATAGGCGATGCCGTGCCGCTCCAGCCGGCGGATCTGCTCGGCGACAGCGCTCCAGACCGACAGGTCGCCGGAGTGCAGCCGCGCCACCTCCTCGCCCGCCGCGGCCGCGCGCAGGAACTCCGCCTCGATCTCGTCGAGCGACATCGGCGCGGTGTCGATGATGCGGGCGCCGGGCGGGCAGTACTGCAACAGCTCCGGCGACACGATCGAGCCGGCATAGAGGCAGACGGGGCAGCGGCCGATCAGGTCGCGGCCGCGCACGGTGATCAGGTCGGCGGCGCCCGGTCCGGCGCCGATGAAGTGGACGGTCATGCTGTCTCCTTGCGATTGTCGGCCGGCTTCGTCCAGCTCCATTGCGTCACCGGCATTGCCGGTCGCCAGCCCGTCATCCGTCCGACGGGCGCCGCGCGGGCGATGTCGATGCGGGTCAGCGCTCCGCCGAGCCGCGCCTGCGCGGCAAGCAGCACCGCTTCCATCTCGGTCGTCACCGCATTGGCAACCAGCCGGCCGCCGGGTACCAGCGCGGCAAGTGCCGCGTCGAACACGCCCGCCTCGCTGCCGCCGCCACCGATGAAGATGGCATCGGGCACCGGCAGTCCGGCCAGCGCCGCCGGCGCCTCGCCCTCGACGACGGCAAGCCCCGGCACGCCGAACCGGGGGGCGTTGCGCCGGATCCGCGCCGCCCGCTCACCGTTCGCCTCGACCGCGATCGCCCGCAGCGAGGGATCGGCCAGCATCCACTCGATTCCGATCGAGCCGGAGCCGGCGCCGATGTCCCACAGCAACTCGCCCCGCCGCGGCGCCAGCGCCGACAGCGTCAGCGCCCGCACCTCGCGCTTGGTGATCTGGCCGTCGTGTTCGAACAGCGCGTCGTCGAGCCCCGGCGCGCAGGGCAGCACCCGCGCCGCGACGCCGGCAGCGACCTCGACCGCGCAGACGTTCAGCATGTCGACGGCGTCCATCGAAAACCGGTCCGCCCGCTGCGTGCCGACGCGCTCGCGCGGCCCGCCGAGCGCCTCCAGCACCGTCAGCATCGACGCGCCGAAGCCGGCTTCGGTGAGCAGCGCGGCGAGCTTGTCCGGCCCGTCGCTGTCGGAGGTGAGTGCGAGAATCCGGCTACGGGGATGCAGGTGCGGCCGGACCAGGTCGAGCGGACGACCGTGCAGCGAGACGCAGGCCGTGTCCTGCAGCGCCCAGCCCAGCCGCGAGGCGGCGAGGCTGAAGGCGGACGGCGACGGCAGCACCGTCATTTCCGCCCGCGGCACATGCCGCGACAGCGTGACGCCGACGCCATGGTAGAACGGGTCACCGGAGGCAAGCACCACCACCGGCCGGCCGCGCTCCGCCAGCACCGCGGCCACGGACCGCTCGAACGGGCTCAGCCACGTCCGGCGCTCGCCGGTCATCGCCGCCGCCGCCAGTTCCAGGTGCCGCGCTCCGCCGAAAACGGCCTCGGCGCGCGCGATCGCCGCCTTGGCCGCGTCGCCGAGACCGGCTAAACCGTCCTCGCCGATGCCGACGATCGTCAGCCAGGGCGCGGCGACGGAAGAGATGGACGGATCACGCGTGGACAAGAAACGAATCCTCATTCTGGGCGGCACGGCCGAGGCGCGCGCGCTGGCCGGCCGGCTGGCGCCGCGCGGCGGCGTCGAGGCGACGCTGTCGCTTGCCGGCCGCACCGTCGATCCCGCGCCGCAGCCGGTTCCGGTACGCACGGGTGGCTTCGGCGGCGCGGACGGACTTGCCGCCTACCTCGCCGACAACCAAATCGACCTTCTGGTCGACGCCACCCATCCGTTCGCCCGGCGGATCAGCGCCAATGCCGAGCGGGCGTGCGAACTTGCGGCCACGCCGCTCATCCGCCTCGAGCGCGCCGGCTGGCAGGCAGAGGTCGGCGACCGCTGGACACGCGTGGCCACCCTGCAGAAGGCCGTGGCTGCGCTTGGCGGCCCGCCGCGCCGCGTCTTCCTCGCGATCGGGCGGCAGGAGGCCTTCCATTTCAACGCAGCGCCGCAGCACCACTATCTCGTGCGCAGCGTCGATCCGCTCGACCCGCCGCTGCGCGTGCCCTCGGTCGACTATGTTCTGGCCCGCGGCCCCTTTGCCGTCGAAGACGAGATGGCGCTGCTCCGCGACCACCGTATCGACCTGGTGGTGGCGAAGAACAGCGGCGGCACGGCGACCTACGGCAAGATCGCCGCGGCCCGCGCGTTGCAGCTGCCGGTGATCATGGTCGACCGCGGCACCGGCGGCCGGGCCGTCGTCGCCGAGACCGTGGACGAGGCGCTGCGGCTGATCGATCATGTCGCCTCCGGCGGCAGGAAGCGCGGCGTATAGACGAGGTCCGGCCGGTCGGCGCGCGCGATCACGCGCGTCTGCGGCGAGCCAATGATGACGCAGGTGGCCATGTCGGCGCGCGCCGCATCCGCCTCGCCGAGCGGCATCACCAGCATGCGCTCGTCCGGGCGTCCCGCGGCGCGTCCGAAGATCACCGGCGTCTCGACCGGAAGGACGCCGCGCAGGATCTCGAACGCCTGGCCGAGCTGCCACGGTCGTGCCTTGCTGATCGGATTGTAGAGCGCGATCACCAGCCCGGCCTCGGCCACCATCCGCAGCCGCCTCTCGATCACCGGCCAGGGCTTGAGGTTGTCGGAGAGCGAGATCGCGCAGAAGTCATGGCCGAGCGGCGCGCCGATCCGGGCAGCCACGGCCAGCATGGCGGTGACGCCGGGCACGACGACGAGGTCGATGCCGCGCCATGCGGCGGGACCGGCATCGATCGCCTCGCAGACCGCGGCCGCCATGGCGAAGACCCCCGGATCGCCGCCGGAGACGACGCAGACATGGACGCCGGCGGCCGCCCGCGTCAGGGCCGCCTGCGCCCGGCTCAGTTCCTCGCGGTTGTCGGACGCGACCTTGATCTGGTCCGCTCGCAGCGCCAGCCGGTCGACATAGGGGAAGTAGCCGAAGAACTCGGTCGCCGCCTCGACCGCCCGCAGGGCCTCGGGCGTCATCTGGTCCGGGCTGCCCGGCCCGGTGCCGATCACGTACAGCGTACCAGGGCGCGTGTCGCTCATGGCCTGCCACTCCAGCCGGGCACGAGCACGAGCGAGAAATAGGGCGCCTTGTCGTCCAGCTTCTCGGACAGGCGGATCGACCGGCTCTCGGCCATCGTGCCGCGCTCGACATAGATTGCCTCGGCAAGCCGGCCAGCGGCCGACAGCGCCCGGCGGATCTTCGGCAGGTTGCGCCCGACCTTCATGATCACGGCCGCTTCGGTGTCGCCGAGCCGGCGCGACAGCTCTTCCTCCATCATCGTGCCGGGCAGCACCGACAGCACGTCGTCGCCCTGCACGATCGGCAGGCCGGACAGCGACCAGCAGCCGGACATGGCGGTGATGCCGGGGACGACCTCGGTGGGGAAGCGATGCGCGAGCCGCACGTGCAGGTGCATGTAGGAGCCGTAGAACATCGGATCGCCCTCGGACAGGATCGCGACGGTGCGGCCCGCGGCCAGATGCTCGGCGATCGCCGCCGCCGAGTCGTCGTAGAAGGCGGTGATCTGGCGCTTGTACTCGGCGTGTTCCTTGTCGATCTCGGTCGTGACCGGATAGTAGAGCGGCAGCTCGACCATGCCGGGCTTCAGCAGGCCCTCGACGATCGCCCGGCCGTTGCCGGAGCGCCCGGCCTTGGCGAAGAAGGCGAGCACGTCGGCCTCTTCGATCCTGCGCACCGCCTTGAGCGTCAGCAGTTCCGGATCGCCCGGCCCGGTGCCCACGCCGTAGAGGCGTCCCGCCGCGCTCACAGGCCCGCCCTCGCCAGCGAGTTCAGCGCTGCCGCCGTCATCGCGCTGCCGCCCATGCGGCCGCGGACGGTGGCAAACGGCACGCCGTAGGAGTTTTCGGCCAGCGCCTCCTTCGATTCCGCCGCACCGACGAAGCCGACCGGCATGCCGAGGATCGCCGCGGGCTTCGGCGCGCCGTCGCGCAGGAGCTCGAGCAGGTAGAACAGCGCCGTCGGCGCATTGCCGATGGCGACGACGGAGCCGCCCAGCCGCTCGAGCCAGAGCCGGATCGCCGCGGCCGAGCGCGAATTGCCGATCGTGGCGGCAAGGTCCGGCGTGCGCGGGTCGCGCAGCGTGCAGATCACCTCGTTCTGCGCCGGCAGCCGCGCCGCGGTCACGCCGCGCGCGACCATCTCGGCGTCGCAGAAGATCGGCGCGCCGTTCCGCAGCGCCGTCCGGCCGGCGGCGACGAAGCCCGGCGAAAACGCGATCTCGCCTGCGGCTTCGACCAGTCCGCAGGCATGAATCATGCGGACGGCGACATCGGCCTCGTCCTGCGAAAAGCCGGACAGGTCGGCCTCGGCGCGGATGATCGCGAAGGATTTCTCGTAGATGGCGTTGCCATCCTTGATGTAGTCATAGTCTGTCATTGCGGGTCCTGCTGAAATGCCGCGGCCAGGGCGGCCGGCCCGATCCGTTCGAGCGCATGCTGCGGGGTCTCCCCCGGTTGTCTTTGTCGGCGAAGCAGCGCGGCAACGCGCGCAAGTGCGGGGTCGACCCCGTCCGCCGGGATGATTGCGGTGGCCGCGTCACCGGCCCTTCCGTCGACGACGAGCGCCACGCCGTCCGTGCGGCCGCACAGCGAAAGCGGGGCGGCCCGCGGATGGGCGCAGCCCTTGGCGCAGCCGGACACGTGCACCGTCATCGAGCCGTCGAGCAGCTCCGCCGCCCGCGCCACCAGCGCATCGGCCGCCGCCTTCGTGTCGAGCCGGCCCGACGCGCAGCCGGCCCTGCCGGCGCAGACGGCAACGGCGTTGCCGGGTTCGTCGGCCCTGGTCCAGAATCCTTCGCGCTGCGCCAGCGCGCTCGCCGCCTCGACGGCCTCCTCTCCAAGGCCGAGCACCAGCAGCGCCCGATGTGGCGCCAGCCGCACCTCGGTCGCGCCCAGCACGTCCAGCTCTAGCATCAGCCTGCGCAGCGCCGCCGCCGGCGTCTGGCCATAGGCAAGGCCGAGGCCAAGCACCCTGCCGGTGCCGATCCGATGCCGGCCGACCGGCGAGGGCGGCGTCCGGGGCGATCGCGCGGTTGACGTTTCTCCGGCCCCCTCGGCGATGCCGAGCCGTGCTCGCAGTTCAGCCGGGTCGAGGTCGCGCCCGCGCGCCGCCGGGCCGCGCCCGTGCAGGACGCGCAGGATCGAAAGCACGGCGGCGGCGGCAGTGCCATCGGCCATCTCCGCCACCGGCTGCGCCGAATGCGCATCGCCCCCGACCGAGAGGCGCCAGCGCCGCCCGTTCGCACCGCCGGCTGCGTCGAGCCGGATGTCGGCGATCATGGCGGCAAGATCCAGCCGGCCGCCGCCGTCGACCACGATCGACAGCTTCGGCGCAAGCCGGAGCGAAGGCCGGTGGCCGGCGATGGCGCTGCGGATTGCCAAGGCCAGCGGGCCGGCATCGGCGACCTCGTCCGGATCAAGGCCGGCAAGCGGCGGCGTCTCCACCGCCACGCCGGTGTGGCTGTCGATTCCGGCCCGGGCCAGGCCGGCCGCGAGCAGGGGCACGGTCTCCTCGCGCAGGCCCCGCAGCTGCAGGTTGCCGCGCGCGGTGACCTCCACGAGACCGTTGCCGCAGGTCTCCGCGAGCTCCGCCAGCGCGAGACAGTCGAGCGGTGTCAGGCCGGCCCGCACCGGCCGCAGCCGGACCAGCAGCCCGTCGCCGGTCAGCATCGGCGCCGCCAGTGACGGGCAGGCGCCGCGCCGCGCCGTCGGCGCCGCCTGGACAGAGACGCCGGCCCCGTGGCCGTCCGCGGGCGAAGGGTGGACCGCCGTCACGTTGCGCCTCCGTCACCACGGTTCGGTGCGCGGCGGATCAGGTAGGTATCCATGATCCAGCCGTTCTCCTTGCGCGCGCGGTCGCGTGTCTGCGAGATCGTCTCGGCGATGTCGCCGAGACGGCCGGAGAGCGTGATCTCCAGCTCGGTGCCGAGATAGGCGCCCCAGTGGATCTGCGCATCGCGGTCCTCGACCGTGCGGAAGGCCTCGACGCCGTCGAGCATGACGACGATGTCGTCCACCCCCTGCGGCCAGCCCTCGGCAAGCCGGCGTCCGGTGGTGATCTCCACCGGCAGGCCGATCCGGTTCAGCGCGACCTGCTGGCTGGCGCACAGCGCCTGGATGCTGGTGATGCCGGGAACGACCTCGAGCGCGAAGGCGATGCGCCCGTTGGCGCGCACATGCTCGACGATGCGGATGGTGCTGTCGTAGAGCATTGGGTCGCCCCAGACGAGCAGACCGATCGTGTCGTCGTTGCCGGAGCTTTCGACCAGCAGGTCCTCGTAGACCTTCGCGATCGCCTGGTGCCATTCCTGCACGCCGCCGTCATAGCCGCCGTCGCTGCGGCGCTTCGGCACGGCATAGTCGCGGATGCGGGTGCCCGGATTGGTGAGGTAGCGCTCGCAGATGTCGCGGCGCATGTCGGCGAGAAAGGCCTTCTCCTCGCCCTTGGTCGGGATCAGCAACAGGTCGCAGCGGTTCAGGGCATTGATCGCCTGGATGGTCATGTGCTCGGGATTGCCGGCACCTATCCCGATGATCAGTATCGTTCTCACGCCCACTCCCCCGTGCGGCCAGCGCTCCCGGATGCGGCCCGGATTGGGTCCCGCGATCTCTTCCTAATCCCAAAGTCGGCCGAGGAACAGTGCCCGATTAGCGGCGTCCGCCGGTCTTTTTGAGACGCCGGCCTCAGGCGATCGCCTGCCGCGCCCGCAGGTAGTGGCGCGGCGCCGTGCCGAGCATGCGCTTGAACATGGTGGTGAAGGCCGGGACGCTCTCGTAACCGGCCTCCAGCGCCACCGTCGTCACAGGCGCCCCGCCCGCAAGCCGCGGCAGGCAGGCGAAGATGCAGGCCTGCTGGCGCCACGTGGCGAAGCTGACGCCGGTTTCCTCGCGGAAGAGGCGGGTGAAAGACCGCCGGCTCATGTTCAGGCTGTCGGCCCAGTCGTCGATCTTGGCGCCCGGCAACGGCCGGTCGAGGAAGGCTCGGCACAGTGCGGCGAGCCGGGCGTTCGTCGGGAACGGCAGGCCGAGCGGCTGCTCGACGAGGCGTTCGATTTCGTCGAGAAGCAGCGCCATCACCAGTTCGGCGCGGCGATGCTCCTCGTCCGCCCCCTGCAGCCGAACCGCTTCCGCCAGAAGGTGATGGGCAAGGTCGGTGACCTCCAGCACCATCGGAGCCTCTGCCGCCGCACGCCCGGTTGGCGCGAGCATGTAGACCGAGCGCATGCTGACGTCGCTGCACATCTCCACCGAATGCTCCAGCCCGCGCGGGATCAGAAGGCCGTGACCCGGCGGGATCATCCAGCGCCCGCGCGCCGTCGCCACCAGCACGACGCCGGCAAAGACGCAGAGCACCTGGGCGCGCCGGTGGCTGTGCGGCGGCACGATATAGCCCTGCGGGATCTCGTTGCTGTGCACGAGCACGTCCGCGTTCGACTGCTCCATCCAGGAGAGGCTGCGGACGTGGTCGTGGTTCAGCGTCGACAGCAGGGACGGATCGAGCTTCTGCATTTTGGCCCACTCTAGAAAGAAGTGGACCTCAGCACAAAGGCAGGCCGAAAGCAAACGCGCTATTGAGCGGGACGTCAGTGCCCGTGCGGGCCAGGATGCATTTCGAGGTTCTCAATGTCGACGGCCGTTTCCGTCGCGCCGGCTCATGCCGCGCGAACCAGCTTCTCCATCATCCTCGCGGTCAGCCTCTGCCACATGCTGAACGACATCATGCAGTCGCTGCTGACCTCGCTCTATCCGCTGCTCAAAGCGAATTACGCGCTCGACTTCGTGCAGATCGGCCTGCTGACCATGGCCTTCCAGGTCACCGCCTCGCTGCTGCAGCCGCTGGTCGGCCTGGTGACCGATCGCTGGCCGGTGCGCTTCTCGCTGCCGCTCGGCATGGGCAGCACCTTCTTCGGCCTGTTCTTCCTCGCCTATGCCCATTCCTTCCCGGTGCTCGTGCTCGGCGCCTGCCTGATCGGCTTCGGTTCGGCCGTGTTCCATCCAGAATCCTCGCGCGTCGCGCGTGCCGCCTCGGGCGGCCGCTACGGCCTCGCGCAGTCGATGTTCCAGGTCGGCGGCAACGCCGGCACGGCGATCGGGCCGCTGCTCGCGGCCTTCATCGTCCTGCCCTTCGGCCAAACCAGTGTCGCCTGGTTCTCCGCCGTCGCCCTGCTCGGCATGATGATCCTGACCTGGGTCAGCCGCTGGTATGCCGGCGAACGAATCCGGATGGCAAGCCGCCCCGTGGTCAGCCGCGCACTGCCGTTGCCGCGCGGCCGCGTCGCCTGGGCCATTGCCGTGCTGGTGCTGTTGACCGCAACGAAGAATGTCTACATGTCGTCGATCGGCAGCTACTTCACCTTCTACACCATCGGCCGCTTCGGCCTGTCGGTGCAGGACGCGCAGCTGATGCTGTTCCTCTTTCTCGGCGCATCCGCCGCCGGCGTGTTCCTTGGCGGGCCGATCGGCGACCGCTTCGGCGCGCGCTTCGTCATCTGGTTCTCGATCCTCGGCGTCGTCCCGTTCGCCCTACTACTGCCTTATGCTAATCTGTTCTGGACCGGCGTGCTCAGCATCCTGATCGGCCTGATCTTTTCCTCCGCCTTCTCGGCCATCGTCGTCTTTGCCCAGGAACTGGTGCCCGGCCGCGTTGGCCTGATCGCCGGCGTCTTTTTCGGCTTCGCCTTCGGCGCCGGCGGGCTCGGTGCGGCCGCCCTCGGCGTTCTGGCCGACAGTCATGGCATCGACTTCGTCTACCGCGTCTGCTCGTACCTGCCGCTGCTCGGCATTCTCACCATTTTCCTGCCGCGCCTGCCTGCGCGCTGACGATCCGGTCCGGAAGGGCCTGACCGTTGCTCGGATCTCTCCGGCTTCGGCTGCAGTCTCGGCAACTTCAAACCTTGGGTTGTATTTTACGTAAATCATGCTACCTTTAATGGCAGCGATTGCGTCACAACAACTTCAGGAGTCTTGCCATGCGGCTGCAAGTCGTTGCCGTTCTGCTATCGGGCTTTGTGGCATCCTGCGCCGGCGTGCAGGTCCAGCGCGTCACCTCGCCCAACCAGCCGGGAATTCGCTACTGGCGCCCGGCACCCTATCTGGCGCTCGTCGAAACGCGCACGGACAAGGCTGTGATCTGCGAAGCCAAGCCGTTCATGCTGCCCGACAAGACCGAGGAGTACGCCATCACGATCAATGCCGGCCTCGGCTCGGTCAAGGCGACCCCGACCCTCGATGACGGCTGGAACCTGACGAGCCTGGACGCCGAAGCCGACAGCAAGACGGCCGACAACCTGACGGCCCTGGCGACCCTGCTCAAGACCGGGTTTGACGCCAGGGCAGCGCTCGCCCGCCCGGCGACGGCGCAAGCCGCGCCGGCCTGCCGCGGCCTCTACAGGGTCGACTACGACGCCGCCGGCAGATTCAGCGGCTTCACGCCGGTCGGCCTCTGACTTTGCCGCGAACGCCCAAACCCGCGGCGGGAAAGGCGCGGTCGGGTGCGAGCGCTCAGATCCGCGCCTGCACCAGATGCGCCAGCTGGGCGCCGACCTCGTAGTAGCCCTCGCGCACCGGCCGGAACGACTGCGCCACCGGCTCGGTCACCGGCAGCGGCAGGTCGCGCTCGCCGATCTCACCGGCGACATGTCGTGCCAGCACCTTGCCGAACACCGTGCCGGGCGCGATGCCGCGGCCATTGTAGCCGGAAAAGCCGATGACGTTGTCGGCCAGCCGGTGGAAGCGCGGCAGGGCGTCGACGGTCATGCCGATCTGGCCGTACCACTCGGCCTCGAACGCGATCTCGCCGATCTCGGGAAAGAGCTTTCTGAGTGCGCGCCGCGCCCAGGCCTTGTGGATCCCCGTGCCTGTGCCGCGCAGCGCCCCGACGCTGCCGAAGACGAGACGACCCTGCCGGTCGTAGCGGTAGGAGGAGAGGATTTCCGCCGTGTCCCACACGCCCTCGCGCCCGGGCAGGATCCTTTTCTGCAGCTCCGGCGACAGCGGCCCTGTGGCGAAGTTGAAATAGGGGAGGTGGACGAGTTCGCTTCGCACCTCGCGCCAGGGCGCGACCGTGTAGGCATTGGTGGCGACGATCACCCAGTCGGCCGTGACCGCGCCGCGGTCCGTCTTTACCGTCCAGCGCGCGCCCGCGCGTTCGGCGCCAATCACCGGGCTGCCGGTATGGACGATCGCGCCGGCCGCCATCGCCGCCCTCGCCAGCCCGCGCACATAGGCGAGCGGCTGGATCGTGCCGGCGCGCCGGTCGAGCAGCGCGCCGGCATAGGCGGAGGTGCCGACCCGCCGCGCCGTCTCGGTCGCGTCGAGCAGCGTTACCGGCGCCCCGCGCCGGGCCCATTGCTCCGCCCGTGCCTGCAATTCCGCAAGCCCCGCGGCGCCGAGGGCGCAGTGCAGCGTGCCGACCGGATTGATCTCGCAGTCGATCGCGTGCGTCTTCACCAGGTCGAAGACCAGCTTCGGCGCATTGCCGAGAAGCTCGAGCAGCCGGTCGCCATACAGCGGACCGAGCACGCCGGGCAGGTCGTCCGGCATCACCCACATGCCGGCATTGACGAGGCCGACATTGCGCCCCGAGCCGCCGAAGCCGATCTCCTTGCCCTCGAGCAGCACCACCCTTGATCCCTGTTCAGCGAGATGAAGCGCGGCGGAGAAGCCGGTGAAGCCGCCGCCGACGATCACCACGTCGGCCGCGACGATGCCGGAAAGGGTCTGCGTTTCGGGGACAGGCGGGGCGGTCATCTCCCAAAGGCCGTGGGAACGGGGGTCGTTCTGCATGGTCGTATCTTCTCGAGTGGGTTGGCGGCTCTGCGATGGCGCCACATTCCCCGATCCCCGGCAAGGAGGAAAGTGCTGTTTCGGCACCGGATCATTCAGCGCGCGAATGAATCGACCGCGAGCGTCAGCTGACCTGGGTGGCAATCCAGGCGCGGAAGGCCTGGCTCAGCGAATTCTCCAGCTTGCCCTCCGGCACCACAAGATAGTAGCTGTTGTCGGTCTGCATCGGCCGGTCGAACACCACCGCCAGCCGCCCGCCGGCCAGCTCCTGCTCGATCAGATAGCGTGGCAGCAGCGCGAAGCCGAGGCCCGCCACCGCCGCCTCGATCACCATCGAGAACTGGTCGAAGCGGTGGCCGCGATAGGCGGTCTCCGCCACGCCGCCGTTGATCTCGAACCATTGCGCCCAGAGCTTCGGCCGGGTGGCGAGATGCAGCAGCGGCGCGGCCTCCAGATCCTTCGGCTCGGCCGGCTCCCATCGCCGCAGCAATTCCGGGCTCGCCGCGGGCAGGATCACCTCGCTGCAGAGATAGGAGCAGGTGGCGCGCGCCCACACCGGCTGGCCGTAGTGGATCGCAAGATCGAAGCTCTCCTCGTCGAAATCGAACGGCGCCGAGCGCGAGGCGATGTTGAGGATCGTCCCGGGGAACTGCTTCAGGAAGGCCGGAAGGCGCGGCGTCAGCCAGCGGCTGCCGAAGGTCGGCAGCGTCGCGATGGCAAGGCTGTGCTCGGAGCGCGCGGCCGACATCGCCCGCAGCATTGTCTCTTCCGTCTGGTGCAGCAGCTTGCGCACCTCCGGCAGGAAGCGGCGGCCGTCCTCCGACAGCACGACGCGCTGGCGCACCCGCTCGAACAGCAGCACGCCCAGTTGCTCCTCGAGATCCTTGATCTGGCGACTGACGGCGCTCTGGGTAAGGTTCAGCTCATTGGCGGCCTGGGTGAAGCTGCCGTGGCGCGCGGCGCATTCGAAGGCCTGCAGGGTGGTCACGTCGGGTATCAGCCTGCGGGTCAACTTCATTCGGCTCTCGCATCAACCTAGTCAAAACATGCGCGATCACTCGCCGGCCTGATCCGTTATGATCTGTTTTCAGAATGAACGGGGCACTCCCACCCCTTCTAGAGCAATTTCGCGAGAACTGTGAAGCTGTTTTCCGCCCGATTGCGCCAGCGAGACGAGACCGACCGCCATGAACGAACATTCGCACGTTTCCCCGGACACGATTCGCGCCGACTTCTCCGCCGCCATGTCGGCCATGTATCGCGACGAGGTGCCGGCCTACGGCACGCTGATGGCGCTCGTCGCAAAGGCGAACAGGGAGACCCTGGCCGCCGAGCCGCAGCTCAGGGAGCGCCTGGAGGCGACCGACTCGCTGGAGCGCATCTCCGAGGAGCGCCACGGCGCGATTCGCCTCGGCACGCCGGCGGAACTGGCGATGATGCGCCGCGTCTTCGCGGTGATGGGCATGTATCCGGTCGGCTACTACGACCTTTCGACCGCCGGCGTGCCGGTCCATTCCACCGCCTTCCGCCCGGTTGGCGAGACGGCGCTGAAGCGCAATCCCTTCCGCGTCTTCACCTCGCTGCTGCGCCTTGACCTGATCGCCGACGAGACCCTGCGCAACGAGGCGGCCGCCGTGCTCGCCGCGCGCCGCATCTTCACCGACCGGGCCGTCGCCCTGGTCGAAAAGGCGGAGGCCGAGGGTGGGCTAGCCGCCGCCGACGCCGCCGCATTCGTGCGCGAGGTGCTCGAGACGTTCCGATGGCACGATCGGGCGATCGTCAGCGCCGACATGTACGAGCGCCTGCACGAGGCCCATCGCCTGATTGCCGACGTCGTCTCCTTCAAGGGGCCGCACATCAACCACCTGACCCCGCGCACGCTCGACATCGACAAGGTGCAGGCGCGCATGCCGGCCGCGGGCATTGCCCCCAAGGCCGTCGTCGAGGGCCCGCCGACCCGCCAATGCCCGATCCTGCTGCGCCAGACCTCGTTCAAGGCGCTGGAGGAGCCGGTGTCCTTCGCCGGCGGAAACGGCGCCTGGAAGGCCGGCTCGCACACTGCCCGCTTCGGCGAGATCGAGCAGCGCGGCGTCGCCCTGACGCCGAAGGGCCGCGCGCTCTACGACAAGCTTCTCGCCGACACGCGCGCGATCGTCCGCCCCGCCGCCGACGGCTCCAACGCCGTCGAATACGAGGCCGCCCTCGCCGGGGTGTTCGAGGCCTTCCCCGACGACTGGCAGGAGATCCGGCGCCAGGGCCTCGGCTACTTCGCCTATTCGCTGACCGAAAAGGGCCAAAGCGCAGCGATTTCGCCCGACGCCGACATCGAGGCGCTGGTCGAGAGCGGACTCGTCCGCTTCGACCCGATCGTCTACGAGGATTTCCTGCCCGTCTCCGCCGCCGGCATCTTCCAGTCCAACCTCGGCGACGAGGCGACCCAGGAGTTTGTCGCCAGCCCGAACCAGCTGATGTTCGAGCACGACCTCGGCGCCAGCGTGCTGGACGAATTCGCCCACTATGCCGGCATCGAAAAGGCCTCTATTGAGCTATGCTTGGGCGCGGCCGGCATGGCCGCTGCCGCGGAATGACGGACGGGCCATGATCGACCGGACTCACATCGAGGCGCTCGGCTCGCTGCTCGGCGACAAGGGACTGCTCACCGCCCCGGCCGACCTGGCGTCCTACGAGACCGGCGCGCGCTACGACCGTGGCCGCGCCGCCTTCGTCGCGCGCCCGGCCTCGACCGAAGAGGTCTCCGCCGTGGTCGCCTACTGCGTGAACAACGCGATCGCCCTGATTCCGCAGTCCGGCAACACCGGCCTCGTTTCCGGCTCGACGCCGGACGGCTCGGGCACACAGGGCGTCCTCAGCCTCGACCGCCTCACCGCGCCCTTCGAACTCGACCGGATCAACCGGACGGTGGCGGCCGGCGCCGGGCTCAGGCTTTCCGACCTCAACCAGCGGCTGGAGCCAGCCGGCCTGTTCTTCCCCATCGATCTCGGCGCCGACCCGCGGCTCGGCGGCATGGTCGCCACCAACACCGGCGGCTCGCGCTTCCTGCGTTACGGCGACGTGCGCCGCAACACGCTCGCACTGAAGGTGGTCCTTGCCGACGCGCAGGGAACGGTGCTGGATCTCGGCTCGGGCCTGCGCAAGAACAACACCGGCGTCGACTGGAAGCAGCTCTTCATCGGCACGTCCGGCGCCTTCGGCATCGTCACCGAATGCGTCCTCAGCCTCGAGCCGCTGCCGCGCCAGACGGCGACCGCCTTTCTCGTCCCGTCCGCGCCGGAGCGCGTGCCGGACCTTTTGGTGGCGATGGAAGAGGCGCTCGGCAGCTACCTTTCGGCCTTCGAGGGCATGTCGAAGAACGCGGTGGCCGCCGCACTGTCCCACATCCCCGCGCTGCGCAACCCGTTCCAGGGCGGCGGCGTGCCGGATTACGTCATTCTCGCGGAGGTCTCGCGCACCTCGCCGCCGCGCGAGGGCGAGCAGCCGCTCGACGCCGTGCTGACGGACGTGCTGGCCGCGATCTGGGAGCACGACGACGCGCCGCTCGCCGACGCCTTTGTCGGCCCGGCTCACGAGATGTGGGCGCTGCGCCACGGACTGTCGGAGGGGGTAAAGCATAGCGGACGACTGATCGCCTTCGATCTTTCCTTCCGCCGCGGTGACATCATGCGCTTCCTCGCCCATATGAAGGCGGAGATGCCGAGACACTTTGCCGATGTGACGATCTGCGACTTCGGCCACATCGGCGACGGCGGCGTGCATTTCAATCTGGTGGTGGCTGCGGACGACCCGCGCCTCGCCGATGCCGCCTTCGAGCCGGCCTTGCGCGAGTGGGTGTTCGCGGTGGCGGTGGAGGCGTTCGGCGGCAGCTTCAGCGCCGAGCACGCGATCGGCCGCAAGAACCAGGCGTTCTACGATCGCTATACGCCCGAGGCGGTCCGCAGGCTTGCGGGTGATCTGAAGGCGGCCACCTCGCCCGGCCCGCTCGGCAGCGTGGCCTTTTGAAAAATGCGGCGGCGAAGGGCCGCCCGGAGAATATCAAAGTCAGCATGGAGAACAGGATCATGACCAACGTCGATGTGAAACAGGAAACCGCCAAGCTGCTCGACAAGCTCGGCGTCCCGGCCGCCGCCTGGCAGGGCGGAGACATGGCCTCGTTCAGCCCGGTCAGCGGCGAGGAAGTCGCTCGGCTGAAGACGGTTTCGGCCGCCGACGCCGGAAAGGCGATCGAGGCCGCCCACGAGGCCTTCGGGGCCTGGCGCCTGGTGCCGGCGCCGAAGCGCGGCGAGCTGGTCCGCCTGCTCGGCGAGGAACTGCGCGCGGCCAAGGCCGACCTCGGCCGGCTGGTCTCGATCGAGGCCGGCAAGATCACCTCCGAGGGTCTGGGCGAGGTCCAGGAGATGATCGACATCTGCGACTTCGCCGTCGGCCTGTCGCGCCAGCTCTACGGCCTGACGATCGCCACCGAACGTCCCGGCCACCGCATGATGGAGACCTGGCACCCGCTCGGCGTTGTCGGCATCATCTCCGCCTTCAACTTCCCTGTCGCCGTCTGGTCGTGGAACGCGGCGCTGGCGCTCGTCTGCGGCAACGCGGTCGTCTGGAAGCCGTCGGAAAAGACCCCGCTCACCGCGCTCGCCTGCCAGGCGATCCTCGAGCGCGCCCTCGCCCGCTTCGGCGAGGCGCCGAAGAACCTGTCGCAGGTGCTGATCGGCGACCGCGCCATCGGCGAGGCTCTCGTCGATCACCCGAAGGTCGCGCTCGTCTCGGCCACCGGCTCCACCCGCATGGGCCGCGAAGTCGGGCCGCGCCTTGCCAAGCGCTTCGCGCGCTCGATCCTGGAGCTCGGCGGCAACAACGCCGGCATCGTCTGCCCCTCGGCCGATCTCGACATGGCGCTGCGGGCCATCGCCTTCGGCGCCATGGGCACGGCCGGCCAGCGTTGCACGACGCTGCGCCGTCTGTTCGTGCACGAGAGCGTCTATGACCAGTTGGTGCCGCGCCTGAAGAAGGCCTACGAAAGCGTCTCGGTCGGCAACCCGCTGGAGACGTCCGCCCTTGTCGGCCCGCTGGTCGACAAGCAGTCCTTTGACGCCATGCAGAAGGCGCTGGACGCGGCCAGGGCCGAGGGCGGCAAGGTCGTCGGTGGCAACCGCGTCGTCGACGCCGGCAAGGACAGCGCCTACTACGTCAAGCCGGCGATCGTCGAAATGCCGAAGCAGGCCGGCCCGGTGCTCGAAGAAACCTTCGCGCCGATCCTCTACGTCATGAGGTATTCCGACTTCGACCGGGCGCTGGAGGACCACAATGCGGTCGCCGCCGGCCTGTCGTCTTCGATCTTCACGCTGAACATGCAGGAGGCCGAGCGCTTCCTCGCCGCCGACGGCTCCGACTGCGGCATCGCCAATGTCAACATCGGCACCTCGGGTGCGGAGATCGGCGGCGCGTTCGGCGGCGAGAAGGAGACCGGCGGCGGCCGCGAATCCGGTTCCGACGCCTGGAAGGCCTACATGCGCCGCGCCACCAACACGGTGAACTACTCCAAGGCGCTGCCGCTCGCCCAGGGCGTGTCCTTCGACATCGAGTAGGCCGACATGAACGCTCCGAGCAAAATCGAGGAGGCGGGCTTCGTGCCCGCCTCGCGGATCGCCGCGATCGGCGTCTCCAGGATCCTGCAGATCGGCGCGCGGGCCGCGGCGATGAAGAAGGAGGGCCTGCCGGTGATCGTCCTCGGCGCCGGCGAGCCGGACTTCGACACCCCCGACAACGTCAAGGCCGCGGCCAAGGCGGCGATCGATCGCGGCGAGACCAAGTACACCGCGCTTGACGGCACTCCTGAACTGAAAAAGGCGATCGCGGCGAAGTTCCGCCGCGAGAACGGCCTCGACTACGCCCTCGACGAGATCACGGTCGCGACCGGCGCCAAGCAGATCCTGTTCAACGCCTTCATGGCGAGCGTGAACCCGGGCGACGAGGTGATCATCCCGACGCCCTACTGGACCTCCTATTCCGACATCGTCGAGATCTGCGGCGGCGTGCCGGTGCTGATCCCGTGCGAGGCGGAAGCCGGCTTTCGCCTCAAGGCCGAGCAGCTCGAACAGGCGATCACGCCAAGAACCCGCTGGGTGCTGCTGAACTCGCCGTCGAACCCCTCCGGCGCCGCCTATGGCGAGGCCGACTACCGTCCCCTGCTCGACGTGCTGCTGAAGCATCCGCAGGTCTGGCTGATGGTCGATGACATGTACGAGCACATCGTCTATGACGGCTTCCGGTTCGTGACCCCGGTTGCGCTGGAGCCGCAGCTGAAGGCGCGGGCGCTGACCATCAACGGCGTGTCCAAGGCCTATGCGATGACGGGATGGCGCATCGGCTATGCCGGCGGACCGAAGGCGCTGATCAAGGCGATGGCGGTGATCCAGAGCCAGGCCACCTCCTGCCCCTCATCCATCAGCCAGGCGGCCGCGGTCGAGGCGTTGAACGGGCCCCAGGACTTCCTGCAGGAGCGCCAGGCGAGCTTCAGGCGCCGTCGCGACCTCGTCGTCGCGGCCCTGAACGACATCCCCGGCATCGTCTGCCGCACCCCCGAGGGCGCCTTCTACACCTTCGCCGGCTGTGCCGGCCTGATCGGCAGAAAGACGCCGGACGGCAAGGTGATCGCGACCGACGCCGACTTCACCGACCACCTGCTGGAGACGGGCCACGTCGCCGTGGTGCCCGGCTCGGCCTTCGGCCTGTCGCCCTATTTCCGCATTTCCTACGCCACCTCGGAAGCGGAACTGACCGAAGCCTTGAAGCGCATCGCCGCGGTCTGCGCCGGACTGGTCTGAGGCCCCACGGCTGTTGGAACAAAGAAAGGGGCCTCTTTCGAGGCCCCATTTTTATCGTCCGCGCCTTTCCGGCGTTCTCTCGTCCCCGCGGCTGCGCCACAGATGCGAAGGCGCCCCGGGCTGGCCGGGACGCCAAGGACTTGGCAGGGTTCAGGCGGCGCGGTGGCCGTGGTGTTCCTGCGCATAGTAGTGACCGAAACGGTTGGCGAGGAAGGCGCCAAGGTCGATCTCCTCCTGCTTGACGAAGCCCTTGGCCCGCAGCGTGCCGTCGGCGAGCATGTCGAGAACGGCGCAGATCGAGCCGGCCGTGGTGATCTGGATCGCCGAATGCATGCGGCCGGCGATGACGGCGCTGTAGACCTTGTTGGCGTAAGTTTCCTGGATCAGCCGGCCGTCCTTGCGGCCCGAGACGGTGACGAAAATGATGACGACGTCCTGGGTCGTGGTCGGCAACGCGTTCTCGAAGATGTCCTTCAGCACCTCGCGGCGATGGCGCAGGCCGAGGTCGTTCAGGAGCGCCTTCATGATCGCCGCGTGGCCGGGATAGCGGATCGTCTTGTAGTTCAGCGTGCGTACCTTGCCTTCCAGCGTCTCGCACAGCGTGCCGAGCCCGCCGGAGGTGTTGAAGGCTTCGTAGGTGACGCCGTCGAGCGAAAACTCCTCGCGCTCTTCCAGCGCCGGAACCTCGATCAGCTCTCCCTCGACGATCGCCTCGCATGGCTCGATGTATTCATTGATGACGCCGTCCGTGCTCCAGGTAAGGTTGTAGTTCAGCGCATTCGACGGGTACTGCGGCAAGGCGCCCACGCGCATGCGCACGCTTTCGAGCGTGTCAAAGCGGCTGGCAAGGTCATGGGCGACGATCGAGATGAAGCCCGGCGCCAGGCCGCACTGCGGGATGAAGGCGGTCTCGGCCATTTCGGCGATCTGCTTGACCTGGCGGGTGGATTCGACGTCCTCGGTCAGGTCGAGATAGTGGATGCCGGCGGCGGCAGCCGCCTCCGCGATCGCCACGGTGAGGTGGTAGGGGGCGGCGCTGAGCACGGCGAACTTGCCCTTCAGCAGTTCGACCAGGGCCTTGCCGTCGGCAATGTCGACGACGGCCGTGGTGACGGCCTTGTGCTGTTCGACGGCCGCAAGTTGCTCGTCCGAGCGGTCAGCGACGGTGACCCGGTAGTCCCCGCTGTGCGCGAGCAGCCGCGCGATGGTGGAGCCGATCTTGCCTGCGCCGATGACGACGATGTCTTTCATATGTTTCCCCTGAAGGCGACAAATCAATATGACAATTATGCCGCCGAAACCTGTCGATTCACAGCTGCAGATCTGGCATATTGCCCTATCCCATCGGCGAAACGACGGTCGCAATGAGCACAACGACATTGAATGCAAAGGATCGCGAGCTCCTCGCCATCCTCAGCGAGAACGCCCGCGAGCAGACGGCGACGATCGCCCGCAGGCTCGGCCTGTCGCGCACCACGGTGCAGGCCAAGATCGAGAGGCTGGAACGCGAGGGGGTGATCACCGGCTATGGCGTCAGGCTGTCGGACGCCTACGAGGGCGGCATGGTCAAGGCGCACGTGCTGATCACGATCGCGCCGAAAACGCTGGCGCGAATCACCACCGAGCTGCACGCCATCACCGAGGTGCGGGCCCTGCACTCGGTCTCCGGCACCTTCGACCTGATCGCCATTGTCGCCGCCGCCTCGATCGCCGAACTCGACCATCTGATCGACCGGATCGGTCAGATCGAGGGCGTCGAGCGCACGCTGTCCTCGATCATCCTGTCGACCCGGATAAGCCGCTAGGGCATCAGGCCAGGAAGCGCTCGGGCCGGTAGGGACCGATATTCAGCACGGTGCGCTCACCCAGCATCTTCTCCGCCAGCACGCGGCCGGTGATCGGCCCGAGCGTCATGCCGTGGTGGGCGTGGCCGAAGGCAAACCACAGCCCGGCGTGGCGCGGCGCCTTGCCGATGATCGGCATCATGTCCGGAGTGCAGGGACGCGCGCCCATCCACGGCTCCTCGTCGCGGCGCTCGGCCAGCGGGAAGAACTCGCGCGCGACCTTCTCGGCGCGGCGAACCTGCACCGGCGTCTTGCGCGTGTCGCGCCGGGCGAACTCCGCGCCGGTCGTCAGCCGGATACCGCGGTTCATCGGCGCGAGGAAATAGCCGCGCTCGGCATCGAGCACCCAGTTGTTGAGCTTGGCGCCGTCGGCCGCGCCGTAGTGCATGTGGTAGCCGCGCTTGACCGCGAGCGGGAAATGGTAGCCGAACTTGCGCGTGACGGTGTCGGCCCATGGACCGAGCGCGACGACGACGTCGCGCGCCTCCAGCGGCCCCTCCGGCGTTGCCACCCGCCAGCCCTCGCCCTCCAGCACGTGCTCGATGGTCGCCGCGTCGCCGGCGGCGAGCCTCCCCCCCAGCGACTGGAAGTACGTGACATAAGCCTTGAGCAGGGCGCCGGGATCGAGGATCGACCACGGGTCCGTCCAGCGCAGGCCGCCGGTCAGGTCGGCCCGGATGTCGGGCTCGATCTGCTTCATTTCGCCGGCGGTGAGCTTCTGGTGGCGGACGCCGAACTTGGCCGACAGCTGCTCGGCCTCGGCATAGGCCGCATCGCGCGCCTTTTCGCTGCGGAACACCTTCATCCATCCGTCCTTGCGGATCAGATCGCCCGCCCCCGAGGCGGCGATCAGGTCGGCGTGTTCGCTGATCGAGTGCTCGATCAGGGGCGCGTACATATGCGCGATGCTCTGGTGCTGGCGGAAGCCGGAGTGCCACCAGTAGCGCGCCAGGAACGGCACCAGGCCGGGCAGCGCGGAGAGATGGTAGTGGGCGTCGATGGTGTTGTTCAGCGCGTAGCGGAACAGTGAACCGAAGTCGTGCGGAAAGCCGTAGGGGTAGACACCCTCGCGCTGGATCAGCCCGGCATTGCCGTAGGAAGTCTCTTCGGCCGGACCGCGCCGGTCAACCAGCACCACGGATTTTCCCCGGCGTGCCAGATGAATCGCCGTCGAAATGCCGACGACGCCCGCGCCCAGAACGATGACATCCGTTTTCATGCAAACCGCCTCAAGATCCCGATATCGTTGCTTCGATCAATGCACCGCTCGCGGGGCGGAGGCAAGCCGGCACGGCACAGCGGAGCACGATCGGAGCGGGAAATTAAACCCCTCGCCCGCACTTTGCGATGGCCCCCGCGCTTGTTCCATCCGGACCTACTGCCCCGCCAGCCGCAACAGGTTCTCGAGCGCCGCGCGCCCGAAGCCGCCGATTCCCTCGCGGATGTCAGCATCGATCGCAGCGGCGACGGCGTCGGTGTCGCGCTTGCGCAGTGCCGCGATCGCCTCCTGGTGCCGGTCGACGAAATAGAGCTGGGCGACGTGCTCCATGGCGATGCCGAGGAACGGGCCGAGCTGCAGCCAGACGCTCTCCACCATCGGCATGATGATCTGGTCGGGATTGGCGGTATATAGCGTGCGATGGAATTCCTGGTTGAGCAGCAGCGCGGTGGCATTGTCCTTGCGCGCGATCGCCTCGTCCTGCGCCTTGTCGATCTCCACCAGCCGGTCGATCTGTCGTTCGGTAATGTGGTCGACGGCGCGGCGGGCGGCGTGCTGCTCCAGCACGGCGCGCAGCGCGATCAACTCGCCGAAGCGGTCGGCGGTCATCTTCGGCACCATGATGCGCCGGTTGTCGAGCACCTTCAGCGCCCCTTCGGAGGAAAGCCGGCGCAATGCCTCGCGCACCGGCGTGGGGCTGCTTTCCATCGCTTCGGCGATGCCGCGGATGGTCAGCGATTCGCCGGGCCGGATCGACCCGACCATAATCGCCTGGCGCAGCCGGCGATGGGCGTATTCATGGGTCGTCATCCCGTCCGGCCGCGCCATCGGCTCCAGTTTCAATGCTGCCACCATTCCCCTCCTGACCCAAAGGGGCGCGGCCGGTTGGCGCCCCGCTTCGCTCTTACCAGCTTGACCGTCGGCAAGAAACTGTGCATATTTTCAAAATGTGATCACAAAAATAAATATGTGATATGGAAAAATCAATGTCTAAATCGAAGGGGAACGACTGGCTCACCAGATCGGAGTCGGTTGAGAGCATACAGGCGGTCGTCTGCGACCTGAACGGCATCCTGCGCGGCAAGCGCGTGCCGGTCAGCCAGGCAGAAAAGGTGCTGGAGGGCGGCATCCGCATGCCACTGTCGATCGTCGGCGTCGACGTCTGGGGCGAGGACATCGTCGGCTCCTCGCACGTCTTCGCCAGCGGCGACACGGACGGCATCTGCAGCCCGACCGGGCGCGGCACGCTGCCGGTCAACTGGACACTGAAGCCGAGCGCCGTCGCGCCGCTGTGGCTGTTCAAGGAGACCGGCGAGCCGTTCTTGGCCGATCCGCGCCAGGCGCTGGCCCATATCCTGCGCCAGTATCATGAATTGGGCCTCAGGCCCGTCGTCGCCTCCGAGATGGAGTTCTACCTGATCGATTCCGAGCCGGACCACGCCGAGCCGCCGATCTCGCCCTATACCGGCAAGCGGCTCGACTCCGACGCGATCCTGTCGATCGACGAGCTCGACGACTTCGGCCAGTTCTTCTCCGACGTCTATGCCGAGTGCGAGCGCCAGAACGTGCCGGCCGACTCCGCCGTCGCCGAGAACGGCATCGGCCAGTTCGAGATCAACCTCGTGCATTCCGACGATCCGCTGAAGGCGGCCGACGACGCGCTGTTCTTCAAGCGCATCATCAAGGGTGTCGCCCGCAAGCACGGTTTTGCCGCCACCTTCATGGCCAAGCCCTACGGCCTGCGCTCGGGCAGCGGCATGCACGTCCACTTCAGCGTGATCGACGAGGACGGCCGCAACGTCTTCGACGACGGCACCGAGCAGGGCTCCGACGTCATGCGCCACGCGGTCGCCGGGCTGACCCGCGGCATGGCCGAGACGACGCTGTTGTTCGCCCCGCATTTCAACTCCTACCGCCGCCTGCGTCCCGACACCCACGCGCCGACCGCCGTCACCTGGGGCTACGAGAACCGCACCGCGGCGATCCGCATCCCCGGCGGCAAACCCTCGGCGCGGCGCATCGAGCACCGCGTCGCCGGCGCCGACGCCAACCCGTATCTGGTCATGGCGGGCATCCTCGGCGCCGCGCTGATGGGCATCCGCAACCGGTGGGAGCCGCCGCCGCCCGTCGCCGGCCGCGCCTACCAGACCAAGGCGCCGCGCATTCCCAGCGAATGGGGCTCGGCCGTCACCGCCTTCGAGAACGGCCCGATCGTGTCGGAGATCTTCGATCCCGACCTGCGCTCCATGCTGATCGCCTGCAAGCGGCAGGAGATCGCCGGCTTCGCCGAGCAGGTCACCGACTTCGAGTTCAGCGCCTATCTGGAAATCGTCTGATGGCAAGCAGCACAACCTCCTATGCCGGCGACGGCGGCTATCCCGGCAGCTACTATGCCGCCTCGCGCAACATCATCCGCACGCCGAGGATCCTCGAGGGCGAAGTACAGGCCGACGTGGCGGTGCTCGGGGCCGGCTATTCCGGCCTGTCGACGGCGATCCACCTGGCCGAGAAGGGCTACAAGGTGGTCGTCGTCGAGGGCGCCGGCGTCGGCTGGGGCGCCTCGGGCCGCAATGGCGGCCAGATCGTCAACGGTCTCAACGCCAGCCTCGACACCATCAGGAAGCGCTACGGCGAGGCCGCCGGCGCCTTCGTCGGCTCGCTCGTCCAGGAGGGTGGCCGCATCATCCGCCGCATCGTCGACCAGTACGGCATCGCCTGCGACCTCAAGCAGGGCAACATCTACGCCGCCTACACGCCGGCCCACATGCGCGAGCTCGAGCACAAGAAGGAGCTGTGGAAGAGCTACGGCATGGATGACCACCAGCTCCTCGACAGGGAGGCCATCCGCAAGCTGGTCAACACCGAGGCCTATGTCGGCGGCATGCTCGACACCACCGGCGGCCACATGCACCCGCTCAACCTTGTCCTCGGCGAGGCCAAGGCGCTGGAGTCGCTCGGCGGCGTGATCTACGAGCAGTCGCCGGTGACGAAGGTCGAGCACGAGGCCGACCGGCCCGTGCTGCACACGGCACGGGGGCGCGTGACGGCCGACATCGCCGTGCTGTGCGGCAATGCCTATCTCGGCCATGTCGTGCCGAGACTGGTCTCGCGTGTCATGCCGGTCTCGACCCAGATGATCGCCACCGAGCCGCTCGGGGAGCGCGCCGACGCACTGGTCCCGAGCGACATGTGCGTCGAGGACGTACGCTACATCCTCGACTACTTCCGGCTCTCGGCCGACAAGCGCATGATCTTCGGCGGCGGCACGGTCTATGGCGGCACCGACCCGGCCGACGTCCGCGCCAAGCTGAAGCCGAACCTGGAAAAGGTGTTCCCCTCGCTGCGGGGGGTCAAGATCGACTACGCCTGGAGCGGCAACTTCGCCCTCTCGTTCTCGCGCGTGCCGCAAATGGGCAAGATCGGCAAGAACACCTATTTCGCCCACGGCTACAGCGGCCACGGCGTCACCGGCTCGCATCTGTTCGGCAAGATCCTGAGCGAGGCGATCCACGGCGACGCCAGCCGCTTCGGCCAGTTCGAGAAGCTGCCCTGGATCCCCTTCCCCGGGGGGCGCATGTTCCGCGCCCAGTACTCGACCATCGGCTCCTGGTGGTACCAGTTCAAGGACGCATTCGGCCTCTGACGCCGAAAGCATCAAAAAGGGGGCCGGCGGACTTTCCGCCGGCCCTTTTTTCTTGGGAGAAGTCTTGTGGGGCTCAGCCCATCCGCTCGGACTTGTAGGAGCCGGGGCTGGCCGGGAAGACGATTGTCTTGTTGCCGTTCATGAACACACGGTGGTGGATGTGCGCGTGCACGGCGCGCGCCAGCACCTGGCTTTCGACGTCGCGGCCGATCGAGACATAGTCCTCCGCGCTCTGATTGTGGGTGATGCGAGCGACGTCCTGCTCGATGATCGGGCCCTCGTCGAGGTCCTCGGTGACGTAGTGGGCGGTGGCGCCGATCAGCTTCACGCCGCGCTCGTAGGCCTGCTTGTAGGGGTTGGCGCCCTTGAACGAGGGCAGGAACGAGTGGTGGATATTGATGATCCGGCCCGACATCTTCTTGCAGACCGCGTCGGACAGCACCTGCATGTAGCGGGCGAGGACGATCAGGTCGGCCTCGGACTGCTCGACGATCTCCATCAGCCGCGCCTCGGCCTGCGGCTTGTTCTCCTTCGTCACCTTGATGTGGTGGAAGGGGATGTCGTGGTTGACGATCACCTTCTGGTAGTCGAAGTGGTTGGAGACGACGCCGACGATGTCGATCGGCAGCGCGCCGATCTTCCAGCGGTAGAGCAGGTCGTTGAGGCAGTGGCCGAAACGCGAGACCATCAGCAGCACCTTCATGCGCGCCTCGCTGCCGTGGAACTCAAAGGCCATGTCGAAGGGTTTCGCCACGGCGGCGAAATCGTCCTTCAGCTCCTGTTCCTTGACGCCGCCCTCGCTGTTGAAGGTCAGGCGCATGAAGAACAGGCCGGTCTCCAGGTCGTCGAACTGCGAGCTGTCGATGATGTTGCATTCCTTGTCGGCGAGGTAGCCGGTGATCGCCGCGACGATGCCGCGGGTCGACTTGCAGGTGACGGTCAGTACATAGCTCTTCATCGGTTCCACTCTCGCTGTCGATTGTGTTGTGCAACGGCCGTGGCCCTCGCCCGGTCCGGCACCGGGGGCCCGCGCGTTGGCGGAGGGTGGATATCCCATCCGTCCGCCGCCGTTGCAAGCCACCGCGAATGAGCGAAAGCTATGCCGAGCGGCGCAAATGGGCGCATTCGTTCGCGACATCCAATGACAGGAAAAAGGCAAGGGCTGGCGGCAACGGCGATCTTCTGCGACAAACCGGGGGCTGGCGGCGCCCCCGCGCCGTCAACTCCCGTCGCGACCGGCCCAGCGCCGCCACCAATCATTGAGCCATGTTCACCCTGCACTCCATCGGCACCTTCGAACAGGACATCAAGAAGAGCCGCTTCCGCGCCGCCGCCGGCCCGGTCGCCAGCGAGCAGGCCGCCAGGGACTTTGTCGCCGAGCAGGCCGTGGCCGGCGCCAGCCACAACTGCTACGCTTGGCGTCTCGGCCAGATCTACCGCTTCAGCGACGACGGCGAACCGGGCGGCACCGGCGGCAAGCCGATCCTGCAGGCGATCGACGGCCAGGCGCTGGACGGGGTCGCGGTTGTCGTCACCCGCTGGTTCGGCGGCGTCCTGCTCGGCAGCGGCGGACTGATCCGCGCCTATGGCGGCACCGCGGCCGCGTGCCTGCGGGCGATGGAGCGGGTGGAACTGGTCGCCCGCCTTCCCGTGCGCATGACCTGCGTGTTCGCCGACCTGGCGCTGGTCAAGGCGCGGCTCGCGGCCCTCGACGGCGTCCGCATCGAGGAGGAGACCTTCCTTCCGACCGGGGCCGAACTCGTCGTCGCCGTTCCGGAGGCCGAGGCCGAGGCAATCGGCCGGATGGTCGTCGACCTGACCGCAGGGCGCGCGACGATCGCGTTTCCGAGCTGACGCGGCGCCCTCAGCGCCTTGCCGGTCGCCGGCTGGCGCCTTGCGCCGCCGTCGCCGTCTCGCGCCGGAACGCCGCCGGACTCTTGGCCGTCCACTTGCGAAAGGCGCGGTGGAAGGCGCTCGGCTCGGAAAAGCCGAGCCGCACCGCGATCTCGCCGACCCCGAGGTCGCTCGTCTGCAGCATCTCGATGGCGAGGTCGCGGCGGATCTCGTCCTTGATCGCGGCATAGCTCTGGCCCTCGGCTTGCAACCGGTGGCGCAGGGTCGAGGGCGACATGCGCATCTGCGTCGCCAGCTCCTCGAAACCGCACCAGGACGGCGGAGGCCCCTGCCGCAGCCGCGTGCGGACGCTGGCCGCCAGCCCGGCGTCGTAGCGGTAGCGCACGAGGATGTTGGCCGGGGCGCCGCGCAGGAACTGCTTCAGCGCCTGCTCGCCGCGCGCGACCGGCAGCTTCAGCACGGCCGCGTCGAAAGCGAGCCGGCTCACCGGCTGGGAAAAGCGCACCGGCGCCCCGAAGAACAGGCGGTAATCGGCGCCCTGGGCCGGCTCGGCGCAGCGGAAGTCGACGCTGCGGATCGGAATACGGCGGCCGACCAGCCAGCAGGTGATGCCGTGCAATAGGATCCAGTACATGCGATAGGCAAAGGCGGACCGCGCCGCGCCGCGGTCCGACAGCACGATCTGCACCAGCCCGTCGGCGATCTCCAGCCGGCCGCTGGGGTCCTCCAGCACCACGTCGAGAAACCGGAGTGCGCGGCGAAGCGCCTGATCCAGCGTCCGGGCGTGCAACACGCAGTGACAGAGCAGCGTGAAGCTGCCCCTCCGCATCGGACGCCCGCCCATGCCGAAGAATTCGTCGTCCACCTCGCGGGCGATCGCCAGCCACAGCGCGCCGTAGCTCTCGGCCGAAATCGCCGCGTCGATGACGGCGGGCAGCCCCACCGCCGCGAGCACCGGCTCGACCGGCCGGCCGTGCCGCCGCAGGCAGTCCAGGGCTTCCTCGACAAAGGAGGGCGATATCATTCGCCGCCCGGTTTCCGTCATCGTCATGCCTCGCGCGATATGGTAAAACTGGCCGAAAAATCGAGCCGCTTCGGTCATCGCTTGCAATATCGCATCGGCATAGACTCCGGCAAGACGGGCGGGACGGATCGGTTCCGCCGAAGGGATGGCGGCACCGGGAGGACGGCATGACGCATCGACTTCACCCGGCGGAGCGCGGGTGCGCGGGGGGAGGGTTCTGATGCTGATCCGGGAGCGGAGCTTTCTTGTCACCGGCGGCGGGTCGGGTCTCGGCGCCGCGGTCGCACGTATGCTGGTCGGCGAAGGCGGCAACGTCACCATCGCCGACGTCAATGCCGAGGCGGGCGCGGCCATGGTCGCCGAGCTCGGCGACCGCGCCGTCTTCATGCGCACCGACGTCACCCAGGAGAAGGACGGCCAGGCCGCCGTCGACACCGCGCTCGAGCGCTTCGGCCACCTGCACGGGCTGGTCAACTGCGCCGGCGTCGCGCCTGGCGAGAAGGTGCTCGGACGCGACGGGCCGCACCGGCTCGACACCTTCGCCCGCACGGTCGGCATCAATCTGGTCGGCACCTTCAACATGACCCGGCTTGCGGCCGTGGCGATCGCCAGGGAGGAGCCCGGCGCCGACGGCGAGCGCGGGGTGATCGTCAACACCGCCTCGGTCGCCGCCTTCGACGGCCAGATCGGCCAGGCCGCCTATGCCGCCTCCAAGGGCGGCGTCGCCGCGATGACGCTGCCGCTCGCGCGCGAACTCGCCCGCCACGGCATCCGCGTCGCCACCATCGCGCCCGGCATCTTCGAGACGCCGATGATGGCCGGCATGCCGCAGGAGGTGCAGGATTCGCTCGGCAAGAGCGTGCCCTTCCCCTCGCGCCTCGGCAAGCCGGCCGAATACGCGGCACTGGTGCGCCACATCTGCGAAAACGTCATGCTGAACGGCGAGACCATCCGCCTCGACGGCGCCTTGCGCATGGCGGCACGCTGACAACCATCATTTCGGGAGAATGGATATGACGCAGCAGGACCCGATCGTCATCGTCGGCTCGGCCCGCACCCCGATAGGGGGCTTCCAGGGCGACCTGAAGGAGGCTGCCGCGCCGCAGCTCGGCGCCGCCGCCATCCGCGCCGCGCTCGACCGCAGCGGCGTCCGCGCGGACCTCGTCGACGAGGTCGTGTTCGGCTGCGTGCTGCCGGCCGGCCAGGGCCAGGCCCCGGCGCGGCAGGCGGCGATCGGCGCCGACCTGCCCTTTTCCACCGGTGCCACCACCGTGAACAAGATGTGCGGATCCGGCATGAAGGCGGTGATGCTCGCCCATGACCTGATCGCCGCCGGCAGCGCCGGCATCGCCGTCGCCGGCGGCATGGAGAGCATGACCAACGCGCCCTACCTGCTCGACCGCGCCCGTGGTGGCTATCGTCTCGGCCACGGCCGGACGATCGACCACATGTTCCTCGACGGGCTGGAGGACGCCTATGATAGAGGGCGGCTGATGGGCACCTTCGCCGAGGATTGCGCCGAGGCCTACCAGTTCACCCGGCCGGCCCAGGACGACTACGCGGTCACCTCGCTGACGCGCGCACAGAAGGCGATCGCCTCGGGCGCCTTTACCGCGGAAATCGCCCCGGTCACGGTCCGTAGCGCCAGGGCCGAGGCCGTGGTCAGCCTCGACGAACAGCCCGGCAAGGCCAAGCTCGACAAGATCCCGACCCTGAAGCCGGCGTTCCGCGAGAACGGCACCGTGACGGCCGCCAATTCCTCCTCGATCTCGGACGGGGCGGCGGCGCTCGTGCTGATGCGGCGGTCGCAGGCCGAGCGCGAAGGCATCGATCCGCTCGCGACCATCGTCGGCCACGCCACCCATTCGCAGGCCCCCAATCTGTTTGCCACCGCGCCAATCGGTGCGCTGCGCAAGCTGGGCGAGCGCACCGGCTGGAACCTCAAGGAGGTCGACCTGTTCGAGATCAACGAGGCCTTCGCCGTCGTCGCCATGGCGGCGATGCGCGACCTCGACCTGCCGCACGACAAGGTCAATGTCCATGGCGGCGCCTGTGCGCTCGGCCATCCGATCGGCGCCTCCGGCGCCCGCGTGCTGGTGACGCTGCTGTCGGCGCTGGAGCGCTACGGAATGAAGCGCGGCATGGCGAGCCTTTGCATCGGCGGCGGCGAAGCCACCGCGCTCGCTGTAGAGTTGCACTGACGGGCTTCGGGAAGGAGGCCGAACGATGATCCTGACGGAATCGCAGACCCAGATTCGCGATGTCGCCCGCGACTTCGCCCGTGAACGGCTGGCGCCGGGTGCGGCGGAGCGCGACGCCAAGAGCCTTTTCCCGCGCGCCGAACTGCAGGAGATGGGGGAACTCGGCTTCCTCGGCATGCTCGTGCCGGAGGCCCATGGCGGCTCGGAGACCGGCACAGTTGCCTATGCCGTCGCGCTCGAGGAGATCGCCGCCGGCGACGGCCCCTGCTCGACCATCATGAGCGTGCACAGCTCCGTCGGCTGCGTGCCGATCCTGAAATACGGCACCGAGGAGCAAAAGCAGCGCTTCCTGCCGAAGCTCGCGACCGGCGAATGGATCGGCGGGTTTGCGCTCACCGAGCCGCAGGCCGGCTCCGACGCCTCGAACCTCAAGACCCGCGCCCGCCGCGACGGTGACCACTACGTCATCGACGGCGCCAAGCAGTTCATCACCTCCGGCAAGAACGGCAACGTCATCATCGTCTTCGCCGTCACCGACCCCGACGCCGGCAAGAAGGGCATCTCCGCCTTCATCGTCCCGACCGACACCCCCGGCTACGAGGTCGTGCGCGTCGAGCACAAGCTCGGGCTTCATTCGTCGGACACCTGCCAGATCGCCTTTTCCGACATGCGCATACCCGCCGATCTTCGGCTCGGCGCGGAGGGCGAGGGCTACCGGATCGCCTTGTCGAACCTTGAGGGCGGACGCATCGGCATCGCCGCCCAGTCGGTCGGTATGGCCCGCGCGGCCTTCGAGGCCGCCCGCGACTACGCCCGCGAGCGCTCCGCCTTCGGCACGCCGATCATCGAGCACCAGGCCGTCGCCTTCCGGCTCGCCGACATGGCGACGCAGATCGAGGTCGCCCGCCAGATGGTGCTGCATGCGGCCGAACTGAAGGAGCAGGGCCAGCCCTGCCTGACCGAAGCCTCGATGGCGAAGCTGTTCGCCTCCGAAATGGCCGAGAAGGTCTGTTCCGACGCGATCCAGATCCATGGCGGCTACGGCTATATGGCCGACTACCCGGTCGAGCGGATCTACCGCGACGTCCGCATCTGCCAGATCTACGAGGGCACCAGCGACGTGCAGCGCATCGTCATCGCCCGCAATTTATAGGATAGTAGCCGGGCCGGCCCTTCCCCGAGGAGCAGGAGGGGCGGCCAGCAAGGGAGGAACGACACGGCATGACCGATGTCCCGCATCATCTGAGCCTGCATGTGCCGGAGCCCGCCGTCCGGCCCGGCGACCTGCCGGACTTTTCCACCGTCAACATCGCCAAGGCGGGGTCGGTGCCGCGCCCGCCGGTGGACGTGGCGCCGGAGGAGATCCGCGATCTCGCCTACTCGATCATCCGCGTGCTCAACCGCGACGGCGAGGCGGTCGGCCCCTGGGGCGGGCTGCTGTCGGACGAGGAACTGCTGACCGGCCTGCGCGACATGATGAAGCTGCGCGCCTTCGACGCGCGCATGCTGATGGCACAGCGGCAGGGCAAGACCTCGTTCTACATGCAGCATCTCGGCGAGGAGGCCGTCAGCTGCGCCTTCCGCAAGGCGCTGAACAACGGCGACATGAACTTCCCGACCTATCGGCAGGCTGGGCTGCTGATCGCCGACGACTACCCGATGGTCGAGATGATGAACCAAATCTACTCGAACGAGGCGGATCCTCTGCGCGGCCGGCAGCTGCCGATCATGTACTCGTCGAAGGAGCACGGCTTCTTCACCATCTCCGGCAACCTCGCCACGCAATATGTGCAGGCGGTCGGCTGGGCGATGGCCTCGGCGCTGAAGAACGACACCAGGATCGCCGCCGCCTGGATCGGCGACGGTTCGACCGCCGAGTCCGATTTCCATTCCGCGCTCGTCTTCGCCTCCACCTACAAGGCGCCGGTGATCCTCAACATCGTCAACAACCAGTGGGCCATCTCCACCTTCCAGGGGATTGCCCGCGGCGGCTCCGGCACCTTCGCCGCGCGCGGACTCGGTTTCGGCATCCCGGCGCTGCGCGTCGACGGCAACGACTATCTCGCCGTCTTCGCGGTAGCCAAATGGGCGGCCGAACGGGCACGTCGCAATCTCGGCCCGACCCTGGTCGAATACGTCACCTATCGCGTCGGCGCCCACTCGACCTCGGACGACCCCAGCGCCTACCGGCCCAAGGCGGAATCCGAGGCCTGGCCGCTCGGCGACCCGGTGCTGCGGCTGAAGAAGCATCTGATCGTGCGCGGCGTATGGTCGGAGGAGCGCCACGCCCAGGCCGAGGCCGAGATCCTCGACGAGGTGATCCAGGCCCAGAAGGAGGCCGAGAGCCACGGCACGCTGCACGCCGGCGGCCGGCCCTCGGTGCGTGACATTTTCGAGGGCGTCTATGCGGAAATGCCCGCCCACATCCGCCGCCAGCGGCAGAAGGCAGGGTACTGACATGGCAAGAATGACAATGATCGAAGCCGTGCGCAGCGCGATGGACGTGGCCATGGGACGCGACGACGACGTCGTCGTGTTCGGCGAGGACGTCGGCTATTTCGGCGGCGTCTTCCGCGCCACCCAGGGCCTGCAGGCCAAGTACGGCAAGACCCGGTGCTTCGACACCCCGATCAACGAATCGGGCATCCTCGGCACCGCCATCGGCATGGCGGCCTACGGCCTGAAGCCCTGCGTGGAGATCCAGTTCGCCGACTACATGTATCCGGCCTATGACCAGATCACCCAGGAGGCGGCCCGCATCCGCTACCGCTCCAATGGCGATTTCACCTGCCCGATCGTCGTGCGCATGCCGACCGGCGGCGGCATCTTCGGCGGCCAGACCCACAGCCAGAGCCCCGAGGCGCTGTTCACCCACGTCTGCGGCCTGAAGGTGATCGTCCCGTCCAATCCCTACGACGCCAAGGGTCTTCTGATCGCCGCGATCGAGGATCCCGACCCGGTGATGTTCCTGGAGCCGAAGCGGCTCTACAACGGCCCGTTCGACGGTCACCACGAACGCCCCGTCACCCCCTGGTCTAAGCACGAGCTCGGCGAGGTGCCGGACGGCCACTACACGATCCCGATCGGCAAGGCCGAAATTCGCCGGCCCGGCGCGGCCGTGACCGTGATCGCCTATGGTACCATGGTACACGTGGCGCTCGCCGCTGCCGAGGAGACCGGGATCGACGCCGAGGTGATCGACCTGCGCAGCCTGCTGCCGCTCGACCTCGACACCATCGTCCAGTCGGTCAAGAAGACCGGCCGCTGCGTCGTCGTGCACGAGGCGACGCTGACCTCCGGCTTCGGCGGCGAGGTGGTGGCGCTGGTGCAGGAGCATTGTTTCTTCAATCTCGAGGCGCCCGTGGTGCGCGTGACCGGCTGGGACACGCCCTACCCGCATGCGCAGGAATGGGACTATTTCCCCGGACCCGCCCGCGTCGGCCGGGCCCTGCAAGAAGTGATGGAGGCCTGAGCAATGGGCGAACTCGTCATCAAGATGCCAGACGTGGGCGAAGGCGTCGCCGAGGCGGAACTGGTGGAATGGCACGTCAAGCCGGGCGACCCGGTGCGCGAGGACATGGTGCTCGCCGCGGTGATGACCGACAAGGCGACCGTGGAGATCCCCTCTCCCGTCGACGGCACCGTGCTCTGGCTCGGCGCCGATGTCGGCGACACCATCGCCGTCAAGGCCCCGCTGCTGCGTATCCAGGTCGACGGCGCGGGCGAGGCGACGATCGAGGCGCCGCCGCCCGCGGTCGCGGAGAAACACCCGGTCGAACCGCCATCCGAGCCGCCGGCCGCAGCAAGGCCGGCAGCGCCGCCGCCCGCCGTGGCACCGGCCGTGGCCGAGCAGCGCAAGCCGGAGCAGCCCAAGCCGGCGCAGCGCACCGCGATGCGCGAGCCGGCGGAAAAGCCGCTCGCCTCGCCGGCGGTGCGGCTACGCGCCCAGGAGGCCGGCGTCGACCTGCGCCAGGTCCAGGGCACCGGTCCTGCCGGGCGGATCACCCACGAGGATCTTGACCAGTTCGTCGCCCGCGGCGCCCAGCCGGCCATCGCACCGGCCGGCCTTGCCCGCAAGACGGCGACCGAGGAGATCAAGGTCACCGGCCTGCGTCGCCGCATCGCCGAGAAGATGCGGATCGCCGCCTCCCGCATCCCGCACATCACCTATGTCGAGGAGGTCGACGTCACCGATCTCGAGGAGCTGCGCGCGACCATGAACGCCGGGCGCAAGCCCGACCAGCCGAAGCTGACGGTGCTGCCGTTTTTGATGCGGGCGATGGTCAGGACACTCGGCGAGCAGCCAGGCATCAACGTCACCTTCGACGACGACGCCGGCATCATTACCCGCCACGGCGCCGTCCATATCGGCATCGCCACCCAGACGCCCTCCGGGCTGACCGTCCCGGTCGTCCGCCACGCCGAGGCGCGGTCGATCTGGGACAGCGCCGCCGAGCTCAACCGGCTGGCGGAGGCCGCCCGCAACGGCACCGCCGCGCGCGAGGAACTGTCCGGCTCGACCATCACCATCACCTCGCTCGGGGCGCTCGGCGGCATCGTCACGACGCCGATCATCAACCACCCGGAAGTGGCGATCATCGGCGTCAACAAGATCATGACGCGGCCGGTCTGGGACGGGACCCAATTCGTGCCGCGCAAGATCATGAACCTGTCCTCGAGTTTCGACCACCGCGTCGTCGACGGTTGGGATGCCGCCGTCTTCGTGCAGCGGATCAAGACCCTGCTCGAGACCCCCGCGCTGATCTTCATCGAAGGCTGATGACATGAAAGAGATCGTCTGCAAGCTCCTCGTCATCGGCGCCGGTCCGGCTGGCTATGTCTGCGCCATCCGCGCCGGCCAGCTCGGCGTCGATACCGTTATCGTCGAGGCCGGCAAGGCCGGCGGCACCTGCCTCAACATCGGCTGCGTGCCTTCCAAGGCGCTGATCCACGCCGCCGACGAGTTCGACAAGGTCCGCCACATGAGCGGCGCGTCGCCCGCCCTCGGCATCACCGTCGAGGCGCCGAAGCTCGACCTCGCCCAGACAGTGCGCTGGAAGGACGGCATCGTCGGCCGCCTCAACAGCGGCGTGCTCGGGCTGTTGCGCAAGGCCAAGGTCAAGATCGTGCACGGTTCGGCGCGTTTCCGTGACGGCAAGACCGTCGAGGTCGAGACGGAAACCGGCGCCCAGGTGATCCGGGCCGAAACCGTGGTCATTGCCACCGGCTCCGAGCCGGTGGAGCTGCCCGCCCTGCCCTTCGGCGGGCCGATCATTTCCTCGACCGAGGCGCTGTCGCTGGCGAGCGTTCCCCGGATGCTGGTCGTCGTCGGCGGCGGCTATATCGGCCTCGAGCTCGGCACCGCCTTTGCCAAGATGGGCGCCGAGGTAACTGTGGTCGAGGCGATGCCGCAGATTCTTTCGCAATACGATGCCGAACTGGTCAAGCCGGTCGCCAAGAGACTGAACGATCTTGGCGTGCGCGTGCTCACGGGCGCCAAGGCCAAGGGCTACGCCAGCGACGCGCTGACGGTCGAAACCGCGTCCGGCGAAGAAAAGCGCCTGGCCGCGGACAAGGTGCTCGTCACAGTCGGCCGCCGGCCGCGGATGGAAGGATGGGGCCTCGAGGAGCTCGACCTCGACCGCACCGGGCGCTTCATCCGCATCGACGAGCGTTGCCGCACCTCCATGCGCGGCGTCTATGCGATCGGCGACGTGACCGGCGAGCCGATGCTGGCCCACCGCGCCATGGCGCAGGGCGAGATGGTGGCGGAAATCGTCGCCGGGCGCCCGCGCGCCTGGGACAAGCGCTCGATCCCAGCCGTCTGCTTCACCGATCCGGAAATCGTCACGGCCGGACTGTCGCCCGACGAGGCGCGCGCGCAGGGCTACGAGGTGCGCGTCGGGCTGTTTCCCTTCACCGCCAACGGCCGCGCCATGACCACCCAGTCTGAGGACGGCTTCGTGCGTGCCGTGGCGCGGGCGGACACCAATCTGGTGCTCGGCCTGCAGGCGGTCGGCGCCGGCGTCTCGGAGCTGTCCAGCGCCTTCTCGCTGGCGCTGGAGATGGGCGCGCGGCTGGAAGACATCGCCGGCACCATCCATGCCCATCCGACCCGCAGCGAAGGCCTGCAGGAGGCCGCATTGAAGGCGCTTGGCCATGCCCTCCACATCTGAACCCGCATCGCCGCAGGACACCGCGCCCGAGCCGCAGGTGCTGGCCGGGCGCAGCGGCGCGCTTGGCCGGATCCGGCTCAACCGGCCGAAGGCGCTGAACAGCCTGACGCTGACCATGGTACGCGACATCGAGGCTGCGCTGGATGCGTTCGAGGCCGATCCGCAGGTCGCCGCGGTGCTCGTCACTGGCGAGGGCGACCGCGGGCTTTGCGCCGGCGGCGACATCCGCATGATCTACGAGGGCGGCAGGGCCGGCTCGGACGAGCCGACGACGTTCTGGCGCGAGGAGTATCGCCTGAATGCGCGGCTCGGTCGACCTGCAAAGCCCTTTGTCGCCTTCATGGACGGCATCGTCATGGGCGGCGGGGTCGGCGTTTCGGTCTATGGCAGCCACCGCATCGTCACCGAGCGCACCCGGCTCGCCATGCCGGAAACCGGCATCGGTTTCTTCCCCGACATCGGCGCTTCGTGGTTCCTGACCCGGCAGCACGGCGAACTCGGCACCTATGCTGCCCTGACCGGCGAGCAGCTTTCCGCCGGCGACGCGATCGCCTTCGGCCTGGCCGACGCCTGCGTTCCCTCGGATCGCCTGCCGGCGCTCGTCGCGGCGCTTTCCGCCCTGCCGGCCACCGCCACCGGCGGTGACGTCACGGCGGCTGTCACGGCCCTTGCCGGCGCTCCGCCGCCGGCGGGCGTCGCTGCGCATCGCGACGCCATCGACCGCCTCTTTGCCTACGACACGGTCGAAGCGATTATCGAGGCGCTTTCGCGTGAAGGCACGCCATTTGCGGATAAGACCCTCGCGATCCTGGGCAGCAAGTCGCCGCTCAGCCTGAAGGTCACGCTGCGGCTGCTGCGGCTCGGGCGCAGCAGCCGCTCGCTCGAGGCCTGCCTGGAGCGGGAGTTCGCCGCCACGGCCGGCGTGCTGCGCAGCCACGACTTCTACGAGGGCGTGCGGGCCGCCGTTATCGACAAGGACCGCAATCCGCAATGGCGCCCGGCGCACCTCGCCGACATCGGCGCCGCCGAACTCGAACCCTTCTTCGCACCGGCGGCCGAACCCCTCTTTGCCGACACCGGCAGGAAAGGAGAACGCAGATGACCTCGATCGCTTTCGTTGGCCTCGGCCACATGGGCGGCCCGATGGCGGCCAACCTGGTCAAGGCCGGCCACCGCGTCCAGGGCTTCGACCTCTCCGAATCATCGATGCAAGCCGCAAGGGACGCCGGCGTCGTCGCCTGCACCTCGCTCGCCGAGGCGGTTGCAGGCGCGGGCACCGTTGTCACCATGCTGCCGGCCGGCCAGCACGTGCAGGCGGTCTGGCGGGACCTGGTGGACGCCGTGCCGTCCGGCACGCGCCTGATCGACTGCTCGACGATCGACATCGACAGTGCCCGCAAGGCGCACGCGCTGGCCCGGCAACATGGCTGCCCGGCGCTCGACGCGCCCGTTTCCGGCGGCACCGGCGGGGCGGCGGCCGGCACCCTGACCTTCATGGTCGGCGGCGAGGCATCGGATTTTGCAGAAGCACGGCCGCTGTTCGAGGCAATGGGCAAGAAGGTCATCCATTGCGGCGGCGCCGCCGCCGGCCAGGCGGCCAAGATCTGCAACAACATGATCCTCGGCATCAGCATGATCGCCGTCGGCGAGGCGTTCGTACTCGGCGAGCGGCTGGGGCTGACGCACGAGGCGTTGTTCGACGTCGCCTCGGTCTCTTCCGGCCAGTGCTGGTCGCTGACGACCTATTGCCCGGTGCCCGGACCGGTTCCCGCCTCGCCGGCCAATCGCGGCTACGAGCCCGGCTTCGCCGGCGCGCTGATGCTGAAGGACCTGAAGTTGTCGCAGGCGGCGGCGGATGAGGCCGGCGCCACCACCCCGCTCGGTGCGGAGGCGACCCGCCTCTACCAGATGTTCGCCGACGAAGGCTTCGGCGAGAAGGATTTCTCTGGCATCATCAACATGTTGCGCGATAAGTCGGACGCGGGCGTCGAATAACCGCAGCAGCAATCAGGGAGAGTTCCATTGGAAAAGCCGATCATTGTCGAACGTCAGGACCGCGTCGTCATCGTCACGCTGAACCGGCCGGCGGCGCGCAATGCGCTGAACTCGGAGATCATGCTTGCGATGGGCCGCGAGCTGGCGCCGCTCGACCGCGATCCGGGTGTCGGCTGCTTCGTCATCCGCGGCTCGGAGAAGGCCTTCGCCGCCGGCGCCGACATCAAGGAGATGGCCGACCGCTCGTTTGCGGAGATGTACAATGACGACTTCTTCGCCGGCTGGGATCGCTTTGCCGCGCTGCGCACGCCGAAGATCGCCGCCGTGTCCGGCTATGCGCTCGGCGGCGGCTGCGAGATGGCGATGATGTGCGACATCATCTACGCCGCCGATACGGCGATGTTCGGCCAGCCCGAGATCAAGCTGGGCGTCATTCCCGGCATGGGGGGTTCGCAGCGGCTGACCAGGCTGGTCGGCAAGGCCAAGGCGATGGACCTGATCCTGACCGGCCGGATGATGGACGCGGCCGAGGCCGAGCGCAGCGGTCTCGTCGCGCGCGTCTTCCCCGCCGACCAGCTGATGGCAGAGACGCTCAAGGCCGCCGAAACGATCGCCGGCTATGGGAAGGCTGCGACGACGGCCGCGCGTGAGGCGGTGGAGCGCGCGCAGGAGGTCGGCGTGCGCGAGGGCATCCTGTTCGAGCGTCGCCTGTTCCACTCGCTCTTCGCCACCGCCGACCAGAAGGAAGGCATGGCCGCCTTTGTCGAGAAGCGCCCGCCGGTCTTCCGCGGCCAATAGCACGGCGGCTCAGAGGCGCCCGCATCGCCGCCATCGCGGCGGCCCCGACCCGGCATGGCTCGTTCCGCGGTGCCGGTCGTCAGTGGCGGGTATCGATCGGCAGGTCGTCGGCGAGAAAGCCGAAGGCCTCCTGCAGCGCCTTGACCAGCAGATCGGTCAGGGCCTCGCCACCGCCGCCATCCAGCAGCATGGCAATGACCTCGTTGCTCACCTCGCCCTCATGGCGACCATCCATCGACATCATGTCTTCGTCCCCGCAATGCAAATCGCTGATCGGGACGTGGTAGGGCGCGTGGCTTGCGCTGGCCTTGCCGGTGCGGTTCGGGCGGCGCGATCCGCCGCCCGGCGTCACGCCTCCGGGAGCGCGTCAGGCTATTCGGCGGCGATCGCCAACGGACCGGGATAGGCCTCCCGGTCGCCGTCCGCCGTGGCCCCGGACGCAACCTCGGCCGGCTTCCCGCGGCCGAAGAACAGCGCATAGGCGGCCGGAAGCACGAGGATCGTCAGGACGGTGGCGACGAGGATCCCGCCCATCATCGCATAGGCCAGCGGACCCCAGAACACGCCCTGCGAGATCGGGATCAGCGCCAGCACCGCCGTCAGGGCGGTCAGTACGATCGGCCGGAAGCGGCGCACGGCCGCGCCCACGATCGCCTCGGTGCGCTCCATGCCGGCGGCGATGTCCTGGTCGATCTGGTCGATGAGGATGATCGAGTTGCGGATGATGATGCCGAGCAGGGCGATGACGCCGAGGATGGCGACGAAGCCGAACGGCGCGCCGCTGATCAGAAGCGCCGCCGCCGCGCCGATGATCCCGAGCGGACCGGTGGCGAGCACCAGCATCGCTTTGCCGAAGTGCTGCAGCTGGATCATCAGCAGCACGACGATGACGAGCAGCATCACCGGTGCCTTGGCGGCGATCGAGGCCTGGCTTGTGGCGCTGTCTTCGGCCCCGCCCTGGATCTCGATCTTGTAGCCCGGGGCAAGTCCGTCGCGCAGGCTCTGCACCGCCTCGGACATCTTCAGCGTGACGTCGTTGGACTGCACGCCGTCGGGCAGGGTGGCGCGCACGGTAATCGTCGGCAACCGGTCGCGACGCCATTCGATCCCCTGCTCCAGCACCGGCACGACCTTGGCGACCTGCGATACCGGCACGAAGCCGCCGAAATCGGTCGGCAGGTAGATCGAATTGACGGCCGACAGCAGGTGGCGGGTGCCCTCCGGCTCGCGGGCGACGATCGCCACGGTCTCCTCGCCGTCGCGGAAATCGTCGAGCGGCACGCCGGACATGGCCGCCTGCAGCATCTGGCGAATCCGCTGCGAGGTGACGCCGAGCGCGCGGGCGCGATCCTGGTCGATGACCAGCTTCATCGCCGGCACCGGCTCCAGCCAGTCGTCATGGACGGCGCCAAGCAGCGGGTTTTCCGCAAACCTCGCCTTCACCGCGTCGGCGATGCGCCGCACCTCCGCGCGATCGGGCCCCACCACCCGCAGCTGCACCGGCCAGCCGGTCGGCGGGCCGAGGAACAGCCGGTCGACCTTGGCGCGGACCGAGGGGAAGTCCTCGGCCAGGATGGTCCTGAGCCTGTCGATCAGCCGCTCGCGCGCCGGTTCGTCCTTGGCCATGACGAGCAGCTGGGCGAAGTTCGGGTTGCGCAGCTGCTGGTCGAGCGGCAGGAAGAAGCGTGGCGCGCCCTCGCCGATATAGGTGGCGATGAAGCGCTTGTCCGGATCGTCCATCATCCGCGCCTCCAGCGCCTTGGCCTGGCGCTCGACTTCATTGATGCTGGTACCCTCGGGCAGCCACAGGTCGACCAGGATTTCCGGGCGCGAGGACTGCGGGAAGAAGTTTTTCGGGATGAACTGGAACGCCCAGAGGCTGCCGGCGAAGGTGGCGAGCGTCAGCAGCAGCACGGCGGCGCGGTGGCGCACGGCCCAGCCGACCGCGCCGCGCAGCCGGCGGTAGAAGCGGGTATCGAACACGTCGTGGTGCGCGCCCGCATGCACCCGTTGTTTCAGGATCATGTGGCCGAGCCACGGGGTGAAGTAGACGGCGACGAACCAGGAGACCACCAGCGCGATGCCGACCACGAAGAACAGCGAGCGGACATACTCGCCGGCCGTCGATTCCGCGAAGCCGACGGGGATGAAGCCGGCGGTGGTGATCAGCGTGCCGGTCAGCATCGGGAAGGCGGTCGAGGAATAGGCGAAGCTCGCCGCCTCGACCTTCTCCAGCCCCTCCTCGAGCTTGCGCTCCATCATCTCGACCACGATCATGGCATCGTCGACGAGCAGGCCGAGGGCGATGATCAGCGCGCCGAGCGAGATCCGCTGCAGGTCGATGCCGAGTTCGTACATGATGGCGAAGGTCGCGGCGAGCACCAGCGGGATGGCGATGGCGATCACCAGGCCGGAGCGCCAGCCGATCGACAGGAACGACACCACCAGCACGATGACGAGGGCCTCGCCCAGCGCCTTCATGAACTCGCCGATCGCCTCGGTGACGACCGCAGGCTGGTCGGCGATCTGGTCGACGGCGACGCCATAGGGTAGCGCGCTCTGGAACCGCGCATAGGTTTCCGCTACGGCCTTGCCGACGTCGGTCACGTTGAAACCCTTGGCCATCACCACGCCGACCTGGACGCTCTCCTGGCCGTTGAAGCGGTACTTGCGCTGGTAGGGATCCTCGAGGCCGGCGCTGACCGTGGCGATGTCGCCGAGTCTGATGACCTGGCCGCCGGCGCGCAGGCGCAGCTCGCGGATATCGGCCAGCCGGTCGACGCCGCCCTCGACCGAGATGCGCACCGAACGCGTGCCGGTATCGACGGTTCCCGCCGGATCGACATTGTTCTGGCCCTTGATGGCGCTCTGCAGATCGAGGATGCTCAGGCCGCGCTCGGCCAGCGCCTTGGAGGAGACGTCGACATAGACCTTCTCCGGCTGGTCGCCGATGATGACGGCCTTTTCGACGCCGGGCGTGGTCAGAAGCATGTCGCGGGCGGCGATCGCGAACCGCTTCAGCTCGGGATAGCTGTAGCCCTCGCCGCTGAGCGAGTGCAGGGTGATGAAGGTGTCGCCGAACTCGTCGTTGAAATAGGGGCCAAGCACGCCGTCCGGCAGTTCGTCGGCGATGTCGCCGACCTTCTTGCGCACCTGATAGAAGGCGTCGGCGACGTCGCCGGCGTCGGTATCGCCCTGGACCTGCAGGGTGATGATGGCGCTGCCGGCTCGCGTGTAGGACTTGACCCAGTCGAGATGCGGCGTCTCCTGCAGCTTGCGCTCGATCTTGTTGACCACCTGGTCCTGCATCTCCTCGATCGACGCGCCCGGCCAGACGGCCTGCACCACCATCACGCGGAAGGTGAAGTCGGGGTCCTCCTTCTGGCCCATCCGCATCAGTCCGAGCACGCCGGTGATGATGATCAGGCCGAACAGGAACCTGGCGATGCTCGGGTGGGCGATCGCCCAGCGCGAGAGGTTGAACGGCTTGCGGTCGGAGTTCGCGGCACTCATGGCGTCGTTCCGTTCTGTCGATGTCGCGGTCAGCGAACGAGTTGGTCGGTTTCCGCCAAGGCGGACAATTCCTCGTCCGCCGGCAGCTTCACCTTCAGGTTCTCCTGCATGAACTGGGTGCCGGCGGCGACGACGAGGTCGCCGGGCTGCAACCCGTCCGTGACGGTGACGGCGTCGGCGCCGAAGCCGCCGACGGCGATGTCGCGCGCATGCACGGTCGAGGTGTCGCGTGCGACCAGCCAGACCACCTTCCGGCCGTCCCGCTCGGACAGCGCGCTCAAGGGAACCGACACGGCCGCGGGCGCGCTACCGTCGGCGGTTTCGATCGTCGCGGTCATGCCGAGCAGCACGCGCGGGTCGTTCGGCAGGCTGACGCGCACGGTGAAGGTCCTGGACAGGCGATCGGCGCTGCCGGCGACCTCGCGCACGCGGCCATCCAGCACCAGACCGTCGTCGGACCAGAACCGCGCCTTGACCGCCTTGCCCGGCCGGAACTTGGCGATGTCCATTTCCGGCACCGCGATCTCGGCTTCCTTTTCGCCGGCCACGGCCACCGACAACACCGGAGCACCGGCTCCGATCACCTGGCCGATGTCGGCGTTGACCGCCGTGACGATGCCGTCCTGATCGGACTTGAGGTCGCCATAGGCGACCTGGTTGCGCGCCTGGTCCAGCGCGGAGCGGGCGGCGTCCCGGGCCGAGACCGACTGGTCATGGGCAAGCGTCGCCTCCTCGAGCCGGGACTGCGAGGTGACGTTCTTGGCGAACAGCCGCTCGGCGCGCGTCCTGGCGAGTGCGGCCGTCTCGACCTGCTTTTCGGCGGCGGCCAGATTGGCCTCCGCCGCCTTCACCGCGAGTTGGTAGTCGGTGGGGTCGATGCGGGCGAGAACATCGCCCGGCCGAACGCGGTCGCCGACGTTGACGAGCCGCTCGGTGATCTTGCCGGCGACGCGGAAGCCGAGGTTCATTTCGGTGCGCGCCTTGACCGAGCCGGAGTAGTCCAGCTTGCGGGTCTCCTCGGCCCGGACGATTTCCACGACCTTGACCGGGCGGACGACGTCCGTCGTCTCGGCCTGCTCTTGCGAACATCCGGACAGGGCGAGGCCGACGGTCGCCAGCATTGCAAGGCCCGCAAGGGACCGGAAGGTCCTGCCGGACCTCTTCAACTGCGCAGACATTGTTCGCTCCTGGTTGTGTTCAGCCGGCCGCGGCACGGGTCCGGACGCTCATCGCTTCAACGCCCTGATCGCGAAGTCGATCAGTTCGGACGGTGTCGCGCGGTTGTCCTTCGCGAGACACTGCGCCACCATCTGCGGGTGGCAGAGGATGACGGTCGCCGCGCCGAAGCAGCGGGCGGCAATGACGGCATCCTGTTCGGCAAATTCGCCCACGGCGATGCCGTCGCGGATGATGTCGGCGACAACGTCGTGCATGCGGTCGATGTGCTTCTCGATCACGTGCCAGTCGCGCTCGATCGCGACGATGACCATCTCGTGCACCTTCTCCTCGTCGAGCATGGCCTCGACCGTCATCTTGTGTTGGCCCTCGGCGTAGCGACGCAGCCGTTCCTCCGCGCTCAGCGGCAGCCGCGCGACATCCCTGGCCTGCTGGTAGCTGGCCGCCAGCATGCGCCCGCAGATCGCCTGGTGGATTTCGGTCTTCGAGGCGAAGAAGCGGTAGATGTTGGCCGGCGACATGCCGAGTTCGCGGGCGATGTCGGCGACGTTGGTCTTGGCGTAGCCGTAGTGCCGGAACAGCCGCTCCGCCGCATCAAGGATGCGGGTGACGCTTTCCTGCCTCGCAGGATCGGTGGCGGCATCGATCAGTTCCGGCATTCGATCACTCCGTATTACGACTGACGGTTTTTCATTTTCGTCAGTCGTAATACGTCAAGGCGTTTTCGTCAAGCCGGCATGGCACGGTTGCAGCATTGTCCATCGGCGGCACGTGGCGGTGAAGCAGGTCGCATCGATGCCGCCGGAAGGCGCGTATCGGTCGACAGGGCGGCCATGCCGGACGGCCGCATCGACGCTGCGGAAGGGCCGCTGCGCCAGGCTCAGGCGCCCCCTGCCGCGCGGAGCCGCGGCATGTCCGCCGGATAGGGCGTAGGCAGCAACAGCACTAGGCCGACGAGCAGGAACACGACGAGTGCGCCCATCCCCAGCGCGGCCGATCCGGTGGCGGTGGTGACGAGGCCGACGGACAGCGGGGCCGCGAAGGAGGTCGCCCGGCCGGTCAGCGCGTAGAGTCCGAAGTAGCGGCCGGCCTCGTCGGTCGCCACGCTGCGCGCCAGGTAGGAGCGGGCCGAGGCCTGTACCGGACCGAAGGCGATCCCCACCAGCAGGCCGAAGGCGATGTAGGCCTTCTCCGCCGCGGTGCCGAACAGGCCGCCCGAATCGGCGGTCGACAGCGGCAGCAGCCCGAACAGCGTATGCCCCGGCGCGGTGGAGACAATGCCGAGGGTCGCAACCGTCAGGCAGCCGAGGCTGGCGAGGACGACGGCCTTCGAGCCGAAGCGACCGTCGAGCCGGCTGGCCCAGAGGCAGCCGCCGATCGCGACGACGTTGAGGATGATGCCGTAGACGCCGAGTTCCATCGTCTGCCAGGCGAACATGCCGGCAGCGAAGGTGCCGCCGAGCGCCAGCAGCCCGTTGACCCCGTCCTGATAGATCATTCGCGCCACGAGGAAGCGCAGGATGCCGCGCCGCACCCTCAACTCGCCGAGCGTGTCCCCGATCGAGGCGAGCCCTGAGCGGACCGCCCGCGCGATCGGCTGCCCCCGGCCGAGGTCCGGCGTGAACAGGAACATCGGCAGGATGAACACGGCGTACCAGATGGCCGAGACCGGCCCGGTGATCCGCGCGTCCTCGCCCAAGGCCGGGTCCAGCCCGAACAGCGGCGCGATGCCGAGCGCGGTCAGTCCGGTCTCGGGATTGGCGGCGAGGAACAGCACGATCGCGACCAGCACGACCATCCCGCCGAGGTAGCCCAGCCCCCAGGCGAGATTGGAGATCCGCCCAGCCTCCTGCGGTGACACGAGGTTCGGCATCATTGAATCGTTGAAGACGATCGAGAATTCGGCGGCCACCGTCGCCAGAACCATCATCGCCAGCGGCATCAGCAGGCCCGTTCCCGGGGCCGCGTGCCAGAGCATCCACAGCGACACGACCTGGATGATGGCAAACACGCCGATCCACGGCTTGCGCCGCCCCGACGCATCCGCGATGGCCCCGAGCACCGGCGACAGCAGCGCGATGACAACGCCGGAGATCGTCAGCGTGTAGCTCCAGGCGGCCTGCCCGGAAACCGGATCGACGGCGAGGCGCGAGACCAGGTAGGGGCCGAAGATGAAGGTGGTGATCACCGTGAAAAAGGGCTGGGCCGCCCAGTCGAACAGCATCCAGCCCCAGATCCCGAGCCGGCCGGCCCGGCGTCCGGCGGCAGCTTTCGGCCTATCCGTCATTTTCCCTCCGACCGCCGCGGCCTGTCCGCCGCGGCCGACCCGGCGCACCGCACATGGGGCCGGCTAAGCTTAGCCGGCTATCTGTTCGCGTGTCCGGCCGGGCGACTGTGTCACCTTGTCCGGCCGTGCGCAAGATCGCTGAGCACGCCGGCGGCGACCGAGATCTTGGCGAGCGTCGCCTCGCCCGCCTCGGTCAGCGCGCTCAGGCGGCCGGTGACCATGCCGAGCCGTTCGGAGTCGGCCTGCCGCCAGGCGAACACCGGCTGCTTGTCGCCCTTGTGCCTGGCCAGCACCGCCTTGGTCAGTTCGCGCCGCGCGTTGGCGATGTCCGTCAGGTTGCGCGCCAGCGCCAGCGACTCGTAGAGATCGGTTGCCGGAACGCGCCCGGCCGCGGCCAGCAGCCCGCCGATGTTCAGCGTCTCGCTGACGCCGGCAAAGGTCTGCGCGGTGCGCACGAGGTTGTCGCCGGTCTCGATCGCAATCAGCATGATCTCCGGCACGAAGCTCATTGCCAGAAGATCGGTGATCTCGCGCGCCAGGCTCTCGGGGACGCCCTTGTCCTCGAAGTACAGCGACTTGCGGCGCAGCTCCTCGCGGGCCGTTTCCGGCAGCAGGTCGGCGAGATGCGGCCGCAGCTGCTTCAGCGCCTGCTTCAGCTTGTGCACCGCCGCGTCCATCGGCGCATTGATCGCTCCGGTCGCCAGCAACAGCGCCGTGGCGTTGGAGAACACCCGGCCAAGATCCTCGTAGACCTCGTTCTGCGCCGCGCCGCTGACCAGGTTGTCGAGCCCGTCGGCGGCGGCATAGAGCGGGAACAGCTCGTAGCCCTCGAAAGCCAGCATCGCCGCCTTGACCACGTCGGCGCTGGCATAGCCGGTGCCGTCGGTCAGCTGGCTGACGAAGGACGGCCCGCCCCGGTTGATCACGCCGTTGGCCAGGATCGTCGCGATGATCTCGCGGCGCAGCCGGTGCGACCTGATGTCGCCGGCATAGGCGCGCTGCATCTTCGCCGGGAAGTAACCGACCAGGGTCGGCTCGAAATAGGGGTCATCCGGCAGTTCGCTCTGGAGGATCTCGTCGAACAGCACCAGCTTGGCATAGGACAGCAGCACGCCGATCTCGGCCCGCGTCAACGGCTTGCCGGCGCGATAGCGCTCATCCATCACCTGCTCGTTCGGCAGCATCTCGACCTTGCAGTTCAGCTGCCCGCCCGCCTCCAGCCGCGTCATCAGCCGCGACAGTCCGGCGCGATTGGCCTGCCCCTGGCGTTCGCACAGCGAGATAGCCAGCGACTGTAGGTAGTTGTTGCGCAGCACGAGGTGGGCGACCTCGTCGGTCATCGAGGCGAGCAGCTTGTTGCGCTTCTCGCGGGTCAGCCGCTCATCGCGCATGGCCGAGGCCAGCGCGATCTTGATGTTGACCTCGACGTCGGAAGAGTTGACGCCGGCCGAGTTGTCGATCGCATCGGAGTTGCAGCGGCCGCCCTTCAGGCCGAAGGCGATGCGGCCGCGCTGGGTGACGCCGAGGTTGGCGCCCTCGCCGATCACCTTCGCCCGCAGTTCCTCGGCGGTGACGCGGATGGCGTCGTTGGCGCGGTCGCCGACCTCCGCATCCGTCTCGCTCGCGGCGCGGACATAGGTGCCGATGCCGCCGAACCAGAGCAGGTCGACCGGCGCCCTGAGGATCGCCGACATGATCTCGAACGGCGTCGCCTTCGGCTTGTCGATGCCGATCGCCGCCATCGCCTCGCTGGTCAGCGTCACCGATTTCTCGCTGCGCGCGATGATCATCCCGCCCTTGGACAGCGCGGCGCGGTCGTAATCCTGCCAGCTCGAGCGCGCCAGCGCGAACATGCGCTTGCGCTCGGCGAAGGACTGCTCGGTATCCGGGGCCGGATCGATGAAGATATCGCGGTGATCGAAGGCCGCCACCAGCCGGATCTTGCGCGACAGCAGCATGCCGTTGCCGAACACGTCTCCCGACATGTCGCCGACGCCGACGACCGTGAACGGCGTCTTCTGGATGTCCGTGTCCATCTCGCGGAAGTGCCGCCTCACCGTCTCCCAGGCGCCGCGCGCGGTGATTCCCATCTTCTTGTGGTCGTAGCCGGCCGATCCGCCCGAGGCAAACGCGTCGTCGAGCCAGAAGCCGGCTTCCTGCGCCAGCGCGTTGGCGGTGTCGGAGAAGGTTGCCGTGCCCTTGTCGGCGGCAACGACGAAATAGGGGTCGTCGCCATCGAGCCGCACGGTGTCGCGCGGCGGCACGACCTCCTGTCCCTCGATGTTATCGGTCACCGAGAGCAGGGTGCGGATGAAGGTCTTGTAGGCCTCCTTGCCGGCGCTGAAGACGGCATCGCGACTGCCGCCCGTCGGCAACCGCTTCGGATAGAAACCGCCCTTGGCGCCGACCGGCACGATCACCGCGTTCTTCACCTGCTGCGCCTTCACCAGCCCCAGCACCTCGGTGCGATAGTCCTGGGCGCGGTCGGACCAGCGCAGCCCGCCGCGGGCGACCCGGCCGAAGCGCAGGTGCACGCCTTCCACCTCGGCGCCGTAGACGAAGATCTCGCGGAACGGACGCGGCTCCGGCAGGCCTTCCAGCGCCTGCGGGTCGAGCTTGAAGGCGAGCGTGTCGAGCGGCCGGCCGTCGGCGTCGCGCCGGAAGTAGTTGGTGCGCAGCGTCGAGGCGATCGCGTTGACGTAGCGCCGCAGGATCCGGTCCTCGTCGAGGCTCGGCACGCCGGTGAGCGCCTCCTCGATCCTTGCGGCCAGTTCATCGCCGCGCTTGATCCGCTTGCGCTCGCCGAGCGCCGGGTCGAAGCGGGCGGAAAACAGCTGGAACAGGTCGGCGGCAATCGCCGGGTACTTGTTCAGCGTATCGGCGATATAGTCCTGCGAATAGGCGATCCCGGTCTGGCGCAGATAGCGGGCATAGGCGCGCAGCGCCATAGTTTCACGCACGTTGAGGCCGGCGCTCATGATCAACCGGTTGAAGGCGTCGTCGTCGGTGCGGCCGTGCCAGGCCGACAGGAATGCATCCTTCAACACCCCGGCGAGCCCGGCGAGGTCGATGTCGAGCCCATCGTGGTGACGCAGTTCCATGTCGTGCAGCACGACGAGGCGCTCGCCGCCGTCCTCCGCCACCACGGTGATATCGTGGGTCTGCTCGCTTACCACGTTGAAGCCGAGGTTCTCCAGCAGCGGCACGCGGCTGGAGAGCGAGACGGCGTCGCCGGCGTGGAAGATCTTCAGCTCGACCGTCTTCGCGTCGGTGTTGCCCAGCTTGCGATAGAAGGCGATATGGATCGGGTCGCCCGCGGTGGCGGCTTCGAACATGGCGAGGTCGGCATGCGCCTCGGCCGGGGTGAAGGCGTGTTGGTAGCCCTGCGGCGCGATCAGCCTGGTCGCGTCCGGCCCGGCCAGGGCCTCGAAGCGGTCGGTCCAGCGGGTGGCGATGTCGCGGATCGCGCCCTCGAGCTTTTTCTGGGCGATGCGCGGCGTCTTGCCGCCGGAGCGGCCGATGATGAAGTGCACCCGTGCCAGACCGCCTTCCGGGAACGCGGGGTAGTAGGCCGAGACGCGGCCGTCATAGACGCCTTTGAGGTAGCTGCCAATCTTCTCGCGCACCTCGGAGTCGTACTGCTCGCGGGGGACGTAGACGATAACGGAAACGAAACGGTCGAAATGATCGATGCGCGGCAGCACGCGGATACGCGGTCGGTCGGCCAGTTCGTTGATCTGCTCGCAGAAAGAGGCGAGCAGCCCGGTGTCGATCTGGAACAGGTCGTCGCGCGGGTAGGATTCGAGCGTATTGATCAGCATCTTGCCGGAGTGGCTCTGCGGATCGTAGCCGAAATGGTCGACGACCGTCTCGACCTTCGAGCGCAGCAACGGGATCTCGGAAGCGGCATGGGTGTAGGCGGTTGAGGTGAACAGGCCGACGATCCGCAGCTCGCCGGTGACATTGCCCTCGGCATCGAAGCGCTTCACCCCGACATAGTCCATATAGGCGCGGCGATGGACCACGGAGCGCACGTTTGCCTTGGTGACGATCAGGAAGTCCGGGCCCTCGAGGAAGGCCAGGATTTCCGGCGTCGTCGTCACGGCGTCCTTGCCGAGCCGCAATACGCGCACATCCGGGTCGGAGAGAATGCCGAGGCCCTGGCTGGTGCCGCGCTCGACCAGAGCGTTGCCGCCTTTGCCGCTATAGGTGTACTCGCGCATTCCGAGGAAGGTGAAATTGTTGTCGCGCAGCCATTCCAGGAAGGCAATCGCCTCGTCCTTGTCGCCCTGCCGGCGAGACGGGCCGTGCGCCGCCATCTCCGCCACCGCCTGCGACAGCGTGTCCATCATCGGCTTCCAGTCGCCGACCGCAAGGTGCACCTGGACCAGGACCTGGCGGATGCGCTCGATCAGGTTGGCCGCTTCCGAGGGGCCGAGTTCGGCGAGATGGATCTCGATATGGCTGACGCGCTGGGCCGGATCGCTCTCGACGTCGGGGGAGAACAGCTTCGGATCCTTGCCGGCCTCGACCACTAGGATCGGGTGGATCGCGAGCTGGATGTCGCGGTGGGTGCTCGTCACCTCGCCCATGACGGAATCATAGAGGAACGGCTGGTTGCGGTCTGTCACCGACAGGACCGAAACCCGCGTGCCCTGGGGCGCGACGCCCGGCACTTCCGTCACTGTCACCCGCGGCTCGCATCCGTCCCAGGCGAACAGCTCGGCCTGGGCGTGCGCGGCGGTCGCCGCCAGCATCTCGGCGCTGTAGTTGTCGAGATCGTCGCTGCTGGCCCGGCGGAATAGGAGCGCCGGATCGATGAACGCCTCCCCCGCCTTCGTCGCCGCAGCCGTCGCCGCCTCGATCTGCTTGTCGCGCTTTGTGTTGCTGCGTCCTGCCATGAAAAATGCTCCCCCGAACTGGATGTCAGGAACCTACCAGAAGAAATTTTCTTCGCGACGGTTTTGTAAAAGTCCGGCCGATTTCAATCGATTTTGTCCGAATCTCCCCAAAACCGGCGACAAATCACGCTGTCGCGCGCGATTTTGCCGAGCTTTCCGCAAAAAAACCGCGAAAAACGCCAGCGAACTCCGCCGCGGGCATTGCGACGCCGTGCCCGTGATCCACAATGCGGCGAGCCTGTGGCAAATTGCCCCCGCCCGGACGGCGTTGCAACATATACTTGCGGGCATCGGAACGGTGGTTCATGGACAATCGGGGCAACCTGGGAAGGCATCGATGAGTGAAACCGAAAAGGGCGCGGTCCTTGTGATCTCGAGCCACGTGGTCAGGGGCACGGTCGGCAACCGCGCCGTCGTCTTCGCGCTGGAAACGCTCGGCCATCCGGTCTGGGCCGTTCCCACCGTCGTCCTGCCGTGGCATCCGGGGCACGGCCCGGCCACCCGGATAGCCATCGCCATCGCCGACTTCGACGCCCTGATGGACGACCTGTCGCGGGCGCCCTGGCGCGGCGAGATCAGGGCGGTGATCACCGGCTACATCGGCGATGCCGCCCAGGCCGCGTCCATTGCCCGCTTCATCGGCGCGCTTAGGGCGGAAAACCCGGAGCTGGTCTATCTCTGCGACCCGGTGTGCGGCGACGACGGCGGCCTCTACGTGCCGATCTCGACGGCCGAGGCCATTCGCGACCGGCTGCTGCCGCTCGCCTCGATCGCGACGCCGAACCGCTTCGAGCTGGCCTGGCTCGCCGGTGCGCCGCTGGAGACCAACGCTGCGGTAATGGACGCCGCCCTGGCGCTCGGGCCACCGCGGGTGCTGGTCACCTCGGCTGTGCCGATGATGGCCGGGAGCACCGGCAATCTCTACCTTTCCGGCCGCACCGCGCTGCTCGCCGAGCATCGCCAGGTGCCCGATCCACCGAACGGGACGGGCGACCTCGTCGCCGCCGTCTTCCTGTCGCGCCTGCTGGAGGGGCTGACCGAGGAACGGGCGCTTCACCTCGCCACTGCCAGCGTCTTCGAGATCGTGGCCCGCAGCGCCAAGCGCGGGGCGGACGAACTCACCATCGAGCAGGACGCGGCCAGCCTGTCGACACCGATGGCCATGGTGCAGGTGCGCCGTCTCGTCCACCCCGGCGGCGCGAAACGCAACCGGTGACCGTGGCGGCGAGGCCTTTCCCGGGCCGCCGTGGCCACGCACGGCGCCCGGGACCCGGGCTTGCGCTCCCGCCCCGCGCCGGTTACAGCAGTGCCGGCGCTTTCTGCTCGTTCGTCATTGCACGGGGGTCCCGACCACATGCATCGCTTTCCTGATCATCTCCTGGCCGGTTACAAGAACTTCATGGAGGGTCGCTTCAGCGAGCAGCAACAGCGCTACAAGGCGCTTGCCGAAAGCGGCCAGAAGCCGCGAACCATGGTAATTGCCTGCTGCGATTCGCGCGCGGCACCGGAGACGATATTCGACTGCGGCCCCGGCGAGTTGTTCGTCGTGCGCAACGTCGCCAACCTGATGCCGCCCTACGAGCCGGACAGCCACTACCACTCTACCTCCGCCGCCCTCGAATTCGCCGTCCAGTCGCTGCGGGTCAGCGACATCGTCGTGATGGGCCACGGTCGCTGCGGCGGCATCAAGGCGGCGCTGGATCTGGATGCCGAGCCACTGTCGCCGGGCGACTTCATCGGCCGCTGGATGCATCTCCTGAAACCGGCCGCCGAACAGATCCAGAGCAACGCCGTCATGACCGCCGCAGAACGCCAGCGGGCGCTCGAGCGCGTGTCCATCCGCAATTCGATTGCCAATCTCAGGACTTTCCCCTGCGTCGAGGTGCTGGAGCAGCGCGGTAAGCTCAACCTGCACGGCGCCTGGTTCGACATCTCCACCGGCGAGCTGTGGATCATGGACGCCAAGACTGGCGACTTTCTGCGGCCCGGAACGTAGGAACCCGGCGCGTTGCCGCACCGGGTTCCGATCTCCAGCCATGATGGCCTTTGTCAGTCGCCGTCGATCTCGGCGGCGATGATGGCGATCGCCTGCTGGTAGACGCTGGCGGCGTTCCAGCCCTGGATCGCAACGTAGTTGGGCTGACCAGGCTGGTAGCCGGCACCGGGGCGCCAGCCGTGACCGCGCAGGAAGTTCGCGGTCGAGGCCAGCGCGTCCGACTTCGAGCCGACAAGGTCGATGCGGCCGTTGCCGTCGCCGTCCACGCCGTAGCGCAGCACGTTGGCCGGCAGGAACTGCGTCTGGCCGATCTCGCCATGGGCCGCCCCGCGCGCATTGACGCTCAGCGTGCCGTTCTGCACCAGGGTCAACGCCGCATAGAGCTGGTTGGTGAAGTAGTCGGGGCGGCGGCAGTCATAGGCAAGCGTGGCCACGGCCGAGAGCGTGTGCTCCTTGCCGAGGAAGCCGCCGAAGCCGGTCTCCATGCCCCAGATCGCGATCAGCGGCCCTGCCGGGACGCCATAGCGGCTCTCGAGGCTGGCAAACAGCGCCGCGTTCTGGCGCTTCAGGCTCTTGCCGCGATTGATGATCGTCTGGCCGCCGCGCTTGCGCATGAACTGGTCCAGCGACAGCTTGAAGCTCTTCTGGCCGCGGTCGGCGCGAATCGTCGCCCTGCTGTAACCGACATTGGCAAAGGCCCGGTCGAGCGTGCGCGGGCTGATGCCGTTGGCAGCCGCCTCACGCTTGAACTGTTCGGTCCAGGCCGGAAAGCCGGCGGCGGTGTTGCCGCACTGGGCGGCCGTCGCGACCGCGGGAGCACCCGCCAGCACAAGCACGGCCAGCCCCTGGAACATCCGCTTCGTCAAGCTCATGGAAACTACCCCGTTCCTTTCAAAATGCCTTGTTGCGCCAATGCCTGCCTGTTCCCGGCGGCTGACCGGTCCCCGGTCAAGGCAGGTGTCCCACCCCGCCTGTCGGCGGGTGTGGGACGATGATCTTGATGAATTTCGCCAGACCGCTCAGGCGGCCTGCTTCTTTGCCTTGATCAGCCCGCGGTTGACGAGCAGTTCGGCAATCTGGATTGCGTTCAGCGCCGCGCCCTTGCGCAGGTTGTCCGACACCACCCACATGTTGAGGCCGTTTTCGACCGTGGCGTCCTCGCGGATGCGCGAGATATAGGTCGCATCCTCGCCGGCGCTCTCGTAGGGGGTGATGTAGCCGCCGTTCTCGCGCTTGTCGATCACCTGGCAACCGGGGGCCTCGCGCAGGATCTCGCGCGCCTCGTCGGCCGTGATCTCGTTCTCGAACTCGATGTTGACCGACTCCGAGTGGCCGATGAACACCGGGACGCGCACGGCCGTGCAGGTCAGCTTGATCTTCGGGTCGAGCATCTTCTTGGTCTCGGCCAGCACCTTCCACTCTTCCTTGGTGTAGCCGTCCTCCATGAACACGTCGATGTGCGGAATGACGTTGAAGGCGATGCGCTTGGTGAACTTCTTGCTTTCGATCGGATCGGCGACGAACACCGCGCGGGTCTGGTTGAACAGCTCGTCCATGCCGTCCTTGCCGGCGCCCGAGACCGACTGGTAGGTCGAGACGACCACGCGCTTGATCGTGGCGCGGTCGTGCAGCGGCTTCAGCGCGACGACGAGCTGCGCGGTCGAGCAGTTCGGGTTGGCGATGATGTTCTTCTTGGTAAAGCCGGCGATCGCGTCCGGATTCACTTCCGGCACGATCAGCGGCACCTCGGCGTCGTAGCGCCAGGCCGAGGAGTTGTCGATGACGACGCAACCCTGCGCACCGATCTTCGGCGAATACTTCAGCGAGACGGCGCCGCCGGCCGACATCAGGCAGATATCGGTGTCGGAGAAGTCATAGGTTTCGAGATTGTGTACCTTCAGCGTCTTGTCGCCGTAGGACACTTCCGTGCCGACCGAGCGGCTGGAGGCCAGCGCCACAACCTCGTCCGCGGGGAAACCGCGTTCGGAGAGGATGTTGAGCATCTCGCGCCCGACATTGCCGGTTGCGCCGGCGACTGCAATCTTGAAACCCATTTGTCTTGCTCTCTTTCTCTGCCTCTCCACGGTTCCTTGAGGGGAAGCCCGGCGGCCACGGCGCGGGCTTCTGGTCCCCGGCCTTGCCGGGGAGAGAGCGGCGGGCCAGAGACGTCAGACGGTTTTCGTCGTCGTTTTGGCCGTGAACTTGGAGGATGCGGGCATGCGCCAGCCCTGCCCGGCGTTGACCGCTGGCTGACCTTCAGCAATGTGGAAGTCGTGGCAAGGCATGGACGCTGTCCCTTTATCCGGGGCTGCTATTAAGCGATTTTCGACCGGAGTCAAGGACGCCCGGGCAACAACCTTTCCACGGCCGATCACGATTGCGCCACCTCAGCCCGGCGTTGGTCTGCCGAGCAAGGTCTTGGGGCGCGGCCATCCTTCCGGGTCGAGGCGGAACAGGACGTTCCAGCGCGCGAACACGAAGGCGGTCATCATCGCGCACCACAGACCGACCAGCAGCCCGGCGGCGACGTCGCTCGGATAGTGCGCCCCCACGATCACCCGGGACGCCCCGATCAGGAGCGCGCCGGCGAGGAACAGCGGCCGCAACCGCGGCAGAAGCAGGGCAAAGGCCCCGAAGAACGATCCGACCGCGGCCGAATGGCCGGAGGGAAAGCTCTCGAACACGGTGCTCCCTGTCAGTGGCGTCAGGCTGTAGGCGCCGACCTCGGCCAGAAGCTCCGGTCGCGCCCGTCCGATGAGCGTCTTCAGCAGATGCACGAGCGCGCTGGCGCTGGCGATCGTCACCAGGAAATAGCTGGACAGCCGCATCGCCGTGCGGGCGCGCCCGGCGGCACCGCCGCTCTGGCTGACCCTGACGGCGACGTAGGCGATCGCTGCGAACAGGGCGGAGCCGTAGATCATCCAGCCGAACCGGCCGAAGTCGGTGATCCGCCGGTTGAGCTCGACCAACGCCGACGGGAGTCCCTGCGCGCGCGCCGACAGCGACGGGTCGAACGGGATGAGCCCCGCGACGAGAACGGCCGCGGTCGCGAAAATCCAGAGGGAGGAGGTAACCGGACGGTTCATTGAGACCCCGCTTCGACAACCATCACCTTGGGTTGCCGGCGGATACGGTTCAAGATCCCCGCCCGGCGTCCGCCTTCATCCGGCGGAAGGTGAGCGGGAAGGGCTCGGCGCCCCTCCCGGGATGGTTTCAGGCCGAGAGCGCTTTGAACTCGGCTAGGATCGCATCGCCCATTTCGGCGGTGCCAACCTTGGTGCAGCCTTCGGCCATGATGTCGCCGGTGCGAGTGCCGCGGTCGAGCACGTTGGCGATCGCCTTCTCCAGGCTGTCGGCCTCCTGCACCATGTTGAAGGAGTAGCGCAGGCACATGGCGAACGAGGCGATCATGGCGATCGGGTTGGCGATGCCCTTGCCGGCGATATCGGGGGCCGAGCCGTGCACCGGCTCGTAGAGCGCCTTGCGCTTGCCGGATTTCGGATCGGGCGCGCCGAGCGAGGCCGAGGGCAGCATGCCGAGCGAGCCGGTCAGCATCGCGGCGACGTCCGAGAGCATGTCGCCGAACAGGTTGTCGGTAACGATCACGTCGAACTGCTTGGGCGCGCGCACCAGCTGCATGCCGCCGGCATCCGCCAGCATGTGCTCGAGCTCGACGTCGGAATAGCGATCCTTGTGGGTCTGGGTCACGACCTGGTTCCACAGCACGCCGGACTTCATGACGTTGCGCTTTTCCATCGAGCAGACGTGGTTCCTGCGGGTGCGAGCCAGCTCGAAGGCGACGCCGGCGATGCGCTCGATCTCGTAGGTGTCGTAGACCTGCGTGTCGATGCCGCGCTTCTGGCCGTTGCCGAGGTCGATGATCTCTTTCGGCTCGCCGAAGTAGACGCCGCCGGTCAGTTCGCGCACGATCAGGATATCCAGGCCCTCGACCAGCTCCGGCTTGAGCGAGGAGGCATTGGCAAGCGCCGGATAGCAGATCGCCGGGCGCAGGTTGGCAAACAGCTGGAGATCCTTGCGCAGGCGCAAGAGCCCGGCCTCGGGGCGGACCTCGTAGGGAACGGCGTCCCATTTCGGGCCGCCGACGGCACCGAACAGCACCGCGTCGGCGTTGAGCGCCTTCTCCATGTCGCCTTCCGAGATCGCCACGCCATGGGCGTCATAGGCCGAGCCGCCGACCAGGCCCTCGTCGGTGACGAAACCCGCCCCCGCCTCGGCATTCATGTAGGCGATGATCTTGCGGACTTCCGCCATGGCTTCCGGGCCGATGCCGTCGCCGGGCAGGAGGAGGAGGTTGCGCACTGTCATGAAACTGTCCTTGTCAAAGGGTCGGATGCGGGTTTGCGCGGTTCTTAGCGCAACTTCCATTCAAGGAAAATCGCCGCAACGAAAGATTTTTGCGCCGCGGCCCGGAGTTTCCTGTCACCGCAGGAACACGGCCGACCGTTGTCGCGTGCCATCAATGCGGCATGGCACCGCGGTTCCTGCGGCGCCAGCAGATTGGAGGACCACGAATGCGTCACCATATCCACGCCGTCCTTGCCGCGATCCGATCGGCGATCGATACGCTTTTCTTCCGGCGCCCTCCGCCGCCGAGCTGGGGTTGACATCCCCTCTTCCCCTGCCCTTCGCCGGACCCGGATGCCGCCGCATCCGGGTCCTTTTTTCGAGGGGCGCAAAGCTTCCCGCCCCGCGTTTTCCGGTGCAGGATGGACCCGCCGTTTCCGGAAAGCGAAGGACAGCCGCCATGATGATTGAACCCTGCAGCAGCCGCCCCTCCGTCACCCCCTCGCCGGACTACTTCACCGGCCGCGTCCGGCAGGACCCGATCATCGAGGCGCCGGCGCCGGCGCGGCTGCGGGCTGTCAGCGTCACCTTCGAGCCGGGCGCCCGCACCGCCTGGCACACCCATCCGCTCGGTCAGACCCTGATCGTCACTGCCGGACGCGGGCTGGCGCAGAGCTGGGGGTATCCGCTGCGGGTGATCCGCGCCGGCGACGTGGTCTGGTTCGAGCCCGGCGAGAAGCACTGGCACGGCGCCGCCCCCGAGGCGGGCATGACCCATATCGCTTTGCAGGAAGCGCTGGACGGCAAGGCGGTCGATTGGCTCGAGCACGTCTCCGACGGGCAGTATGCCGGCCAGAACTGACCGCGGCCGCAGTCGGCCTCTCAGCCTGATTTTGGCCGCAGCGGCGCGTAGGCGGCGGCGTCGATTTCCGCCGGCCGGCCGGCGAGCATCAGCGCGCTGACGCGCGGTTCCGAGCGGGCGACGACCCTGCCGCGTCGCATGACGAGGAGCCGGTTCGCCTTCAGCCGCAGCGCTTCGAGCGGGTCGCGCGCCTGCAGGATGACGAGGTCGGCATGACAGCCCTTCGCAATGCCGTAGCCCTGCAGCCCCATCGTCCTCGCAGAATTGACGGTAAGTGCGTCGAACACCCTTTTCCTGTCCGCGATGCCCGCCATCTGCGCCACATGGATCGCCATGTGGCCGACCTCGAGCATGTCGCCGGAGCCCAGCGAGTACCAGGGATCCATCACGCAGTCGTGGCCGAAGGAAACGTTGAGGCCGGCATCCATCAGTTCGCGCACCCGCGTCATGCCGCGGCGGCGCGGATAGCCGTCGTGCCGGCCCTGCAGCATGATGTTGATCAGCGGGTTGGCAATGACGTTGATCTCGGCCTCCGCCATCAGCGGGATCAGCTTCGAGACGTAGTAGTCGTCCATCGAGTGCATCGAGGTCAGGTGCGAGCCGGTGGCGCGTCCCTGCAGCCCGAAGCGCACCGCCTCGGCGGCCAGCGTCTCGACGTGGCGCGACAGCGGATCGTCGGTCTCGTCGCAGTGCATGTCGACCGGCAGGCCGCGCTCCGCCGCGATCCGGCACAGCGCCGCCACCGAGGCGGCGCCGTCGGCCATGGTGCGCTCGAAATGCGGGATGCCGCCGACAACGTCGAGGCCCATGTCGAGCGCCCGCTCGAGCGCTTCGACGCCGCCCCTGGCGCGATAGTAGCCGTCCTGCGGAAAGGCGACGAGCTGCAGGTCGAGATAGGGCGCCACACGCTCGCGCACCTCGATCAGCGCCTCGGCCGTGACCAGCGCCGGGTCGCTGGTGTCGACGTGGCTGCGGATGGCGAGCAGGCCCTGGCTGACGGCGAGATCGCAATAGCGCAGCGCCCGCTCGACCAGGGCCTCGCGCGTCAGCGTCGGGCGCAGTTCGCCCCAGAGCGCGATCCCTTCCAGCAGCGTGCCGGAGACGTTCATCCGTGGCAGGCCGAGCGAGAGCGTGGCATCGAGGTGAAAGTGCGGATCGACGAAGGGCGGCGTCACCAGCCGCCCGGTCGCGTCGATCACCTCGCCCGCCTGTGCGGCGACATGCGGCGCGACTTCGACGATGTGCGCGCCCTTGATGCCGATATCGACGCCCTCGCGGCCGTCAGGGAGATTGGCGTTCCTGATCAGCACATCGAACATGGCATCCCTCCTCCCCGCCGGCGGCACCGCGGCCGCGCCCGTCACTGTTCGGACAGTTTCGTTTCCGGGTGATAGTCCTTGCCCTCGACCTCCTTCACCACCGCCTGACCGCACTGCATCTGCGCGGTTTCGGGGTTGTAGGCATAGGTCGGTGAGCCGTGCAGCGACCAGCCCTTGTTCAGGGCCTGCGTCACCTTGTGGCAGAAGGCGGCATCGTCGGAGCCGGTAAGGAAGCGGTAGACCTTCATGCGGAATTCTCTCTGCTGGCGATGAGTTCGGCCCTGGCGAGCAGCCGCCGCGCCTGGTCGAGATGCAGTCGCTCGACCATGCGTCCGCCGAGATTGATCGCGCCCTTGCCCGCGCTTTCCGGCAGGGCGAAGGCGTCAACGATGGCGCGGGCGTCTGCCACGTCCGCCGCAGCGACGCCGAAGGCCGCATTCGCCGGGGCGATCTGGGCGGGGTGGATCAGCATCTTGCCGTCGAAGCCCATCTGCCGACCCTGCGCGCATTCGGCGGCGAAGGCGTCGAGCTCGGTGAAGCCGTTGTGGACGCTGTCGATCACGTCGAGGCCGCCGGCGCGCGCGGCGACGACTGCCTGCGTCAGCAGCGGCACGAGGTACGGCCGGCCGGCAAGGTCGGCGATGCCGGTCGCAAGGCGCAGGTCGTTGAGCCCGAGCACCAGGCAGTCGAGCCTGCCGCCACGGGTGCGGCCGACCTCGGCGATCGCGGCGAGGTTGAGGATCGCCGCCGGGGTCTCGACCATCGCCCACAGCCGCGGGCCGTCGTCGGCTCCCTGATCGGCGAGCCAGTCGGCGACGGCGCGGACGTCGTCCGGCTCCGATACCTTCGGCAGCAGAACCGCGTCCGGCGTGCACGCCAGCGCCGCCTCCAGGTCGGCCGCGCCCTCGCCATCCGAGACCGCGTTGATGCGGATGATGCGCTCCTGCGGGCGCGTCCTGTCGAGCGCGGCGAAATGGCGCACCAGCGCCTCCCGCGCCTCCGCCTTCTTGTCCGGCGCAACCGAGTCTTCAAGGTCGAAGATCACCCCGTCGCAGGCGAGCGCTGCGGACTTTTCGAGCGCGCGGGCATTGGAGGCCGGCACGCTGAGCAGCGAGCGGCGCAGGCGGAGCGGGTGGTGGTCGCACGGCGCGGTCATGGTCCCTTTCTGCCTCGCTTCGCGAAATTGGGCAAGCGCGGTCCGCCGACGCGCGGATGCGACCGGCGGCCTTGCGAGCCTTGCAATGACCACATTCGCTGCCCACATTTCCCGCAAGGAAAGGGCTTAACATGCAAAGCATTCGCTCCATCTTGGTCGCCACCGCTGCCGTCGTCGTCGCCGGTGCCGTGTTTGTGTTCGCCGCGTCCATCGGACTGGCGCTGGCTGGCATCGCTTCGGTCGTCATGCTCGGCAGCTGGATTTCCACGAAGCTGCAGCCGACGCCGCTGCGCGCCAAGGTCCATGCCGGCACCGGCAGGCCGGGTCAGCGCGAGCCGCGCGTCTGGAACGACGGCCGCGGAACGATCATCGACCTGTGAGCGACTTTGCCCGGCCGCCGGCCATGGCGACTGGCCGCCTCTGGCGTCTTCGGCGGACGGGCAAGATTCTCCTTCAATTCCCGGCGAAACTGATCTAAACGCAGACCCGGAACGATAAGCATCGCAATCGAGGTTTCCGTCATGGACAAGTTCGTCAAGCTGACCGGCGTCGCCGCGCCCCTGCCCGTCGTCAACATCGACACGGACATGATCATCCCGAAGGACTACCTGAAGACCATCAAGCGCACCGGTCTCGGCAAGGGTCTGTTCGCGGAAGCTCGCTATCTCGAGGACGGCACGCCGAACCCCGATTTCGTGCTCAACAAGGCGGCCTACCAGGGCGCGTCCATCCTCGTTGCCGGCGACAACTTCGGCTGCGGCTCCTCGCGCGAGCACGCGCCATGGGCGCTGCTCGATTTCGGCATCCGTTGCGTCATCTCGACCTCATTCGCCGACATCTTCTACAACAACTGTTTCAAGAACGGCATCCTGCCGATCGTCGTCAGCCCCGAGGACCTCGAGAAGCTGATGGACGACGCCAGCCGCGGCGCCAACGCTGTGCTGACCGTCGACCTCGAGGCGCAGGAGATCAGCGGTCCCGACGGCGGTCGCATCGGCTTCGAGGTCGACGCCTTCCGCCGCCACTGCCTGCTGAATGGCCTCGACGACATCGGCTTGACGCTGGAGAAGTCGACCTCGATCGACAGCTACGAGCAGGCCAAGGCCACCACCCGTCCCTGGGCCTGATCAAGGGCCGCATCTGGAGCGCCGGGACATGCGCCAGCTGATCTCCTCCGGCTCGCCCTTCGAGCGCACCGCCGGCTATTCGCGGGCGGTGGTGCAGGGCGACTGGTGTTTCGTCGCGGGCACGACCGGCTACGACTACGCCACGATGACGATGCCCGAGGGCGTCGAAGCGCAGACGCGCAACTGCCTTGCGACAATCCGCGCCGCGCTGACGGAGGCCGGCTTCTCGCTCGCCGACGTCGTGCGCTGCCACTACTACATCACTGACGCCTCCTTTGCCGACCGCGTGTTTCCGATCCTCGGCGGGGTCTTCGGCGAGATCCGGCCGGCCGCCACCATGGTCGTCTGCGGCCTGATCAGGCCCGAAATGCTGATAGAGGTCGAGGTCACGGCGCTGCGCCAACGCTGAGCGGCCCCTCCTGCACCGTCCCGCCCACGCGCGGCAAGCCCAGGTCGAGATTGCGCGTTTCGGAAATGCGGCCCAATCGAAGACATGTACCGGCACCTTGCCGTCGCCAAGGCAAGAGTTGCGTCGACGGCCGGAACCATCGCCAAAATCAATGCGTTACCGGCCACAGCAAGGGGCTGCGGGCAATTGGCCGGTGTGGGCGCCACGACGGACCCTTGCCGCTGGCGTCTCCCCCACCCTGCCGTCTGGGGCCGCAATCCGGATCTGACGAATTCGTCACTCGAAAAGCCGGTGCGAAGTGCTATATGACAGACATAAGGAGCGCAAATGGCCCGTATCGACCAGACAGAAGATTGGCGCAACCGCCACGCCCCGACGATCAGCACGTTCGAGTCGCTCGCGTTGGAAGCCTATGGCCACCTGCCGGAGGAATTCCGTGCGCTCACCGGCAACCTGATCATCGAGATCGCCGACTTCCCCAGCGACGACGTGTTCGAGGACATGGCGCTCGAGACGCCGTTCGACCTGCTCGGGCTGTTCGAGGGACGCGGAATTTCCGAGCGCTTCACGATGGAGACCGGGGAGATGCCGAACCGCATCACCCTCTACCGCCGGCCGATTCTCGACTACTGGGCCGAGAACGAGGAGACGCTAGGCGACATCGTCACCCACGTGCTGATCCACGAGATCGGCCACCACTTCGGCCTGTCCGACGACGACATGGAGCGGATCGAGGCCAGCGCCGAGGCGACGGCGGGCTAGGTCGCGCCGCCCACCGCGTCCCAGTCTCCGGCAGACTTGGGAGTGAATGCCGGCTCTTGGCCTGGGTGGTCAAAATGGACGGCGCGAGAGACGCCTCGCCTTCCTTCCACCATTTCCCGACGACAAGGAAGGACCGCAGCGGCCACGCCGTCGGGAAGACGCCGTCGCCGCCGCGAAACAGGATGGCGCGGAGGCCGGACGAAGCCGGCCGCCCGGTCCCGTGTGGCCTCAGCCGATCGCCATCAGGCTGGCATTGCCGCCGGCGGCGGTGGTGTTGATCGAGGTCGAGACCTCTTCCAGCAGCCAGTTGAGGCAGTAGGCGTCGGCAAAGCCGGCCGCGATCGTCTCCAGCGAGGCGGCCTGGACCAGCACCAGCGGCCCGGGCAGGGCGGCGATCCTGGCGTTGACGGCGCGGATCCGCTCGCCGTCGCCTTCCACCAGCGCGCCGGCATAAGGGCCGCTGGCCTCCCAGTCATTGGTCCAGGCGATCCGCGCGGCGACGCTCGGCGGCAGATCCTTCATCGCCGCCTGCAGCCCGGCGCCGGCGTCGATCACGGCGCGGTTGCCGGTGGCGATGGCGGCGACGAGCTGGGCGTAGAGTCCGGTCTCGGTCTGCGGGACGAGCAGGATCTGGCCGCGCGGATGCAGCGCGTAAAGATTCCGCTCGCCGACCGGGCCCGGCAGCTCGATGTCGAGGCCGAGCGCCGCGTTGCTGCCGGTCTCGCGCGCCGCCTGGGCCTGCGCGTTCATGCCGCGCAGGCCCAGCCACCTGGCAAGGTCGGTCAGCGCCGGGTCGGAGTGAACCGAGCTGTGCTGCGGCGGGATCGGCGCGGTCCTGACCAGGCGGCCGAGATACAGCGGGCCGCCGGCCTTCGGCCCGGTGCCGGACAGGCCGCGGCCGCCGAAGGGCTGCACGCCGACGACGGCGCCGATGATGTTGCGGTTGATGTAGAGGTTGCCGGCCTTCACCCGGCTGGTCACGTGCGCGATCGTCTCGTCGAGGCGGGTGTGCAGGCCGAAGGTCAGCCCGTAGCCGGTGGCGTTGATGTCGTCGATCAGCCGGTCGAGCTCGTCGCGGCGGAAGCGGATGACGTGCAGCACCGGACCGAACACCTCGCGCGTCAGATCCGACAGGCTGGCGAGCTCGACGATCGTCGGCGCGACGAAGGTACCCTGCGCCGTCCCGCCGTCCAGCTCCAGTTGCTCGACCTTGCGGCCCCTGGCGCGCATGGCATCGATATGGCCATCGATAATGCCCTTGGCCTCGGCGGTGATGACCGGGCCGATGTCGACCGCAAGCTTGTCGGTGCGGCCGATCTTCAGCTCGTGCAGCGCCCCCTTGAGCATGGCGAGCGTCCTTTCGGCGACGTCCTCCTGTAGGCAGAGCACGCGCAGTGCCGAGCAGCGCTGGCCGGCGCTGTCGAAGGCCGAGGCGATCACGTCGAACACGACCTGCTCGGCCAGCGCCGAGGAATCGACGATCATCGCATTCTGGCCGCCGGTCTCGGCGATCAGCGGGATCGGCCGGCCGTCGGCGGAAAGCCGCTGCGCCAGTTGCGCCTGGATCAGCCGCGCGACCTCGGTCGAGCCGGTGAACATGACGCCCTCTGTCTCGCGCGCGGCGACCAGCGCGGCACCGACGCGGCCGTCGCCCGGCAGCAATTGCAGCACCTCGGCCGGGACGCCGGCCTCATGCAGCAGCCGCACGCCTTCGGCGGCGATCAGCGGCGTTTCCTCGGCGGGCTTGGCCAGCACCGGATTGCCGGTGACCAGCGCCGCAGCGATCTGGCCGGTGAAGATCGCCAGCGGGAAGTTCCACGGGCTGATGCAGACCACCGGGCCGAGCGGCGCATGGCCGGGGCCGAGGGTGCGGCACGCCTGGTCGGCATAGTAGCGCAGGAAGTCGATCGCCTCGCGTACCTCGGCGATGGCATTGGGCAGCGACTTGCCGGCCTCGCGCATGATCAAGCCGAGCAGGGTCGGCATGCGCGCCTGCATGGCGTCGGCGGCGCGCACGAGGCAGGCGGCGCGCTCGGCCGGGGCGACCGAGGCCCAGCGCGGGGCGGCATCGGCCGCCAGCGCGGCAGCCTGGCGCGCGGTGTCGCCGGAGGCCTCGGTCACCTGGCCGACGACGTCGCGATGGTCGCCGGGGTTGAGCACGGGGCGGCTGACGCCGTCGCCGACGCCGGTGGCGAGCCGCGGCTCGGCCGTCCAGGCGATGGCGGCGCTGTCCGCAAGCGCGGTGGCGACCGCGGCCAACGTGGTTTCGTTGGAAAGATCGAGACCGGTCGAGTTCGGCCGCGCGCCGTAGAGGTTGGCCGGCAGGGCGATCTGGTCGTGGCGGGCGCCGACGACGGACATCGCGCGGACCACCTCGGCCGGGTCGGCGACCAGCGCGTCGATCGACACCGCAGGATCGGCGATGCGGTTGACGAAGGAGGAGTTGGCGCCGTTTTCGAGCAAGCGACGGACGAGATAGGCCAGGAGCGTCTCGTGCGTGCCGACCGGGGCGTAGATGCGGCACGGCCGGTCGAGCTTGCCGCGTCCGACGACCTCGTCATAGAGCGGTTCGCCCATGCCGTGCAGGCACTGGAACTCGTACTTGCCGACGGCGAAGTCGGGGCCGGCGAGTTGGTAGATCGCCGCCAGCGTCTGGGCATTGTGGGTGGCAAACTGCGGGAACACCGCGTCGGTCGCCTCCAGCAGCCTGCGCGCGCAGGCGATGTACGAGACATCGGTGTGGATCTTGCGGGTGTAGACCGGGAAGTCCTCGAGCCCATCGACCTGGGCCCGCTTGATCTCGGCGTCCCAATAGGCACCCTTGACGAGCCGCACCATGATGCGCCGGCCGGAGCGGCGGGCGAGGTCGATGATGTAGTCGAGCACGAACGGGCACCGCTTGCCGTAGGCCTGCACCACGAAGCCCATGCCGTTCCAGCCGGCCAGGTCGGGATCGGTGCACAGGCTTTCGAGCAGGTCGAGCGACAGCTCCAGCCGGTCCGCCTCCTCGGCGTCGATGTTGAGGCCGATGTCGTACCGCTTGGCCAGCAGTGCCAGCGCGGCCACCTTCGGCAGCAGTTCCGTCATGACGCGCCCGGCCTGGGCGCGGACATAGCGCGGGTGCAGCGCCGACAGCTTGATCGAGATGCCCGGACCCTCGTAGATGCCGCGGCCGGCGGCGGCCTTGCCGATGGCGTGGATGGCGTTCTCGTAGTCGCGGTAGTAGCGCTCGGCGTCGGCGGCTGTGGTGGCCGCCTCGCCCAGCATGTCGTAGGAATAGCGGAAGCCCTTCTGTTCCAGCGCGCGCGAGCGGGTAAGCGCCTCGTCGATCGTCTCCCCGGTGACGAACTGCTCGCCCATCATCCGCATCGCCATGTCGACGCCGCGGCGGATGACCGGCTCGCCGCAGCGGGCAATGAGCCGGGTAAGGGCGGCCGAGAGGCTGCGGTCGTTGACGGTTCCGGTCAGCCGCCCGGTGACGACCAGGCCCCAGGTCGCAGCATTGACGAACAGCGATCGGCCGCCGCCGATATGCGACTTCCAGTCGCCGGCGGCGATCTTGTCGCGGATCAGCGCGTCGCGCGTGGCGGTGTCGGGGATGCGCAGCAGCGCCTCCGCCAGGCACATCAGCGCCACGCCCTCCTGGCTCGACAGCGAGTACTCATGCACCAGTCCCTCGACGCCGGTGCCCTTGTGCTTGGCCCGCAGCGCCGTGATCAGTTTGCGCGCGGTGGCGGCGATCGCCTGGCGCTGCTCGGGCGAGACCGTCGCCGCCGCCAGCAGCGGCGCCAGCGCCTCGGCCTCGGGCAATCGATAGGCCGCGGTGATTGCCTGGCGCAGCGGCCCCTGCGGCCGGACCGGCGGGGCGAAATCGGCGAAGGGGCGAGGATCGCCGGCGGCGCCGGCATTCGGCAGGGGGGAAGCGGTCGGTGTCATGATGGGCGCTCGCAAAATGAAAGGGCGTTTCCAGCCGTCCTACGGCCTGGCTGCGGTCCGGCGCCTGCACCGGCTCCGGCAGCGGCTCGAATCCTACCATTCACCCGAAAATCATGTTGACTTGATTCTTGCGATGCTCAGGCGGAATGATCTATTTTTGATCCAATCGAAAGGCAAAGCGAATGGCAAAGACGCAAAACACCGAAGAATTGGATCAGTTCGACATTCGCATCCTCGACGTGCTTAGCCAGGATGGCCGGATCTCCGTCACAGAGTTGTCCAAGCGCGTGGGATTGTCAAAGACTCCCTGCCAGGCGCGGCTGAAGCGGTTGCTGGAAGAGGAGTACATCCTCGGCTTCCACGCCGAGATCAACCTGCACAAGCTCGGCCTTGACCATATCGCCTTTGCCGAGGTGAAGCTGTCGGATACCCGTGAGCGGGCGCTGCAGGCGTTCAACAACGCCGTACGCCGGATCCCCGAGGTCGAGGAATGCCACATGATCGCCGGCTCCTTCGACTACCTCCTCAAGGTGCGGACCTCCGACATCCACAAGTACCGCGAGGTGCTGGGTGAAAAAATTTCCAGCCTGCCGAACGTTGCCAACACTTCGACCTTCGTGGTGATGCAGGCGGTCAAGGACACCAGCGCCAGCGGCATCACTGCCGCCTTCCTCTAGCGCCCACGTGGTGGTCCGGCGCGGGACGGCGCTGCCCGTCCGGAAACCTCGCGTTAACCATGCGCCCCGTATGCAGGGCCGAAGCATACGAGGGGGCAGCGTTCATGGGTACGGCAACGGCAGGCAACGGTCAGGCAACGAACGGGGCGGCAATTCCGTTCCCGATGGCCAGGCGCCGGGGAATCGTGCGGCGATGCGCCGCCGAACTGGAGGCGCTGCACGGCGAGCCGGCGCTGCGCTACTGGCGCGCCGAATGCCGCAAGCTCGCCGCGGAACTGCTGGCGCTCGGCTGTGACGAGGCGGAAATGCGCCTGCAGGTGCTGGACTTCCAGGACGAGGTTCAGGCCGAACTACGCCGCCGCCACCTGGCCGAACCGGCCAGCGGCGGGGCCGGGCGGAGCTGAGCCGCCCCGATTCGGTTCCAGCGGCGATGATTGCACCGCGTCGCGTTCACGAAAAATAGACATTTTTTATGTGTTTTTAGCACTCCGCGCCCAAAATGCGTCGGAATCATCCGTATGGCTAGCCGGCATTCGAGCAGACGGGTAATAGTCGTGAGACGGGCGCGCCGCGGGTGTTCCCGACCGGTGCCGACATGGTGGAAGGCAGATGCTGACGAAGAAGGGCAAATACGGGCTGAAGGCGCTGCTCGACCTGGCGCGGCTCGCCCCCGGCGAGACCGCCTTCGTCAGCGAGATCGCGCTGCGCAACAACATCCCGAAAAAGTTCCTCGACACCATCCTGCTGGAGCTGCGCAACGCCGGCATCCTGCGCTCGAAGAAGGGGCCGGGCGGCGGCTACGCGCTGTCGCAGCCCGCGGCGGCCATCCGGATCGGCCACGCCATCCGCGTGCTCGACGGGCCGCTGGCGCCGATCCGCTGCGCCAGCCGCACCGCCTACGAGGCCTGCGAGGACTGCACCGACCCCGAGAACTGTCAGGTTCGCCGCGCGATGACCGAGGTGCGCGACGCCATCGCCGCCATCCTCGACACCATGACCCTCGAGCAGTTCGTCGCCGCCCCCGGCGCCACGGGCCTGCTCGAGGAGGACACGCCGCAGGAGCGGAAGGCCGTCGGCCGGTCCTGACGGCGCCACCGCCTCCGTACCCTCGCCTACAGCCCGAGATAGGCTTCCTTGACCTTCGGGTCGGCCAGGAGCGCGCCCGCCGCGCCGGAATGGACGACCTCGCCGGTTTCCAGCACGTAGCCGCGATCGGCGATCGCCAGCGCCGCCGAGGCGTTCTGCTCGACCAGCAGGATCGCCATGCCGCGCGCCTTGAGGCTGGTGACGGCCGCCAGAATCTGATCGATCAGCAGCGGCGACAGGCCGAGCGAGGGCTCGTCGAGCAGGAGCAGCGCCGGTTCGGCCATCAGCGCCCGGCCGATCGCCAGCATCTGCTGCTGACCGCCGGACAGGCCCGAGGCCAGCAGCGCGCGCTTCTCGGCAAGAATCGGGAACATGGCATAAACGTCCGCCAGGCTCTCCTCGGTGCGGTCGCGGCCGCGCCGATAAGCGCCGAGGCGCAGGTTGTCCTCGACGCTGAGCGGCCCGAAGATCTGCCGCCCTTCCGGCGACTGCACCAGCCCGCGGGCGACGCGGGCGAATGCCGGCAACTTCTGGATCTCCGTGCCCGCAAGCCAGATGCGGCCGGACAGGACCGGCTGCGCACCGGATAGCGCCCGCAGCAGCGTCGTCTTGCCGGCGCCGTTCGAGCCGACGATCGCCACCACCTCGCGCTCGCCGATCTCCAGCGAGACGTCGTGCAGCACCTGGATGCGCCCGTAGGCGGAATTGAGTTTCTCAACCTTGAGCACGGTCCGCCTCCCTCGCCCCGTGTTCGCCGAGATAGGCGGCGATCACCGCCGGGTCGTTGCGCACCGCCTCCGGCGTGCCCTCGGCGAGTCGCCGGCCCTCGGCGAGCACGAGGATGCGGTGCGAGATGCGCATCACCAGCTTCATGTCGTGCTCGATCAGGACGACGGCGATGCCATCGGCGGCGATTTCGCTGATCAGCCTGTCGATCGCCTCGCTCTCGACCGCGTTGCAGCCGGCGGCCGGCTCGTCGAGCAGCAGCACCTTCGGCGCGGCGGCGAGCGCGCGGGCGATCTCCAGCCGCTTCAGCGCGCCATAGGGCAGCGAGCCGGCCGGCATGTCGGCGTAGCGAGCCAGCCCGACCCGGTCGAGCAGCACGCGCGCGGCCGTGCGCGTCGCCCGGTCCTGCCGGGCGACCGAGGGCAGGCCCAGCAGGTCGGACAGGAACGAGGTCTTCTCGGTCAGGTGGAAGCCGACCATGACGTTTTCCAGCGCCGTCATGCGGAAGAAGACCTGCAGGTTCTGGAAGGTGCGCACCATGCCGCGCCGGACGAGCAGGTGCGGGGCGATGCCGCCGACGGTCTCGCCGTCGAGGACGACGCTGCCGCGGTCGGTGCGGTAAACGCCGGTGACGATGTTGAAAAGCGTCGTCTTGCCGGCACCGTTCGGGCCGATGATGGCGAAGATCTCGCCGGGGTCGACGGAGAAGGAGACGGCGTCGACCGCGACCAGGCCGCCGAACGAGATGCCGGTATTTTCGACCTGAAGCAGGGTCATGCCGCGCGCTCCGTCCACATCCGCTGCAGCGCCGGAACGATGCCGGCCGGCAGGAAGATCATGAACACCATGATCAGCAGCCCGAGCACCATCTGCTCGTAGTCGTGCAGCGCCGTCAGCGCCTGCGGCAGCACGACGAGGAAGGCCGCCCCCACGACCGCGCCGAACACCGAGCCGAGCCCGCCGATGATGACCATGGCGACGAGCTCGATCGAGTTCATGAAGCCGGCGACGTCGGGCGTCACCAGGCCGTTCATCAGCGCGATCAGACCGCCGGCGACCGCGCCGTAGACGGCAGCGAGCACGAAGGCGTTGAGCTTCTTCTGCGCGACGTCGATGCCGGTGGCGGCGGCGGCGACCTCGCTGTCGTGCAGCGCCCGCAGCGCCCGGCCGGTCGGGCTGGCGCCGATGTTGAGCGCGACCGCGGCACCGACCAGCATCACGCCGGCGGTAACCCAGTACCAGGTCGCCGAGCCCGACAGGCGGAAGCCGAAGACCGTGGCGCGGGCGACCTGCATGCCGTCCGGGCCGCCGGTGATGTCGCTCTCGCCGGTGATCACGAGCGAGACGATCATGCCGAAGCCGAGCGTGGCGATCGCCAGGTAGTAGCCCTTCAGCTTCAGGATCGGCCGGCCGACGAGCCAGGCGATCAGACCGGACAGGACGGCACCGAGGCCGAGGGCTGCGAGCGGATGCAGGCCGAAATATTCCGGGCCGAGCGCCACCGAATAGGCGCCGATGCCGAGGAAGCCGGCATGGCCGAGGCTGACCTGGCCGGCGTAGCCCATCAGGATCGTCAGCCCCATGGCGGCCAGCGAGAAGGTCCACACCAGCGCGGCGACGCGCAGATAGAAGCCGGAAGGAGCGACTAGCGGCACGACCGCGACGATGATTGCCAATACCAGGAGCGGTAGGAATCGGCTGGGTAGAAACGACTTGGCCATCAGACGCGCTCCACGCTTTTCGAGCCGAACAGGCCGCGCGGCATAAAGAACAGCACGACGAGGATGGCGAGGAAGGCGACCGCATCCTTGTAGGCGGAGCTGATATAGCCGGCGCTGAAGGCCTCGAGGATGCCGATCAAAAGACCACCGACGAGCGCGCCCTGGGGCGAGCCCATGCCGCCGACCATGGCTGCGGCGAAGCCCTTCAGCGCGAAGATCGTGCCGATGTCGTAGCGGGTCAGCGTGATCGGCGCGACGAGGATGCCGGCGAGCGCGCCCATGGCCGCCGACAGGCCGAAGGCAAGCCCGAGCATGACCCGGACATTAATGCCGACAAGGCGGGCGGCGAGCCGGTTGGCGGCGGTGGCGATCAGCGCCTTGCCGGTCAGCGTGCGGGTGAGGAAGACATAGAGGCCGAAGAACAGCACCACCGCGCCGGCCAGCACCCACAGACTCTGCGGCAGGATCGCGGCCCCGCCGATGCGGATCGGGTCGGCGCCGGAAAAGGCCGGCAGCGTGTGGAACTGCTTGTCGAAGACCATCTGCGCCACGCCCTTGATGAAGATCGAGGCCCCGATGGTGATCATGATCAGCGTGACCGGCGAGGCACCGCGCGCCGGCTCGATCGCGAGTCGGTGCAGCAGCAGGCCGACGAGCACGGCGCCGACCACGGCGATCAGGGCCGCGACCGGCAGCGACAGGCCTGCGGCCATCAGGAACACCGTGCCCATGCCGCCGATCATGACGAAGTCGCCCTGGGCGAAGTTGATCACGTCGGAGGCATTGTAGATCAGCGTGAAGCCGAGGGCGACGAGCGCGTAGACGGCGCCGACGGTCAGCCCGGATATCAGAAGCTGCAGGAATTCGCTCATCGCTCGGTCACCCGCTCGTCAGAAAGGCAGAAGGGGCGGTTGCAGCCGCGGTTCAGTTCGCGGCCGTCTCCGGCACCCAGTCCCCGTTCTCGATCCGCAGCAGGTGGAACGATTCGGTGCCGAGGCCGAGATGGTCCTCGGCCGACATGGTGTAGATGCCGGTGACGCCGACATGGCCGCTGGTCGCCTCGATCGCGTCGCGGATCGCCGCTGGATCGTCTGAGCCGGCCTTTTCGATGGCGGCCGCCAGGAGCGACAGGCCGTCATAGGCGTAGCCGCCGAAGGTCGAGACCGGCTGGCCGGTGGCGGCCTCGTAGGCCTGCTTGTAGGCGGCGACGACCGGCTTCTGTTTGTCGTCGTCGGCGAGCTTGTCGGCGATCAACAGCGCCGGCGCGGGCAGGCGCACGCCCTCGGCCGCCTTGCCGGCGAGCTCGATGAAGCTCTTCGAGGCGACGCCGTGCGACTGGTAGAGCGGCAGCGCGATGCCGAGCTGGGCGTAGTTGCGCGTGACGATCGCCGGACCCTGACCGAAGCCGGGATTGACGACGGCCTGCACGCCCTCGGTGTTCTTGATCGTATTCAGCTGCGGGGTCATGTCGGCGTCGGTCGGGCCGTAGCTCTCGTCCGCCACCACCTCGATGCCGTAGTCGCCGACGACGTTCATGCACTGGTTGCGCATCGACTTGCCGAAGCCGTCGGTGCCGGAAATCAGGCCGATCTTCGTCAGGCCGCGCGCCTTCATGTCCTCGAAGATCTTCATGCAGGCGGTCTTGTCGGTGTGCGGCGTCTTGAACACCCACGGATTGACCGGATCGACGATCTCGATGGCGCCCGCGAGCGAGATGAACGGGATCTCCGCGTCTTCGAACACCGGGACCATCGCCATCGTCGCACCGGTCGAGGTGCCGCCGACCATGGCGACGACGCCGTCATCCTCGACCAGGCGGGTGGCGAAGGTGCGCGCCTTGTTGGCGTCGCCACCGTCGTCGTAGAGGATCAGCTCGACCGGCCGGCCGAGCAGGCCGCCCCTGGCGTTGATCTGCTCGGCGACCAGCTTCAGCGTCTTGGCCTCGGGGTCGCCGAGGAAGGCGGTGGAGCCGGTGGCCGAGACGACCGAACCGATCCTGATCGGGTCGGCGGCGGCAACGGGAGTAACGCCGGCGGCAAGAAGGGCGGCGGCGGCGGCGGTGCCGAAAATCGCACGGCGGGTCGGCGTGATGGTCATGGCGGTACTCCTCCCAAAGTATCCAGTGATCGGCGGGCATCCAGGCGGACGCGGCGGGGCCTGTTTGCAATTTGCGGAAGGCACGATATAATTAACCGACCGATTGGTCAATCTATAAATACGCCCGGGACCCTCGCGGTTCGCGACGCAGGAGACGGCGGCTTTACGCGGGCGGGCACGATTGATAGAGCGATCGGACAATCATTCGCCGCGCCGGCCTCCGGCGACGGTGATCGCAAGCGAATGGGAGTGCACATGGCCCGCACCCGCGCCCAGGACTACGACACCAAGCGGCTGGCGATCCTGCATCGCTCCGCCGAGCTCTTTGCCCGCTACGGCTTTCCCGGCACCTCGATCAACATGATCGCCGAGGCCTGCGGCGTGTCGAAGGCGCTGCTCTATCACTACTACCCGGACAAGGAAGCGCTGCTCTTCGACATCCTCAACGACCATCTGCAGGAACTGGTCGAGGTGGTCGGCCAGGCCTATGGCTCGACCGGGGAGCCGAAGGCGCGGGTGAAGGCGATCGCGGCGGCCCTGATGGACGCCTATCGCGACGCCGACGCGGAGCACCAGGTGCAGATCGCCAACCTCAAGCTGTTGCCGGACGAGCGGCGCGAGCTCCTTCTGGCGATGGAGCGGCAGCTGGTGGTGTTCGTGTCCGACGCGCTCGCCGAGGCCCTGCCGGAGATCGGCAAGGGGCCCTTGCTGAAGCCGCTGACGATGTCGATGTTCGGCATGCTCAACTGGCACTATCTCTGGTTCCGCGAGGGCAAGGGGCTGACGCGCGACCAGTATGCCGACATGGTGACGACGCTGATCCTTGCCGGCGCGCCGCAGGTCGCCGCGGCGACGGCCGGGCAAGGCCAGGCCGGCCGGACTGCGCCGCGATGACGACGCACCCCGAGGAGCGACCGGCCGATGCCTCGGCCCTGCGGCAGGCACTGTCGCAGGTCCTGGACCGGCTGCAGTCGCAACCCTCGCGCACCTGGTCGATCATCATCACCTTTTATGGTGATGCGCTGCTGCCGCGCGGCGATTCGGTCTGGCTCGGCACGCTCAACGCCTTCTTCAAGGGCCTCGACATCGGCGACGGCGTGGTGCGCACGGCGATGTCGCGACTGGCCGCCGACGGCTGGCTCGAACGCAGCAAGGTCGGCCGCAACAGCTTCTACCGGCTCGGGGCCAAGGGCCGCGACACCTTCTTCGAGGCCGCCAACCGCATCTACAATCCGAAGGCTGCCGCCTGGGACGGACAGTTCACGGTGTTGATGCCGACGCCCGGCCCCGGCCCCGACCGCGACCTGTTGCGCAAGGCGCTGGAGGCGGCCGGCTACGGCGCTCCGGCGCAGGGCACCTGGATCGCGCCGTCGACCTGGCCGGTGCCGGCGATCGCCGGCGAGGAGCCGCGGCTGCTGGCACAGGGGAGCGCCGCCGACATGCGCGCGCTCGCCAGCCGCGCCTGGCCGCTCGAGACGCTCGCGGCGCAGTACCGTCACTTCATCGCCGACTTCGGCCCGCTGCTGGCCGTTCTCGACCGGGGCCTGCACCCGACCGACCTCGGCGCGATCACGGCCCGCGTGCTGATGATCTACGAATACCGCCGCATCGTGCTGCGCGACCCCGGCCTGCCGGCGGCGATCCTGCCGGAAGACTGGCCGGGGGCGGCGGCGCGGCAGCTCTGCGCCGCGCTCTACCGCCATCTCGCCCCGGCCTCCGAGCGCTGGCTGGACCAGAACGGCATGGACGAGGATGGCCCACTGAAGCCGCCCCGCATCTCGATCGCCGACCGCTTCATCTAAAGCCTTTCATTTCAACGCAAAATTTCCAGCCGCGCGCCCGAACGAAAACATGTTACAAAAAATGATTGATGACTCCTTTTTTGTTACATATAATGCCTCTCATCGAGGGAGGACGCGATGTACACCCAAGCTCTCAACGCCAATCCGGACAGCGATCGCGAGGCCGAGGACGCGGCCCGCATGGAAACGTTTCAGGCGCGCGTCGATGCCGAGGACCGGATCGAGCCGAACGACTGGATGCCGGCGGCCTATCGCAAGACGCTGACCCGGCAGATCTCCCAGCACGCCCATTCCGAGATCGTCGGCATGTTGCCCGAGGGCAACTGGATCACCCGCGCCCCCTCCCTGCGGCGCAAGGCCGCGCTGTTGGCCAAGGTTCAGGACGAGTGCGGCCACGGCCTCTATCTCTACGCCGCCGCCGAGACGCTTGGCACCTCGCGCGAGGAACTGGTCGACCAGCTCCTGACCGGCCGGGCGAAGTATTCCTCCATCTTCAACTACCCGACGCTGACATGGGCCGACATCGGCGCGATCGGCTGGCTGGTCGACGGTGCGGCGATCATGAACCAGATCCCGCTCTGTCGCTGCTCCTACGGGCCCTATGCCCGGGCGATGATCCGCGTCTGCAAGGAGGAGTCCTTCCACCAGCGCCAGGGATACGAGATCATGGTGACGCTGGCCCAGGGCAATTCAGAGCAGAAGCAGATGGCGCAGGACGCGCTGAACCGCTGGTGGTGGCCGTGCTTGATGATGTTCGGCCCGCCAGACGCGGCCAGCCAGCACTCCGACCAGTCCACCCGCTGGAAGATCAAGCGCTTCTCCAATGACGAACTGCGCCAGAAGTTCGTCGACGCCACCGTTCCGCAGGCGCAGTACCTCGGACTGACGCTGCCCGACCCGGCGCTGAGGTTCAACGACGAATCCGGGCACTGGGAATACGGCGAGATCGACTGGGACGAGTTCAAGCAGGTGATCGCCGGCAACGGCCCCTGCAACCGCGACCGGTTGGCGGCCCGCAACAAGGCCCATGCCGAGGGCGCCTGGGTGCGCGAGGCCGCCCTTGCCCATGCCGAGAAACGCCGCGCCCGCAAGGCGGCGGCTTGAGGAGGAACTTGCACATGAAGGACGTATTTCCGCTCTGGGAGGTCTTCATCCGCTCACGCAACGGGCTGGCGCACAAGCATGTCGGCTCGCTGCACGCGGCCGACGCGACGCTCGCGCTGCAGGCGGCGCGCGACGTCTACACCCGCCGCGGCGAGGGCCTGTCGATCTGGGTGGTGCCATCGAACGCGATCACCGCCTCCGACCCGGCTGACAAGGGCATGATGTTCGAGCCGACGGCGTCGAAGATCTACCGCCATCCGACGTTCTACGACGTGCCGGACGAAGTGGGACACATGTAGGCCTGGGCTTACCTGAACCGCATCTGCATGTGACGATCCGGCTGCGTCGGAGGAAGACGCCGTGCGCACGCCCTTGGAGGACCCCATGGCGAAGACCATCCACGTCAACGAGACGCCGCTCGTACTCTACACGCTGCGCCGCGCAGACGACGCCCTCATCCTCGGCCACCGCCTGTCGGAATGGTGCGGCCACGCGCCGATGATGGAGGAAGATATGGCGCTCGCCAACATGGCGCTGGACCTGATCGGCCAGGCCCGCTCGCTCTACGGTTACGCCGGTGAGACGGAGGGCGCGGGCCACGGCGAGGACGATTTCGCCTACTGGCGCGACGAGCGCGGCTATCGCAACCTGCTGCTGGTGGAACAGGAGAACGGCGACTTCGCCCGTACCATCCTGCGCCAGTTCCTCTATGCCAGCTTCGCCGATCTCTACTGGCGGGCGATGATGGGCTCGACGGACGAGACGCTGGCGGCGATCGCCGCCAAGAGCGAGAAGGAGATGGCCTATCACGTGCGTCACAGTGCCGAGTGGGTGATCCGGCTCGGTGACGGCACGGCAGAGAGCCATGCCCGCATCGCCGCCGCGCTCGACGAACTCTGGCCCTATACCGGCGAACTGTTCGAGATGGACGCCGCCGAGATGGAACTGGTGCAGGCGGGCATTGCCGTCGATCTTTCGCGCCTGCGCGACCAGTGGCGCACCGACGTCAAGGCGGTGCTTGACGCGGCCACGCTTTCCATTCCCGACGACGGCTGGATGCAGCGGGGCGGCCGCAGCGGTCGCCACAGCGAGCACCTCGGCCATCTTCTGACCGAGTTGCAGCACATCCAGCACACCATCCCGGGGGCCGTGTGGTGATGGCCGGGCGCGGGGCTTCGCCGCGGCCGGCGGCTCATTCGCCGGCGGGCCGGGACGCGCTGTTGGCCCGTGCCCGCGCGGCGGCTGCGACCGTGTCCGACCCGGAGATCCCGGTGCTGTCGATCGACGACCTCGGCGTGCTGCGTGACGTCAGGATCGCCGCGGACGGCGCGCTCGAGGTGGTGATCACGCCGACCTATTCCGGCTGCCCGGCGATGAACATGATCGCGGTGGAACTGGAGCTGGCCCTGGCCCGCGCCGGCTTCGACCGGGTGCGGGTGGCGACGGTGCTGTCGCCGGCCTGGACGACGGACTGGATGACGGCTGCGGGCCGGCGCAAGCTGAAGGCCTACGGCATCGCGCCGCCGGCGGACAGGCGCGCCGGCCGCGGCGCCCTGTTCGGTACCGACGAGGTCGAATGTCCTCTTTGCGGCTCGAAGAATACCGCGCGGCTCGCCGAGTTCGGGTCGACCTCCTGCAAGGCGCTGTGGCGCTGCGAGGACTGCCGCGAGCCGTTCGACTACTTCAAATGCCACTGACGAGGTGATCCGGATGCCCGTTTCCCAGCAAGCCACCACCGCCGCGCAGGCGCACGCGCCCACCTCGGCCCCGCAGCACGCCCCGCGCTTCCACCGACTGCGCGTCGCCGACGTGGCGCGCGAGACCGACCACGCCGTCTCCGTCGCCTTCGACGTGCCGCCGGCCCTGTCCGGCGATTACCGCTTCGCGCCCGGCCAGTACCTGACCCTGCGCGGCAGCGTCGACGGCGAGGACCTGCGCCGCTCCTACTCGATCTGTTCCGGACCGCGGGACGGCGAGTTGCGGGTGGCGATCAAACGGCTCGACGACGGCGTCTTTTCCAACTGGATCAACGACACGCTCAAGGCCGGCGACGAGCTGGAGGTGATGACCCCGACCGGCCGTTTCGGTCTCGCCAATGCGCCCGGCAACGGCCGAGTCCATGTCGGCTTTGCCGCCGGCTCCGGCATCACGCCGATCCTGTCGATCATGCGCGGCGTGCTGGAGACCGAGCCCGACAGCCGCTTCTTCTTGTTTTACGGCAACCGCTCGACCGGCGACATGCTGTTCCGCGGCGCGCTGGAGGAGCTGAAAGACCGCTTCCTCGACCGGCTCGCGGTGTTCCACGTGCTGAGCAAGGAGGAGCAGGACATCTCGGTGCTCAACGGCCGGCTCGACGGCGCCAAGGCGCGGGTGCTGCTGTCGGCGATGGTGCCGGCGGCGATGGTCGACCATGTCTTCATCTGCGGCCCGACCGGCATGATCGACGAGCTCGAGGCGACGGTGAAGGACGTCGGCATCGCCGCAGACCGGATCCACACCGAGCGCTTCGTCTCCGTCTTCAACGGCCGGCCGCGCGCGCCGGTCAAGGTCGCGCCCGACGCGCCGCCGGCTCATACCGCGGTGCTGACGGTCGACGGCAAGCGGCGCGAGGTGCCGGTCGCCGAGGGCGAATCGGTGCTCGATGCGGCGCTGCGCGCCGGCATGGACCTGCCGTTCGCCTGCAAGGGCGGCATGTGCTCGACCTGCCGCGCCAAGCTGGTCGAGGGCGAGGCGCCGATGGAGGTCAACTATTCGCTCGAGCCCTGGGAACTGGAGGCCGGCTTCGTGCTGACCTGCCAGGCTCACCCGAAGAGCGCCCGCGTCGTCGTCGATTTCGACCAGATGTGAGTAGCGCCGGTCGACGACCGGCCCTGTCCTTCGCCCTGCGCCCATGCGCGGGATTGGCGTTATTTCCGCGAACCGCTCCTTCGCATGGACCCGCTGCCAGGCCTCCCGACCCGGTTTGATCCGGCGTCCAGCCCGCGCATCGCTTTGCGGAAAGAGCGATCATACGCCGCGCGAGCGCCAGCCCACCCGGTCAGGTCGAGGGGGATGAGCTGGACCGAACCGGCATCAAACGAAAAGGCCGGCTGATCCAGCCGGCCTTGTTGGCTTCGACCGACGGGCGGTCACTCCCTCGGACGCTTGTCGATGACGCGCTTGGCCTTGCCCTCGGAACGGGCGACCGTGTTGGGCGCCGATATCAGCACCGCGGTCGAGATGCCGATGGTCTCCTTGATGCGCTCGACCAGCCTTTGCGCGTGCTGCTGCAGGCCCTCGCCGTCCCAGTGCTCCTGCCGCGCCTCGGCCAGCACCGTCATCTTGTCCATGCGGCCGTCGCGAGACAGCTCGATCTGGAAGTGGCCGGCGCACCAGTCGGTGGCGAGCAGCGCCTCCTCGATCTGGCTCGGAAAGACATTGACGCCGCGCAGGATGATCATGTCGTCGCAGCGGCCCGTGACCTTCTCCATGCGGCGCATGCCGGGGCGGGCGGTGCCCGGCAGCAGGCGGGTCAGGTCGCGGGTGCGGTAGCGGATGATCGGGAAGGCCTCCTTGGTGAGCGAGGTGAATACCAGCTCGCCATATTCGCCGTCTGCAACCGGCACGCCGGTCTCCGGGTCGATGATCTCCGGCAGGAAATGATCCTCCCAGACATGCAGCCCGTCCTTGGTCTCGACGCATTCCTGGGCGACGCCGGGGCCGATCACCTCGGACAGGCCGTAAATGTCGGTGGCCTGCATGTCGAAGGCCAGTTCGATCTCCTGCCGCATGGCGTTGGTCCAGGGCTCGGCGCCGAAGATGCCGAATTTCAGCGAGCTGGCGCGCGGGTCGATGCCGGCCTTGCGGAAGCCGTCGAGCAGCGCCAGCATGTAGCTCGGCGTGACCATGATCACGTCCGGCTTGAAGTCGGTGATCAGTTGTACCTGTCGTTCGGTCATGCCGCCCGACATCGGCACGACGGTGCAGCCGAGCCGCTCGGCGCCGTAATGGGCGCCGAGGCCGCCGGTGAACAGGCCATAGCCATAGGCGACATGCACCATCATGCCCGGGCGTGCGCCGGCGGCGCGGATCGAGCGGGCCATGACGTCCGCCCACATGTCGATGTCGGACCGGGTATAGCCGACGACGATCGGCTTGCCGGTGGTGCCGGAAGACCCGTGGACGCGGGCGAGCTTTTCCTTCGGCACGGCGAACAGGCCGTAGGGATAGTTGTCGCGCAGATCCTGCTTGACGGTAAAGGGAAAGCGGGCGAGGTCGGAGAGGTCGCGAAAGTCGGAGGGATGCACGCCGGCGGCGTCGAACTTCTGCCTGTAGAACGGCACGTTCTCGTAGGCGTGGCGCAGCGACCAGGCAAGGCGCTCGCGCTGCAGCGACTGGATGCGGTCGCGCGAGGCGCGCTCGTTCTCGTCCAGGCCGGCGGCCAGTTCCGGGCTCGACTGGATGTTGGGGAATCTCATGGTCACGTTCTCCTCCGTCTCGGGCCTGTCCTCCAGGCTGATCATGCGTCCCCGCCGGCTTACGCTCCGTCCGTTGCGACAAACGCGCGCCCGAGGCTGCGCGAGTGGCCGCGGAATTCGGCAATCGTCACGCCGCCGGCGCTGACGCGCACGTCGTAGATCCCGGACCGTCCCGCCCGCGACACCTCCCGCGCCTCCGCCACCAGGCAATCTCCCAACTTCCCCGGGCGGATGTAGCTGATGCTGCAATGGGCGGCGACCGTCGTCTCGCCGTAGGAGTTGCAGGCAAAGGCGAAGGCGCTGTCGGCGAGCGCGAAGATGAAGCCGCCATGGGCGGTGCCGTGGCCGTTGGTCATCGCCTCCCCAACCGTCATCGTCAGCGTGGCCTTACCTGGCCCGACCGAAACGACCTCCATGCCCAGTCCCTGACTGGCGCGGTCGCTCTCCCACATCGTCTGCGCCGATAGCCGGGCAAGCTCGGCGCCGGTCATTCCGCTTGCCCCGTGAAAACGGCCGGGCGCTTTTCCATGAAGGCCCTGACGCCCTCGGCATAGTCCGGCGTGCGGCCGGCGCGACGCTGGAGGTCACGCTCGAGGTCGAGCTGGGTGTCGAGGTCGTTGGCGCTGGAAGCCTGCATCGCCTCCTTGATGAGGGCCAGCCCCTGGGTCGGCTGCTTGGCGAGGTGGGCGACGAGCGCCTCGGCCTCCGCCATCAGCCGGTCGTCGTCATACACCTTCCAGATCAGGCCCCAGGCTTCCGCCTGTTCGGCCGAGAGCGGCTCGGCCGTCAGCGCCATCGCCTTGGCGCGCGCCTCGCCGATCAGCCGCGGCAGGAAGAAGGTCCCGCCCGAATCCGGCACGAGACCGATCCGGGCAAAGGACTGGATGAAGCGGGCCGAGCGGGCGGCAAGCACGATGTCGCAGGCAAGGGCGATGTTGGCGCCGGCGCCGGCGGCAACGCCGTTGACGGCACAGACGACCGGTTTGCGCAGGCTGCGCAACCGCCGCACCAGCGGATTGTAGAAGGTCTCGATCGTATGGCCGAGGTCGGGCGGACCGTCGGTGCCGACGCGGTCGGACAGGTCCTGCCCGGCGCAGAAGCCGCGTCCCTCGCCGGTGAGCAGCACGGCGCGGCAGCGCGCGTCGGCCGTCTCCTCCAGCGCGGCGGCGAGCGCGCGGTGCATGTCCTCGTTGAAGGCGTTGAGCCGGTCCGGCCGGTTCAGCGCGATCGCGGTCCAGCCCTCGCGCCGGTCCACCTTGATCGTCGACGTCACGTTCTCCTCCCTTCGCCCGGCCGGCAAGTTTCACTTGAATTGACCGATCGTTCGGTTAATAATTAGCCGAATTCGACCCCGTGTCAACTGGCCGGAACAGTGCCGGGGCCGAAGGTGGAGGATAGCATGACCGGACTGTTCGAGAAGCATCACGGCCTCCTGGCCGATGCGGAAAAGGCCATCGACGCGCGCGGCTTCTGGAGCGCGTTCTCTGAGGTCCCGCGCAGCTATGGCGAGGGCCCGCCGGCCGCGGGCACGGCAGCGTTCGAGGCGCTGTGCGGCAAACCGTTCGCGCTCGGCCAGGACGCCGACGACGGCTGGGTCGGCGGCGAGACCTCGCCCTTCGGTCGCGCACTCGGCATCACCTATCCCCGCACCGGTATAGACCGGCTGGTCGCGCGCGGCTCCGGCGCCGCAGCCGGCTGGGCGCAGGCGGGCGTCGAGGCCCGTTGCGGCGTGGCCCTGGAAATCATCACCCGCCTCAACCGCGCCTCCTTCTTGATCGCGCACGCGGTCGAGCACACGACCGGCCAGACCTTCGCCATGGCGTTCCAGGCCGGCGGCCCGCATGCGCAGGACCGGGCGCTGGAGGCGGTCGCGTACGCGTACAGGGAAATGACGAAGATCCCGCAAGGGTCCGTCGCCTGGGACAAGCCGGTCGGGCGCAGCGTCATCCGGCTGCAGAAGGAGTTCCGCCTCGTCCCGCGCGGCATCGGCCTCGTCATCGCCTGCGCCACCTTCCCGACCTGGAACAGCTATCCGGCGCTGTTTGCCGACCTCGTCACCGGCAATCCGGTGATCGTAAAGCCGCATCCGGCGGTGATCCTGCCGCTGGCCATCACCGTGAAGATCGCCCGCGAGGTGCTGGCCGAGGCGGGCTTCGACGCCGACGTCGTCCAGCTCGCGGTCGACACGGCCGACGCGCCGGCTGCGCCGACGCTCGCCGTGCATCCGGCGGTGGGGCTCGTCGATTTCACCGGTTCGGCCACGTTCGGCCGCTGGCTGCGCGAGCATGTCGAGCGCAAGCCGGTCTTCACCGAAGAGACCGGCGTCAACACCATCGTCATCGACGGCACCGACGAATTCTCGGCCATGTGCGAGAACATCGCCTTCTCGCTGTCGCTCTACAGCGGCCAGATGTGCACGACGCCGCAGAGCATCTTCGTTCCGCAAGGCGGGATCGACACCGACGAGGGACACAAGAGCTTCGACGAGGTCGCCACCGCCATCGGCGCAGCCATCGACGCCCTTTTGGCCGATCCGCAGCGCGCCGCCGCCGTCTGCGGCGCGATCCAGAACCCGGAGACGCTCGAGCGGGTCGCGAGGGCCGCCGGCCTCGGCCGGGTCGTGCGCCCGAGCAACCCGGTCGCCGGACTGCCGGGCGCGCGCACGGCGACGCCGCTGCTGCTTGCTGTCGCGGCGGCCAGCGAGGCGGCCTACCTTCAGGAGCAGTTCGGGCCGATCAGCTTCGTGGTATCCTGCAGCGACACGCATGACGCAATCGACCGCGCCACGCACGCGGCCCGCACCAGGGGCGGCATTACCGCCGCCCTCTACAGCCGCGACGGCGCGCTGATCGACCGGGCGGCCGGGCTCTATGCGCGGGCCGGCGTTCCGCTCTCGGTCAACCTGACCGGCGGCATCTATGTCAACCAGAGTGCCGCCTTCAGCGACTTCCACGTCACCGGCGCCAACCCCGCCGGCAGCGCCTGCCTGACCGACACGGCCTATGTCGCCGAGCGCTTCCGTGTCGTCTGCGTCCGCCGGCCGGCGGCGGACTGAACCGCATTTTCAAGGAGGATTTCATGCCGGAAGCCTTTATCTGCGATTTCACCCGCACGCCGATCGGCCGCTATGGCGGCGCGCTGAAGGACGTTCGCGCCGACGACCTCGCCGCCCATCCGCTGCGCGTGCTGAAGGAGCGCAACCCGCGAGTCGACTGGGAGGCGGTGGACGACGTCATCTTCGGCTGCGCCAACCAGGCGGGTGAAGACAACCGCGACGTGGCGCGCATGGCCGTGCTGCTCGCCGGCCTGCCGGCAACCGTGCCGGGCACCACCATCAACCGGCTGTGCGGCTCGGGGCTCGACGCCGTCGGCATGGCGGCACGCGCTGTCAGGACCGGCGACGCCGAGCTGGTGATCACCGGCGGCGTCGAGAGCATGACACGCGCGCCCTTCGTCATGGGCAAGGCGACCGCGGCCTTTTCGCGCCAGGCGGAGATCTTCGACACCACCATCGGCTGGCGTTTCGTCAACCCGCTGCTGAAGGCGCAGTATGGCGTCGACTCGATGCCGGAAACCGCCGAGAACGTCGCAGCCGACTTTTCGATCCCGCGCGAGGACCAGGACCGCTTCGCCTACCGTTCGCAGCAGCGCACCAAGGTCGCGCAGGAGACCGGCTTCTTCGACCGCGAGATCGCACCGATCGAGGTCGCCGGCAGGAAGGGCGCGGTCACCACCGTCAGCGCCGACGAACATCCGCGCCCCGACACCACGATCGAGCAACTGGCCAAGCTGAAGGCCCCATTCCGCAAGGACGGCGGTTCGGTCACCGCCGGCAATGCCTCCGGCGTCAATGACGGCGCCGGCGCCCTGATCATCGCTTCCGAGGCCGCCGTCAAGCGCTACGGTCTCACGCCGCGCGCCCGCATCGTCTCTGTCGTCTGTGCCGGCGTCGCCCCGCGCATCATGGGCGTCGGCCCGGTGCCGGCAACGAGGAAACTCCTGGAAAAGACCGGGCTGTCGCTTGCCGACATCGACGTGATCGAGCTGAACGAGGCCTTCGCCGCGCAGGCGCTCGCCGTGCTGCGACAGCTCGGCCTGGCCGATGACGCCGAGCACGTCAACCCGCACGGCGGCGCGATCGCGCTCGGTCACCCGCTCGGCATGTCGGGCGCGCGCCTCGCCATGACCGCCGTCAGCGCCCTGGAAGTGCGCGGACAAAGGCGCGCGATCGCGACCATGTGCATCGGCGTCGGCCAGGGGATCGCCGGGCTGATCGAAAGGGTGTGACATGACCAGCCCCGCCCATCCCGTTTCCATCACCCGCCACGGCGCTGTCGCCGTCGTCGCCATCGACCATCCACCCGTCAACGCGCTGTCCAAGGCGGTGCGCGAAGGGCTGATCTTCGCCGCAACCGAGATCGCCTCGGACGACAGCGTCACCGCCGCCGTCATCACCGGCGGCCCGGGCCGGTTCATCGCCGGCGCGGATCTCAAGGAAATGGCGCTGCCGCCGGACGAGCCCTACCTGCCCGACGTGGTGGCGGCGATCGACGCGCTTGCCAAGCCCGTGGTCGCGGCGATCGGCGGGGCGGCGCTGGGCGGCGGGCTGGAGATCGCCCTCGCCTGCGACCACCGCCTTGCCAGCCCCGAGGCGATGGTCGGCCTGACGGAAACGCGGCTCGGCATCATCCCCGGCGCCGGCGGCACCCAGCGCCTGCCGCGCCTGACCGGCATGGCGGCGGCGATCACCCTGATCGGCGAGGGCAGGATCCTGAAGGCGGCCGAGGCCGAGGGTCACGGCATCGTCGACCGCGTCGTCGACGGCGACCTGCTGACGGCGGCGATCACGCTGGCGCAGGCGGCGGAAAAGCGGCCCCTGCGCGAACGGCCGGTGCCCGAGGGCGACCCGGCCGAAGAGGAGGCGGCGACCGCGGCGGCAATCGCCCGCGCCAAGGGCGTGCCGGCGGTGGCGGAGGTGATCGCGATCATCCGCACGGCCCGCGACCCGTCCTTTGCCGAAGGTCTCGCCGCCGAACGCGCGGCCTTCCTGCAACTGCGCGAAAGCGCCGAGGCGAAGGCGCTGCGCCATCTCTTCCTTGCCGAGCGAGAGGCCTGGAAGGTGCCGGGCCTGCACGGCGTGGCCGCCCGCCCGCATGCAAGGGTCGCCGTCATCGGCGCCGGCACCATGGGCGCCGGCATCGCCGTGGCGCTTGCCGACGCCGGACTGACGGTCACCGTGCTCGAGCGCGACGAGGCGGCCGCGGCCGCCGGGCAGGAGCGCATCGGCGGCCTCTATGCCCGCCAGGTCAAGGCCGGCCGCATCAGCGCCGAGACGATGGCCGGGCGACTTGAGCAGCTGGCGGTCGGCTGCGACTGGGCCGTCCTTGCGCAGCAGGACCTCGTCATCGAGGCCGCGTTCGAGGACATGGCGGTCAAGGCCGGCATCTTCCGGCGGCTGGACGCGCTGTGCCGTGCGGGGACGATCCTCGCCACCAACACCTCCTATCTCGACCTCGACGCGATCGCCGCCGTGACGAAACGGCCGCAGGACGTGGTCGGCCTGCACTTCTTCTCGCCGGCCAACGTCATGAAGCTGCTGGAGATCGTGCGCGGCGAAAGGACCAGCGCCGAGGCGCTGGCGACCGCGCTGGCGCTGGCGAAGGCGATCCGCAAGATCCCGGTCGTTGCCGGCAATTGCGACGGCTTCGTCGGCAACCGCATCTACGCGGCCTATCGCCGCCACGCCGAATACCTGGTCGAGGACGGGGCCCTGCCGGAACAGGTGGATGCGGCGCTCGAGGCCTATGGTTTTGCCATGGGCATCTTTGCCGTCTCCGACATGTCCGGCCTCGACATCGCCCATGCGATGCGGAAGCGCCGCGCCGCCACGCGCGATCCGGACGAGCGCTACGTCGCCATCGCCGACACGCTGGTGGAAGCCGGCCGGCTCGGCCGCAAGACCGGCGCGGGCTGGTACGCCTATGACGCCGCAGGCAAGAGATCGGTCGATCCCGCCACCACGCGGGCGATCGAGGCCGCCCGCGCCGCCAAGGGCCTGCCGGCACGGCGTTTCACGCCGCACGAGATCCAGCGCCGGCTCCTCGCCGTGCTGGCCAACGAGGGCGCCAAGGTGCTGGCCGAGGGGATTGCACAGCGCGCCTCGGACATCGATCTCGCCTTCGTCAACGGCTACGGCTTCCCGCGCCTCAAGGGCGGGCCGATGTGGGCCGCCGACCAGGCCGGGCTGTCGCGCCTCCTCGCGGAGGTCGAGGCGGCGCACAGGGCCGGCGGAGTCGGCTCGGAACCGGCCCCGCTCCTCGTCGAACTGGCCCGCACGGGCGGAACCTTTGCCGCGTGGCGCCGCTGAGGCGCGGCGCAAACAGGAGACCATGCCATGCCCACCATCCTGAACAGCTACGTCGAGGACCGCTGGCTTGCCGCCGAGCGCGGCCTTGTCGACATCCCGAGCGCGATCGACGGCCGCATCGTCGCCCGCGCCTCGACCGAGGGCCTCGACTTTGCCGCCGCCCTGTGCCACGCCCGCACGGTTGGCGGCCCGGCGCTGCGCGCGCTCACCTTCCACGAGCGCGCCGGCCTGCTCAAGGCGATCGCGCTCCATTTGAACGAGCACAAGGAAGAGCTCTACCAGCTTGCCTTCGACACCGGCGCCACCCGCCGCGACAACTGGATCGACATCGACGGCGGCATCGGCACGCTGTTCGCCTATGCCTCGCGCGGCAGGAAGGAGCTGCCCAGCGAGCGCTTCGTCATCGAGGGAGAGACCGAGGGCCTGTCCAAGGGCGGCACCTTCGTCGCCCGCCACATCCTGACGCCCCTGACCGGCGTCGCCGTGCACATCAACGCCTTCAACTTCCCCTGCTGGGGCATGCTGGAAAAGCTGGCGCCGACCATCCTCGCCGGCGTTCCGGTCATCACCAAGCCGGCCACCGCAACCGCCTATGTGGCCGCGGCCTGCGTGCGCATGATCGTCGACAGCGGCATCCTGCCGAAGGGAGCACTGCAGTTCATCGCCGGCTCCACCGGAGACCTGCTCGACCACCTGACCGGCCAGGACGTCGTCTCCTTCACCGGTTCGGCCGACACGTCGGAGAAGCTGCGCAACCACCCGGCGATCTCCCGCAACGCGGTGCGCTTCATCGCCGAGCGGGATTCGCTGAATGCCGCCGTCCTCGGTCCGGATGCCGTGACCGGCACCCCCGAGTTCGACATCTTCGTCAAGGAGGTGGCGCGCGAGATGACGGTCAAGGCGGGGCAGAAGTGCACCGCGATCCGACGGGTGCTGGTGCCGCGGGCGCAGGCGACGGCCGTGACCGAAGCGCTGGCGGAAGCGCTCGCCAAGGCCGTTCCCGGCGACCCGCGCCGTGACGAGACGCGTATGGGCGCGCTCGCCTCCAAGCAGCAGCGCGCCTCGGTGGTCGCGGCGATCGCCCAGTTGCGCGGCGAGGCGGAGATCGCCTTTGGCCAGGTCGAGGTGCCGGACGGCGAGGGCGCCTTCTTCGCCCCGGTACTCCTGCACTGCGACCAGCCGCTCGCGGCCAAGGCGGTCCACACGGTCGAGGCCTTCGGCCCGGTGGCGACGCTGATGCCCTACGACACGCTGGACGAGGCGGTCACGCTGGTGAGCAAGGGCGAGGGCAGCCTGGTCGCCTCCGCCTACACCTATGACGCCGATATCGCCGAGGCGCTGATCTTCGGCATCGCCCCCTATCATGGCCGCGTGCTGGTGCTCGACCGCGACTGCGCCAAGGAATCGACCGGCCACGGCTCGCCGCTGCCCGGGCTCGTCCATGGCGGTCCCGGCCGCGCCGGCGGCGGCGAGGAGATGGGCGGCCTGCGCGGCGTGTACCACTACATGCAGCGCACCGCGCTGCAGGGCTCGCCCGAGCGCATCGCCGCGCTCACCCGACGCTGGACCAAGGGCGCCGCCGAGGAGGTGACGCCCGAGCATCCGTTCAGGCGGAACTTCGAAAGCCTGAAGATCGGCGAGACGGTGGCCACCCCCGCCCGCACGATCGGCCTCGATGACATCGAGCACTTCGCCCGCTTCACCGGCGACGAGTTCTACGCTCACATGGACGAGCAGGCGGCGGCGGCCAACCCGTTCTTCCCCGGCCGCGTGGCGCACGGCTACCTGATCCTGTCATTTGCCGCCGGCCTGTTCGTCGATCCGGCGCCGGGCCCGCTGCTGGCCAACTACGGCCTCGACAACCTGCGCTTCCTCAAGCCGGTCTCACCCGGCGATGCGATCCGGGTGCGGCTGACGGTGAAGGACAAGAAGGCGGCGCGCAGCCCGGACTACGGCGAGATCCGCTGGGACGTCGAAGTGTTCAACCAGGACGACGAAACGGTCGCGCGCTACGATCTCCTGACCATGAGCGCGCGCAACGCCGCCTGACGGCGGCAGGGGCCGGCACCGCCGCCATGGGCGCGGGCCTTTGCCCTTGCGTGAACGGGGCAACCCGCGCCATGTTCGGGCGAGACCGGCGATGCCCGCCATCCGGGCTTTGCCGCCAGATGCCAAAGATCGTGTCATGATCCGCGTGGAGGAATGGCGATGGAGCATGCGGCAGCAAGCGGACGCATCGACCGCCGGGTCCTTGCCGGCGTCGGCGCACAACTGCGCCATCGGGGCGTCGATCCCGAGCCGATCGGCCGGCGCGCCGGCTGCCCGGTAAGCGACGGCGAGCCCAGTGGGTCCACCGTCAGCCTGGGCCAGTTCGTCGGCTTTCTCGAGGAAGCCGGACGGGCGCTGCCGGACGCCACCGGGATCTGGCGGTGCGGCCGGGCCTTCGTGCCGTCGGGGCTGCCGGCGCTGTTCCCGCACTTCGAGCGCGGCAGCCGGCTGGGGACGGTGCTGTCGGCGCTCGTGGCGACGATGAACGAGGTACAGTCCGGCAGCCTCATCCGCCTCTCGGTCGTCGACTCGCTCGCGCTGATCGAGTACCGCATCCTCGACCCGTCGATCTGGCCGCGCGTTTTTGACGTCGAGTTCACCTTCGGATTCTTCGACGGCGTCATCCGCCGTTACTTCGAGCCCGACTTCCGGCCCGAAAGCCTCGTCTTCGAGCACGAGCCGGGCGGCCGCCGCCACGCTTTCGACGCGGCCTTCGGCCTGGCCTGCGTCTACGGCTATGCCAGCAACATCCTTGCCTTTCCCGCCGCCATGCTGTCGCTGCCGTTGCGGGCGGACTGGCCGGCCGGAACGGAAGCGAACGAACCGGTCGGGCCGCCGGAGCAGGCCGAGTGCCTTGCCGGCCGGTTGCGGCTCGCCGTGCTGTCGCGCATCGGCGAAGGCGAGATCGACCAGGCGACGATCGCGACGATGGTGGGGCTGTCGTCGCGCACCCTGCGGCGACGGTTGCTGGAGCAGGGCCTGTCGTTCCGCGGCGAGATCGAGCGGCTCAGGATGGAATACGCCCGCGAAATGATTGTGCAGACGAACCTATCGTTCATGGAACTGGCAAGCCGGCTCGGCTATCGCCAGCAATCCGACTTCACCCGCGCATTTCGCCGGGCCGAGGGGGTGCCACCGAGCGTCTTGCGACAGCGCTAGGCGCGTAAACAGGGAGACCGGCGCGACCTGTCTCGGCCGCCCTGCCCGATCGCCGAGCGGGCCGGGCCGGCGCGTTCGCCCGGCCCGGAACCGCCTTGAGCGGTCACGAAGGGTTGCGGATCGTGATCGCGGGATTATGGTCGAAGAAGTTGTACGGCATCAGCGTGATGCCCCTCCACATCGTCGACATCACCGGCCAGTCCTCCATGTGCGGGACATGGTGGAAGCCCATCGTGTACCAGGTGACGATGTCGGTGTCGTGGATGCTGCGGTCCTGCTTCACCCATTCCGGCAGGCTGTCCTTGCCGTCGCTCTGGAAGGCGTACTCGCCGCCAGCGTAGCGCTGGTCTGGATCATAGGGCGTGTTCCACAACGTATACTCGATATAGGCATTGCGGCGCGCCGGCGGGTCGTTGACGACGTCGAGCGGTGAATAGGCGACGCTGTTTTCCGGCATGATCATATAGCCCGGATGATGGCCGAGCTTGGCCTCCTTGCCCATGTTCATCACATGGTACATGGCAGGCGTCGCCGGGTTGACCTTGTAGCGCCCCTGCAGCTCCGTCATCGGCATTTCGTCCTTCGTTTCCCAGAAGGTCCGGCGCGGCGTGCCTTCCGGCGCCGTGGCGGCGACGAGTGCGGTGCGGGCAAACATGTTCTGCTGCCCGTCGATGTCGAAGTCGAAGCGGAAGTTGAAGAAGTGGTCGTGGTTCGGCGCCACGAGGTTCGGCGCGATCAGCGTGCCGTATCTCGTGTCCTCGGCCGCCGTCGCGTCCTTCATCGAGGTCGAGGCGACGCCCTTGACCGCGTCGAGGCCGGTCGCGCCGATCATCACCCGGATCGTGCCGTTCTGCTGGAACACGTAGTCGAGCAGGTAGTCGTAGTTGCCGACCTCCGAGACCGACCGCACGACCAGCTCTGTCGCCGGGCGTCCCTCGGCCGGCACCGGCGCCTCGGGCGTCTGCGCGAAGATCTCGTAGTGGCGCCAGGCCGGATCGCCGATGTTGCGCTCGAACACGCACAGCGCGTTCGGGATCTCGACCGGCGAGCCGTCGTCGGCGTGGACCGTGGCCGGCAGGAACGTCGCATAGGCCGGGCAGTCGACGCCGGCCGTCAGCGGGCTGAGGAAGATGCCGAAGCCGTATTCCCCGCTGTCCATGTAGGTACGCCAGTACCAGCCCTCGGTCGGATCCATGTAGGGCACGAACACCTCGGAAAGATGGGCCTGGTAGAGCACCGAACGCGGTCCCTTGCCGTCGTTGGCGGTGACTTGCGAAAGCACGACGCCCGGCCGCTTGTCGACGCGCCAGCGGAAGCTCCACATGTCCCAGTTGACCAGGCTGCCCGTGACGGAAAAGTTCGCGCCGTCAGGCTGGGAAAGCGATGCCGCCTTGATCGGCTCGGCAAGTTTCATGTCCGTGCGCCCGTTGATTTCGTCCTGAACGTAACCCCATCCGTCTTTCGGCACCGGCACGACGCCGGTGTCGACCACCTCGACGACCTTCTGGCCGGCAAGGTCGACGGTGGCGAACAGGCCTTCGACCGGCCTTGCATAGAAGTTGCTCTGGTCCGGGTTGACGTAGCAGGGAACCTTCATCAGCCGTTTGCCGGCTTCCTCCGGCGTGCCGAAGGCTCCGGCCGTCAGCGGCAGGCAGAACACCTGCTCCGGCTTCAGCTCGCGCTTGGCCAGCGCCGCGATGAAATCCGGGTTCTCCAGCGCCAGGTTCATCGCGCCGAGGAATTCTTCCAGAAGCAGCATCGGCTCGCCGGTCACCGGCTCCCACGCGACCACCGTCTTGCCGGTGATATCGACCTCGCCCTTGAACACGCCCTTGGCCGTCTTGACGTTGACCACGGCGCGCCGGTCCTCCGGATCGCCGTCCTTCCAGGCCAGCACGGCCTCCTTGGCCGGCTCCTTCAGTTCGATCAGCGGAAAGCGGCTGTCGGCGTCGGTCTTGCCGTCCTCCTTGAGGATCTGGACGACGGCGGTGATCTCGGCGGGGGAGAGACCGTCGAGCGGATGCGACAGGGCCGCGCCGCTGCCCGCGGCGGTGGTCACGGCGGCCGCCAGCAGCCGGCCCGCGCAATGCTTGAACAATTTCGGCATGGTGATTTCCCTCTGGACTTGTTGGTACGCTCGGGAACACCGGCCCGGGCACGCCACAAGTCTAGCGAGGCGAAAGCGGCGCGGTTTGGCATTTCCGGCCAAGTTGGCGTCCTGCAGGCAATCCATGCCTTGTTGACGGCCGGCTCGCCGCCGGAGCGCTCACGCCGGCCAGGTTTCCAGCGCCTCGACGAAGTGGGACAGCCACAGGTTGGTCTGGTGGCCGTCGACCGCTCGGTGGTCGATCGTCAGCGACACATAGGCCATCGGCCGCACCTGGATCGCGTCGGCGCCGTCGACCTCGCGCACGACGACGCGCTTTTCGAGCTTGCCGACGCCGAGGATGGCGGTCTGCGGCTGGCTGATGATGATCGGCGAGGCGAACAGCGAGCCCGACACGCCATGATTGGAGATGGTGAAGGTGCCGCCGCGCATGTCCTCGGGCTTCAGCGCACCGCTGCGGGCGCGGCCGGTGATGTCCTGCAGCCGTGCGGCGATACCGGCAAGCGACAGGTCCTGCACGCGGCGGATGACCGGTACGACCAGCCCCTTGTCGCCGAGCGCGGTGCCGACGCCGATGTTGACATCGCCGAACATCTCCAGGTGATCGGCATGCCAGCGGCTGTTGATCTCCGGCACGGCGCGCATGGCGGCAACGGCGGCGGCAACGACGTAGGCGGTGTAGGAAAGGCTGATGCCCTCGCCCGCGAGCCTGGCCCTGTTCTGCTCGCGGTGTCGCATGATCGCGCTGAAGTCGGCCTCGAACACCGCCGTCACATGCGGGGCGACCGTGACCGAATTCAGCATGTTCTCGGCGATTGCAAGCCGCATCGGCGTGTGCGGCACCGCGCGGCTGCCGCCTTCGCCCGGCCGATCCGGCGGCGTCAAGGGGAGCGGGCGGGACGGTGCGGACGGGACCTCGGTCCGTCCGGCCACTGCCTCGGCGATCCCTGTCGCGCTGGTCGCGGCCTCGGCTTTCTCGGTCTTCGCGCGGTCGGCGAACGCCGCCTCGATATCGCTGCGCGTCACCCGCCCGTTCTTGCCGGAGCCGGTAACGGTGGCCGGATCGATGCCGTATTGCAGCGCGGCATGGCGCACCGCCGGCGAATAGCGCATGATGTCCGGCACCGCCGGCGTCACCGCGGCGGCCGGACGTGCGGCCGGCGGTGCGTCACGGACCTTCGCCTCGGTGCGGATGCGCCCCAGCACCGCGCCGGGACCGGCGTTCTCGCCGCTCTCGAGTAAAATCTCCGCCAGCACGCCGGCGCCCGGCGCCGGCACCTCCTGCGTCACCTTGTCCGTTTCCAGCTCCACCAGCGGGTCGTCGGCGGCGACCGCCTCGCCCGGCTTCTTCAGCCAGGCGCGCACGACCGCCTTCGTTCCTTCCTGCTCGAGCGGGGCGAGAACATCCATCAGCACGGCCATGCTCAGAACTCCACCAGCGAGACGATCTTGTCGCGGATGCGCTCGACCGAGGGCACGGCCCAGTCGAGCAGCACCGGATTGTGCGGGCTGGGGATGTCCGGCATCGTCAGCCGCGAGACCGGTGCGTCGAGGTCGATGAAGGCCTCGTCGGCAACGACCGCCGCGATCTCCGCACCGAAGCCGGCGGTGCCGAGGTCCTCGTGCACGATCAGGCAGCGGCGGGTGCGCCGCACCGACGACAGCACCGCCGCCCGGTCCCATGGCACGAGCGTGCGCAGGTCGATCACGTCGGCGGACAGGCCTTCGGCCGCCGCCTCGCAGCGCGGCACCATCGCCCCCCAGGTGACGATGGTGATGGCATCGCCGCTGCGGGTGGTGCGGGCCTTGCCGAACGGCAGGGCGAAGCCGTCGCCGGGATAGGCCCGGCGCGCCCAGGGGTGGTCGAGCATGGCGCGGTGCTCGAAGAAGATCACCGGGTCGTTGCCGCGCAGCGCGGTGCGCAACAGCCCGACCGCGTCCTCGGCATTGGACGGCACGGCCACGCGCCAGCCCGGCTGGTGGACGAACGCGACCTCGTTGGTCTGGCTGTGCCAGGGGTCGCCGCACTTGAAGAAGCCGCCGGGCATGCGCAGCACGATCGGGGCGGCGAAGCGGTTGTTGGTGCGCCAGCGGATGGTGCCGCAGTCGTTGATCTGCTCGCTGGCCGGCTCGGCATACTTGCGGAATTGGATCTCCGGCACCGGCACGAGGCCGGCCAGCGCCATGCCGACGGCGCGGCCGACGATGCCCTCCTCCGACAGCGAGGTGTCGAACACGCGGTCGCTGCCGAACTTCTCCTGCAGGCCGAGCGTGACCGCATGCACGCCGCCCTTCGGGCCGATGTCCTCGCCAAACAGGACGACGCGTTCGTTGACGGACAGTTCGTGGTCGAGCGTGCGGCGGATCGCCGTGACCATGTTGATGCGCTGGCCGTCGCCGCCGGGCGTGTCGGTCGTGTCCGGCGCGGCATAGCCGAGGCTGTGCTGCCCGCCCATCACCTGCATCTCGCCGTCGAAGAAGACGTGGCGCGCGACGGTGCCGGGATCGGCGACCGGCCGCGCCTCGGCGGCCGCGCGGGCGGTTTCGGCGGCGGACGCCGCCTCGGCGGCGCAGGCCTGCCATTCGGCCGCGCTCATGACGGCCGGGACTAGATAGTCCTTCAGCCGCGGCAGCGGGTCGCGCGCCCATTCGGCCCGCACGACGGTCTCGCTCTTGTAGGCCTGGGTGTCCTGGAAGCTGTGGCCTTCCAGCCGCGGGACGGTGAGGCGCAGGAGCGCCGGCGCGCGGTTCTCGCGCACGAACTCGACCGCCTCCGCCGTCAGCCGCGCCGCCTCGGCCGGGTCGGTGCCGTCGCCGTCGAACACGGCAAGATTGCCCCAGCTCGAAAGGTTGGCGGCAATGTTGCCGCCCGGCGTCTGCGCCGTCGACGGCACCGAGATGCCGTAGCCGTTGTCCTCGACGTAGAACAGCATCGGCAGGGTCTGCGTGGTGGCGATCGTCAGGGCCGACCAGAAGCCGTTGGAGGCGACCGAGCCGTCACCGCCGAGCACGACGCCGATGGCGCGGTCGTAGGCCGGCTCCTTCAACACCGTGCGGTGGTATTCGATCGCCTGCGCCCAGCCGGCCGTGGGCGTGTACTGCGTTCCGACGCCGCCGCACATCGGCAGCGCCGAGGCGCCGTTGCGGTTGGGGAAGTTGAACACGACGCCGATGTCGCGCCCGTCCGAATAGCCGCCGGCCCGGGCCATCGCCGAGCCCAGCGCCTCGGCCGGGTCGACCCCGAGCGCCAGCAGCAGCGGGCGGGAGCGGTAATAGCCGCAGGCGGCGTCATGCCGGTCCGTCAGCCTGCAGCCGAGCAGCACCTGCGCCATGTCGTGGCCGCGGGCGGAGAACTGGTAGAGCACCTTCTTCTCCGGCACCAGCCGCGTCTCTTCCATCTCGTCGAGCGCGCGCGACAGCTGCACCAGATAGGCGACGCGCTTCCAGTCGACCGTCTCGTCCGGCGCGTTGCGGACCAATCGTTTCAGCGCTGCCTGTGCCATCTGCCGCCCTCCTCGCATTGCAAGCGAAATGATAATACAGAAACAGTGTGATTTCGTTTCAGAATGGCGGCTTAAGGCCTTATGATTGAAACATGTGGTTCAAATATCGGGGATATGCGAATGAAGGATATCGAGCTTGACGCCGTCGACCGGCAGATCCTGCAGGTGCTGCAGCGTCAGGCCGATCTCAGCCACGCGGCGCTGGCGGAGAAGGTCGGCGCCTCGAGCGCCTCGTGCTGGCGCAGGATCAAGGCGCTGGAGGCGGCCGGCGTGCTCGGCCGGACCGTGCGGCTGGTGGAGCCGGAGGCGATCGGCCGCGGGCTGAACGTCTTCTGCCAGGTGCGGATGAAGAGCCACGACCCCGTCGCCCGACGCGACTTCGAACGCTTCGTCGAGAGCCACGACGAGGTGCTCGAATGCTACTCCATGTCCGGCGAATGGGACTATCTGCTGCGGGTCGTGGCGGCGGACGTGCGCGACTACGAGCGTCTGCTCATGCATGGCATCCTCACCCACGAGGCGGTCGCGAATTCGTCCTCGCATTTCGCGCTGAAGAGCGTGAAATACACGACGGCGCTGCCGGTCTAGCCGCCGCGCGGCCGCCCTTCCCGGCGGGAATGGCAGCGGACATCCTGCCCCGCAAACCGTTCGATCCGGCAGAAGCGGCCAGCGGAAACGGGGCGGGCAGGCGGGCAGGGCTAGGGTTGCACGGACGCGCGTCTTTGTGACCGGACCTGAGCAGATTGCCGTTGACTCTTTTCCGGCGTTCTGGAATTCATAAGAACATAACAGGAACAAATAAAGGAACGAACGTCATGGCAACGCCTGCCCTGGCGCGTGAGCGGCTTTTTGCCCTGCGCGAGGCCATCGCCCGCATCGAGGACGGCGACGGCCCCAGCCTCGCCCGCAGCAAGCGCCGCTGGCAATGGGACGCGCAAGAGCCGCCGAAGGACCCGCCGCCCCCGGCCGCCACCCCGGCCGGGTCGACCGGCCTTGAGGCCGTCTTTGACGGCGGGCTTCCCGCGGGTGGGCTCGTCGAGATCCGCAATGCGCAGACCCGGGACATGGGCGCCGCCAGCGGCTTTGCGCTGGCCCTCGCCGCGCTGCGGCAGGCGCAGGCCGAAGGGGGCGGGGCGACGCTCTGGATCGGCCAGGCGATGGCGCTTGCGGAGGCCGGCACGCCCTATGGCCCGGGGCTGCGCCAGCACGGCCTCGACCCGGCCCGTTTCCTGCTCGCCCGGCCGCGTACCCTAGCCGATGCGCTCTGGACGGCGGAGGCGGCGCTCACGGTGCCGGCCCTTTCCACCGTGATCCTGGAAATCCGCGGCAACCCCGCCGGATTCGCCCTGACCGAGAGCCGCCGGCTGCAGGTGCGGGCGCGTGCCAGCGGCATCCTGCTGCTGCTGCTGCGCCAGGCCGGCGCGGAAGAAGCGAGCAGCGCGCTCCACCGCCTGCGCGTCGATCCGGCCCCGGCGCTCGAGCGCCCGCTGCCGGACGCGACGACGCTGGCCGGCAGCATCGGCGCTGTCGTCTTCCGCGTCACGCCGGAGAAGAGCAAGACCGCCGCCCCCCTCGCCGTCTTTTTGGAGTGGAACCCCGATGACCGCCGCTTTCGCCGCCTCCAATCCCGCCCTGCCGCTGTCGAAGACGAGCGGCGCGCAGCGGATCCTCTGCCTCTGGTTTCCCTATCTTCCCGCCGACCGCGTGGCGCGACGGCGCTGGGGGCGGTCGTGGCTTTCACGGGAACGTCCTGACCATCCGCCGGTCGTCTTCGCCGGCCGCAGCGGCAATGCCATGCGGCTTGCCTTTCTCGACCGGGAAGCCGAACGCCTCGGCCTGCGCAAGGGCCAGGGGGTGACGGAGGCGCGCGCCATCTGCCCGGCGCTCGAGGTTCTGCGCGCAGACCCGGCGGCGGACCGGGCGCTGCTCGAGGCGCTGGCCGACTGGTGCGACCGCTATACGCCGCTGGTGGCGCTGGACGGCGACGACGGGCTCTATCTCGACATCACCGGCTGCGCCCACCTGCATGGCGGCGAAAAGGCGCTGCTCGACGGCGTGCTCGCGGCGCTGTTTGCGCTCGGCATCGAGGCGCGCGGGGCGATTGCGTCCTCGCCTGGCCTGTCCTGGGCGGTCGCCCATTTCGGCGACGGCGGCGTGATCGCACCGCAGGCGGCGCCGGCGGCGCTCGCCGCCCTGCCGGTCGCCGCCCTGCGTCTGCCGGAGACAGTGCTCGGGCCGCTCGGCCGGGTCGGGCTGAAGACGGTCGGCGACCTCCTGCCGCTGCCGCGCGCGACGCTCGCCCGCCGCTTCGGCAAGCTGCCGCTGCTGCGGCTCGACCAGGCGCTCGGGCTGGAGGACGAACCGGTGTCGCCGCGCCTGCCGGTGCCGATGCTGTCGGCGGAGCGCCGGCTGTTCGACCCCGTGCAGGCGCAGGACGATATCCTGGCGCTCGCCGATCATCTCGCCGGCACGCTGAAGGACGGGCTCGAGCGGCGCGGCGAGGGCGGGCGGCTGTTTGCGCTCCTGCTGTTCCGGGTCGACGGCCGGGTCTTGCGCATCCACGCTGCGGCATCGACGCCGCTGCGCGCGCCCGAGCGCATCGCCGGGCTGTTTCGCGAGCGCCTCGCGGCGCTGCATGACGATCTCGATGCCGGCTATGGCTTCGAGATCGTCCGGCTCTGCGTGCTCGCCAGCGAGGCCTTCGACGCGGCGCAGGCCGACTTTTCCGGGGATGTCGGCGAAGGCGGCTCGCTCGCTGCCTTCGCCGACCGGCTGGTGGCGCGCTTCGGCCCGGACGGCCTGCTGGCCGTCGCCCTGCCCGAAAGCCATGTGCCCGAGCGCGCCGCGATCCTTGCGCCCTTCGCCGCGGTCCGCGCGCACGAGCGCGCCGCCGCCCGGGACGCACCGCCGCCGCCCCTGTCCGACCGCCCCTTGCGGCTCCTGGCCCCGCCCGAGCCGGTCGAGACCGTCGCCGGCGTGCCGGAGGACGCGCCGAAGACCTTCCGCTGGCGGCGCAGCTTCCACCGGATCACCCGCACCGAAGGGCCCGAGCGCATCGCCGGCGAATGGTGGATCGACGGCGAGGACCAGCCGGCCCGCGACTATTTCCGCGTCGAGGATGATGCCGGCCGGCGCTACTGGCTCTTTCGCGAGGGCGCCTACGGCGCCGACGCCGCACTGCCCCGCTGGTTCATCCACGGGGTGTTCGCGTGAGCGCCGCCCCCGCCTTCCACGAATTCGGCGCGCGCACCAATTTCTCCTTCCTGGAGGGGGCCGCCTCGGCCGAGGACATGGTGGCGACGGCCCGGCGGATCGGCCTGAGCGGGCTCGGCATCGCCGACCGCAACACCGTCGCCGGCGTAGTGCGCGCCCACAACAAGGCGCGGTTCGACGGCTACGGCGCGTTCCGGCCTGGCGCCCGGCTCGTCTTTGCCGACGATACCCCCGACATCCTCGCCTATCCCAGGAACCGCCGCGGCTGGGCCCATCTCTGCCGCCTGCTCAGCACCGGGAACCTGCGCGCGAAGAAGGGTGCCTGCACCCTGTTCCTGGCGGACCTGCTGCACTGGCAGGCGGAACTGCAGCTCATCGTCATGCCGGCGCCGGGCCGGCCCGCACCGGAACGTCTGCGCCCGCTGCTGGCATGTTTGCAGGAGCATGCCGGCGACCGGCTGTTTCTGGCGATGGTGCCGCGCCGCGACGGCTTCGACCGGCACGACCTGGCCGTGCTGGCGCAGCTTGCCGCGCGTGCCCGCGTCCGGCCGATCGCCTCCAGCGACGCGCTCTATGCCGAGAGCGCGCAGCGGCCGCTCGCCGACGTCGTCACCGCGATCCGCCGCAAGACGCCGATCCAGGACCTTGGCTTTCAGCGCCAGGCCAATGCCGAGCGGCAGCTGAAGGGCCCGGCCGAGATGGCACGGCTGCTGCGCGACCATCCCGAGGCGGTCGCCAACACCGCGCGTTTCTTCCATGGCCTCGCCTTCGACTTGGGGGAGCTGAGCCACCAGTACCCGGACGAGTCCGACGCCGGCGCGACCCCGGCCGAGACGCTCCGCCGGCTCGTGCGCGAAGGCGGCGCCCGACGCTATCCCGACGGCATTCCCGCCGGGGTCGAGGAGCGGCTCGCCTATGAGCTGGCGCTGATCGCGCGCAAGCAGTACGAGCCCTATTTCCTGACCGTCCACAGGCTGGTCACCTTCGCCCGCAGCCGCGGCATCCTGTGCCAGGGGCGCGGCTCGGCCGCCAATTCCTCGGTCTGCTACTGCCTCGGGATCACCGAGGTTGACCCGAACCGGTTCACGCTCCTGTTCGACCGCTTCATCTCCGAGGACCGCGACGAGCCGCCCGACATCGACGTCGATTTCGAGCACGCGCGGCGGCAGGAGGTGATCGACTACATCTACGCCACCTATGGCAAGGAGCATGCCGGGCTCGCCGCCGCCGTCATCAGCTATCGCGGCCGCTCGGCCGGCCGCGAGGTCGCCAAGGCCTTCGGCCTGTCGGACGACGTCCAGTCCGCCCTGTCCGGCTCGATCTGGGGCTGGGGGCGGTCGACGTTCAGCCAGGAGCAGGTCGCCGCCGCCGGGCTCGACCTGCGCGACCCGACGACGGCGAAGGTGTTGTCCTGTGCCGGCCAGCTGATGGACTTCCCCCGCCACCTGTCGCAGCATGTCGGCGGCTTTCTCATCACCCGCGACCGGCTCGACGAGGTCGTGCCGATCATGCCGACGGCCATGCCCGGCCGCTACATGGTGGAATGGGACAAGGACGACCTCGACACGCTCAAGCTGCTCAAGGTCGACGTGCTCGCGCTCGGCATGCTGACCTGCATCGCCAAGGCCTTCACGCTATTGGAAACCCACTACGGCACGCGCAAGACGCTGGCGGCAATCTATCCGGACCAGACCGAGGCGGTCTATGACATGATCTGCCGCGCCGACACGCTCGGCGTCTTCCAGATCGAAAGCCGGGCGCAGATGAGCATGCTGCCGCGCCTGCAGCCGCGCGCGTTCTACGACCTCGTGATCGAGGTGGCGATCGTCCGTCCCGGGCCGATCCAGGGCGACATGGTCCATCCCTATCTGAAGCGGCGCGAGGCCGTGAGGGCGGGTCGGACGATCCGCTATCCGAGCAGGGCGCTGGAGCAGGTGCTCGAGCGCACCCTTGGCGTGCCGCTGTTCCAGGAGCAGGCGATGCAGATCGCCATCACCGCCGCCGGCTTCTCCCCGAGCGAGGCCGACCGGCTGCGGCGGGCGATGGCGACCTTCAAGCGCACCGGCACGATCGGCAGCTTTCGCGACAAGATGGTCGAGGGCATGGTCGGCAACGGCTACGAGCGCGGCTTCGCCGAGCGCTGCTTCCGCCAGATCGAGGGGTTCGGCGAATACGGCTTTCCCGAAAGTCACGCCGCCTCCTTCGCCCTGCTCGTCTACGCCTCCTCCTGGCTCAAGGCCTATTACCCCGACGTCTTCTGTGCGGCGATCCTCAACTCCCAGCCGATGGGCTTCTACGCCCCCGCGCAGCTGGTGCGCGACGCGCGCGAACACGGCGTCCGCGTGCTCCCCGTCGACGTCAACCACTCCGGCTGGGATTGCACGCTTGAGGGCGAGGACGCCTTCGACCGCGGCGCGATCGCCGCGCGGCACCGGGCCATGCGCACCGTCATCCGCGCGCAGAAGGCGGTCCGGCTCGGCTTTCGCCTGGTCAAGGGCCTGGCCGAGAAGGAGATGGCGGCGCTCGTCGCCAGCCGGGGGGACGGCTATCGCTCGGTGCGCGATCTGTGGCTGCGCTCGGGCCTGTCGCGCAGCACGCTGGAGCGGCTGGCCGATGCCGACGCCTTCCGCTCGATGAGGCTCGACCGGCGCGCCGCCCTCTGGGCCGTCAAGGCGCTCGACGACCGGCGCGGCGCCGACACGCTGCCGCTGTTCGACCGGGACGGGACGGCGGAGTTGCGGCCGGAGCCGGCGGTGGCGCTTCCGGCGATGCCGGACGGCGAGCAGGTGATCAACGACTATCGCTACCTGACCCTGTCGCTGAAGGCCCACCCGGTCTCGTTCATGCGCGCCGACTTCGACCGGCAGCAGATCACGCCGAATGCCGGGCTGGAGACGGCCGTCGGGGGGCGCCGCGTCGCCGTCGCCGGGCTCGTGCTCGTCCGCCAGCAACCGGGCTCGGCCAAGGGGGTCGTCTTCATGACGATCGAGGACGAGACCGGGGTCGCCAACATCATCGTCTGGAAGAGCACGATGGAGCGCTTCCGCCGCGTGGTGATGGGTGCCCGCCTGGTCAAGGTGTACGGGCGGCTGCAGCGGGAAAGCGGCGTCATCCACGTCATCGCCGAGCACATGGAGGACATGACACCGGCGCTCGGCCTGCTCAGGAGCGAACTGACCAGCTTCGCGGCGACGAGCCGGGCCGACGAGGTGCTGCATCCGGTGAACGAGGAGGGGCGGGAGAAGCGTGCCCTCCGGCACCTGCGGCTGGCCGGCAGCGACGCGACCCGGGTGCGGGACAGGTGCGCCGACCTGCGTCGCGATGCCGAGGTCATGCCGAAGGGCCGCAACTTCCAGTGAAGCGACGGTCCGTGCCCACCGGTCGGCGCGGCCAGCCCCATGAAACCGGCCGCGTCCCGGTCCGCCCCGCTTCCAGGCACCAGCGCAACAAAATGTGATCGCCGCCGAAAACCTCCGCCGGTGGCTAGCCACCGCCCGCGCGGGCAGGCAACATTCTGAAAAGACGAGGCGTTTTGTCAGCTTTAGAACCCGTCTAAACAAAGGGGCAACAATACTGACCCGTTTTATCTTGACAACAAATATCGCCTTTTGCTTAATCCCCGCCAATCAGGGCATTGCACATGGCAGGCAGGATGGAATGCTGGTTTGCAGCTGCAACTTCATTAGCGACAAAGAGATCGTCGACGTCATCAACGAGCTTCTCGATCAAGACTGCTGGCAGCTGATCGTGCCGGCCAAGGTCTACCATGCCCTGGAAAAGCGCGGCCGCTGCTGCGGCTGTTTCCCCAATGTCGTCGACATCATCGTCCGCACCACCGAGGAATATCATGCCCGGCGCGACTCGACGGATGCCGAGATATTTGATTTCATGATCCGCCTCAGACAGTTCCATGAGGACAACCGGAGGGCGGATCTTGAAAGGCGACAAAAAGGTCATCGAGCAGCTTAACGAAGCGCTCTTTCTCGAACTCGGCGCCGTCAACCAGTACTGGCTGCACTACCGTCTCTGCGAAGACTGGGGCTACACGCTGCTGGCCAAGAAGGAGCGTGAGGAATCGATCGAGGAGATGCACCACGCCGACAAGATCATCGCGCGCATCATCTTCCTCGAGGGCCATCCGAACCTGCAGACGGTCGCTCCCCTGCGAATCGGCCAGAACGTCAAGGAAGTGCTGGAGGCCGATCTCGCCGGCGAACTGGACGCGCGCGCCGCCTACAAGAAGTCCCGCGACATCTGTCACGACGCCGGCGACTATGTCAGCATGAAGCTGTTCGAGGAACTGCTGGCGGACGAGGAAGGCCATATCGACTTCCTCGAGACGCAACTCGACCTGCTGAAAGAACTCGGCGCCGCGAAATACGGCCAGCTCAACGCTGCCCCGGCCAACGAGGCCGACTAGACGCGCCATCCGGCGCACGGCGCCCGCCGCCCTAGCGCCGCGGGTGCTAGGGCGGCGCAAGGGCGACGGGCGAATGCAACCGGGAGCGCCGCGCAAGGAGAAGCCGTCGCGCCTATCGGCCGCGCCAGTGGGGACTCAACAGCTCGTACCAAACATCGCCGTGTTCGCTACCCGCAATGGCATTGGGAAGATCGGCGGCCACGGTGCGGTCGTAGACCATGCCGATCTTTGCCATCACGCGGCGCGAGGCCTGGTTCAGAGCCATCGTGGTCGCCACGATCTTGTCGTAACCCGCGCGCTCGAAACCCCAATCGATCAAAGCCGACGCCCCCTCCGTGGCCAGCCCCTGCCCCCATGCCGCCCGGCGCAGGCGATAGCCGAGTTCGGCCGAGCCCCCGCGCTCGGGCCACAGGCAGAACCAACCCACGAAGCCGCCATTGCTTGTGCGGCGCGCCGTCCAGACATGGGGCTCTGTTCCCCTGGGCATCAGGAACGTCGCGTTCGGATCGGGCCGGCCGTGGTCAACGGGGTGTCCGCCGTTGAGAAAGCGCATGACCTCCGGATCGCGTTCAAGCGCGATGAAATCCGCGCGATCCTTCGGGCGGCAAGGGCTAAGGGTCAGACGCCTCGTCTGCAAGATGGCCATTAGGAAACATCCGTCCAGAATGAGCAGGCGCCGACGCTGCGCACGAGGCACTCGACGCCAAAGCGTCAGATACACCACAACGCGGCAACGCGGCCCCATCGCCCGGTCGCGAAACCATGTCGGAGTTCAGCGGCCGCCGCAACGTGTCATGTCGGACGCAAGACCGCCGCTGCCGATGGGGCGATCGCCGCAGGGATCCAAAGAGAGGGGGGCTCAGGGAGTGAGGTGGGCGAAGGCCGCCACCACCTCCTCGTAGACCTTGCGCTTGAATGGCACGATCAGGTCTGGCAGGCTGCGCATCGGTTTCCACGCCCAGGCGTCGAACTCCGGTGCGTGGTTGCCGGGCGGCGGGTTGATCGCGATCTCGCTCTCCTCGCCCTCGAAGCGGAAGGCGAACCAGCGCTGGGTCTGGCCGCGATACTTGCCCTTGAGGCCGACGCCGATCAGGTGCGGCGGCAGGTCGTAGTTGATCCAGCGCCCGGCATCGGCCACGAGCGACACCGAACGCATGCCGGTCTCCTCGAAAAGTTCCCGGCGCGCCGCTGCGAGCGGATCCTCGTCGCGATCGATACCACCCTGCGGCATCTGCCACAGCTGCGGCGAACCGTCATACTCCGAATTGCCGACGGCGATGCGGCGCCCGGCCCAGACAAGGCCGTCGCGGTTCAGCACCATGATGCCGACGCAGGGCCGGTAGGGCAGGTCCTCGGCCCGGACGGCCCGCTTCTGTTCCTTGCTCATCGCTGTTCCTGCTGCTGGGGTTGGCCGGCGAGCGCGGCGACGCCGACGATCTCGATGCCGCGCTGGCTGGCCTCGTCGCACCACTGCGCGATTGCCTGCACGCTTTCGTCGAAGGCCGAGGCCACCCCGATCGCCGTGCCGTTGCGGCGGGCGACACGCTCGAGCTCGTCGAGCTTGCGCAGGATCGCCTCGCGCGACAGCGTGGTGTCGAGCTGCAGGTCGGCAAAGGCGTGCGGCATTTCCAGTGCGCCGGCCACGGTGCCCGACAGCGACTGTGCCGACGAGCCATCGTCGAGGAACAGCAGCCCGCGCCCGCCGATATCGCGCATTACCGGCTCAAGCGCGTCCGCATCGGCCAGAAAGCGGCCACCCATGTAGTTCATGATGCCGGTGTAGTTGGTGATCTGTCCCATGGCGCGGTGGAGTAGGTCGAGGTTCTTCTTCGCGTCGGTTCCGGTGCGCAGCGTGTGCGGGCCGGGATCGTCCGCGAGATCGTCGAACGGCTCGAGCGGCACCTGCAGCAGGATCTCATGGCCGTCGCGACGCGCCTCCTGCATCCAGCGCGACAGGCTGTTTCCGGCCGAGGCGAAGGCCAGCGTTACACCGCCCGGCAGGTCGTGGATCGCCCGCTGCGTTCCGGTCTGGCTCAAGCCCAGTCCACCGACGACGATCGCAACCCGGGTTCCGCGGGCCCCCGACCAGGGCCGCGCATACTGATCGACGGGACGAAGGCCGTCGGAGCCGATGACGGGCAGCTTTCCGAAGGCGGTGTCCTCGACCAGATCCTCATTGGGGCGGTCGGCGAAGCGCGGATCCTGGCCGATGCGGTCGGCCTCGATGATCAGCGGTCCGCTGTCGCCGCGGTCCCTCGGGGTGAACTTGCGGACGATGCCGCCGTCGTCGGTGCGGGTGACTTCGACGCTTGCGCCCGACAGGCCCTTGTCGCGCCGCACGCCCGCCTGCTCCGGCAACGCCGTTGGCGCCGGCGCGCCGCTGGCGACCGTTTCCCCGCCCGGCGGAGCCGAAGCCGCTTCAGAAGGTTCGGGCGCCTTCATCTTGTCGTTCGGGGCAAGCGCCGCCCACAGCGACAGGCCGAGCACCGCCGTCACGCCGACGGCGGCGGCGAGCCGCGCCGCGCCAAGGCGCGGCGCCTTCGAACGACCGCGCCCAGCCTTTCGGTTCTGGCCAAGCGGTGCGTTGATGTCCGTTTCCAACTGGCAGGTCCCCGTCGCGGCCGAAAAGGATGCGGCCCGGGGCGCGGTCTCGCCGCGCCCCGGGCCGTTCCATCATTGCTTCAGCTCGGCCTTTTCCGGACTGGCGGGGAAGGACGGGTCGCTTTTCTCGCCGCGCAGAAGCTGGAGCGCATGCTGCAACTGGATGTCGTCCTTGGCCTCCGGGGGCACGTAGGCCGACGAACCGGAGCCCTCCTCGTTCTCGCTCTGACCCTTGATATGGCCACGCAGGCTGGATTCGCCCGCCGCCTCCACCTTGCCCTGCAATTCGGGCGGCAGCGGTTGCTCCACCGTGATGTCCGGGGAGATGCCGGTGCCCTGGATCGACTTGCCGGACGGGGTGTAATAGAGCGCCGTCGTCAGCCGCAGCGCGCCCGCGTCGCCGAGCGGAATGATGGTCTGCACCGAGCCCTTGCCGAAGGAGCGCGTCCCGACCACGGTGGCCCGGCGCAGGTCCTGCAGCGCCCCGGCGACGATTTCGGAGGCCGAAGCCGAGCCGCCATTGATCAGCACGATGACCGGCTTGCCGTCGGTGAGGTCGCCGGGTGAGGCATTGAAGCGGCGGGTCTCGTCCTCGTTGCGGCCGCGGGTGGACACCACCTCGCCGCGCTCGAGGAAGGCGTCGGAGACATTGATCGCCTGGTCGAGCAAGCCGCCCGGATTGAGCCGCAGGTCGAGCACAAAGCCCTTCAGCTTGTCGGCCGGCACGTCCGCCTTGATCTTCTCGATGCCCTTTTCCAGGTCGTCGAAGGTCTTTTCGGTGAAGGAGATGACGCGCAGGTAGCCGACGTCTCCCTCGACGCGGAACTTCACCGCCTTCACGGCGATGATGTCGCGCATGATCGTCAGCTCGATCGGCTTGTCGGCGCCCTGGCGCAGGATGGTCAGCTTGATCGGCGTGTTGACCTTGCCGCGCATCTTCTCGACGGCTTCCTCCAGCTTCAGGCCGCGAACCTCCTGGCCATCGATCTTTGAGATCAGGTCGCCGGCGAGCACACCCGCGCGCGCCGCCGGGGTGTCGTCGATCGGGGTGATGACCTTGACGAGTTCGTCCTCCATCGTCACTTCGATGCCGAGACCGCCGAATTCCCCGCGCGTCTGCGTGCGCATGTCTTCGGCGTCCTTGGCATTCATGTAGGACGAGTGCGGATCGAGCGAAGTCAGCATGCCGTTGATGGCGTTCTCGATCAGCTGGTCTTCCTTCGGCGGCGTCACATACTGCGCGCGGACGCGCTCGAACACGTCGCCGAAAATCGACAGTTCGCGGTAGGTCGACGCGCCCGCCGCTTCGGCGGGCATCGTCACCGAGTAGATAGCGCTCATGGCCGTCGCACCCATCAGTGCGCCAACGATGACAAGGGAAGCCCTACGAATCATTGCTTGCCTTTCCAGAGACAGTAGCCGACCACCACGGTCGGGAATCGACCGGTTTGCCGTTCTTTCGGAATTCAATGTAAAGCGTCGGCCTGTCGGTTTCCAGCGCCAATGCGTTCACACTTGCGACTCTTTTCTCGCCCATCACGGCCAGAGGTTCCCCCGCCACGACGAATTGTCCCTCGCGGACATTGACCCGGTCCATGCCGGAAAGCACGAGGTGGTAGTCGTCGCCGGCGTTGAGGATGACCATGCGCCCGTAGCTCCTGAACGAGCCGGCAAAGACGACCCATCCGTCCGCCGGCGCCGTCACCAGCGCGCCCGGGTTTGTCGCGAGAACCAGCCCCTGCGAGGGATGGCCGGTGCCATCCGTTTCGCCGAACTGCCGCAGCGGATCGCCGGCAACCGGATAGTCGACCCGCCTGTGCAGTTCGGAGAAGGCATATGCCGGAGCAATGCGGTTTTTGTCGGGCGGGCGGGACAGTGCCTCGTCGCGGGCACGCTGCCGCTCGGCCTCGGTCTGCTTCGCCCGTTCCGCCTCCTGCAGCCGCGCCAGCGCCGCCGCCTCGCGCACCGAGGCGATCTCGCGCTCCATGCTGCCGATCAGGGCCTCGAGGCTGCCCGAGCGGCCGGCGAGCTCCGCCGCACGGCGCCGCTCGGCTTCGAGCGTGCGGGTGTTCTCGGCGGTGAGGGTTTCGTTCTGGCGGATCAGCAGTTCGGAGCGTCGCTCCTCCTCGAGCCGGCTCGCCATCGCCGTGGCAAGCTCGGCCCTCTCGCGGTCGATGTCGGCGCGAACCCTCGCCAGCCGCTGCAGGTCGGCCACCAGCCGGTCGGTCTCGGCGCGAATGCCGGGAACGACGGCGCCGAGCAGGATCGCGCTTCTGACCGAGGCCAGCGCATCGTCCGGGGTGACGAGAATGGCGGGCGGCGGGTTGCGGCCCATGCGCTGCAGCGCGGCCAGCACCTCGGCAAGCAGCCCGCGACGCTCGTACAGGGCACCGCGGGCGGCGTCCTCCTCGCCGCGCAAGGCGGCCAGCCGCTTCTCGCCGGCCAGGATCTTGGTCTCCATCTCGCGGCGGGCGGTGGCGGAGCCGACGATGGCCTCGCGCAGCGTGGCCCGGTCCTTCTCCAGCCTCTCGATGCTGGCCCGGAGCTCGTCAGCCTTGTCCTGCGACAGCGTGATCGACTTCGACAGCTCTTCCAGCTCGCGGCGCGTCTCGTCGCGCCGGAGCGCGATCGCCGCCGCCGGGTCGACCGGCTCGGCCTGCGGCGGCGCGACCCGTCCCGTGGTCGCATCCACGGTCGCGGGCGGGGGGACCGGCTCGGCCGAAACCGGCGCCGCCGGTCCGGCCAGGCAAAGCGCAAGCGCGGCAGCGGCGACTGCCTTGCGTCTGTGGATGCTGGTGGGTGCCGCCGTCGTCATGCTCGTTTGTTGCCGTTTCCTGCCCGTCTAAGCCGATTTGCGAAATTCGCCAAGAAACAACGCCAAAATTACGGCCAGCGCACGGGTGTCTTGCAGGCTGCGCCGTCAGGCTTGCGCGGGGATGTCACGCGCGATGGTAGGGGTGGCCGGCAAGGATCGTCGTGGCGCGGTAGAGCTGCTCTGCCACCAGGATGCGGACGAGCTGGTGCGGCCAGGTCATCTTGCCGAGGCAGAGCACGGCGTCGGCGCGTGCATGCAGAGCAGGATCGAGCCCGTCGGCACCGCCGATCGCCACCATCACCTCGCGCTTGCCCGAATCCCGCCAGCGGCCGAGCAGCGCGGCGAATTCCTCCGACCCCAGCGCCTTGCCGCGCTCGTCCAGCAAGACCAGCACCGCGTCGGGCGGCAGCGCCCTGTCGAGGAGCGCGGCTTCCTCGCGCTTGCGCGTGTCGGCGTTCGAGGCCCGGCTTTCGGCAACCTCGACAAGCTTGCCGAGTTCAAGCCCGTTCGCCGGGCCGGCCTTGGCAAAGCGGTCGAAATAGCGCGCGGCAAGGTCCTTCTCAGGCCCGGCCTTCAGCCGTCCGACCGCAAAAAGCCCGATCCGCATTACCCCGCTTCCTCCAACGCACACAGCGGCTACGCACACCCGCGGGGGGTGCCAACACAATCATGGCCGCATGCGGCGCCCGAGCGATCCGGGCGGTGCGACTAGTGCAGCGTGCCGTCTTCCATGTCCGGAGCCGCCCACATCCTCTCGAGGTTGTAGAACTCCCGGACTTCGGGACGGAACACGTGGACGATGATGTCGCCCGTATCGATCAGCACCCAATCGCCGGCCTCCAGCCCTTCGACGCGGGCGGTACCCAAGCCCTCGTCCTTGAGGTCGCTGATCAGGTGGTCGCAGATCGCCGTGACATGACGGTTCGAGCGCCCGGACGCGACCACCATGTAGTCACCCAGCGCAGACTTCCCGACGATGTCGATCGTGACGATATCTTCTGCCTTCGAGTCCTCGAGGCTCGCGAGGACCGCTTGAAGAGCGCGTTCGGCGGCTTCGTCGCCGCGTTCGGCGCTGGTGGGAAGGACGCCGTAGGCGCTTCCCTTCGCGTGCACTGTTGTCAGAGTAAATCCTTTCCATTTAACGAGCACGGTGGCGATTCGTCCCCCTGGGACGAAGCACCACTAGATTTAGGCATCAATATGCATCGGTTTCAAGACGTCACGTGCGTCTGGTGCCCGTTCTCCAGCTCGGCGCGGTGCCTGAGCGCACTGGAACTGAGCGGCGAGCGTGGACCGTGGATGAAGGTCCAGGCCGGCGGCCGGTGGAAGGCGAGCGCCCCGGCGTCCTCCTCGTCGACCCGCGCAAAGTCGAAGGTTCGCGCCAATTTCGACGACAGGTAGGCCAGCGTCGATCCCGGCCGGTCGATGACCGCGATCGGGAAGGTGCGGGCGATTTGCCGCCAGTTCTGCCAGTGATGGAAGCCCTTCAGGTTATCCGCGCCCATCACCCATACGAAGCGAACAGCCGGATTGCGCGCGCGGACGATCGCAAGCGTGCGCGCGGTGTAGTTCTGGCCAATCGTCTTCTCGAAGGCGGTGACCTTGACGCGCGGGTCCGGCGTGATCGCCTCCGACTGCCGCAGCCGCTGCTGCAGCGGCGCCAGGTGACTGTGGTCCTTGAGCGGGTTGCCCGGCGTCACCATCCACCAGAGCTGGTCGAGGCGCAGGCGTCGCAGCGCGATCTCGGCCACGAGCACGTGGCCCTCGTGCGGCGGGTTGAACGAGCCGCCGAACAGGCCGACGACCATCCCGCGCTCGACATGCGGCATCCGAAGGTAGCGCTGGTCGATCTTGTCCGGATGCACCTAGGCCCGCACCTGTCCGGTGCCGCGCACCCTGTACTTGAACGAGGTGAGCTGCTCGACGCCGACCGGCCCGCGCGCATGCATCTTGCCGGTGGCGATGCCGATCTCGCCGCCCATGCCGAATTCGCCGCCGTCGGCGAACTGGGTCGAGGCGTTGTGCAAAAGGATTGCCGAATCGATCTCGGAGAAGAAGCGGTCGGCCACCGCCTGATCGTCGGCGATCACTGCCTCGGTGTGCGCCGAGGACCACCGGTTGATGTGCGCGATCGCCCCCGAGACCCCGTCCACCAGCGCCACCGCGATGATCGCGTCGAGATACTCGGTCGACCAGTCCTTCTCCGTCGCCGGCTCCAGCCCTGGCGCCAAGGTCCGGATTTCGTCGGTGGCGCGGACCTCGCAGCCCGCCTCCCGCAACGCCGAAACGAGCGGAACGAGGTGGGTGGACGCGGCCGCGCGATCGATCAGCAGCGTCTCCGCAGCGCCGCAGATGCCGGTACGCCGCATCTTCGAGTTGACGACGATCGTGCGCGCCATGTCGAGGTCGGCCGACCGGTCGACATAGACATGGCAGAGGCCCTCGAGATGGGCGAAGACCGGCACCCGCGCCTCGTTCTGGACACGGGCGACAAGGCTCTTGCCGCCGCGCGGCACGATCACGTCGATGCAGCCGTCGAGGCCGGACAGCATCGCCCCGACGGCGGCGCGGTCGGCGGTCGGAACCATCTGGATCGCATGTTCCGGCAAGCCGGCTTCCTTCAGGCCGCGCACGAGGCAGGCGTGGATCGCCCGCGACGAATGCAGGCTGTCCGAGCCGCCGCGCAGGATCACGGCATTGCCGGCCTTGAGGCAGAGCGCGCCCGCATCCGCCGTCACGTTCGGCCGGCTTTCGTAGATCACGCCGATCACTCCGAGCGGCGTGCGGACGCGTTCGATGTGCAGCCCGTTCGGCCGGTCCCATTCGGCCATCACCGCGCCCACCGGATCGGTAAGCGTGGCGATGTCGCGGATACCTGCGGCGACCGCGGAGATTCGCTCCGGCGTCAGCGTCAGCCGGTCGATGAAGGAGCCGGCCAGGCCGCTCGCGCGCGCGGCGGCAAGGTCGGTCGCATTGGCCGCCAGGATGGAGTCGCGGTCATCGAGGATCGCCCGCGCCATCGCTTCGAGCGCCGTGTTCTTCGCCGCCGCCGAAGCCACCGCTAGCGGCCGGGACGCGACGCGGGCGTTGCGGCCGATGGCGGCCATCAATTCGGCCACCTCGCTGCTGGCGCTTCTCTGGTCAAGCATGGGCGGCATCCTTTTCCGCGGTCGTTCCGTCCTCGGCCCTGATGGCGCCGGTCATGACGAGGTCGTCGCGATGGACCATCGCCGCCCGTCCCGCATAGCCGAGGATCCCGGCGATTTCCGCCGATTTCTTGCCGGCGATCTGGCGCGCCTCGTCGGCGTCGTAGCCGGCCAGCCCGCGGGCGATCTCCCGCCCGCCCGTACCGATGATGGCGATCGTGTCGCCGCGCGAAAACGCACCAGCGACCGCGCGCACGCCGGCGGGAAGCAGGCTCTTGCCCGAGCGCAGCGCCGTCTCCGCGCCGGCGTCGATCGCCAGCGTCCCCGCGGGCTGCAACTGCCCGGCGATCCAGGTTTTGCGCGCCGTCACCGGCGAACCTGACGGAGCGAACCAGGACGAGCGCGCGCCTTCGTCGATGGCGCGCAGCGGATGGTCCGCCGTCCCGGAGGCGATGATCATGGCGCAGCCGGCGCCGGTGGCAATCTTGCCGGCGTCGATCTTTGTCCGCATGCCGCCGCGCGAAAGCTCGGAGGCCGCCCCACCCGCCATCGCCTCGATCTCCGGGGTGATTTCGGCGACGGTCTCGAGGAACTGCGCCTGCGGGTCGAGGTGCGGCGGGGCGGTGTACAGCCCGTCGATGTCGGACAGGAGCACGAGCAGGTCGGCGCCGGCCATGGTGGCGACGCGCGCGGCAAGCCGGTCGTTGTCGCCATAGCGGATCTCGGTCGTCGCCACCGTGTCGTTCTCGTTGATGATCGGCACGGCGTCGAGCTTCAGCAACTGGTTCAGCGTCGCCCGGGCGTTGAGGTAGCGGCGGCGCACCTCGGTGTCGCCGAGCGTCAAAAGCACCTGTCCGGCGACGATGCCGCCGGTTGACAGGCTCTGCGACCAGGCCCGCGCCAGCGCGATCTGGCCGACAGCCGCGGCGGCCTGGCTCTCCTCCAGCCGCAACGCCCCCTTGGGCAGGTTGAGCACGGTGCGGCCGAGCGCGATCGCCCCGGAAGAAACGACGAGCACCTCGGTGCCGCCAGAGCGCAAGCCGGCAATGTCGGCGCAGATCGCGTCCAGCCAGGCCTTTTTCAGGCCGCTGGCGCGATCGACGAGCAGGGCGGAGCCGATCTTGACGACGATCCGCCGGTATTTCGACAGCGGCTTGCGGGTCTTCGCCATGCTAGCCCTCATCATCTTCCGCTGTGCCGAAGCGCCCGATCTCGTCGCGCAGCGCGCGCAGCGCCTCCACCATGCCCGCCCCGGTAGCCGCCGACAGGAGCAGCGGCGCCTGGCCGGAAGCCTTCTCCAGCTCGCGCGCCTTCTTCTTCCGCTCGTCCTCGTCGAGGATGTCGACCTGCGACAGCGCAACGATCTCCGGCTTGTCCAGCAGCCCGCCGCCATAGGCCTCGAGCTCGTGCTTGACGGTGCGGTAGGCCTCGCCGACCTTTTCTTCCTGCGCCGAAACGAGGTGCAGCAGCACGCGCGTACGCTCGACATGGCCGAGGAAGCGGTCGCCGAGCCCGGTGCCCTCGTGCGCGCCCTCGATCAGGCCGGGAATGTCGGCGATGACGAATTCGCGGCCGTCGACGGTTGCCACGCCGAGATTGGGATGGAGCGTGGTGAAGGGGTAGTTGGCGATCTTCGGCCTGGCGCGGGTGCAGGCGGCGAGGAAGGTGGACTTGCCGGCGTTCGGCAGGCCGACCAGGCCGGCGTCGGCGATCAGCTTCAGCCGCAGCCAGATCGTCTTTTCCTCGCCCTCGAGCCCGGGATTGGCCCAATTCGGCGCCTGGTTGGTCGAGGACTTGAAGTGGGCGTTGCCGAAGCCGCCGTTGCCGCCGGCGGCCAGCCGGAAGCGCTGACCCTCCTGCGTCAGGTCGACGATCATCGTCTCGTTGTCCTCTTCGAAAATCTGCGTGCCGACCGGGACCTTCAGCGTCACCGACGCGCCGCCGGGGCCGGTGCGGTTGCGCCCCATGCCGTGCGTGCCGGTCGCGCCCTTGAAGTGCTGCTGGTAGCGGAAATCGATCAGCGTGTTCAGCCCGTTGACCGCCTCGACCCAGACGTCGCCGCCGCGGCCGCCATCGCCGCCGTCCGGGCCGCCAAATTCGATGAATTTCTCGCGACGAAACGAGACAGCCCCTGCCCCGCCGTCCCCGGAGCGGATATAGACTTTTGCTTCGTCGAGAAATTTCATCGGATCGCCATTCCTGGATTTCGGGCTGAACGCCCAGTCGCCGCCATCGATATCGCCGGTTCCCGCGGAGGTCAAAGACTATCGTGAAATTCGTCAGCTACAACATCCAGTACGGCATCGGCCTTGACGGCCGGCTGGACCTGCCCCGAATCGTCTCGGAGATCCACAATGCCGACGTCATCGCCCTGCAGGAGGTCACCCGCGGCTTCCACCGCAACGGCGCCATCGACATGGTGGCCGAATTGCAGACCTTGCTGCCGGCGCACTTTTCCGTCTTCTGGCCGGCCAGCGATGTCGACGCCGGCTCGGCGATCCGGAACGGCCGCGCCGTCAACCGCCGCTTCCAGTTCGGCAACATGGTGCTGTCGCGCTACCCGATCCTTGCCTCGCGCCTGATTCCGCTGCCGCGCAGCCGCACGCTCGACAAGCTGAACCTGCAGCGCGGGGCGGCCGAGGCGGTGATCGACGCGCCCGGCGGCGCCCTGCGCGTCTACTCCGTGCACCTCGACCATCTCTCGGGCGGCGAGCGCATCGCCCAGGTCCGCCATCTGAAGGAGCGCGTGCAGACCTTTGCGCTGGAGGGCGGGGCGATCTCCGGCGCCGAGGAATTCGGCCTGCGCGAGCCGCCCGTCCCCGACGACTACGTGCTGATGGGCGATTTCAACATGACGCCGGAATCACCGGAATACTGTGCGCTCGCCGGCGAGGTCGACGCCCTGTACGGTCGCCAGATCCGCGCCACCAATCCGCTCGACGTGCATGCCGGCCTCGGCAAGCGGTCGGCCGACAGCTACAGCTGGATCGATCCCAAAGACCACGGCAATCGAATGTATCTCGACTACTGCTTCGTCAGCCACGGCCTGGTCGGGCGGCTGAAGGATGGCTGGGTCGACGACACCGCCTGCGGCTCCGACCATCTGCCGGTCTGGTTCGAGCTCGGCTGAGCGCGGCAGCCCGATCGCAGCGAACCGCGACGAATTGATTTGTCGGCCGGCCGACATAGATTTGTTTCGTGGCTTGGACGTCGCCCCCTCGTGAACGGCCAAGGCCGCCCGCCTTTCAACCGCGCCGGGGAGAGATCGCATGGACAATGGAGCGCATCAGCGAAAGCGCAAGTGCCAGCGAGGTGGGGCGCGCCGCCTCCTGCCCGTCGCGTTTCTTGTCGCCTGCGGCATGCCGGCGACGGCCGGCGCCGCCGAAACAGACCCGAAGGCCGTGCTCAAGGCCATGTCGGACTATCTCGCCCGACAGCCGACGATCGCTGCCACGCTCAACTCCAGCATCGAGATCGTCACGCCGGACTTGGAGAAGATCCAGTTCGGCAGCTTCACCACCTTGCAGTTGAAACGGCCTGACAAGCTCCGCGCCGAGCGCACCGGCGGCTACGCCGCCGTCCGGCTCCTGTTCGACGGCAGTCAGCTGACGATCGAGGATCTCGACCGCAAGCGCTATGCGCAAATCGGCATCAGCGGCTCGATCGACGAACTGGTCAGCCACATGCACCGGGATCTCGGCATCATTGCACCCGGCGCCGACCTGCTGCTGTCGGACGTCCATGCGGCACTCAGCGCGGACGTGGTTGAGGCCAAGTATATCGGCCAGGGCGTGATCGACGGCCACGAATGCGAGCATCTCGCCTTTCGCAATGCCGAGACCGACTGGCAGCTATGGGTCAGGACCGGCACCGACCCCGTTCCCTGCAAGCTGGTGATCACCAGCAAGATGGTGACCGGTGCGCCACAATACACGCTCGAGGTCCGCGACTGGACGGCGGGCGCGGCGATCGATGACGCGACCTTCGCCTTCGTCGCCGAGGGCGACCCGAAGAAGGTTGAGCCGAAGGAACTGTCGGGCCTGGACGAGCTGCCGGAGCCCGCCACCGAGGGAGGGACGAAACCATGAGATACGCCACCGCGCTTGCCGCGGCCGTGATCGGCGCTGCCGCGTTGATCGTCAGCGATCACCTGCCGTGGCCGGTCGCGGGGACGTGGATCGCCGCCGCCGAGGCCCGGATCGGCCGTCCCGCGACGCCGTTGAGCTATGCCGGAGTCGCCCGGCGCACGACCCGCCGCAGCGTCGCCTATGGCGCGGCCGCGGCCGGAACCGCCTGCCGCACCTACTACAACGCCTACGGCCAGGCGGTCACCACCTGCTACTAGAGCCCTGTTTTTGGCAGGCACGGAAGGCGGCAGAGGCCGCCTTCCCGTTCATCGCCGTGGCGGCGCGGCGCGGAAGTCGCCCGGCGAAAGGCTGGTTTCGACATGCGGCACCATGGCGTTACGGCCGGCCGAATAGACCTCGCTCAGGCCCCGGATGCGAAAGCCGAGCTTGTCCTGCACCCGGAGCGAGGCGGGGTTGTCGGCGAAGACGCCGGAGCGGATTTCGACTCCCGGCATGCGCATCAGCCAGCGCGCGATCGCGGCATGCACCGCCTCGCTCATGTAGCCCCGGCCCCAATAGAACCGGTTCAGCCAGTAGCCGAGATGCCACTGCCCGCCCCGCCACTCGAACGCGACGACGCCGATGTGCACGTCGTCGCCGGTGGTGATCGCCAGCGTCCAGCCGGGCAGCAGGCCGCTGGTGACGGCCGACAGCCACTCCTCGGCGTCCTGGCGGTCATAGGGCGCCGGCACCCGCGCCAGCATGCGCGCCACGCGGAAATCGCCGAGCGACTGGGCGATCGCCGCCGCGTCGCCCGGCCGGTGCGGGCGCAGCACCAGCCGCCCGGTCTCGACGACCGGGCAGCGGCCGGGGTTTGCTTGGACGGCCGCTGCCCGTTCCTGCCGCAGCGCGCTCATCCGAGGTTCCCCCAGCTCTTCAGCGACATCCAGGTCTTGCGGTCGAGCCGGTACCACTCGACCGGCACCATGCCGCCGACGGCGAGGCTGCGCACCATGCCGGTGGCCTGGAACTGAAACCCGCACTTCTGGATGACCCGGCGCGAGGCGATGTTCATGACCCGGCAGCGCGCGTCGATCTGCTCGACGTCGCGGGTGCGGAACACCATGTCGGTCAGGCTCTGCGCCGCCTCGGTGGCGTATCCCTTGTTCCAGTGAGGCTCGCCCAGCCAGTAGCCCAGTTCGACCGTCCTTTCGTCCTCGGTCGGCTCGATGCCGCAGCAACCGAGGAACGCGCCCGTGTCCGCCGTCGTGATCGCATAGACGCACTTGCCAATCGCGCCGGCTTTTGTGCGTCGCACGAAGTCGGCCGCGTCCGCGATCGTGTAGGGATGCGGCATGCGGGCGACCATGTTGGCGATGTTGGCGTTGTTGGCGAGATGGGCAAGGGCGTCGATGTCGTCTTCGTGCGGGGCTCTGAGAACGAGCCGCTGCGACAGCAAGATGGGACAATCGGTCCTTGACCGTTCCGGCCTTGGCCGTTCTTCGGGGGACCGGGGTTGGTCCTCCCGCAACATTTCGCTGACCATGCTTCAATCCTCCAGATGAGCAAAGGGGAGATGGATCGCCCCATCTCCCCTTTTTCTCTGCAGGCTTGAAACCTGTAGCATCAGCCGGGTCGATGAGACGCCGGCTGTTTTAGAGCGCTACCGGCTATTCCGCTGCTTCGGCTTTCGGCATTACAGACACGTACACGCGGCCATTGGCCTTCGTACGGAAGTCCACGTTGCCGGCCGTAAGCGCAAAAATGGTGTGATCCTTGCCGAGGCCGACATTGGCGCCCGGATGCCACTTCGTGCCGCGCTGACGCACGATGATGTTGCCCGCGAGCACGGCTTCGCCGCCGAACTTCTTCACGCCGAGACGCTTGGACTCGGAATCGCGACCGTTGCGCGAGGAACCGCCAGCTTTCTTGTGTGCCATTGGAGTTCTCCTTTACCTGTCCGTTGTCGTCAGTTCGCTGCGGCTTCGGCAGCGGCCTCGGCCTTCTTGCTGGCCTTTTTAGCCTTGCCGCCGGCTGCCGCGATCTCGACGATGCGGACTGTCGTCTGGTGCTGGCGATGGCCGCGCGAACGCTTGGAGTTCTGGCGGCGACGCTTCTTGAAGGCGATGACCTTCTTGGCGCGGCCCTGATCGACGACTTCGGCGGTGACCACCGCGCCGTCGACGAAGGGGGCGCCGATCGTGGCGTCGGCGCCTTCGCCGACCATCAGCACTTCGGTGAATTCGATCTTGTCGCCAGCGGCGCCGGTCAGCTTTTCAACCGTCACGACATCGTTGGCCGCCACGCGGTACTGCTTACCGCCGGTCTTGATGACTGCGAACATTTGTTGTCCTTTCATGTTCGGTCCGGCTCTTCGCCTAAGCGGCGAGGCCGTCTTTTTGTCAGTCGGCTTGGGTCGGGCGCAGCCGCGCCCGCCGGTGAATATCGCCCCCCGCCCGGTCCAGGCACAAGAGAGCAATGTCGGGCGACGGGATTGCCCCATTGCCACGCACCGTGCGCAATAGGCGAGGCTCGGGAAACTGTCAAGGCCGTTTCGCCGCACCGCGCCGAATTAGTTATCCCGGCCGTCATTCTGCGCTTGCAACCCCGCCCGACAGCCGCTATGAACCCCCCGCGCTGAACCAGCGCCAACCGGATGCGGAGAGGTGGCAGAGCGGTTGAATGCACCGCACTCGAAATGCGGCATAGGGGCAACTCTATCGGGGGTTCGAATCCCCCCCTCTCCGCCAGCGGAATTACGCTCCCCCAAAATGTTTTAAGAACAATGGGTTAGCACTATCACCGCCAAGCGATGCTCCCCCACAGCGCTCCCCCAATTTGATTGGGCTGATGCCTACGCAGTTTGAATACTTGCTCCCCTTGGAGTTCAACTCTCGTATTGCCCGTGGCTGGTCGATGATCAGCGGCAGTCTTCTGTCCGCAGTTGCAGCTTCGCTCTATGTTGGTGGCGACAGCCATCAGTGTGGGCCTAAAATGGAGCGCCTAGTGGAATGTTATCCAGCAAATAATGACCGAACTGCGGATGGCCTTTGGCGACGCGCAGATGCGGTATCGTGTTAACCACGCCACCAAGAAAGCCGAGCGCCTCGTCGTCGGTATGCACGCGACTCCATTTTCCATCACCATCCGCCGTCCAATAGCCGCGACCGATAATACATATTGCTTGGATCGCCGGGAGGGTACCCTTCATCGGGTCATATTTTCGGTACCGGGCAATTTCGTCATCTGGATCACCTTTGAGGTCGCTGCCAAATGCAAATATTGCTCGAATAGGAGGGTATGCCGGACCAGCAGACGACGCGACTGCGTTTCGCTTGTTTGGACTTGGTGTGAAATGCCACGGTGGCAGCAGAGGCATTTTCCCGATCAACTCTGCACTTCTAATCGATTTTCTTAGCTCGGCAGCGGTCAGTTTTGATTTAATCTCGATCGCATATAGGCAGGCTTCGATGGGTACCAGACCACTCCTCTCCAGTAGGAATGCCGGGAGAATTGACGGCGCATGCAGAATGGCGTCAACTTGGGGCGACTGGGAGCCGTTCACGGCGATTAAATTACCCGTCACCGTTTGTATGTCGGGCGGCAAGAACGGCGCGAATAGTTGATTCATTATCGCCTCGCGCAATTGCCCTTTAACACCTTGATGCTGGATGCCGTCCAAGGCTTTTGAGAGGCCCACAGAGTACTGCGCCAGCTGGCCTGCCGATGCGCGGAATACATTCTTATTCATTTGGCCTCTACTTTCATTTGCTCATACCTGCATGATATCAGGCTCGTATTGTTCGACAATTGCGTGCTCAGAAGAGGAGATGCCTTACAGCGCGGCAAGCCTACAACCTCAGTCCTGTTGCACCCAACCACTTCGACAGACTCGTCCGCGAAAAATGTTGAAATGCAATGATGCGAACCCGTACGTTGATAAAGCATGTTGACTAAACGGAGGTCGAGGTGGAGTTCGGAGGCAATTGGCGATTTGAATCACCAGGATCGATCCCAGATGAAGTCCAGGACGAATTTCTAACATTGATAAGCAGAATTTCTGGCCAGGGGAACAGTTGGGCAATTCTTGAACACTTCAAGCGCTATTTTGCGAGCGCGGCAGGATGGCCCCAGAGCGAGAGTTCAAGCGAGCGTTGGGCAGAGAGTGACTTACGAGCACGCATGTCGGCGTCCGGAACGAACGCAGCGCTTTTTATTGAGGCCTTCTACGAAGGTTCTCAGGAACTGGGCCGCCGGGGATTGCAGGTCCCTGATGTTAAGCATCTCAATCGCATACTCTCTGAACACGGGGCGGGCTACAAGATCGACCCGCCTCGTTTGGTAGCTGTAGGCGACCATCAGCCTATTCCTGTACCTGGGCGGCTTCCTTCACTTGATGAGCAAGGCCAGTCAATAATAAGTGGCTCGCTTGAGATTGCGGAGAGGTTGCTACGCGAGGGGCAGCCGCGCCAGGCAGTGCAAGAGATTTTGTGGATGCTCGAAACTGCAATAACGGCCTTCCGGGGTCTGTCGACTGGAGGCGTAAAGATCGAAGAGAAGTACTTCAACAAAATTGCTGGCGAGCTTAAGAGGCACCTAAAGGGTACCACCTTAGAGCAAGTGTTGTCCTGGATTGAAAGGTTGCATGGATATCTATCGTCACCAACTGGCGGCGGCATTCGTCATGGCGTAGATCTACAGAGTGGGGTGGTCGTTAGCGCCGAAGAGGCCCGCCTATACTGCAACCTCATTCGGAGCTACGTTGTTTTCCTCATGACTGAGCACCAGAGGTTGAGCAATGCTGATCGATGAGACCCTGGCGCTGTTGGTGGGCGCGGAAACCTGGGCCATTAATCAGAGACGAACGGCATGTCAGCCGAATCAGCATCCTGCAAGGAGCCGTGTCTAGCGGGCCGTTCGACATGAAGGGTGGGTGCGGCAGACCGTAGACAACGTGTCGGTAAATTTGCAACTTTGTGGCGGTGTTGATTACGAGGTGCGCAATGCTGATTGAGAGGCTTTTGGTGCCTGGGGCAATTGTCGGTGCCGCCCTGATCGGCGCTGCGACTTTCCGATATGATGTTCAGTCAACGGGGGTGGAGCGCTGGCCCCTATTAGTCCACGATCGCTGGACCGGGTCCGTGGCGTTATGTAGCCACAGCTCTAGTGGTATGACATTGTGCAAACCCGGTGTTTCCTCAGCCCGATTATTGGAAGTCGCGGCTCGAGAGGGCGACAGGCATTAAGCAGGAGTTCAAAGGACCTCGCCCGGCGGCCTCTCCTCCAGGGACGAAAGTTGAACAGCCCGGTCCAAGCCTGCTCTTCGCCAGTCCTCAAGCATTTCGTACAAATAGAGAATGCGCCTGAGGCTGGGGGTAAAATTAGCTCTTTCGGATTGGCTGGGAGCGCCTTACAAGGTCAACTCGTCAAATTGAATCAGTACTGTCGCGATAAGAATTGGGGGCGAGTTTGCATAAGTTACTCTCGGATGTTTGCAAGGAACTGGACGGCGTCAGCGAGAAAATGCTCGCTTTGCAGAACAGTGACGCACAACGCGCGAACGATATTTGGGGTAGTTGGCAGATCCCACCTATCACTCCACACGGGCTTGCAATGCTACCCATAGATATGAAGTCCGCCCTAACTGAGGCGAACTTGAGTGATCTCACTGAGAATCAAGAATGGAATGCAGAAGAAGCTCTAGGAGTCTTGAAGGCGATGCAGAGCTCCTTGATGCCCCAAATGTACTCCAACCACCCGCATGGCATCATAGCCTATCTCAGTACGATGTCTTACGTTTCCTGCACTCTCGCGCCGTTGATGGGGTGGGTCACGCCAAATAACAACGCCTTGCCCGGAGCGCTTGTCCGCAAGCTCAACAAGACTGAACGGGACCTATCCAATCTAATGCCTGACAAGGCCGAAATGGAGGAACGAATTCAGACGATACGGGAGGCGCACGAGGCGGCGAGTGCCTTGCCCACCACAATGCAGGAGCTTAAGGACACCCAACGAACCATAACCAGGATATCTGAAACCGCCTCTGAGATGATTGGCAAAATTACAGCCAACACCGAGCAGGCCGAAGGCAGGCTCAGTGACATCAAAGCGAGAACGGCCGAAGCAGAAAACCTTGCACATCTTGCAGCTGAAGCCCATCGAATTACTACGACGGTAGGTCTCGCCTCCGCTTTTGAAGCTCAGGCAACAAAGCTGCGGCGTAGCATGGCCTTCTGGGTACTTGGGCTGGCCGGAGCACTCGGCGCCCTGATGGTCGTCGGTCACTTTAGACTAACTGCGCTAAAAGACACGCTTGCCATTACCCCTTTTGAGCCATCTCGCGTCTGGATCCAAATTCTTCTTTCGGTCCTTAGCGTGGGGGCGCCGTTGTGGTTTGCATGGTTGGCCACAAAGCAGATTAGCCAGCGCTTCCGACTAGCCGAGGACTACGCCTTCAAAGGGGCGGTATCAAAGGCCTATGAGGGCTACCGACGTGAAGCGAAAAATATCGATCCAGCGTTTGAGAGGGCGCTCTTTGCATCGGCACTTAAGCGACTTGATGAGGCTCCGCTGAGATTGGTTGAAATGACGACGCACGGTAGTCCGGCCCATGAGTTTGCCGAATCGTCATTCATCAAGAACATCACCAGCGTTGCATCAAACTTGGTGACGAGAGTGAAGACGGACAGTCCTTCACCGGAAAAGGCTGCAAAGACTGATCTGGCTGGCTGAGGCTCTGGCTGCCTTCGTGTCTCTGGGACGCACGGCACAAGTGGGCACACTAAGCCCTCTCCTTGATCCTCTTGGCCAGCCTTGCCAGCGTGGAGGTAGAGACCCCGGTAGCGGCCACGATGCTGGCCCAGGTCTGCCCCTTCCTCAGCATATCCATAAGCGCGGCATTGCGCTCGGTGTCCTCAGGCCTGCCCTTGTAGGTCCCTGCCGCCTTGGCTTTTTCAATGCCCTGGGTCTGCCTTCTGCGGCGGTCCTCGTAGTCTTTGCGGGCGATAGCGGCCAACATGTCCAGCATCATGCCGTTGATTGCGTCCAGCATCCGGGCAGCGAACTCGTCGCCTCCTTCCTGGATCAATTGGTGAGAGGTCGGCAGGTCCAGGGCCACCACGCGAACCCTCTTGGCGGCGATCTCCGCTTTGAGCTTCTCCCAGTCAGCGGCATTGAGGCGGCTTAGGCGGTCCACCTGCTCCACTAGGAGCACGTCCCCCGGCTGGCAGTCGGAAAGGAGGCGGAAGAGTTCTGGCCGCTGAAGGGACGCCCCGCTTTCGTTCTCAACGTACGAGGCGGCAATCCTCAATCCTCGCTCATCAACGAAGCGCTTAAGGTCTGCTTTGGCGCGGTTGGCGTCTTGCTCCTTGGTGGAGGCGCGGAGGTAGGCGCGGACAAACATGCGGAATAGCTCCATGCTTCGCTTTGGATAGCTTCGATAATAATGCTTCGCTATAGGTTGTCAAGTTGATTTATCGAAGTGCGATTTGATGGGGCCAGGAGGGATTCGCTTCAGGTGTACCTTTTTCGAAGTGGTGATGGCGGAGCTTGGCGGACCGCGTTGCGCACGAGGGGAGGGGAGTGGAGGTGAGCCTGGAGGCACCTCCCGGTATCGCCTTCAGGCTAGGCCGCCCTGCAGGAAGAGGTTTGGCTGGGTGCCTGCCCCTATCAGGGGGGAAGTTGACGCGTTGTCGCGTAGATTTGAGATGTCGCGTGAGCGGCCCCCTACAGCGCTCCGGGCTTTGTTGGGGATAGCAACTATTGCGCACAGCTCCCAGATTGAAGCCCCCCGCAAGCAACGCTACTTCTGGGGCCCCGTTGGCTAGTGGGACAAGATTATGGCCGAGAAAGCAGTGAACATTGAGTGCCGGAGTCAAGGAATCCGCAAAGAAAAGCTCAGCCATAAGGAGCTAATGACGTGGCTCCAGGAGGAAGAGAACTTCTGGAATGAACTTCCGGACATTGACCGCCATTATATGGTCGCAAACCAAAACTACGGCTCTCCCGGCATCGTCAACGGGTACAAGGGGCAGTTTCGAAACATTCGAAATCTTCTTGAGCGCGGCGACTACAGCGGTATCGAGAATTTTCTGAAGCTGGCCGAAGAGTTGCGGGTCGTTCTCGCTCATGGAACGATTGGTACTGAGATAAGAAAGCTTATTATTGCTGGTGATGCAGTTACGGCCCAGCGGCTCATTCTGACATTTTCGGACAATCTGAACCCCAGGGTAGAGATTAAAGCCGATGTTGCGCCACTTAAAGTCGCCTTAAAATTTAACCCATACCAGATCACGACGGCTGACATAATCTCGGCCTCAGATGCCCTCAAGGAGGCGAACCAAACCGCCACCGAGATGGAAGCCGCCCATGCCGAACAAATCAAAGCGTTGAAACAGCTTGAGGATAACCTCAATGCCTACGTTCAGCAGACGGGGGATGAGCTAAAGCATCTGCATGAGATGTATGAAAGACACTTGATCCTCCAGGGACCTTCCCGCCACTGGGGGAAGGTTTCAAAGACCGCCTTCAAGTATGCGTCTTGGTCCCTGTGCGCATTCATAGCGATGCTAGTCCTTCCTACTGTGGTCATCTGGTGTAACTGGTCAGCCGTCTCTGCATACATCGATCACACCCTGGATGTGACTAAAGGCAGCCTCTCGCTGGCCTCGCTTGTGGTGTTCACTGTGCCTGTGTTGGCTTATGGGTGGCTGCTAAAGCACATCAGCCGCATCTTTACCCAGAACTTGATGGTGAACGCCGATGCGGAGCACCGGAGGGTAATGGCAATCACGTTCTTGGGTCTCGCCAAGAGGAAGGCCGTAGGCATTTCCGAGCAGGATCGAGCTCTCATCCTCAACGCCCTCTTCCGTCCCTCCCCGACGAGTCCCCAGGATGACGGGCCGCCCTCGGGACTGTTGGACCTCATCAGCAAGAAGTAGCTTCCCCACATCTCTCGCTAGACCATCTTCTCCGCCACCCTGGGGGAACCCAAAGGAGTTACGGTATGGACGGCATAGAGGCATCCGTGGAGGGGAGGCGTGGGGTACCTGGAGGGCTCGTCAGGGCTTCGCGGTGTCGTGGAGTGCTCCCCGTTTCAGCGGACAGATCGGCTAGTTTGATTTAGCCCTGATGAACTGCCGAGGGGAAGCCATCTTGAGGGCGGAATGGGGATGGATTTCGTTGTAATCCTCGATCCATCCGTCGATAAGTCGGAGCACCGTTGCGACGTCCGGTAGGGCGGAGATGCGGATGTAATCCCGTTTCAGAGTTTTCACGAATGCCTCGGACATGCCGTTCGACTGGGGGCTGGCGACTGGGGTGAAGCAGGGTGTCAGATTGAGCGCCTGGGCAAACAGTCTGGTCTCCCTTGCCGTATAAGCCGAGCCATTGTCCGAGAGATGCTCGATAGCATGTGGGGCTCTGGTTGCTGCGAACCGCTTCTCGACTGCCTCCAGCATCATGTCGCGCACGTCCGAGCCGGAGATGCCTGCATTGGCAACAGCCGTCCATGCGATGATCTCGCGGTCGAATGCGTCGATGATGAAGGCGAGACGGATGACCTCGCCGTTCCAGCAGGTGAACTCCAGACCGTCGGAGCACCAGCGCAGATTGGAGCGCATGACCATGACCTTGCCGTCATGGATGCGGCCCTTGCGAACGGCCGTATGCTTCTCCAGCAACATGGCGTGGTTGCCCATGATGCGGTGAACCCGCTTGGCGTTGACGACAGGCTTATCGGCGGCTCGCCTTTCGCGATTAAGGAGCGCGGCGATCCGCCGATAGCCATAGGTTGGCCTCTGATCCACCAGTCTGCGAATGGCGGGCAAAAGCTCTGCATCCTCGGCCTTCCGATAGGGCCCGCGCGGCTTTGATCTTCCTTTCAACCGCTCCACGAGGTTGGAACGGGAGACGCCCAGCGTCTCTGCGACGGCTTTCATCGGGAACCGTCCTTCGGCAACAAGATCGGCCGCGATATCCGTTTTTTTGAGTCTGCTTTCGAAAGTGCTTCGCGGAGTATCTCGACCTCCATCGTCTTGCGGCCGAGCATGCGCTCCAGCTCGCGGACGCGGTCTTCAAGCTTCTTCACTTCCGAATTGCCGACAACCGGCTCGTCTGAATCCACGGCGGCAGCGCCTCCCTCACTCAAGAGCCTGCGCCACCGGTAAAGCAGATTGGGCGCAACGCCATGGCGGCGAGCGGTCGAAGATACCGTCTCGCCTGGTTCGAAACTCTGCTCAATGATCGTCAGCTTCTGCTCGGTTGTCCACCGCCTGCGGCGGACATCTCCCGTCAGCAATTCAACATGTCGATACTCGTTAGACATAAGCCTGTCCTCAAGCCTGTGCTTGAGCCTCTCTGCTTATGCCGACTGTCCGGTCGAAATGGGGTGCAGTTCATGTCGTGGAGGGGGTGCTTAAGGTGGCTGGACATCTTGGGAGATGAAGGTTCCCTCATCCCCCTCCCTTATCCCTGAAGATTATACGGCATGATGCCGGTCACTTTAAGCACCAATGCTAAGCCCTCCCCAAGGCCTAGAGGCCGGTGATGAGAAGAGAGGCCGAATACAAAGCTTAGAGGAGACCCCAGGAGTCCCCCCCTATTAGTGGCAAGTTATTTGGGTCTAACGCTAAGCCGCCGCTGCCAGCGCTTCAGCCGACCTTCTAATCGGCTTCTCTCTAACGGGAAGAGCCACGCCTAGCAGCCCCTCCGCCACCTCCTCCATGGCCTCCATCGCTCTGTCCCTGTCGGAGACGGCCACCTGTATCCCATCATGGAGACACTGGGACGGAATGCCTAGGCTCTCAAGCTTCAGGAGCAACGCCACTAGGAGCTTGCTTTCCATGGCCATGAGTTCCACGCCGATGTCTGTGGCGAAGTGCTCCGCGATGGTCGGGTGATGCATAGAGAAACTCTCGACAAGCCGCCGTGCGTTCCACCCTTCAGGCAGCAACTCTCGGAGTTCGGGCGTCAAACGCTTCATCTGGTCTGATCGAGACAGGAGGGAAAGCATTGCCCCCTTTGCGCCATCCCTATGCTCCTCTAGTCCGGGTATCGCGTAAGGGTCCCCCGCGAAGAGCTTCCCAGTCTGACGGACATAGAGAAGCTGAATGAAAGCGGCGGAGTAGTCCAGGTCCGCGATGGGTTGGCCGTCGATGGTGATGCGGTGCCGCTGATCGGACTTCAGGCTCTGCCACCACGCTCCGAACAGTCGGCCACTCAGATTAAATCTATGCGGATCGGCTTGGGATCGGAGGAGGAACATTCGGCGCAGGGAGACTGGAACCTGCGGTTCTCCGCCAAGGCGAAAGTCGGCCTGATTGATGGCGCTGTTTATTCGCTCCATGTCGGCCCTTAGAGCGGCGGTCTCCAGGGTGTCCGTGTAGTGGATGCGACACTTCAGGGGTGTATGGCCCTTGAAGTCCAGCTCCCCAGTTCTCGCATTGAGCCAGATGGTCTCTGCCCCGTAGACCCGGCCAATATCGGCAAGTCGGACCCCATGGTGGCTTATCGAGGACACGAGGCCCGCCGCAAGCCCGACAGTGGTAGTCCGCTGCTTGAAGACATAAGGATGACGAGTGATGAGGCCCGAAGCCTCCATCGTCTGAAGGACGGCTGAAAGGAGATTTCTGGGGTAATCCTGCCGGTCGTATCGGGTCGGCTTACTCTTGGCTGTAGCAATCGCCAGATGAGGCGTCGCTTCGAGGTGCGGGCTCAAAGCCAAGGCCACACTGTTTGCGGCGATGTTTTCAACGACAAGCCTCCTCCTGGCGATGGCGTCTCGCCTGACTTGCCGAGTCGTGGCTGTGGAAATCTTCCGCTCCACCTCCTCCACGATGGTCTCGGAGAGGGACTTCAGGGCGTCACCTTTCGCCGTCAACCACGGGTCTAGGAAGATGGCTGGCGGAGAGGATTGCTGGTCCTCTCTGGCGAAGTCCCCCCTGCTGGATCGCTCGATGGTATGGGTCATGCCACCCCTCCCTCCCTCATCTGTCTTGTGACCTCCTCAACGGCCCTCAGAACAAGGTCCTCGGGCACCTTGTCTCTGATCATTTCCCCCAAGATGCGGATGTAGCGCCCCTCCGACCTCGGCCACTTCTCCCATCCGCGCCTCCAAGAGGATGTCGCATGGGGATAGACATCGGCCATACGTCTCCCATCTCGGTCCCTCATGATGGTCCCACTTGCTCCATTCAGTCTCTTCGCCAGTTTCCCTATCTGGACCGCCCCCCAGTCGGGGAATCCTTGGGGACCTAGATCGAGATGCGCCGCCCCAATGACGATGACAATTTCTAGGAGTTGCTCCCCGGACTTCTGTGCGTCTCGCAGTCTTGCCAGCACATTCCGAGCTTTGTCCTTCGGCACCATGTTTCGTTGGTGGTATGCCCCCTTGGCTCGTCCTTGAGCCCACATCAAGGCCTCCAGGTGAGCGACGGCAAGCCTAACGCCTGGATGGTCATGGTTCTGCTTCATCCATACCTTGGTGGCGGCTCGGTACGGTGCCAACTCCCAGCCCCGGTAGCTTCGCCTCGAAGGATGTCCATGGCGGCGAAGGTGCTCAATGTGGCTACTGCAATAGGTCTCGGAGAATCCCTTCCCGGCAGACCTCTGGGTGTATTTGGCACAACCAAAGACGATGCAGTGCTGCCGTTGATGCGGGGGAGGTGCCTTGGCCCTCTCCTTGACGGAACGTGCGGAGGTGATGCGGCGGTTACGAGAGGTCATCGCTGTCCACCGAGATTACGTTGCCGAACATCGGCTCTTCACCATTTGCGGTATCAGTGCCGTGGTTGCGGTGGTAACCAAGCGCGATTTCTGCGGCCTTCCTTCTACGGATTGCGTCCTCTTTCGAGGCGAACAGTCCCAGATCGCGGACACGGCCATCCTCCCTTATCTGAGCCCGCCATTTTCCGCTGCGCTTGTCGAGGTACACGCCTGACGCGCCAGACTTATTGTTCGACCGCCTTCCAAGATTTCTCATGTTTTGTTCTTTGCTGGCCTCTCGAAGATTGGCCCAACTGTTATTAGCGCGGTCATGGTCGAGGTGGTCGATTTCGTTGGCGGGCAACATTCCCGTCTGGATAGCCCAAGCGACCTGTTGTCCCGTTGGGCGATATGTGGTCCCATCAAGGGTTATCCAGATTTGGACGTAGCCGCTGGAATTCAGGCTACCTGCCTTCTTGCCTGCATTCTGGGAGTTCCACCGTTTCCAGCCTGCATCGGAAGTGAAATGGCCTCGCGGGCGTTCCCTCCACGTCAGGTCGCCAGTGCTGGGATCGTAGGAAATCGTCTCCTTTAGACGCTCGATGTCCATGCTGTTCTCCTGGGTAGATACGAAAAGGCGAGGAACGATCCTCGCCCTTCTCATTGCTGATGTTGCGATTTGTGGTCCTAGTGCCCCAACGCCTTCAGAAGCTCTGCTGCTCCTGGTTGCCCTTCAAGCCGCTTCTGGCGGTTCTGGATGAAGGCTCCACGAGCCTCCTTCTGGCGCTGCTTGATGTACGGCTTGAGTTCGGGGTACCTGCGTACCAACTCCTTGCGAGCGGCCTGACGGTACTGCTGAGTGATCGAGCCGATGACGTTGAGCCGCGTCCCCTTCACCCCGGCCTCACCATCGGGGAGGTCCTGGTATCCGGGCTTCTTGATCTCCCGTGCGAGCACCTCTCGGAGCGACTTCTTGCCGGGGAGGTGTCCGCTGAGTTCCTGGAACGCCTCGTAGGCATTGCGCCCGTCCTTCAGGGTGATGTCCCGGAGGTCCACGCCCTCAAACTTCGGGTCGGGCTTTCCGAGTCCCTTGTCGGTCTGGAGCATGATGCGGTTGTGCTCGGCCTCCACGATGTCCTCGTCCTGGGTGCCTGCCAGGCCCACGGTGCGCTCGATGGGGTCACCGAACACGTCATAGCTCTTGGGCAGGGTCTCACTCAGGCCGGGAACTCCACGGATGAAGTTGTCCACGAAGCCACGGGCCTCCCGGAGGTAGGGGTCCGGATTGTGGCCTCGCATGAGCGAACTGGCCGGGAGCATAGAGCCCGCCGTGCGGCCCACCCACTTGGAAAGCTGCTCGTCTGGCTCCAGTGCCGCCTGGATGGCGCTGTTGAGGTTGAGGAGAAACGTCTTCTCCCCAAGGTTCTTGGCGAGCGCCACGACAATGGCACCCACGACTTCCGTGTAATCACGCTCCGGGTTGACCTGCATCTGGTGAACCACATCGGCCACCAGTCCCATAGGCATAGCCACAGGGTCGAAGCGTCCCACCTGGAAGTACTTCTTCTTTCCGTCCTCGTCCTCCCAGACAAAGGCGTAAGGCTTCCAGCCCGTCGCCATAAGCTCCTGCTTGTACTTGAAGTCGGACGGCCCGGAGCCCGTAAAGCGCCCACCCAGGACAAGGGACGCGGCGATGCCTGCGAACATGGAGCCCATGATGAACTGGCCGTAGGCGTGTGCCTGGGCCTCGGGACCGGCAAGCCCCCTCATCGCGTCTCGGAACTCTTTCTGGGCCACGTTGAGGCCCGGAGTCAGCTTCATGCCATACCGGATGACGTTGACGGGGGTCTTCACGAAGGGGAGCACGATGGACAGTGCCGGGGCCGTGCGGCGGGCGGACACCAAGGCCCTCCCGAAGCTGCCGCCGATGGTGGTCTCGTAGTCCAGGTCTTGCTGGAAGCCCACCATCTGTGCCTCCCTCAGGGCCTTCGCGTCGAGCGCCCTCCCGGTATCCGGGTCGAGTGCCTCGTTGAGTGCCCGCTGGATGTACGCCTTCGTGTCTGCTGCGTTGAGGCCACGGTCTGCCGCCTCCACAGCCGCCTTCGACTGGACCACGGCGCGGTACCTCAGGGTCTTGAACATTTCGTCCACGGCTCCAAGGGTGCGCGTCGGGAGGCCGACGATGGTGCGGTAGTTGGCAGAGACCCATGCGTTCTGGGCGAGGTCCCACACGCTCTTGACCGGCTTCCACTGAAGAGCCTCGGGTCCAAGCGTCTGGGTGCCACCCTGGAAGTACTCCGTATTGTGCGGAGACAGGATGGAGTCCCCACGGCGGAAGGCCTCCACGGCTGCGAACCACCCGTCTGTCAGGGAGGACACCGTGTAGGCGTACTCCCGGAGCGCCTGTCGGGAGACCGTTGAGAGTTCCGCCCGCCGCGCTGGGTCCTTGGCCAGGAGCTTCAGGGAGGCGGAGCCGAATAGTTTCTCGGTCGGACGGCCAAAGAGCATGAGGGCGTTCGTGGTGGTGTTGACCAGATGGGTGGGCCACATCCACAGGAGGCCGTTGGTGAGATGGAAGGTTGCCTCATCCATCACCCTGTCGGCCCAGGTACGGTTGGCCAGCATCATTATCTTCTTGGGGTCCCCCCCGGCCTTCTCCATGATGATGGCGAGCTTCGCTGGGTCCAGGTTCTTGATGGACTGGAGGTCAGCATCCCGGATGCGAAACTGCTTACGGGCACGGCGAAGCGCCCGACCGGAGTTGGCCAGGAGGGAGTTCGCGGAGGCCATCACGTCCACGGCTGCGGCAAGTCTGGCCTTCAGTTCTGCGTTGGCGGCGTCCGCGTTGCCAGCGAAGGCGTCGAGGTTGCCCATGCGGATGTCGTTGGCGAGGCGGTCGGCGTCATGGAACATCTTGTTGCCGATCCGGAGCGAGGCTTCCATGAAGGGCACCACCTGGGTAGCCTTCTCGCCCATCTCCGTGATCTGCCCCAGGAGTACCGCCGGGTCCTCGTTGAAGGCATCGGCCAGTTCCTTGGTGATGTCGCGGACGCGGGCGTCTCCCATGCGGGCTCCACCCTTGGCCATGTCGTATCGACCCTTGAGTACCTTCGCGGTCTGCCGGATGAAGTGCATGGTCTCGGTGGTGCCCCGGAGCTTCTGCCACGGGAGCCTTGTGTTGGCCCCGAACTTGTAGCCAGCCGCCACGGCGTCCTCGTAGGAGCCGTACTTCTTGATGGCTCTGGTGTCCGCTGCGCTGCCCCGGAGGATGTCGTCCAGTTCCTTGTCGGTGACCTCCTGGGTGCGGAAGACCCCCGGCTCCTTGACGGCGGTCGGGAGTTCACGCTGGCCGTCCTTGCCGATGGGCTGAGAGACGCCGATCTGCTCGGTCACGTCCTCCTTGGGAGTCGGTACTTCTTCAGCCGCGCCTTGGGCACTGGTGGCTTTCCGGCCAGTATCCTTGGCGATAGCTTGGGGTTCGACCCCGGAGGCCGATCCTTGAGCCGCCCCCGGAGGGTTATCAGCGGCTGGAACCGCGCCCCCCGGATGTGCCGCCGCATCGCCTTCTTCCAGTGCAGGGCGTGGTCCACCATCCGCCACTGCTGGTGACTGTAGAGCTTCGTCAGCATCCTTGGCTTTCTCCAGCTTCTTGATCTCTTTGACGGCCTCGGCCTGCTTGCCCGCCTTGAGGAGCTTCACCACCTTGACGGCCCCCAGGAGGGCGAAGTCCACGCCGATGGACTCCAGGGCGTTCTTGAAGCGACCCTCGGCGGTGCTGTCATCCGGATCGGCGGCGAGGTAGTCCGTGACGGGGTTCTGGAGGGCGGGGAACTCCTCGATGAGGTTCGATAGGCGCTCCTCGTGGGGATCGAGAACGATGGTGGAGGCGGTCGCGGCCTTGGTGACCTCGTAGGTGGCCCGTGCTGCCTTGCCCCCGGCGCGGAGCTTCTGGAATACCTTGAAGGGGGCCATGAGCTTGCCAGCGCCCACGAGGCCGGTGACCATCTGGGAGATGCCCATGGCTGCGGAGTTGACGGCGCTCTCGCCCTGGAGTTCCTTGGAGCGGGCCTCCAGGTCCCTACGGAGGCCCGACTTGTCGGCCTCGGCGGGCTCCCCGAAGATGAAGTCCTTGGTCTCCAGGCCTGCCTTGGCGACACCCGCTCCGACCGACTTCCAGACATCGACGCCCTTCTCCAGGAGCGACTTCTGGGGGGCCTGGGAGGTCTGCTGCTGTTGCTGCTGCGGCTCTGCCGGGGTCTCGGCTAGCAGTTCAGCCATCGCCCTTTGAATAAGTTCTTCTTCGGTCATGCGCTTGGTCTCCTTTGATTTGACACGGGAATGCCGTTCGCGGTGCCGGTGGTGAGGCGGCGCGACGGGTCGGTGTTGCGGTGCGATGAGCAGGGAGCCCGCCTTAGCTATAGCGGCTCAAAAAGCGGTTCGGTTGGGCTGACTCTGCCCCAGTGGGCTGTCCTGCGCCTGTTCTATCAAGTACAGGCTTTAAAAAGCTGGAGTGGGCGGGCTGGCCTTATCTAGTGGGCGGCTATTGTTCTGACGAGGTATCGAGCCCCGGAACGGATGCGCTTATCTAGTAGGTGGCTATTAATTTCGCGGCGCGGATGGTTTGCCTTGTAGTGGCTGGAAACTGGGTCCTGGCGCTGCCAAACTCGACCACCCTCTATCTATTAGATAGCCTATTGTTTTCGGACGGTGGTGGGCTGCCGTTTATCTAGTAGACGGCTATTAATTTCGCGGGGCGGTTGGTTTGCCTTCTGGCGGCAGGAATTTCGATCCCGGCGCTGCCTCGCTTATCTAATGGGTGGCTATAAATTTCGCCCCCGAACTTCAGACAGCTTCGCGGCCTCAGTGCCAGTTCAAAATGAACAATGCCGCAAGCACGAATGCGGACATTTGGATGCCCGCGATAATGGTGACGTTGAGGGTGAAGGCATCCAGGGCCTTCTTCAAGTCTTCCTTGGTAGCCGGATCCTGCATCAGTCCGCTCCAGCCTTATCTAGTGGTAGGTTATTGCGGCATACCATCATATTCCTTGTTTCAGAATCGCTTCAAGTTGATCCGACACGGCACGGCCTTTGTGAGTGAGACTAAAAATCTTCTTCCGACCGTTGTCTGGATGCTCACTGGTGAAGACCAGCCCCATCCCCGCTTTGCCTTCCCGGTATCGGCTTCCTAAGTACCTAGTGTGCTGGCTAATGGAGCTTGGGTGGCGCCCCACAAGGTCGGCGAGTTCTTCAAGAGACATGTAGTGGTCTCCGGGGCGGGCGTTGTGTGTCCCGTGGATGGCTATGGCGAGGAACGTCACCAATACCCTGACCGGCAATTCTAGCGTGTCTGACTGTTTGTCCATCAGGAGGCAGGCCTCAAGGTACGCCTGTAGTATCCTGGTGTCTCTCATGCGCAGTACTCCGTGGGAGGAGGGGTGGAGGAGGGCCGGTCCAGCCGCTCCCCCTTCATGGGTCAGTGTGCGGTCATGGCTGCGGCAAGGTCTACGTCCTGGCGGTATGCCTTGATGAAGGGCATAAGGTCGTCGCCATCTTTCCAGGCCTTGAGGAAGGCATGTCCTTCTAGTGGGTCGAGGTGCTCCAGTGCCCACCCAACGGCAAGCTCCAGGTTATTGAACATTTCCAGGAGTTCGGCATCGGTCTGTGCTGCTGCAACGGTGGCGAATGCGTGGTCGGCATTGGTCATGGATAGGTCTCCTAGTTTGCTCTGTTATGGTTGAGGGGGGAGTATTACGGCGTCCACCAAGGCTCTCTTGGCCTTGTCCCCGGATGGTCCTGGGTAGTGGCGCATGGTCAGCTTCAGAAGGTCTTTGATTCCTTCATCGTCATGGCCGACTACATCCGCGATGGTCCAAGCGTCGAAGCCCGCGTTGGGTTCCTGCATGGCATCTCTTGCCTTCCGGATGAACCAGCGGCGGAATGAGTGGAAATCGATGTTCGACTTCGCCTTTCCGTTCGGCCTTTCATCAATTTTCAGCTTGCGCCGGTATCGAGAGAAGGCCTTCGACGCGGGGTCTGAGCGGCTGTCCCTGGAAGTCGGAATGTCTGGTAGGCCGGTCAAAAGGTAAGCATCTTGAGGGCGGCTGTCCGATAGGCGATTCACGATCTCCTTGAGCCCATTGTGAACCGGCACGAGGCGGCGGGCGTTCTCCGTCTTGCCGTCTCGCACAGAGAAGCTGCCGTCAGCGCAGTCCGCCACGCGTAGCTGGCAGATTTCCTCAAGTCGCATACCACTGAGCGCTGCGATGCGCATAAGGTCGCCTAGGTAGAGACTTGGAGGAGGGCGCATTAGGTCGGTCACCGGACCATACAGGAGGGTAGCAACCTCATCGTCCCTGTAGGGCCGCTTACCGGCGTCCGGCTCTGCATTGCGGGGTGCTCGCGGCGCTGCCGGAACTGGCTGGCCTGCCCAAGGGTTGTCTTCGCAGTACCCCCGCCGAACTAGCCATTTCCAGTACTCTCGGAGGAAACCCAAATACGCGGAGGCCTTGTCGCGGCTGCGCCCTATACAAAGGTGTTGCTCTATGAACTGCCCTGCGGCTTTCCGCGTCACGGCCTCTATGGTTGCTGTCTGCCGCGCCTGCTGGAGCCACGTTTCTAGCCACGACAAGACGCGCTTGAAGTCCCCTTGAGTCTTAAGGCGGTAGTCTGCCTTGAACGCCAGGAATGCTTCTTGGTGGAGCGTTAGCGGCGTGGTTTCACCACTGGCCAAATCATAGAAGCTCTTAGCCGCGTCGTATCCTTCTTCCGCTTCGATACGCTGTGCCCGATGATGTATCCAGTATTTGACGCCCTCGTTATCAGCATGGAGACGGGCCTTAAGGGCGTCGGCCTCGTCGGGATTGTTAGACGCGGCGGCATGTCGAGCTTGAGCGATGAGAGACTTGAAGCGGGCAACCACCGGCCACTTGAGTTCATTCGCGGCCTTGAGGTCGGCAGTGTTTAGGGAGTGCTTGAAGCGCGTACGGCCAAGAACGTCCTGGAGTTTGCGGGGGATGGTGACCACCACCCGCCATTGCTGGCCGTGCCATTCAAGATATTGCTGCGGATTTGCCACGCCGATCCCCCACGATGCTCCCCCAAACTGGAGGGTAGAACGGCGCAATGTCAAGAGCTTCAGGTGGTCTATGGTTATGGAAGAGAGTGTCCCCCCCTCTCCGCCAGTTAATCCTTTCAGATCAATGCCTTCCTGGGCATAAGCCGGCCTCGGCTGATCTGACGCACTGTGACTCCCCAGGCTTTTCTATCGCAGGGCCACGTTCTAGGCACTGAACGGATCCGCGCCGCAATATTCTACGGCTCCGGTCGCCGAGACGAGCGCAATTGCGATGCCTGCCTGATTCGCTCGTAGTGTCATCTTGTTTCCGAGATCGCGCGTCGTAGTCGTGCTTGGAACCACGGCAACGTTGATCTCACCCTCTCTTGACCGTGTGAGAAGCTGACCGGCCGCCTCGTGCAGTCCTTTCCGTAGACGAGAGATCTGCCCTGCGTGCCGACTGTTGATGATGCCGCCCTTGCATTCTGCAACAACCTGACATCCTCTGATCGTTGCAACGACGTCACCCCGTCCGGGCTTTACATGAACCTCAAGAATCAAGCCCCCGTTCATATAACGGCCGGCATAGCTTGTCGTGCCCCACCCTTGCTGCCAGGTGAAGCCGTGCGCTGCCAGCCAAGCCTGGATCTCGAACCGCTTGCCGTGCTCACCGTCTGGGTGAACGGCTACCTCCTGAGCGCCGCGCGAGAATAAGTGCATAGCAAAGGCAAGCATAACGGCGGCTTCGCTCATATGCCGCTCAATGCCGCCGTCGGCTTTGGACAGTCTCTTTTCCGGAGGCTCCTTTTCGAGAATGAGATGCTGTAACTCTGAAAAAGCCATCAGTGTTCTTCCGCAGTTAAAGCTTTAGCCCTTTGTGTTCTTCCAAATACTCGATGACTTCATTCAATGCATGAATAATATGAAGACGGTTGGCGCCGAACGCATAATATCCGGATGATAGAATTTGCGGTGAAATGTCCGTCGCAGCTGAATAGCTCTTAGTCTTCTCGCCGTTCTTACCAATCATTGTTAGCGGATAGCGAAAATCTCGACCGGACCTTCATAGAAGCCACCTGGGCCGTAATTCTGTATGTTGCCATTGTAGCAATTGTTACCAACTATATGTTCAAGCGTCGCGAGAAGTTGTGCGCGTGATTTACTTATCTTCGTTTTCGCCATTCTGCTGCCCCGTTGCAAAACGATGAGTTTGTTCGGTCATTCAACCTTGCAGGAGAGCCCTCCCCATTAATCAGCCCATTCAAAACGTTCATTCAAGCCGTTAAGGTTACGAAAAGGGACAACGCCGCTATGTTGAAGCATTCCAACGACGATGCCGGGATGTAAATCTACTTGCGTGGCGAAGGCCTTAACAGCCAACTCCGATCTTGGCCGAGTTAGCTTGAAGGCTGAAAACCTATTTCGCCCTACAAGTAGCTCTTCCGCCCAAGCGTCCGCTTCGTGTTCCGGCCAATCCCCTTCGCCGCCCTTATCGTCCGCGAACGCGCGTCCCTTGTGCAATGTGATGTGTGAGGCCTCATGGAAGAACGTCCACCAAAAGTGGTCAAAGGGCAACATCTCGCCATAGACGGCGGTGATCTGATGCGGGAGGGCCTCGATCTGCAAGGCGCTCACAGCAAGATAGGGATCGAAGAGATGAGCTAGCCGTATTCGATATGCTTCTGACGCCAAGCGGAGCAGCGCTCCATCAGCATCAAAGGCATATAATCGGCCGGCATCTACGAACTCGAATCCTGATTCTTCGCCTCTGTAGAGGAGTCTTTCGCCGACTTTGCCGCCGACCCGAAAAACCAGGTTCATCGCGTCCTGACCGAAGCGTGAGACCGAGACGATCTCGGCAATGCCTTCGGATGCTAATCCTTTAATACGCGAACCTGGCTTTATTTCTTCAAAGTTGGTCATATAAATCGCTGGCTTTGACCTGGAAAAACTACGTAAAGGACGTTGGTAGCATGTGAATACGTAATCGACTGCTGGTTTAGGCAGATAAGGTATCCGCCGCCCACCAGAGATGGGTCTCCAGCTGCGACAAGGTCAGTTTCGTCACTTTATGCAATCCCCGTTTTGATTTGCGGCCGATCCTAACAGATCGGCGCGCGCTGGCAATTTATCTGGACAACGCCGCACAGGCGAATAGAACTTTCAATTTCCCCTCTTAGTGGTGCCGTTTTCGCGGCTTTCTCCACCTAGCGGCCCTCCAGACTAAACCGGAGTTTGAATGACGAGGAATAATCCCTGGGACATCCCCGAATGGCATTTTGTAAAGCAGGAAGCACAACTGGTGCGCCACTTGTTGGGGTCGGGTGCAACTGCGCTTGGCCGAGCGAATTACGCTGACAAGAAGGGGGAGTATTATACGGCATTCTTCGCCTTGTCTGTGGGTCTTGAGCGCCTGTGCAAACTCATCCTGGTTATCGACTACGCGCTGGAGAACGGCGGACAGATGCCATCTCAAAACATTGTGCGACGATACGGGCATCAGTTGGAAATGCTTACCGACGCGGTAGCTGCTGCAGCCACTCGTCAGTCAATTGGTCAAGACCACCATCGTCCCGTCGACGCAATCGTATCGGCAATCGTTGCCAATCTTGACGCGTTTGCTGATGCCCGAAGGGGGAGATACGCGAATTTCGAAGCTCTGGGAGACCCCAACTTGACGTCGCACGAGCCGATCAGCAAGTGGTGGAAGGAGGTGGCTGAGCCGATACTTGATCAGCATTACCAGGGAACAAAAACCCAAGCTCGTGTGGAATCAAACGCGCAACTGATTGATCAGCTAATCGGCGACTTTACGCTAGTCTACCATACCAGTGAGACTCGAGAGATGATGACGGACGTTGAAACGGCATCAAGGAGAACCGGACAGACCGCGATCGTCCAAAAATGGGCGCGCTATTACACTCTGACGCTCATTCGTTGGCTCTCTGATGTTTACAAAGAAATGGCCCATAAGGCGGTTTACGAAAAGGGCCACGATGCCTTCTTCGGAAGCTGGGAATTCTTCGATACCTTTCTCGTGGATGACAACTTTTTGCGGACGCGGAAGGCTTGGCCACTGGGAAGCTAGGGTTTTTATCAAAAGCTGTCTCTGACCGGCACGGCGGCACATTCTGGCCACACCCTCTGCGCCGGCGAACCGTTCCAGCAGCCGCCCGACAGCCGCTATGAACCCCCCGCGCTGAACCAGCGCCAACCGGATGCGGAGAGGTGGCAGAGCGGTTGAATGCACCGCACTCGAAATGCGGCATAGGGGCAACTCTATCGGGGGTTCGAATCCCCCCTCTCCGCCAGCAGGTTCCCCTTGTCTGCCCTATCGCGCTAGACCGGCGACCTCCAACACAGTCGACCGTCGAACGGATCAGCCCCGCTGACTTCCCGATCGCCGGGCTCATATGCAGGGCTGATATTGCCGCCATACCCGGCCTGAAACTGCGGAATCAGGGCCCCAAGGTCGACGCCACCGCGAACAGCAACGATGTCTGCGGCCTTGCGGCATGGGCGTCGGCGCAGCGGCCGGCCCGGCCGTTATGGCAGCCGGAGCCGAAGACGGCGGCGTGACAGTTGCTCCGGGCCGTGGCATAGGGGGCCGCAATCAATCAGGCCGTGCTTCCATGATCCGCATCGACAACGTCAGCAAGTCCAACAGTCATCGCATCCTCTATATCGAGGCCTCCGCCGCGCTGAATCGCGGCGAGAAGATCGGTCTCGTCGGTCCGAACGGGGCGGGAAAGACGACGCTCTTCCGGCTGATCACCGGCGCGGACCTGCCGGACGAGGGACAGGTCTCGGTCGAGAAGGGCGTGACGATCGGCTATTTCGACCAGGACGTCGGCGAGATGGCCGGGCGTTCGGCCGTCGCCGAGGTAATGGAGGGGGCAGGGCCGGTCAGCGCCGTGGCGGCGGAGTTGCGCAGGCTCGAGGCGGCGATGTCCGATCCCGGCCGCATGGACGAGATGGACGCAATCATCGAGCGCTATGGCGAGGCGCAGGCCCGTTACGAGGAACTCGACGGCTATGCCCTGGAGGGCCGCGCCCGCGAGGTTCTCGCCGGGCTGAGCTTCAGCCAGGAGATGATGGACGGCGATGTCGCCAAGCTGTCGGGCGGCTGGAAGATGCGAGTGGCGCTCGCCCGCATCCTGCTGATGCGCCCCGACGTGATGCTGCTCGACGAGCCGAGCAACCATCTCGATCTCGAAAGCCTGATCTGGCTGGAGCAGTTCCTGAAGGGCTATGACGGCGCGCTGCTGATGACGTCGCACGACCGCGAGTTCATGAACAGGATCGTCGGCAAGATCATCGAGATCGACGCGGGGGCGCTGACCACCTATTCAGGCGACTACGGCTTCTACGAGCAGCAGCGGGCCCAGAACGAGCGTCAACAGCAGGCCCAGTTCGAGCGCCAGCAGGCGATGCTCGCCAAGGAGATCAAGTTCATCGAACGCTTCAAGGCGCGCGCCTCGCACGCCTCGCAGGTGCAAAGCCGGGTGAAGAAGCTCGAAAAGATCGACCGCGTCGAGCCGCCGCGCCGGCGCCAGACCGTCGCCTTCGATTTCGCGCCGGCGCCGCGCTCCGGGGAAGACGTCGTCAGTCTGAAGAGCGTCCACAAGGCCTATGGCAGCCGGACGATTTATGCCGGTCTCGACTTCATGGTACGCCGACGCGAGCGCTGGTGCATCATGGGCATCAACGGCGCCGGCAAGTCGACCCTGCTCAAGCTGGTCACCGGCACCGCCGCGCCGGATCAGGGCAGCGTTTCGCTCGGCGCCAGCGTCAGGCTCGGCTACTTCGCCCAGCACTCGATGGATCTGCTCGACGGCGAGGCCACGATCCTGCAATGGCTGGAGCAGCGCTTTCCCAAGGCCGGGCAGGCGCCGCTTCGCGCACTGGCCGGATGCTTCGGCTTTTCCGGCGATGACGTGGAGAAGCGGTGCCGGGTGCTTTCCGGCGGCGAGAAGGCACGGCTGGTGATGGCGGCAATGCTGTTCGACCCGCCGAACTTCCTCGTCCTCGACGAGCCCACCAACCACCTCGATCTCGACACCAAGGAAATGCTGATCAGGGCGCTGTCGGCCTACGAGGGCACCATGCTGTTCGTCTCTCACGATCGTCGTTTCCTGTCGGCCCTTTCCAATCGCGTGCTGGAGCTCACGCCGGAGGGCATCCATCAGTACGGCGGCGGGTACGGCGAATACGTCGAGCGCACCGGCAAGGAGGCGCCGGGCCTGCGCGGCTGACGATCGCCGCTGCGAGCTTTTCATCCGGCCTGACCGGTCGCCCCTGCCGGCAATCCAGCCGAGATCTGCCCTTTCGCGGGCGCCCCTCAGCCCTCAGTAAGCGACATATTCGGCAGCAGCCGACGACCCGCCGGCCGTCGGCTCGTTCCGCGTGCGCCACAATGCAGGCCGCGAACGCCCCGCGATTGGCGACGGTGGCAAGCGTTCCCTGCGCGGCCATGGCGAAACCTGCCGGCGACATCGTTCGCCAAACCATTCCAATTAAAGCGATTATGCCCTGCGTGTTGTAGAATTTTTTTCTTGAGGGATGGACATTGCAGCACGAACGTGCCAAACAATGTTCGCATTGCGACACGCTATCGTCTTTGCGCATGTCCCCGCTTGCGCGTCTTTCACCCCTGCTGTTGATCAGCCAGAACTGACAAAGGAGAGTGCCCCGCTTCCGGAGCCGGGTCCGACATGCCATGGCATTTGCAACTGAGAGCGACCTTCCGGCCAGCGACGGGCCGGTCAAGATCAGTATCAGGAACGTCTTCAAGGTTTTCGGCAGGCGCCCGGAGCGGGCCCTCGACCTTCTCGCAACCGGCCGGAGCAAGGCCGAGATCCACGCCGCGACCGGCTGTACGATCGGCGTCAACGATGCCAGCTTCGACATCCGCGCCGGCGAGATCTTCGTCATCATGGGCCTTTCGGGCTCCGGCAAGTCGACCATGCTGCGCCTCATCAACCGGCTGATCGAACCGACCTCCGGCGCGATCGAGATCGGGGGGCGCGACGTGGCGCGCATGTCGCGCGGCGACCTGATCGCACTCCGCCGCCGCGAGGTCAGCATGGTGTTTCAATCCTTCGCGCTTCTGCCGAACCGCACCGTCCTCGACAACGCCGCCTTCGGCCTGGAGGTTGCCGGCATTGGCGAGGCCGAGCGCAAGCGGCGCGCGCACGACGCGCTTCGCGCCGTCGGCCTGGAGGGCTACGACGGCAGCCGGACCGATCAACTGTCCGGCGGCATGAAGCAGCGCGTCGGCCTCGCCCGGGCATTGGCCAGCGAGCCGACGGTGCTGTTGATGGACGAGGCCTTTTCTGCGCTCGACCCGCTCATCCGCACGGAGATGCAGGACGAATTGCTGCGCCTTCAGGCCGAGCACAGCCGCACCATTGTTTTCGTCAGCCACGACCTCGACGAGGCCATGCGCATCGGCGACCGCATCTGCATCATGCAGAACGGTGAGGTGGTTCAGGTCGGCACTCCGGACGAGATCGTGCTCAAGCCGGCCAACGATTATGTTCGGTCGTTCTTCCGCAATGTCGACGTCTCGCAGGTGTTCCGCGCCGGCGATGTGGCGCGCGACACCCAGCTGACGGTTGTCGAACGGCCGGGCGTCTCCGCCGCCGCGGCGCTCGATCGGATGCAGCATCTCGATCAAGACGTCGCCATCGTCCTCGGCCGCGACAGCACCTATCAAGGCGTGGTCAGCCGCGGCTCGCTGAGCGCGACCTGCGGCGACGGCGCGGGCACCCCCTACCGGCGGGCCATCCTGCCGGACATCGAGCCGATTTCCGCCTCCGAAAGCCTGGCAAACGTCCTCGGCAGGGTGGCAGCCAGCGCCTTCCCGGTACCGGTGGTGGACGAGGCCAACCGCTACCTCGGCTCCATCAGCAAATCCGCGCTGCTCGAGACCCTCGACCGTACCGCCTGAACGACCCGTCCGGAGAACCACATGACCTTCGATATCGGAAACGGCGTCGACAGCGCCGTGAACTACGTCCTCGACAACTTTGCCCCGCTGCTGGACCTGATTGCGGCCGCGATCGGCACGGTGACGGACAGCATTCAGGCGCTGCTGCTGGCCACGCCGATGCCGTTCGGCCTTGCGGTCCTCGTCCTGCTGTCGCTCTGGCGCGTCGGCGTCGGCTTCGCCGCGTTCTCCGCCCTTTCGCTCTGGCTGGTCGAGCACATGGGCCTGTGGTCCGCCATGATGGAGACGCTGTCGCTGGTGCTCGCCTCGACGCTGATCGCCATGATCATCGGCCTGCCGCTCGGCATCGGCATGGCGCGCAGCGACCGGGCGGCAGCGCTCCTGCGGCCGGTGCTCGACCTGATGCAAACCATGCCGGCGTTCGTCTACCTGATCCCGGCGGCGATGTTCTTCGGGCTCGGCGCCGTGCCCGGCACGATCGCGACCGTTATCTTCTCCATGCCGCCGGTCGTGCGCCTGACCAATCTCGGCATCCGGCAGGTCCATGCCGAGTTCGTCGAGGCCGGCAACGCCTTCGGCTGCACCGCCGCGCAACTGCTTTTCAAGGTCCAGCTTCCGAACGCCATGCCCTCGATCATGGCCGGCATCAACCAGACGATCATGCTGTCGCTGTCGATGGTGGTCATCGCCTCGATGATCGGCGCCGGCGGTATCGGCAACACGGTGCTGACCGGAATCCAGCGACTCGATGTCGGCACCGGCTTCGAGGGCGGCATCGCCGTCGTCATCCTCGCGGTGATCCTCGACCGGATCACCCAGAGCCTCGGAAAGGAACGCCCCGGTCTGTGGCGCGCCCTTCTCCGGCCCCGGGCGCAACGGCCGACGGCCTCCCAGGCCGCCGCCTGACGCCCTGTAACGGCGGCATCCGTGACGCCGCATGCGAACCTTTGCAAAGGAGCAACAATGATCAAGACACTCGTTACCATGAGCCTCGCGGCCGGCGTGCTTGCCGGCGCCTGCGGCCCGGCACTGGCCGAGGACAAGGCACCTGTGAAGATCGGCTGGGCTGCCTGGTCCGACGCCGAGTTCGTCACCAAGCTGGCGGCGAAGCTCATCAAGGACGAGCTCGGCCAGGAGGTGGAGCTGGTACAGACCGACGTCGCACCGCTTTATCAGGGCGTGAGCCGCGGCGATCTCGACGCGATGATGATGGCCTGGCTGCCGCAGACCCACGCCGACTACTTCGCCAAGGTCAAGGACAAGGTGACGACGCTCGGCACGGTCTATGACGGCGCCAGGCTTGGCTGGGTCGTGCCCCGGTACGTGCCCGACGACGCGATTGCCTCGATCGACGACCTGAAGAAGGACGAGGTGAAGGACAAGCTCAACGGCCGTGTCGAAGGCATCGACCCGGGTGCCGGCCTTACGCGCCTGTCCGAACAGGCGATCAAGGACTATCGGCTCGACGGCTACAAGCTGCAGATCTCCAGCGAGGCCGGCATGCTCACGTCGGTCGATCGCGCGATCCGCAAGAAGGAGTGGTTCGTCGCCACCGCCTGGAGCCCGCACTGGATGTTCGGCAAGTATGAGCTGCGCTACGTCGACGACCCGAAGGGTTCACTCGGCAAGGCCGAGCACGTCGACGTGCTTGCCCGTAAGGGCTTCGAGAAGGACAATCCGGAGGTTGCCGGCTTCCTGTCGCGCATGAAGCTGCCGATCGGCGACCTCGAGGCGGCGATGTTCAACGCCCAGGAGACCTCCTACGCGGAAGCCATCGACAGGTACATCGCGGACCATCCCGACCAGATCAAGGCCTGGCTCGCCAAGGAAGAGGGCTGATAGCGCCCGAAACCACATGCCTGCCCCGCGACATGGGCGCGGGGCAGGCGCCGCCCTTCAGACAGACCAGAAAAGGAACCCTTGCCATGAACCAAGACACAGCCCTTGCAGCCCACCCTGCGGTCGACTCCGATACCATCGGCGGACGCATCTCGCTCGCGCGCGACGCGGTCGGCCTCTCGGTCGAGCAGATTTCCGCCGTCGCCGGCGTGACGACGGAGACCTGGACCAGCTGGGAGAACGACCGGGCCGAACCGCGCGCCAACCGGCTCGACATGCTGGCGCGCATCCTTCAAGTCAGCATCGGCTGGTTGCTGGACGGAAAGGGCGAGGGCCCGGCCGACGCAAAGTAGGTCCCGCGGCTGCTACCAGGTCGGTCGAGGCCGACCGCCGCATGCGGTCGCCTTCGCCTGTCCGGCCGACGCGCCCAGACCTATCCGAGGTCCCTACCGAGAGGCTGCCCGGCAAAGCGCGGGATGGCGGCGGCTGTGGTCCTGGAACGGCGGGCGGCGGCGCGCCGCGCCTGTCGGTGCGGAGAATGCCAGCAGGCCGTCAGAGCGAGGCCGTGATGCCGCCGTCGACATAGAGCACGTGCCCGTTGACGAAGGTGGAGGCCGCGGAGGAGAGGAAGATGCAGGCGCCGACCAGTTCCTCGACCGTGCCCCAGCGGCCGGCTGGCGTGCGCTTTTCGAGCCAGGCGGAGAACGCCGGATCGGCGACGAGCGCGGCGTTCAGCGGCGTGTCGAAATAGCCCGGTGCGATGGCATTGCATTGCAGGCCGTACCTGGCCCAGTCGGTGGCCATACCCTTGGTGAGGTTACCGACGGCGCCCTTGGTGGCGGTGTAGGGCGCGATGCCGGGGCGGGCAAGGGCAGTCTGCACGCTGGCGATGTTGATGATCTTGCCGGCGCCGCGCGCGATCATGTGCCGCGCGACGGCTTGGCCGACATTGAAGACGCTGGATATGTTGGTCTTCAACAGCCGTTCGAAGGCATCGGCCGGAAAATCCTCCAGCGGCGTACGGTGCTGCATGCCGGCATTGTTGACAAGGATGTCGATGGCGCCGATTTCCGCCTCGAAGGCATCGACCGCCGTCCGTACGGCCTCGTGTTCGGTGGCGTCGAAGGCAAGGGTATGCCTGGCGCCGAGGCGTTTGGCGGCATCGGAAAGCCGGTCCGGGTCGCGGCCGTTCAGGACGACGTCCGCGCCGGCGCCGGCCAGACCCGCGGCCAGCGCGAAACCGATGCCCTGTGAAGAACCGGTGACCAGGGCGCGCCTGCCCGTCAGGTCGAAGAGTTCGATGCTCATATGCCCTCCGCGAGCGAATGCAATGTTGCGTTCTGTTCGGCTGCCGTCATTCAAGGTCGCCGACCTCTATCATGGCGACCTTCGGCCCTGCATGGAAGCGGAAGCCGCCATGCAGATCGCTCTCTTTGCTAGTGCCATCTTCGGCGGATTCCTGTCACGCCATCGAGCGGTTGGATGGCGGCTTGAGCTGCAGGCGGCCGGGCGATCCGGACCCCGCGGCAGGACGGATGATCCCGCGCCCGCCGAGATCGCGGGGCAGCCCTGTCCGTGGTGGAAATCGCCGGGAAATGCGAGCGTCGACCAGAGGTCGCCGTCAACGCGTGCGCCCGGGTCTCGGCAACCTCATTTCACGACGGTTCGGACCTTCGCCGCCGCCTCCAGCGTGCGATGGACCGGGCACTTGCCGGCAATCTCGGCGATCTTGGCGCGCAACTCCGGCGACAGCGTGCCCTCCACGGAAATGATGCGCTCGAATCGGTCGATCCTGCCATCGCTGCCGCGCTCGTCTTCACTGCACTCCTCGCAATCCCGGGCATGGATCTTGGCATGGTGGACGTCGACGCCGATGCGCCCGAGCGCCAGCTTCTTGTGGTCGGCATAGAGGCGCAGCGTCATCGCGGTGCAGGCGCCGAGCGCGATCGACAGGAAGTCATAGGGTGACGGACCGGAGTCGAGACCGCCCACGCCTTCCGGCTCGTCGGCGAACAAGCGATGGCGACCGGCCTGCACCATGGTCTGGAACTTGCCCTCGCCGGTCTCCGTGACGCGGACGTGGTCGACCGGTCCGGCGCCCTGCGGCACGTCGGCGGCAACATAGCGCGAAAGCCACCCGGATATGATCCGGCCGGCGAAGGCGGCGTCCTCGGGATTCGTGAGCAGGTGGTCGGCCTGGTCGAGCGACACGAAGCTCTTTGGATGCTTGGCCGCGGCGAAGATCTCAGTGGCGTTCTCTATGCCGACCGTCTGGTCGAGCGGGGCGTGAAGCACGAGCAGCGGCTTTTTCAGGCGGGCCACCGCGTCCTTGATGCGCTGGGTACGCGCATCCTCGACGAACTGCTTCTCGATGCGAAACTTGCGCCCGGCGAGTTCGACCTCGGCGGCACCGCGGCTTTCGATCTCCTCGAGATGCGCACCAAAATTCTTCAGTACATGGCCCACATCGGCCGGCGCACCGATCGTGGCAACGGCGCGCACCTCGGCAATATCCGCCGCCACGGCCAGCACGGCCGCCCCGCCGAGCGAGTGGCCGATCAACAGGCTCGGAGCCCGATGGTGGCGGCGCAGATAATCCGCCGCCGACAGCAAGTCGGCGACGTTGGAGGAGAAGTTGGTCGAGGCGAATTCGCCCTCGCTCGAGCCCAGGCCAGTGAAGTCGAAGCGCAGCACCGCTATGCCCTCGCGTGCAAGCTCCGCCGCCAGCCGGCGCGCACCCGCAAGGTCCTTGGAACAGGTGAAGCAATGGGCAAACAGGGCATAGGCGCGTAGCGGCCCGTTCGGCAGGTCGAGGCGGGCCGACAGGGTCGCGCCGGAATGACCGGCAAACTGGAGCCGTTGGGTTTGGAAAGCCATGGTGACGCTCCTTCGCTGGCAGGATGTGTACATTCTGGCGCAGGAGCATGTTTGACCATCCGGGCAGTCGAGCCGAACCTACGATCATATCCCCTGGCACGAGCGACAGGCGCCCGGCGGGTTCGCCGAGCGCCTTGAAGCGAAAATGCAGCCGGCTATCCGGCCCTGCGCGGCAGCACCCAGCCGGGGCGCGCGAAATGGCAGGTATAGCCGTTCGGATAACGCTCCAGGTAGTCCTGATGCTCCGGCTCCGCCTCCCAGAAGTCGCCCACCGGCTCGACCGCGGTCACCACCTTGCCGGGCCATAGGCCCGAGGCCTCGACGTCGGCGATGGTGTCCTCTGCGACGCGCCTCTGCTCATCGTCGACATAGTAGATCGCCGAGCGGTAGGACAGGCCGATGTCGTTGCCCTGCCGGTTCTTCGTGGTGGGATCGTGGATCTGAAAAAAGAACTCCAGCAGACGCCGGTAGCTGGTCTTTTCCGGATCGAAGACGATCTCGATGCCCTCGGCATGGGTGCCGTGATTGCGGTAGGTCGCGTTCGGGACGTCGCCACCGGTGTAGCCCACCCGCGTATCGATGACGCCGGGAAGCTTGCGGATCAAGTCCTGCATCCCCCAGAAGCAGCCACCGGCCAGTACGGCTCTGTCGGTCATTCAGATGTCCTCCACCTGGCTGATGAACGCGCCATAGCCGGCAGCCTCCATCTCCTCGCGCGGAATGAAGCGCAGCGAGGCGGAATTGATGCAATAGCGCAGGCCGCCCCGGTCGCGTGGTCCGTCGGGAAACACGTGCCCAAGGTGGCTGTCGCCGTGGGTGGAGCGCACCTCGGTGCGGATCATGCCATGGGTCGTATCCCGCAGCTCCTTGATGTGGGCCGGTATGATCGGCTTGGTAAAGCTCGGCCAGCCGCAGCCGGAATCGTACTTGTCCGACGAGGCGAACAGCGGTTCGCCGGACACGATGTCGACGTAGATCCCCGGCTGCTTGTTGTCGTAATGCTCGCCCGTGAAGGGGCGCTCGGTACCGTTTTGCTGGGTTACCCGATACTGCTCGGGTGACAGCTTGCTGACCGCTTCCTCGGTCTTGGCATAGGTCATTGCCCTGTCTCCGTTCTTGGATTGCCGTCTGTATATGGCTCTGGACGTTCGGATTTCCCAATAAAGGCCGTGCATAGTTTTCATAGCCGTACGTGCCCGACGGTCAGCCCCAGTCGTGCCGGGCGGCGAGTTGCGCGATCTTGCGGACCTCGGGCGGGGTGCCAGAGCCGGAAATTGTCACCAGCACCACCTCGCGTTCCAGCGACACGCCCTGGATCTGGCGGGTCACGATGCCTCCCACCACGGCCGAGCGCTCGGGCATGATGCAGATCGCCCGACCTTCGGCGACCATCTGCTGGACCCAGTCCTCGCGCTCCGAGCTGAAGCGCGGCTGCATCACCGCATCCCGGTCCATCAGATGCGCGGTGATCTCCGAGTGGAATTCGCAGGCCAGCCGGTCGACGTAGGGGTAGGCCGCGATCGCGTCGGCGCCCACGACGTCCCGGTTCGCCAACGGATGGGCGCTCGCGCAGGCGAGCAGGAAGCGCTCGCGAAACAGCGGCACGATCTCGAGCTTGGGATTGGGGCGCGGCGCCCGCGGCAGGATGCAGGCGTGGTACTTGCCGGCCAGCACTTCATCCGCGCCTTCGCCGCTCAGCAGTTGGTGCAGGTTGATGGTCACCGACGGAAGCTGGCCAAGCGCGACGTCGAGGAAGGCCGCAAAGGCGGCCGGCCCGATGGTCGGGGCGACGGCGATGTCGAGAACACGGCGCCGGCCGAGCATCGTGCTCTCGGACTGCTGGCGCACGTTCCGCAGCGCCGCCTCGATGCGCATGAACTCGGCCTCGACCGCACGGCCGAGCGCCGTCATGCGGCTGTTCTTGCCGTCGCGATAGATCAGCGGGCTGCCGAGCTCCTCCTCGAGGCGCTGGATCGCCCGCGTCAGGCTCGGTTGTGACACGCCACTTCGCCGCGCCGCTTCGGTGAAGTTCAGCGTCTCGGCCAGATTGAGGAAGTACCGGACCTGGTGGATGTCCATGGGTCGCTTCTTGCGCGCATTGTGCCAGTTGCCATCACCATGGTTCATGCCACAACCGCGGCGCGACCGCCACCGGGATTGCCGTTACCGGGCGGTAGCGGCGCTTTTGGCCCACCGGCGCCGCGTCGTGCAGGACGGCGCGGTGCCCTCTGACGTCAGTCCGCTAGTGGCGGAAATGGCGCATGCCGGTGAACACCATGGCGACACCGGCCTCGTCCGCGGCCGCTATCACCTCGGCGTCGCGCATCGACCCGCCCGGCTGGATCACCGCGGTGGCGCCGGCCGCGATCGCCGACAAGAGCCCGTCGGCGAATGGCAGGAACGCCTCGGAGGCGACCGCGGAGCCGCGCGTCAGCGGCTCGGAAAGCCCCATCGCCTTGGCCGCCTCCTCGGCCTTGAGAGCGGCGATCCGGGCCGAGTCGACGCGGCTCATCTGGCCCGCGCCGATGCCCGCGGTCTGCCCGTCCTTGGCATAGACGACGGCGTTCGACTTGACGTGCTTGGCGACCTTGAACGCGAACTTCATGTCCGCGAGTTCCTGCACCGTCGGCGCCCGTTTGGTGACGACCTTCAGTTCCAGGTCCTCGACCACGCCGTTGTCGCGGCTTTGCACGAGCAGACCGCCCGAAACGGTCTTGGCGGCGAGGCCGGGCGTGCGCGGGTCCGGCAGCCCGCCGGTCACCAGCAGGCGCAGGTTCGGCTTGCCGGCAATGACCGCGCGCGCCGAAGCGTCGGCGTCCGGCGCGATGATGACCTCGGTGAAGAGCTTGACGATCTCTTCCGCCGTCTCGGCGTCCAGCACGCTGTTGAGGGCAATGATGCCGCCGAAGGCGGAGACCGGGTCGCAGGCGAGCGCCCGCTGGTAGGCCGTCTTCAGCGTCGGACCGGTGGCCACGCCGCACGGATTGGCGTGCTTAATGATCGCGCAAGCCGGACCGTTCTCCGGCAGAAATTCCGCCACCAGTTCGAACGCGGCATCGGTGTCGTTGATGTTGTTGTAGGACAGTTGCTTGCCCTGCAGCAGCGTCGCCGTGGCGACGCCGGGCCGGGTTTCACCGGTGACGTAGAACGCCGCCCCCTGGTGCGGGTTCTCGCCGTAGCGCATCGCTTCCTTCAACACGCCGCCGATGGTGCGGAAGGCGGGCGTTGCGATGTCGAGCGCCTCGGCGAACCAGTTGGAGATCGCCGTGTCGTAGGCGGCGGTGCGTGCAAACGCCTTCGCCGCCAGCTTCTGGCGGAAGGCGTAGGTGGTGTTGCCCTCGGACAGCTCCTCGACGAGGGCGGGGTAGTCCGACGGGTCGGTGACGATCGCCACATAGGCGTGGTTCTTGGCCGATGCCCGGATCATCGCCGGCCCGCCGATGTCGATGTTCTCGACCGTCGTCGGGTAGTCGCCTCCCTTGGCGCGCACCTCCTCGAACGGGTAGAGGTTGATCACGGCGAGGTCGATGGCCTCGATGCCGTGCGCCGTCATCGCCGCGACATGGTCGGCGTCGTCGCGGATCGCGAGCAGGCCGCCGTGGACGTTCGGATGCAGCGTCTTGACGCGGCCGTCCATGATCTCGGGAAATCCGGTGATCTCGGAGACGTCGGTGACGGGAAGGCCGGCGTCGCTGAGTGCCTTGTGGGTGCCGCCGGTGGACAGGAGCCTGACCCCCTTTTGCACCAGCGCGGCGGCAAGCTCGACGATACCGGACTTGTCGGATACCGACAGCAGCGCGGTTCGGACCGGAACGCGGTCGGGGGTGGGAATTTTCTTGGACGCAACGGCCATGGCGGATCTCCGGGAGGTGGGGCCGGCGCCCGAGCAGCCGCCGGTGGAAACATGCGCCCCGTTAACACACGAGCGGTGGCGAGGAAACCGGCAATTTCCGCCTCATTGGCGCTGTCGGCTAGCGACCGTGCCGGCGCATCAGCCACTGCACCTCGGGCAGGCTCCCCAGCGGCATGGTCAGCGTCAGTTGGCGGGCCGGGCGAATGCCGGACGGATCGGCAAAGAAGACGTCATCCTCCTCGACCACCGCCACGTCCAGGCACGAGAAGGCCCAGCGCTCGCCGTCGTGCGCGATCAGTTGGATCTCGTTCTCGCCGGCCGCGGCAATGCGGATCGCCGGGTGGATATGGAAGCGCACGACGGCCACATCCTTGCCGGCGTCGGGCGCGGTCCCATCGGCTTTGCTGAACCGTTCGCGCCCGCGGATCTCGGTACCGGCCGCATTGATGTAGAGGTCGCGCTCGTAGATCAGTCCGAAGTTGTCGAGATAGCCGTCGTGGCTCGCGGTCAGCCCGTCGCATCCGTCCTGCCGGTCGTAGCGGACGACATCCACATTGGCCACGCCGCCGAAGACAATCGGGCCGAGATAGCGCGAGTTGGAGATCCGGGCCGACGAGGTATCGTTGAGGGTGGCGACGGAATGGGCGGCCGTCGCCCGCGACATCTGCCGGATCGCCTCGCCGGCGAATCGGGGCAGGCCGGAATTGACGAAGTAGCGGTGCCGGCCCGACGACATCTCCAGCGACAGACAGCCGGCCGTCGCCGTTGCCGACAGAGCCACCGCAAGAGGCTTGCCAGTGTCGACGATCAGGGTGGTCTCGCCCGTCGAAATCCGGTCGTAGCCCGTCTGCGGCAGGGCGCGAAACGGCTCGCCGGAGGTCTCGTCGTAGCGCAGCACCGACAGGAGCTCGTTGGCAAGCGTATAGGTGGCGCCGTTGAACAGTGCGAGTTCGCCGCCCTGGTGGCGGAAGAAGCGCAGCGCCGGGTAGATCCGGTCGATGCAGGGAATCAGCCGCTGCGGCACGTCATGACCGAGATTGACGTAGGTCTGCCGTAGCGGCAGCAGGTCGAACAGCAGGTCCAGGCCGACCCGGGGATTGCGCGAGACGTGGCCGCCGTCGGCGAGGATCTGCCGGTCCAGTTCGCGGTCCAGGTGCTTGGCGGCGCGGCGGATGGCCGTGGCCGAATTCGGCATGGAGATCGAGGCGGCGGCGAGCGCGATCCGCGCGCGCAGGCGGGTCTCGCCGTCGCGGGTCGTATCGGCAATGTGGCGAAGGTAGCGGACCTGGAAGGCGAGGCTCTTCAGAAACCTGCGGTAAAAATGATAGTCGGCGTCGCGCAACACGACCGGCGAGTGCGAGAGCCAGGCCATGATCCGCTGCGCCATCACGTCCGGGCGCCAGGCGATGCCGGCAATGACCCGCCCGTGCGTCTCGATCCAATCGCCGATCACCGTGCGCACGACGGGGGCTGCGGTATCCTTGTCCGCGGCGCGCATGTGCCGGAGCCAGCCGAAGGCATGCAACCGGCACGCGAATTCTTCCGAGGGCAGATCGAGATCGAAAGGGGATTCGCCCTCGCATTCGAGCATTCGCCCGGCCAGCGGAAAACGGCCGGCAACGATTTCTTCCGCGGTAAAGGAATCGGTCGGGCGCAGGTCCGTCGGCGCAACCAGAAGACGGTCCGGCGTGCGGCCGGTGAATCTGAGCGCGGACACGCGTCCGACCGCCAGCCGCCGCGAGAAGCGGCGCCAGGTCTCATGCGCGTAGAGGTAGATGAGCCTCTGCCGGTCCGAAAGCCGCATACTTAACAAACTCTTTCCTGCGCCCCATTGGTAGGCGCCGGACTCCGTTACGTCAATTCGCGGCGGCGACCCGACTGTTGATGAGGGTTGTCGATGCAGCCGCCGACGCCGCACCGCGGCGGCGGTCACCCGTCGCGCCGCAGCAACACAGCATAGAAGCCGTCGAGCCCGCCGCCCGGACCGACGGCGCCCGACAGCATGTCCGGCGTCGTCCGCACCTCGCCGAGCGGCGTGATGGCGGCCTCCAGCCCGGGCCAGGCGGCCGGATCGATCGGCACCCGCGACCACTCGGGTGTGTCGCCCAGAACGCGGGCGGTCACGTCCTCGCCCTCCAGCGGATCGAGCGAGCAGTTCGAGAACACCAGATGACCGCCGAGCCTGACCAGGCCGAGCGCGTGGCGCAGCAGGCGTTCCTGCAACAGCGCAAGTTTCTCGATATCCTTCGGCCCCTTGGTAAAGGGGACGTCGGGATGGCGCCGGATCGTCCCGGTCGAGGAGCACGGCGCGTCGAGCAACACCGCGTCGAAGAGCGTTTGCGGCCGGAAATCCAACAGGTTGGTCCCGACAGTGTCGGCCGTCAGACCCAGACGGTCGAGGTTGGCCCTGAGCCGCTTCAGCCGGTTCGCCGACTGGTCCAGCGCCGTCACCGCGGCACCGGCCTGCGCCAGTTGCGCCGTCTTGCCGCCCGGCGCAGCACAAAGGTCGGCGACCTTCAGCCCGGCGAGGGCAGGGAAGAGCCGCGCCGGAATCGCCGCGGCAGCGTCCTGCACCCACCATTCGCCCTCGTCGAACCCCTCGAGATCGGGAATCCGGCCGGAATAGCCGGAAAGACGCACCGAACCGGTCGGCAGGAGATGGCCGCCGAGCCGCGCCGCCCAGGTCGCCGGATCGCCTTTGACGGTAAGGTCGAGGGCGGCGGGCTGAAGCGTCGATTCCGCAATGCGCCGCGCCGTATCCGCCCCGTAGGCCTGTTCCAGCCGGTCGAAGAGCCAGGGCGAAAGGACCGGCAGCGACTGCGTCGCCGCGAGATGCGGTCCCTTTTCGCGAGCGAGGCGGCGGAGCACGGCGTTGACCAGGCTGGCAAAGCGGCGGCTGCGGGGATCCGAACGCGCCTGCTCGACGGCGAGGTCGACGACGGCGTGGTCGGGCACATCCAGATAGAGTATCTGCGCCGATGCCACCGTCAGCACATGATAGAGCGCGCGGGCGCCCTGCGGCAGCGGCGTTTCCACGAGCGAATCGAGGATGGCCTGGATGCGCGGCAGGTGCCGAAGTGCCGTATGGAGGATGGCGCGGACCAATGCGCGATCCGCCTCGTTCAGCGCGCGATAACCGGGGTTGCCGTTCTCCGCGTCAAGCATGCCGTCCAGCGACGTCTGACGGTCGATCACCGCCGCCAGCAGCCTGGCGGCGACCTGGCGCGCGGCGAGGCCGGGCTTATCGGGCAGCGACGGACCCTTGCCGGCGTGTCGTTGCGTTTGTTTCGGATGCGTTTCGTTTCTGCGATCGGATGTCACGACCAGGGACCCTTGGGTGGCTCGGAACCACCGCGCCCCCAGCCGGTCGGCGGAACGGAACGCGATTTGCGCCCGGGCTTATCAGCCTGCGTCGGCCGCGTCGAGGCCTGCCCCATTTCCGCCGCCATCCGCTCCAGCGCGGCGATGCGGTTGCCGGTGTCGGGATGGGTGGAGAACAGGTTGTCCATGCGCGCGCCGGACAGGGGATTGATAATGAACATGTGCGCCGTGGCCGGGTTGTGCTCGGCCTCGTCGTTCGGGATTCGCCCGGCCGCCACCGCGATCTTCCGCAGCGCCGACGCCAGCCACAGCGGATTGCCGGCGATCTCGGCGCCGCGCCGGTCGGCTGAGTATTCGCGCGTGCGGCTGATCGCCATCTGCACCAGCATCGCGGCGAAGGGGGCGACGATCATCGCGATCAGGATGCCGACGAAACCGAGCGGATTGTTGTTGTTGTCGCGGTTGCCGCCGAAGAACAGGGCGAAATTCGCCAGCATCGAGATCGCGCCGGCGATGGTCGCCGTGATCGTCATCGTCAGCGTGTCACGATTCTGCACATGGGCGAGTTCGTGCGCCATCACGCCCGCCACCTCCTCGTAGGAAAGCGCCTGCAGCAGGCCGGTCGAGGCGGCGACCGCCGCGTTCTCGGGATTACGGCCGGTGGCAAAGGCATTTGGCTGGGCGTTGTTGATGACGTAGACGCGCGGCATCGGCAGGCCGGCCCGGGCGGCGAGGTCACGGACGATGCCGTAATATTCCGGGGCGCTGCGCTCGTCGACCTCCTTGGCGCCATACATCGACAGCACCATCTTGTCGGCGTTCCAGTAGGAGAACAGGTTCGTGGCCGCCGCGACCAGAAGCGCGATCATCATGCCGCCGCGACCGCCGATCAGAAAGCCGACGGCCATGAACAGCGCCGTCAGGAAGGCCAGCAGCATTGCCGTTCGGACGAGATTCATCGGGCGTCTCCAGGGTCAGGGGCGACAATGCGATGTTTCACGTGAATCAACGCTTTGCCGCCGTTGTCGTTGCGCCTATATGTTGGGAGCGGCGGTGATTTCTTCAATACGGCTCGGAACCGGACTGGCAATGCAAGGCGACAACGACAACAGCAGCGGCAGTGGTCGCATTCTTCCCCCGGCGGCTCTTCGCGCCCTTAAGGAGGCCGAGGAGCGGCGTGCCGCGAAAGTGCCGGAGGAGCAGCCGCGCGAGATCGGCGGCCGCGGCGGTCTCGACCCGTCGCGGTTCGGAGACTGGGAGATCAACGGCCGGGCGATCGACTTCTAGGTCCGATTGCCTGCAGCGCAAGCTGTGGCTGCGTTGTGCCACCGCGGAGCCGCAGGCACCTGGTAGGCATCCTCGCGGGGAATCCGGCTAAGTAAGAAATTCGGCAAGACTGTCGGACGACCGTCTCAACGGAGCGCGTTGCCTCGCTCGGCAGGTATTCCAGCGGTCGCCAGGCACGCACATCCGGTGGCGGCCGCCCGGCCGCCACGATTCTTTGGCTCCCACGCCCTAGCCGGCGGCGCGGTTTTGCCGGTTCTCGATCAGGTCGTCGACCACCGCCGGATCGGCCAGCGTCGAGGTATCGCCCAGCGCGCCGAAATCATCCTCGGCGATTTTGCGCAGAATCCGGCGCATGATCTTGCCGGAGCGGGTCTTCGGCAGCCCCGGCGCGAACTGGATCTTGTCGGGCGTGGCGATCGGTCCGATTTCCTTGCGCACGTGCTTGATCAGGTCCTGCCGCAGCTCGTCCGTGCCCTCCTGGCCGGCCATCAGCGAGACGTAGCAGTAGATGCCCTGTCCCTTCAGGTTGTGCGGATAGCCGACGACCGCAGCTTCTGAGACCATGTGGTGCGACACCAGCGCCGATTCGACCTCGGCCGTACCGAGCCGGTGGCCGGAAACGTTCAGCACGTCGTCGACCCGGCCGGTAATCCAGAAATAGCCGTCCTCGTCGCGCCGGCAGCCATCGCCGGTGAAGTACTTGCCCTTGTAGGTGGAGAAATAGGTCTGGACGAAACGCTCGTGGTCGCCGTAGACCGTGCGCATCTGCCCCGGCCAGCTGTCGGTGATGCAGAGATTACCGTCGGCCGCGCCCTCGATCACCTTGCCCTCGTTATCGACCAGTTGCGGTTGCACGCCGAAGAACGGCCGCGTCGCCGAACCGGGCTTCAGATCCGTCGCGCCGGGCAGGGGGGTGATCAGGATGCCGCCGGTCTCGGTCTGCCACCACGTGTCGACGATCGGGCACCGGTCTTCGCCGACGGTGTGGTAGTACCACTCCCAGGCCTCGGGGTTGATCGGCTCGCCGACCGAGCCGAGCAGCCGCAACGACGAGCGCGACGAGCGCTTGACGAAGCCGTCGCCGGCGCCCATCAGCGCCCGGATCGCCGTCGGCGCGGTGTAGAAGATATTGACCTTGTGCTTGTCCACCACCTCCCAGAACCGGCCCGGATCCGGAAAGTTCGGCACGCCCTCGAACATCAGCGTCGTGGCGCGGTTGGCAAGCGGGCCGTAGACGATGTAGGAGTGTCCGGTGACCCAGCCCACATCCGCGGTGCACCAGTAGACATCACCGTCATGGTAGTCGAAGACGTACTTGTGCGTCATCGACGCGTAGACGAGATAGCCGCCCGTGGTGTGCAGCACGCCCTTCGGCTTGCCGGTCGAGCCCGAGGTGTAGAGGATGAACAGTGGGTCCTCGGCCTTCATCTTGGCCGGCGGACAATCGCGCGGCACGCTCGCCACCTCGGCGTGGTACCAGAGGTCGCGGCCGGGAGCCCAGGCAATCTTGCCGCCGGTGCGCCGCACCACCAGAACCTTGTTGACCAGGACATGCTGCTTGGCGGCGATGTCGATCGCCGTGTCGGTGTTCTCCTTGAGCGGGACCGGCTTGCCGCCGCGCACACCTTCGTCGCAGGTGATGACGAAGGTCGACTGGCAGTCGACGATGCGCCCCGCCAGCGCGTCCGGCGAAAACCCGCCGAACACGACCGAATGGATCGCGCCGATGCGCGCGCAGGCCAGCATTGCATAGGCGGCCTCCGGGATCATCGGCATGTAGATGGTGACGCGGTTGCCCTTCTTCACGCCGTGCTTCTTCATCACGTTCGCGAGCCGGCAGACATGCTCGTGCAGCTCGTTGTAGGTGATCTTCTTGTCGAGATAGGGGTTGTCACCCTCCCAGATGATGGCCACCTGGTCGCCATGCGCCTTCAGGTGCCGGTCGATGCAGTTGTAGGAGACATTGGTGATGCCGTCCTCGAACCAGCGGATCGAGACCTTGCCGGAAAACGACGTATTCTTGACCTTCGTATAGGGCTTGAACCAGTCGATCCGCATGCCGTGCTTGTCCCAGAAGCGCTCCGGGTCCTCCACGCTCTCGCGATACCACTTCTGATAGGTATCGTTGTCGATCAGGGCGCGGTTTTTCGCGGATTTCAGGACCGGATAGGTCTTGGCAGACATGAACTCCTCCTCATGCGCTTGGCCGGGCCTTGCTCCTCCGGCCCGCTCGATCTTCGCCATTCATATCAGGTCAAAGCCTTACGGCAATTAGACAAAGGTCATTTGTCGCTTGTAGAATTGCATTTCCGCGACAGTAGCGCTATAGAGGTGCCCAATTCCCGGAAATCAGTGGTTTGCACCCACGGCCCGCGACACCGGCGCGGACGGACAGAAGGATTGTATCCATGGCTCAACAATTGCTCATGCCCAAGGCGACGGCGGTCTGGCTGGTCGACAACACGGCGCTGTCGTTCGACCAGATCGCGCAGTTCTGCAAGCTGCATCCGCTTGAGGTCAAGGCGATCGCCGATGGCGAATCGGCCCAGGGCATCAAGGGTCTCGACCCGATCGCTACCGGCCAGCTCTCGCGCGAGGAGATCGCCCGCGCCGAGGCCAACCCGAATCACAAGCTGAAGCTTTCCGAGCCGAAGGTGCGCGTGCCCGAGTCCAAGCGCAAGGGGCCGCGTTACACGCCGGTCTCCAAGCGCCAGGACCGTCCGAACGCCATTCTCTGGCTGGTGCGCAACCATCCCGAGCTGAAGGATGCGCAGATCTCGCGCCTGGTCGGCACGACCAAGGCGACGATCGAGCAGATCCGCGAGCGCACCCACTGGAACTCGGCCAATCTGACGCCGATGGACCCGGTCACGCTCGGCCTCTGCTCGCAGATCGACCTCGACCTTGAGGTCGAACGCGCCTCGAAGGGCCGGCCTCTGCCGACCGCCGCCGAACTCGGAGCCACGCTCGAATCCGCGCAGGAGACGGAACGGTTGCCCTATGGCAACGAGCGCGAGGAGGAGAAGGAAATCGACGCCGAGGCCGTGTTCGCCAAGCTGAAGTCGCTGAAATCCACGCACACCGACGACGAGGACGATCTCTAAGCATCCCTTGCCATTGCGGGAAAAGCCCGGCCAGCTGGCCGGGCTTTTTTGTTTCGCGCTCCTATCTACCGGTCGGCGCTCAGAGCCCGATCCCGCGCGCCTGTAGCGCATCGCGAATTTCGTCGAGGATGACCGGATCGTCGATAGTGGCCGGCATCTTCCATTCCTGCCGGTCGGCAATCTTCTGCATCGTTCCCCGCAGGATCTTGCCGGAGCGCGTCTTCGGCAGCCGCTTGACGCAGACGGCGGTCTTGAAGGCCGCGACCGGGCCGATCCGCTCGCGCACCAGCGCCACCACTTCCCTTTCGATCACCGATGATTCACGTGAAACACCGCTGTTGAGCACGAGGAAACCGGCGGGGATCTGCCCCTTCAACGCGTCGGCGATGCCGATGACGGCGCATTCCGCCACGTCCGGATGGCTGGCGCAGACCTCCTCCATTGCCCCGGTCGAAAGCCGATGGCCGGCGACGTTGATGATATCGTCGGTGCGCGCCATGATGAAGACATAGCCGTCCGCATCGACGTAACCGGCATCGGCCGTCTTGTAGTAGCCGGGGAACTCGGCCAGGCACGCCTTGCGGAACCGGTCGTCAGCGTTCCAGAACGTCGACAGGCATCCCGGCGGCAGCGGCAGCTTGACGGCGATGTTGCCGAGCGTGCCGGGCGCGACCGGGTGTCCGCCGTCGTCCAGCACATGGATCTCGTAGCCGGGCAGGGGGACCGTGGGCGAGCCGTGCTTCACCGGCAGCAGGCCGAGCCCGACCGGATTGCCGGCCATCGGCCAGCCCGTCTCCGTCTGCCACCAGTGGTCGATCACCGGGACGCCCAGGACCTGCTCGGCCCACTGCAGCGTGTCGGGGTCGGCGCGCTCGCCGGCCAGAAACAGCGCCCGCAGCGCGGACAGGTCGTAGCCCGGAACGAGCGCCCCGGAGGGATCTTCCTTGCGGATCGCCCGGAATGCCGTCGGCGCGGTGAAAAGGGTACAGACGCGGTGTTCCTGGACCACGCGCCAGTAGGCACCGGCGTCCGGCGTTCCCACCGGCTTGCCCTCGTAAAGCACCGTGGCATTGCCATTCAGCAGCGGCCCGTAGACGATGTAGGAATGGCCGACCACCCAGCCAATGTCCGAGGCGGCCCAGAATACCTCCCCCGGCGCGACACCGAAGAAGTGGCGCATGCTCCAGGCCAGCGCCACCATGTACCCGCCGTTGTCGCGCAGCACGCCCTTGGGCTGGCCGGTCGTGCCCGATGTGTAAAGAATATAGAGTGGATCGGTCGCGGCCAGCCGTGCGCATGGCACGCGCGTGCCGGCACGGCGTGCCGCAGCCACCGCAGTGGCGAAATCGACGTCGCGGCCCTCGACCATCCCGGCTGCCAGTTCCGGCCGCTGCAGCACAAGGCAGCGCTCGGGCTTGCAGGCGGCCGCGTCGATCGCCGCGTCGAGCAGCGGCTTGTAGGCCACCAGCCGCCCGGGCTCGATGCCGCAGCTGGCGGAGACCACCAGCTTCGCCCCGCAATCGTCGATGCGGCTCGCCAGTTCGCTCGCAGCGAAACCGCCGAACACCACGGAGTGGATAGCGCCGAGCCGGGCGCAGGCCAGCATGGTGAAGACGGCTTCAGGGACCATCGGCATATAGATGACGACGCGATCGCCCCTCCCGACGCCCAGCCCGGACAATACTGCGGCGACGGCTTCGACCTCGACCAGCATGTCGCGATAAGAAAAGCGGTCCTGCCGGCCGGTGACCGGACTGTCGTAGATCAGCGCCGTCTGCTCGCCACGGCCGGCCTCAACGTGACGGTCGAGGCAATTGTAGCAGGTGTTGGTCTCGCCGTCGGGAAACCAGTGTCCGTAGACCCCGCGCCCGCCGTCGAAGGCAGTCGTCGGCGCCTTCATCCAGTCGATCGCTTGCGCCGCTTGCGCCCAAAATCCTGACGGGTCTGACCGCCACTCGGCGTAGGTGGCTGCATAGCTGCTCGCCATATCGTTCTCCTCCCGTATGCACACGGCCGTCGGTGACGGCGACCTCCGGGATCGAGAATAAGAGACGGCCGTCGTCGCCGGAAGCCAGACCAAAGGGCTAGATCTGGGCACGCCGCAATTGCCAAACCGCAAGGACCGGCGGGAAGGGGCGGCCGCTCGCGTTCAGCGGCTGCCGAAGATGGCCGATCCCACCCGGACGCTGGTGGCGCCGAAGGCGATGGCGGTCTCGTAGTCGCCGGACATGCCCATCGAAAGGCGATCGAGACCGGATGCCTTGGCGAGTTTCGCCAGCAGCGCAAAATGCGGACCGGGATTTTCCTCCGCCGGCGGAATGCACATCAGCCCCTCGATCACCAGCCCGAGCTCGTCGCGGCAAAGTGTGACGAAGGCGGCCGTGTCGTCCGGAGCGATTCCCGCCTTTTGCGGCTCGAGGCCGGTGTTGACCTGAACATAGAGCCGCGGCCGGCGCCCTTGCTGCGCCATCTCCGCCGCGATGGCGCGTGCAATCTTCTCGCGGTCAATGGTCTCGATGACATCGAACAGCGCGACCGCATCCGCCGCCTTGTTGGACTGCAATGGGCCGATCAGGTGCAGTTCGAGACCCGGACAATCGCCGCGAAGCCCGGGCCACTTGCCCTGCGCCTCTTGCACGCGGTTCTCGCCGAAGGCGCGATGGCCGGCCGCGATGGCCGGACGGATCGCATCCGCATCGAATGTTTTCGACACGGCGACGAGCGTGGCCGCGTCGCCCGCACGGCCGGCGGCCAGGGCGGCCTTGCGCATGCGCGCGCGAACCTCGTTCAGACGGTCTTCCAGTTCCATGCCGGCCTCCGATCGCTCCATCACGCCCGCACTAGCGAAAACGCGCCGGCTTGCCAAGGCCGGCTCGCGTCCCGGAACACCGTCAAAACCTTGACGCTACCGCGGTTTCATGGTGAAGGTCTCGCCACGTATTGACTTGGGGCCTTGCCCCTCCAGCTTTTCCGGAAACATCGACGACATGGCCACCGAACGTTACAACCCGCGCGATGCCGAGCCCCGCTGGCAGGCAAAATGGAACGAAGACAATGTCTTCCTGACCAGAAACGACGACCCGCGGGAAAAGTACTACGTCCTCGAGATGTTCCCCTATCCTTCCGGGCGCATCCACATGGGCCATGTGCGCAATTACGCCATGGGTGACGTCGTCGCCCGCTACAAGCGCGCACGCGGCTACAACGTGCTCCATCCGATGGGCTGGGACGCCTTCGGCATGCCCGCCGAGAACGCGGCGATGGAGCGCGGTGTGCACCCGGCGTCCTGGACCTACCAGAATATCGGCTCGATGAAGGCGCAGTTGAAGGCCATGGGCCTCTCGCTCGACTGGTCGCGCGAGTTCGCGACCTGTGATGTGGAGTACTACCAGCACCAGCAGCACCTGTTCCTCGATTTTCTGGAGAAAGGCCTGGTCTATCGCAAGCAGTCCAAGGTGAACTGGGACCCGGTCGACAACACCGTGCTTGCCAACGAGCAGGTGATCGACGGACGCGGCTGGCGCTCCGGTGCGCTGGTCGAACAGCGCGAGCTGACGCAGTGGTTCTTCAAGATCACCGACTTCTCCGACGAGCTACTGCAGTCGCTGGATACGCTCGACCAGTGGCCCGAGAAGGTGCGGCTGATGCAGAAGAACTGGATCGGGCGGTCGGAAGGGATGCTGATCCGCTGGGAGATCGCCGACGGCGCCGGCCTGACCGAAGCGCCCGAGGTCAGCGTCTACACGACGCGCCCCGACACCCTGTTCGGCGCCTCGTTCCTGGCGATCTCCGCCGACCATCCGCTGGCCAGGGACGCGGCCGGCAACAACGCCGCCATCGAGGCGTTCTGCGAGGAGTGCCGCCGCGCCGGCACGTCGCTGGCAGCGCTGGAGACGGCCGAGAAGAGGGGCATCGACACCGGCGTCCGCGTTCGTCATCCGCTTGATCCCGACTGGGAGCTGCCGGTCTACGTCGCCAACTTCGTGCTGATGGACTATGGCACCGGCGCCATCTTCGGCTGCCCCTCCGGCGATCAGCGCGACCTCGACTTCGCCCGCAAGTACGACCTGCCGGTGGTGCCGGTGGTCATGCCCGAAGGCGGCGATCCAGCCACCTTCGCGATCGCCGACGAGGCCTATGTTGGCGACGGCGTGATGATCAACTCGCGCTTTCTCGACGGCCTGACGACACAGGCTGCCTTCGACGCGGTGGCGACCCGGTTGGAACAGACCCTGCTCGAGGGCGGGCCGCAGGGCGAGCGCAAGGTCAATTTCCGCCTGCGCGACTGGGGCATTTCCCGCCAGCGTTACTGGGGCTGCCCGATCCCGATCATCCATTGCGAGGCCTGCGGCGTCGTCCCGGTGCCGAAGAAGGACCTGCCGGTCAAGCTGCCGGACGACGTTTCCTTCGACAGCCCCGGCAACCCGCTCGACCGCCATCCGACCTGGCGCCACGTCGGCTGCCCGCAATGCGGCAGGGATGCCCGGCGCGAGACCGATACGATGGACACCTTTGTCGATTCGTCGTGGTACTTCGCCCGCTTCACGGCGCCATGGGAGAACCGGCCGACCGATCCCTCCGCAGCCAATGGCTGGCTCCCGGTTGACCAATACATCGGCGGCATCGAGCATGCGATCCTGCACCTGCTCTATTCCCGCTTCTTTACCCGGGCCATGCAGGTCGCCGGGCACCTCGACCTGAAGGAACCGTTCAAGGGCCTGTTCACCCAGGGCATGGTGGTGCATGAGACCTACAGCCGCAGCGAGGGCGGCAAGCGCGAGTGGGTGACGCCGGCTGAAGTCCATATCGAGGAGGTCGATGGCAAACGCCGTGCCGTCCACGTCGAATCCGGCGAAGAAGTCGCCATCGGTTCGATCGAGAAAATGTCGAAGTCGAAGAAGAACGTCGTCGACCCGGATGACATCATCGCCTCCTACGGCGCCGACACGGCCCGCTTCTTCGTGCTGTCCGATTCGCCGCCCGACCGCGACGTGATCTGGTCCGAGGCCGGCGTGGAGGGTGCGCACCGCTTCGTCCAGCGAGTCTGGCGGCTCGTTTCCGAGGCTGCCGACGTGCTGAGATCGGCCCAGCCGGCGCTCGGCAGCGACGGCGAAGCGCTGGCCGTGTCGCGTGCCGCCCACCGCACCCTGAAGGCGGTCCAGGCCGACTTCGACAAACTCGCCTTCAACAAGGCCGTCGCCCGCATCTACGAACTGGTGAATGCGCTGGTTGCGCCGCTGACGGCGGTGTCAGGCGGCAAGGCGAGCGCGGAGCTGGTGTCGGCCAGCCGGAACGCTGTCGAGATTCTGGTCGCGATCATTGCGCCGATGATGCCGCATCTGGCCGAGGAATGCTGGGCCGCCATCGGCGGGCGTGGTCTCGTCGCCACTGCCGGCTGGCCACACTATGACGAAGCGCTGGTAGCCGACAACGAAATAACCCTGCCGGTGCAGGTCAACGGCAAGAAGCGCGGCGATTTGACAATCGCCCGCGATGCGGATCAGATGACCGTCGAATCGGCGGTTCTGGCGCTGGAGGCGGTCCAGGCCGCCCTGGCAGGCAAGACGCCGAAGAAGATCATCGTCGTTCCGCAGAGGATCGTGAATGTTGTTGTCTGACGGTTCGCGCATGAAGAGGCTGGCGGCTTCGGCCTGCCTGCTCGCCGCACTTGCCCTTGTCACCGGCTGCCAGGTGCAGCCGCTCTACGCAACGGGGTCGTCGGTCGCCCGAGAGACCGCATCGATCTCGATTTCGCCGGCCGAGGACCGCGTCGAGCAGCGGGTGCGCAACGAGCTGGTGTTCCTCTTTGGCGGCGGCAAGGGCGAGCCGGTCCAGTCGCTGTACAACCTCCAACTCGTGGTCAAGGCGCGCGATTTCGACGTCCTCGTGTCGTCTTCCGACGACGTCGCCCGGGCAGGACGCATCGTCATGACCGCCGACTACAACCTTGCCAAGGCGGAATCCGGCGAAACGATTCGGTCGGGACAGCGCCAGGTCGTTGCCCTTGTTGACTTCCCTGTTCAGGAGTTTGCCAAGATCCGTGCGATCCGCGACGCCGAGAACCGCGCAGCACGCGAGCTCGCCGAACTCATCCGCGCTGATCTGGCCGCCACACTGGCAAAAAATTAGCCGGATATGACCGAGATCAAGTCACACGAGTTTGACGGGTTCCTGAAAAGGGCACCGCGCTCGGGCGGCATCTTCCTGGTCTATGGTCCCGATCGTGGCCTGGTGTCGGAACGGGCGGCGGCGTTGGCGCATATGACCGGCGTGCCGCTGGACGACGCCTTTTCCACCTTCCGCATCCCGGCCGGCGAGCTCGCGGGCCAACCTGGACGCCTGCTCGACGAGGTCAACGCGATCGGGCTTTTTGGCGGTGATCGTCTGGTCTGGGTCAAGGATGCCGGCAACGAGCGTGCACTCCCGGATGCGGTGGCGGTGCTCGACAAAGATCCGCCGCAGGGCTGCTCGCTCATCATCGAGGCGGGTGACCTGAAGAAGGGCGCCGCGCTGCGCAAGGCCGTCGAGGGCGCGCGCACGGCCGTCGCCATTCCTTGCTACGCCGACGACGCCCGTGCGCTCGGTGCCCTGGTCGACAGCGAACTGGAAGCGGCGGGCTTGCGTATTGTCCCGGCTGCCCGCCAGCGCCTGCTGGAGGCCATTGGCGGTGACCGCATCGCCTCGCGCAACGAGATCCGCAAGCTCGCCCTTTATTGTCACGGCCGTGCGATGGTCGAGGAGGAGGACGTGCTCGCGGCCATCGGCGACGCCAGCGCCATCTCCGTGGACGACGCGGTCGACTCGATCCTGAAGGGCGACCAGGCCGGCTTTGTCGCTGCCATGCAGAAGATCATGGCCTCCAAGACCCCGGTCTTTCTCGTTCTGCAGGCGACCCTGCGGCAGTTCCAGTTGCTTGAGTTGATGCGGGCAGAAATAGATGAACGGCGCACCAACGCCGCGCAGGTGATGGCGACGTTCGGTCGTCACCTTCATTTCCGCCGCAAGCCCGCCGTCGAGCAGGCTTTGCGGAAATGGGATCTGCAGTCGCTGCAACGGGAGATGGCGCGGCTTCAGGCCGCCATTCTGCAAGGACGGCAGCGCGCGACGTTGGAGGGCAGCATCGCCCTGCAGACGCTGCTCGCGACCGTACTCAAGTCCGCTCGCGGCTGAGGCGGCCAAATTCGAAGCCTAGCGCCGTTCCAGCAGCCGGCAGATCTCTTCCAGTTGCTCGAGCGTCTTGTAATTGATGCGGAGATAGCCGCCGCCGGCCTTGTGGCTCACCGTCACGTCGAGGCCGAGGCTATCCGACAGGGTGCGCTCCAGCGCCAGCGTATCGGCATCCTTCTCGTCACGCTGAGCCGGCTTGCGCCCGTGTTCGGGATCGGCCTGCGCCTTGATGTCGTTCTGGGCCAGGCGTTCGGCGTCGCGCACCGACATCCCCTTGGCAACGATCGTCTTGGCAAGCGAAACGGGATCGGACGTCGGCACCAGGGCGCGCGCATGCCCGGCCGAAAGCGCGCCCGACGCCAGCATCTCACGCACCGGATCCGGCAGCTTCAGCAGCCGCAGGCTGTTGGCGACGTGGCTCCGGCTCTTGCCGATGATCTCGCCAAGATCGTTCTGGGTGTAGCCGTGCTCGGCGATCAGCTGATCGTAGCCGAGCGCCTCTTCGAGCGGATTGAGATCTGAGCGCTGAACATTCTCGACGATCGCGATCTCCAGCGCCGTACGATCGTCGACATCGCGAACGATCACCGGGATGTCGGTGAAACCGGCCAGCTGGGCGGCGCGCCAGCGGCGCTCACCAGCGATGATCTCGAAACGCTCCGGCGCGATCGTCCGCACAACAACCGGCTGGACGATGCCGTGCTGGCGGATCGAGGCGGCCAAATCCTGCAATTCCGCCTCGTCAAAATAGCGGCGCGGGTTGCGCGGGTTGCGACCGACGAACTCGATCGGCACCATGCGGTCGGGATTAACCGTCGCCGGTTGCGGCGTACCCATCGCCACCGGCTGATCCATCTCGCCGATCAGGGCCGCCAGTCCCCGACCCAGTCGCCTCTTTGAGTTGTCGTCCGTCATGAAATCCACTCTCGATTGATGCTAGGCGGCCTTGCGCTGCCGCTCGCGCTGGATCACTTCCGAGGCAAGTTGCAGATAGGCCTGACTACCCGCGCATTTCAGGTCGTAGAGGATCGCCGGCTTGCCGTAGGACGGCGCCTCCGACACGCGCACATTGCGCGGGATCAACGTGTGATAGACCTTCTCGCCCAGATGCGTTCGCACGTCGTTGACGACCTGCAGGGCCAGGTTGTTGCGCGAATCGTACATCGTCAGAACGATGCCCTGGATGTCCAGCGACGGGTTCACCGTGCGGCGGATCTGGTCGACCGTTTCCAGCAACTGGCTCAGACCCTCCAGGGCGAAAAACTCGCATTGCAGCGGCACCAGAACGGAGTGGGCCGCGGTCATCGCATTCATCGTCAGAAGATTGAACGACGGCGGGCAGTCCACGAGGATGTAGGAATACTCCGCCGCATCATCGCCGAACAAGGCGCGGCGCAGGCGGAACACGCGATCGCTCTCGCCAGCAATCTCCATCTCGATCCCGAGCAGATCCATGGTCGACGGCAGAATGGAGAGGTTCGGCACGGCCGTCTGCTGGGCGATCTCGGCGATGCCGTGGGTTCCGACCAACAGGTCATAGGAGGAAAGCTTGCGGTCGCGCCGGTCGATCCCGAGTCCGGTGCTGGCGTTGCCCTGCGGATCGAGGTCGACGATCAGCACCCGCTCTCCGATCGCCGCCAGCGCTGTTGCCAGGTTGATGGCCGTCGTCGTCTTGCCGACGCCGCCCTTTTGGTTCGCTATGGTAATGATCCGGTTCGACAAGCTTGCCATGTGCTCCGCCGTCACTGAATGAGCCGCGAAAGATTCGTCACCTCCAGCACGACAGAGTCGCGCTCGACAACGCTCTGGTGTTTTACCAGATCCAGAGTCCAACGGCCAAATGCTTTGTCCACTTCCACCTGATAATCCCGGCCTTTGTGAAAGAAGGCGCGGCAGTCGGGATTGCTTCTCATCCACGGTTCGCTGAATTCGAGCAGTTGCGGCAGGTCGGCCAGGGCGCGGGCCGAGATCGCGTCGCAGGCCGGCACGGTCATCGCCGCCGTCTCGATCCGGATCGGATGGACACTGGCGCGGGCACCGGTTTCGGCAATCGCCGTCCGCAGGAATGCGGCCTTCTTGTTGTTGCTCTCGATCAGGTGCACCCAGCCACCGGGCGTCTCGTGCAGCAGGATCGCGGTGATCACGCCGGGAAAGCCGCCGCCGCTGCCAAGGTCCACCCAACGGACGGGAAGGGGGTGCAACTGGAAAATCTGGGCGCTGTCGCGAATATGGCGGTCTCCGAAATCGCTCAGCGTCGACGGCGCCACTAGGTTGATCGCCCGTGCCCACTTGTCGAACAGCACCACGAAGGCGCGCAGGCGGTCCTTCGTTTCACGTGAAACAGCAAGGTAGTCGAACGAGAGGCTCGAGACACTCATCCGGCCACGCTCCCGGCAGCAATTCTGTCTGCTGCCGGTTCGCTCCGTCGCAGCGCCGTCAGCAGCAACGAGATCGCTGCCGGCGTCATGCCGTCGATGCGGGCGGCCTGCGCCACATTGACCGGCCGGTCGCGCGTCAACTTCTGCCGCAGCTCGATCGACAGACCCGGCAGGCCGGCAAAGTCGAAATCGGCCGGGATGCTTCGCTCCTCCTCGCGGCGCACGTCGGCGATGTCGGCCGCCTGCCGCTCCATATAGACCGCGTAACTTGCCTCGATCTCCAGCGCCTGACGCGTTCGCGCCGACGCCGCGCCCAGTTCCGGCCAGATCCGCGTGAGCGAATCCACCGTGTGCTCGGCATAGGACAACAGCTCATAGGCGCTGCGGCGTTGCCCGTCCTGGTTCAGCTTAAGCCCGTACTGCGTCGCCTGCCCCGGGGTGATGGACAGCACCCGGGCGAGGTCGCGGTAGCGCTCAAGTTCCGACTGCCAGCGCTCGAACCGCTCCCGGCGATCCCGGCCGGCGATCCCGAGGTCGATCGCCATCGGCGTCAGCCGCAGGTCGGCATTGTCCGCCCGCAGCGACAGGCGATATTCCGCCCGCGAGGTGAACATTCGATAGGGCTCGCTGACGCCGCGGCTGGTCAGGTCATCGATCATCACGCCGATATAGCTCTGGGTGCGGCTGAAATGGCAGGGGGCTTCTCCACCGGCCAGCCGCGCCGCGTTCAGGCCAGCGACCAGCCCCTGCGCCGCCGCCTCCTCGTAGCCGGTCGTGCCGTTGATCTGGCCGGCCAGGAACAGGCCCGGCATCTTGCGGACCTCCAGCGCCGGGGAAAGCTCGCGCGGATCAACATGATCATATTCGATGGCGTAGCCCGGCTGCAGGATTTCCACCCGCTCGAGTCCCGGGATCGTACGAATGAACGCCGCCTGCACCGCAGCCGGCAGCGACGTCGAGATGCCGTTGGGATAGACGGTGTCGTCGTCGAGCCCCTCCGGCTCGAGAAAGATCTGGTGGCCGTCGCGCTCGCCGAAGCGGACGATCTTGTCCTCGATCGACGGGCAATAGCGCGGGCCGACCCCCTGGATCTGCCCGGAATACATCGCCGAATGGCCGATGTTCTCCTCGATGATCCGATGGGTCGCAGCGGTGGTCCGGGTGACGCCGCAGGCGATCTGTAAATTGGTGATGCGGTCGGTCATGAACGAGAACGGCACCGGATCCTCATCCGCAGCCTGGCTGCCGATCCGATCCCAAGCGATCGTCCTGCCCGCGAGGCGTGCCGGCGTGCCGGTCTTGAGCCGACCGAGTCGCAGGCCAAGCCGGGCGAGCGTGTCAGAGAGCCCGAGCGACGGCTTTTCGCCGACCCGCCCCGCCGGCGTCGTCTCAGCGCCGATATGGATCAGCCCACGCAGGAAGGTGCCGGTGGTCAGCACGACGGCGCGGCACGGGAGACGGCGGCCATCGCCGGTCAGCACCGCCTGGATCGCGCCGCCGTCACTTTCGAGGTCGAACGCGTCGCCCTCGATCACGTCCAGCCCGCCGGTGGCCGCGATCTCGGCCTGCATGGCCTCGCGGTAAAGACGTCGGTCGGCCTGGGTGCGAGGTCCGCGCACGGCCGGGCCCTTGCGCCGGTTGAGCAAGCGAAACTGGATGCCGGCCCGGTCGGCGACAATTCCCATCAGTCCTCCGAGCGCGTCCACCTCACGCACGAGATGGCCCTTGCCCAGCCCGCCGATCGCCGGGTTGCAGGACATGACGCCGATCGTCCGCCGTGCGTGCGTCAGCAGTGCCGTGCGCGCGCCGGCCCGTGCCGCCGCCGCCGCCGCCTCGCAGCCGGCATGGCCGCCGCCAATGACAACAACGTCGTAAGTCATGCGTCTTTCCTTTCTCGCCGTGCGTCGGCGGGAATCGTTTCACGTGAAACACTACAGGAGACTCGCCTGCGTTGCATCGGCTGTTTCACGTGAATCATTTTCCGATGCAGAATTCCGAGAAGATCACGTCGAGCAGGTCCTCGACGTCGACCCGGCCCGTTATGCGCCCGATCGCCAGGCCGGCCTGCCGCAGAGCCTCGGCCTGCAGCTCGAGTTGCTGTCGCTCCAATGCAAGCGCGGCCTCGATCGCGCGCAACGCCTGCCGCAGAGCATCATTGTGTCGCGCCCGAGACGGGATCGCCAACGCCGAACTGCCGGAAAGTTGCGGCAGGTGCCGACCGATGCAGTCGAGCAGCGTGCCGATACCCGCGCCGGTGCGGGTCGAGATGGCAATCTCGCCCGCGTCCGATTTCGTCCGGGAGCGCACGTCGCTCTTGCTGGCCAGATAGAGCGTTGGCTTGCCGTAGTCGGAAGAGACGTCGCCGGCCGATTCGTGCTCATCCAGCAGCCGCAACACCAGGTCGGCCTCGGCCACCGCAGATTTCGCCCTCCGGATCCCCTCCTGCTCGACGATCTCGGTGGTGTCGCGAATCCCGGCGGTATCGATCAGCCGCACGGCAAAGCCGGAAAGGTCCAGGTCGACCGCGACGATGTCGCGCGTGGTGCCGGGAACATCGGTGACGATCGCCACGTCTCTACGGGCCAAATAGTTGATCAGGCTGGATTTTCCGACGTTGGGCGGACCGGTGATGACGACCGTCAGCCCGTCCCGGATGATCTCGCCGGCACGGGCCGCCTGCAGATGCTCGCGCAGTTCCTCCACCATCGCGGCCAGATCGCTCCGCACCGTCTGACCGACAGCGCCGGGAACGTCCTCTTCGTCGGCAAAGTCGAGTTCGGCCTCGATCATCGCGCGGGCGTGGGTCAGGCGCCGGGTCCAGTCGTCATAGAGCCGCGAGACACCGCCCTTGGCGTGCTCCAGCGCCAGCCGGCGCTGCATCTCCGTCTGGGCCGCGACGATGTCGGCCAGCCCCTCGATCTCGACGAGGTCGAGGCGGCCGTTGTGAAAGGCCCGGCGACTGAACTCGCCGGCCTCCGCCGGACGCAGGCCCGAAATCTCCGACAACGCGTCGAGAACCGCCCGCACCGTGGCTCGCCCTCCATGGATGTGCAGTTCGGCGCAATCGTCGCCGGTAAAGGAAGCCGGTCCAGGAAAGAACAGCACCAAGCCCTGATCGAGTAGATCGCCGTTTCGGTTACGGATCGACCGCAGCACTGCGCGACGTGGCTCCGGCGCCTGACCACTCAGAATGTTGAGCGCGCCGACGCACGCCGACCCGCTGATGCGAATGATCGCCACGCCGGAGGGAAGCGCGCCACTTGAAAGCGCGAATATGGTGTCGTTGCCAGCCAGTGTCATCGGAAGTGCCGGAAGAGTTTGCTTTGCGCACCGCGGCCGCCAGATGCCGCACCTGGCGCCGTCTTCGAGCGGCTTCGATACAACAGACGGCGGCAAAGGTCCAGCCTGCCGGTGCCGGGCTCGGTTCGCCCGTTTTGGAAGTAGCGACGGCGGGCCGTCAATGGACGACCCGCCGCTACAAGGAATCCGGCTATGAATCCGGCTTATGTATTCATGGAATCGAAGAAATCGCCGTTGTTCTTCGTCTGCTTCAGCTTGTCGATCAGGAACTCGATCGCGTCGGTGGTGCCCATCGGCGCAAGGATACGCCGCAGCACGAAGATCTTCTGCAGGTCCTGGCGCGGCACCAGCAGGTCCTCCTTGCGGGTCCCGGACTTAAGGATATCCATCGCCGGGAAGATGCGCTTGTCGGCGACCTTGCGGTCCAGCACGATCTCCGAGTTGCCGGTTCCCTTGAACTCCTCGAAGATGACCTCGTCCATGCGGCTGCCGGTGTCGATCAGTGCGGTGGCGATGATCGTCAGCGAGCCGCCTTCCTCGATATTGCGCGCCGCGCCGAAGAAGCGCTTCGGCCGCTGCAGCGCATTGGCGTCGACGCCGCCGGTCAGGACCTTGCCCGAGGACGGAACGACGGTGTTGTAGGCGCGTCCGAGACGGGTGATGGAGTCGAGCAGGATGACGACGTCGCGACCATGCTCGACGAGGCGCTTGGCTTTCTCGATCACCATCTCCGCCACCTGTACGTGCCGGGTCGCCGGCTCGTCGAAGGTGGAGGAAACCACTTCGCCCTTCACCGAACGCTGCATGTCGGTGACTTCCTCGGGGCGCTCGTCGATCAGCAGGACGATCAGGTAGCATTCCGGATGGTTGGCGGTGATCGAATGGGCAATGTTCTGCAGCAGGACGGTCTTGCCGGTTCGCGGTGGCGCCACGATCAGGCCACGCTGACCCTTGCCGAGCGGGGCCACCAGGTCGATGACGCGCGGGGACAGATCCTTCGACGTCGGGACCTCGAGCTCCATCTTGAACCGCTCGTTCGGATAGAGCGGTGTCAGGTTATCGAAGTGGACCTTGTGGCGGATCTTCTCCGGGTCGTCGAAATTGATGGTGTTGACCTTGAGCAGCGCGAAGTAGCGCTCGCCTTCCTTCGGCCCGCGGATCGGCCCCTCGACGGTGTCGCCGGTCTTCAGCGAGAAGCGCCGGATCTGCGAGGGAGAAATGTAGATGTCGTCCGGTCCCGGCAGATAGTTGGCGTTTGCCGAGCGCAGGAAGCCGAAGCCATCCTGCAGCACCTCGACGACGCCCTCGCCGATGATTTCCGTGTCCTGCGTGGCCAGCATCTTCAGGATCGCAAACATCAGTTCCTGCTTGCGCATCGTGCTGGCATTCTCGACTTCCAGCGATTCGGCAAAGGCGAGCAGATCGGTTGGCGTCTTGTTCTTGAGTTCTTGTAGCTTCATTTCAGCCATGAAGGGGGACCATGCATGATTTCTGGATGGAAAACTGGCGTGCGGTTCAAGACAGGACTGCGGGGGGAGTGCAGTTCACGAAGCGGAGACGCATGCCACGAAGATGAGATGGACGGAAAATAGCGATTCACGGCAGGCCCCGCAAGGGCCTTGCGAAATTTCCGTACACGGACGGCGAGGGGCGTCAAGTGCCGTCAGAACGGCTTGACCACGACCAGGACGACGATCGCCACCATCAACACGGCCGGTACCTCGTTGAGAAGGCGCCAATGGCGCGCCGAGATGCGGTTGTCGTCCCGGGCGAACGCCTCGACCGCTCGCCCATAGAAGACATGCGTGGCCGTCAGCACCACGACCAAGACGAGCTTGCCATGCAGCCATCCACCCCGGAATCCGTAGGCCTGCCAGGCAAGATAAAGCCCTAGCGCCCAGCTCAGCATCATCGCCGGGTTCATGATTAGGCGATAGAGCCGCCGCTCCATCGTCTTGAAGGTCTCCGACTGCGCCGATCCGGTGGCGGCGTCGGTGTGATAGATGAACAGGCGCGGCAGGTAGAGCAACCCCGCCATCCACGAGATCACCGCGATGATGTGCAGCGCCTTGATCCAAAGATAGAGTTCGGCCGGCGCATAGGCGAGAAAAACGGCGAGGACCCCGGAAAACAGCATCAGCGCGGCAGCCGCGCGCCTTGCCGCGCGCCGCCCGGCCGCCCGCCCGGCCTGCCGCTCGTTCACGATGCGTGACCCCGGACACGGGTCACCAATTCGGCGACATGGTCCGGATCCGCCTGCGGCGTGATCCCGTGGCCGAGATTGAAGATCAATGGGCCATGGCCGAGCGCCTGCAGGATCGCGTCCACGCCGTCGCGCAGCGCCGCGCCACCGGCGACGACGCGTTGCGGGTCGAGGTTGCCCTGGATCGGGCCGTCCTTCTGCAGTTCCGCCGCCAGCGACAGCGGCACGGTCCAGTCGAGACCGATCGCGTCGGCCAGGGTCTTCTGGCGATAGTCCTTCAGGAAATACCCGGCACCTTTGGCAAACGCGATGATCTTCGCCCGCGGTCGCTGGGCCCGGACGAGGTCAACGATGCGTCGAACCGGCTTGACGGCATAGTCGAGAAACTCGGTTTCGCCGAGCACCCCGGCCCAGGAATCGAAGATCTGCACCGCGTCAGCACCCGCATCGAGCTGCGCCACAAGGTAGTCGGCCGACTTTTCCGCGAGTATGTCGAGCAGGACGGCGAAGGCTTTCGGTTCCTTGTAGGCAAAGAGCCGGGTCGGCGCCTGGTCCGGCGTGCCGTGGCCGGCGATCATGTAGGTGGCAACGGTCCAGGGCGCGCCGCAGAAGCCGAGCAGTGCCGTGTCCGACGGCAGCGCCTTCCGCAATCGCCGGACGGTTTCGATGACCGGTCGGAGGTGATCGAGCACCGGCAACTTCGCGAGACCGGCAATTTCCTCCAGCGCCAGCGGCGCGAGTCGGGGCCCGTGGCCTTCGTCGAAGCGAACCTGCCGGTTCAGCGCATCGGGGATCACGAGAATGTCGGAAAAGAGGATCGCCGCGTCGAAGCCGTAACGCCGGATCGGCTGCAGCGTCACCTCCACGGCAAGCTCGGGGGAATAGCAGAGGTCGAGAAAGCTACCGGCCCTGGACCGGGTTTCCCGGTACTCCGGCAGATAGCGCCCGGCCTGCCGCATGAGCCAGATCGGGGGAGGGGAGACGGTCTTGCCTTCCAGGACTTCGACGATCTTTCGCGTTTCGATGGCCACCTTGGCGGTGCTCCCTCTAACAAAGAAAATCTATATTGAAGAGGTTTCTATTTCTTAGAGTCGGTGACTATCAAGGATTAAATTCCGTCCACACGATGCGGGCTACCTTTCACAGAGGCAGCGACGGAGCAAAACTTGGACCGCCAAAATTACAGCAGTGGGGATAAGTAAAATATCGATGGAGAATCATTCAGTTACTGATGCCGATGCCCTGTCGTGCCTGTGGACAGCAGTCGAATTTGCGTGACACAATGTCGCTGGCCTCCGGTTTTCCACAATCGATCCGAACGCTCGTCCAGCGAAATCCGATTTGTGGACAAGTCGGCAGTTTTCCCAAAGGGTCTGCCACGGGGGGAGAAACGCGCCCGTGCTGTCCCGGGTTGTCAACAGTGCGCGGAGGATAGTGTGGAGAACCCGAAAAACTACTTCCACCTGCATCTGATATCGGACTCGACCGGAGAGACGCTGATCGCCGCCGGCCGCGCCGCCGCCGCGCAGTTTCAGGCTTCGCACGCGCTGGAGCACGTCTATCCGCTCATCCGCAATCGCAAGCAGCTCGCCCCCGTGCTGGATGCCATCGACGGGGCGCCGGGGATCGTGCTCTATACGATCGTTGACCGTGAACTATCGGCGATCATCGATCGGCGCTGCCGCGAGATGGGTCTTCCCTGCGTGTCGGTGCTGGAGCCGATCCTCGACGTGTTTCAGTCCTATCTCGGCGCGGCGTCGCGGCGTCGCGTCGGTGCCCAGCACGTGATGGACGCCGAGTATTTTGCCCGCATCGACGCGCTCAACTTCACCATGGAGCATGACGACGGGCAACTGCCAACGGACCTCGAGGAAGCGGATGTCATTCTGGTCGGCATCAGCCGCACCTCCAAGACCCCGACCAGCATCTATCTCGCCAATCGCGGCATCAAGACCGCCAACATTCCGATCGTGCTCGGCGTGCCGATGCCCGAGCGCCTCTCGCAGGCGACGCGTCCGCTGGTCGTGGGCCTGATCGCCACCACCGACCGGATTGCGCAAATCCGCCAGAACCGCGTGCTCGGTTTGGCCCGAGACTTCAAGGGCGAGGACTATACCGACCGGGCCCAGATTGCCGAAGAGCTGAAATATGCGCGAACCATCTGCGCCCGCCACAACTGGCCGGTGATCGACGTCACGCGGCGTTCGATCGAGGAGACGGCGGCGGCAATTGTTGCCCTGCGGCCAAAGCTTCGCTAAGCCGGGCCAACGGATTTTCGCGAGCGCCCCATGACTTTGTCCCTGCCCCTGATCCTTGCCTCCCAAAGCCCGTTCCGGCGCATGCTGATGGAAAATGCCGGCTTGTCCTTCCAGGCGGTTGCCGCTGCAATCGACGAGCGCGCCATCGAGGCGGAACTGGAGCGGCAGGCGCCGTCGCCGGCGGAGGTGGCGCTGCATCTGGCCGAGGCCAAGGCGCGTGACGTGGCGAGCCGTTACCCCGGTCATCTCGTCATCGGCTCCGATCAGACGCTCTCGCTCGAAGAGCGGGTGTTTCACAAGCCGCGTGACCTTGGCGACGCGAGGCAGCACCTGCGCGCCCTTTCCGGACGGACGCACGCGCTCAACAGCGCGATTGCCATCTGTCACTACGGCGTTACCCGGTGGCGCCACGTCTCGACGGCGCGGTTGACGATGCGGCCGCTGTCCGATGCCTTCATCGATCGCCACCTCGCTCGCGTCGGCGAACGGGCACTCGGCAGCGTCGGCGCCTACCAGCTCGAGGGCGAAGGCATCCAACTGTTCGACAAGATCGAGGGCGACTATTTCACCATCATCGGCTTGCCGCTGCTGCCGTTGCTGGCCCAGCTGAGAGCGATGGAGGCGATCGATGCGTGATTCACGTGAAACATTTGTTAACCATGCCTTCGTGGTCGGGCACCCGATCAGGCACTCGCGCTCGCCGCTGATTCACGGCTACTGGCTCGAGCGCCTCGGCATTTCGGGCAGCTACACCCGTCAGGATGTGGCCCCGGAGGCCTTTCCCGCCTTCATCGCGGGTTTGAAGGAAAAGGATGCCCGTTTCGTCGGCGGCAACGTCACCATTCCTCACAAGGAGGCGGCCTTTGCTCTGGCCGATCGCCCGGATGTTCTCAGCGAGGAACTCGGGGCAGCCAACACGATCTGGGTCGAGGACGGCAAGGTACATGCGACGAACACCGACGGTCGTGGGTTTCTCGCCAATCTCGATGAACAGGCACCTGGCTGGGATCGCATCGACAGCGCCGTCGTGCTCGGCGCCGGCGGTGCCAGTCGTTCGGTCGTGCAGGCGCTGCGGGATCGCGGCGTCGGGGAGATCCATGTGGTGAACCGGACGCTGGCCCGGGCGCAGGAATTGGCCGATCGGTTCGGGCCGAAGCTCCATGCCCATCCGCTTGCGGCGCTTGTGGAGGTGACCAAGGGTGCAGGCCTTTTCGTCAATACGACCTCGCTCGGCATGGACGGCGAACCGGCCCCGGAGATCGATTTCGGCGGGCTTGCCGGCGGCGCGCTCGTGACCGACATCGTCTATGTGCCGCTGACGACGCCGTTCCTGCGCCAGGCCGGGCGGCAGGGCGTCCGGACAGTGGACGGGCTCGGCATGCTGCTGCACCAGGCCGTGCCTGGCTTTGAGCATTGGTTCGGCCGGCGGCCGGTCGTAGATGCCGAGTTGCGCCAGCGCGTCATCGATGACATGGAGCAGCATGGATGATCGTTGTCGGTCTCACTGGCTCGATCGGCACCGGCAAGTCGACCACCGCCGGCATGTTTCGCGACCTCGGGATCCCGGTGCACGACGCCGATGCCACCGTGCACGAACTCTACCGGCACGAGGCCGTCGGTCCGGTCGGAAAGGCGTTTCCGGGCGCGGTCGTTTCCGGCGTGATCGACCGCAAGGCGCTGGCGGCCGAGCTGGCGCTGCACCCCGAGGGTTTCAAGCGGCTCGAATCCATCATTCATCCTCTGGTCCGGGGCAAGGAAGCCGAATTCCTCGATGCCCAGCGCGCGGCCGGCGCGGCGATCGTGGTGCTGGACATCCCGCTGCTGTTCGAGACCGGAGGCGAGACCCGGGTCGACAAGACCGTCGTCGTGACCTGTACGCCGCAGACGCAGCGCCAGCGCGTGCTGGCCCGGCCCGGGATGACGGAGGAGAAGTTTGCGCTGCTCCTGTCGCGGCAAGTGCCGGACGCCGAGAAGCGGGTCCGCGCGGATTTTGTGGTCAACACCGACAACGGGCTTGAAGAGGCGCGCAAACAGGTGGAACAAGTGATCAAGAGCCTGAGAGAGGAAAGCGGCGCGGATGCGTGAAATCATCTTCGACACGGAAACGACCGGCCTCGACAACCGACTCGACCGCATCATCGAGATCGGCGGCATAGAGCTCGACAATCATTTTCCGACCGGGCGCACCTTCCACGTCTATATCAATCCGGGCGACCGCAAGGTCCATCCGGACGCGCTGGCGGTGCACGGCATTTCCGACGACTTCCTCAAGGACAAGCCGGTCTTTGCCGATGTCGTCGAGGACCTCCTGGCCTTCTTCGGCGACGCCCGCTGGGTCGCGCACAACGCCACCTTCGACATGGGCTTCATCAATGCCGAGTTCGAACGCCTCGGCCAAGCGCCGGTGCCGGCCGAGCGGGTCACGGACACGCTGGCGCTGGCGCGGCGAAAGCATCCGATGGGGCCGAATTCGCTCGATGCCCTCTGCCGCCGTTACGGCATCGACAACTCCCACCGCACCAAGCATGGCGCGTTGCTCGACTCTGAACTGCTGGCCGAGGTCTATATCGAGATGACCGGCGGGCGCCAGGCCGCGCTAGGCCTGGGCGTCGCCGAACGCCGCGATACCTTCGAGGCGGCCGATGGCGAGGAGATCGTCTTGCCGATCGCGGAACGCGCAAGCCCGCTGCCGCCGCGCATCGACGCTGCAGAGATCGCCGCGCACGCGGCGATGGTCGAGAGGATCGGCGCCAAGGCCATCTGGCTGAAATACCAGCGGCAAGACCAAGGCTAGAAATGCGAAACGCCCGGCGGCGCCGGGCGTTTTCCAGGACGTATCGATCAGGCCGATCAGTTGGTCGGGGTGGCGACCTTTGCCTTCAGCTGTTCCTCGGCCATGCGCTGCTGGAACATGTGGGCGAAATCGATCGGATCGATCATCAGCGGCGGGAAGCCGCCGTTGCGGGTGGCGTCGGCGATGATCTGGCGGGCAAAGGGGAACAGCAGGCGCGGGCACTCGATGAAGAGAACCGGCAGCATGTGCTCCTGCGGAAAGCCCGAGACACGGAAAACGCCGCCATAGGTCAGCTCCGCATTGAACAGCACCTTGGTGTCGTCCTTGGCTTCGGCGTTGAGCGACAGCACGACGTCGAACTCGCTTTCCGACAGCGGGTTAGCGTTGACGTTGACGTTGATGTTGATCGACGGGGCCTTCTCGCGTGCCTGCAGCGAGCGCGGGGCGCCCGGGTTCTCAAAGGAAAGGTCTTTTACATACTGGGCCAGGATGCTTATGGAAGGGCTGGCCGCGGTGTTGGCGGATGCGTTGTCTGTTGCCATTGGTCTTTCCTCAGGACGTATTCAGTTGGCCTGCGATCTAGCACTTCACCGGTGGGCTTACAACCCTGCCGGCCGGGCCGCCGCCGCCCGTCAGGGGCGGTCTTCGCGGCTGAAGTCGTCCTTCTCGAGGTCGATCGTACGCGGCGCGGCGGGTCTGCTGGCGGCCGGATCCACACCGGTTTCGAAGTTGACCACGACCAGGCGGCTGGCGAGGTGGCGCGCCAGTATACTACGCACGAACGGCGCCAGCAGCACGAGCGCGACAACATCGGAGACAAATCCGGGAACGATCAGGAGAAGGCCGGCCAGCAGGACCATCGCGGCGCTGAGAAAGCGTTCCGCAGGCATGTCCTGCGGAAGGCGTCTTTGCCTGAGGCGTGACACGGTCTGCATTCCCTGCCGACGCAGAATGGCAAGGCCGACGACGACGGATGCCATCACCAGCAGGAGCGTCGGCCAGACCCCGATCCAGCGCCCGACCACGATGAAGCCGGCGATCTCGAGCAGCGGAAGCGTCAGGACGAAGAGGGCGATGATCAGTCTCGTCATATCGATTGCAGACCTGTTGCGATCCGGATTTGGTGGTCCTTGTCCTGCGTTCGCGCTGGTGGGTCAAGCCGTTCCCATGGCACAATCGAGTGAACGGGCCCAACGACATTTGAAGTATGCGCTTTTGCGGACTATATGGGGAGCAAGAGAGTAGGCGATGAACGGTGGTTCCTGATCGATATGGGCTCATTCGACTTTGTGACGATTTTATTCCTCGTGGCGGCGGTGGTGATTTTTCTGCAGCTCCGCAACGTGCTTGGCCGCCGGACGGGGAACGAGAAGCCGCCCTTCGATCCGTACTCCCGGCGCGAATCGACCGAAATTCCAGGCGCCGATCGCGGCAAGGTCGTGACCTTGCCGCGGCGGGATGGGGCGGATGGCGAAGAGGGCCCCTACAGCGAGGTCGATGCCTTCGCTCCGGCCGGCGCCCTCAATGCCTCCCTTCGCCGCGTCGTCGATGTCGACCCGTCGTTCAATCCGAAGGAATTCGTCAACGGCGCCCGGCTCGCCTATGAGATGATCGTCGTGGCTTTTGCCGACGGCGACCGCAAGGCCCTGAAGAACTTGCTCTCTCGCGAGGTCTATGAGGGCTTCGACGCCGCGATCGCCGAGCGGGAGACCAAGGGTGAGGTGGTGAAGTCGAACTTCGTCGGCATCGAGAAGGCCGACATCGTCTCGGCCGAGGTCAAGAATCAAGAGATCAACATCACTGTCCGCATTATCAGCCAGCTGATTTCGGCGACCTACGACAAGGCGGGCCAGCTCATCGACGGCGATGCCGAAACGGTAGCCGAGGTCAACGACCTGTGGACCTTCGCCCGCGACGCGCGCTCCCGCGACCCCAACTGGAAGCTGATCGCCACCGAGTCGGAAGGCTGACCCGGATCGCCATGGATGTCCGTCTGAAACCGGTTGCCTTCGCGAACCTGCCCGGATGGACCGAGGACGATCCAACACCCCTGTTTGAGGCGATGGGGCGCTGCCGCGACCAAATCCAGGCGGTGAAGCCCTATCGCACCGGTTCTCTGGGCATCACGGCAAACGAACTCCTGCCGGCGCTTACCGCGGCGGCGGGCTGGTCGCCGGGCACGGCCGCACAGGCGCGGGAGTTTTTCGAACACTGGTTCCAGCCGTTTCTGATCGAAAGGCCGGACGACGAGCAGGGGTTTGTCACGGCCTACTACGAACCGGAAGTCGAGGTGCGCGCCGTGCCGGATGCGGCCTACCGCTTTCCGTTCTACCGGAGGCCGGATGATCTGGTCGACGTCGACGATTCGAACCGGCCGTCCGGCTTCGACCCCTATTTCGCCTTCGGCCGCCTGCGCGGCGGCACGATCGAGGCGTATCCCGACCGCGCGGCAATCGACGGAGGGCTGCTCACCGGGCGCGGGCTCGAGATTGCCTATGCCCGCTCCAAGGTGGATGTCTTCTTTGTCCACGTCCAGGGCGCCGCGCGCCTGCGCTATCCCGACGGCAGCGTCCGGCGCATCACCTACGCCGCCAAGACCGGGCACCGGTTCTCGCCGATCGGCCGGCTTTTGATCGAGCGCGGCGAGATCGATGCGGCGGCGATCTCGATGGCGGCGATCCGGGACTGGCTGGCGCGCCACCACGACCAGGTCGATGAGGTCTTGTGGCACAACCGGTCCTACATCTTCTTCCGTGACGGCCCGGTCGACGATGTGCGCCTGGGTCCGGTCGCCGCCGCGAAGGTGCCGATCCTCGCCGGGCGATCGCTGGCTGTCGACCGGTTGATCCACACTTTCGCAACGCCGTTCTTCATCCGCGGCGAGCGCCTGACGCATCTGGACGGCGGCAGGCCCTTCGCCCGAACGATGCTGGCGCTGGACACCGGCTCGGCGATCGTCGGTCCGAACCGCGGCGACATCTTCACCGGATCGGGCGATGCCGCCGGCGCGCTGGCCGGCCACGTGCGCCACGCGGCCGACTTCCATGTCTTCGTGCCGAAGACGGCGGCGCGGAGAATGCAGCATGGCCAGGGATAAGCCGCTCAGCGCCGAGGACCGGATTCTGTGGGGCAAGGTCGCGCGCAGCGCGCGGGCGTTGCCGGGTCGCCTCCAAGAACTGGAGCTGCAGGAGGCCGACCTGATGCCGGACGTGAGTATCGCTTCGCCGGCTTCGCAGCAGGTCGGGCGTGCCGAACATTCGTCCGATGGCGGAGGAATCCGGATAACGAAGGCCGAGCCGGCCGAGGGTCGACACCATCCGCTGGAGCGCCCCGTCAAGCGCAAGATCGCGAAGGGGCGGCTGGCGCTGGAGGCGCGCATCGACCTGCACGGCATGATCCAGAGCGAAGCGCACGGCTTCCTCCTGAGTTTTCTGATGCACGCTCACGCCCGCGGCCTGCGGCACGTACTCGTCATTACCGGCAAGGGCACCTCGCTCGGCAGCGACGGTGCACTGAAGCGGGCCGTGCCGCTCTGGTTCGCGCTGCCCGAGTTCCGGCCGTTGATCTCCTCCTACGAGCCTGCGGCCCGCAACCACGGCGGCGAAGGCGCGCTTTACGTGAGGCTGGCCCGGGCGAAGGGGGAGCGCGGATGACGACCCCGTTCGGCATGGCGGTCCGGCACCTGCGGGCCAGGAAGGGCGTGTCGCAGAAGGAGATGGCCAAGGCGCTGAACGTGTCGCCGGCCTATCTGTCCGCGCTGGAGCATGGCCGCCGCGGCACGCCGAGCTTCGATTTTCTCCAGCGTGTCGCCGGGTATTTCAACATCATCTGGGACGAGGCCGAGGAACTGTTCCGGATCGCCGGCATTTCCGACCCGCGGATCACCGTCGACACGGCCGGCCTGCCACCGGAATACACCGCCTTTGCCAACCGTCTCTCGGCCGAAATCCGCAATCTGCCGCCGGAAACGATCAGGCGGCTGGCCGGCATTCTCGAAAAGGCCTGCAATTCACCCGGCAAATCGACGTGATCCCCCGAATTCTGCCGCTATTGGCGGCGACATGGTTTGGAAAACCGGGCCAAAATCCCTATATTCGCGAGGTTGGAAGAGCGGTGATTCGCCGTTTCCGGCCTCCTCAGGAACCCTGGAAAGACACCCCGCATGACTGATACACCCGAGACCGAAACCGGCGGCCCGGCAGAGTATGGCGCAGATTCCATCAAGGTGCTGAAGGGCCTTGATGCCGTGCGCAAGCGGCCCGGCATGTATATCGGCGACACGGACGACGGCTCCGGCCTGCATCACATGGTCTACGAGGTGGTCGACAACGCGATCGACGAGGCGCTGGCCGGGCATGCCGACATCGTCACGGTGACGCTGAACGCCGACGGCTCGGTCACGGTGACCGACAACGGTCGCGGGATTCCCACCGACATCCACAAGGAGGAGGGGGTGTCGGCGGCCGAGGTCATCATGACCCAGTTGCATGCCGGCGGTAAGTTCGACCAGAACTCCTACAAGGTTTCGGGCGGACTGCACGGTGTCGGCGTTTCGGTGGTGAACGCGCTGTCGGTGTCGCTGAGGCTGAAGATCCGCCGTGGCGGCAAGATTCATGAAATGAGCTTTACCCATGGCGTTGCCGATGGTCCGCTGACCGTTACCGGGGACTGCGGCAGCGACACCGGCACGGAAGTGACCTTCCTTCCCAGCGAGCAGACCTTCTCCAACACCGAATTCGACTATTCGACGCTCGAGCATCGGCTGCGCGAACTCGCCTTCCTCAATTCGGGCGTGCGCATCCTTCTGACCGACCGCCGTCACTCCGACATCAAGTTCGACGAGATGATGTATGACGGCGGCCTCGAGGCCTTCGTCTCCTATCTCGACCGCGCCAAGAAGCCGCTGGTCGCCAAGCCCGTGTCCATCCGCGGCGAGCGCGACGGCATTACCGTCGAGGTGGCGATGTGGTGGAATGACAGCTACCACGAGAACGTGCTGTGCTTCACCAACAACATCCCGCAGCGCGACGGCGGCACCCATCTCGCCGGGTTCCGCGGCGCTCTGACGCGCCAGGTCGTCTCCTATGCCGAGACCTCCGGCATCCTGAAGAAGGAGAAGGTCTCGCTGACCGGTGACGACTGCCGCGAGGGTCTGACCGCCGTTCTGTCGGTGAAGGTGCCGGATCCCAAGTTCTCCTCGCAGACGAAGGACAAGCTCGTGTCGTCGGAGGTACGCCCGGTCGTGGAAAGCCTCGTCAACGAAGCGCTCAGCCACTGGCTGGAGGAACACCCCAGCGACGCAAAGGTGCTGGTCGGCAAGGTGGTCGAGGCGGCAGCGGCGCGCGAAGCGGCCCGCAAGGCGCGCGAACTGACGCGCCGCAAGGGTGCCCTCGACATCTCCTCGCTGCCGGGCAAGCTCGCCGACTGCTCTGAGCGCGATCCGGCGAAGTCGGAGCTCTTCCTGGTGGAGGGCGATTCCGCCGGCGGTTCGGCCAAGCAGGGCCGCTCGCGCGAGAACCAGGCGATCCTGCCGCTACGCGGCAAGATCCTGAACGTCGAGCGGGCGCGGTTCGACAAGATGCTGTCGAGCCAGGAAATCGGCACGCTGATCACAGCGCTGGGCACGTCCATCGGCAAGGACGAGTTCAACGCCGACAAACTGCGCTACCACAAGATCATCATCATGACGGACGCCGACGTCGACGGTGCGCATATCCGCACGTTGCTGTTGACCTTCTTCTTCCGCCAGATGCCCGACCTGATCGAACGCGGCCACCTCTATATCGCCCAGCCGCCGCTCTACAAGGTCTCGCGCGGAAAGTCCGCCCAGTACCTGAAGGACGAAAAGGCCCTGGATGATTACCTGATCACGGCCGGTCTTGACGAGGCGGCGCTGGAACTCGGCTCGGGCGAGGTCCGGGCCGGGCAGGACATGCGCGAGGTCATCCAGGACGCGCTGCGCCTGCGCTCGCTCGTGGACGGCCTGCATTCGCGCTACAATCGCGCCATCGTCGAGCAGGCCGCGATCTGCGGCGCGCTCAATCTCGAGCTCAGCCACAACGGCCAGGCCTACGCCGAGATGGCCGAGCAGGTCGCGCGCCGGCTCGACCTCATCGCCGAGGAGACCGAGCGCGGCTGGACCGGCGGCGTGGCCGGCGATGGCGGGCTGAAATTCGAACGCACGGTGCGCGGCGTGAAAGAGTTCGCGCATCTCGACATGGCGCTGGTCGGTTCCTCCGACGCCCGTCATATCGACCAGATGGCCATGCGATTGAAGGACATCTATGCCATTCAGCCGAAGCTGAAGCGCAAGGAATCGGAGGTCGAGATCACCGGGCCGCACGCGCTGCTGGACGCCATTTTCGCCGCCGGCCGCAAGGGCCTGTCGCTGCAGCGCTACAAGGGGCTCGGCGAGATGAACGCCGAGCAACTCTGGGAGACGACGCTCGATCCGAACGTTCGCTCGCTGCTGCAGGTGCGCGTCTCGGATGCGACCGATGCCGACGGCCTGTTCTCGCGCCTGATGGGCGACGAGGTCGAGCCGCGGCGCGAGTTCATCCAGGACAATGCCTTGAGCGTCGCCAACCTTGATATTTGACCGGGACGAGCGCCCGCAAAGCAAGGACAACCCGAAAACCCCGCGCCGTCTGGTGCGGGGTTTTTGCTTTCCTGCGAACGGCATCGTCCCGATCCGGCACGAGTGGTCCGCGTGCGCGCAACGACGGGGTCACTCGCGTCCGAATTGTCCTTCGAACACAAAGGCCTCGACCGGGTTCCTCTGGCTCGGAACCTCCCTGACCTGAAGATCCTCGGGAAGGCTATCCCTTGCCGCGAGCCTTCCGACCGCCAGCCCGGCTTCGACTCGATAGCCGTCGGGAACCTGCAGAGTCGCCATGGCCCGGTCGCGCTCGATCCCGGCCATGGCATGGGCGAAATAGCCGGAGATGGCCGCCTGCAGCGCCAGCGACATCCAGGCGGCACCGGTGTCGAAGGCGTGGGTGTAGGCCGGCCGCAGTTCACCCGACGCGGAAAGGTTATGGGTCTTCGATAGAATCACGGCGAGCACCGCCGCGTTCTGCGCCCAGCGCTGATTACCCGTGTCCAGCGTGTCGAGGATCGCGCCGAACGCATGCGTGCCGCGGTGGGCGTAGACGAACCGCCACGGCTGGCGGTTGCTGGCGGAAGGCGCCCAGCGCGCGGCCTCGAACAGGCGCAACAGGTCCTCCTGCGGCATGGTCTCGCCCGTAAACGCACGCGGCGACCACCGCTCGACGAAAACCGGGTGGACTTCATGGTCGGCGGTGCGGCCATTGATCTCTGGCATGATGCGATCCAAGGGCGTTGGTTCCGGAACGGCCTTGAAGATGCACCCATGCCGAGGGAATGTCGACCGATCCGGCGCCGCCCGGCGTTTCGCCGGCGGCCGGACCATGATCAATTGTCGCGGGGAGGAGATCGAATGGACGCGAAGGCATTCAGGGAGTGGTCGCTGAGGGCGGCGGAGTGGGGGGTGGAATACAGGCGGACGATCCGCGATCGCCCGGTGAGGCCGACCATCGCGCCGGGCACGGTCGCGGCCGGCATCCCGGCGGCCCCGCCGGAAGACGGAGAGCCGATGGAGCGGATCTTCGCCGACTTCGAGGAAACCATCGTGCCGGGCATGACCCACTGGCAGCATCCGCGCTTCTTCGCCTATTTCCCCGCCAACGCTGCGCCGGTGTCGGTGGTTGCCGAATCGCTGGTCAGCGCCATGGCCGCGCAATGCATGCTGTGGCAGACCTCGCCGGCGGCGACGGAGCTTGAAACGAAGGTGCTCGACTGGCTGCGGCAGGCCATCGGCCTGCCCGAGGGCTTTGCCGGCGTCATCCAGGACTCCGCCTCCTCGGCGACGCTGGCCGCCGTGCTGGTCATGCGCGAGCGGGCGTTGCAGTGGAACGGCAACAGGCGCGGACTTGCGGGCGGCGAGCGCGTGCGCATCTATGCTTCGCACCAGGTGCACACCTCGATCGACCGCGCCATCTGGATTTCCGGCATCGGCGAGGACAACCTTGTCCGCATTCCGGTGGCGGGGCCCTTTCGTGGCATGGACGTGGTGGCGCTCGAAGCGGCGATCGAGGCGGATGTGGAATCCGGCTACCGGCCGGCTGGCGTCATTGCCTGCACCGGCGGGACCAGCACCGGGGCCTGCGACGACATCGCTGCCGTGGTCGAGGTCGCCCGCCGCCATGGGCTCTACGTCCACGTCGACGCGGCCTGGGCCGGCGCGGCAATGATCTGCGGGGAGTTCCGCGCGCTCTGGGCGGGCGTGGATGGTGCCGATTCGGTCGTGTTCAATCCGCACAAGTGGCTGGGGGCGCAGTTCGACTGCGCCGCTCATTTTCTGCGCAAGCCAGATGATCTGGTGCGCACTTTGGCGATTCAGCCCGAATACCTGAAGACCCACGGCAAGGATGCCGTGATCAATTACTCCGAGTGGTCGGTGCCGCTCGGCCGGCGCTTTCGCGCACTGAAATTGTGGTTCCTGATCCGCTATCACGGCCTTGGCGGGCTGAAGGCGATGATCCGCAACCACGTTGCCTGGTCGCAGCGGCTGGCCCGCCGGCTGGCGGCCGAGCCGGATTTCGAGATCGTCACCGGGCCGGTTCTGTCGCTGTTTTCGTTTCGCCACCTGTCGGCCGGCGACCCCGATCACCACAATCAGGCGCTCCTGAACGCGATCAATGATGACGGACGCCTCTACCTGACGCAGACCCGTGTCGACGGCCGCCTGGTGATCCGCTTCCAGGCGGGTCAGTTCGAGACGACCGAAGCGGACACGGAAGCCGCCTTCGACGTCATTGTCGAGATGGCGCGAAAGGGCCTATAACCGCGGCACGAAACGCTCAAGGAGGAGACCGATCATGAACCTGAAGGACCCGACCCTGCTGCGCCAGGCCGCGCTTGTCGGCGCGCGCTGGATCGAGGCCGACCCGGCCAGCGGCATTTCCGTGACGAACCCGGCGAACGGCGAACTCGTCGGCCATGTTCCCAAGCTCGGCGCCGCGGAAACGAAGGAAGCGATCGCCGCCGCGGCGACGGCGCAGAAGGAGTGGGCGGCGCGGCCGGCCAAGGAGCGATCGACGATCCTGCGCAAGTGGTTCGAACTAATGATGGCCAACCAGGACGATCTCGGCCGCATCCTGACGGCAGAGCAGGGCAAGCCGCTGGCCGAGGCCAAGGGCGAGATCGCCTACGGCGCAAGCTTCATCGAGTGGTTTGCCGAGGAGGCGCGCCGCGTCTATGGCGAGATCGTGCCCGGTCACCAGAAGGACAAGCGAATCCTGGTGATGAAGCAGCCGATCGGTGTCGTCGCGGCGATCACGCCGTGGAACTTTCCCAATGCGATGATCACCCGCAAGGCGGGGCCGGCCTTTGCCGCCGGCTGCGCGATGGTGCTGAAGCCGGCGTCGCAGACACCGTTCTCGGCGATCGCGATCGCCGTGCTGGCCGAACGCGCCGGCCTGCCTGCCGGCCTGTTCAGCGTCATCACTGGCTCGGCCGCGGCGATCGGCGCGGAGATGACCGCCAACCCGACCGTGCGCAAGCTGACCTTCACCGGCTCGACCGAGATCGGCGCCGAGCTTTACCGGCAGAGCGCACCGACCATCAAGAAGCTCGGTCTCGAGCTCGGCGGCAACGCGCCATTCATCGTCTTCGACGACGCCGATCTCGATGCGGCGGTCGAGGGGGCGCTGATCGCCAAGTACCGCAATAACGGCCAGACCTGTGTCTGCGCCAACCGCATCTATGTGCAAGATCGCGTCTATGATGCCTTCGCCGAGAAGCTCGCTGCGGCTGTGTCCCGGCTGAAGGTCGGCAACGGTTTTGAGGAGGGCGTCGTTCTCGGGCCGCTGATCGACCGGGCGGCTCTCGCCAAGGTCGAGGAGCATGTCGCCGACGCCGTGGCCAAGGGCGCGCGTATCGTTCTCGGCGGCAAGCCCCACGCCCTTGGCGGTACGTTCTTCGAGCCGACCGTGATTGCCGGCGTAACTCCGGAAATGGCGGTGGCACGCGAGGAGACCTTCGGCCCGGTGGCCCCGCTCTTCCGCTTCACCGACGAGGCCGATGTGATCGCCCAGGCCAATGACACGGAGTTCGGCCTTGCTTCCTACTTCTACGCCCGCGATCTCGCCCGCGTCTATCGCGTCGCCGAGGCGCTGGAATACGGCATGGTCGGCGTCAACACCGGCCTGATTTCGACCCCGGAGGCGCCTTTCGGCGGCGTCAAGCTCTCCGGGCTCGGGCGTGAGGGTTCGAAATACGGCATCGAGGAATTCGTCGAGATCAAGTACGTTTGCCTCGGCGGCATCGCCTGATTCCATCCGCCGTCGGTTGCCGGTCGCTTGCGGCCGGCGGCTGGTTCGCTTCAGCCAAGATTCAGCCAAGATAAGGAGTCCCGCATGCCTGCCCCGAAGAACCCGTTCAAGGCCGCGCTGCGCGAGGGCCGGTTCCAGCTTGGCCTCTGGGTCGCGCTCGGCAGCGCCTATGCCGCCGAGATCGCCGCCGGCAGCGGCTATGACTGGCTCCTGCTCGACGGTGAACACGGTCCGAACGACATGCCGCGGTTGGGGGCGCAGATCGCCGCGCTGCGCGGCAGTGCCAGCCACCCGATCGTGCGCCCGCCGATGGGCGAGGCCTGGCTGTTGAAGCAGCTGCTCGACCAGGGAGCCCAGACCTTCCTGATTCCGATGGTCGAAACGGCGGACCAGGCCCGAGCGCTCGTGCGCGCGCTGCGCTATCCGCCGGCCGGCATCCGCGGCGTCGGCGCCGGGCTCGGTCGATCAAGCAACTTCAACCGCACGCCCGACTATCTGGCGACGGCCAATGACGAAATCTGCCTGATCGTTCAGATCGAAAGCAGGGCCGGGCTGGCCGCGCTCGACGAGATCGCCGCGATCGACGGCGTGGACGGTATTTTCATCGGCCCGTCCGATCTTGCCGCCGACATGGGCTATCTCGGCCAGCCGGCGGCGGCACCGGTGCAATCGGCAATTCGCGACGCCTTCGCGCGCATTCAGAAGCGGGGAAAGGCGCGCGGGATCATGACGGTGGTGCTGGAACAGGCCCGGGCCTATCGCGCCATGGGCGCGGATTTCATGGCGATCGGCACCGACGTCAATTGCCTGGTGAAGTCGATGGACGGCCTGCGCCGGGACTTTCTCGGCGAGGCGGGCCCGGTCGATGCGAAGGGGGGCGGCTACTGACCCTTGATCCCACCGCTGTTCAGTTGATCGATTGCAGCAGGGTCTCGCGGGCCGACTTCAGGTGCTGCCGGCAGGCCGCCTCGACGCGAACGGGATCATGCGACTGCAGCGCCTCAATATAGGCGAGGTGCTCTTCCATTGCGCGCGCGTTACGCTGGCGCGCGTTCGTCTTGTTCCACTGGTAGTGGTAGTGGAAGACGATGGCGATGATGTCGTAGAAGTCGACGATGAAGCGGTTCTTTGACGCCTTGTGGACGAGCAGGTGGAAACGCTCGTCCAATTCGGAGAACTCGCGGTAGCGATTGTCGACGTCGGCAAGGATGTCGCGATGCAGGGCCGCGATTTCCTCCAGTTCCGCCCAGGCCGGGTGGTCGTCGGGCAGGTGGGCGAAGGCGGCCGCGGAGCGAAGCTCGAACATCTCGCGCACCTCGGTCAGTTCCAGCGCGAATTCGGTTGTGAACCCTTTCAGCACCCAGTGGCTGTTCGGTCGCTTCTCGATCAGGCCGAAGCGGCTGAAGCGGATCAGGAATTCGCGCACGCTCGTCGTCCCGGTGCCGATCTCGCGGGCGAGTTCCAATTCGTTGATCTGCATGCCCGGCTCGGCGCCACCGGCAAGAATCCGGCGCATGAAGCTGCGTTCGATGATTTCGGCCAGCGAATCGGTCTCTTCCGTCGGGAAATAGTCCGCCGGCAGCGGCTTTCGCAGCACGACCTTGCGGCGTTTCGACCAGTCGATCAGGCCGATTTCCTCCAGCCGCGTGAGGATCGCCCGAACGGTGGTTCGGCTGACGCCGAGCTGGCCGCCGAGCTCCGGCTCGGAGGGAAGGCTGTCGCTCTCCGACAGCAGCCCGAGGCAGCGGTTGAATGCGTCCTTGAACACGGTGTTCTGCTTTGCCATGGATCCTGCCGGTCAGATGGAGATGCAGCGCTTCCCTTAAGCGGTGACTGCCCGTTTATCCAGATGGATGCGCCACGAAGGTGCCCGTGGTCGCTATCGCGGCTTTCGCGTCCAGCGGCCGGCATGCCGGCCAGTCCCGCCTGCCAAAGCCATAATAGCCATTGACCTGAATTTGTCTATTGTGGATAAAAGACAGATAGGTGATCGGCAGCCGACCGGCCCTTCAGGCGCAGCATGCCGCCCTGAGGGCGCGCCGCGGGTGCGCTGGTCCGAGACGGGAGGAGCAATGCGCACGAGAACGATCGGCAAGGCCGGACTGGCCATCACCGAGTTCAGCTTCGGCACGGCCGCGCTCGGCGGGCTCTATCGCGCCTGCCCGCGCGAGGCGGCGATGGACACGCTGCAGGCCGCCTGGGACGCGGGAATGCGCTATTTCGACACGGCGCCCTGGTACGGGTTCGGCCTTGCCGAGCGCGAGACCGGCGACTTCCTTCGCGGCAAGCCGAAGGGCGAATGGGTGCTGTCGACCAAGGTCGGGCGGATCATGTTCCCGGTCGACGACGACAAGGTGCCGACGCGGTATGGCTACGTCGACCCGCTGCCCTTCGATGTCCGCTACGACTACAGCTATGACGGCATCATGCGGTCGTTGGAGCTGAGTTACGCCCGGCTCGGCCTGAACCGGATTGACGTGCTCTATGTCCACGATATCGGGGTCTACACCCACGGCGCCGAACGCAATGCGTTTCATTTCCGCGCGCTGATGGATTCCGGCCTCAAGGCGCTGGAGGAGTTGAAGTCGTCCGGCGTCATCAAGGCCTACGGCCTCGGCGTTAACGAGGTGCCCGTCTGCCTCGAGGTGATGGCGCGGGCCCCGATCGACTGCATCCTGCTGGCCGGCCGCTATACGCTGCTCGATCGGTCGGCCGTGCGGGAACTGCTTCCGCTCTGCCTCGATCGCAACACTGCCGTCGTGGTCGGGGGTGTCTTCAACTCGGGAATCCTGGCGACGGGCGCGGTGGACGGGGCCCATTTCGACTACATGCCCGCTCCGGCGGAGGTCAGGAAGCGGGTGCGGGCGCTGGAAGATCTGGCCGCCGACAACGGCGTGTCGCTGGCAGCGGCGGCGATGCAGTTCCCGCTCGGGCATCCGGCGGTGGCCTCCGTTCTGCTGGGCACCGCCAGGCCCGAGAGCCTGCGGCGCAACATGGAACTGACGGCGGCAGCGGTGCCCGCTGCGCTCTACGAGCAATCGAGCGCCTTCACCCTGGTGGCGCCGCCGCTGGGCTCGGAGGCGGTCCGCCAATAGGACAAGAAAGGACCAGCGCATGTTGAAAGGTATCCATCCCCTGCTCGGCCCCGATCTCCTCCACGCGTTGCGGACGATGGGGCACGGCGACGACATCGTCATCGCCGATGCGAATTTCCCGGCGAATTCCATGGGGCCGAAGGTCATTCGTGCGGACGGGGTCGATGCCCTCGCCATGACCGAGGCCGTCCTGGCCCATATGCCGCTCGACACCTTCGTGGCCGAGGCGGCGTGGCGCATGCAGGTCGTCGGCGATCCGACGGCGGTGCCGCCCGTGTGCGCGGCGTTCCAGGACATTGTTTCCCGGCTTGCCGGCGACTTCACGGTTCATTCCGTGGAGCGGTTCGCCTTCTACGACATGGCGCGGCGCGCTGCCTTCATCGTCGCCACCACCGAGTTTCGGCTTTACGGCAACATCATCCTGAAGAAGGGCGTGGTCCACCCCGACGAGGTCTTCGCAGGTTGAGGATGGCGATCCGAATGATGGAATGAACATTCCATATTGACAACAATGTGGAACCAATGTTGCATTACGCCTGTCCGGTCACGCCGGAGGCGCGGGAGGATTGGTGTCGAGGGAAGAGACGGCACTGACGCTTGCGCAGGGGAGATGGCCTTGTTGCCGGGCAAGGGATGACGGGAGCATCGGCTTGCCAAGGACCCAAGTCTCGGCTAGCTTGCACCTAAAATGTTTTTTATCGATAAAAACCGATCGTCAGCGTTCAACGGTTCGGTTTCACTGGAGGAGAACGCACCCAGAGAGGAGAACCTTCATGCGCATTGCCAAATCGCTTTTGTCCCGCCGCGCCTTTGCCGCACTCGCCGGGGCCGCGGTGTTCGCCGCGATGTCCCCGGTCACATCGTCCGCGCAGGATGTCACCATCCCGATCATCGTGAAGGACACGACCTCGTTCTACTGGCAGATCGTTCTCGCCGGCGCCCGCGCCGCCGGTAAGGACCTGGGCGTGAACGTGCCCGAACTGGGCGCACAGTCGGAAGCCGACATCAACGGCCAGATCAGCATTCTCGAGAACGCCGTTGCCGGCAAGCCGGCCGCGATCGTTATCGCTCCGACCGAGTTCAAGGCGCTCGGCAAGCCCATCGACGAGGCGGCCAAGTCGGTTCCGATCATCGGCATCGACTCGGCGGCCGATTCCCAGGCCTTCACCTCGTTCCTGACGACCGACAACGTCCAGGGCGGACGGATCGCAGCAGACGGACTGGCCGCAGCCGTCAAGGAGCTGACCGGCAAGGAAGAGGGCGAGGTCGTCATTCTCACCAACTTGCCGGGCGTCGGTTCGCTCGAGCAACGTCGCGAAGGCTTCCTCGACCAGGTCAAGACGAAGTACCCGGGCCTCAAGGTCATCGCCGACAAGTACGGCGACGGTCAGGCGACCACCGGCCTCAACATGATGACAGATCTGATCACGGCCAATCCGAATCTGGTCGGCGTCTTTGCCTCCAACCTGATCCTGGCGCAGGGCGTCGGCCAGGCCATTGCGGAAAACAGTCTCGGCGACAAGATCAAGGTGATCGGCTTCGACAGCGACGACAAGACCGTTGGCTTCCTCAAGGACGGCTCCATTGCCGCTCTTGTGGTGCAGGATCCCTACCGCATGGGCTATGACGGGGTGAAGACGGCGCTTGCGGTCTCCAAGGGCGAGACGGTCGAGACCTTCGTCGACACCGGCGCAAATCTCGTGACCAAGGAGAACATGGGCGATCCGAAGATCGATGCCCTGCTGAACCCGAAGATCAACTGAGCAAGCAGGACCGCGCCGGCGTCGGCCGGTGCGGTCCCCTTCGGCCGTTGCGCCGGCTGTCGCAGACATCGGCCGGAGGGCGCGGGCGCGTGCAAGCGAGGAGGTAAGGCCCATGACCCTGGAAGAGGTCGCTCACCGTCACGACCAAGGCAGCGCCGCGCTGACCGAGGCCAGCCGCATTCCGCGGGGCGCGCCCATCCTCGAACTCAAGGGGCTTCAGAAGAACTACGGCTACCTGCAGGCGCTGAAGCCGGCGACCCTGACCTTCCTGGCCGGGGAGATCCATGCGATCGTCGGTGAGAACGGGGCGGGCAAGTCGACCCTGATCAAGCTTCTTACCGGCGTCATCCCCCGGACCGCGGGCGACATCGTTTGGTGTGGCCACCCCGTCGCGCTCGCCAGCCCCAACGAGGCAATCGCGCGCGGCATCAACGCGGTGCACCAGGAGGTCGTGCTGTGCCCCCACCTGACGGTCGCGGCAAACCTGTTCCTCGGCGACGAGGTCTGCCGCAGTGGCCTGATGCGCCGGCGGCAGATGGAGAAGGTCGCGCAGTCCGTCCTTGACGACCTGGGTTTCGACCTGCCGGCGGCCGTGCCGCTGGGATCGCTGACGATCGGCCAGCAGCAACTGGTCGCCACGGCGCGCGCGGCGATGCGTGGCACGCAGTTCCTCATCTTCGACGAACCGACCGCCTACCTCACGAGACAGGAGTCCGCGCAGCTGTTCAAGCTGATCCGCCGGCTGCGTAGCGAAGGCGTGACGATCGTCTACATCAGCCACCGCATGGAGGAGGTGTTCGAACTCGCCGACCGGGTGTCGGTGCTTCGGGACGGGACCCATGTTGGCACGCGCAAGATTGGCGAGACCGGCGAGAGCGAACTGATCGCGCTGATGATCAACCGGTCGATCGAGCAGATCTACCACAAGGAGAAGATCGCGTTCGGCGAAACCATCCTCGAGACGCGCGGTCTGACGGGGCCTGGCTTCCAGGATGTCTCCCTGACCGTGCGGGCAGGGGAAATCGTCGGCCTCTACGGCCTGATCGGCGCCGGGCGCAGCGAATTTGCCCTGGGCCTCTACGGTCGCCGCCCGGTTTCGGCCGGCGAGGTTCACTGGATGGGGCGAACGGTGGAGGTCAAGAACGAACGGACCGCGATGGGCCTGGGCATCGCCCTCGCCCCGGAAAGTCGCCGCGACCAGGGGCTCTGCCTCAACCTGCCGATCGGCCTCAACATCAACCTGCCGGTGTTCCGGCGGCTGAGCCGCGGCCCCGTGATCGGCCGCGCCGACGAGGCAGCCAACGCCGATCGGCAGATTCGCGACCTCAGCATCAAGACCCCGAGCCGGCAGGTGCTGGCCTCGTCCATGTCCGGCGGCAACCAGCAGAAGATCGTGATTGGCAAGTGGCTGAGCCATGGCGCCCGGCTGTTCATCTTCGACGAGCCGACAGTCGGCGTCGATGTCGGGACCAAGGCGGAAATCTACAGGCTTTTTGCCACGCTGCTGAAGGAGGGGGCCGGCATCATCCTGATCTCCTCCTACCTGCCGGAGGTCTACGAGCTCGCGGACCGCCTGCATGTGTTCCGCGGCGGCAGGATCGTCGGCAGCCATGATTACCACGCCGCGTCCCACGAGGACGTGCTCGCCGAAGCGATCGGCGTCTGAGCGAAGAAGACAGAATGGGGGAGAAGCCGAAATGACCATCACTTCGACGGAAAGCGCAGGAGCTGCGCCGCGGCGCGGGATGAACATCCTCTTCAGCCTGACGCTGATCGGTCTGTTGCTGGCCCTCTGGATCGCGCTCGGCATCGGCACGGCGAGCTTCTGGACGCCGCTGAACATCTCGAACCTGCTGCGGCAGGGGGCGATGACCGCGATCCTCGCCGTCGGCCAGACCTTCGTCATCATCACGGCCGGAATCGACCTGTCGGTCGGCGCGATCGTCGGTTTCTCCACCGTCGTGCTGGCCTGGCTGCTGCAGGCCGGGGTGCCGCTGTGGATTGCAATCGCCGCCACGCTTCTGCTGGGCGTCGCCATCGGCGCTTTCCACGGCTTCGGGATCGTCCGCATGGGGCTGCCGCCGTTCATCATCACGCTCGCGACGCTGACGTCGCTGCGCGGCGTCGGCCTGCTGATCACCAACGGCTCGACCATCTCGATCACCAACGAGGCGTTCACCAACTTTGCCCGCGCCGATTTCCTCGGCATCCCCAGCCTGTTCTGGATGGTGATCCTGGTCGCCGTCCCGGCCTATGTGTTCCTGCACCTCAGCCGATGGGGCCGCTACCTGTTCGCCGTCGGTTCCAACAGCGAGGCGGCGCGGCTTTCGGGCGTGAATGTCCACCGCACCGTCTACACGGCCTATATCCTGTCGGCGACCTGCGCCGCCTTCGTCGGCGTCCTGCTCGCCTCGCGCATCGGCATCGGCAATGCGACCCAAGCGGAGGGGTGGGAATTGCAGGCGATCGCGTCGTCGGTCATCGGCGGCACCAGCCTGTTCGGGGCGGTCGGTTCGGTTCACGGTCCATTGATCGGCGCCTTCATCCTTGCAACGATCAACAACGGTGCGAACCTGCTGAACGTGAACTCGTTCTGGCAGCGCATCATTACCGGCCTGCTGATCATCGTCATCGTCTACTTCGATCAGCTCCGTCGTCGCGGCAGCCGCTGAGCCACGGCGACGCCCCGCAACGCACGTCAGCCGGCGCAAGGAGCGCCGGCTTGTTAGGAGACTTCTCATGCGCGCCATTGTCTGCCAGGAACCGGGCCGGCTCGAGAACGTGGAGCGGCCCCGGCCCTCGCTCGTGCCGGACGGCTGGGCCCGGATCGCCATAAGCCACGTCGGCATCTGCGGCACCGACTATCACATCTTCCAGGGCAAGCATCCCTATCTGGCATATCCCCGGGTGATGGGACATGAGATCTCGGCGACCGTACTGGAGGCGCCGGCGGCGTCCGGTCTGGCGCCGGGGCAGCCGGTCATCGTCAACCCCTACATTTCCTGCGGCACCTGCATTGCCTGCCGTCGCGGCAAGCCGAACTGCTGCGTCGCCATCGAGGTCCTGGGCGTGCACACCGACGGCGCCCTTTGCGAGGAGATCGTGGTGCCGGCGGCGAATCTCTATTCCGCCGGCGGGCTGTCGATGGAGGCAGCCGCCACGGTCGAATTCCTGGCGATCGGCGCCCACGCGGTCCGACGGGCCCAGGCGCCCGAGGGCGCACGTTCGCTCGTGATCGGCGCCGGTCCGATCGGGCTCGGAACGGCCCTGTTCTCGCGCATAGCCGGCCACGAAGTGACCCTGCTCGACACCTCGGCGGACCGGCTCTCCATGGCGCGTGAGCGGCTCGCATTCGACAAGGGCGTGGTGGCCAATGACGGTGCCGCCGCGGCGCTGGCCCGCCTGACCGACGACGAGGGCTTCGACGTCGTGTTCGACGCCACCGGCTACGTCCGGTCGATGGAGGCGGCCTTCGCCTATGTCGCCCATGGCGGCGCCCTCGTCCTTGTCAGCGTGGTCAAGGAGGACATTCGCTTCTCCGACCCCGAGTTCCACAAGCGCGAGATGACGCTGGTCGGCAGCCGCAACGCCACCGCCGAGGACTTCCGCCACGTGGTCGCTTCGATCGAGGCGGGCCATGTGCCGGTCGAGGCGCTGGTGACGCACCGCACGACGCTTGGCGCCGTCCCTGACGACCTGGCGCGTTGGGCGACCGAGAAGGACGGTCTGATCAAGGCCGTGGTAAAAGTAGCCGGCTAGGTGCAATGGACGAGGATATGAGAATGACGACGGATCTGACGGGCAAGACGGCGCTGGTGACGGCGGCAGGGCAGGGGATCGGCCGCGCCTCGGCGCTGGCCTATAGGCGCGCCGGCGCCGAGGTGGTCGCTACCGACATCAACGCTGCGGCGCTCGCGACGCTTGAGGTCGAAGGCATTTCGACGCGCCTTCTCGACGTTCGCGACGAGGCGGCGGTGCGGGCGGCGATCGCGGCAATCGGCGAAATCGACATCCTCTTCAACTGCGCGGGGATCGTTCAGGGCGGTACGGTTCTCGACCTCAAGGACGACGAGCTCGAACTGGCCTGGGACCTCAATGTCCGCTCGATGGTGCGCACCGCGCGGGCAGTGCTGCCGGGCATGCTGGCGCGCGGCGGCGGGGCCATCGTCAACATGTCCTCCGTTGCCAGTAGCCTGAAGGGCGTGCCGAACCGGTTTGCCTACTCCGTCACCAAGGCGGCGGTGATCGGTCTGACGAAGGCGATTGCCGCCGACTTTGTCGGTCAGAACATCCGCTGCAACGCGATCTGCCCCGGCACGGTCGAAAGCCCGTCATTGCAGGAGCGCATGCGGGCCGGCGGCGACTACGAGGCAGCGCGCGCCGCCTTCATCGCCCGCCAGCCGATGGGGCGGCTCGGTTCGCCGGAGGAGATCGCCGATCTGGCCGTCTACCTGTCCGGCGCGACCTATACCACCGGGCAGGCCTATGTGATCGACGGCGGCTGGACCGCCTGACACGGCCGAAGGAAAGCCGAAGGAGAGACCCATCCCCCGAAGTATCGGGGGAGAAGTCGGCGGTTCTGTTGCCGTGCAACGAAAAAATGATACTGTGTTAGCAATTGCGAAAGAGCAGGAGATCCGAGCGCAGCCAGCCCGGAGGAACAGCCGCTTCCTGAAATCACGACGGGGCAATCTCCCAATGTACTACCAACTCTACGAACTGAACCATGCCATGATGGCGCCCTGGCGGGCCGTCGCCGATCAGATGCGGATCGCCTACAGCAACCCGCTCAATCCCCTGTCCCATACCTATCTGGGTCGAACCATGGCGGCAGGGCTGGAGGTTCTGGAGCGGGTGACGCGTCGCTATGGCAAGCCGGCTTTCGGGTTGAATGAGACGGTTGTCGACGGCAAGACGGTTTCGGTCCACGAGAAGATCGTCTGGCAGCGCCCCTTCTGTAATCTCCTCCATTTCGAGCGCGTGCTGCCGGCCGGCCATCGCCGCGACCCGAAGATCCTGATGGTGGCGCCGATGTCGGGCCATTATGCGACGCTGCTGCGCGGGACGGTCGAGGCGCTGCTGCCAAGTGCCGAGGTCTACATCACCGACTGGATCGACGCCCGCATGGTGCCGCTGTCGGACGGGTCCTTCGACCTCGACGACTTCATCGACTATGTCATCCAGATGCTGCATGCGCTCGGACCCGACACGCATGTGATGGCGGTGTGCCAGCCGTCGGTGCCGGTGCTTGCAGCGGTGGCCTGCATGGAGGAGGACGGCGATCCGCTGTCCCCGTCGACGATGACGCTGATGGGCGGACCGATCGACACGCGCGTCAATCCGACCGCCGTCAACACGCTGGCCGAAGAGCGCCCGATCGAGTGGTTCCGCGACAATGTCATCATGCCGGTGCCGTGGCCGCAGCCGGGCTTCATGCGGATGGTCTATCCCGGCTTCCTGCAACTCTCCGGCTTCATGTCGATGAATCTCGACCGCCACCTGATCGCGCATCGCGAGTTCTTCGAACATCTCGTCAAGGACGACGGCGATGCGGCCGACAAGCACCGCGACTTCTACGACGAGTACCTCGCGGTGATGGACATGACGGCCGAGTTCTATCTGCAGACGGTCGAGACGGTGTTCATGAAGCACGCCCTTCCCAAGGGTGAAATGATGCACCGCGGCCGACGCGTCGATACGGGCGCGATCCGCAACGTGGCGCTCCTGACGATCGAGGGCGAGAACGACGACATCTCCGGCGTCGGCCAGACGCAGGCTGCCCAGACGATCTGCACGAACATTCCGGACAGCATGCGCATGCACTATATGCAGCCGGATGTCGGTCACTACGGCGTCTTCAACGGGTCGCGCTACCGGCGCGAGATCGCGCCGCGCATCCTCTCCTTCATCGCCGCGCACCGCCGCTCGGAGCGCAACGTGCCGCGCGTGATCAAGGGCGGCAAGTCCGCCAGCGCGAAATAGCGGTCGTCGATTTTTCGTGAGGCTTTCAGGTGCTTGCCCGAATCCACGGGGCAGTGCCTTGAAGCGCGGATGCAGTCATACCACATCGAAAATTGACGGGCGCCACGGTGGCAGCCCGCCGAATGTGAGGAAGATTGCAATGAACCAGTCTGCATTGCTGCGTCCCGACTGGACGCCTGCGACCATCGCTCTGATGGTGCTGGGCTTCATGGTCTTCTGGCCCCTTGGGCTGGCCATGCTTGCCTACATCGTCTTTGGTGAGCGGCTGAAGAACTTCAAGCGGGAGGCCAACGAGGCCGCGGACGGCTTTTTCGCCTCGTGCCGCGGCCGCCATCGCGGTTTCCGCAGCCATCGCGGCCACGGCTTCGGATCCGGCAACGTCGCCTTCGACGAATGGCGCGAGGCCGAGCTCGCCCGTCTCGAGGAAGAGCGTCGCAAGCTTGACGAGATGCGCGAGGAGTTCGACGCCTACATGCACGAACTGCGCAAGGCGAAGGACAAGGAAGAGTTCGACCGCTTCATGCGCGGGCGCCGTTCGGGCAATGGCGGTTCCGTGCCGGGCGTTGCCGACGCCTGACGCTCGACGCTTGCATCGAGGCATGCGGCCGGCGCCCTTGCGGCGCCGGTTTTGCTTGGTTCAATGGCCGGGCGAATCGGCTATTAAGGGCAGAATGTTCCGCTCCATGTTCAAACCCCGGCGCCAGCCCGCAACGTCGCCTTCACCGGAGACCCGCGAGGTCGAGGTCAATGGCCGCGCCGTGCCGCTGACGATCCGCCGCAACGCCCAGGCGACGCGGCTTACCCTCCGCATCGAGCCCGGTGGCCGGGCACTGAGGATGACCGTTCCGACCGGCCTGCCCGAGCGCGAGATCCGCGATTTTCTCGACCGTCACAATGCATGGCTGATGACCAAGCTTGCGCGCTTCGCGTCCAGGGGCGAACTCGCCGACGGGCACCACATCGCCGTTCGCGGCGTCGCCCACCGCATCGAGGAGACCGGCAGGCTCCGCGGCCTGACGGAGGCCGTGGTGGTCGACGGCGAGCCGGTTCTGCGCGTCAGCGGCCTGAGCGAGCACGTGCCGCGACGGATCTGTGACTTCCTCAAGCGGGAGGCGCGCAAGGACCTCGACGACAGGGTTGCCGTGCACGCGCGTGCGGTCGGCCGCACTGTGCGCTCGATGACGCTCAAGGATACCCGCAGCCGGTGGGGGTCTTGTTCCGCCGACGGCGCTCTCAGCTTTTCCTGGCGTATCGTCATGGCGCCGCCCTTCGTGCTAGATTACCTCGCCGCCCACGAGGTGGCGCACCTGCGCGAAATGAACCACGGACCGGCCTTCTGGAGCCTCTGCGAAACGCTGTGTCCGCAGGTCGAGCAAGCCAGGCGGTGGTTGAAGCGCAACGGCACCATGCTGCACGCCATCGACTTCGAGCGATAGATGACCGCCGGGAGCGGTGAATGTCCTCGACTCTTGGGTAAAATCGTGCGAGGTCCATGCCCATGAAAACGGATGCCGGGACGAAGGTCGACATAAAGATTTGCGGGCTGACGACAGGGGAGGCGGTACGACGCGCCACCGATCTCGGTGCCAGCCATGTCGGCTTCATCTTCTTTGCCAAGAGCCCCCGCAACATCGAGCCGGCGGACGCCGCGGAACTGGCCGAACTGGCCCGCGGCCGCGCGAAAATCGTCGCCGTGACGGTGGACGCGGACAACGACGACCTGGACGAGCTCGTGGAGCTTTTGCGGCCCGACATGCTGCAGTTGCACGGCAGTGAAAGTCCGGAGCGCGTCTTGGCGATCAAGGCCGTTTACGGCGTACCGGTGATCAAGGCGTTTTCCGTGCGGTCGGCGGAGGACCTGAAGAAGATCGAGCCCTATGTCGGCATCGTCGACCGCTTCCTGTTCGACGCCAAGCCTCCGGCGGGATCCGAACTCCCCGGCGGCAACGGCGTCTCTTTCGACTGGACGCTGATGCGCGCGCTTGACGGCAGCGTCGATTACATGCTTTCCGGTGGATTGAACAAAGACAATGTCGCCGAGGCGATAGCGGTCACGGGCGCGCCGGGCATTGATGTCTCGTCCGGCGTCGAAAGCGCGCCGGGTGTCAAGGACATCGGCAGGATGCAACAGTTTTTCGAGGCGGTGCGGCGGGCAGCCGATCGGGCGATCGCCGCAGGGAGCAGCATGTGAACCAGTCACCCAATCTCAATTCCTTCCGCGGCGGTCCCGACGAGGACGGCCGCTTCGGCATCTACGGTGGCCGTTTCGTCGCCGAGACGCTGATGCCGCTGATCCTCGACCTGCAGGAGAAGTGGAACGAGGCGAAGACGGACCGGGCCTTCCAGCAGGAACTGGCCGACCTCGGCGCCCACTATATCGGCCGGCCCTCGCCGCTCTATTTCGCCGAACGCCTGACCGAACACCTCGGCGGCGCCAAGGTCTATTTCAAGCGCGAGGAGCTGAACCACACCGGCTCGCACAAGATCAACAACTGCATCGGCCAGATCCTGCTTGCGAAGCGCATGGGCAAGACGCGCATCATCGCCGAGACCGGTGCCGGTCAGCACGGGGTCGCCTCCGCGACGGTCGCCGCGCGTTTCGGCCTTCCCTGCGTCGTCTACATGGGAGCGACGGATGTCGAGCGGCAGGCGCCGAACGTGTTCCGGATGAAGCTGCTGGGAGCCGAGGTTCGGGCCGTCACCGCCGGCAATGGCACGCTGAAGGACGCGATGAACGAGGCGCTGCGCGACTGGGTGACCAACGTCGACAACACCTATTATCTGATCGGGACCGCCGCCGGCCCGCACCCCTATCCGGAAATGGTCCGCGATTTCCAGGCGGTGATCGGCCGCGAGGCGCGCGAGCAGATCCTGGCCGCCGAAGGCAGGCTTCCGGACGTCGTCGTTGCGGCCGTTGGCGGCGGCTCCAACGCCATCGGCATCTTCCATCCCTTCCTCGACGACAAGGGGGTCAAGATCGTCGGCGTCGAGGCCGGCGGCAAGGGTATTGACGGTGACGAGCACTGCGCCTCGATCACCGCCGGCGCTCCCGGCGTGCTGCACGGCAACCGTACCTATCTGCTGCAGGATGGCGACGGGCAGATCAAGGAAGGCCATTCCATCTCCGCCGGCCTCGACTATCCCGGCATCGGGCCGGAGCATTCCTGGCTGAGCGATGTTGGCCGCGCCGAATATGTGCCCATCATGGACCACGAGGCGCTCGAGGCGTTCCAACTGCTCACCCGCCTCGAGGGCATCATCCCCGCGCTCGAGCCGAGCCACGCGCTTGCCGAGGTGATCAAGCGCGCGCCGCAGATGGGCAAGGACGAAATCATCCTGATGAACCTCTCCGGCCGCGGCGACAAGGACATCTTCACCGTCGGCAAGATCCTGGGCATGGAGCTTTGAGATGACCGCGCGCATGGACAAACGCTTTGCCGATCTCGCCGCCGAGGGGCGCCCGGCGCTGGTGACCTATTTCATGGGTGGGGATCCGGACTACGCCACCTCGCTGGCGATCATGAAGGCGCTGCCCAAGGCGGGCGCCGATGTGATCGAGCTCGGCATGCCCTTTTCCGACCCGATGGCCGACGGTCCCGCCATCCAGATGGCCGGCCAGCGCTCGCTGAAGGGCGGTCAAACCCTCGCCAAGACGCTGCAGATGGCGCGCGACTTCCGCCTGGAGGACGCCGATACGCCGATCGTCCTGATGGGCTACTACAACCCGATCTATATCTACGGCGTCGACCGCTTCCTCGGCGATGCCCGCGACGCCGGCATCGACGGGCTGATTGTCGTCGACCTGCCGCCGGAAATGGACGACGAACTGTGCATCCCGGCGATCGCAAGCGGGATCAGCTTCATCCGCCTGGCGACGCCAACGACGGACGCCAAGCGCCTGCCGACGGTATTGAAGAACACCTCTGGCTTCGTCTACTACGTCTCGATGAACGGTATCACCGGCTCGGCGCTGCCGGAGCCGGCACTGATCGCGGGCGCTGTGCGTCGCATCAAGGACCACACGAAGCTGCCCGTCTGCGTCGGCTTCGGCGTCAAGACCGCCGAGCACGCCCAGGCCATCGGCGCCGCGGCGGACGGCGTCGTCGTCGGCAGCGCGATCGTCAATCAGATTGCCTCCAGCCTGACCACCGAGGGGGCGGCCACCGATGCGACCGTCGCCGGCGTCGAGGCGCTGGTGCGCGGACTGGCGTCCGGCGTGCGCAGCGCCCGGCTTGCGGCGGCGGAATGAATCCCCACATAGGGGTTTAGAAATTCAGGAGTAGCGTTCGTGAACTGGATCACAAACTACGTTCGGCCGAAGATCAATTCGATGCTCGGCCGCCGGGAAGTGCCGGAAAACCTCTGGATCAAGTGCCCGGAAACGGGCGAAATGGTCTTCCACCGCGACCTGGAAGAGAACAAGTGGGTCATCCCGGCCTCTGGCTTTCACATGAAGATGCCCGCCAGGGCGCGGCTGAAGGACCTGTTCGACGATGGCGCCTATGAGGCGCTGCCGCAGCCGAAGGTGGCGCAGGATCCGCTGAAGTTCCGTGATTCGAAGAAGTACGTCGACCGGCTGAAGGACAGCCGTGCCAAGACCGAGCAGGAGGACACGATCCTTGCCGGCGTCGGCCGTGTCCGCGGCATCAAGCTGCTGGCCGTCGTGCACGAGTTCAACTTCATGGGCGGGTCGCTGGGCATTGCCGCCGGCGAGGCGATCATCCGCGCCTTCGAGCGTGCGATTGCGGATAAGTGCCCGCTGGTGATGTTTCCGGCCTCGGGCGGCGCACGCATGCAGGAAGGCATCCTGTCGCTGATGCAGCTGCCGCGCACGACCGTCGCCGTGGAGATGCTGAAGGAGGCGGGTCTGCCCTACATCGTCGTCCTGACCAACCCGACCACCGGCGGGGTCACCGCGTCCTACGCCATGCTCGGCGACATCCATATGGCCGAGCCCGGCGCAGAGATCTGCTTCGCCGGCAAGCGGGTGATCGAGCAGACGATCCGAGAGAAGCTCCCAGAAGGCTTCCAGACCTCGGAGTACCTGCTCGAGCACGGCATGGTCGACATGGTCGTCAAGCGCCACGACATCCCCGACACGCTGGCACGGCTGTTGAAGATCCTGACGAAGAAGCCGGTGGCCGAGGCCAGCAAGCCGGCCAGCCCCGTCGCCATCGCTGCCAGCGCCTGACCTCGGGCGCGGGACATGGAAACGGCCGAAACGACCGAAGCGGGCCGGGAGATCGAGAAGCTCCTGGCGCTGCATCCGAAAGGCTTCGACCTTTCTCTGGATCGTATTACCCGGCTACTGTCGGCGCTCGGCGATCCCCACAGGCGCCTGCCCCCGGTCATTCACGTGGCCGGCACAAACGGGAAGGGATCGGTGACGGCGTTCGCCCGGGCGATCCTCGAGGCCGCCGGCCTGTCGGTTCATGTCCACACCTCCCCCCACCTCGTTAACTGGCATGAGCGTTATCGCCTCGGCCGGGATGGCGGGCGCGGCGCATTCGTCGCGGATGCGGTTCTTGCCGACGCGGTTCGCCGCGTTGCCGAGGCGAATGCGGGCCAGGCAATCACCGTCTTCGAGATCCTGACCGCTGTCACCTTTCTGCTCTTTGCCGAGCATCCGGCCGACGTGGCGATCATCGAGGTCGGCCTCGGCGGCCGCTACGACGCCACCAATGTCATCGAGAAGCCCGCGGTTGCCGTGATCATGCCGATCTCGCTCGACCATCAGGCCTATCTCGGCGACCACGTCGAGCTGATTGCGGCCGAAAAGGCCGGAATCATGAAGCGCGGCGCGCCGGTCGTCATCGGTCAACAGGAGGAGGACGCGGCGCGGGATGTACTCGTCGCCACGGCCGAGCGGCTCTCCTGCCCGCACGCGGTCTACGGCCAGGACTTCTTCGCCTACGGCGAATTCGGCCGCATGGTCTACCAGGACGAATACGGCCTGTTCGACCTGCCCGCGCCGAAGCTGCCGGGGCGGCACCAGTTCGCCAATGCCGCGGCGGCGATCCGTGCCGTCAAGGCGATGGGGCTACCGGTATCGGAACAGGCGGTCGAGCGCGGCCTCGTCAGCGTCGAGTGGCCGGGGCGGCTACAGCGCCTGACGGCCGGGCCGTTGTCCAAGATCGCCCCGGAAGCGTCGGAGATCTGGATCGACGGCGGCCACAACCCCGGCGCCGGGCAGGTGATCGCCGAAACCCTGGCCAATCTTGAGGAACGCGACCCGCGGCCGCTGTTTCTCATCACCGGCATGATCAACACCAAGGACGCGGTCGGCTATTTCGACGCCTTCCGCGGCATCGCCGAGCGCGTCTACACCGTGCCGATCCGCGGCTCGGACGCCGGCATCGACCCGGTCGCGCTTGCCAGCGACGCCATGGATGCCGGACTTGAGGCCGCGCCGCTTTCGTCCGTCGCCGAGGCGTTGCATGCGATTGGCCAGATCGTCGCCGAGGATGCGGTAGCCCCCCGCATTCTGATCGGCGGCTCGCTCTATCTCGTCGGCGATGTACTGGCCGACAATGGCACGCCGCCGACGTGACGCGACCACCGGCGATACGAAAAAGGCCCGGACGAGCCGGGCCTTGAAGCGTCAGCGGCCGGTGGCGTCAGGCCACGGCGGTCGAAATCCAGGACGAAAGCGCCGTCTTCGGTGCCGCGCCGACCTTGATGTCGGCAACCGCGCCACCCTTGAACATTGCCAGCGTCGGAATCGAGCGGACACCGAACTGGGCGGCGAGTTCCGGGTTCTCGTCGATGTTCAGCTTGGCCACCTTGACCTTGCCGACCAACTCGTTGGAGATTTCCTCCAGCGCCGGCGCGATCATCTTGCAGGGGCCACACCATTCGGCCCAGAAATCGACCACGACGGGCTCGGCAGACTCCAGGACTTCGGCCTGGAAATTGGAGTTGTCAACTTTAACGGTAGCCATAAAGGGCTGCTCCTTGGCAATTGAGGTTGCGCTTCATGTGATGCTGGCCCGAGGCCATTTCAATGCCCGGTATCTCACTTTGTCGCGAGCTCGGCAAGGCTGGCGTCCAGCCCCCGGTCTGTCAGCCAATGAACGAGCGGGGCTTCGGTATAAACCAGTCCGCAACGGACCGCCCGGCCCGGATAGAGTGGCGCAAGGACGGCGCGGTAGATGGCCAGCTGCGCGACGTGCTCGAACGGAATGTCCGCCACGGTCGCGGGCGGCTGCCGGTTCGTCTTGAAATCGACGACGTCGACCGACCCGGGGCCGACGACCATGCGGTCGACGCGCCCGCTCACTGCAAATTCGGCGCCGCCCAGCCGGAGCGTGCCCATGATCGAAACCTCGGCCCGCGCCTGCGGCGAGAAGATCGCCGCGAGCGAGGGCTCGGCCATGATCGTGACGGCTGCGGCAACCAGCTCCTCGCGCTCGCGTCCGGGCCAACGGCGGGTCGCGCGGTCGAGGTAGCGCCGTGCCGCGGTGATCCGTTCCGGAGCGGCAATCCCTGGCAGGACCTGCAGGAAGCGGTGCAGGATGCGCCCGCGCTCCAGTGAGCGGCCGGTTCCCGAAGCCGCGCGCGGTGCGAAAAGCGCAGAGCCGACGATCAGGTCGGACTGTGCGGTGTCGATCACCGCCGCGGCGCCCGAGGGGCTGAGCGGTCGGGGTAGATGGCGATGTTGCGGCAGCGGCCGGCCGAGTGCTTCCGGCAGCGGCGACGAGGCCTGCCGCTGTTCGGGGGACGTCACCGCGGCGGCGGCGGGGCGGGAATCCGCCTCGCGCCAGGCAAGGCCCTTCCAGGCGTCGGACGTTGTTGCGAAGTCCTGCGCGCTGCAGCGCTCGTCGCCGGCAAGGCCGAGGCTCACCATCTGGTGCCAGGTGCCAGCGCTCTCCGTCTTGCCGCGATAGCCGCACACGACCAGCCGGTCTGCGGCGCGTGTCATCGCCACATAGAGCAGGCGCCGGTACTCCTCCTCGGCCTGCGTGCGGATGCGGCCGGCGTCGGCATCCGACAGCGCGTTGCCAAGGTCCTTGCCCGGCAGCCAGGCCGGCAGGTCATGGCCGTCAAGGCCGGCGCCGGCCAGAAGGCGTAGCTTCGGCACATGCGTGTGGGTAAAGGGCGCGCCGCCGCCGTCGACCAGGAAGACGACGGGTGCCTCGAGCCCCTTGGCGGCATGCACCGTCATGATCCGCACCTCGTCGCGGCCCTTGTCCTGCTCACGCTTGACGCTCGGCGATTCGAGCTCGAGCGTCGACAGGAAGGCCTGGAGGCCGGGTAACCCGCTTGCCTCCTGCTCCAGTGCGAAGGAGAGGAATTCGTCGATGATCTCGCCGGCTTCCTGGCCCAGGCGCGCAAGGAAGGCCGCGCGGCCACCGAGTGCGCCGATGACCCGGGCGTAGAAGTCGTGCACCGGCAGCTCGCGGGCGAGCGCCGCGAAGTCGTCCAGCCGCCGCGTCAGGCTCGCGGCGATCAGATCGGTCTCCGCCAGGGCGCGCAGCTGCCGCCAGAGGCTGGTCCGCTCCGGCCTGCGCGCAGTCAGGTCGAACAGCGCCTCCTCTGAAAGCCCGAACAGCGGGCTCTTCAAGAGCGCGGCCAGCGACAGGTCGTCTTCCGGCAGGAGCGCGAACCGGCCGAGCGCCAGAAGGTCCTGGACTGCGATGTGTCCCGTCAGCACCAGGCGGTCGGCGCCGGCGACTGGGATTCGATACGGTTGCTTGAGCGCACGGGTCAGCGCATTGACGAAGGCGTCGCGCTTGCGCACGAGCACGATGACGTCGCCCGGCCGCATGGTGCGCGTCACACCCTTGTCCGTCACCGTCTCGCGGCCGATCCAGCCGGCGAGCGTGTCGGCGATGCGCCGGGCGAGGATGTTCACCGGCGCCCTTTCGGGCACCGCGTCGAAGGGCGCGGTCCAGTCGTCCTGCTCGACCGTCTCGGCCGGCGCGACCACGTCCCAGACGTCGACGGCGCCGGGCTCGTGGCCGCGGCTCGAAGCATGGACGACGCCGTCATTGTCCGGCGACAGGCCGCGGGCGTGGTCGCCGATCGAAAACACCCGGTCGACCGCCGAAAGCACGTCCCTGGTCGAGCGGAACGAGAGCAGCAGCCGGATCGGATGGAAGGAGGCCCCGGCCTCGACCGCGCGGCGTATCGTGCGCCGTCCTTCTTCGGCAAACCGCTCCGGTCGCGCGCCCTGGAACGAGTAGATCGACTGCTTCTCGTCGCCAACGGCAAAGACGGTGCGGTTCGTGCCACGCGCCGAGGCACCGGCGAAGAACTCGCCGGTCAACGCGCCGATGATCTGCCATTGGCGCGGGCTGGTGTCCTGCGCCTCGTCGACCAGCACATGGTCGATCCCCTGGTCGAGCTTGTAATGGACCCAGGCGCCGACGTCGCTGCGCGTCAGCAGCGTGGCGGCGCGCTCGATCAGGTCGTCGAAGTCGAGCAGGCTGCGGCCGCGCTTCAGTTGCTCGTAGTCGCCGATCAGCCGCGCGGCGATGGTCAGCGCCGCGCACGTTGCCTCGAACATGCGGAACCGTCGATAGCGGTCCTGGCACGCGGTGACATGCGCCTGGAGAGCGAGGAAGAACGGCTCGAAGGCGACGGAAGCATCTCTGACCTTTTTCGAAAGAAAGGCGCGTTCGAGGCTTGCCGGCTTGCCGCCGCCGTTGAAGAACAGCGCGCACAGGGCCGTGCGCCGGGCCTCGCCATCGGGCAGATCCGGCACTGCGGCGAGATCGGTTGCGTTTGCCTTGACGGTGTCGCTCCCGGCCGAGAGCGCGGTGTCGAGATAGCGGCGGAACACCGCGGCATCGAAATCACGCGGTGGCCAGAAGGCGGCAACGAGGCTCCTCGCGTCCTCTGCGGGCCCGAAGCCAAGCTGGTTGCGAAGGTGGGCGGCAGCGCCGCCGCTGCCTGTCGCTTCCTCCAGGAAGGCGCGAAGGGCGCTGCGGTTGCCGACGATTTCTTCGATCAGGCGCTCCAGACCGGTGTCGTCGGCGAGGTCGAGCACGGTTGCGAAGGCGTCGGCCAGCTCGGCATCGTCTTCCGTCGAGGTGGCGGTCAGCAGCGAACGGCGGGCATCGGCCAGGAGCACCGCGGCCGCCCGGTCGTCGAGCACGGAAAAATGGCCGGCGACGTTGGCCTCGAGCGGGAACTGGTGCAGCAGCGCCTCGCAAAAGGCATGGATGGTCTGGATCTTCAGCCCGCCCGGCGTCTCCAGCGCGCGGGCGAAGAGGCGTCGGGCCTCCAGCAGTTTCTGCCGGTCCGGCCGCTGGCCTTCGATCTGCTCAACCCGCCGTGCCAGTTCCGCGTCGGGAAGCACGGCCCACTCGGCAAGGCGGTCGAAGACGCGGTTTGACATCTCCGATGCCGCCGCCTTGGTGTAGGTGAGGCAAAGGATGGCGGACGGCCGGCAACCGGACAGCAGAAGCCGGATGACGCGCTGCGTCAGCACATGGGTCTTGCCGGAGCCGGCATTGGCCGAGACCCATGCCGATCCGGACGGGTCGGAGGCCGTGGCCTGCTTCCGGGTCGTCCAGCTCAGCCAGGCGCCGGGATCGTCGGCGTGTGGCCGGTCGTCCTTACGCATCGTCCTCTCCTTCGGCGCTCTCCGCGGTCGACCATTCCGCGACACGCGCCAGATGATCGTACTCGCCGCCGAAATCCCGCTCGGCTTCCGGGACGACCCGCGAGGCAAAACCGTAGCGGCCGGCGAGCAGCTGCGTCAGCAGCTTCTCCAGTTCGCCCAGCGCATCCTCCGCCAGATCCGCGGACGATTTCGGCGGGCGATCCTTGGTCGGCCGCGCGCCCTCGTTGTTGACGGTCTCGGCAGCGAAGCGCTCGCCGGGCTTCAGCCGGACATAGGTGAGGTCGGCGGCGGCCGTTTGCGGCAGATTGCGGAAGGCGCCGCGCCTCAGCGCTGCGGCCTCGAGCGCCAGCTGCGGATCGAGCAGCGACCGCGCGACCTTCAGCGATGGCGAGCTTCCGGTCTTGTAATCGATCAGGTCGGCCCGGCCGTCACGCCGAAGGTCGATGCGGTCCGCCACGCCGGTCAGGCGGATCCCCGGGATCCCGAGTTCCAACGACGCCGGCACCTCCGTCAGGCTGCGGTCGAGAGTTGGCCGACGCCGGGCATCCCAGGCGAGAAAGGCCCGGGCGACCGCGGCAAAACGCGGCCGCCACACCGCGTCGATGTGCAGCGGCAGCGCCATGCGGTCGAATTCCTCTGCCGCGATGCGCGCCATCAAACCGGCGTCCGCGCCGTCGTCGGAACGTTCGCGGACGTAGCGCTCGACGATGCGGTGATAGAGCGTGCCGCGCTCTGCCGCTCCCGGATCGAGATTGAACGGGGCCACCGGATGCAGCCGCAGAATCCGCCGCGCATAGATCGCGTAGGGGTCGCGGCGCAGCCGGCCGACCTCGCTGAAGGAGTAGCTGCGCGGCTGGAGATCGGCGGGGGGGCGCGGCGCCGGCCGCGCTGCCACCGGCTGCGTGGGGCCCTGGTCGAGCATGGCGGCCCAGCCCAGCAGGTCGGCGCCCCTCTGCCGGAGCGCCTGGGCGAGGGGCTCGCCGCCGACCGCGAGCAGCCGCTGCAGCCAGCGCGAGGCGACCGTCGGCGAGGTCCCGCTGCGCATGGCGCGGCTGAGCACCAGTCTTGGCGCGGCGCAGGCCATCTGGAAGTCGTGTGCCAGCTGGCCGATGCGCCGTTCGGGCGGCTCGAGGCCGATGTTCGCCTTCATCGTACGTGACAAAAAGGCGTCGTTGGCCGTCTGTCCCGGCCAGGCACCTTCGTTCAGCCCGCCAATGACGATCGTGTCGACGTTCTGCAGGCGCGATTCGAGGGCGCCGAAGATGAAGACCCGGGGATGGCGCATCGAGCGCGGCTTGACGGTTTCGCTGGAGCCGAGCGCCTCCAGCGCGTCGCACCATTGCGGCCCGTCCGCCTCAAGCTGGCCCTCGGCCTCCATCACTCCCTTCAACAGGCTCGCCAGGCCGTCGCCGGCTTCGTCCGACCAGAGTCCGGCGAGATTGCCGCGTTCGTCGGCGGCAACGGCTTCCAGTGCCCGTCCGGTGCGTTCGGCCCAGTCGGATACGGGCAGGGCCGTCGTGAAGCGCCGCCCGGTTCGGCCGTGGCGGACGAGCACGCCTGTCAGCGGCTCGACGGCGGCGGCGATCCGGCGCGCCAGGTCGCGCGCTCGTGCCGTTGCCTCGTCGTCGATGGCCTCGCGCCACGGCGGCGGTCTGCGGTCGGCCGCATGACGGCCAAGGGCGGCGTCAAGCAGCGGTTCGAGCGCCGCGACGTCGATCTCGGTCGTGCCGCCGCGAAGGGCGAGCAGTTCCAGCGCCGTTGCCGCCTCGCGGCGCGTGTCGGCCGGCAGGCCGAAGTTCGCGAGCGGGTGCTTGAGCAGTCCGACCAGGGCAACGGCATCCCCGGGGCGCAGCGTCGCCTCCAGAAGCAGCCGGACCAGTTCGCCCTGCGGCGTCGAGAGCAGTGGCCTGCCGGCGCTGTCGTCGGCCTCGATGCCGAAGCGGGCAAGTTCTGCCGCCACGCGCCGGGCGAGCTTGCGGTCGGGCGTGATCAGCGCGGCCTGGCTCTGGTCGCCCGATTCGAGCGCCAGGCGAAGCGCGATCGCGATGGCCGTGGCTTCCTCGCGCTCGTTGGCGGCCTCCACCAGCGAGACCCCCGCAAAGGCGTCCAGGACCTTGCCGCCGTCCATCTCCTGGTGCCGCCGTTCCCAACCGGCGGTGGCATGGACCGGCAACAGCGCCTGCGACAGCAGCGAGGCCCGTTCGGCCACGGCCGGTTCCGGCTCGCCGATCCGCGCGACCATCGATCGGTCGAGGCCGAGCCGGTCGAGCAGCCGGCTGAGCCCGTACTGCGGGTGGCTGCGGCTGGAGGCCTCGCGCGACGGCTCTCCGGACAGGGGATCTTGCGTGACGAGACGCCATTCGTCGTCGGACATGGCAAAGTCGAGGCCGGGGAGCACGACCGCCCCTTGCGGCAGCTGCGCCACCGCCTCGATCAGTCGCGCCGTGGCAGGGATCGAGCCGGTCGAGCCGGCGATGATCACCGGCCCCGGCGGCGGAGCGGTCCGGTAGCGCTCGGCCTCCATGTGCAAGGTGGCGTTCCGTCGGATCGACGGGGACGAGCGGTTCAGTTCCTGCAGTCGCTGCGGCCAGAACTCGCTGGCGATCTTGAGAAAGGCCAGCGTCAACTGCCACCATTGCGCATGGTCCCTCGCATCGATGGTCTCGAGCGCGCCCCAGTCGCATTCCTCCGTCTCCATCGCGTCGATCAGTTCGGCGAGCGCGCGTCCCAGCCAGATCGCGTCGGCCGGACTGGCCGGCGCGACCAGCGGGCTTTCGGCATGGACGGCGGTGATCGCCGCCGGCAGGCTGTTGCGCCAGGCCAGTACCAGGCGGGCGAGTTCGAGCAGCCGCGCCGGCCCGGAGAGCGGCTCCGCCATGTCGAGCACGGGGGGCGCGACCGCGTCGAAGAAGCCGCTGTCGTCGTCGCTCTCGCCGAGCGGGCGGATGACCGGCAGGATCGCCGAGCGCCCGCCGAGCAGGTCGACAAATTCGGAGCGCAAGGCGCGCGCCGACCGTCGCGTCGGTACGTAGACGGTCAGGTCGGCAAGCGATAGCGGGTCGTCGGGATCGAAACGGAAGCCCGGCACGACGGCGCCGTCGCAGATGGCCCGCGCCAGGGTTTGCAGGAATGGCAGGCCGGGATGGATCGAGTAGACGTTGCCCGCCCGTTCCTCTCGCCCGCTCATGCCGCGCCGGCCTGCCGGCCCACGACCGCTTCCGCCTCGGCGATCGCCTCGGGCGTGCCGACGGTGACCCAGCGCCCTTCGAGCATCAGGCCATGCAGCCGCCCGGCGGCGATGGCGCGGTCGAAGTAGACGTTCAGGTTGAACGGCGCGTCCGGAGCGTCGGACAGCAGCGCGGGCATCATCGCGATCGCGCCCGCATAGACGACCGGCGCACCAAGGCCCGGGCGGAAGCGTGCCAGTCGTCCCGCGGCGTCCATCGAGAAATCGTTCTTGCCGTTGTGGCCGGTGGTGTCCTCCAACCGGACGCAGAGCATCGCCATGTCCATCCGGTCCGGATCGAAGAAGGCGGCCAGACGCCGCAGGTTGGTTTCCTCGCCCTGGCGCTCGCCGACCCAGAAGAGATCGGCGTTCAGGACGTAGACAGGCTCCGGTCCGAGCAGCCTCAGGCCCTTGGCGAGGCCGCCACCGGAGTTCATCAAGGCCTCGGTTTCGTCGGAAATCAGGATTTCCGGGCGCTGGCGGCGCGACAGGTGCTCGATCATCTGTCCGGCAAAGTGGTGGACGTTGACAACCGCCCGCCGCACACCGGCGGCGGCGAGGGCATCAAGGCCGTAGTCGATCATCGGCTTGCCGCCGATCGGCACCAGCGGCTTGGGCATCGTGTTCGTCAGGGGGCGAAGGCGCGTTCCCAGCCCGGCTGCCAGCACCATGGCGTTTTCGATCTTCATCGACGGTGACCGTCCTTATGATTCGTCGGTCAGGATTCCAGCCGTTCTGCACCAGTCGCGCAAGGGGGCGAGGCGTGGATGTGCCAGTGCGACATGCAGGTTATCCAAGGTTCTCGGCATGTGTTTCATGTAACCCGGCTTGCCGTCGCGTTGCATGAGCCGAACCCAGATGCCGACGAGCTTGCAGTTTCGCTGCGCGGCCATGATGTGCCAGGCCGTGAGAAAGGCATCGCGATCGAAGTCTTCCGCGCGCGCCCGCAGGTCCAGATAGCGTGTCATCATCGCCTCGGCAAGCTCGGCCGGGACATCGATGCGCGCGTCCTGCACCAGCGAGGCGACGTCATAGGCGGTCGGCCCGATCATGGCATCCTGGAAATCGATGATCCCGACGCGGCCGATGCCCTGGGCCTGCGGCCGCCAGATGATGTTGGGGGAGTGGAAGTCGCGCAGCAGCAGATGCTTCTCCGCCCCTTCCAGCTCCCGGATCAGGTCGCTCCAGATGGTCTGGTATTCGGTCCGCACGCGATCCGTCGCCGGCGACCCGGTCGTCCACGGCAGATACCAGTCGGTTAGCAGGCTGACCTCGATCTGCATCGCGTCGTGATCGAAATCGGGGATGCGGTAGTCGGTGCCGTCGCCGAGCGGGATTTCGGCTCGCAACGGCTGCCGGTGAAGCTCGGCGAGCACGGAAACGCTCTCGAGGTAACGCTCCGCGATCGGCCGGCCTTCGCCGTCGGTAATGCTCCCGGTGCCGAGGTCCTCGAGCAGCAGCAGGCCACGGTCGAGGTCGCGGTGGAACAGGGCGGGCGCCGACAGGCCGCGCGCGCAAAGATCGGCGGCGATCGCCACATAGGGGCGGACATCCTCGGCGATATGGGCGATCTGCTGATAGTACTTGCCCTGCTGGAGAATCGGACCGGGTGCATGCCGCGGCGAATCCATCAGAACGAAGCGCTGGTCGCCGGCAACGGCATATTCGTAGGCGCGCACGGAAGCGTCGCCGGTGAGGTGGCGCCGGCGTGCATCGGGATGCCCTGCCGCTCCGAGAAAGGCGCGAATCTCCAGCGTCCGGCGCACGCGCGCGGCAACCGCCTCCGGGCCGTCGATCTCCACCCGCCGTCCCGTTCCCTCCTGCAGGAAGCGCAGCGTGAGACGGTCGGCCGGCAGCGCCTCGTCGGCCCGTTCCGGCCACTCCACCAGGCCGGCGCCCTCCTCCAGCGCGTCCTGGAGTCCGAGTTCGTCCAGTTCCGCCGCATCGGCGATCCGATACAGGTCGAAATGTGTGATTGGGATGCGTAGCGCGTAGCTCTGCGCCAGGGTGAAGGTCGGGCTTGGCACTTCGAGGGTCTCGTCGTCGGCGATCGCCCGGATCAGGGCACGCGCAAAGGTCGACTTGCCTGCGCCGAGGTCGCCGGACAGGGCGAAGAGGTCGCCCGGCCGCACGGCCAGTGCCATGTCCTCGCCGAAGCGGATTGTCTCGGCTTCGTCGGCCAGATGCACGGCGCCGATGTGCATGACCTATTCCGCCGCCACGACCGTCGGCAGCGACGCCGGCGGGATGCGGCAGGTGACGCGGGTACCCTCGCCCTCGCGGCTGTCGATCGTCACGCTGCCGTGGTGCAGGCTGACGAAGCTCTCGACGATCGATAGGCCGAGCCCCGCGCCACCGCGGCGGCCGTGGCTTTCAAAGCGGTTGAACACGGTGCGCAGCACCTCCTGCGGGATTCCCGGACCGTTGTCCGAGACCGAGAAGACGAGGTCCTGGTTATCACGCCAGCAGGTCAACTCGATCGCCGTGCCTTCCGGCGCGAAGTTGGCGGCGTTCGCGAGCAGCTTGATGAGGATCTGCTTCAGCCGCTGGTGATCGGCGATGATCGTGCCCAAAGCATTCGGAACGTTGATCCTCAGCGCTACCTGGCTTTCCTGCAGCCGGTCGGCAAAATCCGCCGACACGTTGTCGAGCAGCTCCGCCAGATTGATCTCGGAGAGGTCGAGTTCCATGATCCCCGCATCGACGGTGGCGAGGTCGAGGATGTCGTTGACGATCGTCAGCAGGACGGCGGACGAGGTGGCGATATGGTCGACATACTCTGCCTGGCGGTCGTTCAACGCCCCCATCGCCGGCGTCTTGAGCAGGTCGGCGAAGCCGATGATGTTGGTCAGCGGCGAGCGCAGCTCGTAGGAGACGTGCTGGACAAAGTCGTTCTTCAGCGCGTCCGCCTTGCGCAGTGCCTCGTTCTTCTCCGTCAGGGCCCGCTCGACCCGCACGCTGTCGGTGATGTTGACGAAGGTCAGCATCGTCTGGGCGTTGGAAAGCGGCGTGACGGCAAAATCGAGAACGAGGCCGGTGGCGAGCTCGAGCACGCCGCGATGCGATGGGCGCTCGTCGTCGAAGCTGGTGATGATCTGGCCGAATCGCTTCCAGCCGTCTGCACCGTCGTACGAGGGGGCGCAGGCCTGCTCGAGATCGCGGATATGCGTTCCCGGCCGCGTCTGCGCCTCGGTGATGCCCCACAGCGCGCGGAAGGCCGGATTGGACAGTCGAATGCGGCCGTCCGGCCCGAACACCGCGACCCCTTCGGACAGATGGTCGATCGTTTCGTCCTGGACCTGCACCAGCGTGTTGTAGCGCGTCTCCAGGTCGACCTTTTCGGTGAGGTTCTCGAACACCCAGGTAGCGCCGCCCTGTGGCCGTGCGGTGGCGAACACGCGCAGGGTCTGGCCATTCGGCAGATGCCACAGGTCGCTTTGCGTATCGATGGCGCGGTACACCGACAGCGCGCTTTCCCGCCACTGGCGCCAGTTGAGCTGTTCGGGCAGCTTCGAGGCCGCCCGCAACCGATCCAGCATCTCGCCGTGGTCCGGATGGCGCTCCAGGAAGGCCGTGTCGAGGCCCCAGAGGTTCTGGAAGGCCTGGTTGTAGAACTGCAGCCGCTGCGCGCCGTCGAAGATCGCGACCGGTGTCGCCAGGTGGTCGAGCGTCTCGGCATGGCTCTTCAGCGTGCGCTGCAGCTCCTCGCGCACCGCTTCGGTCTCCGACACGTCGAGCGCAATTCCGGCGGAGCCGGCCAGGCAGCAGGCGTCGACGACCTCGAAGAAGCTGCGCGTGCCACGGACGACGGTCGAGACCTTGTCGCGGAAGGCCGTGTCGAGGGTGCTGGTGGCGCGGATTCGCTCGCGCGCGATCGCCGGCAACAGTTCACGTCCCTCGCGCACCGCCTGCTGCGCGTCCCTGGCCTCGACGGCTTCGCCGTAGGCGGCGTTCGCCCAGACCAGCGCGCCGTCCCGGGAGCGTTGCCACACCGGGAGGTCGAGCGAATCGAGCAGGCTCTGAAACACCGTCAGCGACTGTGCCAGCCGGTCGCGCTCGAGTTCCAGCTCGGCCGCCTCGCGGCGCAGGTTGTTGAGGGCGACGAAGCGGACGAAGGCCTGGCCGCCGGACACGCGTCCCTGCACCTCGATGATCTCGTGGCGGCTGGTTTCGGCCACCAGATCGAAGCTTTGTGCCTGCGAGCGCAGCGCCTCTATGGCGCGTTCCAGTTCCGCCGCCGAGCCCGGCTTCAGCCAGCGGCCGAGGGCGACAAACTCGCTGTCGGCGGCCGGCGCGCCGGTTTCCGGCGGCAGGCTGCCGAGCACGTCCGGCTTCTGTGACAGCCGGTCCCAGACGATGATACGGCGGTTCTTGTCGCTGATCAGCGCCTGCAGCCTGGCGTTGCGGTGTTTGGCATCGGCCAGGGTTGCGCGCAGTGCCTGGTTTTCCACCTCGAGCCTTCCGCGCTGGCGGATCAGCCAGATTGCCGAGAACAGTGCAGCGGAAACGACCCCCAGCAGCACGGAGAAGCTGACCACCTCAGACGAGCCCAGCAGCCGAGCGGCCGGCTCGCCCTCGAGTGCGTGGGCCGGCCCGGCGAGCGCCGTCAGCGCCGAACTGGCCGCGAGCAGGCGTATCCGCCTGACATGGTGCCAGGCCGCCCCGATGTGCCTGGCCCCGATGTGCCTGGCAAGGATCCGTGACGCGCCCGCGCCCGGCCCGACTAGGGCCCGCTTCATTTCCGACATCATCCCCGGTATGTCTCCGTCCGTTTGCCGCCTGATCGACAAGACATCCCAGACCCGCCGCCCGGCCCGACCTCACCAGCAACCATCGGGGTCGGCACGGATGCGAGCTCTCGGAGCGGCCATTCACCCCCGTGAAACCCTTGGCGCTCCAAGTCCGCATCTTGGCGTCGAATCAACCAGATAACCATACTTCCTTAGCGATTCGACCGGAAGCGGCGTGGGCAAAAAAGAAGCCGCAGCCCTGTCAAGGCTGCGGCTCACCACATGTTGTGGATAAGTCGGGTAAGGATCAGTACCGGTAGTGTTCGGCCTTGTACGGTCCTTGGGGCGTGACGCCGATATAGGCGGCCTGGTCGCTGGAAAGGTCGGTCAGCCTGGCGCCGAGCTTGGCGAGATGCAGGCGCGCGACCTTCTCGTCCAGCTGCTTGGGCAGCACGTAGACCTCGTTCGCATACTTGCCGGTATTCGCGAACAGTTCGATCTGGGCGAGCACCTGGTTCGAGAACGAGGCGGACATGACGAAGGAGGGGTGGCCCGTGGCGTTGCCGAGGTTCAGCAGACGGCCTTCCGACAGCAGGATGATGCGGTTGCCCTTCGGCAGCTCGATCATGTCCACCTGCGGCTTGATGTTGGTCCACTTCATGTTGCGCAACGCCGTGACCTGGATCTCGTTGTCGAAGTGGCCGATGTTGCCGACGATGGCCATGTCCTTCATCTCGCGCATGTGCTCGATGCGGATGACGTCCTTGTTTCCGGTGGTCGTGATGAAGATGTCGGCGGTCTCGACGACGTCCTCGAGGCGAACGACCTCGTAGCCGTCCATGGCCGCCTGCAGCGCGCAGATCGGGTCGATTTCGGTGACCTTGACCCGGGCGCCGGCGCCGCGGAGCGAAGCGGCGGAGCCCTTGCCGACGTCACCGTAGCCGCAGACGACGGCGACCTTGCCCGCCATCATCACGTCGGTGCCACGGCGGATGCCGTCGACCAGTGATTCCTTGCAGCCGTACTTGTTGTCGAACTTCGACTTGGTGACCGAGTCGTTGACGTTGATGGCCGGGAACGGCAGCAGGCCCTTCTGCTGCAGCTGATAGAGGCGGTTGACGCCGGTGGTGGTTTCCTCGGTCACCCCCTTGATGGCGTCGCGCTGCTTGGTGAACCAGCCGGGGGAGGCCTTGAGCCGCTTCTTGATCTGGGCGAACAGGATCTCCTCTTCCTCCGAGCCCGGACCTGACAGGACGTCCTCGCCCGCCTCGGCGCGGGCACCGAGCAGGATGTACATCGTGGCGTCGCCCCCGTCGTCGAGGATCATGTTGGACAGGCCGCCGTCCGCCCACTGGAAGATCTGGTCGGTGTAGGTCCAGTATTCCTCCAGCGTCTCGCCCTTGACGGCGAAGACCGGGATCCCGGCCGCGGCGATCGCGGCGGCGGCGTGGTCCTGGGTGGAGAAGATGTTGCAGGACGCCCAGCGAACCTCGGCGCCCAGCGCGACCAGTGTCTCGATCAACACTGCGGTCTGGATCGTCATGTGCAGCGAACCGGTGATGCGGGCGCCCTTCAGCGGCTTTGACGCGCCGAACTCCTCGCGGCAGGCCATCAGGCCCGGCATTTCGGTTTCGGCGATCGCAATCTCCTTGCGGCCGAATTCGGCCAGGCCGATGTCGGCGACGTGGTAGTCCTTGGTGTCGGTCATAGGTGTCTCCAGACTGAATTGGTTGCAGCGCGGGCGTGCGAGCGCCCGCCGGCGGCGCCGCCAACCGTTCGAGAAGTCGTGGGCCGCCCGCAATTGCGCGCATGATTATCAGGAAAGACCGACCGTAGCAACCTGGATATAAAGAAGTCTTTATATCTTTATATAGCGCCGCCTAGATTTCCTCGCCGAAGCGATTGGCGACGAGCGCCTCGAGCGCAGCCAGCACTTCGGCCGCCTGCGCGCCGGCCGCCGTGACATGCACCGTGCAGCCCGGGCTCGCGGCCAGCATCATCAGGCCCATGATCGATGTTCCGCCCACGGTCATGCCGTCCTTGGACACCGTCACTTCGGCCTCGTAGCCATCAACGGTCTGCACGAACTTGGCCGAGGCCCGGGCGTGCAGACCGCGCTTGTTGACGATCAGCAGATCCTTGGAAACGGACGTGGTCGAAGCGGGCATGGGGGTGGCAGCATCCATGGTCATTTTCCGCTAAGCACGCGGCTGGCGACGTTGATGTATTTGCGTCCGGCCTCGGAGGCCTCGGCCAGCGACCGCTCCATCTCGCCGTCGTTGCGCACGCCGGCCAGCTTGATCAGCATAGGCAGGTTCACGCCGGCGATGACCTCGACCTGGCCGCTGCTCATGACGGAGATGGCGAGGTTCGAAGGGGTGCCGCCGAACATGTCGGTCAGGATGATGACCCCCTGGCCGCGGTCGGCGCGCTGGGCCGCCTCCATGACGTCCTGCCGCCGCTGGTCCATGTCGTCATCCGGGCCGATGCAAACGGTCTCGATCGCCTCTTGCGGCCCCACGACGTGCTCAAGCGCGAGTCGGAATTCCTCCGCCAGCTTGCCGTGGGTGACAAGCACCAGTCCGATCATATGCACCGCTCCAGTTGCCCAATTTATCGGCACCGCCCTTGTCGCACTGCAAAAAAGACGACCACCGTTGGGGAGGCCATCTTGTCGATGAAAAGGCCGAGCGCAAGTTAAAAATGCCGGGCGGCGGCCAATTCGCCCGCTATCCCGGCGCGCTTGCCCCCAATGACGGCACCGCCAGCATCAGTCGCTCGAAGCAGTCGAAGCCGTCGCCGACGGGCAGGCGGGTTGCCGGAAGATGATGCCCGGGCAGTATTTCGAACCGCTCGGCCTCCGGCGCCATCCGCTCGCCGAACGGGGGGCGGACCGGCAGGATGGCCCGCGCGAGGATCGCACACGGCAAGCTCGCCGTTGTGACGATGCCGGCGCCGCGCACCTCGGCCAGACCGGCAATCGGTGCCGGCGCGCGCGCGACCGGCCGGCCGCCGGCGAGGCTGACAAGCACCTGGTCGTCGGCGATCAGCGCCGCGAAGAGACCGCGCTCGCGCGCCCGCGCGAGACAATGCAGGGCCGTCGCCGACTTGCCGCAGCCGGATGGCCCGACGACGATCAGGCCCGTGGTGCCGATGACGATGGCGGTGCCGTGGACGTTGACGCCGTGGCTCATTGGGCGCGTCCGGCCGGCAGCGACAGGATGAAGCGGGCGCCCATGATTGCGCCGGTGGCCGGATCGATGATGTTTTCGGCCCTGAGTGTGCCGCCGTGCGCCTCCGCGATCTGCCGGGAGATCGACAGGCCGAGGCCGGAGTTCTGGCCAAAGCCCTCGCTTGCCGGGCGGTCGGTGTAGAAGCGCTCGAAGACCCGGTCGATGTCCTCCGCCTGGATCCCGGGGCCGTTGTCCTCGACCTTGACGATCCGGCGACCGTTGCGGCCATTCGACAGTCGAACGACGATCCGGCCGCCCGGCTCGGGGACGAAGGAGCGCGCGTTCTCGATCAGATTGGTGATGATCTGGCCGATCCGCAATTCGTAGCCGGCGACGGCGAAGCGGGCCTTCGCGCCGTCGCTCCGGTCGACGACGAAGTCGAGCGTGATCGGCTTCTTGTTGATCTGCCGCGAGATGTCGACCAGATCGCCGAGAAGCTTCTCGAGGTCGACGGTCTTGGCGTCGCTGCGGGCGAGTTCCGCGTCAAGGCGCGAGGCGTCGGAGATGTCGCTGATCAGCCGGTCGAGTCGCCGCACGTCGTGCTGGATGATATCCAGCAGGCGTTTTTTGGACTCCTCGGTGCGGGCAAGCGGCAGTGTCTCGACGGCGCTGCGTAGCGACGTCAACGGGTTCTTCAGCTCGTGGCTGACGTCCGCGGCGAAGCTCTCGATCGCGTCGATGCGATCGTAGAGCGCCGTGGTCATCTCGCGCAGGGCGACCGAGAGGTTGCCGATCTCGTCCTGGCGCGAGGAGAAGTCGGGGATTTCCTCGCGCTCCTTCGCGCCGCCGCGGCGCACGCGGATCGCCGCGGCCGACAGCCGCCGCAACGGATTGGCGATCGTGCTCGACAGGAGCAGCGACAGGAACACGTTGCCCAGCGCCGCCACCCCGAACACCCGCATGATCGCGAGCCGCTCGGCGTGGACGATCTTGTCGATGTCGCCGGCCTGGGTCGAAAGCAGCAGCACGCCGAGCACCGCACGGAAGCGCTGGACCGGCACGGCGACCGAAACGATCAGTTCGCCCTTGTCGGTGACCCGGACGACGGCGCCGCGCACGCCGGTCAACGCGTTCATCACCTCCGGGTAGATCGAGCCGTCGCCGCCGGGCGCCTCCTTGTATTCCGGCAGGTTGCTCGGTTGCAGCACGCGGTTGAACCAGACGAACATCCGGTCGAGCCACGAGGTTTCCTCCGGTTCGACCGGCGGCAGGTCGAAGCGCAGCACCTGGCCCTGGGTGTAGAGGTGCCGGGAATCGAGCAGCAGGTTGGAGTCGGTATCGTAGATGCGGGCGCGCACGCGCGTGGGCGAGATCAGGCGCCGCAGCACCGGCGCGACCCGTTCGGGGTTGATCGGGAACTCGAGGTCCTGGTCGTTGGGCAGCGGCGTGATGCTCTGCCCGGCCTGGAGCTCCAGCAGCTTCTCCGGGTCGATGGTGATGGAGTTGGTGTCGACCGAGGCGGAAGCGGAGATCGCGCCGGCAATGATCTCGCCCTGTGTCAGCAGGCTTTCGACGCGGGCATCGATCAGCCCTTCGCGAAACTGGTTGAGATAGAGGATGCCGGCAACGAGCACGACCAGCGCGACGAGGTTGAAGAAGAGGATGCGGCGGGTCAGGCTGGAGAAGACCGCATTGCCGAAAACGCGCCGGATCAGCTTGAACGGATAGGTCCAGTACCAGCGGGCCGACCGGACGGCCGGACGCCCCTCGAGGTCATCCAGTTCCCTGTCGACTGCGTTCTGCGGCAAAGCGGTCAATTGTCATGAACGGCCCCTCGGCCGCCTCCGTTACCGGCGAAATGCCACCGCCGCCCATGGCAATGCAAGCGAAATCGCGTTTCGGCCCGGTGGTCCGGGCCGTCGGCCGCCACTCAATCAGGCCGTCTCGCGGAAGCGGTAGCCCACCCCGTACAGCGTTTCGATCATATCGAAATCCGTATCGACCATCTTGAACTTCTTGCGCAGCCGCTTGATGTGGCTGTCGATCGTACGGTCGTCGACGTAGACCTGTTCGTCGTAGGCCGCGTCCATCAGCGAGTCGCGGCTCTTGACCACGCCCGGGCGCTGCGCCAGCGCGTGCAGGATCAGAAACTCGGTGACGGTAAGGGTAACCGGCTCGCCCTTCCAGGTGCAGGTGTGGCGCTCTTGGTCCATCACGAGCTGCCCGCGCTCGAGCGAGCGCGACGGCGCATCGCCGCCCTTGCTCGCCGATGGCGCCACGCCGGCGGCGGCCGATTCGCGACTGGAGGCCCGACGAAGCACGGCCTTGACCCGCTCAACCAGCAGGCGCTGCGAGAACGGCTTGGTGATGAAGTCGTCCGCGCCCATCTTCAGACCGAAGAGTTCGTCGATCTCCTCGTCCTTCGATGTCAGGAAGATCACCGGCAGGTCGGACTTCTGCCGCAGCCGCCGCAGCAGTTCCATTCCGTCCATGCGCGGCATCTTGATGTCGAAGATCGCCAGCTGCGGTGGCCGCGCGATCAGTCCGTCGAGGGCGGAAGCGCCGTCGGTGTAGGTTTCGACCCGGTAACCTTCCGCCTCGAGCGCGATCGAGACCGACGTCAGGATGTTCCTGTCGTCGTCTACCAGCGCAATGGTCTGCATCCTGCTTGTCTCCATGGTCATGTGCGCCTCGCTGCAAGTGTCTGTGGGCGTGTGCCGGATATTTAGTGCGCTTCCTTTGGGGGTAAAGGTGGAACAAATTGTGGCGGCCGCAAAGGCGGGCAACGTCCCCTCTGTCGAGATGACCCATTTAAATCGATTTTCTAAACGATTTAAAACGTATGACAAATTTTTAAATCGATTAATTATCTGATATTATTGACTTATTCTGACTCTGCTCTTGTGAAAAGCCCGCGCAGGGATTAGTTTTCGATCAATTCATCTTCTCCCCACAACCCGCGAAGGAAAACTGGGCCATGACGGAACTGGGCATTCGCAACCCCTCTTACGGGCTCGATGCGATCGGCTTTAACGACACGGGAACGGTCCGGTACAACCTTGCAGAGACCGATCTCTACGAGCAGGCGCTCGCGCGCGGGGAAGCCGTCAGGACGGCGCATGGCGCGCTGCGGGCGCTGACCGGCCAGCACACCGGCCGTTCGCCCAAGGACAAGTTCGTGGTGCGGGACGACAATACGGCCGGCCAGATCTGGTGGGACAACAACAGGGAGCTGTCGCCAGCCCATTTCGAGGCGCTGCGCCAGGACATGCTGGCCCATGCCGCCGGCAAGGACCTGTTCGTCCAGGATCTGATCGGCGGCGCCGACAGCGAGTACGCTTTGCCGACGCGCGTGGTCACCGAGCTCGCCTGGCACTCGCTGTTCATCCGCAACCTTCTGATCCGGCCGACCCAGGACGCGCTCGAAGGCTTCCTGCCGAAGCTGACGATCATCGACCTGCCGACCTTCAAGGCCGATCCGGAGCGCCACGGCGCCCGCACCGAGACGATGATCGCCTGCGACCTGAGCAACGGCCTGATCCTGATCGCCGGCACCTACTACGCGGGCGAAATGAAGAAATCGGTCTTCACCGCGCTCAACTACCTGCTGCCGGCCAGGAACGTCATGCCGATGCATTGCTCCGCCAATGTCGGCCCGGCCGGCGATGCGGCCGTGTTCTTCGGCCTGTCGGGTACCGGCAAAACGACGCTTTCGGCCGATCCGAGCCGCACGCTGATCGGCGACGACGAGCACGGCTGGGGTGAGAACGGCATCTTCAACTTCGAGGGCGGCTGCTATGCCAAGACGATCCGCTTGTCGGCCGAGGCCGAGCCAGAGATCTATGCGACCACCCAGCGTTTCGGAACCGTGCTCGAGAACGTCGTTCTTGACGCCAATGGCGTGCCGGACTTCGACGACGCGTCGCTGACCGAGAACACCCGCTGCGCTTATCCGCTGCACTTCATCCCGAATGCGAGCGAGAGCGGTCGCGCCGGCCACCCGAAGACGATCATCATGCTGACCGCCGATGCCTTCGGCGTCATGCCGCCGATCGCGCGTCTGACGCCGGAGCAGGCCATGTACCACTTCCTGTCGGGCTATACCGCCAAGGTGGCCGGCACCGAGCGCGGTGTCACCGAACCGGAAGCGACCTTCTCGACCTGTTTCGGCGCGCCGTTCATGCCCCGCCACCCGACGGAGTACGGCAACCTGCTGAAGCGACTGATCGCCGAGCACGGCGTCACCTGCTGGCTGGTCAACACCGGCTGGACCGGCGGCGCCTATGGCGAGGGCCGGCGCATGCCGATCAAGGCGACGCGGGCGCTGCTCGGCGCCGCACTCGACGGGTCGCTGAACAACGCGCTGTTCCGTCGCGACGACAACTTCGGGTTCGAGGTTCCGGTCAGCGTGCCTGGCGTCGACACCAAGATCCTCGACCCGCGCTCGACCTGGTCCAACGGCGCCGCCTATGACCGCCAGGCGCGCAAGCTGGTCGACATGTTCGTCAACAACTTCGCCAAGTTCGAGGACCAGGTCGACGGCGGCGTCCGCGATGCGGCACCGGGCCCGCGCATCGCCGCCGAGTAATCGGCTGCCAAAGTGATTCACGTGAAACCCGGCCCTGGCCGGGTTTCTTGCGTTTGCTGCCGCCTATGCGGTGTTTCGCTTTTCTCGTCTCATCGGCTATGCAGGGGCTGCATCGAGGAAAGAGTCCATGGCCAGCGAACCGCTTCCGATAAAGGCTTCCATCGTCATTGCCGGTTGGGAGCTGACCGAGCAGTTCGTCCTTGCCGGCGGTCCGGGCGGGCAGAACGTCAACAAGGTGTCGACCGCGGTCCAGCTGTTCTTCGACCTGATGAACTCGCCCTCGCTCAGCGACAGGGTCAAGGCGAATGCCGCGCGGCTGGCCGGGCGCCGCCTGTCGAAGGACGGCGTCCTGATGATCGAGGCCAACCGCTTCCGCAGTCAGGAGCGTAATCGCGAGGACGCGCGCGAACGGCTGCGGGCCCTCATTCTGGAAGCTGCTGAACCGCCGCCGCCGCCGCGCAAGAAGACCCGCCCGTCGCGCGGAGCCGTGGAACGCCGACTGAAGGAGAAGGCCGGACGCTCCAGCATCAAGAAGATGCGCGGCAAGCCCACCGGCGAGTGAGTGGCAGCCGCGCCTGCGCCTTGAAGATGCGGACTTGCGACCTAATCTTTCCTGCGATGCCGGTGACTGCTGCGTGCGGTCGCGACCTTGAAAACCGTGGAGACGACGATGGGTCTGTTCAGCTTTATCAAGAATGCGGGAAAGAAGCTTGGTTTTGGCGGCGATGACGAAGCGCCGCAGGCGGAGGCCATCAAGAAGGAGCTCGATTCGTTCGGACTCGGCACCGACGGGGTCGATGTGGCGGTCGTTGGCGACAAGGCCGTGCTCAAGGGTGTCGTGGCCGACCAGAGCATTTTCGAGAAGGCGGTGGTCGCCGTCGGCAACACGCTCGGCATCTCCAAGGTCGAGGCGGCAGAACTGAAGGTCGTGGCCCCGGAGACCGGCCCCAGGCTCGGCGAAGCCGACATGACCGAGCTCGTCAAGGCGGCGACGCCGGCCAAGGCGCCGGTGCTCCACACCGTCGAGAAGGGCGACAACCTCTGGAAGATCGCCGAGGCGGTCTACGGCAAGGGCAAGGGCGCCAAGTACACGCTGATCTTCGAGGCCAACAGGCCGATGCTCAGCGATCCGGACAAGATCTATCCCGGCCAGGTGCTGCGCATCCCGGATCTTGACCGGGCCTGAGTGATGGTCGCCGCGCACATCGGCCCGGCGCCCGTGTCCGGTCCTGCCGCCGGATTGCGCTACCTGCCCGCCCATCTCGACCGGCTGGCGCAGGCGGCGCTGGTCGACGAGGTTCGGGCCGTCGTCGCGGAGGCGCCGCTCTACGTGCCGACAATGCCGAAGACCGGCAGGCCGATGTCGGTCCGGATGACCAATTGTGGACCGCTCGGCTGGGTGACCGACCGCGAGGGCGGCTATCGCTACCAGGAGCGCCATCCGTCGACGGGTCGGCCCTGGCCGGCAATTCCGCCGGTGCTGTTGCGGATCTGGGACGAGGTCTCCGGCTACCCGCTGCCGCCGCAGGCCTGCCTCGTCAACTTCTACGACGGCAAGGCGAAGATGGCGCTGCATCAGGACCGCGACGAGAGCGATTTCGCGGCACCGGTCGTCTCCGTTTCGCTCGGCGACCAGTGCCTCTTTCGCATCGGCGGAACCGCGCGCGCGGACCCGACGCGCTCCTTTCGCCTGTCCAGCGGCGACGTGCTGGTGCTCGGCGGCGAGAGCCGGCTAAGCTTTCATGGGGTCGATCGCGTCTACCCGGGCACCTCGACGCTGCTCCGCAACGGCGGGCGGCTGAACCTGACGCTTCGGCGCGTGACCGCCTGAGGGTGACAGGCAGGCTGGCTTGTCGCGCGCGCCGGCTTCAGATCTTGCGCAGCGCCACGGTCTCGACCAGGTGGTTCTCGCCCTTCTGCAGGATCAGGTCCGCGCGGGGTCGGGTCGGCAGGATGTTCTGGCGCAGGTTCTTCAGATTGGTGTTCTGCCACAGGCCTTCGGCAATCGCGAGCGCCTCATCCTGGTCTACGGCGGCATAGCGCTTGAAGTAGGAGTCCGGGTTCTTGAACGCGGTCTCGCGCAGGCGCATGAACCGCTCCACATACCAGCTGTGGATCAGTTCCTCCTCGGCATCGATATAGATCGAGAAGTCGAAGAAGTCCGACACCATCGGCACGATCTTGCCGTCGGCGGGCAGGCTGCGCGACTGCAGCACGTTGATCCCCTCGAAGATCAGGATGTCAGGGCGGTCGATCACCTGGAACTTGTCCGGCAGCACATCATAAGTGAGGTGCGAATAGGTCGGCGCCTTGACGTTGGGCTGCCCGGCCTTGATGGCCGAAAGGAAGCGGAGCAGGGAACCGGTATCGTAGCTTTCCGGAAAGCCCTTGCGCTCCATCATCGTTTCGCGGGTCAGGACCGCATTGGGAAAGAGGAAGCCGTCGGTTGTGACGAGGTCGACCTTCGGGCTGGTCGGCCAGCGCGACAGGAGTTCGGCGAGGATGCGGGCGGTCGTCGACTTGCCGACCGCGACAGAGCCGGCGATGCCGATCACGAACGGGGTTTTTGATTCATCCGACAGGCTGAGGAAGCGCTTGCGCTGCTCGAACAGGAGATGGGACGACTCGACATGGGCCGACAGCAGCCGCGACAGTGAAAGGTAGATCCGCCGCACCTCCTCGAGGTCCACCGGGTCGTTCAGCGACCGCAGCCGCCGCACCTCGTCCGCCGTCAGCGTCAGCGGCGTGTCCGCGCGGAACTTCGCCCATGCCTCGGCCGAGAAAAAGCGGTAGGGCGAATAGATGGTCTGGCCGTAGCCGTCGGGAATGTCTGCCTGGTGCTTGTCGCGAAGGGAGTGCGTCATGATGTCGTTCGGCCTGCCTTCTCGGCAATGCCGGACTGGCCGGTCCGCCGCTCGAGTTCCCCCAGCACGTCGGCGAGCGCCACGCCGCCGATCCTCAGCACCACCATCAGGTGATAGAGCAGGTCGGCGCTTTCGCTGATCAGCGCCGCGCGGTCGCCCTCGATCGCCGCGATCACGGTCTCGATCGCCTCCTCGCCGAGCTTCTTGGCCGCCTTCGCCTGCCCGGCCGCGGCCAGCCGCGCCGTCCAAGACTCGTCCGGTGCAGCTTCGGCGCGCCTGGCGACGATTGCTTCAAGCTCGGCTAGGGTGAATTCGCTCATGGCCTGGTCCTGCCTTCGCTCAATCGAGCCGCATCGCGATGCCGTGCTCGGCCATGTAGCGCTTGGCCTCGCCGACGGTATAGGTACCGAAGTGGAAGATCGATGCCGCCAGGACGGCGGTCGCATGCCCGTCGCGGATGCCTTCCACCAGATGGTCGAGATTGCCGACGCCGCCCGAGGCGATCACCGGCACCGCCACCCGGTCGGCGATCGTGCGCGTCAGCGCGATGTCGTAGCCGTTCTTCTGGCCGTCGCGATCCATCGAGGTGAGCAGCAGTTCGCCGGCGCCGCGTTCCACCATGGCCTCGGCGAAGGCGACGGCGTCAATGCCGGTCGCCTGCCGGCCGCCATGGGTGAAGATCTCCCACCGGTCCGCCTCGCCTTCCCGCGAGACCTTCTTCGAATCGATCGAGACGACGATGCACTGGTTGCCGAACTTGTCCGCCGCCTCGGCGACGAAATCCGGGTTCTTCACCGCCGCCGAGTTGATCGACACCTTGTCGGCGCCGGCGAGCAGAAGCTTGCGGATGTCGGCGATCGAGCGCACGCCGCCGCCGACGGTCAGCGGCATGAAGCAATGGTCGGCGGTGCGGGCGACGACGTCGAAGATGGTGTCGCGGTTGTCGGACGAGGCGGTGATGTCGAGGAAGCACAACTCGTCCGCGCCCGCCGCGTCATAGGCCTTGGCCGATTCCACCGGATCGCCGGCATCGACGAGATTGACGAAGCTGACGCCCTTGACGACGCGGCCGTCCTTGACGTCCAGGCAGGGGATGACACGGGCCTTGAGGGTCATGCGAAGTGTCCTTTCGCGGCGCGGATCAGCGCCAGCGCCTCCTGCGGATCGATCCGGCCATCATAGAGCGCGCGGCCGGTGATCGCACCTTCCAGTTTCACAGCGTCCGGCTCGAGCATGCGGCGCACGTCGCTGAGCGAGGCGAGGCCGCCGGAGGCGATGATCGGGATGGAGACGGCCTCGGCAAGTTCCAGGGTCGAAGCCCAGTTGATGCCGGTCAGGATGCCGTCGCGGTCGATGTCGGTGTAGATGATGGCGGCGACGCCGGCGCCCTCGAATTTTCGCGCAAGTTCGACCACGCCGAGCTCGGAGGCTTCGGCCCATCCCTCAACCGCGACCTTGCCGCCCCTGGCGTCGATGCCGACGGCGACCTTGCCCGGAAACAGCCGGCAGGCCTCGATGACGAGGGCCGGGTCGCGCACCGCGACCGTGCCGAGGATGACACGGGCCAGGCCGCGGGACAGCCAGGTCTCGATATGGTCGAGCGAGCGGATGCCGCCGCCGAGTTGAACCGGATTCTTCGTCGCCTTCAGGATCGCGTCGACGGCGACGCCATTGACGCTCTCACCGGCAAATGCGCCATTGAGGTCGACGACGTGGAGCCACTCGAACCCCGCATCCTCGAAGGCGCGGGCCTGCGCGGCCGGGTCAGGGTTGTAGACCGTGGCCTGGTCCATGTCGCCGAGCTTGAGGCGGACGCACTGGCCGTCCTTCAGATCGATAGCGGGAAAGAGGATCATGTCGTCGTCCGTTCTGTCGGCGCGCCCGTCAGGGCATCCAGCGCAGGAAGTTCGTGATCAGGGCCAGGCCGAGGGCCTGGCTCTTCTCGGGGTGGAACTGCGCGCCGGCCTTGTTGTCGCGGGCGACAAACGCGGTCGTCGGCCCGCCGTAGTCGACCGTCGCCACCACGTCGTCCGGGTCGGCCGCGGCGAGATGGTAGGAGTGGACGAAATAGGCGTGCAGGCCGTCTGCGCCGGTCTTGATGCCGGCAAAGAGCGGGTGCGCCCGCTTCGGTTCCAGCGTGTTCCAGCCGATCTGGGGGATCTTCAGCTCCGGCGCGTCCGGCTCGATCGGAACGACGTCGCCGCCGATCCAGCCGAGTCCGGGCGTCACGGTCTTCTCCAGGCCGCGAGAGGACATCAGCTGCATGCCGACGCAGATGCCGAGGAACGGGCGGCCGCCCTGCTCGACCGCGCCGCGCAGGGCATCAAGCATGCCAGGCACGGCGTCCAGCCCGCGCCGGCAGTCGGCGTAGGCACCGACCCCCGGGAGCACCACCCGATCGGCCGATGCCACCCGTTCGGGGCGATCGGTCAGGTCAATCTCGGCGGCAATGCCGGCCTCGTGCGCGGCCCGCTCGAAGGCCTTCGTGGCGGAGCGGAGATTGCCCGAACCGTAGTCGATGATGGCCACGCGCATGCTCATTCTCCGTCATAGCCGAGGAGGCCGAGCGCGGGCGGGCGGGCGGCCTTGGCGGGTGCATCGATACTTGGGACGGTGGCCGGCGCCTGCGCTCCCGCCGACACCTGGTCGCCGTAGTAGATCTGCTCGGCAGATTCGAGATCGCGGGCCGAGACGACGGTTCGCAACGTCCAGTCGCGCTCCTCGCGGGTGCGGGCCAGCGCCTGCGGGCCCTCCAGCGCCGTCAGCAGCGAGACGGCCAGCGTCAGCACCCAGCCGGCCCCGGCAAGCTCGGCCGACAAGGACAGGGCCGCGGCCGAAAATTGCAGCACCACTGCCAGCAACCCCCAGAACCAGAGGCGATGGACGAGAAGCCAGATCGCGGGAAAGAAGAACGCCGACCAGCGAAAGCCGTCGCGGATGAAGATCGCCTTCTCGGTCCCGGCAGGGGCGCCGGGCGGGGTCATGATCAGGTAAGATGCGGTCAACGTGGACATCCTGCCGGTCTGCCGGTCAGGCCAGCGACCCCTTCGTCGAGGGGATGCGGCCTTGCTGGCGGGGATCGATTTCGGTTGCCGTGCGAAGCACCCGGGCGACGGACTTGAAGCAGGTCTCCGCGACGTGGTGGTTGTTGGCGCCGTAGATGTTCTGCACATGCAGGGTGATCCCCGCGTTCTGCGCCAGCGCCTGGAAGAATTCGCGCACCAGTTCCGTGTCGAAGGTGCCGATCTTCGGCGCCGAGAAGCTGACGTTCCAGACGAGGAACGGACGGCCGGAAACGTCGACCGCCGCCCGCGTCATCGTCTCGTCCATGGCAAGGTCGAGCGAGGCGTAGCGCGTGATGCCGCGGCGATCGCCGAGGGCCTTGGCGATCGCCTGACCGATGGCAATCCCGGTGTCTTCCACCGTGTGGTGATCATCGATGTGGAGGTCGCCCTTGGTCTCGATCGCCATGTCGATCAGCGAGTGGCGGGACAACTGGTCCAGCATGTGGTCGAAGAAGCCGACGCCCGTCGAGACCTTTGCCGTGCCGGTGCCGTCGAGGTCGACGGTCACGGAAACGGCCGTCTCGTTCGTCTTGCGGGAAATGCTGGCTTTGCGGCTCATTGGTCTTGCGCACCCTGAATGTTCGAAGAAATCCTTCGCCGACCCCATATCAGGCGTGCGGGCAAATGACCAGTATTCGCGGATCGCAAAGGCTGCGGTGCATCGGCCGATTGCAATTGGCGGCTCGCCCCCTACATAGGCAACCAGAAAGCCGGCCCGTCACGGGCGGCGCGCGTCCGGCTCCGGCGGGCGCGAATGCTTGGGTATGCCAATGAGTGAACATGATCGCTATGGAACGATGCATGCCACGACCATCATCACCGTCCGCAAGGGCGGCAAGGTGGTGATGGCGGGCGACGGCCAGGTGAGCCTCGGCCAGACGGTGATGAAGGGCAATGCGCGCAAGGTGCGCCGGCTCGGGAAGGGCGACGTGATCGCCGGTTTCGCGGGCGCCACCGCCGATGCTTTCACGCTGCTCGAACGGCTCGAGGAGAAGCTCGAGCAATACCCCGACCAGCTGATGCGGGCCGCCGTCGAGCTCGCCAAGGACTGGCGGACCAACAAGTACCTGCGCAATCTCGAGGCGATGATGCTGGTCGCGGACCGGTCGATCACGCTGGCGATTACCGGCAACGGCGACGTGCTGGAGCCCGAACACGGTACGCTTGCGATCGGTTCGGGCGGCAACTATGCCTTCGCCGCCGCGCGCGCGCTGATCGAGACAGACATGTCGGCTGAGGATATCGCCCGGCGCGCGATGCAGATTGCCGGCGAGATTTGCGTCTATACCAACCACAACGTGGTGGTCGAGACGCTGGATGCCGAGCGCTGAGGTGATCGGTTTCCGGCCGGTGACGCGGGCGGATCTTCCGCTTCTGCGCCGTTGGCTGGCCGAGCCGCATGTTCGGCGCTGGTGGGGGGTGCCGGAGGACGAGATTGCCGCGATCCGCGGCCATTTCGACGATCGGCTGGTCGAGCCCTATCTGGTGCTGCTGAACGACGAGGCGATCGGCTACATCCAGAGCTACGTCGTCGACGGGCCGGCGCACATCTACGGCGACCAGCCGGCCGGAACCATCGGCATCGACCAGTTCATTGGCCCACCTTCGCTGACGGGCAGGGGCTTGGGGACGAAGATACTGAAGGCCTTCGTCGAAAGGCTATACGAAAACGGGACGGAACGGGTCATCATCGATCCGCATCCCGACAATAGACCGGCGATCCGAGCCTACGGCAAGGCGGGGTTCCGTGTCTTTGATCAACGACAGACAGAGGACGGTCCGGCGCTGATGATGGCTCGGGACCGGGCCCGAAGGCGAGAACGAGATGAGTAATTTTTCCCCCCGCGAGATCGTTTCCGAACTTGACCGCTACATCATCGGCCAGAAGGATGCCAAGCGGGCCGTGGCCATCGCCCTGCGCAACCGCTGGCGCCGGCAGCAGCTCGGTGACGACCTGCGCGACGAGGTCATGCCGAAGAACATCCTGATGATCGGCCCGACCGGCGTCGGCAAGACGGAGATCTCGCGCCGTCTTGCCAAGCTGGCCGGCGCGCCCTTCGTCAAGGTCGAGGCGACCAAGTTCACCGAGGTCGGCTACGTCGGCCGCGACGTCGAGCAGATCGTGCGCGACCTGGTCGAGGTCGGTATCGGCCTGGTGCGCGAGAAGAAGCGCGCCGAGGTAACGGCAAAGGCGCACATGAATGCCGAGGAACGGGTGCTTGATGCCCTGGTCGGGGCCACTGCCTCGCCGGCGACGCGTGATTCCTTCCGCAAGAAGCTCCGCAACAACGAGCTGGACGACAAGGAAATCGAGATCGACGTCGCCGATACCGGCAGCGGTCTGCCGGGCTTCGAGATTCCCGGCATGCCGGGCGCCAATGTCGGCGTGCTCAACCTTTCCGAGATGTTCGGCAAGGCTCTCGGTGGTCGCACCCGGAAGGTCAAGACGACGGTGAAGGACTCCTACAAGCTGTTGATCGCCGACGAGTCCGACAAGCTCATCGACAACGAGCAGATTCAGCGCGAGGCGATCCAGTCGGTCGAGAACGACGGCATCGTCTTCCTCGATGAGATCGACAAGATCGCCGCGCGGGACGGCGGCCTCGGTGCCGGTGTCTCCCGCGAGGGCGTGCAGCGTGACCTGCTGCCCCTTGTCGAGGGCACCACGGTCGCGACGAAGTACGGCCCGGTGAAGACCGACCATATCCTGTTCATCGCCTCCGGCGCCTTTCACGTCGCCAAGCCGTCCGACCTGCTGCCGGAGTTGCAAGGCCGCCTGCCGATCCGGGTCGAGCTTCGCGCCCTGACCAAGGAGGACTTTCGCCGCATCCTCACCGAGACCGAGGCGAGCCTGATCCGTCAGTACAAGGCGCTGATGGAAACCGAGCAGGTGACGCTCGACTTCACCGAGGACGCGATCGACGCCCTTGCCGATGTCGCCGTGCAGTTGAATGCCAACGTCGAGAATATCGGCGCGCGGCGCCTGCAGACGGTGATGGAGCGGGTGCTGGACGAGATTTCGTTCGAGGCCCCGGACAAGGTCGGAAACACGGTTATGATCGATGCCGCCTACGTGCGCGAGCACGTCGGCACGCTCGCCGCCAACACGGATCTGTCGCGTTACATCCTCTGATTTGGCCCGATGACGCGGCGCTCTCTCGACAGGCGCCGCGCTTCACTTTAGAACCCGGGCATGTTTTCGCCTTCGCGAGGGGTCGGCATCATTCCGACATGATTTGCCTGCATGGGGTGCCGCGGAGACGGGCCCGGCGGAGGGCCGGCCATCAAATCAGGACATCGGAGACCGGATCTTGCGACATCTGCTGCGAATGCTCGTCACTGCCGCCACATTGCTGGTCGCCGGTGTGACCGCCGCGAATGCCGCCGACGTCGTTCCGCCGGGCAATCGCCATGCCGAGCAGCCGGCCGTTCCAGGTGCCTCGGTTCGCCGCACCAAGGCAGGCAAGACCAGTTTTGACGCCAAGTACGAGAGAGTGCGCGACCTGCTGGCGACCGACCGGGAACTCGTAGGCAAGATTCGGGCCGTCGCCGCCCAATACGGCATTGCCCCGATTCATATGGTGGGCGCCATCGTCGGCGAGCACACCTACAACGTGGACGCCTACGACCGCCTGCAGAGCTACTACATCAAGGCTGCATCCTATGCCGGCGACAGCTTCCGCTTCGCCTATGACGGGGAAAGCATCGACACGTTCGTCAGTCGCCCCGAATTTGCCGCCTGTGCACAGAGCAAGGGGTCCTATGCGCTGTGGTCGTGCCGGGAGACGGTCTGGAACCGCACCTTCCGGGGCAAGCGGGTCGGCGGCACAGCCTATCCGGACAATCGCTTCTCCGCCGTTTTCTTCCAGCCCTTCTACGCGGGACAGACCTTCGGCCTCGGCCAGATCAATCCGCTGACCGCGCTGATGCTGACCGACACGGTGGCGCGCGTTTCCGGCCACAAGCCGCTGGACGAAAAGGACGCTGCCGGTGTCTACCGGGCGATCATGGATCCGGACATCTCGCTCGCCTACATGGCGGCGGCGCTGCGTCACGCGATCGATGCCTACAAGCGAATCGCCGGCGTCGACATTTCGGACAATCCCGGTGTCACCGCGACGCTCTACAACGTCGGCAATCCAGACATGCGGGCGGCCGACTTTGCTCGCCGCCGGGCGGACGGCACCAGCAACTGGCCGGAGGAGAACTATTACGGCTGGCTCGTCAACGACAAGCTGGCCGAATTGCAGGGGCTGCTCTAGACTTCGCAGGAAGGCGCGGCCGACGGCCGCGCGTGCGAGGTTGTGAACGATGGACATGCGCCCGGAGCCATTCGAGCCACCGGCACCGCAGCCGCGGACCGTGCCGCCGTCGCGGCTGGAGATCATCCGCACCATCCTGCGCAATCCCCTTGAGCTGTGGGGTGTTCCATCCTACACGCTGCCCTGGATCGAGACGCGGTTCTTTCGCGAGCACACGCTCATCGTCAACGATCCCGGTCTGATCAAGCATGTGCTTGTGGACAACGCCCAGAACTACCGCATGGCGGAGGTGCGCCAGCTGGTGCTGCGGCCGATCCTGCGCGACGGGCTGCTGACCGCGGAGGGTGCGATCTGGAAGCGGTCGCGCAAGGCGGTCGCACCGATCTTCACGCCGCGCCACGCCAGGGGCTTTGCCGGCCAGATGCTGCGGCAGTCCGAGCTCTATGCGGCCAAGTACGAGAGCGGCGCGACCGGCGGCACCGTCGCCGACATCGCCGTCGACATGACGGAGCTGACCTTTGCCATCCTCGCCGAAACGCTTTTCTCCGGCGAGATCGTTTCGTCGGGCGGCCATTTTGCCGACGACGTCAATGCGCTGCTGCATCGGATGGGGCGCGTGGATCCGATGGACCTGCTGAAGGCGCCATCCTGGGTTCCGCGGTTGACGCGAATCGGCGGGCAGAAGGTGCTCGACAAGTTCCGTGCGATCGTGCGCGGCACGATGGGTCAGCGGCTGGCGCGCATGAAGGCCGATGCCGGTGCCGCGCCGCAGGATTTTCTCACGCTTCTGCTGGAGCAGGCGGGGCCGGATGGGCTGACCGATGGCGAGATCGAGGACAACATCCTGACTTTCATCGGCGCCGGCCACGAGACGACGGCGCGCGCGCTGGCCTGGACCCTTTATTGCGTTGCCAATACCCCGCACGCCCGCGAGGCAATGGAGCAGGAGATCGATCGCGTTCTGGGCGCCGATGCCGACCCGGTTGCCTGGCTCGACCTGATGCCCTGGACGCGCGCGGCCTTCGAGGAGGGCATGCGCCTCTATCCCCCGGCACCCTCGATCAATCGTGCGGCCATCGAAAGCGATGTCTGGACCAGCCCTGATGGCGAGACGGTCGACATCCCGAAAGACATCACCGTTCTGATCATGCCTTGGACGCTTCACCGCCACGAACTCTACTGGGACAGGCCGCGGGCGTTCGTGCCCGAGCGATTCCTCCCCGAAAACCGAGCTGACATCGATCGCTTCCAGTACCTGCCCTTCGGCGCGGGGCCGCGCGTCTGCATCGGCGCCACCTTTGCGCTGCAGGAAGCGGTGATCGCACTCGCCGTGCTGATGCACCGCTACCGCTTCGACGTCACGCCGGCAACGCGGCCTTGGCCGGTGCAGCGGCTGACCACGCAGCCGGCGAACGGATTGCCGATGCGGGTGACAGCCCGCGCCTGAGGGCGACTTTTCACCTGCGGCTATCGATCGGCAGGCCGAAAGGCAGCGGACATTCCTGGCGTGACGACGAATGTCGCGCGTGAAGCTGTGGCAATCCCGCAAAGGATGCAATAAACCTGCGCACCGGCATCGCGGCGCATGAAATCCGGACGGTTCACGTGGCAGATCATTTGTTACTCGGCATCGACACGGGCGGGACCTACACGGACGCCGTTCTCTTCAGCGAGTCCGGCGGTGTCGCGGCGAAGGCCAAGGCGCTGACCACGCGGCACGATCTGGCCGTCGGCATTGCCGGGGCCGTCGAGGCGGTGCTGGAACAGGCGCAGGTCCCGGTCACGGCGATCAGCCTGGTATCGTTGTCGACGACCCTGGCCACCAATGCCCTCGTCGAAGGGCAGGGCGGCCGGGCCGGTCTCGTGATGATCGGATTTGGCCCGGACGACCTGAAGCGCGACGGCCTGGCCGAGGCGCTCGGCAACGACCCGGTCATTTTCCTGCCCGGCGGCCACAACGTGCACGGCAACGAAAACCCGCTCGACCTGACCGCCCTCGACAAGGCATTGCCGGAGCTCGCGGCCTCCGTCTCCTCCTTCGCCGTCGCCGGCTATTTCGCCGTCCGCAATCCGGCCCACGAACAGCGCGTGCGCGACCGCATCCGCGCGATCTCGCATCTGCCTGTCACCTGCAGCCACGAGCTGTCCTCCAAGCTCGGCGGGCCGCGCCGGGCGCTGACCACGCTGCTCAATGCGCGCCTGGTCTCGATGATCGACCGCCTGATCGGCGCCTGCGAGGGCTATCTCGAGCGCCGCGGGATCCGGGTGCCGATGATGGTCGTCCGCGGCGACGGCGCGCTGATTTCTGCGGCCGAGGCCAGGCTCCGGCCGATCGAGACGATCCTGTCGGGGCCGGCCGCGAGCCTGGTCGGCGCGCGGCACCTCACCGGACTCGATAATGCCGTCGTCTCCGATATCGGCGGCACAACCACCGACGTGGCGGTGCTGGACCAGGGTCGCCCGCGCCTCGACTCGGAGGGCGCGGTCGTCGGCGGCTACCGGACCATGGTCGAGGCGGTCGCCATGCGGACCTACGGGCTCGGGGGCGATTCGGAGGTGCGCATCAACGATCGCGGCCTCGTCGCCAGGATCGACCTCGGGCCGCGGCGCGTTCTGCCGCTGAGCCTCGCGGCGACAATCCATGGCGGCATTGTGCATGCGGCGCTGGAACGCCAGTTGCGGGCGCAGCACATGGGGCGCCATGACGGCCGGTTCGCGGTGCGCACCGGGGTACCGGAGCACCTCGCAAGCGGTCTGCAGGCACAGGAACGCGCGCTCTACGATCGCATCGGGGCCGTGCCGGTGCCGTTGGACAGCTTGCTGACGAGCACGCTGCAAAAGGCGACGCTCGACCGGCTGGTGGGGCGCGGGCTTGTGCATCTGTGCGCCATCACGCCGTCAGATTCGATGCACGTCCTCGGCCGGCAGGGCCAGTGGGACCGGGAGGCTGCAAGGCTCGGACTCGAGCTCGCCGCGCGGGCCAAGGACGGATCCGGACGGCCGATCGCGGCCTCGGCGCAGGAGATCGCCCAGGCGATCATCGACCGGCTGACGCGCCAGTCCGCGGAGGTCGTGATGGCCGCCTGTCTGGCTGAAGATGGCGCCGGCGCCATCGACCCGGCCGAATCGCTTCCTGTCGACCGGGCGCTGCGGCGGACCGCGGGGATCGTTCAGTTCCGGCTGCATCTGGATCGCCCGCTCGTCGGTCTCGGCGCATCGGCACCGGTCTACTATCCGGCGATCGCAGCAATGCTAGGGGCCGAGGCCTCGATCCCGTCCGATGCCGATGTTGCCAATGCCATCGGCGCGGTGGTCGGCCAGGTGCGCGCGGCGGTGACCGTCTTCGTCACCACCCCGGAAGAGGGTGTCTTCGTTGTCGCCGGCGCCGGCGACAGCGTGCGGTTGGTGGAGGAACAGGCGGCGTTTGCGCTCGCGCGTGAACGCGCCATTGGGGCTGCGCTGCACGCGGCTCGGCTTAATGGCGCTGATGAACCCGCTGTCTCCGTGAACGAATCGATCGACGCGCCCGAGATCGAGGGAACGAGAAAGCTGGTCGAGGCCCGCTTCACCGCCACTGCCAGCGGCCGCCCGCGCATCGCCGCGGATCAATAGCGCGCGATTTGTTCCGGTTTGGAACAAATTCTTTGAACCATTGCCGAATTGACTATGATGGCAGGCTCTGGAAAGTGGCACCATCCCGGGACCGGGCCGGTCCAGAACACGCGGAGTGCGGCATATGAGTTTTACCAACGAGCACGGCCTCTCCTTCGACGCCGAGCTTCACGACTTTCTCGTCAAGGAGGCTCTCCCCGGAGCCGGCGTCGATCGGGACCGCTATTTTGCGGCCTTCGCCGCCATTGTCGAGGCTCTGGCGCCGGAGAACAGGGCGCTTCTGGACAAGCGCGACCGACTGCAGGAGCGCCTGGACGCCTGGTACAAGGCCAATGGGGCGCCGGGCAACCTCGCCGCCTACGAAGCCTACCTGCGCGAAATCGGCTACATCGTGCCGGAAGGCTCCGACTTCGCCATTGCCACCGCCAATGTCGATCCCGAGATCTCCACGATTGCTGGCCCGCAGCTTGTCGTTCCGGTGATGAACGCCCGCTACGCCCTCAATGCCGCCAATGCGCGCTGGGGCTCGCTCTACGACGCCCTTTACGGGACCGATGCCATTGCCGATGACGACGGCGCGGCGCGCGGCGTTGCCTACAACCCAAGGCGTGGCGCCCAGGTGATCGCATGGGTGCGCGGGTTCCTCGATGCCAGTGTGCCGCTCGAAGGCGCCCGCTGGTCCGAGGTGAGAGCCCTTTCCGTCAAGAGCGGCCGGTTGAGCGCCGCGCTCTTAGACGGCGAGATGGTCGGCCTGGCGTCGCCTGGCAAGTTTGCCGGGTATGTTGGCGAGGCAGCCACGCCCAGCCTCCTGCTTTTGCGCAACAATGGGCTGCACATCGAGATCGTGATCGACGCGGCCACCGAGATCGGCGGCAGCGACGCCGCACGCATCTCCGATGTCCGGATCGAGGCGGCGCTGACGGCGATCATGGATGCCGAGGATTCGGTTGCGGCCGTCGACGCGGCGGACAAGGTCACCGTCTATCGCAACTGGCTCGGCCTGATGAAGGGCGATCTTGAGGAGCAAGTGGAAAAGGGTGGCAGGACGTTCACGCGCCGCCTCAGCGCCGACAAGACCTACACCGCGCCGGACGGGACGGAACTGAGGCTGCCCGGCCGCTCGCTGATGCTGGTGCGCAACGTCGGCCACCTGATGACGAGCCCGGCCATCCGCGACAAGGATGGACACGAGGTGCCGGAAGGGATCATGGACGCGATGATCACGGTTCTGATCGCGCTCCACGACAGCGGCCCGAACGGCCGCCGCATGAATTCGCGTGCCGGTTCCGTCTATGTCGTGAAACCGAAGATGCACGGTCCGGAGGAGGTTGCCTTCGCCGCCAAGCTGTTCGGTCGCGTCGAGGACGCGCTCGGCCTCGCGCCGAACACGGTCAAGATGGGCATCATGGACGAGGAGCGGCGCACCACCGTCAATCTCAAGGAGTCGATTCGCGCGGCCAGAGAACGGGTGTTCTTCATCAATACCGGCTTCCTCGATCGGACCGGCGACGAGATCCACACCTCCATCGAAGCCGGCCCGATGATCCGCAAGGGCGACATGAAGCAGTCCGCCTGGATCGCGGCCTATGAGAACCACAACGTCGATATCGGCCTGGAATGCGGTTTTTCCGGTCGTGCCCAGATCGGGAAGGGCATGTGGGCAATGCCCGACCTGATGGCCGCGATGCTGGAGCAAAAAATCGCCCACCCCAAGGCCGGTGCCAGCACCGCCTGGGTGCCGTCGCCGACCGCGGCCACGCTGCACGCCACCCACTATCACCGCGTCAATGTCGCCGGGGTCCAGGCGGGCCTGAAGAGCCGTCCGCGCGCCAAGCTCTCCGACATTCTCTCCGTCCCGGTCGCCACGCGCCCGAACTGGACGGCCGCGGAAATCCAGAACGAACTCGACAATAACGCCCAGGGCATCCTCGGCTATGTCGTGCGCTGGATCGATCAGGGGGTTGGCTGCTCGAAGGTTCCCGACATCGACAATGTCGGGTTGATGGAGGATCGCGCCACCTTGCGCATCTCCGCCCAGCACATGGCCAACTGGCTGCTCCAAGGCGTCGTTACCGAGGCGCAGGTGCTCGAAACGATGCGCCGCATGGCCGCCGTGGTCGACCAGCAGAACGCCGCCGACCCGCACTACCGGCCGATGGCGCCGGACTTCGATGCCTCGATCGCCTTCCAGGCGGCCTGTGAACTGGTCCTGAAGGGCCGCGAGCAGCCGAGCGGCTACACCGAGCCGGTCCTGCACCGTCGCCGGCTCGAGTTCAAGGCCGCGCAAAGCAGGTGACTGGATGCCACTGACATGCAAAAGGCCGCCGGGGGGACCCGGCGGCCTTTTGCATGGGATCGCTTGGACCGAGCTATTGCTGCACGACGACCCGGGCACTGCGGCCGGGCCGCACGCGTGCATAGAGGTCGATGATGTCCTGGTTCATCAGGCGGATGCAGCCCGAGGAGGCCGCCGTTCCGATCGAGGTCCATTCGGGCGTGCCATGCAGGCGGAACAGCGTGTCCTGACCCTTGTCGTTGAACAGATAGAGCGCGCGGGCGCCGAGCGGGTTGGTTAGTCCCGGCTGCATGCCGTCCTTCACGTATTTGGCGACCTCGGGCTTGCGCTCGGCCATCTCCTCCGGCGGGTGCCACATCGGCCATTCCTGCTTCCAGGCGATATAGGCCTCGCCCTCCCAGGCAAAGCCCTGCTTGCCGACTCCAATGCCGTAGCGCACGGCCTTGCCGCCGGGCAAGACGAAGTAGAGGAAGCGCGTCGGGGTGTTGACCACGATCGTCCCGGGCTTCTCGGTGGTCCTGTAGTCGACAATCTGGCGGTGGTATTTGGAATCGACGCGCTGGATCGGAATGGCCGGCAGAGCATAGCCGTGGTCCTGGACAGCGCCGTATTCGGAGGTGAAGATCGCATTGACAGCGACCTGTTCGCCGATGACCGGCGTGGCAGAGGGAACGGAGGAACATCCGGCGAGCGTCATCGACGCTGCGAGGCCGCAAAGGAACAGGGCGGTGCGAAGGTGCATCTTGGTCTCTTCGATTCGGGGGGTGACGTGCCTGTGGGCGGACGTCCGCTGAGCCCGATTTATTTTCGATTCACGGGCCATTGCAAGCGCGCGCGCCGCTCCGGCATCTTGTGCAGGTGCAAAACGGATGCGGATTGCTTTTTTGCAACAATGCCGTGAGGCTACGCAGGGGAGGCCAAGCGCGCCGCCGTCTGCTATGCTGGCCGGGTCGATTTACCGAGGCCTTCACCGTGACGATCGTATCGCTGCACAATGACAATCCGCTCGCCGACGGCCGGCAGTCGGAGCGCGCAATGATGGTCCGGCGCGGCGTCCAGCGCCTCTTCACCGACCTGGGTCATGCACTGCTGGCCGAGATGTCGCTCGCCAGTGGCCGGCGCGCGGACCTTGTCAGCCTGTCGCCGAAGGGCGAAGTCTGGATCGTCGAGATCAAGACCTCGATCGAGGATTTTCGCGTCGACCGCAAATGGCCCGACTACGGTAGGCATTGCGACCGGCTGTTCTTCGCCACCCACCGGGGGGTGCCGCTGGACATCTTCCCCGCGGAGTGCGGTCTGCTGGTTTCGGACGGATACGGCGCCCATATCATCCGCGACGCGCCCGAACACAGGCTCGCCCCGTCCACGCGCAAGTCGGTCACCCTCGCCTTCGCGCGGGTCGCCGCCAGCCGGCTGCTGCAGGCAGAGTTGCTGATGGATCGGACGGAATGCGGGGCGGCGATGGTCGAGATCGCCTCCGGCGAGCGCGACTGACCGCCTGCAGCCTCTATTTCGGGGCGCGCTTGGCCAGGATGCGCTGCAGTGTGCGGCGGTGCATGTTGAGCCGGCGGGCCGTCTCCGAGACGTTGCGGTCGCACATTTCGTACACCCGCTGGATATGCTCCCAGCGCACCCGGTCCGCCGACATCGGATTTTCCGGCAGTTCCGCCTTTTCGCCAGGCTTCTGGGTAAGCGCCGAAAAGATATCGTCGGCATCCGCCGGCTTGGCCAGGTAGTCGACGGCGCCGAGCTTGACGGCATTCACGGCCGTCGCAATGTTGCCGTAGCCGGTCAGCATGATGATGCGGGTGTCGTCGCGACGCTGGCGGATTGCGGCGATGACGTCGAGGCCGCTGCCATCGCCGAGCCTGAGGTCGACCACGGCGTATTTGGGCGGCGCGCCCTTCGCCTTGGCGATGCCCTCGGCGACCGATTCGGCGGCGTCGACGAGGAAGCCGCGGGCTTCCATGGCGCGCGCCAGCCGCCGAAGGAACGGGCCGTCGTCATCGACGATCAGGAGTGAGCGGTCGCTGCCGATATAGTCGGCATCGCTGGCGTCTTGTCCGGGGGCGGGCGCATCGATCTTCTCTGCCATTTCGCAAGTCCGCTGATTTTCCTCGCTTTACGACCATTTCTTATGAACGGTTCACCCCGGGGGGTAAAGTCATTTCGCCAGCCGCGCCTCCATCCGCGCCCGCGGCCATTCGACCTCCACGCGAGCGCCGGGCGCTCCGCCCGGCCGGTTGCCGAAAGTCAGGCGCGCGCCGGATCGCTCCAGCAGCGTCTTGGCGATGAAGAGGCCGAGGCCAAGACCGCCGGCGCGCTCGTCGCGCTGGCGTTTCGTCATGTAGGGTTCGCCGATCCGCACCAGAATGTCCGGTGAAAAGCCTTCGCCGTCGTCCTCGATCACAATCCTCACCCGGTCGGCGTTGTGGCTGGCGGTGACGGTAACCTCCTCGCGCGCGTGATCGACCGCGTTCTCCAAGAGGTTGCCCAGCCCGTACAGGATGCCCGCATTGCGCTGGCCGATGGGCTCGTTGTCGCGCTCGGTTTCCTCGACGAGCGTCAGCCTTATGCCGAATTCGCGGTGGGGCGCCATCACCTCCTCCAGCAGGGAGGACAGCGGCAGACGCCGCATGTGTTCCTCGTCCTCCGCCGACAGCGTCGTCAGCCGCCGCAGAATGTCGCGGCAGCGCTCGCTTTGGCTGCGCAGCAACTGCACATCCTCGCCGAAGCGCGGATCCCGTCCCAGTTCCCGCTCCATTTCCTTGGCGACGACGCTGATCGTGGCGAGCGGCGTTCCCAGTTCGTGGGCGGCGGCGGCGGCAAGGCCGTCGAGTTGCGACAGGTGCTTCTCGCGCTGCAGCACCAGTTCGGTCGCGGCAAGGGCGTCGGACAGTTCCGAGGCCTCGAGCGACACGCGATAGGAATAGAAGGCGGCAAAGGCGGTCGTCGACACGATCGCGAACCAGAAGCCGGCCGTCAGGACCGGCGGCACGACCAGCACGGTGCCGGGGAACCACGGCAAGGGAAAGGGCGTGAACGCGAGCATGGTGATCCCCGCGACCGCCAGGATGCCGAGCGCCAGACTGTAGCGGATCGGCTGGGCCGAGGACGAAATGATCACCGGCACGCAGACCAGCGACGCGAAGGGGTTGGCAAGGCCGCCGGTGATGAGCAGCAAGGCCATCAGCTGGCCGAGGTCGAAGGCCAGCAACGCCAGGGCGGCGCCGGACGTCAGCCGCTGCGCCGGCGGGTAGCGCACCGCGAGATAGAAGTTGACGGCCGCCAGCAGGGCGATCAGCACGCCGCACGACACCAGCGGAAGCGGAAAGCCGAGCCAGAAGGCGACGACGATCACGGCGATCGCCTGTCCGGCGACCGCGAGCCACCGCAGCCGGATCAGCGTTTCCAGCCTCAGCCGCCGGCTGTGACGGATGTCGGCGATGTCGCTGTGGGACATTTGCTGCTTGTCCTTCAGGGTTGCAGACCGTGGCCGGGGCGGCTCCGGAGCGTCTCATGTACCACGCGGCTTTGCCCGTGTCGTCGCTATGGCGCTGGCCGGATCCTCGGGCCAGGGATGGCGCGGATAGCGTCCCCGCATCTCGGAGCGCACATCCTTCCACGATCCGGCCCAGAACCCCGGCAGGTCGCGGGTCGTCTGGATCGGCCGGTGCGCCGGCGACAGCAGCTCCAGAAGCAGCGGCAGCCGCCCGCCCGCGACGGCGGGATGCTGGCGCAGTCCGTACAGTTCCTGGACGCGAATCGCCAAGGTCGGCTCGGCGCCGTCATAGCGGATCGGGTGGCGCTGGCCGGTCGGTGCTTCGAAATGGGTCGGCGCCAGGCGTTCGAGGTCGCGGTGCAGCTCGAACGGCACCAGCGCCATCAGCCCGTCCGCAAGGCTGCCCGGAGAGACCTCGTCAAGGCCGCGGGTCTGCTGCTGGAACGGCGTGAACCAGTCGTCGAGCCGCGCCAGCAGCGCCTCGTCACTGGTGTCCGGCCACGGCGTGCCCATGCTCCGGGACAGAAAGCCGATGCGTTCGCGCAACTGGCCGCCGGCCTTGGAGAAGGGCAGGGCCTGCAGGCCGAGTTGTCGCACCCCGTCGGCGAGCGCCCCCGCCGCCGCCGCCCCTGTGGGCCGCGGCTGCGGCGTCTCGTCGAGGATGATCGCTCCGAGCCGCGTCACCCGGCGCGCCCGGACCTGGCGGCTGGCCGGGTCGAAGACGCATTGTTCCTCGCGGACAATCCGCTCGCCCATCTGCGCCTCGACTTCGGACCGGCTGACCTCCGCCGCAGCCAGAATGCGCTGCCGTCCGGCCTGGCCGGTCAGGTCGGCGATCACCAGCATCTGGCTTCCGGCCAGGCGTTCGGTCTCCGGCAATTCCGCGCCGCGACCGTTCGCCATGACGAACCGCCCGCGTCCACCGCGCTGCAGCGCGATCCGGTCAGGGAACGCATGCATCAGCAGCGCCCCCGCGCTGGCCGGAAGGGTCGCGACCTTCGCGCCCGCCAAGTCCGCCATGCGCATCGCCAGCCGCCGTGACGACTCGGCCCGATCGCCGCGCTCGACCTTGAATCGCCGCAGCCGTTCCTCGAGATCGAGCGACGACCCGCCGAGTCCGCGCTCGGTCAGGAGAACGGCCAGCATTGCCGCCTCGCGTGCCAGTCCTTCGCCGGCGGCATGGAACACCATCGCGGCGAGCCGCGGGGGCAGCGCCAGCGCCCGCATTTTCCGGCCCGCGGCCGTCAGTCCGCCGGTGGCATCGATCGCGCCCAGCAGGCGCAGCAATGCACGCGCCTCTTCAAGGCTTGCCGGTGGGGGCGGGTCGATGAACATCAGGCTTGCCGGATCGGTCACGCCCCATTGCGCAAGGTCGAGCACAAGGCCCGACAGGTCGCTGGCCAGGATCTGCGGCGGGGTGAAGGCGGTCAGTGCCGCGGTCTGGCCCGGGTGCCAGAGCCGGATCGCGATGCCCGGTTCGGTGCGCCCGGCGCGCCCGGCCCGCTGGTCGGCGGAGGCACGCGAGACACGCACCGTCTCCAGCCGCGTGATGCCGGTCGAGGCCTCGAACACCGGCAACCGCTGCAGACCGCTGTCGATGACGATCCGAACGCCGTCGATGGTGATCGAGGTCTCGGCGATCGCGGTCGCCAGCACGATCTTGCGCTTGCCCGGCGGCGGCGGCCGGATCGCCTCGTCCTGTTGCTGCTGCGTCAGGTTGCCGTACAGCGGCACGAGCAGGCTGTCGCCTCCGAACCGCCCCTCGAGCCGCTCGACCGTCCGGTGGATCTCCGCCTGGCCGGGAAGGAAGGCCAGGATCGACCCCGGCTCCCCGGCATGCGCGGCGCCGATGGCGCGGGCCATGCTGTCCTCGATGCGCTCGCCGGCCGGCCGGTCGGCGTGGCGGATCTCGACCGGATGGCTTCGCCCGGCGCTTTCGATCACTGTCGCCCCGCCCATCAAATGCGCGACCCGGGACACGTCGAGCGTGGCCGACATGACGAGGATGCGCAGGTCCTCGCGCAGGGCGGACTGGGCGTCCAGCGCCAACGCAAGGCCGAGGTCGGCGTCGAGTGAGCGCTCATGGAACTCGTCGAACAGGACCGCCGCGACTCCGGTCAGCTCGGGGTCGTCGATGATCATCCGCGCGAACAC
>NZ_JBSWVO010000001.1:4235000-4291501 GCF_056159645.1 Mycoplana sp. ABR4_002
TCAAACTCGGAAATAGCTGGTTCTCCGCGAAATCTATTTAGGTAGAGCGTCGACCGAATACCCCCGGGGGTAGAGCACTGGATGGGCTATGGGGACTCACCGTCTTACTGATCCTAACCAAACTCCGAATACCGGGGAGTACTAGTCGGCAGACACACGGCGGGTGCTAACGTCCGTCGTGAAGAGGGCAACAACCCTGACCTCCAGCTAAGGTCCCCAAGTCATGGCTAAGTGGGAAAGGATGTGAGGATCCCAAAACAACCAGGATGTTGGCTTAGAAGCAGCCATCATTTAAAGAAAGCGTAACAGCTCACTGGTCTAAATAAGGGTCTTTGCGCCGAAAATGTAACGGGGCTAAAGCCATGCACCGAAGCTGAGGATGTGCAGCAATGCACGTGGTAGCGGAGCGTTCCGTAAGCCTGCGAAGGGATACCCGTGAGGGGTCCTGGAGGTATCGGAAGTGCGAATGTTGACATGAGTAACGATAAAGCGGGTGAGAGACCCGCTCGCCGAAAGACCAAGGGTTCCTGCTTAAAGTTAATCTGAGCAGGGTTAGCCGGCCCCTAAGACGAGGCGGACACGCGTAGTCGATGGGAACCACGTTAATATTCGTGGGCCTGGTGGTAGTGACGGATTGCACAAGTCGTTCAGCCTTATTGGATTGGCTGGGCGGCGGAGCGGTTCCAGGAAATAGCTCCACCATTATAGACCGTACCCGAAACCGACACAGGTGGTCAGGTAGAGTATACCAAGGCGCTTGAGAGAACTGCGTTGAAGGAACTCGGCAAATTGCACGCGTAACTTCGGAAGAAGCGTGACCCCTTTTTACGCAAGTGGAGAGGGGTGGCACAGACCAGGGGGTAGCGACTGTTTATCAAAAACACAGGGCTCTGCGAAGTCGCAAGACGACGTATAGGGTCTGACGCCTGCCCGGTGCTGGAAGGTTAAGAGGAGAGGTGCAAGCTTTGAATCGAAGCCCCAGTAAACGGCGGCCGTAACTATAACGGTCCTAAGGTAGCGAAATTCCTTGTCGGGTAAGTTCCGACCTGCACGAATGGCGTAACGACTTCCCCGCTGTCTCCAACGCAGACTCAGTGAAATTGAATTCCCCGTGAAGATGCGGGGTTCCTGCGGTCAGACGGAAAGACCCCGTGCACCTTTACTATAGCTTTACACTGGCATTCGTGTCGGCATGTGTAGGATAGGTGGTAGGCTTTGAAGCAGGGACGCCAGTTTCTGTGGAGCCATCCTTGAAATACCACCCTTATCGTCATGGATGTCTAACCGCGGCCCGTCATCCGGGTCCGGGACAGTGTATGGTGGGTAGTTTGACTGGGGCGGTCGCCTCCGAAAGAGTAACGGAGGCGCGCGATGGTGGGCTCAGAGCGGTCGGAAATCGCTCGTCGAGTGCAATGGCATAAGCCCGCCTGACTGCGAGACTGACAAGTCGAGCAGAGACGAAAGTCGGTCATAGTGATCCGGTGGTCCCGCGTGGAAGGGCCATCGCTCAACGGATAAAAGGTACGCCGGGGATAACAGGCTGATGACCCCCAAGAGTCCATATCGACGGGGTTGTTTGGCACCTCGATGTCGGCTCATCGCATCCTGGGGCTGGAGCAGGTCCCAAGGGTTTGGCTGTTCGCCAATTAAAGCGGTACGTGAGCTGGGTTCAGAACGTCGTGAGACAGTTCGGTCCCTATCTGCCGTGGGTGTAGGAATATTGACAGGATCTGTCCCTAGTACGAGAGGACCGGGATGGACATATCTCTGGTGGACCTGTTGTCCTGCCAAGGGCATAGCAGGGTAGCTATATATGGAAGGGATAACCGCTGAAGGCATCTAAGCGGGAAACCCACCTGAAAACGAGTATTCCCTATCAGAGCCGTGGAAGACGACCACGTTGATAGGCCGGGTGTGGAAGCGCAGCAATGTGTGAAGCTTACCGGTACTAATCGCTCGATCGGCTTGATCGTTCTCATTGACAATGCCCATCCCCGGATGGCGACGTGTTCAAGACAAACGAGGTGAAAACCTCACCAGCTTCTCAATCAATTTGCCCTTAGCCGACCTGGTGGTTCTGGCGGGGTGGCTGCACCCGTTCCCATTCCGAACACGGCCGTGAAACGCCCCAGCGCCAATGGTACTTCGTCTTAAGACGCGGGAGAGTAGGTCGCTGCCAGGTCTGCTAAAGGCAAATCAACAATCTTCTCGACACGCAAGGGCCCAAAGCCCGACACCTGGAACAGGCGCACGCGCCAACCATAGCCGGTCCGGAACAACAATAACGCGGGGTGGAGCAGCCCGGTAGCTCGTCAGGCTCATAACCTGAAGGCCGCAGGTTCAAATCCTGCCCCCGCAACCAAAAATACCTCGCAATCCACAAAAGCCCCACACAGGGGCTTTTTGCGTTTGTCCGCATCGGTAACCGAAACCCGACTGACCTGCTCCCTCGAATATCCCTGACCTGCTCCTCCCCTGAAATATTCCCGCTTTTTGGGTTAACTTTGTTCCTCAAAGGAGATCGGGCTGCCGTGACCGCGGACGATCATCGCTTGTGGCTGGAGCTCGGTAAGGGCGGTGCTGGGGGCGCAGACGGAATGCTGCTCGGCTCGTCCCCCCATTTCAACCACGAAGATCCTAAACCCGGAAGATCTTGGTGCTAAGACCGGTCCGACTGCCGCCGCCATCTCCCGCGGTTAGGTCAAGGGTTCTGCGCCGGTGGTCGGCGCTGGAAGCCTGACAGTGCGGGCCTTGCGCGCCCTTCTTCCGTTGCATCCTGGAAGCTTAGGTTCCCTCGGCAATCATTCTCTCGATCGCCTGAATGGCCGCGGGGTATCCGGAAGCTCCCAGCCCGGCCATCACCGCGGTGGCATGCATCGAGACATAGGAGCGATGATAGATCGGCTCGCGCCGGTGGATGTTGCTGATATGGAACTCGATGATCGGTCCAAGAAACATCTTCAATGCATCGAGCAGCGCGAGCGAGGTGAAGGTGAACGCGGCCGGGTTGATGACGATGCCGGCGGCGTCCTTGTCGATCGCTTCATGCACCCATTCGATCAGGCGCTCCTCACTGTTGGTCTGGCGGAACTCGACAGGACGGTCGCCGGCGGCTTCCCGGCACCAGGCCTCGATCTCGGCAAGGGTGGTGTGGCCGTAGATCTCGGGCTCGCGTTTGCCGAGCCGGTTGAGGTTCGGGCCGTTGAGGACGTAGAGGGGTCTAGGTTCGGTTTTTCGCATATCGCTCATCCCTGGTAGCCTATGAGACGCGGCAGCCACAGCACGAAGTCGGGGAAGAAGGTGATGATTGCAAGGGACAGCACCATCCAGCCGAGGAACGGCAGTGTGTCGCCGATGATGTCGCGGATCGGAGCCCCGGAGATCTTGGTCATGATGAACAAGAGCAGGCCATAGGGCGGCGTGACCAGTCCCAGCATGATGTTGACGACCACCATGACCCCGAAATGCACCATGTCGATGCCGAGCGCCTGCGCGGTCGGGATGAAGACGGGGACGATGATGAGCAGGATGGCGGTGCCTTCCAGCACGCAGCCGAGCAAGAGCAGGATCACATTGACCAGGAGCAGAAAGGCGATCGGCGACAGCTGCCAGTGGGTGAGCAACGCCCTCAGGGTGTCGGGGATGTTCTCGATCGTCACCACATAGTTGAAGACAAGGGCGCCGCCGATCAGCAGGCCGATCGACGCGGTGGTCTTGCCGCTGACCTTCAGGGCACCATACAGGGCTGCGGGTGAAATACTGCGGTAGAGCACCGCCGAGACGACCAGCGCGTAGGCGGCGGCGAGCGCTGCGGCCTCGGTCGGCGTCGTGATCCCGGAATAGATGCAGCCGAGCAGCACCACTGGCATCATCAGGGCCGGAAACGCCCGCCAGGTGATCATCGGCATCTCGCGAAGCGGGACGGGGGCCTCGACCGGAAAGTTTCTTCGACGGGCCGTTATTGACACCTGCACCATCTGCAGGACGGCCATCAGCAGGCCGGGTGCCATGCCGGCGATGAAGAGGTAGCCGATCGATGCATCGGACACGAGCGCATAGATCACCATCGGGATCGATGGAGGGAAGATCGGACCGATGACTGCCGTCACCGCCGTCAGCGCGGCGGCGAAACTGGGCGTATAGCGGCCTTCGCGCGTCATCATGTTCTGCATCATGCGGCCGCTACCCGCCGCATCCGCGATCGCCGATCCGGACATTCCGGCAAAGACAATGCTCTGCACGATGTTGACCTGTGCCAGGCCGCCACGAAAGCGGCCGACGAGCAGGTTGCAGAACGTCAGCAGGCGTTCGGTCATGGAGCCGATGTTCATGAACTCGGCGGCAAGCACGAACAGCGGCACGGCGAGGATGATGTAGTTGGAATACATGCCGTTCAGGAACTGTTCCGCCACGGTGCCCATGTCGGCCCCCACCATGAACAGGTAGAGGGTCGACCCGGCGATCATCGAGAGGCCGATCGGAAGCCCTAGCAGCGCGAGCGCGGTGATGACAGCGATGGCGACGGAGAATGGACTTGCCAGATTCATACGCCGGAACCCGCCTTGGTCGGGTCGAAGGCCTCCGGGGCGGCGCCGAAGGCCGCCTGCCAACCGAGCCAGAGGTAGCGAACGATCATGGCCGCCGCGAACACAATGTAGATCGAATAGAGATAGTCGAAGCGGATCTTCAGGTAGGCCGTCTTCTCGACCTTCATGAACAGGATGTAGTCGACGACGGCCGGCAGCGAGACCCCGAAGGCGATCACAAGCGCGCTTGCAAAAATGACGGTCATGATGCGGCGGGCGCGGTTCGACGCGTTTGCCCAGAAGAAGTCGAAGCGAATTTCCTCGCTCTCGCGTACCACGAAGGCCGATCCGAACAGTACGATCCAGATCCAGAGGGCAACGCTGACCTCGTGCGTCCAGCCGATGGCAAGATTGAGCACATAGCGGAACAGAATTTGCAGCAGGAACACGCCAAACATGGCCAGCAGCATGAGCGCCAGGGCGTTTTCCGCGCGCGCGCGCAGCCACGCGCCAAGGGCAACCAGTCTTTGCGGCACGGTGCCTCCTCCTTGCCTCACCGAGCGGCCGGGCCAGCCGCCCGGCCGCTTCTCCTGCAGCATCCACAGTCCTAGAGTGCCGCCACCTTGTCGAGTATGCCCTGCGGCCAGGACTTGGCGAGGTCGGAGTTCAGGTATTTCTCCTGGGCAAAGGCGCGGAATGCGGTGACGTCCGGCTCGTAGATATCAAGGCCCGCAGCCTTGAACTCATCGACCAGGGCCTTTTCCTGCGCCAAATGCTGTTCCTGGCTCCAAGCCATGGCCTTGTCGGCCGCGGCCTGGAACGCGGCCTGCTGCTCCGGCGACATATCGTTCCAGACCTTGCTCGATATCGTCAGCAGATCGTAGCCGATCAGGTGGGAGGTGAGGACAATCTGAGACATGACCTCGTAGAACTTCATGTTCTTGACGTTCGGAAGCGGATTGTCCTGGCCGTCGATCGCCCCGGTCTGAAGGCCGGTATAGACCTCGGCATAGGCCATGGGCGTGGGGTTCGCGCCAAGTGCCGAGCCGAGGAATTGCCAGGCGTCGCCGCCCGGCATGCGCAGCTTGATGCCGGCCATGTCCGCCGGCGTCATGATCTTCTTGTCCGGCTTAAGGCCGACTTGCCGCGCGCCGAAATAGGTCGGCCCGAGGATGTACACGCCAAGCTGGTCGGCAGCCATCTTCTTGAACTCGGCCCCGAGTTCGCTGCTGAAAAACGCGTTGAGGTGGGCGGCATCGCGGAAGAGATAGGCCGAAGTCAGCACCGACCATTCCGGAATCTGATTGGAGACGTCCTGTGGCGCAATATTGCCCATCTGCAAGTTGCCGCGTTGCAGGGCGACCAGCTCCGTCCCCTGCTTGAAGAGCGTCCCGCCGTAGAACGGTTCCAGCGTGAAACTGTCCTTGATGCTGTCCTTGAAGGACTTCATCATGTCCGCGCGGATGTCCTGCTCCGAGAATACCGCGGAGAACTTGAGCACCGGCTTGTCCTGGGCAAGTGCCGGCATGGTAAGCGCTGCCGTTGCGGCTACGGATGCGCCGAGAAAACGGCGGCGGCTGATCTCAAAAGTCATCGTTGTTCCTCCCTTTGGCCGCCGACCGGAGCCGGCTGCGATTCAACGAGCCTCCCTCCCGGAAGCTCTGTACGGAATGGTTCGTTTATGCCATGCGGTCATTTTTCTCGCGGATCTTTCAAAACCATCATACGCTAATTTCCTCATGTCAAACGTGTTTCATCGTAGACTTCCTGTATTGTCAGATATGATTGCTCTGGAAGTTCCATGACAGCTCAGGACACCCAACCTGCCGAGACCGTCGGCGACATGGCATTCCGGCTGATCCGGCAGGATATTGTTGCCGGCACGCTTGCGCCGCGCCAGAAGCTCAAGCTCGATGACTTGCGGGACCGCTACGGCGTCAGTGTTTCCACGCTGCGTGAGACCCTCTCCCGCCTTGCCTCCGAAAGCCTGGTCGTGGCCGAAGGGCAGCGCGGTTTCATGGTCGCGCCGGTGTCCGTCGGGGAACTTCGCGATCTCGGCGACCTGCGCCTGCTTCTCGAAAGCCACGCGATTTCCCTGTCCTTTGCCGCCGGCGACCTGGAGTGGGAGGCACGTGTCGTCGCCGCCCATCACAAGCTCGCGGCCGTTGAGCGCCAACTTCTGGCGGGGGCTGTCGGGTGCACGTCCGATTGGGTTCGCTACGACTGGGGGTTCCATCAGGCGCTGGCCTCGGCCTGTGGCTCGGCGGTTCTCATGGATACGTTGGCCACGACCTTCGATCGCTTCCTGCGCTACCATCTCATCGCCCGCAGCTTCCGCGGAAAGCCGGTCGTCGACGATCACCGGCACCTCTTCGAGCTTGCCATGGATCGCGACATCGAAGGCGCTCGCAGGATGCTGCGTCGACACGTCGAGAGCGGCATCGACCACGTCATAGGCACAGGCCGGATCGGCTGACCCTTCGATCAAAGTCAGCAGTGGCTCCGCAATCGTGCTCATGCCGGAATCCTCGGCATGCCTGCCGGACGGAGCCCCTTCTTCAATGCAGCGATGCGAAAGATCGCATTGGCCGCACCATAGCCGCGATAGCCGCGTCGCTCGACGATCTCGAAGAAGAAGCCCTCGCCGAAGCCGGGGCTGTAGAGCTGAAAATACTCCCCATAGTCGTCGCGGTCGTAAAGTATGTTCTCCGTCTTCAGGCGCTCGGTCAGCTCGGGATCGAGGCCAAAACGGGCCTCGACGTCGCCGTAGTAGTTGGGCGAGATGGGGAGAGCTGCAAATCCGTTTTCGCGCAGCGCCCGCGCGGTCGCGAAGATGTCGTCCGTGGCAAAGGCCAGGTGCTGGACGCCGGAACCGAAATTCTCCGCGATGAAGTGGCCTGCCAGGGTACGACGGTTTTCCGCGCCGTTCAGCGTGACGCGCAGCGAGCCGGACGCGTTCTCGACGACCTGGCTGTGCACGATTCCGGCCGGGTCGATGATGTCGACCATCGGTGTCTTCTCCGCATCGAAAATCGACGTGTAGAACAGCAGCCAGGTCAGCAGCTCGTCATAGGCGACTGTCTGCGCGATGTGATCCACCACCGCAAGCCCTGCCGGTGCGAGCGTGCGGTCATCATCGACGGGCACGAAGTCGCTCGCCCAGATATGGGCCAGATCCGACACCTCGTCGAGGAGATAGACAAGGCCCCCGCCGACACCGCGGATCGCCGGAATGTTCAACTCCCCGGGCAGGGTCGGTTGCTCGAACGGCTCGGCACCTAGCGCCAGGCCGCGTGCCAGAGCGGCCCGCGCATCATCGACCACCAAGGCCATGGCGTAGGCCGACGTGCCGTGAACGGCGGCAGCAGCCGAGGCAAAACCGACATCCTCGACATTGATCAGCACACGAATGTCGCCTTGAGCGAAAAGATCCACCCGCTTCGAGCGATGGCGAGCCTCGCGCCGGAAACCGAGGGTGCGGAAGACGCTGGCAAGCTTGTCCGCATCGTCCGCGTCGGCCGCAAACTCGATGAACCCGACCTCCTTGACCGCTGCGCGCGCCGGCATGGCCGGGGCATCGAAGCCGTCCACGTCGGCTCGCCGTCGCACGGTGTCGCCGAGATAGGCGAGCGAGCGGTATCCGTCCGCCGCGATCGCTCTGGCGGAGCCGCCGCGAAACTGATCATTGAAGATCTCCAGCGAGAAATAGCCGTCATAGCCGGCCGAAACCACCGCGGCGGCAAACTCCCTGACGGCAAGGTCCCCCTCGCCCGGCATGTTGCGGAAGTGGCGGCTCCAGTAGAGCGGGTCCATGTCGATCAGCGGGGCATCCGCCAACTGAACGATGAAGATTCGATCGGCCGGGATCGCGCGTATGGTGTTGACGTCGATCTTGCGCGCCAGCGTATGAAAGCTGTCCAAGATCAGGCCAATGTTGGGATGATCCGCCCGGCGCACGATCTCCCAGGCGTCGCGGTGATCGGAAACATGCCGGCCCCAGGCGAGCGCCTCGTAGCCGACCCGCAGGCCACGCCGGGCCGCACGCTCGCCAAGCGCGCGGAAATCGTCGGCGGCACGGTCGATCCCGCCGAGAGATACCGTCGATATGTTGGAGCACACGAGCAGGAGATCGGTCCCAAGCTCCTGCATGATGTCGAACTTGCGCTCGGCGCGGTCGAAGGTCCGGCTACGGAATGGCTCCGGCATGCCTTCGAAATCGCGGAAAGGCTGAAACAGGGAAATCTCGAGCCCGTGATCGCGAACCATGCGGCCGACATCGGCTGGACTGCCATCGAAGGCGAGAAAGTCGTTTTCGAAGATTTCCACGCCGTCGAAACCGGCAGCGGCGATCGCCGCGAGCTTTTCCGGCAGTTCGCCGCTGATCGAGACCGTGGCAATGGAGGTCTTCATGTGACCGCCTCCGGCTGCGTGCCGCCGGTCAACGACTGGAAGTGCCGAAGCATCCGGCCGGCATCGGCCTTACGGCCAGTGAACAGTTGATAGGCCGCGACCGCCTGATAGACGGCCATGCCGCCGCCGTCCGCGACACGGCAGCCACGTTGCCTGGCCTCGGTGATCAGCGCCGTTTCGAGCGGGAAGTAGACAATCTCTGCCACCCAGTGCCGCCGATCCAGCAGATCAGGATCGAGGGGCAGGCCCGGGTAGTGCGCCATCCCGGTGGGCGTGGCATGGACGAGCCCGGATGCGTCACCCATTTCCGCCTTGATATCGACGCCCACGCGGATGTCCGCCTGCGGAAAGCGCAACCGCATCGCGTCGACCAAGGAACGGGCCCGTTGCCGATCGGGATCGAAGATCGCAAGCCTGCCGGCGCCGAGCACAAGAATGGCATAGGCGGTCGCGGCCCCCGCGCCACCGGCCCCCAGTTGCACGACGCGGTCAAGGGCTGCGTCCGGCAGCTTCAGCCGGAACGCCTCGGCAAAGCCCCACCAATCGGTGTTGTGTCCATGGAGGCGCCCCTCGCCGATAACGACCGCATTGACGGCGCCGAGCGCGGTCGCATCCTCGGACAGGGTGTCGAGATGGGCAATGACGGCCTGTTTGCAGGGATGCGTGACGTTCAAGCCGACGAGGCCCTCGCCGGCAGCCCGGACAATGACGCTCGGCAGGAGTTCCACGCCACCGCCGAGTAGGGCCAGATCCAAAAGCTCGTAGCGGTAGTCCAGCCCTTGGCGGCGGCCCTCTTCCATATGCATCGCGGGCGTCAGGGACGCCTGTATCGACGTGCCGACCAATGCGGCGCGAATAGGCTCGTTCGACGGTTCCATCCCAACTCCGTCGGCACTTCGAAGGGTCGGTTTGCGCGACGCCTTCGCCCGGGCCTTCTCGGTTCCTCCTCTCACAAATAATGTACGAACTGGTTAGTGTCAAACGGAGATGATTGAATCCGGTGGCAGAGCCGCTTATCAACGTTCCGGGATCCCCCTTGCTGTCTGGCACTGGGGGCGAGCAACGTCCGGACGCGGGGAATAATGGACAAGAGGCAACAGACGGCACGGAAGAACGATCCGGAAAAGACGCGGGAAAATATCCTTGCCGTCGCAACGGAAGAGTTCGCTGCCCATGGACTGTCGGGAGCCCGCGTCGACGCGATCGCCGAACGCACCCGCACCTCCAAACGGATGATCTATTACTATTTCGGCAGCAAGGAGGACCTCTACCTTGCGGTGCTGGAGAAAGCCTATCGCAAGATTCGCTCGCTGGAGGCCGACCTCGAGCTTGCGGACATGCCGCCGGTCGAGGCGTTACGCATTCTGATCGCCAGCACCTTCGAGCATGACGAGCACAACCCGGAATTTGTCAGGCTTGTCAGCATCGAGAACATTCACCAGGCCGCGCACATGCGACGATCGGTCGAGATCAAGGATCTCAACGTCTCCATCATCCGCACGCTCGCCACGATTCTGGAGCGCGGGAAGGCGGATGGCAGCTTCCGTCGCGAGGTCGATCCGATCGATCTGCACATGCTGATCAGCGCCTTCTGCTTCTTTCGCGTCTCCAACGCGCACACTTTCGGCACGATCTTTCGCCGCGACCTTTCCGAACCCGCCACCTTCCAGCGGCACAAGGCCATGATCACCGATGCGGTGATCAGCTATCTGCAAGGAGGCGGATAGCAAGGCCGGAGCGCTTGCAAAGCGCTTCGGGTTCGGACCGTTCTTGCTGCGATTTGTTCAACGCCACCGGCGACCTCGAGGCCGGTCCACGTCGCACGGACCCCGCAACCGCTCGGTTTTAGGCTGCGGCCACGATTGCCGATAGCAGTGGAAGTTGGCCCGTATGGCCGGCTTCGCGAGCAAGCTGGATAAATGCCTCGATCCGCCGCTCGACCTTCTGGCGGTGGTTCTGCGCAATGTCCGACAGCCTGTGATCCAGGAACGGGTTGGCGAAGCGCTCCATTGTTGCGTCGAGATAGGTCGCCGCCTCATTCGCACGGCCGAGGGTGGCAAAGACGGGCAGCACCTCGCGGCCGTAGATCTCGGCCAGTTCGCTTCTTGCGGCCGGAACGGCAATGAACTCGCGCACCACCGCATCGGCCGGAGCGCCGCCCCGAACCCACATGTCGACCAGGGCGGTGTGGCCGAGGTTGAGAATGTGCAGCTTCAGCGTCTCGATCGTCTCCAGATCGTCGACGAGCTGGATGAGCGGATGGTCGCACGGGACAACGAGCCCAGGCGTGCGTTCGATGGCCCATAGCCCGTAGGGTTCGGCGACCGCGCCCGCCGGCTCGATCGGCTGAGACACAATTCGGTCCACCAGGCTCGAAACCCAGACAGTCTCCTCGCCGATATATTGCAGCAGGTCGGCCGAAGCCTGGTTCGCCCGCGCGATCCCCAGAACCAATCCGCGCAGCACCTTGCCGTTGTGGGCGATCAGTTCCATCGGGAGGATGGTGGGCGGGGACACTCCCTGCGCGTGGCGTGCCGCCAGAAGATGATAGAGCTTGGCCGGGAAGCTCATCGCCGGGGAAAAGTCCGCCAGCGTGTCTTCCGGTTTGGCTCCGTATCCCGAGTCTCCAGTGTTGGAGAGGACGAATTCCGCCTCTTCCACGAACACACGCCGGACCTCGTCATACTGACCGGTCATCGACAGGCAGCGCTTCACCGACGTGACATGGTGCTCCTCGTCGACCACCCGGCCGTCCTGCAGCCCGCGGATCCGGACCGGATAGCCTTCCGGCGCCGCAAGCGCGGCGAGCCGACCTGTCCTTGCCGGATCGCCCGATGTCTGGACGACCGTGATGGACACCACCGGCGTGCCCTCCGAGAAAAACAGGTCGGCATGGGCCTGCAGGAACCGGCTGGTGCCGAACTGGATGACGGGGGTCTTCATGGTCTGCGTTCTCACTTCTCGAATTTTCCGTGACGTGACACGTACGGCCGCGCTTCTACAAGGACAGTTCGCGCCGCAGGGTCTCGAGGCGCTCCATCGCGATGACGCCATCGATGATGGACGGGGCCGGCGTCTCCGCGCCCCCTAGGGCGGGGACCACGTCGGCGAGCAGAGCGAAGTAGCCCTTGGGATCCTCGTTGGCCGCGGCGGTGAAGTTCGGCTTCCACGTCAGGCTGTCGACGGTGTCCGAAAGCGTCGCCAGCGGGTCATCCACCTTGAATGGAGGGTTGCGGTTCCAGCGCACCTCGATGACGTTATCGACCTCGATGCGCTGGTGGTCGCCCATCAGCTCGATCCGTTCCACCGGCGCGCCGCGCGACTGGATCGTGCCCATGGCGATCGTTCCGATCGCGCCGCATTCGAAGTCGAGGCTGATGTGGAACAGCACCTTGCCCGGCTCCTTCTCCACCTTGCGCGCCGTCAGCTTCGTGACCGGCGAGACGAGGAAGGAGACGAGGTCCATGTAGTGGACGCAGTGATGCAGGAAGAAGCCGGTGTAGTCGACGTTGCCGACGAAATAGCCGGGTGCGGTCATGTAGTAGCCCGTCAGACCCAGCACCTGTCCGAAGCGGCCGGAGCGCACGATGTTTGCAGCGATCTTGTTGCCTGCGGAGTAGCGCTTCATGAAGCCGACGAGCAGCGGCTTCTTCGCTTTCTCCGAGACATCGCGCAGTTCACGCGCGCCGGCGGCGCTGCCGGATGGAGGCTTTTCCATGAAGACCGGCAGGCCGCGCTGCAGTGCCATCTTGCCGAAGGCGAGGTGCTGGTCGGGTCCCACCGCCATCCCGACCGCGTCGATGCCGGCCGTGCGGATCAGGTCCTCCGCATCCGTGACGAGCTTCGAGACGCCGAACTGGCGCCCGGCCGAGGCAAGCCGATTGCCGTCGATATCGCAAAGCGCGACGAGTTCGACATCGTGCCGAACGAGTTGGGGCAAGAGCATCTGGGTGGCGTGGACGCCGCACCCGATCCAACCAATCTTCAGTGTCATCGGCGGTATTCCGTCAGCAGGATGTGGGACTTGATGAACTCGGCGCTTGCGGCGAGCCTTTCGGACTCGTCCTCATGCGGCGGGCGCCATTGGGCGAAAGGAACGCCGAAGCGGTCGTCATTGCGCCGGAAAGGCTCCAGCGAAACGGGCCCTCGGTATTCGATCTCGTGCAGCGCGCGAAAAACCTCGACCCAGTCGGTGGCGCCGGTGCCGGGAAAGCCGCGATGGTTCTCATTGGCCTGGAAATGCACGACCCGCCTTCCGCCGAGCCGGATTGCCTCGGCGATCGAGGCTTCCTCCATGTGCATGTGGAATGTATCGAGCATCAGTTGCACGGCCGGATGATCAACCGCGTCCAGCAGCTCGACCGCCTGCCGCGTCGTGCAAAGCACGTCGCTCTCGAAGCGGTTCAGCGGCTCGACGGCGAGGACCACGCCCAGACGTTGCGCGTGGTCGCCCGCTTCCTTCAGCCCTGCGACGCAGCGCGCCTTTCGCGCCAGCCGCTCCTCTTCCGGGACGGGTTGCGGCGGCCGGCAAGCAAAGACGAGCGGATTGCCGGTCAGCGGGCCGCCGACGATCGTGCAGCCAAGTGCGGCGGCGCAATCGGCGGCATATTTCAGGTAGTCGATGCCGGCCCGGCGGGCGGCCGGGTCGCCGGACGAAATATTGCGTTGCAGGTTGACGCGCGCGGCCAGCACCACAGACAGGCCCGCCTCATCGAGCGCCTTTCTGGTGTCGGCGAGGTGCAGTTCGCCGGGTTCCGGCACGAGCAACTCGACGAAATCGTAGCCGAGCCTGCGCATCTCGGAGAACAGCGGGAAGTGCTCGGCCGTGAAGGGACGTGCGTACTGCATGGATATCAACCCGACGGGGTTCATGGATCAGTCCTCTTTCTGGAAATGTCAGCCCTTCACGGCGCCCTGGGTAAGACCGCCGATCAGGCGGCGCTGGACGAGAAGGAAAAGAACGGTTGCGGGCATGGCCCCGACGACGGCGCCGGCAGCAAGCAGGCCCCACTCGATCTGGTATTCGCCAATCAGCGTCTGGATCGCCACCGTGACGGGCCGTACGTTTCGGCCACCGAGCGTCAGCGCGTAGAGGTATTCGTTCCAGGCGGTGATGAAGATGTAGATGCCGGTGGAGATGATGCCGGGCATGGTCAGCGGCAGCACGACTCGGCGCAGCGCCGTCAGCCGCGAGCAGCCGTCGATCATGGCCGCCTCGTCCAGGCTCTTCGGGATCGCCCCGACATAGCTCGTCAACATCCACACCGCGAAGGGGATGGCGACGGTGGCGTTTGCGAGGATCAGTCCGAAATGCGTGTCGAGAATGCCGGCATTCTTCATCAGCACGAACAGGGGGAGGATCAGCAGCACCACGGGGAACATGTTGATCAGCAGAAATTGCAGCATCAGCAGCTTTCGACCGGCGAAGCGGAAGCGCGAGAAGGCGTAGGCCGCCGTCACCGCGACCGCGAGGCCGAGAATGACCGTGCCGCCGGCGATGATGAGACTGTCCATCATGTTGCCAAGGAAGGAAGTCTGGCGCAGCAGGCGCGCGTAGTTGTCGAGGCTCCAGCCTGCCGGGGAAACCGACACGCCGGTCGCATTCAACGCCTGTGTCGGTGTCAGCGAGGTCAGAACCATCCAGGCGAACGGCGCCATCGCGAAAAGGACGATCACGAGGACCGGCAGGTCGGTCGTCAGGATGCGGCGTGCGGTGCTTGGCTTGTTCATCGCTCAACCTCGCGCATGGTGCGGGCCAGATAGACGGCGACAATTGCGCCGAGCATGATGGTGAAGGTCACGGCGATTGCGGTGCCGTAGCCGAAATCCAGGTTTTGCCTCGCTCGTACAAAGGCATAGAGAGGCAGGGTATGGGTGGAATAGCCCGGTCCGCCGCCGGTCATGACGAAGATGACGTCCATGGAGTTGGCGACCCAGATCACGCGCAGCAGTCCGGCCGTTGCCAGAACGGGGGCGATACCCGGAAGGGTGATGTGCAGGAACTGCCGCCAGGAACTGGCGCCGTCGATCGACGCTGCCTCGTACTGGCTCTTCGGGATGCCCTGCAATCCGGCGAGAATCATCACGGCGAAGAACGGAAAGCCCTGCCAGGTTAGCGTTGCGATGATGGCGTAGAGCGCGAGGTTCGGATCCGCGAGCCACGGGACGGCGCTCCGGACAATCGAGAGATAGATCAGGATGTCGTTGAGCACGCCGGTGTTCGGGTCGTAGATCCAGCGCCACATCAGCGCGATCACGACGCTCGGCAACGCCCAGGGAATGATGATAAGTGCGCGAGCGAGGCCGCGCCAGGGAAACTCGCGATTGAGCAGCAGCGCCGTCAGCAGCCCAAGCCCCATCTGCAACGGTACCGTCAGGCCGATCCAGATCACCGTGTTCCACAGTGCTGTCCAGAACACTGGATCGGCGAACAGCTTCACGTAATTGCCGAAGCCGACGAAACGGCTCGCATTCGGCTTCCAGAGCACCAGATCGTAGAAGCTCGTGACGACCGCCTGGACCATCGGCATGAAGACGATGAACACCGTCACCAGAACCGCCGGCGCCAGCAGCATGTAGGGCATCAGTCGCGTGCCCCAGGGTGTGGGAATGGTGACATCGGGGGTCGCGGACGAGGTGATCACGGTCATCGGCCTTCGGTTCCTTGCCTGCTCGGCGGGAAGGGAGCTCCCACCCGCCCTTCGCGAGCGGATGGGAGTTGCGCGGGGAGGAGGCGCGCCTTATTGGGCAAACAGTGCTTCCAACTGCTCCATCATCTGCTGGGAGGTGATCTGTCCCGTCAGTGCCTGTTGCATGGCCGTCTGCCAGGCCGTGTTGACGAACTCCGACGTTGCCGGGGTCTGCGGCAGGACATGGGCGAAGGGCAGCGACTGAACGGTCGCGTAGACGAAGCGGCGCTCGTGCAGGTTCCAGTCCTCCGAACCGCTCTTGGTTACGGTCATCTGGCCGGTCGCCTTGTTGAAGGCGACGTTGTTCTCGCCTTCCGCGAGGAACGAGATCCACTTCCAGGCCGCATCCTTCACCTCCGAGGATGAGAAGATCGCGAGCGACTCATCGCCATACGAGGTCCAGTGGTTGCCGCCGCATTCCGGCACGGGCACGGCGGAAACCTTCTCGCCCAACGCCTTGACCATGTCGTTGGAGGAGCCGATGTGGTGGATCGTCATGGCAGTCGTTCCGGCCTTGAAGGCGCCGGTGATTTCCTGGAAGCCGTCGTTCGGCGCGGACGGCGGGATGACCTTGTCCTTCTGGAACAGGTCGACCAGCCATTGGTTGGCCGCGATCGCCTGTTCGTTTGTCAGGCCGCCGGGCTTCAGCTCCGCGCCCTGTGAGAGGACAAATGCGCCCCACTGGTCCCAGCCACCCTTGCCGCCGCGCAGGCCGAAGCCGTAGGTGGTCGGCGCACTGGTCAGCTTGATGGCCGCCTCTCGGAACTCTTCGCAGGTTTTCGGCGGCTGCAGCCCGGCCTGCTCGAACAGATCGGCGCGGTAGTAGAGATAGAGCACCACGTACTGGATCGGCAGGTAGTACTGCTGCCCGTCAGGCCCCTTGTTGAGCTCCAGCAGGTTGTCGAGCAGGTCGGCCTTGCCCGGCCAGGCATCGATCTTGTCACCAATAGGCTCGAGCGCTCCCATTTCGGCCAGCCGCGGCTGGGCGAACAGCTTCACCATCGCCGCGTCCGGCGCATTGCCGCCGACCAGCGCGGTGTAGAGCGTGTCGTAATAGCTGTTCCAGGGAACGTTTTCCGCCTCGATCTTGATGCCCGGGTTGGCGGTTTCGAACTTGGCCACCAGGTCGGCCATGGGATTTTCCGGATTGTCGAAATGGTACCAGAAGCGAACCGTTTCGGCCGAGGCCGTACTCGCAAACAGCGTCGCGGCCAGCGCGGCACCAACAGTGATCGACTTGAACATTGCCATTCTCTCCTCCTTGAAATTTGGGCTACGCCCTTGCGGCGGTCATTTCCCTCGCTGCCAAACCTGCAGCAGCCAGCGCCTCCCGAGCTGCGGCAAGATCGATCGTGTTTTGCAGAAAGCCATGGGTGACGCCCGGCACGACCGTCGCGGCCTCCTTGCGACCCAGCGCCTTCAGCCGTTGATGAAGGAGCAGCGTGTCGCTGAGAAGCGGATCGACCCCGCCAGCCATCAGGTACAGCGGCGGCAGCGCCGACAGCGCGGCATCGTCCGCGGCAAGCGGACAGGCGAGCGGGTCTTCGGAGATGTCGGCGCCGGGGGCGGCGTACCAGGCCCAGTAGCGCTGCATCCTGGCGCGCGTCAGGCCGGGGCCGTTCGAAAACGCCTGGTAAGACGGAGTCGAGAAGTCCATGGCGTAGTTGCCATAGAAGAGCAGGGCGCCGCTCGCTGCCGCGTGTTCGCCCCCGCCCTGCTCATGAAGGAGCGCGGCAAGGGCCAGGTTTGCACCCGCCGAGTCTCCGGCCAGCAGCAGCGGTCCCTTCTCCACGCCCAGCGACTCTCCGGCGGTTGCGGCGGTGCGCATGCATGCAACCACGTCCTTCAGGCCCGCCGGATAGCGATTTTCGGGTGCAAGTCGATAGTCTGGCAGCAGCACCGGCAATTTCGATTCAATCGCAAGAAGCCGCGCGCAGCGCTCGTGCGTTTCCGGGCTGCAGAAGGCGAAGCCGCCGCCATGGACGTAGAGTATCGCCCCTGCGCCCCTCTCCTGGGGAACCAGCACCCGCATTCGGCAGCGTGCGGAGCCGAGCACCGCGTCGGCCTCGATCCAGACGTCGGCGACCACCGCCATTTCAGGTAGGTCCAGGTTCCACCGGCGATTGCTCTCCGCCGACAGCGCCCGCCCCGCTTCCGGCGCCAACAGCGTCGGGTCCTGCTGTGGACCGTCGGCCGCCAGCCGGGCCATGAGACCGGCCATCTCGGGCGAGAGCACGGCGCTGAAGGCGGGCTGGGCCGTCATTGGGCAACATCCGGAAAGACGCTGGGGCCGAAGTCGACGATGGTGGCAATGTGATGGCGGAGCGCGTTGTCGGCCCTCACCGGATCGCGGCTTTCGATCGCCTCGATGATGGCGCCGTGACGCTGGGCGGTGGCGACGAGATCGCGCGGGGCAATGCTGCGTGAAATCTTGAAGCGGTGATTGTGCACGAGGCAGCGATGCAGGATGGGGTCGAGCGCCGGCAGGCGCGCATCCAGAAAGATCCGCCGATGGAAATCCCGGTCGGCCGAGGCGAGCTCGAGTTCGTCGTCACGCCTGGCCGCGCCCATCATTTCGTCGAGCAGTTCTCTCAGGTCGGACAGCAGCGTCCGGCTCGGCGCCTGCACGACGCGCAGGATGCCGCTGCACTCGATCTGCTGGCGGACGCGAAACATCTCGACGGCCTCGTCCTCGGTGCATTCGGAGACCTGCGTGCCCTTGTGCCCCTGGCGCAGGACCAGTCCTTCCTCCTGCAACTGCAGCAACGCCTCGCGCACGGTGCCCTGACTGCATTCGAAATGCGCGGCCAGATCCAGCTCGGTGAGCGCCGCCCCCGCCGGCAGAATGCCGAGCATGATGTCCCGCTTCAGCGCGTTGAAGGCGGCCGCTGATTTCGGCGGCCTCTGCGCAGCCAGGCGACCGTTTGGTCTTGTCGAAAAATAGGTCATCGCGCGATCCACGGAGTTGCCAATCTCTCTTCTTATCATTATTGATAATGATATCGATAATGTTGGTCAAGGGCCCAAATGCCCTCCGGGAGGAGAAACCGTGACGGCAATCGCATTGAAGAAGATCCGCAAGACCTATGGCGAGCTTGCGGTCATCCACGATATCGACATCGACATCAGGAGCGGCGAGTTCCTCGTCCTTGTGGGGCCTTCGGGGTGCGGCAAGTCCACGCTGCTGCGCATGATTGCCGGGCTTGAGGATATCTCCGGCGGCGTCCTCGACATCGGTGGGAAGGTCGTCAATGCGCTGCCGCCGTCGGAGCGCGACATCGCCATGGTCTTCCAGGACTACGCGCTCTATCCGCACATGAGCGTGCGTGAGAACATGGCCTTCGGCCTCAAGATGCGCGGCACGAGCGAGGCGGCGATCAGCAACAGGGTGAAGCTTGCGGCCGATACTCTCAAGATCGCCCAGTTCCTGGAGCGTCGCCCGGCCCAATTGTCCGGGGGGCAGCGCCAGCGTGTCGCGATGGGACGCGCCATCGTGCGCGAGCCTTCCGCCTTCCTGTTCGACGAGCCGCTTTCAAACCTTGACGCGGCGCTGCGCGTTGAGATGCGCCTCGAGATCGCCAAGCTGCACAACCGAATGAAGGCGACCACCGTCTACGTCACGCACGACCAGGTGGAGGCAATGACGCTTGCCGACCGCATCGTTGTCCTGAACGCCGGCAGGATCGAGCAGGTCGGTCCGCCGCTCGAGCTGTACCACAGGCCCGCAAGCCTGTTCGTCGCCCGCTTCATCGGCAGTCCCACGATGAACACGCTGCCGGCGCAGGTGTCAGTTGCACCAGACGGCCAGATCGCGGTGTCGATAGCCGGCCGACAGATCTCGACGCTTGCGCCGGGGTCCGTCAACGCGGGCCTCGATGCCGCGACGCTCGGCATCCGCCCCGAAGACCTTCAGCGCTGTTCGTCCGAGAATGCCTGGTTCAGCGGGGAGCTTGCGGTCGTCGAGCGGCTCGGCAGCCAGACCTACGGCTACCTCGAGGTCGGCCAAAGCCGGATGCTCACCGTCGAGTTCCCGCGCGATTCCGAAGTCGCGGTTGGCGAACAGGTGCATGTCCGCGCCGATCCGGCGAGCACCCATCTGTTCGACGACGTCACCGGGCTGCGCCTCAACTGACAGCCCTCGCCGGGCCTTCCATTGCAGGCGGAAGGGCAACCGGGACGGCTGCGGGATGCCGTGCCGTGCCAGTCGCGTCACGACGGCGCCCGGGCCGTGCTGTCGCGCACGACAAGCTCTACCGGCAAAATCGTCTCGACAGGCGCCTGCTCCGAATCGCCGGGATTAAGCAGGCGCAGCAGCGTCCGGGCGGCTACCTGGCCGGCGCCGTACTGCTCGATGCGCACGGTCGTCAGCCGCGGCCGGATGAGGTCGAGCATCGGCATGTCGTTGAAGCCGGTGACGGAGATCTGCCGCGGGCAGTCGATGCCGCGCTGGCGCAGCGCCTCGATCGCCCCGAGCGCCAGGCGGTCGTTGGCGCAGAGAACGGCGGTAAACGGAAGACTCGTGTCCAGCAGCGTTGCCATGCAGCGCGCGCCGTCGCGCTCGTCGAACCGGGTCGCAGTCACGATCAGGCGCTCCTCTACTTCGAGCGCCTGGGCCGAAGCCGCGGCGCGGAAGGCGGCGAGTCGAAGCTGGCCGGTCGAGAGGTCCTGGGGGCCGGCCATATGGGCGATGCGCCGGTGGCCGAGCTGGCGCAGATGCCGCAGCATCTCGCAGATGCCGCCGTCCTCGTCGTTGATAACGTAGGGAATCCCGGAGCGCTCGACCTTGCGGTTCAGCGTCACGACCGGTACGCCGTCCTCGGCCGCGCGTGCGATCGAAGGATCGCTGCGCAACACGGCGGCATGGATCAGGCCATCGACGCCGCGGTCGCGGAGCACGTCGAGAAGCCGCACCTCGCGCTCGCGCTCGCTGTCGGTGTTGACGATGATCGAGGCGTAGCCGAGCGGTTCGAGCACGCTCTCGATGCCACGCAGGATGGGCGGGAAAATCAGGTTGGTGATGTCGGGGATCATGACGCCCACCGTCATCGTCCGGTTGGTGCGCAGACCGGCGGCGATGCGGTTGGGGCGATAGCCGAGCTTTTCGGCCGCCGCCTGGACGCGCGCGGCGACCTCCTCGGTGATCGCCTTGCGCTCCACCGGGTCGAGCGCCCGAGAGACCGTCGATACATGAACGCCCGTCTCGCGGGCTATGTCCTTCAAGGTGATTCTCTTCTTCTTCATCTCTCGTCCCTCGGACCGCACCCTTCCATTTACGCGCGATGAGGTCGGGAAGCAATCGATTGCACGATCGATTGACAGGTGGTTTCTGTCATGATAGATATTGACGCAATCGATTGCATGATTGTGCGTGACGGCGCCGGAAGGCGCGGCGCTTTGCGACGCCGGCGAAGAGGAGCGCCTGCCTTGCTTGCAAAACACGTCGGTCTGGTCCGACGTCGATTTTTTGGCAACGAATGCAATCGATTGCATACAGATTTGCACGTCACTTGATGGGAGGAACATCAATGCTGCTGACGAGAATCCTGACGACGGCCACGGCGCTCGCCCTTGCCACGACCGCTGCCTATGCCGAGACGATCCGGATCGGCGCCTCGCTGCCGATCACCGGAGGCCTTTCGGTCAGCGGCGAGAAGCACGAGCGCGGCTACGCGCTGTGCGCCAAGCTGATCAACGAGGCAGGCGGCATCCTCGGCAGGGAGGTCGAACTGATCGTCAGCGACAACCGCTCCGACCCGGCAACCGCGATCAACCAGTACGAGCGCTTCATCAACGTCGACAAGGTCGAAGCTGTCTACGGCACGTTTTCCAGCCGTCTGACCTTCCCCGTCGCGGCAATCCTGTCGAAGTACAACATGGTGCACGCCGTGCCCTCAGGGGGGGCGCTGCGCATTTATGAGCAGGGTTATCGCAACCTGTTCTATTTTCAGGTCAGCGCCGCCGAATACACCGGCAAGGACGTGACGGCGGTGATGCGCGAGTACATCCCCGCGGATGCGGCGCCGACGTCGGTCGCCATCGTGTCGGCCGACGACTTCTTCGCCAATGCGATCGAGGCCGGCCTCGTCGGCGCCAAGGTCAATGATCCTGCGACCGGCAAAGAGGTCGCCGATCTCGCGCCCGGCTATCTTGCCGACGCGGGGATCGACGTGGTGATGCAGGAAAAGTGGCCCGAGGAGGGCTTCAACGACTGGCTCAACCTCGCCAACTCCATCAAGCGCTCCGGCGCGGAGATGGTCATCGGCCTGACCGCCTCTGCGGAAGAGGCCGTGCAACTGACCCGCAGCCTGAAGACTGTCGGCGCCAACCCGAAATTCGTCTATCTGAGCCAGGGCGCGCAGAGCGAGTTCGTCGAGGGGGTCGGTCAGTCCGCGGCCGACGGCGTGATGATCCACACCAACTGGCACAAGGACGCGCCTTTCGCGAGCACGATCGGTGGCAAGCCGTTCAGCAACGACGATTTCGTCAAGGCCTTTGCGGCCGAATACGGCGTGGAGCCGGACGAGGACAGCGCCATTCCCTTCGCCGTCTGCCAGGGTATCGAGCAGGCGATCGCGGGGTCCGGCACGACCGACAATGCGAAGATGGGCGAGTGGCTGCATGCCCGCACCAAGGACGATCCGGTGCGCACCGTGCTCGGCCGTTTCAGCTGGGACCAGCGCGGACTTGCTCAGGACAAGTCGCACATCATGACCCAGTGGCAGGACGGCACCCTCAAGTTCGTCTACCCCAAGGACGAGTTCGAAGGCGTCTCCACGCTCAGATACCCGAAGGCAGGCTTCTAGTCCGGGTGACGACGGACAGGCGGCCGGCGCCGCCTGCCCCTGCTCATGGCATCAACAAGCGGAGGCCGGGCGCATGCTCGAAGTCAGGAATCTTTGCAAGCACTTCGGTGGCATCAGGGCCGTCGACGGAGCGAGCTTTTCGGTCGAGAAGGGTTCGATCACAGCCTTGATTGGCCCGAACGGCGCGGGGAAGACGACCGCGTTCAACTGCATCAGCCGCACCCTTTCGCTGACCTCCGGCGAGGTCTGGCTGGACGGCGAGCGCATCGACCAGTTCAGACCACACAAGGTGACCGCGCGCGGGCTCAGCCGCACCTTTCAGGTCTCTCGCAACCTCGCCGAGATGACGGTCATCGAGAACGTCATCGTTCAATCGCGCGTCTCGGGCTGGCGCGATCTCCTGCGTCCGGCGATGAGTGCCGAGGAAAAGGACAAGGCCATGGCCATCCTCGATTTCCTCGGCATCACCCGCATCGCCTACGAGGACGGACACAATCTTTCCTACGGCCAGAAGAAGCTGATGGACCTGGCGGCCCTGCTGATGTCCGACCCCAAGATCATCCTTCTCGACGAGCCCGCCGGCGGGGTCAATCCGTCGCTGATGGAAGAGATCGTCGGTCACATCCGCGCACTCAACGAGAAGGGCCTCACCGTGCTGATCGTCGAGCACAACATGGATCTCATCATGCGCCTGTCGCACAAGGTCGTCGTCATGGCGCAGGGACGGGTAATCTGTTCGGACACGCCCGATGTCGTGCGCCGCGATCCTCAGGTTCTCGACGCCTATCTCGGCGGCGTCCTGGAAGCGGAGGCGGCCTGATGAGCGAGCTTCTCCAGGTTGCCAACATCACCGCCGGCTATGGCGATGGCCCCGCCATCCTTGACGGCGCGCACCTCACGGTCGAGCCCGGCAAGGTCCACTGCATCATCGGTCCGAACGGCGCCGGAAAGTCGACCTTGCTCAAGGCGATCTGCGGCATGCTGAAGATCCGCAAGGGCGACGTCGTCTTCAAGGGCAAGCGCCTCAACGGCCTGCGCCCGGACCAGATCCTGCGGGAAGGCATCTGCTTCGTGCCGCAGGAGCGGGCACTCTTTCCCAAGATGAGCGTGCGCGAAAACCTGCGCATGGGCGGTTTCATCCTCGACGATCAGAAAGAACTGGAGCGCCGCATCGACGGCATCCTAGAGCGCTTTCCGATACTGAAGGAACGGGCCGGCCAGCACGCCGGCACCATGTCGGGTGGCCAGCAGCAGACGCTCGCCATGGCTCGTACCCTCATCATCAAGCCCGCGATCGTCATGCTCGACGAGCCCTCGCTCGGCCTCGCGCCGAAGGTGGTCCAGGAGATGTTCGACATCATGAAGATGATGTCTGCCGAGGGCGTCACCGTGCTGCTGGTCGAGCAGAACGCGCTGATGGGGCTTCGAAATTCCGACTGGGGCGTCGTGCTCGACCTCGGACGAACGCTGTTCGAAGGCCCGGCTTCGGAGGTCCTTTCCGACCCGCGTATTCAGGAACTCTATCTCGGCGGCAGAAAGGCCGCCTGAAGGAGCGACGATGGCAGAGATCATTCAAGTCCTCATCCTTGGCCTCGCGCTCGGCGGCGTCATTGCGCTCATGGGCTCCGGCCTGGCGCTTGTCTTCGGCGTCATGCGGATCGTTAACCTGGCGCATCCCTCGCTGATCATCGCCGGCGCCTATGTCGCCTATTGGGGCTTCAAGCTGACCGGCGCCGATCCGATCGCACTGCTTCCGGTCGCGACGGCGATCATGGCCGCAATCGGCATCCTGCTCTACCGCCTGCTGTTCGCCCGCGAGGCACGCAGCGCTCGGTATTCCGAGATGACGGTGCTGCTCACCTTCGCGCTGGCAATGATCGTCGAAGGCGTTCTGGGCGCCCTGTTCACCAATACTCAGCGCGTCACCTCGCCCGACTATGCAACCGAAGCCTTCTTCCTCGGCGACATCTTTCTGCCGAAGGGCCAGCTCTATGCCGGACTGATCTCGATCCTCATCATCGGCGCGCTGGCGCTGTTCCTGAAGTATTCGCGGCTCGGATATGCCATTCGCGCCACGGCACAGAACCGCGAAGCGGCGGAGCTGCTCGGCGTCAACGTCAACCTCGTCGGCCTCGTCGCCTTTGCCATCGGCATTGGCCTGGCGGGGGCGGCGGGCTCGCTCATCAGCTTCGTCTTCTCCTTCTTCCCCGCCAAGCATTGGGAATGGATCGCCATGCTGATGTCCGTCGTCGTTCTTGGCGGCATGGGCAGCATCCTCGGCACGGTCATTGCCGCATTGCTGCTCTCCGTCATTGCCGCCTTCGTCGGCACATGGGTCGGCGCGACCTGGTCGACGATGACCTTCTTTCTCGCTCTTTTCATCATTCTGCTGATCCGGCCCCAAGGGCTGTTCGGCGAAAAACCGGAGATGGCATGATGGCCGTGACCCTTCAGCAAGCCGATGCCGGCGCCGTCCTCGAAGCACGACGCCTGCACAACGAAAAGCTGGCCCGCAAGGCGGATCCGAGACGGGCGACCTGGCTTCCGCTGGCGCTCCTGGCGGCGCTGTGCGCGCTGCCGCTGCTCCAGTTCACCGGCAACTACAACTACGTTCTTCATTTGGTGCTCTTCACCGCCTCCTACGTCGCGATGGCATCAGGCTGGAACATCCTTGGCGGGTTCACCGGCTACGTCTCGCTCGGCCATGCGGTCTTCTTTGCGATCGGCGGCTATTTCTCCGGCATGATCCTGGCCCGCTACGGCGTCTCGACGATCGTGACCGCGCCGCTCGCCGGCCTCGTCGCAGCGCTCTTCGGCTATCTGGTCGGACGGATTACGCTGACCGTGCGCGGCCCGAGCTTCATCATTTCCTCGATCGCGCTCTTGATGATCGCGCGCATTCTGTTCGACAACTGGCACTTCGTCGGCGGCGCCAATGGCGTGACGTTGCCGGCCAACGGTCTTTCGGCGCAATGGTCGAAGGTGCCGTACTACTACGCCATGCTGGCCATCGCCGCGCTCACCGTCTGGGCCAGCTATCGCATCAAGCATTCGAAATTCGGCCTTGGCTTGCGCGCCATTTCAAAGGACGAAATCAAGGCGGAAAGCGCCGGCATCGACACCCGCTTCTACAAGGTGATGGCCTTCGCCCTGTCGGCCTTCTTCGTCGGCATGACCGGCGCGGTCTGGGGCGAGTACCTGACCTACCTGCGCCCGAACATCTTCCTGATCATCCTCGTGTCCGCCAACCTTGTGCTGATGTCCATCCTCGGCGGCAAGGGCACCATCGCCGGCCCCGTCATCGGTGCCGTGCTGATCGTCGCGCTCAACGAATTGTTTGTCGCCACCATGGGGGCGTCGGAACTCAACCTTCTGGGCACAGGCCTGGTGATGGCGCTGGGACTGTTCTTCTTTCCGCTCGGAATAGTCGGCTCGCTCGCGCGAAGCGGCAGGCTGCCGCGCGTGTTGAACTGGGACTGACCATCCGTACCGAACCCGATCCCGACACTGGCCTGCGAATGCCGCAGGAGGAGGAAGCCATGTCCGAATACGTGCTGTACAACGCTCCGCAATCGACCTGCAGCCAGCGCGTGCGCTATACGCTGCATGCCAAGGGAATCGCCTTCACCGAGCACAAGCTCGACCTGTTCAAGGGCGACCAACTGCACCCGGAATATCTGGCGATCAACCCGAACGGGCTCGTGCCCGCGCTCGTCCACGACGGCCATGCTGTGGTCGATTCCTCCGTCATCCTGGAATATCTGGAGGACATCCATCCCGAGGTTGCACCGCTTCGACCGGCCGATCCGCTGAGGATCGCCGCGATGCGGGCCTGCATGCGCTACATCGACGAGGTCCCGACACCAGCGGTGCGCGTGCCGTCCTACAACCTCGCATTCCTGCCGCATTACCAGGCCATGAGCGAGGCGGAGTTCCTGGCGGTCTGCGACAGCAAGCCGCTGCGGCGTGAGTTCCTGCTGAAGATGGGCCGGACCGGCTTTCCGAAGGCCGAGATGGACGAGGCGCTGGCGCGGCTGCAGCGTGGCGTCGATCGCCTGGCCACCTGGCTCGACGACGGCGGCGGCCCCTTCATCCTCGGCTCCGCGCTGTCGCTTGCCGACATCGCCATCCTGCCGGTCATTGTGCGCATGGACGACATCAATCTCGGCCGGATGTGGACCGCGGCGCCCGCCATCGCCCGCTGGCTCGACCGCATGCGCGAGACCGAAGCCTTCGCCCAGACCTACTATCACGGCTCCCTTCTGACGGAGAAGTACTCTCATCTCGCCGCCGAACGGGCGCCGGCGGCCTGAGGAAAGGAGGAAGATCATGCAACACTCCAAGGTCGAACCCGTGCTGATATCCACCGTCGAAGACGTGACACCCATGGTTCTGCGGGCGATGGAAGGCACGGACAATGCCCGCCTCAAGACCATCATGGCTTCGGCGACGCGCCATCTCCACGCCTTCATCCTCGAGACCCGGCCAACCGAAGCCGAGTTCGAAGCGGCGCTGCAATGGGTCGCCGCCCTCGGTCATCACACGAACGAGATCAACAACGAGGTCGTGCTCGCCGCCGACGTTCTCGGCGCCTCGACCCTGATTGACCTCATCAACAATGACGGCATGCAGGGCGAGACCCTGTCCGCGCTGCTCGGCCCGTTCTATCGTGGCAAGGCGCCGGACTGCGCCTGCGGCGACTGCATCGCTCGTTCCGAGACACCGGGTCCCAAGCTCTTCTTCAACGGCACCGTGACGGAGGTCGACGGCACGCCGATCGCCGGCGCCAAGCTCGACGTCTGGCAGGCGTCGCCCGTAGGCCTGTACGAGAACCAGGATCCCGGCCAGGACGATTTCAACCTGCGCGGTGTCTTCCACACGGATGCGGACGGCAGCTTTCACTTCGTCTCGGTCAAGCCGGCAGGCTATCCAGTGCCGACCGACGGACCGGTGGGCGAACTGTTGCGCGCCCAGCGCCGGCGGCCGATGCGCCCGGCCCACATTCATTTCATCGTCTCGGCGCCCGGCCACAAGACACTGATCACCCAGATCTTCTCCGACACGCCCGAGGCGCTCGCCGACGACGTCGTCTTCGGTGCCAAGCAACAGATCGTCGGCGACTTCATCGAACACCGCGAACCACATCCGGACTATCCGGGCGTTGCGGCCCCCTTCTACACCTGCGCCTACCAGTTCCGGCTGACGGTCGGTGATCCGACCTATCCGGCGCCGCCCATCTCGGGGTCGAAGTCATGACGGCGATGCAGGCGAAGGGCCTGCCGCTTGCCGGCAAGGTGGCCGTGGTGACGGGCGGCTCGGGCGGCATCGGCCGCGAAACCTGCCGGCTGCTTGCAGCGGAGGGGGCGCGTGTCGTGGTCGGATACCGCTCGTCCGAGGCGGAGGCGCGGGCGGTTCTCGACACGCTCGCCGGCGACGGCCACATCGTTGCCGGTCTCTCGATCGAAGACAGCGCCAGCATCCTGGCCTTCCGCGACCGGGTGCTCGGCGCCATGGGCGGGGTCGACATGCTCGTCAACAGCGCCGGCGTCACTCGACCGGTTCCGCACCAGGACCTCGATGCGCTCACCGACGAGTTGATCGACCAGATCTTCGTCAACAACTGGCGCGGAGTCTTCTCGACGATCCGCGCCTTCGCGCCGGCGCTACGGGCGAGCGGGGACGGCCTCATCGTCAGCGTCTCCTCGATCGCGGCCTTCACCGGCGTCGGCTCCAATGTCGCCTATTGCGGCGCCAAGGCGGGGCTCGACGTCATGACCAAGGCGCTGGCACGGGCGCTGGCGCCGCAGGTCCGCGTGCTGTCGGTCTCGCCCGGCGCGGTCGACACGCAGTTCGTGCCGGGCCGCGGCAAGGAGTTCAACGACAAGGTTGCGGTGACGACGCCCCTGAAGCGCATCACCGCACCAGTCGATGTTGCCCAGGCGATTCTCGCCTGCGCGACACATCTGAAATTTTCGACCGGCGACCGGATCGTCGTCGACGGGGGGAGGCATCTTTGATGCAGCAGGACGTCATCATCACCTGCGCGGTCACCGGCAACCTGACGACCCGGGAAAACCACCCCGGCCTGCCGGTCACCCCGGAGGAGATCGCCGAGTCCTGCCTGGAGGCGGCGGAGGCGGGCGCGGCAATCGCCCACATCCATGTGCGCGACCCCGAGACGGGAAGCCCCTCGATGGAGCTTGGCTACTATCGGGAGGTGGTCGAGCGTATCCGCGCAAAGAACGACGCGCTGATCCTCAACCTCACCACCGGGCCAGGCGGGCGTTATCATCCCAGCGACGACGACCCGGCGGTCGCCGGCCCGCGCACGACCCTGATGCGGCCGGAGAGACGCGTCGAGCACATTACCGCGTTGAAGCCCGACATCGCGACGCTCGACCTCAACACCATGACCTTCGGCGCGGAGGTGGTCATCAACACACCCGCCAACGTCAGGATCATGGCCGAGATGATCTACGAGGCCGGGTCGAAACCGGAACTCGAGGTGTTCGACACCGGCCATATCCAGCTGGCGCAGGATCTGCTGAAGGCTGGCGTGTTGCGGTCGCCGCCGCTGTTCACCATCGTTACCGGCGTCAGGTACGGCTTTCCTTCGACCACCGACGTCATGGCGACGGCCGTGCGCATGCTGCCTTCCGACGCGGTCTGGACCGGCTTCGGCGTCGGCCGGATGTCCTTCCCCATGGCCGTGCAGTCCTACCTGCTCGGCGGCCATGTGCGCGTGGGCCTGGAGGACAACTCCTACATCGCCAAGGGCGTACTCGCCAAAGGCAACGGCGAACTCGTCGAGCGCGCACGCGACCTCATCGAAAAGCTGGGTGGCCGGATTGCCGGGCCCTCGCAGGCCCGCGCGATGCTGGACCTACCCAGCTGACATTCCCTTCAACTCCACGGGAGAGCAGACATGAACATCCAAGTCGACAGCAAGCTGGCCAAGGCGCTCCGGGTCAGCGAGACATCGCCGGATCTCGACAACTTGAAGATCGATCTCGTCGATGTGGCGATCCCCAAGCCCGGACCGGGCCAGGTGCTGGTCGAAATCGTCGCGGCGGGCGTCAACCCGAGCGACGTCAAGGCCTCGCTCGGGCACATGCCGCATGCCGTCTGGCCACGCACGCCGGGGCGCGACTTCGGCGGCGTCGTGCGCGAGGGGCCGTCGGCGATGGTCGGCCTCGAGATCTGGGGCGGCGGCGGCGAGCTCGGCATCACCCAGGACGGCAGCCATGCGAAATGGATGGTGCTCGACCAGAAGGCGGTGCGGGCCAAGCCCGCCAACTTCTCCATGGAGGAGGCGGGATCGATCGGCGTTCCGTTCATCACCGCCTATGAGGGCCTTCGCGAAGCGGGCGGCGTGCAGCCGACCGACGTCGTGCTCGTCTGCGGCGGCAATGGCAAGGTCGGCCAGGCGGCGATCCAGCTTGCCACCATGGCCGGCGCCCGCGTCTTCGCCGTGGAATACAACGAGCAGCCGCTGATGGCGCACGCCAACGCCCCCGTCGAGATGCTCAACAGCGCGAGCGACGACGTCGCCGCGATCGTCAGGGAGAAGACTGGCGGGCACGGCGCCGACATCGTCTTCAACACGGTCGGCAGCCCCTACTTCGAAATCGCCAACAACGCCATGGCCAAGCAAGCCCGGCAGATCTTCATCTCCACCTTCGACCGGGCGGTGCCCTTCGACATCTTCAACTTCTTCCGAGGCCGCCACAAGTATATCGGCATAGACACGCTGGCGCTGTCCTCGGTCGAGGGCGCGCGGATTTTCGACAAGCTCAAGCCGAAGTTCGAGGAGGGCAAGCTGAAGCCGTTCCCGATCAACCCGGCCACGGTCTACGGGCTTGCCGATGCGGCCAAGGCCTATGCCTCGGTTCTGCGCGGCACATCCGACCGCGTGCTGCTGAGGCCTTGACATGCAGATTACGCGCTACAACGAGGCGAGGCCCTACCAGGCGGCGGAGCATTACGACATGCATTGCCTGCGGCTGCAGGGCAAGGAGGCGACGAACACCGATGCGATCTGGATCGGCCTGTCGCATCTCCTGCCGGGCGGTCATACCTCGCTCGCATCCGCGCCGGTCGAGAAAATCTATATCGTCGTTTCGGGCGAGGTGACGGTCGAGACGCCGACCGAGGCCGTCACGCTCCGTCCGCTCGACAGCTGCCGGCTGGCGCCCGGCGAAGCGCGGGCGCTCGTCAACCGAACGAACATGCCCGCCTCGGTCCTGCTCGCCATGCCGACGTGAGCCGGGCCACCTAGCGGGCGAGGTAGCCGCCGTCGATGTTCAGCTCGATGCCGGTGACGTAGCTGGCCTCGTCGGACGCAAGATACAGGCAGCCATAGGCCACCTCGTCCGGCAGGCCGGCGCGCTTCATCGGCGTGGAATCGATCACGGCGGCGTTCAGATCCGGCGCCTGGGCATCGGTCAGCGGCGTTGCGATGAAGCCGGGATGAACCGAGTTGACGCGAATACCGTCGGCCACATAGGTCATTGCCGCATTCTTCGACATGTTGCGGACCGCGCCCTTGGCGGCATGGTAGGCATGGGCCCCCGCGACCGCCGCGCTGCCCCAGATCGACGAGATGTTGACGATCGTGCCTGCCTGCTGCTTCCGCATGACGCGCACCGCCTCCCGCATCCCGAGGAAGACGCCGGTCTGGTCGACCGCGATCATCTTCAGCCAGTTCTTCATCTCCAGCTTGTCCAGCGGTTCGTAGGCAATGATGCCGGCATTGTTGACCAGCACGTCAAGACGGCCGTGCTTGCCGACGATGGCTGCGACGACCGCTGCCCATTGCTCCTCGTTGGTGACATCGAGCGGCATGGCCTCGATGGCCCCGGGATAGGGCCTGTCGGGCTGCCTGATGTCGGCGGCGACGACGGCGGCGCCCTCCTTGTCGAACAGGTTCGCGACGGCATGGCCGATTCCGCCGGCCGCACCCGTGACCAATGCAGTCTTTCCCTTCAGTCTCATCGCAGAGATCCTTTTCCGACGTTGGTCTAGCGCGCCCAGCGGAGCGCCCCGCAAGCGCAGCGCTGTCGTCGTTCACGTTCCAAGGTGCAACTAGTTTCCGGGTGGTACGAGAATTTCCATTCGCGTCACCTTCACGCCGCCATCGGCGAGATCCGGCAACTTGGCAAACCACTCCTGCACATAGGGCATGGCGTTGTGCGCTTCGAAGTCCGCCTCATTGGCGAAGATCTCGTAGAAGACAAAGTGACCGGGAACCGCTCGGTTCTCCTGTAGAAAGTAGACGAGGTTCGCGGGATCGCCGCGAACCAGATCGACGAGGGGAAGCGTGATCGCACGGAGCTCGGCCTCCCTGCCCGGTTTGGCTCGCACCTCGGCAACGATGGAGTAGGCGCCGCCGGGGACGTTCGCGTAGCCGTGGCCCGGGCCGTCCTGCGCTTCCGTCGCGCCAGCAGGAAAGATCAACCCCGCGAGCAGGATGGCTGACGTTTGCAGCCGCAGCTTGGTGATCATGTCGGTTCTCCTTGTCCGCAAAAAGGGGGCGCCCGGACCGTCCGCCGGCGTCCGCTCGCCGTTGACCGGCTCTCGGCTATCCGGCGCCGGCAAGGCGCAAGTGGGCCTCCCGAGCATCGGCAAAGCGCTTCTTGACGGGGCCTAGCGCCTTGACGAATTCGAGCTGTTCGCCCTCCGGCCCCTTGCAGTAGATCAGTTCCCACCCGTCCGATGGCGAAACCGTCACCTTGTTGGTGTTCGCGCTCAGGGGCGCCGCCCTGCGCTCCTCCTCGGTGGAAACGCGGATGATGCGATTTGCCCGCACCTGCGTCATGCCGCGTCGCAGGGACTCCGCTTCGAGATCGGCGATGAACTGGTTGAAATCGACATCGTCGCGCACGTGGAAGCAGATGTGCATCATGCGCGGGAATGCGGGGCTCATGTGCTCGAGCGGCTCCGCGAAGGCGTTGGGGCCGCCCATCGGCTGGTCGGCGTCGCGGTATTGCAGGAGTTCGATCACGACATTGTCGAACTGGATGAACCGAACGTCGAGGCGCTGGGCGCCGCCCCGCAGGTCGGGCACGCCGATTGTCCGCGGGTTGACGCCGAGCTGGATGGCCAGGATTTCCTGGTCGGCAAGCAGCGTGTTCTGAACGGAATCGCCCTGGAAGTCGCCGTGTCGGAATACCTCGGTCCCGCCGAGAACGTCCGTGTAGAATTCATACGCGCGCTCCATGTTCTGTACGGTGAGGCCGAAATGCTGTACCCCTTGGAGCCGCGCAGCCAGCGAATTTTGATTGCGCGCCGCCGTCGGCGTTTCCTGGGCCGAGGCCGGCGCCCTGCCTGCAAGAGCGGCGGCAAGTCCGCCGACCGCAACGCCGCCGGCGGCGCGCAGAACGGTGCGGCGATCCGGGTCTTCCGGCGGGATGCCTGTCTTTTGCTGATGGGACATCGTTTCATCCTGTCGATCGCGTGGTGACTGGCGAGATTCTACCGCGTCCGCGGTTGTGAGCGTCGTTAAGATCGGTGAAATATGGTGAACCCGCGCGACTTGATGCGGCGGGGATGCGCAGTGAGATCCCCGGCACGCCGCCCGCCTCTGTGCGTGGCGCCAACAAGGGCATTGCTTGGCCATGGACGCGACGGTGGGTCGGACCAGACGGATTGCAATCGTGCTCGGTTCGGGTGCGGGGATGTATTTCAGCATCGGCATCGTGCTGATCTACGGCTTCAGCGTCTTCATTGTGCCCATTGCCGAGGACACCCGATGGGATCGCACCCTGGTGGCCGCCGTCGTCGCGCCGATAGCGGTCGTAAACGGCTTGATGTCGCCTGTCGTGGGCGCGCTCACGGATCGTTTCGGTCCGCGCCGTGTGCTGATCGTATCGTCCGTGTCCATGGCGATCGGCCTGATCGGCGTCGGGGCCCTGTCGTGGAGTTTGCCAAGCTTCGCCGTGGCGGTCGTCGTGGCGAGCCTGCTGGGGGCTGCCCAGACCGGCGTGCCGTATACGCATGTGGTCGTCGGATGGTTCTCCGCACGGCGCGGCCTTGCCCTCGGCACCATGCTCTCCTTCGTGGGGGTGGGGATTGCAACCGTTCCTCCGGCGTTGGCATTCCTGATATCCGGGTGGGGCTGGCGCTTCGCCTTCGTGGCGGCCGGGCTGGCGGCGATGGCGGTCACGCTTCCAGTCGCGCTCTTGGCTATCCGCGATCCGCCGATGCTGCAGGGGCGCGACCGCGTCGGGATTGCCGGTCAGACCGTCCGCGAGGCGGCGGCGACCACAAGCTTCTGGCTGCTGCTGGGCGCCTTCCTGCTCAATTACTTCGCAGCGGCGGCCGGATCCATTTCCCTCCCCGTGGTGCTGGCGGACCGGGGGGCCGATCCGGCCAATGCCGCCTTTGTCATGAGCCTCGTAGGGTTGACCTTCATTGTCATGCGCCTCGGTTTCGGGGCCTTGCTCGACAGGTTTCCCGCGGTTCCCTTGACCAGCCTCGCCTTCCTGTCGCCCGTTGTCGGCCACCTGATCCTGTCGAATACCGAAGGCCAGGTTCCGGTCTATGTCAGCGCCGTCTTCTTCGGCCTCGCCACGGGGGCGGAAGGCGACGCGATCGGCTACCTTCTGTCGAAACGCTTCGGAATGCGCAGCTTCGGCAAGCTCTACGGTATCAACTACATGGCCTTGACGATCGGCGCCGGCCTCGGGCCGGCGTCCCTCCATGTCATGGCCGCCGGGGGAACACGCTATGCCGAGACCTTCGTGATCTTTGCCGGGGTGGCAGCGATCGCCCCGATCCTGCTCATGCTCGACGGCCGCACCCGGTCCCTGACGCGCTAGCGACGCGCCTGGTGCGCCGATCGGTCGCCCCGGCCTGCCACGGCATCAAGCAACGAGCGGGCCTTCACCAGATCACGGGTGGCAAAGCCTTCGCCGAAGCGACGGTAAATCGGCGCCAGAATTTCGCCGGCCCGCGCCTCTTGGCCGGACCGATGCCAATGCCCGGCCAATGCCGTTGCAGCGCGCAACTCCCATGACAGAGCGCCCTGGCGGCGCGCCATGGCGAGGGCCTCGGAGAAAAGCCCCTCGATGGCCTCCGTCCTCCGGCCCGCCTCTTCCTTGCACAGCAGGTCCGCCTTGATGCGCAGCAGTTCCGGCATGCACCACATCTCGCCGGTCGAGGTCGAAAGCGTGACGGCCTCCTCGATCGCCGCCAGCCCCGCGCCGACGTCCCCCTGATCTCCCAGCCCCTCGGCATAGACGCCGGCATAGAATGGAGAGCGCATGCGGAAGCCGGCCGCCAGAAGCTCGTCGAGAGCGCCGCGCAACAAGGTCAGCCCCGATGCATCGCCGTTCTGCAGGAGCCAGTCCCCGCGCAGACAACGGACCATGGCGTTCCAGATCGTCATGGCATGGGCAGCCACATGAGCGTCGATTGCGGCCAGCATGCGCTCTGCGGCTGCAAGGTCGCCGGTCAGCAGCGCGAGCGGGCAGGTCGTGTGGACCAGAGCGTTGCAGAGTGCCAGCGCGTGTTCCGCCGCCCGCGCCTCCTCCAGCTGCCGTTGCGCCATAGCGAGCGCGGTGTCGGGCTGCCCCTGCAGCCAGAGGACGTTGGCAAGGGTTCCCCGCGCGGCCGATCGCGGGTCCAGCTGGAACCGCGCAATGTCCGAACGCGCAACGGGCGGGTCGTAGCGGACGATCATGCATTCGAGGTGGTGCCGAGCCTCGGCCAGTTCGCCCAGATAGCGCAGGGCGGTGCCCGTCTGCCGACCGACATTGGTGCGTGCGGCGAGATCGCCGCGCTCGGTGGCCAGCTTCGCTATCCTGCCCGCCATCGCCAGCGCCGACTGATGCTCGCCGGTCCAGGTGAAGTAGTCGCACAAGCCCCAGAGGCACCGAAGCTGGTAGTCGGTGTCGTTGAGCGTTTCGGCGCAGTTCAGGGCCGTCTGCCAGGCATCCTGGACGTCCGGGAGCGGGCCGCGCGTGTGGAGCAGGGCAGTGCCAAGCGCAAAGTTCAGCTTCATGTCGTCGCGCATGTCGCGAAACGGGGCAAGGCTGTCGACGAGGGCGCATTCGACCCGGGCGCGGCATTCCTCCACGAGCGAGAGATGCTCCCAGAACGGGATCGCGGCAACGGTAAGCGCGACGCCGACGGTTCTGCTGCGGTCGCTGGAAAGCGCCCAGGCCAAGGCGCCGCGGACGTCGTCGATCTTGCCGCCGTACTCCGCCAACCACTGGGCCGTCGGGCGGGTTTTCCATTCGGTCTCGGCGCGCTCGGACAGTTCGAGCAGATGCTCGGCATGACGTTGGCGCAGACGCTCGGCTTCTCCGCTTTCGGCGAGCTTTTGCAGGGCGTATCTGCGGGTGGTATCGAGCAGCCTGTAATGCGTTCCGAGCACGCCCCTTTCGGTCGCGACAAGCGACTTGGCAACGAGGTCCGCGACAGCGCGAATGCATTCGCCGCGGGCCTGTCCTTTCTGAACTGCAATGGCGCAGGCCGATTCCAGGGTGAAGGCACCGGCGAACACCGACAGGCAGCGCAACAGTGCGCGCTCGGGCTCGGCGAGAAGTCGGTAGCTCCAGTCCAGCGTCGCGGCCAGGGTCCGGTGGCGGCTGTCACCGGACCGGCTGCCGCACAACACCTGAGATTGATCGCTGAGAAGTACAAGGAGTTCGGATGCGTTGAAGGATTCCAGTCGAGGCGCGGCAAGCTCGATCGCAAGGGCCAGACCGTCCAGTCTGCGACAGATTTCCGCCACGACCGGGGCGTTCTCTTCGGTCAGCACGAACTCGCCCAAACGACCGGCGGCGCGCTCGACGAAGAGTTGGACGGCCGGAAAGGCCAGCGCCCGAGCCGGGGAAAGTCCGGCCGTCCTCGGCGGTGTCCTGAGGGGCGGCAGGCGATAGACCTTTTCCGCCGGAACCCGGGTCGGTTCTCGGCTTGTGGCGAGGATCCGCATCCTTGGCGCCGCAGCCAGCAGCGCTTCGGCGCAAGCGGCCACCGCGTCGATGAGATGCTCGCAGTTGTCGAGGACGAGCATGAACTCTCTGTCGGCCGCAAAGGCGGCCAACGCGGTGGCGACATCCGCCGAATGCACCCTCAGACCGATCGCGGCGGCTATTGACGTCGAGACGAGGCCGGCATCGTTCACCGTCGCGAGATCCACGAACCAGACACCGTCGTCGTAGGCGGATGCGAGCTGGCCGGCGACAGCAAGGGCCAACCTGGTTTTGCCGATGCCGCCGGGACCGACGATTGTCACAAGAGGCGAAACCTCGAGGGCGCGCAGGACCACATCCCTTGAAGTGCGCCTTCCCAGCAGGCGGGTCGACGAAGCCGGCAGATTGTGCGGGCGGGCACCGTGCGCGCTCGCTGCGGCCGGGGCCTTGCCCTCCCACGTCGCTTGCACGGGCGCGACGAACCGATAGCCCCGTCCGCTCACCGTTGCTATGAACCGCGTATCGCCCAGAGTGTCGCCAAGGGCCCGGCGAAGCGCTGCAATGGTCACCCGCAGATTGCTTTCCTCGACGAAGGTGTCGGGCCAGGCGCGCGACACCAGTTCCGTCTTGCTCAACACGTCGCCGGGGCGTTCGACCAGAGCGGCGAGGATCTCCAGGGCGCGGCTGCCGATACGAACGACCCTGTCCGCCCGCATCAGCGACTGGCGCTCCGGAAACAGCACGAATGGCCCGAAGGAATAGCAACGCACGACCGGAACTCCGACAGGGCCGCATCGAGAGGAACAATAACCGCCACGGAACGCAAAATACACTGCAGAAGAGTACCTTTTCCGGTCAGGAACAGGACAATGTCCCGGTGGCGGACCTTGGTCCCCAGGCCGGCGCGGATGCGCCGATGGCCGAAGCAGGGGTTCTTCCCGGCAAAACTCCGCGCGTCAGAACTTCACGAGGTCGAGCCCCGGAAGCGGACCACCCGGAAACTGCACGAGCTTTCCACCGACCGCGACCGGTCCGAGATCGATGCCGGCGAAGCCCAGCCTGGCGATCAGCGCGCCTACTTCGGCCTTCGACTTCGCGTCGTCCCCCGAGTAGAAGAGGACGCGGCTTCCACCCTCAGCGTGCGGATCACCCGAGAGCAGATGCGGCGGGAGATGATTGAACGCCTTGACGACACGTGCGCCCGGCACCAGGCCGGTGAAGACTTCCGTCGACAGGCGGCCATTGAGTTCCGCCGGCTTGAAGAGTGGACGCTCGATCGGATTGTTGGCGTCGATCACGATTCGGCCCGCCCAATCGGGGAGGCTCCTGAGCGCCTGCGGCAGCTTCGACCACGGTACAGCAACCAGCACGAGATCGGCCCCGGCCGCTTCCTGGATGGTGGCTGCGGTGAGGTGTGGCGCCAGTTCCCGTGCAAGGTCGCGAAGCGTGTCTGGACGACGGCTGTTCGCGATCGTTGCGGCGATCCCGGCTCGCGCAAGCGCGCGGGCGAACGCGGAGCCGATCTCGCCGGCTCCAATGATGCCGATAGACATGGGGGTCTCCAGTCTGGATTGATGCCTAGGCGGTAAAGCCGCCATCGGCGACGATGTCAGCACCGGTTACGAACGCAGCCTCGGGGCTGGCGAGATAAGCCACGACACTGGCAACCTCGTAGTCCTTGCCGTAGCGGCCGATCGCCATGCCGGGGCCGACGATCTTCGAGACGGGACCCCCGTCCGGGTTCATGTCGGTGTCGGTCGGGCCGGGGTGCACGGTATTCACGGTGATGCCCTTGGGGCCGAGATCGCGGACCAAGCTGCGATTGAAGCCGGCAACGGCCCCCTTGGTCAGCGTGTAGAGAGACGCGGTTGGAAAGGCTGCATAGCGGATCATCGAAGAACCGATTTGAATGATGCGCCCGCCCGATTTCATGCGGCGTGCGGCTTCCTGCGTGCCGACGAACACACCGGTGACGTTGACCGCGATCATGCGCTGGTAGTCTTCGAAGCTGATGTCCTCGATCGGACCACCAAGTGCGATCCCGGCATTGTTGACGAGGATGTCGAGCGAGCCGAAGGTCTCCTCGGTCTTGGCCACCGCAGCGCGCACGGCTTCTGGGTTCCCGGAATCGGCATGGATGGCGATGGCGCGACCGCCTGCGCTTTCGATTTCCTTCACGACCGCGGCGGCCTTTCCCGGCGATGAGCTGTAGGTGATGGCGACGGCGGCTCCGTCTGTCGCCAGGCGCTTTGCGATGGCGGCGCCGATGGAGCGGGAACCTCCCGTGATGAGAGCGGTCTTCCCGGTGAGCTTCAGATGGCTGGGCATTGCGATGACTCCATTGCTCGGTTTCGATGGAGTGAATATCGCCTTCCTATTTTGCTATGATTAGCCGTAATGGGCTGTTATTAATTTCAAGCGTTCATTGAAAGAAGCGCATGGAAACGCTGGCTAACCTGGAATCCTTCGTCCGCAGCGCGGAACTTGGCAGCTTTTCTTCGGCGGCACGCAGACTGGGTTTGACTCCCGCGGCGGTCAGCAGAAACGTCGCCACGCTCGAAGCCAACCTGAAGCTCCGGCTCTTCCAGCGCAGTACGCGGAGCCTGACACTGACGGAGGCGGGCGAGCGCTTTCTTCTTTCGATCCGTGACCATCTGGAGAACCTTCAGGGCGCGATTGCCGAGACGTCCAATGAACAGGTCGAACCGGCAGGCGTGCTCAGACTCAGCATGAGCCCCACATTCGGCGTTGAGTACATTCTTCCAACCTTACCCGAATTCATGCACCGCTATCCCTTGGTCAGACCGGAATGGAACTTCGAGAATCGGCAGGTGGACCTGATCGCCGAGGGGTACGACGCGGCGATCGGTGGCGGCTTCGAGCTGACGCCGGGCATCATTGCGAAGACACTCGCCTCGGCCCACATCATTGCGGTTGCCTCGCCGTCCTATATGCGGGACCGCGTTCCGCCGCATGACCCGTCCGGCCTGATAGAGCTGGACGGGATCGTCATGCGCTCGATGCGGACAGGCCGAATTCGACAATGGCAGATGCGAGACGTTGCAGGTGACGAGCACCCAGCGGCGTTGAAGGAAAGGATCGTCGTCAACGACCCGGCCGCGATGCGCTCGGCAGCGGTCCTGGGACTTGGCGTGGCCTTGGTCGCGAAGCCGGATGCCTTGCCCTACCTGGAGAGTGGCAAGCTTGTCCGCCTGATACCTGCTTGGTACGCGGATGCCGGTCCGATCTCGATTTACTATGCCAGCCGGACCCTGCTTCCATCAAAGACGCGTGTGTTCATCGATTTCATCAGCACCGTCTTTCAACGCGAGAAATGGCCAGAGCGATTTGCGGGCACATTGGGCTGACCGCCGGTGGCGCAACAGCGGCGTGCCAGATGCCATTAGACTGGCAGTCCCGGGAGGGGCGGAATGGCGACGCATGGCAGCCTCTTGGTGATCGAGACTTCTTTGAGCCGGCCGCGGCCGGTCGAGTTGCGGGCACAGGGAAGCCTGGCGCTAACCTCTGCGTCGGCAGGTTCGATGGTCGATGAGAGCAGCATCGTTTTCGCACCCTCAGTCCCATCGGCCGCCTGCCGCGTCTGCCACCCGTCGCCCGAAGGCCGATACGGGCAGGAAGGCGGTGTTGCCCGGTCTTACGAGACGCGCCTCTTTGTCCTTGCCATTTTACTTTGAAAATCTTCGGCCTAAAGTGCGGCCTAGTGTTGTCGGAGGGGCGCGGTCCGTGGGGAGACGGACCGGGAGGGTTTCATGACAACGGACAAGCTCGACGAACACGCTCGCACGGACATCGACGCACTGACGCGGCGGGCCTTCGTCGGTGCGCTGGGTGCCGGCCTCATGTCCACCGCAGCTCCGGCCGTGGCAGCTCGGGGGGCAGATCGGCCGCCGATCCGTTTCGGCTTGACGCCGGTCTTCCTGCTGAACGACCTCGAGGTGCTCGACGAGCTCCAGATCTACTTGGCGACGGCGACAGGCCACACGGTCGAGCTGGTGACGCAGCGGACCTATCAGGAGGTGACCGCCCTGCTGGTGTCCGGCAGTCTCGACGCTGCATGGATCTGCGGTTATCCCTACAAGAAGTTTCACGACGAGCTGTCGCTCGTTGGCGTGCCGCTTTGGCGGGGCCAACCCCTCTACCAGGCCTATCTGATCGTCGGCGCCGATCGTGGTGCCCGCAGCCTGTTGGATTGCCGCGGCGACATTCATGCGTTCTCCGACCCGGATTCCAACTCCGGCTATCTGGTGACGAAGGCCGGACTCGCGGCGCGCGGCGAGAGCGAAGAAAGCTTCTTCCGGCGGTTCTTCTATACCTATGGCCACCGCAACGTCATCCGCGCCGTCGCCTCGGGGCTGGCCAACTCCGGCAGCGTCGACGGCTATGTCTGGGAGGTGATGGGCGAGCTCGAGCCGGACCTCGTGTCGCAGACAAAGGTCATCACGAAGAGCGATTGGCACGGGTTTCCGCCGATCGCCGCACCCGCGCGTCCGCAATATCCGGGTGTTCAGCCGTTGTTGCGCAAGGCGCTTCTTGAGATGCACCTGCACGCCACGGGGAGCCGTGTGCTGAAGCGATTGCGGCTCGACGGCTTCGTCGATGCGCCGGATGCGATCTTTGACAGCATTGCTGAGAACATGAAGCTGGTTCGGAGGCTCGGATGAGCGCTTTTCACCGGCTGCGCAGCATTCCCCTGACGATTCGCGTGCCGGCACTGGTGGCAACGCTGATGATCATCATCAGCGTCGTTCTCTCCGAGCGGGTCCTCACGCGGCTCTATGCGACGCAGGAGCATGCGCTGCGCAGCGTCGTCGACACCTATCTCGACGGACTGTCGACGGCGCTCGTTCCGGCCGTGCTGAGGGATGACATCTGGGAAGCCTATGACGTGCTGGACCGGACCCGCGCAATGTACGGCGCCGTCGCCCCGATCGAGACGGTGGTGACGGGTCGGGACGGCCGCGTACTCGCTTCCACCGACCCCGGGCGGGTCGCGCCGCTATCGAACCTGCCGGCGGAATACGTACAGAGGGATGTTGGCAATGGCCGGGTCGAGGTCGACTGGGCCTTGAAAACCGGCTTCGCCCGCCGGCCACTGGTCTATCAGGGCCGGAGCATCGGCGCGATTCACTCCTCCTTCGAGATAGCACATCTCACCGCCGAGCGTCGCGAGGTCCTGAACACGCTGCTGGCGACGAACGCGGGCCTGGCGTTGAGCTTTGCCGCAATCGGCTATCTGCTCGCAAGGCGCATGGTGCAGCCGGTCAAGACGCTGGCCGACCACATGCGTTCGGGCGCCAGGGGCGCGCCGCAGACGATCGCGATTGCCGATTTTCCCCGACGCGAGGGGGAGTTCGCCAACCTCTTTCACGGCTTCAACGCGCTGGTCGAGGCCGAGCGTGAGCGTGGCGCGCTGACCCGGCGCCTTGCCGAGGAGGAGAAGATGGCGAGCCTCGGACGGCTCGCCTCCGGCATGGCGCACGAAATCAACAATCCACTGGGTGGCCTTTTCAATTCCATCGACACGCTGCGGCGCCACGGTGCTGACCCTGCGGTTCGTGACAGCACCCTCTCGCTGCTGGAGCGCGGCCTGACCGGAATTCGCGATGTCGTGCGCGCGGCGCTCGCGACCTACCGTCCGGAGCGGTCCGGCCCCCTGTGCCTGCAGGACCTGGACGACGTCTGCCTGCTGGTCGGGCCCGAGATTTCGCGCCGGCGCCAGCAGCTCCACTGGTCGCGATGTCCCGAGGCGCCGTCGCTCGCCTCGCTTTCGGGGGCGGCCGTCCGCCAAGCCATGCTGAACCTTGTGCTGAATGCCAGCGCCGCCGCCGGCGAGGGGGGGAAGATCGCCGTGTCGGCCCGGCTGGACGGCAAGGGCGGCACGTTGGTGCTGGCGGTCAGCGACACCGGGCCGGGGTTGTCGGACCCGGCGATGAAAATCCTGACCTCTCCCGATCCCGGCCCGGCCGGCGCGGCCGGGCGCGGCCTTGGGCTGTGGATGGTGCGGCAGATGGTCGAGGAGGCGCAGGGCAAGATCGTCGTGCAATCGGGAGGCGGCGGCGACACCCTGATCGAGCTTCACCTGCCGCTAGGCAAGAGGGAGGAAATCAACGATGCAGCATGACGCAGTGCGGATCGGCCTGCTCGAAGATGACCCAATCATGGGCGAATCGCTGGTTCGGAGCCTTTCGCTCGAAGGGCACAAGGTGAAGTGGTGGACGCGTGGCGAAGAGGCGCTGCGGGAGCTTGCGAGCGGCATCGACGGGGTCGACCTCGTCATCTGCGACATCAGGCTGCCCGACATGAGTGGCGAAGCCGTTTTCGAAAAGAGCGCGCAGATGCGATCGACGCCCTTTCTGTTCATGTCCGGCTATGCCGACATCGACCAGGCCGTGCGCCTGATGCGAAGCGGGGCCGTCGATTTCATCACAAAGCCGTTCGACATGACCAGGCTTCTCGACCGCATTTCGTCGAGCGCGAGGCTGACGGGCACGGCCACGGGCGAGCCGGTGCTCGGCGTGTCGCCGTCGATGCAGCAGGCCGAGTCGATCCTGCGCCGATATGCAGATCACCGCCTGCCCGTTCTCATACAGGGCGATACCGGCACGGGCAAGGAAGTGTGCGCCCGCTTCCTGCACCGCGTCTCCGGGCGCAGCGCTGCCCCGTTCATGGCGGTGAACTGCGCGGCGATACCGGCCGAGCTTCTGGAGAGCGAGCTGTTCGGTCACGAAAAGGGGGCCTTCACCGGCGCCCATCAACGGCATCGCGGCTATGCCGAACGGGCGGGCGAGGGAATTCTGTTCCTCGACGAGATCGGCGACATGCCGACCCCGCTGCAGGCGAAATTGCTGCGTCTTCTGGAGGACGGCACCTTTTACCGCCTCGGGAGCGAAAGCCCTATTCCGTTCAAGGCTCGCGTCGTCTGCGCGACTCACCAGGACATCGCCACGACGTCCAGGGGCGGCTTCCGCCAGGACCTTTATCATCGGCTTGCCGCGCTGCCGCTGGTCCTGTTGCCGCTAAGGGAGCGGCCGCAGGATATCCTGTGGCTGGCGCAGATGTTCGTCGAGGGCATCGTCGATGCCAGGGAGACGCCGGTCCGCGGAATCAGCGCACTCGCCGAGCAGGCGATGCTGGGGCACGCCTGGCCGGGCAATGCCCGCGAGCTGCGAAACCGGCTGGAACGGGCCGTGGCCCTTTCGGACAGCCCGCTGCTGATGCCGGCCGACATCTTCCCGGAGGTTCCGGGCGAGACGGCGATAGATGAAACGGAGACCCTTTCGGATGCGCGCGACGCCGCGGAGAAGCGCCAGATTCTGAGGGCGTTGTCGGCCACCGGCGGGCAGATCGCACTGGCGGCCAAGAGCCTCGGGATATCGCGAACGACGCTCTGGGAAAAAATGACGCGCTACGGTGTCGGGGGCGGCTCACGTTCGGAAAGCCGAACACGGCGGGTGCGATGATGTTCGCCTTCCCGAACGTCCAGGTTCGACTCTTGCTGATCTCCCGAAAAAAGTGACGCTTGTTCAGTTGGTTGACCGGTTGGCATGACACTTGCGCCCGCCTTCTCAGGCACTTTTAAGATCTGGGAGGGTTGCAATGAAGAGCTGTCGCACCATCATCGACGTCGGCCGTCGTCAATTCCTGCGCGGAGGAGCGTTGGCCGCCGCCAGCGTCACCGTCGCGGCGACCGGCTCGGCACCGCAGGCCAAGGCGGCCCTGCCGTCTGCCGGTGTCCTGTATCCGTCGAACCGCCTCGCCAACGTCGCCGACCTGAAGGTAAACGAGCCGCTCGACGTCGCCTATCCGGACGACGAGGCGACCGGTGTGCTGCTGAAGCTGGGGACCCGCGTCGAGGGCGGGGTCGGACCCGACGGCGATATCGTTGGCTTCTCGACCGTCTGTCCGCATCAAGGCTTTCCGCTCAGCTACTCGGCGGACGAGAGGACCTTCAACTGTCCAGGGCACTACTCGGTGTTCGATCCCGAGCGCGGCGGCCAGCAGGTCTGGGGGCAGTCGACCGAGAACCTTCCGCAATATGTGCTGCGCGTCGCCGAGAACGGGGACATCTTCGCCGAGGGCGTCGATGAACTGATCTATGGCCGCCTGTCCAACGTGCTCTGAGGGGACGATATCATGGCTTACAAGCGTCGCATCGACCGTCTGCCGATCATTCCCGCGGACGCCACGAAACACAACGTCACCTGCCACTACTGCATCGTCGGCTGTGGCTACCACGCCTATACTTGGCCGGCTAACAAACAGGGCGGCTCTGCCCCGGACGGCAACGTCTTCGGCGTCGACCTCTCGAGACAGCAGCCTGCGCAAACCGACGCATGGTATTCGCCCTCCATGTACAACATGGTGAAGCAGGACGGCCAGGACGTGCACATCGTCATCAAGCCGGACCACGAATGTGCCGTCAATTCCGGCCTCGGCTCGGTGCGCGGCGCGCGCATGGCGGAAATGAGCTTCTCGGAGGCGCGCAACACGCAGCAGCAGCGGCTCACGGACCCTCTCGTCTGGCGCTACGGCCAGATGCAGCCAACGAGCTGGGACGATGCGCTCGATCTCGTCGCGCGCGTCACGGCGGCGATTGTCAAGGAAAAGGGCGAGGATGCGCTGTTCGTCTCGGCCTATGACCACGGCGGCGCCGGCGGCGGTTACGAGAACACCTGGGGTACGGGCAAGCTCTACTTCGAGGCGATGAAGATCAAGAACATCCGCATCCACAACCGCCCGGCGTATAACTCCGAGGTCCACGCCACCCGTGACATGGGGGTGGGCGAACTCAACAACTGCTACGAGGATGCCGAACTTGCCGATACAATCTTCTGCGTCGGCGCCAATCCGCTCGAAACCCAGACAAATTACTTCCTCAACCACTGGGTGCCGAACCTCCGAGGGACCTCGGCGGCCAAGAAAGAAGAGCAGTTGCCGGGCGAGGAGCATCCGCCGGCACGCATCGTCTTCGTCGATCCGCGCCGCACCGTCACCGTCAATGCGGCGGAGGCGGAGGCCGGCAAGGACAACGTCCTGCATCTCGCGATCAATTCCGGCACCGATCTTGCGCTCTTCAACGCGCTCTTCACCTATATCGTCGACAAGGGCTGGGTCGACCAGGCCTTTGTCGATGCCAGTACGACGGGCTTCGAGGACGCCGTCGCGGCCAACAGGACAACGCTGGACCAGGCCGCGGAGATCTGCGGCGTGTCGGCCGCGGACATCGAGAAGGCGGCGCAATGGATCGCCGAGCCGAAGGCCGATGGCAAACGCCGGCGCACCATGCTGCCCTACGAAAAGGGGCTGATCTGGGGCAACGACAACTATCGCACCAACGCCGCGCTGGTGAACATCGCGCTCGCCACCGGCAACATCGGCCGTCCCGGTGGTGGCTGTGTCCGGCTCGGCGGCCACCAGGAGGGCTATGCCCGGCCCTCCGACGCCTTCATCGGCCGGCCGGCGCCCTATGTCGACCAGTTGCTGATCAACGGCGGAGGCGGTGTGCATCACATCTGGGGCTGCGACCACTACAAGACCACGCTGAACGCAAGCCAGTTCAAGCAGGTCTACAAGAAGCGCACCGACATGGTGAAGGACGCGATGAGCGCGGTGCCCTACGGTGACCGCGAGGCCATGGTCAAGGCGATTGTCGACGCCATCAATGCCGGCGGCCTCTTTGCCGTCAACGTCGACATCATCCCGACGAAGATCGGCCAGGCCTGCCACGTCGTCCTGCCGGCCGCGACTTCAGGCGAGATGAACCTGACGTCGATGAACGGCGAGCGCCGGATGCGGCTGACCGAACGGTACATGGACCCGCCCGGCCAGGCGATGCCGGACTGCCTGATTGCCGCGCGCATCGCCAACAACATGGAGCGCGTGCTGCGAGAGATGGGCGACGCCGCCCTGGCGGACCAGTTCAAGGGTTTCGACTGGCAGACCGAGGAGGATGCCTTCCTGGACGGCTTCCACAAGGTGGCCAAGGGCGGCGAGTTTGTCACCTATGAGCGGCTGCGCGAAGCGGGCAACAACGGCGTGCAGGAGCCGCCCGTCGGCTACGAGAACGGCAAGCTGATCGGCACCAAGCGCCTCTACGAAGACGGCAGGTTCGGCACCGATGACGGCAAGGCGAAGTTCATGGCGTCGCAGTGGCGCGGCCTCGAGGCCCCCGGCAAGCAGGAACAGAAGGAGAAGTTCAAGTTCCTGATCAACAATGGGCGGGCGAACACCGTCTGGCAGTCCGCCTATCTCGATCAGGAGAACGATTTCGTCATGGATCGTTGGCCCTATCCCTTCATCGAGATGAACCCGGAGGACATGGCCGAAGCGGGCATCAAGGAGGGCGATCTGGTGGAGGTCTACAACGACTCCGGCGCCACCCAGGCCATGGTCTACCCGACGCCGACGGCGCGGCGCGGCGAAACCTTCATGCTGTTCGGTTATCCGACCGGCGTGCAGGGTAATGTGGTCAACGCCGGGACCAACGAACTGATCCTGCCGAACTACAAGCAGACCTGGGGCGATATCCGCAAGATCGCGGATGCGCCGCGCAACGTCGCGCATCTCACCTTCAAGTCGAAGGAGTATCGGTCGGCGTGAGCCAGTTGGCGGGCGGCCTTGCCGCCCGCCTTCACGCGCTTGTCCCGGCTGAGCCCGGCCCGGCCACAGGCGGCAGACTTCCTCTGCCGCCGCCCGGTCAGACACGACGATGGTCGCGCGCATCACGATGAAGATGGCCGTGACCTGCGGCCAAGCCGGCATGCTCAACCACGACTGGCGCGTCAATGACCTTTCTTGCGAAAGCCGAACGGTCTTGGGCTGGACGGAGACCGCGCCCTGCCTTACGTTGCGTTAATTCGCTAATTTATAGTTCATTCATGAAGCAAAGCGTGTCTGACGAGCAAGCCATCATCGACGGGTTCTTCGAGGCCGCACTTGATCCCGGGCAGTGGGCCGAGTGCCTGGGACGCCTCTCGGACCACATCAATGGCGCTGCCGTCAATCTGGTCCTGATCGAGAAGCCCGGGGCATCACCGGTCGACATGCATTTCGAGCGTGTCGATGAAGGCGCCTACGCCCGCTACGCCAATGATTACATCACCGTCGATCCGCGGATCCCGCGCATCTTGAAGACGCCGGTGAACACCCTGCTTCTGGAGCACCATGTGCTCACCGAAGAGGAGAAGCGATCGGGCGCCATCTACAACGAACTTCTTGCCGTCAGCGGCATGCGCAACCAGGCGATTGCGTTGCTGTCTGCCGATTCGATCTTCGCCGGGTTCGGTGTCGCGCCCCGAGACGACTCCAGGCCGTTCGATCCGGAACAGCTCGGCAGGCTCGGCAGGCTGCTGCCGCAGTTGCGTCACGCAGTGCGCTTCCATACCGCCAATATGGAAGTTCAGATGCACCGTACGGCGCTTGGCGAGCTTTGGGCCCGTTCCGGCAAGGGCGTCGTGATCCTGGGTGAGGGGCGGAGGCTGCTGTTCGCCAACAGCACTGTCGAGGAGCAAGTCCGCAGCGGCCTCCTCCGCCTGCGCCATGGACAGCTGTCCTTTGTTGACCGGGCGTCCGAGACCGCCTGGCAGGAGGCCCACCATCGGCTGATGTCGCGCGAGGAGGGGCGGTCGGCCGAGTTTCTTGCCGTCGACCCGCTGACCCTTGACCAATACGGGGTTCGTCTGACGACGGCAGACCCGGTTCTGTCGGCGGTGGCGGTTCACGGCAACCCGACTGTGGTGATGATGATCGCGCCGCTCTCGCAAGACCTGATCATCGGTGCGCAGGAGGTGCGGCGCTTTGGCGTATTGTTCGGCATCACCGGCGCCGAATGCGCCGCGGTTGCCGCCGTCGCCACCGGGCGCTCTTTGGAAGAGCACGCCCGCGACAGTGGCATCGCCGTCGACACGGCGCGCAAGCAGCTCAAGGCGGCGATGGCGAAATGCGGTGTTTCGAGCCAGAAGGCCCTGGTCTCCCGTCTTGAGCGGTTCTGCTTCCTGACCGGGATCTGAGGGTCAAGCGCCTGTTGCCAGCTGCGGTGGCGCCGCGCGGTCGCCGGCCTGCTCGCTGATCAGGGGTAGGGCTGGCGTGCCGGACTGGCAGTCTTCGGCGGGGCAGGCCATTGCGACGCGAAAGGCCTTGCGCGACCTTGACCGTCGGATGGGGTCAACAGGCCGGCTCGCAGGGGCGGAAATTCTGCACGATCGCGCAGGTCGACCGTGGACATTGGCTGTCGCGGGAGCCCCGCCGAAGCGGAGCTCCCTTGGCGGTGGGAGGATCAGAACTTGTAGGCGATGCCGATGGTGCCCGTGTGCAGCGTGGCATCGAAATCGATCGCAGTGCCGAAGGCGTCTTCGGTTCCCCAGTCCTTCGAGCCGAAATCGTAGTAGCGGTATTCCGCACGACCGACCAGGTTGTTGGTGAAGGCGTATTCGAGGCCGGCACCGGCGGTCCAGCCGACATAGGTTTCGCTCTCGCTGAAGCTGCCGACCGCCGGATCCTCGGCCTCGGCTTTTGCCTTCGCATAGGAAACACCGGCCGTTGCAAAGGCGAGGAACCTGTCGGCGGCGATGCCGAAGCGGGCGCGGGTCGAGCCGAACCAGTCGTATTCGATGCTCGCGCTGGACCCGGCGGGGGCCCCGAGCGCCTCGACGTCGAAGTCTTCGTTGACGTCCGAGAAGTTGAAGTCCGTCTCAACGCCGTAGACGAACTGGTCATGCTGGAAATTCCATCCGGCATAGGCGCCGCCGACGAAGCCATCCACGTCCACCCCGACGTCGATCGGAAGGCCGACCAGGTCGTCAAGGTCGGTGGAAATATCGCCGGAACCATATCCGAGCTGGCCACCGATATAGAAGCCCGACCAGTCAAAGGCCGTCGGGATGGCCTGCTCCGGCGCGGAAAGGTCGGCCGCAAATGCCGCGGTGGATGACAGCAGCATTGCCGCTGCGATGGCAGCTAGTTTCATCATATTGTCCCCAGTGATTAACGTAAGGTGAGCGAGTTCGATGGGAGGTCATCTGCGGAGTCCATGGCCGGATGGCAACAGCCCCCGGCGATCCGATCGCAGAGATCTTTGGCGGTGCGGTCGGTACCGGAATTTCGATGGTCATGGCTTCCATGCCGGCTTCTTGCAACGAAGCGGCGCTGGAAGCATTCCCCATATGGGGAATGCCCGGTTCGTTGTCCGCTGGCAAATGTCCGGCCGTGCCGATTTTGTTGTTTCGGTTGCAGAAGAAGTGGCTTCCGCACGGATCCTGCCCGTAGCGCAGATGGGCTTCGATCGGCACCGCCCGGCTATCAATCTTTCGGTCTCAATCGAAATAGCTAGATTATATTGGCGGCCATTTCCGCTATTCTGTCTCAGGCCGTCACGAGACCATCCGTACGGATGGTCCTCATCGGACGTTTGCCCTGCGTGCTCCACTTTAGTTTCGCAGAGGGTCATCTCATGCATGGCGATGATCGTTGGTGGGATTTCCGCGCAATTCTGGTCGACTCGTCAGTACTCAACTGGCTGGCCGTGGGTGGCAAGGCTTGGTCACGCGCCGGCATTCAGGACCGCGACGGGAGCCCGCATCCGGCGCCGGCGCGGCATTTCACCCACCGGCTTGGGCATGGCCCCTTTGTCGATCGGGCCCGCGGCCATCAGCATTACCACGCCGAGATCGGGGATCTGACCGCGGAGGCGCGCCGGCAGATCGAGTCCATCGGCCAGGTCAGGGCACCACTGGCACAACTGGTCGCCACCGCGCACGCCGCGACGGAGCAGGCTGCGGAACTGCTTCGGACGAGGGCACAGCATCTGTCGGCCTTGGCGGGCGACATTGGGCCGGTTGGTGCCGATCGTCCAAGGTGGCACTCGCCGCATATCGCCCCGGCTGCGCCGGAGGACGGAAAGTCCTCGGGCGGGCCGGAAGCGCTGGAGGCGCTCCCGACATCGGAGACGGCCGGCTCGCGCGTGAAGGTCATCCATGCCGCCACGCCGTCGGCAAAGACGGCGATGGACCAGGGCGGGCCCCATTCCTTCCTGGCATTGGGGTTGCCGTTCGGGGTTTGCGGCTGCGGTTACTTCAACAATCCGACCCGGATCCTGGATTTGGCGCCAGGCGTCGGCCTCATCGGGGCGGACGGGCAACTGCCGGGGACGCGACCGGTCGAGGGACCGGACCATGTCGTGACCGGAGCGACCATCGGTGCCTCGGTCAGCGATCCGCTGCTGGATCGGGACGTATCGCCCCTCGAGGACTGGACGGGCACGGCGAGTTGGCGTCAATCGGAGGTATGGACCGGGACGTTGCCCGGCGGCGGCGAGACCGGAACCGGTTCGACCTCCAAGGGGATCGGCATCCTCTCGGGTTCGGTCACCACGCAGACGGCCCCGCTGCAGCGGGCGCTGTCGCAGGAACTGGCGGCCGCCGCCACGGCCATCAATCCGATCGTTCTGGAGAACCAGAAGCAGGGCAATCCGGAGAGCGAGTGGGGAATCGTCGGCGCCGGATCGTCTAACATCGAAGGCTTTGCTACCGACATCAGCGTCGACAACGGCAACACAATCAGCTTCAAGATCAACACCAACTCCACGAACTACCGCATCGATATCTACCGGCTCGGCTACTACGGCGGCATGGGGGCACGAAAGGTGGCCACGCTGCAGCGCACCGGCCTACAGACGCAGCCCGCGCCCCTGCGCAACGCGGCGACCGGCACGGTCGACGCCGGCAACTGGGCCGTCTCGGCGTCCTGGGACGTGCCGGAGGATGCCGTCTCCGGCGTCTACATCGCCAAGCTCGTGCGCCAGGACGGGACGGCCGGGGAAAACCACATTCCGTTTATCGTCCGCGATGACGACAGCACAAGCGACATTGTCTTCCAGACCGCCGACCAGACATGGCAGGCCTATAACGGCTGGGGCGGGGCGAACTTCTACGGCGGCAACGGCCCGGCGACGGGGCAGGGCGCCGGGCGCGCCTATGCCGTCAGCTACAACCGGCCGATCGCGACGCGCGGCAATGTCGGGACCTTTGCCGGGCCCCAGGACTACCTCTTCGGCGCCGAGTATGCCGGGATCTATTGGCTCGAACAGAACGGCTACGACGTCTCCTACCTGTCGGGCGTCGATGTCGACCGTTATGGTCATCTGTTGCTGAACCACAAGATGTACCTGGACGTGGGGCATGACGAGTACTGGTCGGGCCAGCAGCGCGCCAATGTCGAGGCCGCGCGCGACGCCGGCGTCAACCTGCAGTTCTGGAGCGGCAACGAGGTCTACTGGCGTACCCGCTGGGGCAACAGCTACAGCAGCGACGCGACGCCCTACCGAACGCTGATCTCCTACAAGGAAACCTGGTCGCCCAGCAGCAGCATCGATCCGTCGAACGAGTGGACCGGGACCTTCCGTGACCCGCGCCTGAGCCCGCCGGCGATCGGCGGCGGAAATCCGGAAAACTCGCTGACCGGGCAGTTGTTCATGGTCGACGACGTTGGCAACAACCTGCAGTCGATTACGGTTCCCTACGACGATGCCAACCTCCGTTTCTGGCGCAACACCAGCGTCGCCAACCTCCAGCCCGGGCAGACGGCGACGCTGACCAGAAACTATCTCGGCTATGAATGGGACGAGGCGGTCGACAACGGCTTCGATCCCGCCGGCCTGGTGCGGCTGTCGTCGACGACGATCCCCGTCAGCACCTATCTGCTCGACTACGGCAACACCACCGGCAACGGCGTGTCGACCCACAACCTGACGCTCTACCGTGCGCCGAGCGGGGCGCTCGTGTTCGGCGCCGGCACGGTCTACTGGGCCTGGGGCCTGAGCGACAATCACGACCTTCAGGCCACCCCGACCGATCCGCGCGTGCAGCAGGCCATGGTCAATCTGCTTGCCGATATGGGCATCCAGCCGGGCACGCTGCAGGCGGGACTTGTCGCCGCCACCGCCTCGACCGACCAGACCGCGCCGACCTCCACCATCACGGTGCCCGGGACGGTTTCCACCGGGCAGACCGTAACGATCACCGGAACCGCCGTCGATGCCGGCGGTGGGGTGATCGCCGGCGTCGAGGTCTCGACCGACAACGGCGCGAGCTGGCATCCGGCGATCGGCGACGAAAACTGGACCTATACCTGGTCGCCGCAGGTTGCGGGCACCTATACGATCCGCTCGCGCGCCGTCGACGACAGCATCAATCTCGAATCGCCGTCCGCAGGGCGCACGGTCACAGTCGGAGGCACGAGCTATGTTTCGCTGTTTCCGGGCGCCGCGACGCCGGCGGTGGCCAACACCAACGACACCGCCGCCGTCGAGCTCGGCGTCCGGTTCCAGAGCTCGGTGGCGGGCACCGTCAGCGGCATCCGCTTCTACAAGGGCAACCAGAACACGGGCACCCATACCGGCTCGCTGTGGTCGAGCACCGGCACCCGGCTGGCGACGGTCACGTTCACCAACGAGACGGCCAGCGGCTGGCAGACGGCCTACTTCTCCAGCCCCGTGGCGCTGACGCCTGGCGCGACCTACACGGCCTCCTATCACACCAGCGGCGGCCGCTACTCGACCACCGCCAATTACTTCACCACGAATGTCACCAGCGGTCCCCTGACCGCGACCGCCAGCGGCAACGGCGTCTATGCCTATGGCGGGACCAGCCAGTTCCCGACCAGCACCTACCAGGCGACCAACTACTGGGTTGACGTGATCTTCAATCCGGGGTCGTCGGGCAACACGCCGCCGACGGCGGTGGCCGACAGCGGCGACGCCACCGAGAGGGGCGGGGTGGCGAACGGCTCTGGCGGGTCTGTCGCCAGCGGCAACGTGCTCACCAACGACACCGATCCGGATGCCGGCGACACCAAGACCGTCACCGCGGTCAGCTTCGGGGCGACGGCCGGCACGCTCGGCACGGCCCTTGCCGGGAGCTATGGCAGCCTAGTGCTGAACGCCTCGGGCACCTACACCTACACCATCAACGAGAACAGTGCCGCCGTTCAGGCGCTGCGGCTGTCGACCAACACGCTGACCGACAGCTTCAGCTACACCATGCGCGACACCGCCGGCGCCACCGCCTCGGCGACGCTGACCGTCACCATCCACGGCGCCAACGACGCGCCGGTTCTGACGACCCAGACCGCCAACCAGAACGCCAGCGTCGGCTCGGCCTTCTCGCTGGTGCTGCCGGCCAACACCTTCACCGACGTCGACAGCGGCGACACGCTGACCTACAGCGCGACGCTGGCCGACGGCTCGCCGCTGCCCGGCTGGCTGAGCTTCAACGCCAGCACGCGCACCTTCAGCGGCACGCCGACGGCGGCGGCCACGCACAGCGTGCGGGTGACGGCGACCGATCTCGGCGGCCTTACCGCCACCGAGACCTTCAGCATCGCCGTGACGTCGACGCCGGGCAACACGCCGCCGACGGCGGTGGCCGATAGCGGCGACGCCACCGAGAAGGGCGGGGTGGCGAACGGTTCCGGCGGGTCTGTCGCCAGCGGCAACGTGCTCACCAACGACACCGATCCGGATGCCGGCGACACCAAGACCGTCACCGCGGTCAGCTTCGGGGCGGCGGCCGGCACGCTCGGCACGGCCCTTGCCGGGAGCTATGGCAGCCTGGTGCTGAACGCCTCCGGCACCTACACCTACACCATCAACGAGAACAGTGCCGCCGTTCAGGCGCTGCGGCTGTCGACCAACACGCTGACCGACAGCTTCAGCTACACCATGCGCGACACCGCCGGCGCCACCGCCTCGGCGACGCTGACCGTCACCATCCACGGCGCCAACGACGCGCCGGTTCTGACGACCCAGACCGCCAACCAGAACGCCAGCGTCGGCTCGGCCTTCTCGCTGGTGCTGCCGGCCAACACCTTCACCGACGTCGACAGCGGCGACACGCTGACCTACAGCGCGACGCTGGCCGACGGCTCGCCGCTGCCCGGCTGGCTGAGCTTCAACGCCAGCACGCGCACCTTCAGCGGCACGCCGACGGCGGCGGCCACGCACAGCGTGCGGGTGACGGCGACCGATCTCGGCGGCCTTGCCGCCACCGAGACCTTCAGCATCGCCGTGACGTCGACGCCGACCACCTACAGCCTGTTCAATCCCGCCAGCACGCCGACGCCGACGAGCTACAACGACGGCTCCCAGCTCGAGGTCGGCGTCAAGTTCCAGTCGAACGTGGCCGGCGAAATCACCGCGATCAAGTTCTACCGCAGTGGCAGTGACACCGGCCAGAACGTCGTCGACCTGTGGACCGCGACCGGCACCAAGCTCGCCACCGCCACCTTCACCAACACCTCGGCCAGCGGCTGGCAGACGGTGTCCTTTGCCGCACCCGTCGCGATCGCGGCCAACACCACCTACGTCGCCTCGTACCATTCGACCGGTGGCTATACGGCAAGCAACAACTTCTTCACCGGCGCCGTCACCAACGGCCCGCTGACCGCGCTGTCGAGCGGCAGTTCCGGCGGCAACGGTGTCTATGCCTATGGCGGCAACGCCAGCACGGGCATTTTCCCGAATGCCACCTACCAGGCGGCCAACTACTGGGTTGACGTGATCTTCAGTCCGGGGTCGTCGGGCAATACGCCGCCGACGGCGGTGGCCGACAGCGGCGACGCCACCGAGAGGGGCGGGGTGGCGAACGGCTCTGGCGGGTCTGTCGCCAGCGGCAACGTGCTCACCAACGACACCGATCCGGATGCCGGCGACACCAAGACCGTCACCGCGGTCAGCTTCGGGGCGACGGCCGGCACGCTCGGCACGGCCCTTGCCGGGAGCTATGGCAGCCTGGTGCTGAACGCCTCGGGCACCTACACCTACACCATCAACGAGAACAGTGCCGCCGTTCAGGCGCTGCGGCTGTCGACCAACACGCTGACCGACAGCTTCAGCTACACCATGCGCGACACCGCCGGCGCCACCGCCTCGGCGACGCTGACCGTCACCATCCACGGCGCCAACGACGCGCCGGTTCTGACGACCCAGACCGCCAACCAGAACGCCAGCGTCGGCTCGGCCTTCTCGCTGGTGCTGCCGGCCAACACCTTCACCGACGTCGACAGCGGCGACACGCTGACCTACAGCGCGACGCTGGCCGACGGCTCGCCGCTGCCCGGCTGGCTGAGCTTCAACGCCAGCACGCGCACCTTCAGCGGCACGCCGACGGCGGCGGCCACGCACAGCGTGCGGGTGACGGCGACCGATCTCGGCGGCCTTGCCGCCACCGAGACCTTCAGCATCGCCGTGACGTCGACGCCGGGCAACACGCCGCCGACGGCGGTGGCCGATAGCGGCGACGCCACCGAGAGGGGCGGGGTGGCGAACGGCTCTGGCGGGTCTGTCGCCAGCGGCAACGTGCTCACCAACGACACCGATCCGGATGCCGGCGACACCAAGACCGTCACCGCGGTCAGCTTCGGGGCGACGGCCGGCACGCTCGGCACGGCCCTTGCCGGGAGCTATGGCAGCCTGGTGCTGAACGCCTCGGGCACCTACACCTACACCATCAACGAGAACAGTGCCGCCGTTCAGGCGCTGCGGCTGTCGACCAACACGCTGACCGACAGCTTCAGCTACACCATGCGCGACACCGCCGGCGCCACCGCCTCGGCGACGCTGACCGTCACCATCCACGGCGCCAACGACGCGCCGGTTCTGACGACCCAGACCGCCAACCAGAACGCCAGCGTCGGCTCGGCCTTCTCGCTGGTGCTGCCGGCCAACACCTTCACCGACGTCGACAGCGGCGACACGCTGACCTACAGCGCGACGCTGGCCGACGGCTCGCCGCTGCCCGGCTGGCTGAGCTTCAACGCCAGCACGCGCACCTTCAGCGGCACGCCGACGGCGGCGGCCACGCACAGCGTGCGGGTGACGGCGACCGATCTCGGCGGCCTTGCCGCCACCGAGACCTTCAGCATCGCCGTGACGTCGACGCCGACCACCTACAGCCTGTTCAATCCCGCCAGCACGCCGACGCCGACGAGCTACAACGACGGCTCCCAGCTCGAGGTCGGCGTCAAGTTCCAGTCGAACGTGGCCGGCGAAATCACCGCGATCAAGTTCTACCGCAGTGGCAGTGACACCGGCCAGAACGTCGTCGACCTGTGGACCGCGACCGGCACCAAGCTCGCCACCGC
>NZ_JBSWVO010000002.1:0-453998 GCF_056159645.1 Mycoplana sp. ABR4_002
CGTACAGCGCACGAAGACGGCCGGACCGGATCCCGTGACAAGGCTTCTCCGCCCGCGATACGGTTTATGGCCGAAGGCCGGGCGGTTGACGTTGCGGACGGCGGCTGCGACAAAAGCCGAATGCAGAATCCGATCACGATCGACCCGGACTATCTGACCAGGCAGTTGAAGGCGCTGCTCAATATCCCGAGCCCGACCGGCTTTACCGACGAGGCGGTGCGATACGCGGCGCGCGAACTGGAGCGTCTCGGGCTTGAGGTGAAGCTCACCCGCCGCGGTGCGATTCGCGCGCTTCGGCCCGGCGCGGCCAAGCGGCCGGCGCGTGGCATCGTCGCCCATCTCGACACGCTCGGCGCCCAGGTCAAGGCATTGAAGGACAACGGGCGGCTCGAACTCGTCCCCATCGGTCACTGGTCGGCACGCTTTGCCGAAGGGGCGCGCGCCTCGATCTTTTCCGGCAAGGGCATCTATCGGGGCTCCATTTTGCCGCTCAAGGCCTCGGGCCATACGTTCAACGACGAGGTCGATACGCAGCCGACGGGCTGGCGCTGCGTGCAACTGCGCGTCGACGCGCTGGCGCGCAATCGCAACGATCTGACCCAGCTCGGCATTGATGTCGGCGATATCGTCGCGGTCGATCCGCAGCCGGAATTCCTCGACAACGGCTTCATCGTCTCGCGCCACCTCGACGACAAGGCGGGCGTGGCGATCATGCTCGCCGCGCTCGAAGCAATGGGACGAGAGAAGATCGAGACGCCGGTCGATACCTACTGGCTCTTTACCATCGGCGAGGAGGTGGGTGTGGGCGCGTCTGCGGCGCTGGTGCCCGAAATCGCCTCGTTGGTGGCAATCGACAACGGCACGACGGCGGAAGGCCAGAACTCGCAGGAATTCGGCGTGACGCTGGCCATGGCCGACCAGACCGGCCCCTTCGACTACCACCTTTCCAAGAAGCTTCATGAGCTCTGCGGCGATTATGGAATCCGCGTCCAGAAGGATATCTTCCGCTACTACCGCTCTGACGCCGCCTCGGCCGTCGAGGCCGGCCATGACGTGCGAACGGCGCTGCTCACCTTCGGGGTCGATGCTTCGCACGGCTACGAGCGCATCCACCTGCACGCGTTGATCTCGCTTGCCCGTCTGACCATCCATTACGCCGCAAGCGAGGTACAGATCGAGCGCGACGCCGAGGAGGTCTCCGGTCTGCGCGGCTTCACGCATCAGAAGATGCCGCGGGCGGAGCAGGATCTGAAGGCGGGCGAGCCCGGGGATGGCGGGGGCACGTCCTGATCACCTGAAAGACGAGCCTTGCTGTCCCTTCGACCGCGGAGCCGAGGGGCGCGGCATCGACGGCTCCGTCAATTAAATCATGATAAATTGTTGCGATTGACAGATTTATAGCTATAAATGCGCCGCGAACGACGCCAAATCGAAAGGATCTTCCCCATGAAGAGGCTGTTTCGGAGCGCCCTTGCGGCAGCCGCCCTCGCGCTCTCCAGCGCTGCCGCACTGCCGGCCGCGGCACAGACCCCACCAAACGTTCTCGTTGTCGGCCAGATCGCCGAACCGCAATCGCTCGACCCGCACACCGTCACGGCGACCAACGATTTTCGGATTCTCGTCAACGTCTATGACGGCCTGGTCAGGTTCAAGGACGGCACGCTCGAGGTCGAGCCGGCGCTGGCCGAAAGCTGGGACATCTCCGAAGACGGCAAGACCTACACGTTCAAACTGCGCCAGGGCGTCAGGTTCCACGACGGCTCCGAATTCGATGCCGCGGCGGTGAAGTTCAACTTCGACCGCATGCTGCGCAAGGACCATCCGTTCTACGACACCGGCCCGTTCCCGCTGTCGTTCAACTTCTCGACCGTCGAGGCCGTCGATGTGGTCGACCCCCATACGGTCGAATTCAGGCTGAGCGAGCCGTTCGCGCCGTTTCTCTCCAATCTCGCCTATCCGACCGGCCTGATCGTCTCGCCCGCGGCGGTGGAAGAGCACGGCAAGGAATTCGGTCGCCACCCTTCGGGCACCGGTCCGTTCAAGTTCGTGGAATGGCTGTCGAACCAGCGTGTCGTCATCGATCGCAATCCGGACTACTGGGACGGTGCCGCGAAGCTCGAGGCCGTGGTGTTCCGGCCGATCACGGACGCCAACACGCGGGTCGCCGAGATGATGGCCGGCGGCATTGACGTCATGGTGGAGGTGCCGCCCGACAATCTCGCGACCTTCAAGCAGGACGCCGGCTTTGCCGTCGCCGAGCAGGCCGGGCCGCATGTCTGGTTTGCTATCCTCAACGCCAAGAACGGCCCGTTCGCGGACAAGCGGGTGCGCCAGGCCGCCAACTACGCGGTCAACAAGGAAACGCTGGTCGACGACGTGCTGCAGGGCACCGCGACGGTGGCGTCCGGCCCCATCCCGCCGGCGTTCAACTGGGTGGACAGCACGGTCCAGCCCTATCCTCATGATCCGGAGAAGGCCAAGGCGCTGCTTGCCGAGGCGGGTGTCGAGAATCCGCAACTGACGTTCTATGTCACCGAGGGCGGCTCCGGCATGCTCGATCCGGTCACGATGGGCGCGGCGATCCAGGCAGACCTGCAGGCCGTCGGGTTTGAGGTGAAGATCGAGACCTACGAGTGGAACACCTTCCTCGGCCGCGTCAATCCGGGGCTGCAGGACAAGGCCGACATGGCCGAGATGGCCTGGATGACCAACGATCCCGACACCGTGCCCTATCTCACGCTCAGGACGGATGCGATGCCGGACAAGGGCGGCTTCAATTCGGGGTACTACTCGAACCCGAAGGTCGATGCGCTGCTCGAACAGGCGCGGCGATCGACCGACCAGGCCGAGCGCGGCAAGCTCTATGGCGAGGTCCAGCAGATCGTCCATGACGACGCGCCCTGGCTGTTCGTCGCCAACTGGAAGCAGAACGCGGTGACGACCGCCGCCGTTCAGGGCTTCAAGCTGCAGCCCTCCTTCCTGCTCGATCTGCACGGCGTGGCCAAGCAGTAAAGGTGCGTCCCGAAGCGGCCATCGGCAAACTTGCCGGTGGCGTCCCGGAGGGTTTTCATGCCGGCCTACATCCTGAAACGTCTGATCGCCGTCCTGCCCGTGCTGTTCGGCCTGTCCGTCATCGTCTTCCTGGTGATGGCGCTGATCCCCGGCGACACGGCCACGGCCATTCTCGGCGCCTATGCAACGCGGGAGAACGTCGAACGCATCAACCGCGACCTCGGCCTCGACAAGCCATTGGCGCAGCAATACCTGATCTGGATCGGCAACGTTCTGCAGGGCGATTTCGGCCGGTCGTTCGCGCTGAACCGGCCGGTGCTGGACGAAGTGCTGGAACGCTTCCAGGCGACGCTGGTGCTGGCCGGCGTCTCGCTTCTGCTGTGCTCGGTCATCGGCCTTCTCGCCGGGATCGTGTCGGCCGTGCGCCAGTTCGGCTGGGCAGATCGCGCCATCACCTTCTGTGTGCTCGCCGGCATTTCCATGCCGTCCTTCTGGCTCGGGCTTCTCCTGATCTATCTCTTCGCCGTCCATTGGCGACTGCTGCCGGCGTCCGGCATGTACGCCGTTTACGGCGGCGGCGATCTTAAGGACCTGCTGCTGCACCTGATCCTGCCGGCAACGACGCTGTCCGTCGTCGCCGCCGGCGTCATCGCCCGGCTGACCCGCGGGGCGATGCTTGAGGTGCTGCGCCAGGACTATGTGCGCACCGCCCGCGCCAAGGGGCTCACCGAGCGGCGCGTGATCTACGGCCACGCCTTCCGCGCCGCGCTGGTCGGCGTCATTCCCGTCATCGGCATCCAGGCCGGTTTCGTGCTCGGCGGCGCTGTCTACATCGAAACCGTGTTCCAGTGGCCGGGCATTGGGGCGATGCTGGTCAAGGCGATCTCGACCCGCGACATCCTCCTGGTGCAGGGCGGGGTTCTCGTCGTCGCCGCCAGCTACGTGCTCTTCAACCTGGCCGCGGACGTCGTGCAGTCCGTGCTCGACCCGAGGATCCGCTCATGAGCGCGCTCGCCGGAACATCGGCGGTGGGTGCGGGAGCGGCGCGGATGACGTCCTGGCGTCTGCTGGCGAACAACCGTCTCGCGATGGCGGGTCTCGTGCTGCTGGCGACGATCGGGTTTCTGGCAGGGCTGGCGCCGCTCCTGCCTCTGCCCGATCCGGACGCCACGGCGCCGGCCGAGCGCCTGAAGCCGCTGCTGACCGCCGGCCATCCGCTCGGGACCGACCAGCTTGGCCGCGACATCGCCAGCCGGCTGCTCTGGGGCACACGCGTGTCGCTCGGCGTCGGTTTCGCGGCGACCCTGATCGCCGCGGCCATCGGATCGGTGACCGGCATTGTCGCCGCCTATGCCGGCGGGCGCACGGACAACGTCATGATGCGGGGCGTGGACATGCTGATGGCCTTTCCCTACATCCTGCTGGCGCTGGCGATCGTCGCCGCCCTCGGCCCCGGGCTGATGAATGCGCTCTATGCGATCGCCGTCGTCAACATTCCCTTCTTTGCGCGCAACGTCCGCGGCGTCACGCTCGGCTACGTGCACCGCGAATTCGTCGACGCGGCGCGCCTGTCCGGCAAGGGCCACCTGTCGATCCTCCTGACCGAAGTGCTGCCGAACGTGCTGCCGGTGATCGTCATCACCATGTCGACGACGGCCGGCTGGATGATCCTCGAGACGGCGGGGCTCAGCTTCCTTGGCCTCGGTGCCCAGCCCCCGCAGGCCGACCTGGGCTCGATGCTCGGCGAAGGGCGGGCGCAGCTCTTCACCGCGCCGCACATGTCGATCGTGCCGGGCGTGATGATCTTCCTGGTCGTGATCAGCCTCAACGTGCTCGGCGACGGCATCCGCGACGTGCTCGATCCGCGCCTGCGGTCCAGCGCGCTTTCAAGGCCTGGCCCGATCACCGAGGTGGCAAAGGACCGCAAGGTACCGGCCAACAGCGCCGCGCAGACGGCCCTTGCGGTTGAGGGCCTCGAGGTCGGTTTCCGCCACGGTGGCATGGTCGTGCCGGCCGTCCGGGACGTGTCGCTGCACGTTCGGCCGGGAGAGTGCCTCGGCGTCATCGGCGAGAGCGGCTCGGGCAAGAGCGTCACCGCCCTTTCGATCATGGGCCTGGTCGCCTCGCCGCCGGGGCTGATCCGCAACGGGGCGGTGTATCTCGACGGGGAAGACCTGCTCGCCATGCCGGCGACGAGACTGATCGCCAGCCGCGGCAGCCGCGTTGCCTACGTCTTCCAGGATCCGCTGACGACGCTGCATCCGATGTACACCATTGGCAGGCAGGTGGAGGAAGCGATTGCCGCGCACCAGCGGATCGCCGCCTCGGAATGCCGGCAGAAGGCCATCGCCCTGCTGGAAAAGGTCGGCATTCCCTCCGCGGTTGATCGCGCCTCGCACTACCCGCACCAGCTTTCGGGTGGCCAGCGCCAGCGCGTCGGCATCGCCATGGCGCTGGCCAACGATCCCGACGTCATCATCGCCGACGAACCGACCACCGCGCTCGACGTCACGGTGCAGGCCCGCATTCTCGAATTGCTGCGCGAGTTGCAGCGCGAGCGCGGCATGGCGCTTGTCTTCATCACCCATGATTTCGGCGTCGTGTCGGAGATCTGCGATCGCGTCGCGGTGATGAAGGACGGCGAGATCGTTGAGACCGGTGCGACAAGCGAGGTGCTGTCCGATCCGCAGCACCCCTACACGAAGCGGCTGATTGCCTGCGTGCCGCAACTCGGTACGGGCACCTTCTTCCTTGATCGCGTCGCCGCGCTGTTTGACGGGCGCAGGGAGGTGGCGTGATGGACGATGCCGCGATCCAGATCCTCGACGTCTCAAAGACCTTCGGCGGCGGCACCAGCCTGTTCGGACGGGCGCGGCGCGAGATCAGGGCCGTGCAATCCGTCTCGCTAAGCACCGAGCGCGGCGAGACGCTCGCCGTCGTCGGCGAAAGCGGTTCGGGCAAGAGCACGCTGGCGCGCATGCTCGTCGGGCTGGAGACCCCAACCGCAGGCGAGATCCGCATCGGCGGGCGCGATGCTGCGGCGCTGCGCCGAGATGGCCCGCGCGCCTTCGGCAAGATGATCCAGTATGTCTTCCAGGATCCGGTGGCCTCGCTGAACCCGCGAAAGGCGGTCGGCGACATTCTCGACGCGCCGCTGCGGCTGCTCTGCGGCTATGGGACGGCGCGCCGGCAGGCGCGGATGCGGGAGTTGCTGGAGTCGGTGGAAATGCCGCAGGCCACGCTGTCGCGCTACCCGCACGAACTGTCCGGAGGCCAGGTCCAGCGCATCGCCATTGCCCGGGCGCTCGCCGCAGAGGCGGAGATCATTGTCCTCGACGAACCGGTCAGCGCACTGGACGTGTCGGTTCAGGCGCAGGTCCTGCTGCTGCTTCGCGATCTGAAAAGGCGCCTTGGGCTCTCCTACCTCTTCATCAGCCACGACCTGGCGGTGGTCGAGGCCATCGCCGACCGCGTTGCCGTCATGTACGGTGGCGAGGTGGTCGAAACAGCGCCGGCCGACCGGCTCTTTGCCCATCCTGGACATGCCTATACGCAGCGGCTTGTCGCGAGCGCACCGCGCATCAGGAGAACATGACGACCATGGCCATCATCAGCGAACAGCGGAAACCCACGGGCGCGGACGGCAAGCGCCTGTTCACGCCGGCCGGCAAGACGAAACGTCGACCCGAGGCGATTGCCGAGCGCGTGAAGGACTACATCCGCTCGGAGGGGCTTGTCCCCGGCGACCGTCTGCCGCAGGAGCGCGAGCTGATCGACCAGTTCAAGGCGGCCAAGGGCACGGTGCGCGAGGCGATGAAGGCGCTGGAAACGCAGGGGCTGCTGTTCACGCGCAGCGGGCCTGGCGGCGGCGCCTTCGTGGCACAGCCGTCGGCCCAGCATGCGATGGAACTGTTGTCGACGCATTTCTTCTTTGACCAGCCTAGCCTCTCGGACATCTATGCCATCCGCAAGGCGCTCGAGCCTGAAGTCGCAGCCCTGCTGGCGGGTCGGATTACGGAGGAGCAGCTGGCGGCGCTCGAGCGCACGATCCGGGTTTACGATCATCCCGCCGGTGATCTCGCAGAGCAGTACCAGCAGCGGGTCGCCGAACTCGACTTTCATTCGCAGCTCGCGCAACTCTGCCCCAATCCCCTGCTAGGCTTCCTCTGCGGCCTGATGCACAACCTCTTGCGCGAGCTGCCGGTCGCGCGGCTGATCTATGCCGATCCGGCCGCCACCTCGCGCGAGGACGGGTTGGCCTTCCAGTACCGCCTGATGGCCGCGCTGAAGGATGGCCGCGCGGCCGATGCATGGAAAATTGCTGCGGACCATATGGCCTTCGCCGAGGCCTACATGCTGGCCCGCGCCGAGGCGATCGGAGGTAACACCGCAACCGATTGATGTGCGATGCGGAACATCTGGCCGCGTCGGGCATTGTGTTCTCATAGACGTCAGGGCCGTGGACCTCTCCACGGCCCTGACGTCATGTCCGGTACCAACAACGGAGGTTTCGACCCAGTATATGTGTGGAATTTGTGGAGAAGTCAGGTTCGACGGCGGCACGCCGTCGGTTTCGGCAGTCTCGATCATGGCGGATGTCCTCGCGCCTCGCGGGCCGGATGCCTCGGGGGTCGTGGTCCGGGGCAATGTGGGGCTGGGGCATCGGCGGTTGCGGATCCTCGACCTCTCCGACCGGTCGCAGCAGCCGATGGTCGATCCCGATCTCGGCCTGTCGCTCGTCTTCAACGGCTGCATCTACAACTTCCGCGAGCTGAGGGCCGAACTTGAGAGCAAGGGCTACCGGTTCTTCTCCGAGGGCGACACCGAGGTGATCCTCAAGGCCTGGCACGCCTGGGGCGAGGACTGCGTGTCTCGGTTCCACGGCATGTTCGCCTTCGTCATCCACGAGCGCGACACCGGCCGCGTGGTGATGGCGCGCGATCGGTTCGGCATCAAGCCGCTTTACCTGGCGGACGTGGATGGCGCGCTGCGCTTCGCCTCGGCGCTGCCGGCGATCGTCAAGGCGGGCGGGGTCGACACCGCGATCGACAAGACGGCGCTGCACCACTACATGACCTTCCATGCCGTCGTGCCGCCGCCGCACACCATTCTCGCCGGCGTGCGCAAGCTGCCGCCGGCGACGATCCGCGTCTATGAGGGCGACGGCACCTTCCGGGACCGCCGTTATTGGGATCCGCCCTATCGCCGCCAGCCCGGCGATGGCGCGTTGACGCGGGCGGAGTGGCAGGACCGGCTGCTTGATGCCCTGCGGCTCGCCGTCAAGCGCCGCATGATTGCGGACGTGCCGGTGGGCGTGCTTTTGTCCGGCGGCGTCGATTCCAGTTTGATCGTCGGCCTGCTCGCGGAGGCCGGCCAGCGGGGGCTGATGAGCTTTTCCGTCGGCTTCGAGGAGGCAAACGGCGAGAAGGGCGACGAGTTCGTCTACTCCGACCTGATCGCCGAGCACTTCGGCACCGAGCATCACAAGATCTTCGTGCCCTCCACCGACCTGATGGGGGCGCTGCCGGGCACGATCTCGGCGATGTCCGAACCGATGGTCTCCTATGACAATGTCGGCTTCTATCTTCTGTCCAAGGAGGTTTCGAAGCACATCAAGGTCGTGCAGTCGGGACAGGGCGCCGACGAGGTGTTCGGCGGCTATCACTGGTATCCGCCGCTGGTGAACTCAAACGACGTGGTCTCGGACTACAGCAAGGCCTTCCGCGACCGCACGCATGATGTGCTTGCAACGCAGCTGGCGGCGGACTGGCTCGCCGAGGAAGACGTCAGCGGCGATCTGCTGCATCGGCATCTGCGTCGGCCCGGCGCCGACACGCCGGTCGACCAGGCGCTCCGTCTCGACAGCAACGTGATGCTGGTGGACGACCCGGTCAAGCGCGTCGACAACATGACCATGGCCTGGGGGCTGGAGGCGCGCGTGCCCTTCCTCGACCACGAATTGGTTGAGCTTGCGGCGCGCATCCCGCCGGACGAAAAACTCCGGGACGGGGGCAAGGGAATCCTGAAGGACGTGGCACGCAAGGTCGTGCCGAGCGCGGTGATCGACCGCAAGAAAGGCTATTTCCCGGTGCCGCAGCTCAAATACATCGCCGGTCCCTACCTTGCCATGATCCAGGACGTCCTGGGCTCGCGGAAGGCCAAGGAGCGGGGCCTCTTCCGAAACGACTATCTGGAGCGCCTGTTCGCCAGTCCCTCGGAGCACATCACACCCTTGCGTGGCTCCGAGCTCTGGCAGGTCGGGCTTCTGGAAATGTGGCTTCAGGAACAGGGGGTGTGAGATGAAGAAGGCCGGGGAGGCGACATTGCCGCGCCAGCGCACCAAGGGAACCAAGGCCGTGACTCACCGGCTGGAGCGCTTGCGCACACGCGCCCAGCCGGGGCGGCATGTCGGCCGGACGGAGACCGCCGCCGAGCGGGAGAACGTTGTGCTGGACTGCGGCTGGGGGCGGCTGCTCTTCGCCCAGACATTCCGCGACGACGAGACGTTGCTCGCCGAACTGCGGGACGAAGCCCCGTCGAGCCGGGACATCGCCTTCTATGTGGACGAACCGCATGTGCTGCTGTCGCTGGCGCCCCAGGAGATCTTTCTCGATCCCTCGCACACCTTCCGGCTCGACCTTTCGACCTACCAGCCCAGGACACGCCACACCCGGGGGATCACGATCCGCCGTCTCGCCACGGAGGCCGACGCCGAAGGCATCAACCGCGTCTATGCCGCCTGCGGCATGGTGCAGATCAGGTCCGATTACTTCTCCTCCGACCGCGACAACCGGTCGGTGACCTATTTCGTCGCCCAGGACGATGCGACCGGCGAGATTGTCGGGACGGTGACGGGCATCGATCACCAGCGCCTGTTCGACGATCCGGAGCGCGGTGCGTCGCTCTGGTGCCTGGCCGTGCACCCGCAGGCGCGGCAGCCGGGAATCGGCGAAAAGCTCGTGCGCAAGCTGGCCGAGCATTTCCAGGCGCGCGGGCTTGCGCATGTCGACCTGTCGGTGATGCACGACAATACGCTTGCGATCAAACTCTACAACAAGCTCAATTTCCGCCGCATGCCGCTGTTTGCCATCAAGCGCAAGAACGCGATCAACGAGAAGTTCTTCGCCGTGCCGCATCAGTCCTATGAGGAGCTCAATCCCTATGCGCGGCTGATCGTCGACGAGGCGACGCGGCGCGGCATCCATGTCGAGATCACCGACGCCAAGGGCGGGTTCTTCCGGCTCTCGTACGGGGGGCGGTCGATCCATTGCCGCGAAAGCCTGTCAGAGCTGACTTCAGGCGTTGCCATGTCGATCTGCGACGACAAGGCCATCACGCGGCGGGTCGCCTCCGCTGCGGGCCTGACCGTGCCCGACCAGATCGAGGCGGACGCCGAAAAATCCGTGCTCCAGGCGTTCCTCGACAGGCACGGCAAGGTTGTCGTCAAGCCGGCCCGCGGGGAGCAGGGCCGCGGCATCTCGGTCGGCATCACGACCATGGCAGCGCTGGAGGATGCCATTGCAATGGCGCGGCAGGTTTGCGATCGCGTGCTGCTCGAAGCCTGCTTCGAGGGGGTGGATCTGCGCCTGGTGATTATCGATTACAAGCTCGTGGCCGCGGCGGTGCGCTGCCCGCCGCGCGTCGTCGGCGACGGCCGCACCACCATTCGCGAGCTGATCGAGACGCAGTCGCGCCGGCGCGAGGCGGCAACCGGCGGCGAAAGCCATATTCCGCTCGACGCGGAGACCGACCGTTGCCTCGGCGAGCAGGGGTTCGACCTCGGCTCGGTGCTGGAGGAGGGGCGCGAGATCACCGTGCGCAAGGCCGCCAACCTCCATACCGGCGGCTCGATTCACGATGTCACGGCGACCGTTCATCCGGAACTTGTGGAGGCGGCGGTCGCCGCCGCCCGCGCGATCGACATCCCGGTCGTCGGCATCGACTTCATGGTGAAGGACCCGGCCGAGCCGGGCTACGTCTTCATCGAGGCGAACGAGCGGCCCGGCCTGGCAAACCATGAGCCGCAGCCGACCGCGGAAAGCTTCGTGGACCTGCTCTTCCCCGGCAGCCGCATCGGCAAGAGAAGCTGATGCGGCGCCAGGCCGGCTACCGACCTTCCGCCTCGACAATCCCCTTTGTCAGGCTGCCGGTCGCCGGATAGAGCGGGATCAGGCAAGCCTGCAGCGCGTGATAGATGTCGCCTTTTCCGGCAAACAGCGTGTAGCTCGGTGCGAGGTCCTCGGTCAGTTCCTCGTTCCAGCCGCCGCGCTCCCGGTCGATGAAGTGGCGCGAGATGCCGTTCCAGATCCGTCGGTACCAGGTCTCGTGAAAGTCGCTCGGCATGTGTTCGCACAGGAAGGCGGCGGCGCCGACGCCCTCGGCCATCGGCCACCAAAGCTTGTGGCGCTTGTCGGGCTGGTCGTCCCAGTCAAGGGTGTAGAAGAAGCCGCCCTTGTCCTGGTCCCAGCCGAGTGCGATCGATTGGGAGAACAGCGCCTTGGCCGCCTCCGGCATCCAGGCGTGCTTCCGGCCGCCCAACGCCCAGAGCTGCAGGATCAGCCGCGCCCATTCCAGCCAGTGGCCGGGCGTGGTGCCGGACGGGCGGAACATCTCGTTGCCCCTGTAGGCCTTGTCGAGCGCCCAATTCTCGTCGAAGTGCTCCGGAACGCGAAAGCCATTTTCGCCGGCACGGCGGCGGATGATCAGGTCGGCGATCCGCTCTGCCTTGTGCAGGTAGTCGGCCTCGCCGGTCGCCTCATAGGCGGCCATCAGCGCCTCGGTCAGGTGCATGTTCGAGTTCTGGCCGCGGTAGCCGGGAACGGGCGACCAGTCGGCCGCGAATTCCTCGGCGATCGCACCATGCTTGTCGTCCCAGAAGCGGGTATTCAGGACGTCGGTGACGTCCGCGATCATCCGGTCAGCATCCGGATGGCCGGCCACCTTGGCGCTCGAGGCAGCGAGCAGCACAAAGGCGTGTCCATAACCTTGCTTGGTCGCATCGAGCAGCCCGGAATTGTCGAGCGACCAGTGGTAGCCGCCGTGCGCGGCGTCGCGATGCCGGTTCCACAGATAGGCCATGCCGTGGTCGACGACATCGTCAGAGCCCGGGCGGCCGAGCAGACTGCCGATCGAGTAGCAGTGGACCATGCGCGCGGTTGCGTGGATGCCGCGGATCGGATTTCCCGGGTTCAACGGCCGCCCCTCGACATCGAGCTCGTAGAAGCCACCGCTCGGATTGAAGGCGCGGTTCTGGAAGAAATCGTAGAGGCCGTTGGCCTGGCTCCAGAGCCAATCGCGGTGATAGGCCCGCCGGCGCCAGGGAATATCCAGTTGTCTGCTCGTGCCCATACTACCTACTCCTCGTCTTTCGTCCACCGCGATGCTGGTGATCCCCTGAGCCATGTAAGGCAGTCTTCGATGCCGTGGGGCGGGAGCCTCGCGCACGACCTGCGGCTTGTTGGGGATCCGGTTCGCCCGGTGAAGTGGGAGGCAATTTATGGCCCAGAACCGCTGGGGGGGCAAGCTGGCAGGGTCGGGAGCCTGCCCGCGCGCGCAGACAGGCGCGCCTTCCTGCAGTTCGTGGCTTCAGTTTGTTTCGGAAAATCAGTTGTGTAGGAGCTTCGAACGCTGACCTGCAAACAGGCGCGATGTTTACACTTCATGCTTGTTGCCGTAGAGTCGGAGCACTGTCGCGGTCGATACGGGCCGCGAGCAAGTCATCCTGAAATCTGCAGTCATCACGAATGCTTCGGCCTGCCGCCCGCTGTTCATACGGAACTGGCGTGACGTGCTGGATGGCGCCGACAAAATACAGGAGGAACTTGAACATGCGACGCACGGCTCGTTTTCTCTCTGCTGCTGTCTTCACGGGGATGTCTGTCATTGCCGGCGCTACTCTGGCCCAGGACGCAATGTCCGCGCCGGGGCAGAAGACGGTCGGGGTGGCACCGTCGCAACAAATGATCCCCTCGCTCGCGGTCCTCAATTCTGGCGGGGCGACGCTGGCTGACGGAAAGCTCACGATGAGCGAGGTCGGCCCGAGCACGATTGTTTTCGCCGACCGTCCCGTTCGGGCTGCCGGCCACGTGGCAACTGCCGAGTTCATCAAGCAATGGGGAGAGGGCAAGGACAGCTTTGCCGAGGACCCGCCGAACGCGACGATATCGGTGTTGAGCCGCGACGGCCAGTCCATAGAGGACGCCGTCGTGGTCTTGAAGTCGCCGAAGCTCGAGGGCGGTGCCCTTGTCTTCGACGTCGACATTCTCGAAGGTGCTCTCGTCGGCGCCGATGGCCCGGCATCCTTGTTCATCGACTGGTTCGCGGCCCGTGGCCCGCGCGGTGGCGCTGTCGTGGCCGGCGGTGGCTGGCGGGCACCCGCATGGCGCGGCGGCTGGTATGCGCACCCCTACGCGGGGGTTGCGGCCGGTGCCGCGATCGGTGCGGCGGCCGTGGCGGCCTCGCGCCCCTACACCTATCCGCCGCCGTGCGGCTACTATCCCTATCCACCCTGCTATTGAGCCGTTTTGAGCCGCTTCCGGCTGTGTCGGACGCCTTTCGGTCGGGAGGGGCAATCGAACGGCGAGGCGGCAAAGTTCAATGGTTCTCGCGCTTGAAGTAGGCAACGATATCGGCGATTTCAGAGCGGGTGAGCGCCAGATCCGGCATGCGGGAATGGGTCGGATTCGCCAGGAACGCGGCAAGCGCGTCGTCATCGAGATTTTCCGACCTGCCGATTTCGGCGAATGTGGGCACGGCGTCTGAGCCGCGCGGTTGTCCGGCCCCGACGACGTGGCATTGCGCGCACCAGCGCTGCGCTATGCGCTCGCCGTTGTCCGGATCTGCCGCTGCGCTCTGGCCAACGGACAGCAGAACCAGGATGGCGCCCCAACAGGTCTTCCCCCAGTACGTCATCGGCATCTCGCCCTCTTTCTTGCCGTCTCGAGGTCGGGACAAGTTTGCTCGTTGTGCGCCCTGGCCGCAAGGGGCGGTCCCGGATCCGGGCGGTGCGCAGGTGGCGACCGCGGTCAAGGCCGAGCCTCTGAACGCGGCCGAACGGCGTGGCGGACCCCTCGGATCATGTGCGGCCGCGTCGGGACGGCGCCCGGCTTGCGCGGCGGGCGGGGCAAGCCGTCCGCAAGTTCACCCTTTCAGGTACCATCCCCAGGGTTCGTCGGCCTCGAAGGCTGTAATCTGCTTGGTCTCGAGGTAGTTCGCGAGCCCCCAGCGGCCAAGTTCGCGGCCAATGCCGGACTGCTTGTAGCCGCCCCAGGGCGCTTCGGTGAAAGTGGGCTGCGAGCAGTTGATCCAGACGATTCCGGCGCGGAAGGCCTTTGCGACGCGCTCGCAGCGGACACGGTCCTTCGACATGACGGCGGCGGCAAGGCCAAAGCGGCTGTCATTGGCCATGCGGATGGCGTCCTTTTCGTCGGCAAATGGCTTGACGCAGACGACCGGGCCGAAAATCTCCTCCGTCCAGACGAAGCTGTCCTCGGCCACGTCGGTCAGGATGGTCGGCTCAAGGAAGTAGCCGGTGTTGAGCCCGGCCGGGCGCCGTCCTCCACCAGCAATCGTTGCGCCCTCGCTGGTGCCGCGCTCGATCGCCGCCAGTACCTTCTCGTACTGCCCCCTCGATACGAGCGGTCCGAGCAGTGTCCCTTCCTTCAGACCATTGCCGATCCGGATTTTCGCCGCTTCGGCGACCAGCCGCTCCAGAAGCCTGGGATAGACGGTCTCCTCGACCAGCACGCGCGAGGTCGCCGAGCAGACCTGGCCCTGGTTCCAGAAGATGCCGAACATGATCCACTCGACCGCCTTGTCGAGGTCGCTGTCGGCAAAGACGACGAAGGGCGATTTGCCGCCGAGTTCCAGGCTGACGTTCTTGATGTCGCGTGCCGCCGCCGCCATGATTTTCGATCCCGTCGGCACCGAACCGGTGAAGGCGAGCTTGTCGATGCCGGGATGCTCGGAAAGCGGCCGGCCGGCGTCCGCGCCGAGCCCGGTGACGATGTTGAGTACCCCTGCGGGCAGCGCCGCCTGTTCGACAATTGCCCCGAGCTCGAGTGCCGTCAGCGGCGTCAGTTCGGACGGCTTCAGCACCATCGTGCAGCCGGCGGCAAGCGCCGGGGCCACCTTCCAGGCGGCCATCAGCAGCGGGTAGTTCCAGGGAATGATCGCACCCGCAACGCCTACCGGTTCCCGTACCACTTTCGACGAGAAGCGCGGCTCGGCGAGCGCGATCGTCTCCTCCGGCTGCGCGTCCATTTCCTCTGCGAGCCCGGCGTAATAGCTGAAGCAGCCGGCGGCGTCCTCCATGTCCCAGATCGCCTCCGGAAGCGGCTTGCCGTTGTCGCGCACTTCGAGACGCGCGAGTTCCTCCTTGCGGGCGAGGATGATCTCGGCAATGCGACGTAGATATCCGGCGCGCTCGCTGCCGGCCAGCCGCGGCCACGGTCCGTGGTCGAACGCGCGGCGGGCGGCAAGTACCGCCCGGTCGATGTCGCGGGTCGTCCCCGCTGGTGCCTGCAGGATCGTCTCCTCCGTGGCCGGGTCTGTGACCGGGAAGGTGCCGCCCTCGGCTGGCGCCATCCATTGTCCGTCGATGAAAAGCTTGTCGCGCATGTCGGTTCCCACTCTCGTTCGTCTGTGCCGGATGCGACGGCTCGCTGCCGCCGGCGCGACGGGCCTAGCCTGGGCCCGGCGCCCGGCTTGCCGCGGTTGCGGTCAACTTCAGGATCTCTTCGGCGGCGCGCGTTACGCCCGCCGCCGCCTGCATCGTCTTCGCGTTCGCCTGCAGGCGAGCCTTCATCCGATCGTCGGCGATCAATGCCCCGATCGCCTCTGCAAGCTCCGCATCGGTCCAGCCATAGCGTTCAAGCTTCCGTCCGACGCCCGTCTCGGCGGCACGGGTGGCGTTGTCGTGCCCGTCCCAGCAATAGGGCATTACCAGCGAGGGCACGCCGTAGTACAGCGCCTCGCAGAAGGAGTTGTTGCCGCCGTGGTGGATGAACAGGCTGGCCTGCTCCACGACCGAGGGCTGCGGAAACCAGCTGTCGATGAAGACGTTGTCCGGGACCTCGCGATACTCTTCCCGCCAATGTCCGGCATTGACGAGAAATCGGTAGGGCAGGGCCGCAAACACCGCGATCATCCGCTTCATCATCGAAACGTCCATGGCCCCGAGCGAACCGAAGCTGGTCAGAACAAGCGGCGCGCCATTGTGGCTGGCAAAGCGCGGCGGCACGTACGGCGCCTCATGACGCACGCAACCGTCGAGGAAGACGAAGCGCTGCGGGTCAAGCGGGTCCGCGCGGGCATGGCGAATGATTGCAGGCGCCAGCAGCAGGTTGAGCCAGGGCGAGGAAGAAAGAAAGCTCGAGCTTTCGGGGGGCTTCAGCCCGCATTCGGCGAGGAAGGCGGAAAAGCGCCGGTGCGCGGACGCGGTCACGCATTCATAGGCTGCTGCGAACGCCTGCCAATCGGCTCCGGGCTGCTCGCCGCAGCCGGAGAGATAGGGCGGCACGTTCGGATCCGGCACTTCGGTCTCGGCGCAGGACACCACCCGGACCCAGGGTACGCCGGCCTTGGCGATCGCCGGAAACATGACGACGTTGTCGAGCACGATCACATCCGGCTTTAGTCGCGACAGCAGCCGGCGCAGCGGTTCCTCCACCCGGATCGCGGTGTCGACGATCGCGTCCCAGGTCGGTCCGACATAACTGTCGAGTTGGTCGAAAGGCGACTGGCGGAAGGCGTCCTGATGGCGCTCGATGAAGTCGTTCCAGTCCGTCGGCGAGCCGGCGTCGTCATCGACCAGCTGGTACTCGGGGAAGCCGTATTCGGCAAAGACGCCGGAAAAGCCCGGGTGGCAGATGAAGGCGGGCCGTGCGCCGAGCCGGCGCAGTTCCTGCGCGATGCCGACACAATTGAGGGCCGCGCCGAAGCTCGCTTCGGGAAAGAGGGCGATGGTCTTTGGCGTGGCCATGGATTTCAACGCGAGACGACCTTGAAGGCGGGTGGGACGCCGCGGCCGGCGAGGCGCGGCCGCTGCTGGCGGGACAGCTGCAAATGCACGCGCATGAGGTCGGCGGCGAGTTCCATCTGCCCGCGCTCGATCTGCTCGACAATCTGCAGATGCTCCAGGTTGGACTGCATCAGCCGGAAGATGGCGACGTGGCCGACGGCAGGGATGGCGCGCTGACGGCGATGGTGGTTGACGAGCGCTTCCGCCATGAACGGGTTGCCGCAGCCTTTGGCGATCAGCGTGTGCAGGTCGAAGTCGGTCCGCTCGAACAGCTTGCGGTCGAAGCTGGTCTCACTCATTGCCTTGAGAGCCAGCATGGACTGGCGAAGCGAGGTCAGGGCCGCCAGGTCGCGGCGGAAGTCGGGCAGGGTGAGCGCCAGCGGCTCGGTGGCGAGTCGGAACTCGTAGCTCCGGGCCGCCGCGTCGGCGCCGACGGCGAACTGCTTGAGCAGCCACTGCTGACCTGCGCCGCGCTCGGCAAGTCTCTCCTCCGCCAGCTTCATCAAGGCGTTCTGCACGGCCTGCCGGGACACGGCGTAGCGCCGCTGCAGCGCGGCGACGGTCTGCGTCTCGACGATGCGGCCGGCGGCAAGATCGCGCAGGATCGCGGCATGGACCTCGCTCTCGCCGCCGTGCCCGGAGGTGTCGTCGAGCCGGGTGATCATGACCGGATCGGCAGTCAGCACGTAGCCGCCCTCGGCTTCGGTCGTCACGAGCCCGCGCGCGGCGAGGATCTGGAGCGCCTTGCGTATCGGTGTCCGGGAGACGTTGCAGGATGACGCGAGTGTCTGTTCGGCCAGCCGCTCGCCCGGTAAAAATCCACGTTCGCTGGCGATCTCCAGTATTTTTTGCGCCAATTCGACATGGCGATGATTGGGGCGCTTCGGTTCCGTTGTCATACGCTCAAACAGGCCTCCACTGCAGTGCATGCTGCCCTTTGTCCCGGCGTTTCGCAAGCCCGGTGCGGCGTCGATTCGGTAAATCTGCAATTTTCCAGAATCCCTATTGACGTATTTTTTTTCTAATTAATACTCCTCATGGGACGCAGTGAAGAGTCCGGAGCAACCGGCGGGCTGCATCGCATAGAGGCCAGGAACAAGATCAAACAAGGGAGTTTTTTCGTGGAAACGAAAAACGGAATGGTCGCATTGCGCGCGGCCACGGCATTCGTTGCCGCAAGCCTGACCGCGGGGGCGGCCTCGGCTGCCGACCTCGTCATTTCCAACTGGGACGGCTACATGGCGAGTGACATCGCCGAAAGCTTCAAGGCGGCTACCGGGCTCGAGATCGAGGTTGTGAACCACGCCACCAACGAAGAGATCATGGGCAAGCTCATGGCCGGCGGCGGCAAGGGCTACGATCTTGTCTTCGTCTCCTCGCCCTTTGCCGAAGTCCTGAACGCGCAGGGGCTGCTCGAGCCGCTCGACAAGTCGTCGATCCCTAATCTTGCCAATCTCTATCCGGAGGCCGCGAACCTCCCCTATGATCCCGGCAACCAGTTCTCGGTGCCCTATGCCTGGGGGACGACGGGCCTTTGCTATCGCTCCGACAAGGTCAGCGGCGCGCCGGATAGCTGGATGAACCTGCTGCAACCGTCCGACGACCTGAAGGGCAAGACGACGATGCTCGCGACCGACCGCTGGCTGATGGGCGCCGGCCTCTTGGCCAAGGGCTACTCCGTCAACGAGACGGACCCGGCCAAGATCAACGAGGCACGCGACCTGCTGATCGAGGCGAAGAAGACGCTGCTTGCCTATGACGACACGACCTTCTACGCCAAGCTCGCCTCCGGCGAGGCCTCTCTGGTGCAGGCGTGGGACGGGTGGTGCAACTACGCCATTGCCGAGAACAAGGACGTCAAGTTCGTGGTGCCGAAGGAGGGTTCCGACCTCTGGGTCGACACGATGGTCGTGATCAAGGACGCGGAGAACAAGGAAAACGCGATGCGGTTCCTGGACTTCATCCTCGATGCCAAGAACCACGCCTGGGCGGCCGAGAACATCCTCTACAAGGTGCCGAACAAGGCGGCGATGGAGAGCCTGCCGGCCGAACTCGGCGAACAGTATCCGAACATGACGATGCAGCCGGCCGATCTCGCCAAGAACGAACTGCTGCGCGATCTCGGCCCGGTCCAGAAGGACTACTCGCGCGCCGTCAGTGAAATCAAGGCCGCGAACTGACGGCCTTGGCCCTCTCCCCGAGCGGGAGAGGGTCTCGACTGGCGGGAAGCGCGATGCCGCGGCGATGGACGTTCACGTGGACCGTCCCTCGTCCCGCCTCCTCGTCCCTAAACGGGGAGGGGACTTGCGACCCCGGCCACCCCACCGACGCGACCCGCACGCACCCGAGCAAGGCAGATATCGACGTGTCCTTCAATGCCACCAGACCGAACCTGCTCGCCGCTCCCGGCGTTGCCTGGCTCGTCGCCTTCATGGTGGTGCCGTGCCTTCTGGTTCTGTCCTATGCGTTCTTCCAGCGCGGTGTCTGGGGCGGAGTGGAATACACTTTCACCCTGGAAAACTTCGCCCGCGTGGCTGATCCGCTCTATGCGAAGATCTTCCTGAACTCGGCCCGCATCGCCCTGACGACCACCGTCATCGCGATCCTGATCGCCTATCCGGCCGCCTACGCGATCGCGCGGGCGCCGCGCATGCGCCAACCGATCCTGCTGTTCCTTGCAGTGCTGCCGTTCTGGAGCAACTACCTGATCCGCACCTATGCCTGGATCGTGCTGCTCAACCGCGAGGGCCTCGTCAACAATCTCCTGCGCACGTTCGGCTATACCGGCGAGCCGCTGTCGATGCTCTATACGGAAGCCGCCGTCATCACCGGCCTCGTTTACAACTATCTGCCGTTCGTCATCCTTGCGATATATTCGACGCTGTCACGGCTGAACCCGGAGCTCATGGAAGTCTCCCGCGACCTCGGCGCCGGCCCGGTGACGACGTTCTGGCGGGTCACGCTGCCGCTGACCCTGCCGGGGGTTGCCGCCGGCGGCGTCTTCGTCTTCGTGCTGTCGATCGGCAACTTCATCACGCCCGCCCTGCTTGGCGGCGGCCGGTTCCAGATGGTCGGCAACCTCGTCTACGACCAGTTCCTGACCGCCAACGATTGGCCCTTCGGCGCCGCCCTCGGCGCCGCGCTGATCGCCACGATGATCGTGCTCTTGCTGATCCAGGCACGCGCGACCTCGCATGCGAGCGGCGAGAGCAGGGGAGAGCAGGCATGATCGGCGACGCGGCGACAGGCGCAATGACCGATACCCCGGTTGCAGCAACGCCGCTTGCAGCGAGCGACTTCCGCCGCAAACTGCCGGGCCGGATCGTGCTGCTTGCCGTCTTTGGCTTCCTCTACCTGCCGATCGCGGTCCTGGTGCTGCTGTCCTTCAACGACAGCGGGCTGCCGACCAGTTGGTCGGGCTTTTCCACCCGCTGGTACGCCGCGCTGCTTGGCAATACCAACATCCTGCACGCGGCCTGGAACACGCTGGTCGTCGGGCTCTTCGCCACCCTCCTCTCCACGATCCTCGGCACGCTGCTGGCGCTGGGTATGGAGACCCGGCGCCGCAAGAGCAACGGGCTGGAGGCGCTGGCCTTCGCGCCGATGGTGATTCCCGACATCGTGCTTGCGGTCGCGCTGCTGACCTTCTTTTCCCGCCTGAACGCAACGATGGGCCTGCACACGATCGTCGTCAGTCACGTCGTCTTCGACCTCGCCTTCGTCTGCTCGGTCGTGCGTGCCCGGCTGAAGCATTTCGACTTTTCGATCGTCGAGGCCTCGCGGGATCTCGGCGCGTCCGGCTGGACGACGTTCTGGCGCATCACCTTCCCGGTGCTGCTACCCTCGATCGTCGCCGGCGGACTGCTTGCCTTCACCCTGTCGGTGGACGAATTCATCATCGCTTTCTTCACCGCCGGTGCTGGCCGCTCCTCGATCACGCTGCCCATGCAGATCTATTCGATGATCCGCTTCGGCATCACGCCCGAGGTCAATGCGCTTGCAACGATCGTCATGGGCGTCAGCGCCACCGCACTCCTGATTTCGCAATGGGTCAACAAAGAACAGGTCTGATGAACGCAGCCGAAACCCCCATCCTCCGGATCGAAAGCGTGGCCAAGCGGTTCGGCCCGATCACTGCCGTCGACGGCGTGACGCTCGACATCCGCGAGAACGAGTTCTTCGCGCTGCTCGGGCCGTCCGGCTGCGGCAAGACCACGCTCCTGCGCATGCTCGCCGGATTCGAGACGCCGAATGCCGGTCGAATCCTGCTCGAGGGGCGGGACATCTCGCCATTGCCGCCGGAGAAGCGGCCGCTCAACCTGATGTTCCAGTCCTACGCTCTGTTTCCGCACATGACCGTGCGGCAGAACCTCGCCTACGGTCTGGAGATGGAACGGCTCGGCAAGGCCGAAATCCGCAGCCGCGTCGATGAGACGCTCGCAACCACCGACCTCAGCCAGTTCGCCGACCGCAAGCCGGATCAACTTTCCGGCGGCCAGAAGCAGCGCGTGGCGCTGGCGCGCGCACTGGTCAAACGGCCGAAGGTGCTGCTTCTCGACGAGCCGCTCGGCGCGCTCGACAAGAAACTGCGCGAAAAGATGCAGCTCGAGCTCAAACGGATGCAGGACGAGGCCGGCATCACCTTCATCATCGTCACGCACGACCAGGAGGAAGCGCTGGTGATGGCGGACCGCATGGCGATCCTGAAGGATGGGCGGTTGCTGCAGTGCGGCTCGCCCGAGGAGATCTACGAGGCTCCCGCCGACCGCTTCGTCGCCAACTTCATCGGCGTGATGAACTTCATCGACGGCCGGGTGACCGGGGATGGCCTCTTCGAGGCCGAGGGACTGCGCCTGGCGCCGGTGGCCGCGCAGCCGGGGCTGGCGTCGCTTGCCGTCCGACCGGAAAACATCGCTGTCGCCCCGCCCGGCGAGCAGCTCTCGGGCAGGATCGCCGATATCGCCTATCACGGCCTCGACCGCGTGCTGCACGTGGCGACTTCCGTAGCGCCGGTGCCGTTGCAAGTGCGTATGCCCGCCAGCACCGCGCGCGGCCACAAGGTCGGCGATGCGGTGAGCCTGAAGATCGATCCGGCCAGTTGCCGGCTGTTTGCCGCAGGTGCCGCGTGAACCGCTCGGCGCTCCGTGGGACGACAGGACAAGACGAATTCCAGGACGACAGGAAGAGGGAACCCATGTCCAAGACCATCGCATTCTTTCCGGAGGCGGCCTTTGGCCCGGCGCTGAACTCGGTCGGTATCGCCCAGGCCGTCGAGGCTCTTGGCCACAAGGCCGTCTTCCTCTCCGATCCGGGCTTCGTTTCGGTTTATGAGGGATACGGTTTCGAGGCCCATCCGGTGAACCTGTCGGAGCCGATGCCGCCGGAGCAAATGGCGAAATTCTGGGAGGACTTCATCAACGGCCACATCCCGAACTTTCGCAAGTCGCCGATCGACCAGGTCGACAATTACGTCAAGGACTGCTGGACGGCGATCGTCGACAGCGCCAAGTGGGCGCAGAAAGACCTGCCGGGCGTGCTGGCGAAGATCAAGCCGGACCTGATCTGCGTCGACAACGTTGTCCTGTTCCCGGCGATCAAACAATACGGTAAACCCTGGGTTCGCATCATCTCATGCTCGGAAAACGAGATCGAGGATCCAAAGATCCCGCCGCACCTGTCCGGTTGCGGCGAGAAGGACTACGCCTGCCACAGCGCCTATCGCGACCGCTTCAATGCGGTGATCAAGCCGATCCACGACGACTTTAACGCCTTCCTGGCAGAGAACGGCGAGGATGCCTACCCGATCGGGCAGTTCTTTGAGGCCTCGCCGCACATGAACCTGCTGCTCTATCCCGAGCCGGTGAAGTTCGAGCGCGAGCATCCGCTCGATCCGGACCGGTTCCAGTATCTCGAGGGCTGCGTTCGCAAGGAGAAGCCCTACGAGGTGCCCGCCTTTGCGCTGAACAACGACAAGCCGCTTCTCTACATTTCGTTCGGCTCGCTCGGCGCCGGCGATACCGACCTGTTGAAGCGGCTGATCGCGACGATCGGCCGGTTGCCTTATCGCGCGCTGGTCAATGTCGGCGACTACAAGGACCAGTACGGCGACCTGCCCGGAAACGTCATCATCGACAGCTGGTTTCCCCAGCCTTCGGTCATCCCCCAGGTCGACGCCGTCATCCACCACGGCGGCAACAACTCGTTCACCGAGTGCCTCTACTTCGGCAAGCCGGCGATCATCATGCCCTATGTCTGGGACGGGCACGACAATGCCACCCGCGTGGAGGAGACGGGCCACGGCTTCAAGATGCCGCGCTACGACTGGAGCGATGCGGACCTTGCCGCCAAGCTCGAGGCGTGCGTGAACAGCGTGCCGATGAAGACCAGGCTCGCTGCCACCAGCGCCCACATGCAGGCCCGCAGCGGCCCGAAGAAGGCGGCGGCGATTCTCGACGAACTGGTCCGGACGGGGGTGTTCGATGGCTGACACGACGAAGTCGACCGCGCCGCATATCCACGCTGCCAGCACCTGTTCCGATCTGGTCGACTGGGGCGTTCAGTCCGATAGCCTGGAAGGGCAGTCGCGCTCGTCCGGTCGCCTGCTGTTCAAGGGACCCAACAACCAGCCCGAAACCGGCATATGGGTCTGCACGCCCGGCCGTTGGCGGCTGACTATACCGCGGGACGAGTTCTGCCACTTCGTGTCGGGCAGGGCGGTGTACCGCTGCGACGACGGCGATGTGATCGAGGTGGAACCGGGTACCGTGGTGATGTTTCCCGCCGGCTGGGCCGGCGAATGCACGGTGATCGAAACCATGCGCAACGCCTACATGCTTGTCTGACCGCAACCGGGTCTTGAAAGGAAAACCAGATGACTGCCACTCCGCTGATGCGCAAGCCGCTCGAACAGGTCGACCTGGCCGACTGGGGCGTCATTCCGACCATGCTCGAGGGCGAGAGCCGCACATCCGGCCGGGTGATGCACAAGGGACCGAACGGGGAATCGGAATGCGGGCTATGGGTCTGCACCCCGGGGAAATGGTTCTGCCACGTCACCCGCGACGAATTCTGTCACTTCCTGGAGGGGCGCTGCACCTACGTGCACGAAAGCGGCGAGGTGATCGAGATCACCCCCGACACCGCCGCCTTCTTCCCGCAGGACTGGAAAGGCGAGTGCACGGTCCATGAGACGATCAAGAAGGTCTACATGATCCGGTGAGGCAGGACCTTTTTTAGGGCGGGGCGAAGGCGAGCACCGGCACCCGGCAGCGACGACAATCAAGGAAATCAGAACATGTTCAACCCCGCCGAACCGGTCTTCTATCGCCATCCGGACTATGTGCCGGCGCGCGGCAAGCCCCAACCGGTGATCGACCCGGCACGGCTGACGGAGGTGGGCCGGTTCGCAAGCGCGACGCTCGAGGAGATCGAGACCGTTCTCGATGCGGCCACCGCCGCCCAGCGCGACTGGAGGAGGCTCGACGCCAAGACCCGGGCGACCACCCTTCACCGGATCGCCAGCAGGATCGAGGCGACCGACATGCGCCGCTGCGCCGAGTTGATGTCGCGCGAGATGGGCAAGCCCTATCCCGAAGCGATCGGAGAGGTCGCGAACTGCGCCGGCGCTTTCCGCTATTTTGCGGAAATGGCGCGCGACGAGGCCGGCAAGGTTGCCGGCACGACGCAGGCGGGCTCTTTCCAGCATGCCCGCTACGAGCCGCTCGGCATCAGTGTCCACATCATGCCGTTCAACTTCCCGATCCTTTTGATGTGCTGGACGGTCGCCGCCTCGCTTGCCGCCGGCAACGGCTGCATCGTCAAGCCGGCGCCTGCGACGACGCTGTCGACGCTGGAGTTCATGCAGGTGTTCGAGGCGCTGCCGGCTGGCCTCATCGCCTGCCTGCCGGGCGGTGCCGAACTCGCCGAGGCGCTGATCGCCTCGCCCAGGACCCATGCCGTCGCCTTCACCGGCTCGGTTGCTGCCGGCAAGGCCGTGGCGATGGCTGCAGCCGGGCAGATGAAACCGGCGGTGATCGAGGCCGGCGGCTCCGACCCGATGATCATCAGCGCCCATGCGCCACTTGATGTCGCCGCCGCCGGGGCGGTGACAGCCGCCTTCCACATGTCCGGGCAGGTCTGCACATCGGCCGAGCGTTTCTTCGTCGTCGACAGCGTGCACGACGCCTTTGTGGACATGTTCGCGGCCTCGGCCAAAAAACTGCGTATTGGCAACGGGCTTTCCAGGGCCGAGATCGGCCCGCTGGTCTCGGAGGCGGCGCGCAACAAGGTGATCCGCCTGGTCGAGGACGCAAAGGCCAGGGGTGCAAAGGTCGTCATTGGCGGCAGGGTACCGGAAAGCGAGCCGACCGGCTGGTTCTACGAGCCGACGATCCTTGCCGGATGCACGCCGGAGATGGCCGTCATGCGGGAGGAATGCTTTGGCCCGGTTGCGGCTGTCATGAGGGTCGAGGACTTCGACGAGGCAATCGAAAGGGCGAACGACAGCGAGTTCGGGCTCGGCGCCTCGGTGTTCACCACATCGCTCGAAGAGGCGATGGAGGCGGCTGACAGGCTGGAGGCCGGCATGGTCTGGGTCAACAATCCGCTGATCGACAACGACGCTCTGCCCTTTGGCGGCTGGAAGAAATCCGGTCTCGGCCGCGAACTTTCGCGGCTGGGCCTCGATGCCTTCCGCCGGTCCAAGATGGTCATCATTGACCACAAACCGGTGATCCAGGACTGGTGGTACCCCTATCCGGACGCGTGGTTCTACGACTCCGAAGGCCGCAAGCACGTCTGATACCGGAATTCAAAAAGGAAAGAACATGATCATTACCCTTCTCGGCGGCGCCGGCTTCATGGGCGCGGGCATCGTTTGCGACCTTCTTTCCGAACGCGCCATCGTCGACATCACCCAGATCCGGCTCTGCGATGCTGCCACCGACAAGATGAAGGCCCTGGCAGGCGAACTCGGCGACCCCCGCATCGAGCTCGTTGCGCTCGATGTCACCGACCCGGCGGCATTGGCTGCGGCCATTTCCGGCGCCGACATCTGCATCAATTGCGTGCCGACGCTGCTTGGGTTCCAGATGACGATCTTCGAGGCTGCGCTGACCGCCAAGGTGACCTACGTCGATCTGGGTGGGCTCGGGACCTACACCGTCAAGCAACTCGCCGAGCACGAGCGATTCAAGGCCGCGGGAGTGACCGCCGTCATCGGCGTCGGTGCGGATCCGGGCATGTCGAACGTCATCTGCCGCGCCGTTGCCGACGAGCTGGACGAGATCGACAGCATCAACCTCTATTGGGCCGCCGAACTTTCGGGTGCGGAGAACCCGGTCCTGGTGCCGCCCTACAGCGTCTCGACGGTGCTGGCCGAGTACGCTCATCCGAGCACGCAATTCTATGACGGCCGGCATGTCGAATGCCCGCCGATGAGCGGCCGCGAGGTTCTGGACCTGCCCGAGCCTTGGGGGCGCTGCGAATTCATGCATTCGCCGCATTCCGAACAGCTCACCGTGCCGCTTGCCGACGGCATTCGCGACAAGGGGATCAGGGAATTTTCTTGGAAGCTGCACCTGCCGCATCGCGAGCACGAAGCCTGGGTCGGCCTGGTCAAGGCGGGCTTTGGCGATTTCGACGAGCCCGTCGAGATCGGTGGCATCAGCGTCAGGCCGCTCGAGGTGCTGAACAAGGTGATCGAGCGCAACATCAAGAAGAACGCCAGCCGCATTCCGGCGCAGGAAAGCCACGAGATCCATTTCGCCGTCGGCAAGGGACGCAAAGACGGTCGATCCGCGACGGTGCGCATCGAGGTGACGGTTTCGCCGGACCCGATGTATGAAGCCTATCTCGATGCTTGCACGTCGATGAACGCCTCGATCGCCGCGCAACTGCTCCTCAGTCAGCCAAGGAAGCCGGGTGTCTATGCGCCCGAAGGCTATTTCGACGTGGCGAGCTATTTCCCCGAGCTGGAGAAGCGCAAGTTCCGGATCTCGAAGACGATCGCGTGACGGCAGGCGCGAGAAAGAGAAAGGCCCGCGGGGCGACCGCGGGCCTTTTGCTTTGGCGGACGGCCGGCCCTATGCGAACAGGGCGCGCTCCTTGCCGTTTTCGCGGATCCAGGTCGGCAGGCCGATCTTGCCGAGAACCTCCAGGAACGGCTTGGGCGGCAGTTCCTCGACGTTCGCCATCCGCTTCACATCCCATTCGCCGGTGGCGATCAGCATGGCGGCGGCGACCGGAGGAACGCCGGCGGTGTAGGAGATGCCCTGCGAACCGACCTCGTTATAGGCTTCCTTGTGGTCGGCGACGTTGTAGATGAAGACCTCGTGCTCCTTGCCGTCCTTGATCCCCTTAACGAAGTCGCCGATGCAGGTCTTGCCCTGGTATTCGGGGGCCAGCGAGGCCGGGTCGGGCAGGCAGGCCTTGACCACCTTGAGCGGCACAACCTCCTGGCCCTCGGCCGTCTTGATCGGCTGCTCGGAAAGCAGGCCGATGCTCTTCAGCACGGTAAACACGTTGATGTAGTGGTCGCCAAAGCCCATCCAGAAGCGGACATCCGCGCCATCCATGTTCTTCGCCAGGGAGTGCACCTCGTCGTGGCCGCAGAGATAGGCCTTGCGCTTGCCGACCACCGGCAGGTCGTATTCCTTGCCGATCTCGAACATCTTGTTCACCTGCCACTCGCCCTTCTGCCAGGAATAGACAACGCCGGTGAACTCGCGGAAGTTGATCTCCGGGTCGAAGTTGGTGGCGAAGTACTTGCCGTGGCTGCCGGCGTTGATGTCGACGATGTCGACGTCGGTCACCTTGTCGAGATACTCGTCCTTGGCGAGGCGGGCATAGGCGTTGACGACGCCCGGATCGAAGCCGGCGCCGAGAATGGCGGTTACGCCCTTCTCCTTGCACGCGTCCGCGCGCTTCCACTCGTAATTTCCATACCAGGGCGGCGTCTCGCAGATCTTGCCCGGTTCCTCGTGGATTGCCGTGTCGATGTAGGCAACGCCGGTGTCCATGCAGGCTTGCAGGACCGACATGTTGAGGAAGGCGGTGCCGACATTGATGACGATCTGTGCGTTGGTCTGCCTGATCAGTTCCTTCGTCGCCTCGATGTCGAGCGCATCGAGCGCGTGGCCCATAAGGACGCCCGGCTGCTTCATCGCCTTCTTTTCCTGGACCGACGCGATGATGGTGTCGCATTTCGACTTGGTGCGTGAAGCGATGTGGATGTCGCCCAGCACGTCGTTGTTCTGTGCGCACTTGTGCGCCACCACCTGAGCAACGCCACCTGCGCCGATGATGAGAACGTTCTTTTTCATTTCGGGGGATATCTCCTTCGTGCCCGTGTCTGTGGGTGTCCTTCTCAAGCCTCAGGAGAGGCTCTGTTCGTAGTCCGCGTAGGTGAATTCGCGAACCGTGCGGATCGAGCCGTCCAATTCCCGGACGGCGATTGCCGGCATTTTCACGCCGTTAAACCAGTTCTTCTTGACCATTGTGTAGCCGCCCGCGTCCTGGATCGAGATTCGGTCGCCGACCTTGATCTCGTGCTCGAACGCGAACTCGCCGAAGATGTCGCCGGCCAGGCAGGACTTTCCGCAGATCATGTAGCGGTGCGGCCCCGTGTTCGGCGCGAGCTTGGCGCTCTCCCGGTAAATCAGCAGGTCCAACATGTGCGCCTCGATCGAGCTGTCGACGATGGCCAGGTTCTTGCCGTTGAACAGCGTGTCGAGGACAGTCACTTCCAACGTCGTGCTTCTGGTAATCGAGGCCTCGCCCGGCTCGAGATAGACCTGGACGCCGTATTCGCCGGAAAAGCGCTTCAGGCGCTCGGCGAGACGGTCGATCGGATAGTTGTCTCCGGTAAAATGGATTCCCCCGCCAAGGCTGATCCATTCGGCCTTCTTCAGAAGCGGCGCGAACTTCTCCTCGATCGTACCGAGCATGCGATCGAACAGGTCGAAGTCGGAATTCTCGCAGTTGTTGTGGATCATGAAGCCGGAGATCATCTCCATCGCCATCTCGACCATGCCGGCGTCCCATTCGCCGAGGCGCGAGAAGGGGCGAGCGGGGTCGGCGAGGTCGAAGCTGGACGAACTGATTTGCGGATTCAGGCGCAGGCCGCGCACGATGCCGGACGCCTTGTCGGCGAAGCGCTGCAACTGGCCGACCGAGTTGAAGATGATCTTGTCGGCGTGACTGACGACCTCGTCAATCTCGTAGTCGGCATAGGCAACCGAATAGGCGTGCGTCTCCTTGCCGAACCGCTCGTGTCCAAGGCGAACCTCGTTGAGCGAGGACGACGTGGTCCCGTCCATGTATTCGCGCATCAGATCGAACACCGCCCAGGTGGCAAAGCACTTCAGCGCCAGCAGAGCCTTGGCGCCGGATCGCTCCCGCAACTGGGCGATCTTCTCCATGTTCGGAAGCAATTTCGACTTGTCGACAAGATAATAGGGGGTCTGAATCATCGATCTTCGGGCCGTTATCGGTGGATGAGCGGGCAACAGCGGCTTCGCCAGGTGCGTCGGTCCGCGGTCTTCCGTTGGCCAAGGTTCGCCGCTGGACAAGATGGCCTGACACTGCTGAACGCATCGACCGCTGGCGTGGCCGGCGATCGGCATGACCGCATGTCTATTCCCGGCCGAGGGCGCCTGTCCTGCGGCCGGGCCACGGTCGCGCTTTGGAGCGCAAGCACCCCCGACGATTGTGAGAGAACAATGCCAGCATGGCGGCCATCTAAGGGCGGCTGCCCCCGAAGTCAAGGCGAGCACTGTGGACGGACAGCCAGAGGCCGGAGCGGACGCCGGATGCCGCCTTGGGGTCAGCGTTCCGTGAAGGCCCTCGACATGCTGTCGGTGATCGGCTTCACCAGATAGCTGAAGAAGGTACGCTTCGCCGTCTGGATCATCACTTCCGCCGGCATTCCCGGAGTCGCGTGGAAGCCTTTCACCTTTGCCAGTTCGCTCGCCGGAATGTTGATACGCGCGAGGTACACGTCGTGCGTCGGCATGCCGGGCTTGCTGTCCTCCAGGGCGTCCGCGGAAAGGTAGAAGAGTTCGCCGTGCAGCACCGGGGTCGTGCGCTGGTTGAGCGCGACCAGGCGGATGGTCGCCGTTTGGCCAACGGCGACGCTGTCGATGCTGTTGCGCGGAATCTGCGCCTCGATGATCAGCGGGACGCCCTTGGGCAGGATTTCCAGGATGCCCTTGCCGCTTTCGATGACGCCGCCGGTCGTGTGATAGAAGGTCCGGATGACGGTGCCGGCGACCGGGGCCGTGATGGTGACGCGACGCAGGATGTTTTCGGCCTGACGCGCCTGCTCACGGACGACATCGAGTTCGCCCTGGGTCGCCTGCAGTTTGTCGAGCGCGTCCTCGCGGTAGGCGACTTCGGCCCGGCTGATTTCCTGCTCGCCCTTGACGATCTGCGCCTTAGTTTCGGCGATCTCAGCCTCGAGCCGGCCGATCTGTCCCTGTGCGTCGGCCATCGCCCGCTCGATCGCCTTCATCTCGGTCAGCCGCAGAAGACCCATTCCGACCAGCTTCTTCTTGCTTTCGTGCTCCTCGGACAGCAGTTTCAGCTGCTGGGTAACCGCGTCACGCTGGCGGGTATAGCCGACGCTGCGGAATTCGAGCGCCTTGATGTTCTGGCGAAGCAGCGACAGTTCGTTGGACTGCTTCATCTTCTGGGCCTTGAAGTTGAGCTGCTGGTTGACGACGATGGACCACACTTCCGGGTCCGACCGGTACTCGTCCAGCAGTTCGGAAATCTGCATATGCTCCTCGTCATTGGCCTGCGAGGTCAGCCGCGTGGCGGTCGCCTCCAGCCTGATCCGGCGCAGGAACAGTTCGCGCTGCTTGGCCTGGGCCGCGGTTTCGTCGAGCTGGATCAGCGGCTGGCCTTCCTCGACCTCATCGCCCTCGCTGACCATCAGCTCCTTGATGATGCCGCCCTCATAGTGCTGGACCACCTTGTTGCGCCCGGTCGCCACGAAACTGCCCTGGGCGATGACGGCCGCCGCCAGCGGCGCGGTGAACGCCCAGGCGCCGAACCCGCCGAACGTCAGGCCAAGCAGCAGCAGGCCGAACACCAACTGCCTCCGGATCGAGCGCGGAACGTCCGAATACCACTCTATGTCGTGAACCTTGGCGATGTCGGACATGATTCAGGCGTCTCCTACTGCAACTGGTGGCCGAACGAGCCATTGTCGATCTGGATGCCGCGCGCCTCGAGCGCCTTCAGCACGTCCTGGCGCATGCCGAACAGGGCCACGGTCCCGTTGACCAGCAGCAGCACCTTGTCGACGTGGGTCAACAGGGACGGACGCTGCGTGATGGTGATCACGGTGATCTTGTTCTGCTTGGCATGCTGCAGCGCCCGCATCAGCGCGGCATCGCCGGCGCTGTCGAGGTTCGAATTCGGCTCGTCGAGCACCACCATGCGGGGGTCGCCGAAGAAGGCCCGGGCCAAGGCCACACGCTGCTTCTGGCCGCCGGACAAAGGTGAGCCGTCGGCAGCGACCAGGGTCTCGTAGCCGTGCGGCAGGTTCGCGATCATCTCGTGCACATCGGCCAGCATGGCGGCCTTGTAGATCTGCTCGTCGGTCGCGTCCTCGCGCATGCGGGCGATGTTCGCCTTGATCGTCCCGGGGAACAGCTGCACGTCTTGCGGCAGATAGCCGATGTTCTCGCCGAACTGGCGCTGGTCCCAGTTTCTCAGGTCCATCAGGTCGAGCCTTACATTGCCCGACGTCGGCAGGATCGAACCGACCAGCATCTTGCCGAGCGTCGTCTTGCCGGCGCCGGAATTGCCAATGACGGCAAGGGAATCGCCCGGTTGCAAATTGAACGATATGCCGTTGAGCACGACGCGCTTGGTCCCGCCCGGCACGTAGAGCAGGCGCTCGACGTCGAGCCGGCCCTCGGGGCGCGGCAGGTTCAGACGTTCGAAATTGAAGGGCGAGGCCTTGAGCAGCGTCGATATGCGGCCATACGCGGCACGCGACTGGACATATTGGTTCCACCCTTCGATCGCCCCCTCGATCGGGGCGAGCGCACGTCCGGCGATGATCGAGCCGGCAATCACCATGCCGCCCGTCAATTGCCCCTGGATCGCCAGGTGCGCGCCCCAGCCGAGCATGGCGACCTGGGCCATCAGCCGGATGCCCTTGGACATGGCCGCGACGGCGATGTTGCGGTCCTGGGCGATCACCTGGGCCCTGAGCGAGGCCGCCGTGTCCTTGCCCCAGATCTGCACGGCCTCCGGTATCATCGCGAGCGCATTGATGATCTGCGAATTGCGCGACATCGATTCCAGGTGAAGGTTGGCCTTTACCTGGGCGGCATTCGCCTCGGCGAACGGCGCTGCCGTCAGGCGCTGGTTGATCAGCGTGAACACCAGGAGCAGGATCGCGGTGGCGATGACGATGAACCCCAGATGGGGATGAATGAGAAAGACCGCCAGGATGAACAGCGGTGCAAAGGGAGCGTCCAGGAACGACAGCAAGGTCCGCGACACCAGGAACGAACGGACTTGCTGGAGGTCGCTTAGGGTCTGGTATTCCTTGCCGTTCGAGTTGAGCGAGGCGCGCGCCGCGGCGCTGAGGATCGGTGCGCCGAGTTGCGCGGCCACCTCCACCGCGGTCCGCATCAGGATGAAGCGCCGAATGGCGTCGAACACGGCCTGCAGGATGATCGCGCCAACGATGACGACCGTCAGCATGATCAGCGTGTCCATCGAGCGGCTGGTGAGGACGCGGTCCGAAATCTGGAAGAGATAGACCGGAATCGCCAGCACCAGCACGTTGCTGGCGAAGGTGAAGACCATGACCGCCGACAGGTTGAAGCGCACGGCATGGATGCCGGCCTTGAGGCTGGCGGAGAAATCGATGGGCCCGAGGCGCTTATGGAAGGTGCCGCCGCCCGAGCCCTTGCCGCCGCCGCCGCCGTTGAGGGGCTTCTTGTCAGAGGGGCGCTCAGACTTGAGCGGGCCGGTGTCGCCATCGATGGTGATCAGCCCCTCCGCGCCCTTTGCCACGGTCGGTTCCCGCTTCGTTTCCGGCCCGGTTTCGTCGAGCGGCATGCGAAGCTTGAGGGTCTCCTGCGCTGCCGCCTCGGCACGCTCGCGCAAGGGGGGCGTCGGCTGTCCCTTCGCCGGCTGTCCCTTCGCCTCTGTGGGCGCCCCCAGGTCGAGATGCTGGACATAGGGTTGGGTGAGCGGCAGGCTTTGGTCGCGCGCGCCGGGCTCTGCAGCCTTCGCCTCGACGGATGGTGCCGACGGGCCGCTAGCAGTCGCTTCCCGTTTCGGCCGCGACCGCGCTCCCTCAATCGAAGGGTGCTTTCGGTTGTGGCCCTGGGCAAATGACGGAGAGGCCTGGGCGTCTTCGTTGTGGGGCGTAGCGGCTTGCGAAGTCGGCGCGGGTTCGACCGGTCGGGCGCGGGGCCCTGCGACCGCGGGCGACGCGCTGCCCCCCGCCTCTGCGGACCTTGCCGCCTCGGGCGCCGCGGCAATAGATGCGGCGCCTGGCGTATTGGAGGCCTCGCCAGTCTTGTCCGCCGGGGAGAGCGGTTGGGAACGCGCCGTTTCAGAAGCGGCCTCGCCAGCGGCCTGGTTCGGCGTGGCCCGTTCGAAGCCCCGCCTGGACCCTCGCCAGTACGGAATCGCCGCCGCCGTTTCGTCCGCCTCCGGCGCCCCGCTCTCGGACACCGTGTCTGAGCGCGCCGACTGCAGGTCGGCCTCGGCGGCTGCGACCAGTGCGGCCTCCTCATCGGCCGGGGAGAAATCCGTGGTCGACGGCGCTAGCTGTTCCGGCTCACGGGGAAGCGGAACTGGTCGGATCTGCACCGTGCTCGACGGATCCGCATTCGATCCCGGGGTTTTTTGTTCGTTGGCCGCGATCGCACGGCATTGCCGCACCGCCTCTTCGAAGCGGGCATAGGCATCATCCGGGCCGGCAACCCTTTTGCGGTTGTCTGACATCGTCTCCCCCTCAATGCCCCAGGATGTGTTGCAGCCCGTCGTCCGTCTGCCCCTCGTGGGCAGAAGGCACATACACGCCGTCCGCCGTCTCGCCAGCGGGTTCCAGCATGGTGTCGTCGAGGAACGCCACGGCCTCATTCGCGAGCACGTTGGGGTCGCCGAAGTCGGGTTTGCTCGAGATCAGTTCGGCCTGGATCAACGTATCCTGGGAATAGGCCTGGCCGCCGACATAGGTCTTGCCGAAGGAATCGAGATCGACGATGGCGGCGTGGTTAACAAGCGTGTTGCCGCCGGTCTCAACCGTCCAGTCGGCGTCGAGATGCGGCTTCAACTGGTCCATCGCGAGCGCGATCTGATCGCTGTCGCCGAGGACGCAGGTCTGCTTGATGTACTGCAGGCTTAGTAGATCGCCCTTGATGTAGAGCACGCTTAGCCCGTTCAGGCCGGCAAAGGCGCCGTCGGTCAGTACGTCGTGCGGCGCCTTGGCCTCGTGCCCCTTCTGCTGGAGCGCCTTCGCTGCAGCCAGATAGTGCGAGGGCAGCGCCTCGAAGCCGTTCGCGTTGCCGACATTGCCGATATAGGCCTGGTTCCACAGCAGATTGCCGGCGGTGGAGGCCGTGCCGGCCCCCGTCGTCTGGAAGCCCGGGACGGCGCAGACACTGTCATTGTCGAAAAGCACGCTGATCTGCTGGATCAGGTTGGCGTCATAGACGTTGCCACCGACGATGATCAGGTCGTAGGCAAAGCCGAGGTCGAGAATGGAGGTGTGGTTGACGCCGGTGTTGTCGCCGCTGACCACGCGGGTGGTGACGCCCGAGGACGACACGATCCCGACATCGTTGTCGCTCATGAAAATGAACTGTTCGAGCCAGTTCACCATCAGAAGGTCGCCCTCGACCGTCGTTACGCTCCAGAAGTCAGGGAAGCCGGTTTCCTCGGCCGCCGTATCGTCGTCCGATGTGTCGATGCGTTCGAACTCGGCGATGTTGAATGCCTCGTTGACGAGGCCGTCGCTCTCCCAGTCTCCGACCTCGCACGCGATCTTGTCGACGTCCCAGAGCGCGGTGATCTGGACGATGGCGTTGATCTCGTAGTGATCGCCGACCACCGCCGTCACCGTGCCGCCGGTCCAGAAGCTTTTCAGGACGGCCTCGTTGACCAGCGTGTTGCCGCCGGCGGTGATGGTGACCGAGGCCTGAACGAGGAAGGATCCGTCCTCGCCAATGGTGACGTTGCCCGTAAAGATGTCACCGTCCTGTTCGTCGCTGTCGTCGTCATCCTCGGTGGGGCGGTAGTCCTCCAGCTTCGGCGCCTCGTCAACGAGTTTGCCGTTGACGTAGATGCCCTCGATGCTGGTCGCCTTGTGGACGAAGGTCTCGAACGGACTGTCGGGGTCTGGCGTAAAGTCGCTCAGGGCCGTGCCGGCCGCCTTGATTGTCGCAATGATCTCTTCGCTCGAGCCGGGCTTTTCCAGCGCGTTGAGCGGCGAGTGCGAGACTGCCATGTCTGCTGCGTCCAGCAGGGCATCATTGCTCACGAGTTTCGGTGTGAAGTAGAGACCGTGTCCGCCGACGCCGAAATAGTCGTTGTCCGACAGATATACGATCTGGTTGGCGTAGGTGACCACCGACCCGATCGGTTCGAGCTCCGGAGGCAGCGGCGACAGGACCGCGCCACTCGGGCCGGGTAGGCCCGATTTCAGCCACGGAAATCCAGCATCGCCGTAGGACCAAAGGTCGAATGGCGTCTGCGGCAGATGCGGCAGCGGCAGCTTCCAGGGTGCCATGAGAACGAGGTCCGGCCCCGATCCCAGATAACGGACCTCCGGGTCGTAGCCGAGGAACTCGAACGGTGCTGCAAAGGGCAGGTTGCCCATGGGCGGCATGTCGAGCAGCGGATCGACCGCCTTGCTTGCCAGGAATTCTTCGTAGGCGTCCCGCTGTATGGCGCGTTCCGCGGTGACCTGAAACAGGCCGATGAAATGGGCTATCTCTTCGGTGATCTTGTCCATTGCCGTCATGACACGCAACCCCTCTTTCGGCGCTGGCTTATGGGCAGCGCAGCAGGTTGGACTGGTCCGCGCAGACCGGCTGCGCGGACCAAGCGAAAGTGGCCCCGTCCGAAAACGGGCGAGGCCACCTCATGACGTCACGCTGCGTCGTCGTCTTCGCCAACGACGGTGTTGGTGAGGCTGCCGCCGACCACGGTCATGTCGATCGCGTTCTGCTGCAGGTTGGCGCCCATGACGATGTCCTGGTTGAAGGCACTGATGCTCACGGCCGAGTCGGCCGAGGCATAGCTCTCACCGGTGACAAAGCCGTCGTCACCATTGTTCGAGCCCCATGCGCCATTGTAGTGAGCAGCACCGCCGGCTCCGGTGGTCGCGGTTCCGCCCATTCCGCCGGCACCGCCTGCGCCGCTCATGGCCCAGCCGCCGTAGCCGTCGCCGCCCGTGCCGTCAGCCCAGGCGCCGCTGAGGGCATGGCCGCCCGCGCCGCCTTCGGCATAGGCATCGCCGCCGGTGGCATCACCGCTCGTTGCAGCTCCGCTGGTGGCCGCGCCGCCGGTTCCGGCACCGCCATAGCCGCCGTCACCACCGGCACCGAAGCCTGCGCCTGCGCCGAAGCCGGCACCAAGGCCAGCGCCGAGGGCGCCGCCGCCGTCGCCGCCATTGCCGGCATCCGTGGCGCTGCCGCCTGCACCGCCGCCGCCGCCTGCGCCGCCGTCGCCGCCATTGGCATTGCCGCTATCGCCGCCATTGCTGGCCTTCTCGATCTCGTTTTCCGCCGCGGCCAGCGCCGGGTTCAAGAGACCGAGGGTCAGGCCGGCTGCCGCGCCGGCATCGCCGTTCGTCGAGGCGCCACCGGCACCGGCATCGCCGGAATCGCCGTCGCCGCCGTCGCCGCCGTCGCCGCCGTTGCCACCGTCGCCGGCGTCATTGTCGCCGCCCTTGTCGCCGTCACCGGCAACCGCAAGGCCGGCACCGAGGCCGAGACCCAGGCCAAGACCCAGGCCGACGCCATCGCCGCCGCTGCCGCCACGGCCGCCTTCGCCCTTGCCGCCCTCGGCATCGGACTCGGCCTTGCCACTCTCGGCCTTGCCGCCGTCGGCATCGCCACCGTCGCCCTTGCCGCCGGCTGCCAGGCTACCGGCAAAGCCGCCGTCGCCCTTGCCGCCAAGCGCAAAGCCGCCAAGAGCCGCGCCGCCGTCTCCGCCCTTGCCGCCGTCGGCGTCGGCGTCACCGCCGCCCTTGCCGCCCTCGGAAGCGGTGGAGATGCCTTCTTCGGCCTCGGCCTTGCCGCCCTCGGACTTGACGTCGAACTTGGCGGTGCCATCGTTCTCGACCTTGGCTTCCTCGAGCTTGTCGTTGTCCTGGATGTTGGCGATCTGGGTGAAGACGTTGCCGACGTCGTTACCGCCGCCGGTCAGCGAACCGTTCAGGACGTCGTCGATCTTGATGTTGAACATCCCGTCGATCGAGTTGCCGATGCCCTTCTGGTCGATGTCGGCGAAATCGTCGTCGGTGGGCATGTAGCCCGAAAGATCAACGCCAACGCTCACGTCGACCGTGGTCGTGCTGGTGTTCGTGTTGGTGTTGGTGTTGGCGTTGTCGCTGGAGTTGTGATTGAAGTTGGCGTTGCCGTTGCCATTGAGGTTCAGGTTGCCGTTGCCATTGAGGTTCAGGCTGCCGTTTCCGTTCAGGTTCAGGTTGCCATTGCCATTGCCGTTTCCGTTCCAGTTTTCACTGGTCTGGGACTGGTCCTGGGTGGAAGTCTGGTCCTGGCTGGATTCCTGCTGCTGCTGCTGCTGTTCGCGCTGCTGCTGCTGTTGCTGCTCGCGCTGTTGCTGCTGCTGCTGTTGCTCCTGGCTCGGATCGTACCAGTTGTTGCGGCCTCTGCTACCCATTGCTTTATCCTCTGTTGCTGGGCCGCTTCGGCTTGGCCGCCATTCATCTTCTAGGGGCCTTCACCATGCGGCGGTTGAACACGAGTCTAGTCAGGCGTTGTGGCCGGTGCCGTTCCGTCACCGATCACGACTGCTGGGGAGTGGTTTTGCTGTTTCCTCCCTCCGGCTGGGCCGCGATAGAACAGGACTTGATCGTCTGTTACCGCTGGCATCGGGGCCAAGGTCCAACCGGACGCCAGTGTGGCGCGTGGCACGGCGCGTTATTAGCTGACAATTTGAGTTAGCGTGCATGGGTGCCATAGGCGTAGGGTGTAGGTAGATACATCCGTCTACCCCTGTTGACCGAAGCGGGTAGGTTGAAACGGTCCGGGATGAGCTTTTTGAGTGCGCTCGCTCCCTTGTTTGGTGGGCTGAAGAATGGTGCGCGCGACCGGATATACTTACCACATGAACGACTGGAGGAATCACTTTGTGTTAAAATGGTGATCATCTCGGGATTGTGACGATCGATGGCGGAGAAGATTGCTTCTTGTTCGGTTTCGAAATTTAAAAAACATTAAAATTGGCTGTGATTGTTGACAAGGATTGGTGGCATGTCGAAGTTTCATGAAATACTGCTTCTGGTTGGGCAGTTGAATTATACTTGGACAAATACAGAAAGCTTGTTGATCCACTTGATTGCCGGCCTTGCGAAGGTAGACAAGGAGACCGCGATCGTCATCTTTCTGACGCTGAACACCACGCGGGCGCGTACTGATCTGGTCGAGCGGTTGGCGAAAATGCAGAAAACGCCCGTTGACTGCCGCGGCGATGTGTTGGACGCGACGCGTCGGCTCTCCGATCTCGCGAAGTTGCGGAACAAGTACAACCATTGCATCTATTCGTTCGACCCCGACAGCGGTCAGGGACTGACCCAGTTGATGCGCATCGTCGACAGCAAGGACGAGGTGCGCTACGGCAAGGTCGAGGCGCTCGACAGCCTCGAAATGACGCGGATCCGGGACAGCATCAAATCGCTCGCCGAGTTGAACCGAAGGATCTGGGAAATCACCGAGAAGTACGATTTTCCCCGCTAGTGCCGTTCGGCCGACGGTAGGCCTTCAAAATGGGTCCACGGGTGCCCATGACACGGTTTCGCTTTCGACCGGCAGCATGACCCTGAAGACGGCGCCCTGCGGCTCGATCGACGTCGCCCACAGTTGCCCGCCATGGGCTTCTACCAGCGATCGGCTGATCGCCAGGCCCATGCCCAACCCTTGCGGCTTGGTCGTGTAGAAGGCATCGAAAAGCCGGTGCGCACTGTCGGGATCGAGGCCGGGTCCGGAGTCCTGAACCGAGATCAGCACATGCGCCGGTTCGGCCGTGACGGTGCGGATCTGCAACTCGCGAGCGCTCTTTTCGACTGCGTTCATCGCCTCGATGGCGTTCATGATCAGATTGAGGATGACCTGCTGCAGCTGGATGCGGTCGGCCAGGATCACCGGCATCTCGGCCTTCAGTTGGGTCTCCAACGCGACGCCGTAGCGCTGTATCTCGCCGCGCGCCAACGCTATGACCTCGAGGATCGTCTCATTGATGTCGAGCCAGTCCTTCTGTGGCGGCGCCTTCTTCGCGAGCCCGCGTATGCGGCCGACGATGTCGCTGGCGCGATGGCCTTCGGCGATGGCGCGCATGGCGGAGCGTCGCGCTTCCGGCAGCTTTCCCGCATCGAGCCAATGCAGGCACGCGTTGGCGCTGTTGACGACGGCGGCCAGCGGCTGGTTGACCTCGTGGACAATCGACGCGCTCATTTCTCCCAGCGTCGCGATACGCGTGACATGGGCGAGTTCCGCCTGCGTCCTGCGCAGCGCCTCTTCCGTCCGCCGGCGCTCGGTCACGTCGCGCAGGATTCCGCTGAAGAACCGATCGTCGCCGGCTCCCACCTCGGCAAACGAGACGTCCAGATCGAGCTCCCGTCCGTCCTTGTGCTGCCCGGGCAGCGCCACGGCATTCCAGGAGATCCGCTTCTCTCCGGTTTCCAGATAGCGGCGGATGGCAACCTCGTGGCGGTGGCGCATGCGCTCGGGCATGAGCATCGTGATCTTCTCGCCCACGATCTCCGCCGGGGTATAGCCGAAGGCCTTCTCAACCGCTCCGTTGACGAACAGGACCGTGCCGGTCTGGTCGATCGCCAGGATGACGTCCATGGCGGTTTCGGCAAGCGTGCGGTAGCGCTCCTCGCTTTGGCGCAGCGCTTGTTCCTGCCGCTTGCGCTGGGTGATGTCACGAACATAGGTTCGAAGGTAGAGAGGCGCGCCGTCGGCAGCGAGGACGACCGAGGTATTCAGATACACCCACACCACGGATCCGTCCTTGCGGTGGTACCGCTTTTCCAGATCGAACGACTTGATCTCGCCACCCATGAGCCGCCGGCACTGTTCCCCTTCCGCCTTCACGTCATCGCGGTGGGTGAAGTCCTGCATCCGCCGCCCCAGCAGCTCTTCCGCCGGGTAGCCGAGCAGTTCGCACAATGGCTGTGGTACCTTGAGCCAGTTCCCGCCAAGATCCGTGTGGGTTGCCATCACCAGGGAGAATTGCTCGGTTCGGGCCAGGTTTTCCTCGCTCTCGCGCAAGGCCTTCTCGGCGCGCTTGCGCTCGGTCAGGTCGAGCACAAACGCCACGCCCTCGCTCCCGCCGTCCTCGAACAGGGCGCCGCCAATCATCACGGGCACGCGGCTGCCGTCCTTCCTGAAATACTCCTTCTCGACCGGATGGAACGTGCCCGCGGACCGCAGGTCCGCTATGGCGCGATCGTTGGCGTCGCGCCAGGCCGCCGGCGTCAATGTTGTCCAGCGCACCCGGCCCGACAGCAGGTCGTCCCGGCTGTGCCCGACCATGCGAAGAAACGCTTCGTTGGCATCGGTTATCTCGCCTTCGAGGTTCCAGAAGCAGACCCCCATCACATTGGCGTCGACCAGGCGTCGGATCTTTGCCTCCCGGCGCTGCAGGTCAGCGTAGAGGCGCGTGTTTTCCAGCGAGATTGCGGCTTGCAGGACCAAGAGCTTGAGTACGGCTGTGCGCGATTGGGTGAAGACGCCCGGCGTCAGGCCGTTCTCAAGATAAAGCAGGCCGATGAGTTTGCCGCGGTTGACCAGCGGTAGGCAGAGGATGGAGCGCGCACGACGCCGACGCAGGTAGGCGTCGTCGGAAAACGGGGACTCGGCTGCGGCATCGTCCAGGACAACGCTCTCCTGGCTGTGCGCGGCGTAGCGAGCGATCGACTCCGGCAAAGCTGTGGCGGCCACGCTGGATTCGCCTTGGGTGACGACGACGCCGCCATCGCCGGTGATGGCCTCGGCAACGACGCGCAGCGTTTCGCCGCCCTGCAAGAGCAGCACCCCCCGTTCGGCGCCCGCGTGCTCGATCGCCGTGCGCATCAGCGTGTCGACCAGCTTTTCGAGGACGATCTCACCCCACATCGCCTGCGAAACCTTGACGACGGTTGCAAGGTCCAACTGCTCGACCGGGGTGCTGATTGTCGCAATGGCGTGGGGCTGCGCCGTCTCGGCGCGCAGATGCGCATGAAGCCGGTCAAGCTGGCGCACCTTGGCATTGGCCCCCCAGCGGAGATAGCAATACCGGGCGTTGCGCAGATAGGTGTCGGCGATCGTTTCGAAGCCGCCTGGCGCGTAGAAGCAAGCGGCAAGCTCATAGGCGAGGCCCTCGTTCTGGATGAAGCCGTGCTCGCGTGCGGACCGGATGGCCTGCTCGTACAGCCGCATGGCGTCGAGTTCCCGGCCCTCGATCCTAGCTATCTCGGCCCCGGCCAAGGCGACGCGATTGGCGAAGGTTTCCGGGCAGTTTTCCGCCCAGACCGTCAGCTGCGCGTGGTGGCCCAGCAATGCCTCGAGATGCCGGGCGCGGGCCTCGCCCTGCGAGGACCGGCAGGCTGCCGCCCGCGCCAGAGCGCCATAGAAATGATAGTCTGCGGCCTCCAGGAACGAACGTGCCGACCAGAGCAACGGGGCGGCGTTCGTGAGCGCCTCGATCGCGGCCGTGTAGTCGCGCGCCAGAACGCTCGCCTGCAGCTTGTGGATCCAGTAGCTGCAGCCGCAAAGCGCCAGCGGCGGCTCTTGCCTGATGTGACGTTCGTAGCTGCCGTCGCCATACCCGGCATTATCGGGCGATCGGAAGTCGAGAACGGGACCGAGAAGTGCCCGGATCAGCATGAGCTGTCCGGTGAACCAATCGACGGCGAAGCCGAACCGCGCCTCTCGCGCATAGGCGAGCCCCTGTTCCGCTTCGCGCAGGACCTCGCCGAGCGGCTGTCCCGAGACCAGCAGGTTCGTGATCAGGTTCTTGAAGCCGAAGACGGCATAGGTGAGGTCGCCGCTCGCATGGGCCAAATCAAAGCCGCGCCTGATCAGCGCGCGGCTGGCGGCGAGGTCCCTCATCCAGGGAAGGGCGAATGCTCCGACCGAGGCGTAAACCCGGGCCTCGAAGCGGACGATGCTCTGCTTCTGTACCAGATCGCAGGCAAGCTGCCCGAAGCGGAAGGCCGACCGGTAGTCGCCGAAGCGAAAGCCGAGAACGCGATTGATGTGTGCATAGGCATAGCAGGAGGGGCCGCAGTTGCCGTGCTCCAGGCTGAGCGTTGTCATGCGCAGGACTACGAGGTCATAGAGATTGCTATCCGTGAGCAACGTCGGCGCGAACAGGCCGGAGAGGACATCCATGGTCGCGCGCCAGCCAACGTCGTCCATCGGAGGGAGGTCTATGAGCTGTTCGATCGACTTGCCGTCGAGCAGTCGCCACATCCGTGCGAGTTCCAAGCGAACATTTTCTTCCGATGGGCGGTCCGACCAGTCGATGCCGATGCTGCGAAGGTAGGCCAGGCCGATCTCTATCGCGCGATCGGGCCGGTCGAGCGTCAGGTACAGGGCCAGCTGCAAATGCGTAACCGCGGCCCTGTCGGTCACCCCTCCCGCCCTTTCCGCCAGAGCAGCGAGCCGTCTTTCGGCGGAGAGCAGATCGCCGGTCAAAAACTCGCATTCGGCCAAATGAAATTCCAGATCGAACGCCAGGCCGTACTGGCCCTGCCACGGGTTGTCGCCCAACAAGTCGAGGCCGGCAGCGAAGTAGCGTGATGCCGATGTATAGGCCGTCGACATTCGCGCGCGCTTGCCCGCTCGCAGGTTGAGGTCGGCGACAAGTTGACGTTCCTCATCGGATTGGATCAGGGCGATGCCGCGGTCGAGCTGATTGACGATCTCGAAGACGTGGGTGTCGATGTCGGACGGCGTCGCCAGCGCGGCGAGGGCACGACCGATTTGGACATGCACCGCGCCCCGCTCGTCAGCGGGAACAAGGGCGTACGCTGCCTCTTGGACACGGTCATGGACAAAGCTGTACCCGCCATCACGGCGCAAGACGAGGCCGGCGCGTACGGCTTCCCAGAGCGCCGCATGAACCGCTTCCTCCGATCTCCCGAAGACCAGGGCCAGGACGGGCGCCTTTCCACCGCTCCCCAGACAGGCAAGTTTGCCCAGGGTGTCGCGGGTCCCTTCCGGCAGACGGCCCAGCCTTGCCGCCATGAAGGCGACGACATTTTCGGTAAATCCCTTTGCCAGAATTCCGTCAACGTCCCAGCTCCAGGCCGTCGCTTCAGGTTCGAAAACGAGGAGTCTCTCGTCGGAAAGAGCCGTCAGGAACTGGATCGTGAAGAACGGATTGCCCTCGGTCTTCTCGTGCACCAGCCGGGCAAGTGGCCGGGCATGTGCCGGGTCGCAGCGCAGCGCATCGACCAGGAGGTGTTCTACATCGGCGGGCAGCAGGGGTGCCAGCACGATCTCGGACACCCGTCGGTCGGTGTCACGGATCGCGGCCATGGTCCTTGTAAGGGCATGTGACGGGCCGATCTCGGTGTCCCGGTAGGCGCCGATCAGCAGCAGGTGGCGGACCTCCGGATGGGTGCTGAGGTGTTCGATCAACTCGAGCGTCGCCCTATCCAGCCACTGCAGATCGTCGAGAAACAGCACGAGCGGGTGTTCCTCCCGCGCAAACACGCCGAGGAAACGCCGGAAGGTCTGCTGGAAACGCTTCTGGGCGTCCTGCGGGGGCAGGTCGGCGACGGGAGGCTGTTCGCCGACGACGCGGGCGAGTTCCGGCACAAGGTTGACCATCAGCGCACCATGCGCGCCCAGCGCTTCAAGCAAAGCGAGGCGCCAACGCGCGAGCTCGAGGTCATTCTTGCACAACAACTGGCGGACAAGGATCTGGAAGGCCTGCGCAAGGGTCGCGTAAGGGATGTCCCGCTTGTATTGATCGAACTTGCCGGATGCCAACAGGCCGCGTGGCGGGACCAGGGCCTTGTTGAGCTCGTTGACGAGCGAGGACTTACCGATCCCCGGATGGCCGGAAACGAAAACCAGCTCCGCCGAGCCCTGGCGCGCAACGCGATCGAATGCCGCCACGAGGGCGTCGACCTCGGCTTCCCGTCCGTACAGCTTTTCCGAGATCAGCAGCCGGTCCGACAGGTCGTGGGTGCCCAGCGCAAACGGCTCGATGTCCCGGCATGCCTCCCATGCCCTCAGGCAATGCTCGAAATCGGCGGCGGCGCCCGCGGCGGTCTGGTAGCGATCCTCCGCCGCCTTGGCGAGGAGCTTCATCACGATCGCTGCAATCGCCTGCGGGATGTCGCGCACCCTTTCGTCTGGCGGCGCCGGCCGCAGAGCGATCTGGCAATGGATCCACTCCATGGGATCGGTGGCGGTGAAGGGCAACGCCCCCGTCAGCATTTCGTACAGCGTGACCCCGAGCGAGTAGAGATCGCTGCGCGCGTCAATGGAGCGGTTCATGCGCCCGGTCTGTTCGGGCGCCATGTAGGCAAGGGTCCCGGCGATGATCTCCGGAGGCTCGGGGGCTCTGCGTTCCCGCGGCAGGCGCGTCGAAAGGCCGAAGCCCGCCAGCCACGCTTCGCCGCTGACCATGTCGACCAGGATGTTGGAGGGCTTGATGTCCTTGTGGATCAGGCCGCGGCCATGAAAGTGGCCTAGGGCGCGCGCCAGGCCGATCGCCACGCGCAGGAACGGCGCAACCTCCCAAGGCACTCCGGTCAGGTGCGCGAGCAGTTCCCCGCCCGGATCCTCGCTCGCGAGTACCGGATTGCCGTCTCGCCTTTCTAGGGTCAAGGGTCGGGCCGCCCATGCGGGATCGAGATCGCCGCGAAGCGCATAGGCGTGATGCAGCCGCGCCAGGGTCTCCGGCGCCGGTCGCTTCGACGCCGGCGCGCTCAGCAATAGCGAGGGGTGCGCGTCGTCGGATTTGCGCCGCGACAGGACAAACTCCTCGTCTTCCCAGAGCGTCTCGACGATGTGCGCCGGCGGTTCTGTCACTTTCCGGAACTCCTCGGGCGCAGTTGGGCTCTCGACGCTGTCCCTGACGGGGGGCGGCACTTCACCTGGATCGTGAAATTACGCTTCGCCCGGCAATTCGTATAGCCCGCTCGCGCGGCGCCAGCTCGGGTTCGTTCTCGCATCGTGTACGCAGAACGCATCCGCTGGTCGGGTAAGGACACGACATGATCCGACCCGTTCGTGAGCCGCCCGCGAAAAGGGGCTGTCAGGGGAATTCCGGACATCAATTCCTGTGCGCAGCCTGTTCTTGCCTGCGATGCTGATCCGACACGCATTGCGGCCTCCATTTCATGGCCGGGTCTTGATTTGTGTCGCCCGGAAGGCGATACAGACTGGCGCGGGGCTTCACCCGGGGGTTTAGTTTCGTCAACCCATACCTTCATATAGGTGTACCGATGCGTCAGGCTCATGCTCCCTTTAGGGACATGCGGTCGCGTCGAAAGGGAGGCATACGACGCCGGGCAACAGCAACGCCGAGCCCTTTTTCGGGTTGGGCGGTGCCGCATTCGGGCGGTGGCTTCCTCGTATTCCTTGGTATGGATATCCGGTGCGAGGCGATGCATGTAGCATCGAAAGCTGAACGCGTCCGTCCCATTGTGAATTATGGCCCGGTCGGGATTTCAGCTACAGCAGTCAAGGTTTGAAGGATCAGCCTTTAGCCCAAAATAGTTTCCGATCGAGAGTTAGGTTCTTGCATCAACCATGTACCATTGCAGTTATTGATGATGACGACGCCCTCCGCGAAGCCATGAAGGATATGCTGGAGTCGTTGGGGTACGAAGCCATCGCGTTTTCTTCGGCGACCGAGTTTCTCGACTTTTATGGTCGACGCCCAATCCACATTATTGTTTCCGACGTCAAGATGGCCGGCATTGACGGCTTGCGGTTGCTGAAGATTTTGAATGAGAGGGGTATCCGAACCCCGCTTATATTCATGACGGCTTTTGGCGATCAGCGACTGAGGGCAGAGGCCAAGCGAGCCGGCGCGCTGGCTGTTCTCTCCAAGCCCGTCGACTCAGATCAACTGGTCGCCCTCTTGGAAGGTGCAATCGGCGATCGGGAAAACGGCGGACACTAGACCCAGTCGCATCGCTCCGGCGCCACCGGTGCGACGGAGCGTCATCGAACAGTTCCCCTGCATGTCTCCCCGGTGGAAGCGGTGGCTGCGCCAGCTATCGCCGGCGCGCGGGCGCGTCGAGTTAAAAAAGGGCCGCCCGTGCAACGAGGGGCGGCCAGTTGGCGGCAAGGTGTCGGCGGGGGAGGGGCAACCGCCGACAGAGCGGGAGAGAAACCATCTTGGTGGCTCACTGGGCATCCCACGTCCTGACAATACTCAAACTGGGAAGCCTGCGGAACTAAACCTAGGTTTGGGTGGGGCCTTGTCGTGTGCGAAGGTTGGCGAGCGTTTTCATGAGGACCTCCGGAGGGTGCCCAAGCCATTTGAGGTTCGAGCGGCCCTTCGCACTCAGTTCAGGCCGGCCTTGTCCAGTCCGAAGGCCTTGTCGGCGGATCCGGGCACAGCCTTGAAGCCGATGCTGGCGCGGTTCCAGGCATTGATGGCCATGACCGCAAAGGTCAGATCGGAAATCTCCTGCTCGGACAGCTGGCCGCGGACACGCTCGTAGATGTCATCCGGAACGCCGCCGGCCGGCAGGGTCGTCAGTACCTCCGTCCAGGCGAGCGCGGCGCGCTCCCGAGGGCTGAACAGGTTGGACTCGCGCCAGATGGCAACGTGGTACAGGCGCAGTTCGCTCTCGCCGTGGATCTTGGCCTCCTTGACGTGCATGTCGAGGCAGAAGCCGCAGCCGTTCATCTGCGAAGCCCGGATCTGCACCAGGTCTCGCGTCTTCCGGTCAATGACGCTGTTGTTGATCGCCTCGCTCAACTCCATCATCTTCTTGAAGAGTTGGGGGGACTGCTGGGCGTAGTTCAGGCGCTGTGTCATCCGAATTCACCTTTCTTGCCCGCCAACCGATGCCGGCCTGGGTGTCGGCGGCACGTTGGCGATGGATGCTGGAACGCCGTGAATAGTAGTCTGAACACCGGGTCTGGGGACCTACACCATGGTTTAGGCTGCGGAGCGCAGCGCCAGGGCGGTCATGGTAGCCGAGGACGGAGCGACGGCGCGGCGAGCGCGCCGCAGGGTCAGATCAGTTCGGATTTCTTCACCAGGTCGGCCAGCGAGCGGGCTTCCATCTTCCGCATGACGCTGGCGCGATGGATCTTGACCATGATCTCGCTGATCCCGAGTTCGTAGGCGATCTGCTTGTTCATCAGGCCGTTGGTGACGTGCTGCATCACCTCCTTCTCCCGGGGCGTCAGCGTTGACGCCTTCTGCTTGACCGCGTTCCTGACTTCGGCATCCTGCCGCCTGCTTCTGTCGGTCTCGAAGGCTCTGTTGACGGCGCCGAGCAGATCGTCGTTGGTGAACGGTTTCTGCAGAAAATCGACCGCGCCCGCCTTCATCGCCGTGACGCTCATCGGCACGTCGCCATAGCCGGTCACGAAGACGATCGGAATCTGGCACCCCAAATCCTCCAGCCGCGACTGAAACTCGATGCCGCTCATGCCGGGCATGCGCACATCAAGAACAATGCAGCCGGACGTGTCGAGGTAGCCGTTCTCGATGAAATCCAGGGCGTCGCGGAAAGATGTCGCCTTGATCCCGACCGATTCGAACAGGTCGGTCAGCGACAGGCGCATCTCGGCGTCGTCGTCGATCACAACGGCCACCTGCTCTTCGATCGGCGTTCCTTCGCTCGCGCGCACGGTCGACATTTGCCGTCCCTCCAACGATGACTGCATTGCGTCCTGTTTGTCCCAGCGATCCCGTTGCTTCAAAGGCATACGAAGGTATAGGTCGGCCGCCGCGAGGCGCAGGCATGTCGCGCGCACGCAAAAAGCAATGTCGGCCGCCGAGAGATCCACAGCACAGGCCTTCATTCTCGGATGGCGATGGTATCACCGCGCCCGGTCAAGATGGAGCGGAAAAATGCCAGGCAAGGCGGGCCCACCAGAGCGTTGCGTCGACACCCGGCAAACCAACGTATAGCTGGTTCCCGGCCCTTCATCGAATACGCTGGCCTTCCAGGCGCCCCCGGTTTCACCATCGCCGGCGCGCAGTGTTTATCAGTTGAAGGAGACGTTTCATGTTCAGGCCCATTGCCGCCGCCATTTCCCTTGCGCTGATCGCGATGACGTCGGCGTCCGCCGCCGACGGGGCGCATAATGCAAAGGTCACTCTGGTCTTTGATAAGGAGCTGCCGAATGTTCCCGGCAAGAGCATGCGCGGCGTCCTGGTGGAGTACGGACCCGGTGGGTACAACCCGTCGCACATGCATCCCAAGAGCGCATTCATCTATGCGACGGTGATCGAAGGGCAAGTCAAGAGCCAGGTCAATGGTGGAGAGGTGAAGGTCTACAAGACCGGCGAAAACTGGATCGAAGTTCCGGGCGACCACCACCAGGTCAGCGCAAATGCCAGCGAAACGGAAGATGCCAAGATCCTGGCAGTCTTCGTTCTCGACACGGTCGAAACGGAACTCGTTCTGCCTGACGAATGACAGTCACGGCTCAACCGCCGGCCGAAATACGGTGCGGTTCAGACAACCCGTTGCAAGCAAGCCTATAGGATAGCTCGATGAAGATCGTAATCATTGGAGGCTCCGGCCTCATCGGAACCAAGGTCGCCGAACGCCTGCGAGGTCAGGGACACGACGTTCTGCAGGCCTCCCCGCAATCCGGGGTCAACTCGGTCACGGGCGAGGGCCTGGCGCAGGCCCTTTCAGGAGCCGACGTCGTCGTGGACGTGACCAACGCCCCGTCGTGGGAGGACAGTGCCGTCCTTGCGTTCTTCGAAGCCTCGACGAAAAATCAGCTCAAGGCCGAGCAGGAGGCCGGTGTCCGCCACCACGTCGCGCTTTCCATCGTGGGAGCCGAGCGCTCCCCCGAAAACGGATACTTCCGGGCAAAGGTGGCACAGGAAGCGCTGATCAAGAACGGTGGCGTGCCATATACGATCGTGCGCTCGACGCAGTTCCTGGAATTTCTCGGCGGCATTGCCGATGCCGCGATGGTCGACGGCGCGGCGCGTGTCTCGCCCGGCGCCTTCCAGCCGATAGCCGCTGACGACGTCGCAGGCTTTGTGGCGGAGGCGGCAGTCGCCGCGCCTGTCAATGGCGCGTTCGACATCGCCGGCCCGGAGAAGAAGCCGATGAGCGACTTCATCGGCCGGCATCTGGCCGCGACCGGCGATGCCCGCAAGGTGATCGCCGATCCGTCCGCCAAATATTTCGGCACCGCCGTGGACGACCAGTCCCTGGTGCCGATCGGTTCCGCCAAGCTCGGCAACCTTGGCTTCGAAAGCTGGTTTGCAAAGCGCACGCCGGCCTAGGCGTCGGCTTGGCCGCATTCGTTTGTGAAGGCCGGTAACGGGTCGCAACGGCTCGATGCCCACCGTTCAGAAGTCAAGGCGACCCGGGCGCGAGCACGCTCGGGTCGCCTTCTTGCGCGTTGCTTTGGCGAAGCAGCGCCCTTTCGGATCACGAGCAAGGTTCACGGGCCCGGTGGTGGATGGCTCTGATCGCTGTTTGTTAGGTGTCGTGCCTGAACCGCTGGGCGAGCGCCCGGACGTCGTCGGGGGTGACTCCATCCCGCTTCATGAGCAACAGGACGATCGGATCCTGCAGCATTTCCTCTAGGTGAGGTTCGGAGGGCGCCCCGCCATGCGGCTGCTGGGTCAAGGCCGGGTCGTGCACGTTCGAGCCCAGCGCCGTCGATGGAGGCGAACCCGGCGTCGATGCCGAGAAGCAAACGGTGCGTGAGCGAGGCGCCATTCCTTGCCTGTTATCGCTTGGCGAGTCCGGCACGTGGCCGAACCGGCGGGCGCAGCCGCCCGGCGCGGATCCTGGCGTGGCGCGCGATTGCGATCTTGACGGTGACCAGCGCCGGCGCGGCAAAGACGAAGAGAAGGGCCACCGCGTAGAAGGCCGTGTTGAAGGCGATCACGGTGGCTTGACCGGTCACCGCCTTGGCAAGCAGGGTCGTGGCAGCGCGATTGGCGGACACCGCGTCCATCCCGCTCGCCGAGAACATGGCTGCGGACTTCGCCAGCCGGTCGATCACGGCGGCACCGCCCGCCGTCACATGGGCGCCAAGCACGGCGATATTGGCCGTGACGTTGTGGTCGATGAGGGTCTGGAGGGCTGCAACCCCGATCAGGCCGCCAAGCTGACGACCGGTATTGAAGAGGCCGATGCCGGAGGCGAGATTCCGGCTGTTCAAATGGCCGAAGGCAATCAGCGTGATCGACAGGAACAGGAAGCCGAGGCCGAAGCCGCGCAGCAGGATCGCGGCCATCATGTCGTTTGCGCCGCTTTCGCTGGTCGATCCCGACAGCATCCACATCGCGGCCATGATCATCAGGATGCCGAAGGGAACCGTGGCGAACGGTGGAACGCCGCGGCGCTGGACGAGGACAGCGGCAACGAGCAACGCGCCGATGAAAAACGCGCCGCTCGGCAAAAGCAGTTGTCCGGCCGCGGTCGGCGTGAAGGCGAGGACGGACACGGCAAACGTGGGAATCAGGAACGCGCTGCCGAACAGTGCGGCGCCGGCGACAAAGCTGACGATGAAGGCGAAGCAGAAGTCATCCGACCGGAACACGGTGAAGTCGATCAGGCCACGGCCGTTGGCCAGCGCCTGTTGGATGATGAAGGCCAAGAGCGCGGCCGCGCCGATCGCCGTCAGCCACAGGATGCGCGGCTCCTCGAACCAGTCCCAGCGGCTGCCCTGGCTGAGGGCATAGGTGAGGCAGAAGAGCGTGACCGAGATCAGCGAGAGGCCGGTCCAATCGAAGCGGTGCGGCACGGTCCGGTCCGCCGCCGGATCGGCCGCGATCAACAGGAGCGCGCTGGCCGTCACGGCGACCGGAACGACGCTGAGGAAGATCCATATCCAGGACTGGGTGTCGAGCAACCAGCCCTGAAGGGCCGGGGCGATCGTCGCAGGTGCGACGACGGCACCCATGGCGAACACGGCTTGGAGGATCGGCTGGTGGGACTTCGGCCAGGCGAGGAAGATGATCGTCTGCCCGGCGACAAGCAGGGTGCCGCCGCTGAAGCCCTGGACCAGGCGAAGAGCGACCAGCAGGTCCAGTCGCGTTGCAATGGCGGCTATGCCGCAGGCGGCCCCCATCGCCAGCGTCGAGCCGACGATCAGCCTGCATGGATCGAAGCGCGCCAGCAGGGACGGCGCCGCCACAAACCCGATGAGCTTGAGCGCGGTGTATCCGACGTCCAGCCAGGCGAACTCGTCGGGCGTTGCATAAGTGTCACCGATGATGTCGCCTCGTCCGAGCGAAAGGACCGTGCTGGCAACCGCCTCGGTCAACGCAGCCAGTACGATCCCCGCGAGCAGCAACATGGCTTTGGCCTCCCGGCCGCGGCCTGGTGTGACGGCCATCGTCACGAGCCACTCCCCAGATCCACCGAGACCCGAGCCGACAGGCCGGGCACCAGCTGGCCAGGCAACGGGCTGGCGGCGAAGCGGATTTTCACCGGCACGCGCTGGACGACGCGGACGAAGTTCCCCGTGGCGTTGTCAGCGGGCAGCAGGCTGAAGGCAGACCCGCTGCCGGGCGCAAAACTGTCGACCACGCCCTCGATGGGCTCGTTAGGATAGCCATCGATTGTGATGCGGGCGCGCTGGCCGGCGCGCAGGTGTTCGATCTGGGTCTCCTTGAAATTTGCCACGAGCCAAAGGTGGGCGACCGGCACGATGTCGAGCAGGGAAACACCCGGCGCGACAAGCCGGCCGATCCGGACCTGGCGGTTGCCGACGACGCCGTCGATAGGTGCTCGGACAACGGTATTTTCGAGGTCGATCTGAGCGAGTTCCCGGGCTGCTTCCGCCTGCGCCATGGCGGCAATGGCTGCCTCGCGCTGGGCGTCGAGGACGGCAATGCGCTGCTGCTGGGCCTCCAGGGTCGCAGAGGCGGCCGACAGGTTCGCCTCGGCGCGCGATCGGGCCGCGTCGCTTTCCTCAAGGTGAGCCAGGCTGACGGTATTGCTGCGGATGAGGTCGCGGCTGCGATCGTTGGCCTTGGTCGCCAGCTGCAACTCGGCTTCGGCCGAGCGCCTCTGGGCTTCGGCCTGACGTATCATGGCATGCTGCAGCTCGGCCTCTGCCTCGACGTTGGTGAGGCGTGCCTGGGCCGCCTCGACATTGGCGACGGCTTGCGCCAGCCGAGCGCGATAGTCGCGATCGTCGATGCGGAACAGCACATCGCCCGACCGGACGGCCTGGTTGTCCCCGACCTCCACTGCCGTGACATAGCCCGCGACCTTGGGCGCAAGCGCGGTGACATCGCCGCGGACATACGCGTTGTCGGTCATTTGGACATGCCGGCCTTCGGTCCACCAATGCCAACCATATCGACCGCCCAAGGCGATCGCTGCGACGGCCAGGAGGGCGAGGGTAGCGGTTCGGAGGCTTTTCCGTGCAGTCTTATTCTTTGACATGGTGACGCTCTAGGTACTGATTGGTACCCTTGATAGATAACGGCTGGTACCTTATTGTGCAAGGGCAGACGTGGAGAATGTCGATCGCATGAATGAAAATGAACAGGACGTGCCGCAGCGCCGGCAACGGCGCGGGGCCGTAGAACTGCGCGCCGCCATTTTGGAAGCGGCTTCGGAAGTGTTCTTGCAGGAGGGCTATCAGGGCGCCAGCATTGAGGCCGTCATCGATCGGGTCGGCGGCTCGAAGCGGGCGATCTACAGCCACTTCGGCGGCAAGCAGGAACTGTTTGCCGCGCTCGTTGCCGAAGCGTCGAGCAAGGTGATCGGCGCCGCCTCGCCCGGAAACGTCGAGGGCAAGGACATCGAAGATACGCTCAGGACGATCGGTTTGCAGTTGAGCCGGGTGCTGATGGCGCCGACCACGCTCGGGCTGTATCGCGCGGTGATGGCGGAGGGCCCGCGCCAGCCCGACGTCGCGCGCGCGTTTTTCGAGAATGGCCCGGGGCGGGTCAGCGCGCGCCTCGCGCAACTTCTTGAGCAGTTTGCGGCCCGCGGCGTAATTTCCATCGCGGACGGTCAACGTGCCGCCGAACGCTTCATCGGCATGTTGCGCGACGACGTTCACCTGCAGGCCGTGCTCGGCCTTCGCGCCCCGCCTGGCGAGGCCGAGATGGCAGAATCTGTGGCGCAGGTGGTGCGGATCTTCATACATGGCATCGCGATCCAGGACACATAGTCACAATTCCCGGTGCGGCCGGGGCCGGTGCAGTTGATGATGCGCGAGGCGTTGCTCAGGGCGCCGGGAGCAGGATGTCCGTATAGAGTTCGGACGTGTCCGGTTCGGGGTCCTGGCTCGCGAAATCGGCCGCTGCGTTGATGATCTCGCGCACCTTGCCGTCGATGGCCTTCAACTCCTCCTCCGGCATTTTCCAGACGGCCATCAGGCGGCTTCGCACCCTGTCGATGGGGTCGTGTTCCTCGCGCATCCGGGTCACCTCGTCCTTCGAGCGATACTTTGCCGGATCGGACATGGAGTGGCCTCGATAGCGGTAGGTCAGCATTTCGAGGATGTAGGGACCTTCGCCGCGGCGGGCATGTTCGACGGCCTTCAGACCGGCAGCGCGGACGGCCCGGACGTCCATGCCGTCAACCTGCTCGCCGGGAATGGCGAAGGACAAGCCACGTCTGGAATAGTCGGTCTGGGCGGAGGCGCGGCTCATCTCGGTGCCCATGGCGTAACGGTTGTTCTCGATCACATAGACCACCGGCAGTTTCCAGACGGCCGCCATGTTGAAGCTTTCGGAGACTTGTCCCTGGTTTGCGGCGCCCTCGCCGAAGAAGGTCAGGCAGACCTTGCCGTCGCCACGGTAGCGGTTGGCGAATGCGAGCCCGGTGCCCAGCGACACCTGGGCGCCGACGATGCCATGGCCACCATAGAAGTGCCGGGCCTTGGAGAACATGTGCATCGAGCCGCCCTTGCCTTTCGACAGGCCGCCGCGACGCCCCGTCAGTTCGGCCATCACGCCCTTCGGATCCATGCCGCAGGCCAGCATGTGACCGTGGTCACGGTAGCCCGTGATCACCTGGTCGCCCTCGTTCGCGGCCATCTGCAGGCCGACGACGACGGCCTCCTGGCCGCTGTAGAGATGACAGAAGCCGCGGATCAGGCTCATGCCGTACAACTGGCCGGCCTTCTCTTCGAAACGGCGGATCAGCAGCATTTCGCGATAGGCGTGGAGGTCTTCGTCTTTGCCGAATTTCGGTGCCATGGTGCTCTCCCGCGGCCTGTTCATCTGCCGCCGCGCCCATGGCGCGACGCGTTGAGGCCGGGCCACCATGTGCGGATCGCCTCGTCGCGGCGCCGCTGCAGGTTGGTCGGCTGCCTTTCGCTGGGTTGCACCATGACGATCTCCGCTGCTGGAATTAAAGGGTGCCGGCGCAAGCGGCGACATGCATCGGCACGATCATCGGCAATGGTCGCAGAGGGGATGGTTGGTGCTGGGCTTCCATCATCGATGTGGGTCCAGCCTAGGCGCTGCGGGGGCGCCCGTCGACTATACCTAAGAATGGATGCCGCTCGATCGAGATCGAACGCTGACAAAGCTCACAGCAGTGCCGAAACAGGGATGAGGCAGCGCCCCCATGACTTCAGTCTGTCCAAGGACCGTGTGCAATCATCAATTGATGTGGCGACAACGTCAGAATATTTTCGGTCCATAATGTATAAATTCAGAGTAATATTGGGGATTTTCGTCGAATATTGCCGTCTTAATTGAACAGGTGACTCTTTCCCGATCCGATATTGCAAGCAATGATTTTCGTGAAACTGATCATCGCGCCGGGGATCTTATTCGACGGTCACCATCGGCATCGCCGAAATGTCCGACCTGCACAAGCCCAGGCAAGTCGCGGGCAGAAGCGATGGCCTTTTTCCCGACCTGATCGACGCTGGCGCTGGGGACTGGCCTGGTCTTGCCAGCCGGATCAGCCCGGTGCCGGCAGTCGCTGGACGCACAGGCGATCGAGGCGATGAATTCTTGCGGCTCAGCCAAGAAAATCGGCGCGGTGCGGGGTGAAGCAGTCGATCAGCCGACCCCTCTTCAGCGCCTTGACGCCGTGGCGCAGGCCGGACGGCACGATGAAGCTGTCGCCCTGTTCCAACGTTTCGGTGCGGCCGTCGATCGTCACCTCAAATCGGCCCTCGGCCACATAGCTCGACTGCACGTGCGGATGCGCATGCAACCAGCCCTCGCCGCCCGCCTCGAAGGCGAATTCCACCATCATCAATTCGTCGGTGTAGACGACGATGCGGCGGCGGTTGCCGTCCGGGGTGGTGACCCACTCGCCTTCGCCGGCGCGGATGAAAATGTCGTTGCTCTGTGCCGTGGTCACCTCGCCAGCCAGCCGCCATCGACGGCCACCACCGCGCCGTGCATGTAGTCGGATGCGGGCGCGAGCAGGAAGACGGCCGTGTCGCCAATGTCCTCCGGACGCCCCCAGTGACCGGCCGGGATGCGCGCCAGAATCGCGGCACTGCGGTCGGGGTCGGCGCGCAGGGCCTCCGTGTTGTTGGTCTCGATATAGCCGGGCGCTACCGCGTTGACGTTGATGCCCTTCGCTGCCCATTCATTGGCAAGGACGCGGGTGACCCCAAGGACGCCGTGCTTGGAGGCGGTATAGGATGCCACCCGAATGCCGCCCTGGAAGGACAGCATCGAGGCGACATTGACGATCTTGCCGCGGCGCTCGGACGACATCAGCCGCCGCGCCAGCGCCTGGCTGAGAACGAAGACGGACTTGAGGTTGACGTCCATCACCTCGTCCCAGTCCTCTTCCGAAAAATCAACGGCGTGGCTGCGACGGATGATGCCGGCATTGTTGACGAGGCCGTCGATGGGGCCCTGCTCGTTCCAGGCGCGATCGAGCATGGTGCGCGCGGCGCCGGGGTCCATCAGGTCGCAGGCGATGGCCGTGAATGCCCCGCCGGCGGCGGCGACCTGTTTGGCTGTCTCGTCCATGGCCGAGCGACCGACGCCGATCACCGCGCCGCCGGCGCGGGCGATCGCGACCGCGATACCCTGACCGATGCCGGTGTTGGCGCCGGTGACGACGATGCGCTTGCCGGCAAGGCTGAAGGCGGAAAAATCGGTCATCGCAGGCTGTCCATGGTCACCGGGTCGACGTCGGTGTAGTCGACATTGTCGCCGGCCATGGCCCAGATGAAGGCGTAGTTCGACGTTCCGCAGCCGGAATGGATCGACCAGGACGGTGAAATCACCGCTTCCTCGTTGGCCATCACGACATGGCGCGTCTCGGCAGGCTCGCCCATGAAGTGGAAGACCCGGGCCGTCTCGGGCAGGTCGAAATAGAGATAGGCCTCCATGCGCCGGTCATGCACATGCGCCGGCATGGTGTTCCATACCGATCCCTTTGCCAGCTGCGTCATGCCGACGACGATCTGGCAGGTCTCGATGGTCGAGGTGAACTGATAGATGCTGCGCTCGTTCGAGGTCTCCTGGCTGCCGAGATCCAGCCGCTTTGCTTCGGCGACCGTCAGCAGCCTGGTCGGGCAGGTCTTGTGGGCCGGCGCCGACAGCAGGTAGAACTTGGCCGGTTGGCCGGGGTCCAGCGAGGCAAAGGAAACCTCTTCGCCCATGCCGACATAGAGCATGTCGCGCGCGCCGAGGTGATGCTCCTGGCCGCCTGCGACGACCGTGCCGGGGCCGCCGATGTTGACGGCGACCAGTTCACGCCGCTCCAGGAACCGCTTCGTGCCGTTCGGCTTGATCGTGTCGAGCCTGAGCGCACGCTCGAGCGGCATCGCACCGCCGACGATCATGCGGTCGTAGTGTGTGTAGGTCAGGCTGATGCTGTCGGGTTGAAAGAGGTAGCCGACATGGAAGTTCGCGCGCAGTTCGTCCGTCCCCATCGTTGCGGCGGCAAGCGGATCGACGGCGAAGCGGATGGTGTGGTCGGTGGTCATGAGTTCCCTTTCGATCCAGGCAGGGGCCTGGCTGCGTTGAAATACTGCGCCTGCTGGCCGCTGAGGCGCTTGCGGTAGCGCTCCTGCGCCGCCTGCAGATGGGCGCGCATCGCATCGCGCGCCGCCTCCGGGTTGCCGGCGGAAATGGCCTGCAGGATCCGCAGGTGTTCCCGCTGCAAGCCGCGCAGGTACTCGTCGGACAGCACCTCGACCGAATACCACGGCGAGTTGCGGTCGCAGGGGATGGTGCGGTCGCCGAGCGCATCGAGGATCTCGACATAGACCGGATTGTTGGTGGCGGCCGCAATTTCGCGGTGGAACTGGAAATCGGCCTTGCCGGTCGGCTCTCCCAGTTCGAGGCGCCGCTCGAACTCGAAGAAGGCCTCCTGGATGCGTGCCTCCTGGGCCACGCTCCGACGTTGGGCGGCCAGGCCCGCGCTTTCGATCTCGATGCCCATCCGCACCTCGAGGATGTTCACGGCCTGGCTGATGCGGTTGCCGATGTCTGCGCTGAGGGCGCTGATCTTGCTGGCGGGGTGGTCGAGCACGAAGACGCCGGCCCCGTGGCGCGATTCGACCAGCCCGTCGGCGGCCAGCGCCGCCACGGCCTCGCGGACCACCGTGCGGCTGACGCCGAAGAGCTCGGTCATCCGGCTCTCTGTCGGCAGCTTCTCGCCCACGGCAAAGTCGCCGGCCAGGATCTGGCCCCTCAGCGCTTGCGCCACGTTCTCGGACAGCTTGGGCTTTCGTTCCACCTTGAGGTCGACTGATTCAGCACCCATTGGATTGACCTATCTGAAAACTGAGGGCAGCCAGAGCGACAGCGCCGGGATGTAGGTGACGAGCAGCAGGACGAGCACTCCGGCCCCGTAGAAGGGCCAAATGGATCGCATTGCCTCCCAGACTGTGATCTTGCCAACCGCGCAGGCTACGAACTGGACGCCGCCGACCGGCGGGGTGTTGAGGCCGATACCATAGTTGAGAATCATGATCACGCCGAAATGGACCGGGTCGATGCCATAGGCCTGGGCGATCGGCAGGAAGATCGGCGTGGTGATGATGATGGTCGGCCCCATGTCCATGAATGTGCCCATCAGCAGCATGATCACGTTCAGCAGCAGAAGGATGATGATCGGGTTCTCGGAAATCGTCTGCATCCATGCGACCAGGGTGGCCGGCACGCGCAGAAACGCCATCAGCCAGGAGAATGCGGCCGCCGTGCCGATGATCAGCAGCACCATCGCCGTGGTCCGCACCGCACCCATCGTCGCGTGCACGAAGTCCGACCAGGTCATCTGTCGATAGACGAAGACGGTGATCAGCAGCGCGTAGACGACGGCGATGCACGAGCTTTCGGTCGCCGTGAAGATGCCCGAGCGCACGCCGCCGAAGATGATGGCGATCAGCAGCAGCCCGGGGATGGCGACTGCAAACAGCTGCGCCACCATGGCAAATCCCGGGAAGGTTTCCGTCGGATAGCCGCGTTTGCGCGCCACCAGATAGGCTGTCAGCATCAGCGCCGCGGCGAGCAGCAGGCCCGGCAGGATCCCGGCCGTGAACAGGTCGGCGATGGAGATCTTGCCGCCAGCGGAGATCGAATAGATGATCATGTTGTGCGAGGGCGGGAGAAGGAGGGCGATCAGCGCCGCCATCGAGGTGACGTTGACGGCATAGTCGGCGCCGTAGCCCCGCTCCTTCATCTGCGGGATCATCAGTCCGCCGACGGCGGCGGCCTCGGCCACGGCCGAGCCGGAAATGCCGCCGAACAGCGTTGCCGTCAGGATGTTGACCTGCCCCAGGCCGCCGCGCACATGGCCAACGATCGAGGCCGCGAAGGCGACGATCCGCTGGGCGATGCCGCCGCGCACCATCAGGTCGCCGGAATAGATGAAGAACGGGATGGCCAGCAGCGAGAAGATGCTCATGCCCGAGTTCAGGCGCTGGAACACCACCATCGGCGGCAGGCCCATGTAGAGCACGGTGGCGAAACTGGCGACGCCGAGGCAGAAGGCGATCGGCGTGCCGATCAGCATCAGCACGATGAAGGAGGTGAAGAGTATCCAAAGTTCCATCGATCAAGCCCTCTTCACGTATGATGCGCTGCGGTCGGCCGTCTTGTCGGCCCCGCCGACTTGGTCGGTCGCGACCTTTTGGTCCGGCTCGAAGTCGACATGAGCGCCCGACAGGCGCAGCAGGATGCGTTCCAGTGAAAACAGGACGACGAGGACGCCACCGGCGACCACGGGCGCGTAGTCCCATGCCCCCGAGATGCCGAGCGCCGGCAGTACGGTGCCCCAGGTGAGGCTGACGAGGCTGCCGCCATAGACCACCATGCCGAGGCCGAACGCGAGGATGACGCAGTCGGAGACCATCCGGAGCCATGTCTTGGCCCGCGGCGGCAACACGTACAGGAGGACGTCGAAGCCCATGTGGTTGCACTCACGTACGCCGACCGCGGCGCCGAGAAAGATGAACCAGCTCATCAGCATGACGGCGCCCGGCTCGGTCCAGCTCGGCGAGTCGTTCAGCACGTAGCGGCAGAACACCTGCCAGGCGACGAACGCGGTCATCAGCACGAGCCCGAGCCCGGCCAGCCACAGTGCTGCGGTATTGAGCCTCGTCAGGAACGGCAGCCCGTTTTTCAGTTTGGCATGCATGGTCTTGTCCTCCGGGACCAGGCGAGCGTCCGTAATCCGGACGCCCGCACTCGGTCCAATCGCTCAGCCGGTCACTGGACTGCCTGGACGTCGACAACCATCTTCTTGAGGACGTCGTCGGTGACGTGCTTCTCGTAGACCGGCTTCATTGCATCCATGAAGCCCTGCTTCTCGACCTCGTTGATCTCCGAGCCGAGCTTCTCGACATTGGCGCGCGACTCTTCGGTCTTGGCGGCCCACAGTTCACGCTGCCTGGCGACGCTGTCCTTGGCGGCCTGCCTGAAGATCTCCTGGTCCTCCGGGCTCAGCTTGTCGAAGGCGGCCTTGTTCATCACGAACACCTCCGGAAGGATGGTGTGCTGATCGAGCGAGTAGAACTTGGCGACTTCCGCGTGCTTTGCGGTGTCGTAGCTCGGATAGTTGTTCTCCGCGCCGTCGATGACGCCCGTTTCGATCGACGAATAGACTTCGCCATAGGGCATCGGCGTGGCGTTGGCGCCGAGCGCGGCGACCATGTCGACGAAAATGTCCGACTGGATGACCCTGAACTTCAGGCCCTTCATGTCGTCCACCGTCTTGATCGGCTTCTTGCTGTTGTAGAAGGAGCGGCTGCCGGCGTCATAGAAGGCGAGCACGACAAGTCCGGCCGGCTCGAACGCCGCCTTGATCTGGTCGCCGATCGGGCCGTCCATGACCTGGTGCATGTGCTCCTCGGAGCGGAAGATGTAGGGCAGGGCGGGCACGATGCTTTCCTTGACCGTGCCGTTGAACGGCGCCATGGAGACGCGGTTCAGCTCGATCACGCCGGAGCGAACCTGCTCGATGGTGTCCTTCTCCTCGCCGAGCTGCGCCGAGTGATAGACCTCCACGGCATAGCGGCCGTCGGTTCGTTCCTTCACCAGCTCGCCAAAATATTTCACGCCCTCCACCGTCGGATAGCCGTCCGGGTGCGTATCCGATGACTTCAGGACAGTCTGCGCGTTGGCAACGCCCAGCGCGAGCATGGACGCCATCACGGCGCCGCCAAGCAGCTTCGATACATTCAACATTTCTTCCTCCCACTTTTAAGGGCTCCTCGCCCCCCTTGCTAAAGTCGATAGGCCTCCTTCGCGAGCGTGTAGGCCAGTTCCCGTGCAAGCTCGAAGGCCTCGGTCTCGGTCAGCCGGTGTTCGGCGACGAGCCGGGCCAGAAAGGCGCAGTCGACCCGGCGCGCGATGTCGTGGCGGGCCGGGATCGACGGAAAGGCGCGCGTGTCGTCGTTGAAGCCGACCGTGTTGTAGAAGCCGGCGGTCTCGGTGGTCAGCTCGCGAAAGCGGCGCATGCCCTCCGGACTGTCGTGGAACCACCAGGCCGGTCCGAGCTTGAGTGCCGGATAGGCGCCGGCCAGCGGCGCCAGCTCGCGGGAATAGCTGCTTTCGTCGAGGGTGAAGAGAATGATCGAGAGATTGCGCTCCAGCCCGACCGCGTCGAGAAGCGGTTTCAGTGCGGCGACGTAGTCCGTCCGCGTCGGAATATCGAAGCCCTTGTCGCGGCCGAAGCGTGCCATGATCCCGGGTGAATGGTTGCGCCAGGAGCCGGGATGGATCTGCAGCACCAGACCGTCGTCGAGGCTCATCTTCGCCATCTCGGTCAGCATCTGGCCGCGGAAGGTCTCGCGCTCGGCCGCATCGGCCTTGCCGATCCGCACCCGCTGGAACAGGGCGGCGGCCTCGTCCACGCCCAGGTTCGCCGTGGTCGCGGTGCGGTGGCCATGGTCGGAGGACGTGGCGCCGAAGCTCTTGAAATACGCCCGGCGCTTGCGGTGGGCGGCGAGATAGCCGCTCCACGTGCCGGTGTCTTCACCCGTCATTTCGCCGAGCCGGTCGAGATTGTCGGAAAACCCCTCGAAGTCGGGGTCGACGACGCCGTCCGGCCGGTAGGCGGTAACGACGCGGCCCTTCCAGCCGCTTTCGCGGATCTTCCGGTGCCAGGAGAGCTCATCGAGCGCGCCTTCGGTGGTGGCGATAACCTCGATGTTGAAACGCTCGTACAGGGCGCGCGGGCGAAATTCCGGGCGTACCAGCTGTTCGGCGATCCGATCGTAGATCTTGTCGGCGGTATGTACGTCGAGCCGATCCTCGATGCCGAACACGGCGGATAGCACGTAGTCCATCCACAGCCGCGTTGGTGTGCCGCGGAAGAGCCGGTAGTTCTCTGCGAAAAGGCGCCAGATCGTCCGACCGTCCAACTCGGCCGCTGACCCGTCGATCGGGGTGACTCCAAGGCGCTCCAGATCCACGCCCTGGCTGAACAGCATGCGAAAAATATAGTGATCCGGTACGATCAGGAGCTGCGCCGGGTCGGGAAAGGGCTCGTCGAGCGCATACCAGCGCGGATCGGTATGGCCGTGCGGACTGACAATCGGCAGGGTCGCAATCGTGTCGTACAGCGCCCGGGCAATCGAGCGCTGCCTCGGCTCGGGCGAAAACAGGACGTCGCGGTCGATAAGTGTGTTCATCGTGTCGCCGCTCCTCCCGGCGGAAACATGGCTAAAGACGATATGAGATCATGTCAACATACAAAAAATGTTTAGTTGTATGATGACTAACTTGCGAGCCCCTTCCGGCTGGTGTAGCCATCGCATACGGGCCAAAGGAGGAGGGGCGCATGGTGGTCGACAAACGGCTGTGTCTGGCGGGGCTGGAGGCAATGCGGAACCGGGCGGGACAACCCGCGCTCGAACGGGCGCCGAATGCTGGGCCGCGCGGGACGAGATCGTCAGCCCTGGCGGAACCGATCGCCGCCACCGCGAACGGAAGGGTCGCGTGATGAAGAAGGTGCGTCTCGCTGTCGTCGGGCTTGGCATGGCCTCGACCCCACACGCGCGCAGCCTCCTCGATCTCTCCCAACAGGTGGAGGTCGCCGCGGTCTTCAGCCCGTCGCCGGAACGACGCCGGGCATTTGCCGAGCGCTGGTCCATGCCGGCGGCTGACAGCCTGGAAGCCGTGCTGGCGGACGCCTCGATCGAGGCGATCCTCGTGCTGACGCCGCCGTCGACCCATCTGGAGATCGTCAGCCGTGCGGCCCGTGCCGGCAAGCACGTGCTGCTGGAAAAGCCGCTCGAGATCAGCGCCACGCGTGCTCTCGAAATGGTGGAGACGGCCGAAGCCGCCGGGGTCACGCTCGGCGTGGTGCTGCAACATCGCTTCCGGCCCGTGAGTGTGGCGCTGCGCGAGATGGTGGCGCAGGGACGCCTTGGCGCGCTTGTCGGCGCTTCGGCGCAACTTTCGAATTGGCGTCCGCAGAGCTATTACGACCAGCCCGGCCGCGGTACCAGGGCGCGCGACGGCGGCGGCGTGCTTCTGACTCAGGGCATCCATACGCTCGACCTGCTGATCTCGCTGGCGGGCTCGCCAGCCGAGGTGTTCGCCTATGCGGCGACGACGCCGGTTCACCGCATGGAGACGGAGGATCTGGTCGCCGGCGCGCTCCGCTTCGGCAATGGTGCGCTCGGCACGCTCGGCGCCACGACCTGCGCCTATCCCGGTCTTGCCGACGTGGTCGAGTTGATCGGCACGAAGGGGACTGCGCGCATCGCCGGCCACACGCTGGTCGCCCAGTTCCACGACGGCAGCGAAGTGCGAAGCGAGGACACGGGGCCAGGCGGCGGAGCAGGGTCGGATCCGATGGCGTTCCCGCACGACCATCACCGCGCGGTGCTTGTCGACTTCATCGGCGCGGTAAGAAACGGGCGCACGCCAACGGTAAGCGGGCGGGAGGCGTTGAAAGTGCACCGGCTGATCGACGCCCTGCTCCTGTCCGCCCGGAGCGGACGGGGCGAAATGGTGGACCAGGCCGACCGCGCGCCCTGATCCAGCCGCAGGCAGGAAGGAATGGCCGGCGAGCGGCCCGCAGCTACTCCTGCACGACGTCCCACTCGTCATTCGGGTTGAACGTGCGCATCTTCGGGGCGATCTCCGCGGTATTCTCGCCGAGGTCGGCCTCGTAGAGGATGCCGTTCTTGTTGACGACAAAAGTCTTGACGCCGGTAATGCCGTAGAGCACTGGCCATGCGACCAGGCCGTGTCCGGCGATCATGTTGCCGTTGATGACATAGTCATGCTTGCCACCGGCGATGTTGTCGCCCTGGGCGGTGAGGATGCGGTAGCGATAGCCGTGGTACCCCAGACCCGCCTTTGCCCTTTCCAGCGCCTGGGCATCGACAAGATCCGGCCCGGCGGGGCTCTCCTCGCCGTCACCTTGCTCGGTCGGCCAGTAGAGGCCGTCGTGCTGGCCCTCGCTGCTGATCAGCTTCTGGGCGTATTCCAGTACGCCATCGCCGTCGCGGTCCCGGGAGGCGTAGTCCTCCTGCGCCTCGACATAGGCCTTCATCGTGTCGATCGTCGACAGTTCATTCGCCCCGACGTGACGCTCGGCGATGACCTCGAGGCCGGTGTGCGTGTCGAAGGCCCACTTGCCCTTTTCCTCTACCAGCGGAAATGGCAGCGGCCAGTTGATCTTGCCGATCTCGAGCACCTTTTCGCCGTCCTCGTCCTCGACAACCACCTTCTCCTTCACGCCGGCCTGGATGTCGGCAAAGGTATCCATCGCTCCGTCGCTTGCCCTTGCCATGGCCGCGTCGAGCCCCAGAAGCCGTGCAAGCCCGTCGAAATCGTTGCTGTTGACGGCCTCCTTGAAGGCGTCGACAGCCTGCTCGGGGGTGTCGAACTCCGGCGGGGCTTCCGCGGAAATGAAAGCGTCAAAATGTGCGTCGTCCTCCTGCGCGGTTACGGGCGCCGCGGCGAACACCAGGCCACAAAGGACGATCGCGCCTGTGGTCGAGCGTGCGATCCTGTCACGAGCAATCTTCACCATTTTTGCCTCCTGATCGCCAGAACTCAACGACGGCGTCCGCCGCCACCGCGCCTCGGCCTTGCATGGCCGCCGCCACGGCCGCCACCACGGCTTGCTTGCGGCCTGCGCTTACCGCCACCGCTCATCGACTGCCGGCCCCGCTTCGAGGAAATCTGGGTGTTGCGCTTGCTGCTGACATTCCCCAGTGCCGACTTCTTGCTTGATCGCTTGCTTGCCTGCCCGCCCGGCTTTGGCTTGTTCGCCTTGCGGCTGACATTCTTCGGCCGGGCATTCGTGGCCTTCTTGCCGACATTGGCGCTGCCGGCCCGGGCCGCGGCGCGATCGCCGGATCGCTGTACGTTGCCCGCACGCTCGCGCGCCCGCTGGGCGTCGACCTTGCTCTTGCGGACGTCGTCGACCGAGACCTTGGCGTTCGACCGGTTGGCAAGCCTGTCGCCACCGCTCTTGCGGATGTCCTTGGCCCTGTTGGCGAGATTGTTGTCGCGATTTCCCTTGAACTCGTTCTTGAGCTTGCCGCGGTCGATGTTGGCCAGCTGGTTCCTGTCGAAGTTGATCTTGGACCGGTCGATGTTCTTCCAGTCGACGTCACCCATCTTGAACTTGTCGCGGTCGATGTTGATGTCGTTGAAGCACTTGTCGCAATCGATGTCGACATCGCCGTCCCAGCGTCCGCCCCAGACGCCCCAGTCGTCCCAGTCGACGGCCGCCGCCCATATCGCAGCCCCGGTGATGGCGGCTGCAAAGTACGGTGCAGATGGGTAGTAGTAGTTCGGATAGGGATCGGCGTAGTAGGTGATCGGCTCGGGCGGATAGCCGGGATCGTAGAGCATCTGCGGCTCGTATTTGGGGACGTAGATCGTCTCCGGATTGGCCGCCTGGATGACGACATTGCTGCCCTCGTTCACCACCTTGACCTTGTCGTCGGTCTTGATGACGCCGTCTTCGACCGCCTTGTCGCGCAGGTCCTGGATTGCCAGCAGCACGTCCTTCTGCTGGTAGGACAGCGCGCTGCCAAGCGCCTGGGTCCAGTCGAGGTCCTCGCTCATCATCTTGACGATCTCGGGGTAATTCAGCAGCGAGATCACGCTGTCGTCCCAGTCGTCCTTCGGCTGCAGTTCCTTGTCCTTCGCCTTCTGTTCGAGGAAACGTTCCGCTTCCACGATCTGGAGCGGAAACAGCGAGGCCGAGGAGACCAGTGCCACGAGTTCATCCGGATAGAGCGCGATGCGCGCGACCAGCACCTCGAGTTCTTCCTTGGTCAGAAGGTCGGGTTGGGCGTCGGACCTGGAACCGGCGGTGTCGGGTGCAGTCGCCGCCTGCTGTTGCTGCTGCGCCAGGGCCGGTGCGGCCCAGGGGGCGCTCGCGGCCGCTGCCAGCAAGAGGCCGATGGCGGCGCTGGACCGCGCAAATTGCGAAAACATGAAAAAACGCATGAACTTCAGCCCTCCGCTCCGGTGCAAACCGGGTCATTCCGCTTCAGTCCGGATTATCCGCTTGGCCACGGCAATCGACGTCGCGGCATGGTTGAACCTTACCAGTATCCGACAAATGCGCACGGAAAGATAGCGGTCGCGGTGTTGCTACATGTAGGCACGCCCGAGCGTACATCTTGCCGAGGCAGCAACTTGCTCGGCGTTGTTGACACATGGTATATAAGCGTCACCGCATAAACGAGACTGACGCTGAGCCGGAGGTTGCGCGGTGAAACCCACTGTCCTTTCGCTTGCCGCTCTATTGATGGGAGCGGCCAATGCCGATGCAGGCCCCTTGCACGATGCGGCAAGAGACGGAGACGTCGTGCTCGTCACGCAGTTGCTCGACCAGGGCACGGCGATTGCCGAGCCGGATGCTTCCGGCGAACCGCCGCTTCTGATCGCAGCCCTTGCCGGAAAGCTAGACGTGGTGAAGCTCCTGCTCGACAAGGGGGCTGACATAGGGGTCCGCAACAAGGGAGGGTTGACGGCAGTTCACGCGGCCGCCTACGGCGGCGATCTTGCGGTGGTGGAACTGCTGGTCGCGCGCGGTGCCAACGTCAACGACGTCGAGAATTTCTATCACATGTCGCCGCTGCATGCGGCGGCCGAGGAGGGACACGCGGAAATCGTGGCCTTCCTCATCGGCCAGAAGGCCGACATCGAGGCAAAGGAGCGCAACGGCTACACGCCGCTTACCCAGGCCGGCTGGCGCTCATACTGGGAGGCAGCCGACCTTCTCATGAAGGCCGGCGCGACCTGCCAGAAGGCGGATCTGGTGGGCGAGTGGCTCTATGGCGAGTGCACCAAGCGGCAATGACCGCGCGTTCGCCGAACGACGGAGGCAATGCATGTACGAAAAGTGGATCGGCAGTGCCGCCATCGGCATCGCGGCAGGTGTCGTGCTCTTCGCGGGTCCAGCCCTTGGCGAGGGGCCGAGCGAGGTCAATACCGGTTACTTCGGCGATGTGGCGATCAAGGGCTACGACCCGGTCGCCTACTTCACCCAGAACGACGCGGTGCCGGGCAAACCTGCGCTCTCCTACCGCTGGCTGGGCGCGACCTGGCAGTTTGCCAGCCCGGAAAACCGTGACGTCTTCATGAAGGAGCCGGCGAAGTACGCTCCGCAATATGGCGGCTACTGCGCCGACGGCGTTTCCTTCGGCACGGTCACGACCAACATCGACCCGAAGGCCTGGCGCATCATCGATGGCAAGCTCTATCTGTCCTACGATCCAGGCGCGGCGGACGGTTTCGAGAAGATCCCCACCAAGCTTCCCGATTCGCAGAAGCATTGGACCGAGGTCCAGAACATGCTTGACGCGGAAAAGGCGGGCAAGGACTGGCAGCAAGCCGCACGCTGACGATGACGCCCTCTGCCCGGCCCGGCCGACGGGCTCGGCCGGGGGCTCACTGCGCCAACGAGAAATACTTCATCGCCTGCGGCGTGATGTGGACATAGTCCATGCCCGGTTCGGGGTCCCCGGCGACGTTGCGAAAGACGTGGCCGCACACCATGCGGTCGAGAAAGTAGCCGGAAAACTGTTCGCAAAGCCTGCCGTCGTCCTCCACCTTCACCGCCCCCGTAATGCTGGTATTGGCGCTACGATAGGCGGTGTTGCCGGCCGCGTCGAAAAACTGCATGAACTCGGTCCCGTTCCGGTGCCGGCCCTGCCAGGTCCTGTCCTCGATGATTGCTTTCAATTGCACCGCGTCAAGCCGGTCCTGCGGCCGGCCCTCGAATCCAAAGGGCCATTGCGGCACGCCGGCGGCGCGCAGATTGTCGAGATGGTATTCGATGTCCTCGGGGCGCCAGTAGTCGTAGAGATAGCCGTAGTAGGTGATGTTGGCCTCGGGGAAGAGTGACCGCAAGGCCTCGACCTGTTCGCCCGCAGCCTTTTCGTCCCCCTCCGCAGCATAGGCTGCCGCCAGAAATTCCCGGGCATGCTCGGAGGAGGGCAGTGCATTGGCTGCCGGCTCGATCAGCGAAATGGCGCGATCATGATTGCGCGCCGCATAGAGGACGATGCCCGTCAGCAGACGGAAGTTCTCTGAGGGCGACGGATCGAGCCTGAGCGCACGGTCGAGGTCCGCGATCGCCTTTTCGCGGTTGCCGGTATGGGCCAGCACCAGGGCCAGGTTGGCGAAGGCCTCCGGGTCGTTCGGCTGCGCGGCGACGGCCCGCTCGGCCGAGTCCAGCGCTTCCCGGCCATGGCCATCGACCAGTTGGAGCAAGGCGAGCACCGTTTGCGCACGGGCATTGCCGGGATCAAGCCTGAGCGCTTGGCCGGCCGCGTCGTAGGCGATCTTGCGGGCCACGGCCGCCGACCAGACGTAGTTGTAGTCGTTGCGCCAGATATCGACCGCAGCGCGCGCGATTCCCGCGTGGGCATCGGCGAAGTTTGGGTCGAGGTCGATCGCCTTCTGGTAGAAGGACAGCGCCTCGCGGTAGCTCCTGTGGTCGTTGAAGGCGACGCCGATCCGCTCGGCGCGCATATAGTTGTCGTAAGCCTCGAGGTTCTCGGTCGGGATGCGGGTCAGACGTTCCCGCTCACCCTCGCTGAGGCTGATCTCCAGCGCCGTGGTGATCTTGCCGATTACGTCGTCCTGCACCGCGAACAGGTCGGTGAACTGCCGGTCGTAGCGTTCCGCCCATAGCGACAGGCCGGACGTCGCGTCGATCAGCTTGACGTTGATGCGGAGTTGGACGCCGGCGCGCTGCAAGGTGCCTTCCAAGAGATAGCGCACGCCCAGTTCGCTGGCCACGTCCTGGAAATTGCGGGCGGCATTGTCGAGCGCAAAGACCGAGTGACGGGCGATGACGAACAGGCCGGAGACCTTGGACAGTTCGGTTATGAGGTCGTCGGTCAGGCCCTGTGCCAGATGGTCCTGGTCCTTGTCGCCGGTGACGTTGATGAACGGCAGGACCGCCACCGACGGCTTGTCGGGTATCGGGTAGACGACCCGCGATGGGGAAAGGAACGGGGTCCAGGGCTGCCACCACACCAGACCGCCGACCAGGGTCGGGAGCAGTGCGACGGCACCCGCCGCAAGCGCCCGGCGCCGGCGCCGGCGCCTTATTGCTTGCGGTGCTCGGCCCGCGGCCGAACCATCGGCGTGCACCAGATAGACTCGCACCGGCTCGTCGATGTTCTTGACCCACTGCGGCCCGAGATCGACGAAGCCCGCGGAGAGCCGGCCTCTCACCTGTTCGTATGCGCTCGCGGAAATGGCGATGCCGCCGGGCTCCGCCAGCGCCTGGAGCCGATCGGCGATATTAACGCCGGCACCGTGGATGTCGTCGCCTTCCTCGATCACGTCGCCAAGGTTGATGCCGATGCGGAACTGCAGGCGGCGATCCGGCGGGACCGCGCCGTCGCGCTCGCGCTTGGCCCGCTGCACCTCGATCGCACAGCGCAACGCGTCGACGACGCTGCGGAACTCCACCAGCAAGCCGTCGCCCATCGTCTTCACCAGCCGGCCGTGATGGATCGCGAAGGAGGGCTGAAATACCTCTGACAGGTCCTGCTTGAACCGCAGACGCGTTCCCTCCTCGTCGATCTGACTCAGGCGGCTGTAGCCAGCGACGTCGGCGATCATGACGGCGGCAAGGTGTCGCTCCATCCGCACTTTCCGGCCGTGTGCATGCTCTCGCAAGGGTCAAGGATGCTCATCGCAAGGGTGCATGCCCAATCAGTTTGTCATGCCTGTCCCTGCCCGGCGCGAGGCGCGGCGCAATCGCCCTATGCTACAGCAGGACCGGCGGCAGGGCCATGCGGCTCGCAGATCACGCCCGCGCCGGACCGGGTATCTCACTTCGGAAACAGAAAGGTGACGGCAAAGCGGAGTCCGAGGCCCTCGGGGCCACTGTCCGGCGCGGTCGCCCAGTACCGCAGGCCGGCCTGGAAGTTGACCGGCTGCTTGTCGAACTTCACTAGCTTGGCCACCATGAAATTGAGCGGCACGGACCATTGGTCGCCTTCCCAGTCGTAGGTCGATTCCGTGTTGAGCGTGAATGTCCAGGCGTCCGGGGTGGTATAGGACAGGAACGGCTGCAGGAAGGTCGAGTTCACGTCCGGGCGGTCGTCCTCACCGGCAAAGGACCAGATATGGTTGGCGAGCATGCCGTAGGTCCAGGGGCCCTCCTGCTTGAGCGCCACGCCGGTGGGGCCGGCGCCCCACTTGCCGCTGCCGGTAAGCTCGTCCGTCGCTGTCGGGATCAGGAAGGCGGGGCCGATGCCCCAGATGAGGCCGCTCGGCCCCGGTTGCTTCGGCGACAGGAACAGGCTTTGGGTGATGTCACCAAGGCCGAACTGGCTGCCGGACGGACCGGCGATGTCATCTTGCCAGATCACCGGCAGGATCGTCCGCGAGATCACGTTCCAGTCATCGTTCAACGGGATCGGTATGACGGGCTGGATGTTCAGGGTTTCCCGATGCCCGTCCTCGGGGCCAAAGCCGTGATCGTAGTTGAACTGGAACGGCACGCTGATCATCGACGCGACCGGATTGGAGAGCTTCTTGGCCAGGTCCTCGCTGGATTCCTGTGCCCAAGCGCCCCCCGCCTGAAGCCCGAGGATTCCAAGTGCCAAGCCAGCCCATCCCATCGTGTCCGCCATGCCGTTGTCCCCTCGCATCGCCGTTCGAATCGCCGTAGTAGGGCGAGCATGCCTGAGGTCCGGCGGCGTGGCAAATGACGACGACCAGACCCACCGTCAGGCTCGCCCTGCCGCCCGGCGCGGGCAGGCCGAGATGAGGCCAGCTGTTCATCCGGCGACCGCGCTCGGGTCTCCCGGCAGGCTTTCGCGACGGCCGTTAGGTTGGGCCCTGGCCGCGAACCCGTCTCAAAGGTCCGCCGCTTCGAGTGCTGCATCCTTGCGCCGCTCGGCCATGGCTTCGGCACGGTGGCGGCCGCCCGAACGCAGGGCGACGAAGAACACCGGTGTCAGGAACAGACCGAAGAAGGTCACGCCCAACATGCCCGAGAACACGGCGGTGCCGAGGGACTGGCGCATTTCGGCGCCGGGTCCGGTCGCGATCATCAGCGGCACGACGCCGAAGATGAAGGCAAATGCCGTCATCAGGATCGGGCGCAGGCGCAGGCGCGTCGCCTCGACCGCAGCTTCGACGGCGGTCTTGCCGGCGCGCTGGGCCTGCCGGCCGAACTCGACAATGAGGATCGCGTTCTTGGCCGCAAGGCCGATCAGAACGATCAGACCGATCTGCGTAAGGATGTTGTTGTCCATCCCCCGTAGATGGACGCCGATCAGCGCCGCCAGCACCGCCAGCGGCACGATCAGGATGATCGCCAGCGGCAGAACCCAGCTCTCGTACTGCGCGGCGAGCGCGAGGAAGACGAAGATCACCGAGAGCGTGAAGATGAACACCGCGGTGTTGCCCGTCGCCCGCTCCTGGAACGCCAGTTCCGTCCACTCGAACGAGGTGCCCGCCGGCAGCGTCTGCGCCGCCAGCTCCTCCATCCTGTCGAGCGCCGTTCCGGTCGAGACCCCCGGCGCCGCGTTGCCCTGGACCGGCACCGAGACAAACATGTTGTAGCGCTGGACGAGCGTGGGGCCGCTGGTGTCGTGGATTTCCACCAGCGTTCCGAGCGGCACCAGGGCCCCGGTGGCCGAGCGCACCTTCAGGGCCAGGATGTCCTGCTGGTCGAGGCGGTATTGCTGGTCTGCCTGCGCCCGCACCTGGTAGACACGGCCATAGGCGTTGAAATCGTTGACGTAGGAGGTGCCGAGGTTGATCGACAACGTCTCGAAGATGTTCGGGATCGGCACGTTCAGTGCCCGCGCCTTGTCTCGGTCGATCTGCAGGAAGTACTGCGGGCTGTTGGCCGAGAACGTCGTGAACACGCCGGTCAGCCCCTCGGTCTGGTTGGCCGTCGCCATCATCTGGTAGGCGAGGGCCAGCACCCGGCGCATGTCCGAGCTCTCCTGATCGACGAGCTGGATCTTGAAGCCTCCGGAATTGCCGACACCGCGCACGGACGGCGGGGGAATGGCGATGATGAAGGCCTCCTGAATGCCCTGGAGGCTGCCGTAGAGCTGACCGATAATCTGGCCGGCGCTCTGCCCGTGCTTCAGCCGCTCCTCGAAGCTCTCGAAGCTGGCGAAGACGACGCCGGCATTGGAGGCATTGGTGAAGGTGGCGCCAGAGAACCCGGCGAATGCCACCGCGCTCTTGACGCCGGGCGTGTCCTTGATGATCGCCGACGCGCGCTGGATGACGGCGTCGGTTCGGGCAAGCGAGGCGCCATCGGGCAACTGCACCACCACGATCGCGTAGCCCTGGTCCATCTGCGGAATGAAGCCTTGCGGCACGATCTGGCCCATGTACCAGGTGGCCCCGAGCAGGGCGGCGAACACCAACAGGCTGGCGGCGATCGCGGTCTTGGTCTGCACCAGCTTCTGCACGACCCAGGAATAGCCCTCGCTGAGCCGGTCGAAGCCATGGTTGAAGCCGTCTGCCAGTCGCCGTGCAAAGCGCGTCAGGGGGCTGCGACTGTGCTTCTCCTGGGAGTGCGGCCGCAGCAGGATGCCGGCCAGTGCCGGCGACAGCGTCAGCGAGTTGAGCGCCGAGATGGCGGTCGCCACCGCGATCGTCACGGCGAACTGCTGGTAGAACTGGCCGGAGATTCCGGGGATGAAGGCGGTCGGCACGAAGACCGCGATCAGCACCAGCGAGATCGCGATGACCGCGGTTCCGACCTCGTCCATCGTCACATGCGCCGCTTCCTTCGGCGTCATGCCGAGCGCAAGGTTGCGCTCCACGTTCTCCACCACGACGATCGCGTCATCGACGACGATGCCGATGGCCAGCACCAGGCCGAACAATGTCAGCATGTTCAGGGAGAAGCCAAAGGCGAGCAGGAAGGCGAAGGTGCCGATCAGCGAAACCGGTATCGCGATGATCGGGATCAATGCCGTGCGCCACGACTGCAGGAAGACGAGGACGACGATCGCCACCAGCACCGCCGCCTCGATGATCGTCTTGTAGACCTCGTTGATCGACTCGGAGATGAACTCGGTCGGATTGTAGACGATGCGGTACTCCAGCCCCGGCGGGAAGTTCGGCGAGACGTCGTCCATCACCTTGCCGATGTCGTCGGCGGCGGCGAGCGCATTGGTACCGGGGCGGGAGAAGATGCCGATTGCCACCGCCGGCTTGCCGTCAAGATAGCTGTTCGAGACGTAGTCCTTCGCGCCGAGTTCGATGCGCGCGACGTCCTGCAACTGGACGAGGCGGCCGGAATCGGTCGACTTGACGATGACATAGCGGAACTGGCGCGCGTCCGAGAACCGCCCCTGTGTCGTCACCGTGTATTGGAAGGCGTTGACGCCGGTGGTCGGCGGCCCGCCGATCGAGCCACCCGAGACCTGCACGTTCTGCTCGCGCAGCGCCTGCACCACATCCGCCGCCGTCATGCCATAGGCGCCGAGTTTGTCCGGATCGAGCCAGATGCGCAGCGAATACTCGCGCTCGCCGAACAGGATCACGTCCCCGACGCCGTCGAGGCGCACCAGCCGGTCGCGGATGCGGGTCTTGGCGTAGTTGGAGATGTAGAGCTGGTCGTAGCGGTCGTTCGGCGACAGCAGGTGCACGACCATCATCAGGTCGGGCGAGCTCTTTGCCGTGGTAATGCCGATGCGGCGCACCTCCTCGGGCAGGCGCGGCTCGGCGATCGCCACCCGGTTCTGCACCAGCACCTGCGCCTTGTCGAGGTCGGTGCCGAGCTTGAAGGTAATGGTCAGCGCCATCGAGCCGTCGGCGGTCGAATAGGAGGACATATACAACATGTCCTCGACGCCGTTGATCTCCTGTTCGATCGGCGTTGCCACCGTGTCGGCGATCGTCTGTGCGTCCGCGCCGGGATAGGCGGTGCGCACGACAATGGTCGGCGGCGCGATCTCCGGATACTGCGCGACCGGCAGTTGCAGGTAGGCGATGCTGCCGACGATCAGCAGGACGATGGACAGGACCGACGCGAAGATCGGCCGGTCGACGAAGAAATGGGCGAACCGCACGGATCTACTCCAGGCTGGTGACGTCGGGGGCGGTCTCTTCGCGCTCGGGCGGCAACTGGATCGTTTCGGCGGCAACCTTGATGCCCGGGCGGATGCGCATCAGGCCGTTGACGACGATCGTCTCGTCACCGGTCAATCCGTCGCGGATGACGCGGTAGCCATAGAGCCGCGGACCGGTCCGGACCGGCTTTGTGCTGACCTCGCCATCCTCGGCCAGAACGAACACGACGCGTTCGTTCTGGTCCGAGCCGATCGCCTCGTCGGGGACGAGAATGGCGGTATAGGGCTTCGAGCCGCCGATCTCGATGCGGCCGAACAGCCCCGGTTGCAGGACATAGTCTGGATTTGGGAACCGGGCGCGCACGCGCATCGTGCCGGTCTGGTCGTCAACCCGGTTCTCGGCGAAGTCGAGCCTGCCGGCAAACGAGGAGTGCTGGAAGTCGGCGATGGTGACCTTGACCTCGATGCCGCTGCCGCCCTCCTGGAGGAAGGTGCCCTCGGAGCGGGCGCGGTCGGCATAGGACAGCAGCCGGCGCTCGTCGACGTCGAAATAGAAGTCGATCGGATCGACACTGACGATCGTCGTCAGCACCGTCTGGTCGACCTGGATCAGACTGCCCGGAGAGACCAGGCGCCGGTCGATGCGGCCGGATATCGGCGCGGTGATCCTCGTATATTCGAGATCGAGTTTGGCGCGCTCGACCGCGGCCTCGGCGCCGCGGACATTGGCCTGCGTAGAGTCGAGCTCGCGGCGCCGGTCGTCGAGCGTCTGCTCGGTCTGGCTGCCGCTCCTGACCAGGGGCTCGGCCCTCCTGAACTGCGCCTCGGCAAAGGTCAGCGACGATTTCGCCGCTTCGAGCGTCGCCAGAGCCTGGTTCAATGCGGTCTGGAACGGGCGCTGGTCGATGACGAAGAGCAGGTCGCCCTTCTTCACCAGCGCGCCGTCCTTGAAATGGATCTCATCCAGATAGCCGCCAACGCGTGCGCGAACGGCAACCTCGTCCACGGCCCGGAAACGGCCGATAAATTCGTCGTTGTCGGTCACTTCCCGCACGATCGGCTTGGCGACGGTGACCGTTGGGGCGGCATTCTGGGCGAGAGCGCCCGGCGCCGCGGCCAAAATGGAAAGTGCGAACAACGTGGGAACGGGGCGGAGACTGATATGCATTGATCATTCGCCTTCTTGTCCGTGCGGGAAACCGGTGGCGGAAACGCGGACGCCCGGAAGCCTCGGCCTCCGTGGGACCTTAAGGAAATGTCTGTCTGGCTTTCAAGTTTACTTCGGTTATCACCCTTCGGCCCGGAACCGACGCGTCGGACCGGGGCCGCGATCGGCGCAGAACCGCGCGCCGACGCTGCTAAAGCTAGGGACAGGATTTGCGGATCGTCAATACCCGATCGGAAAATTGGTTGCGTCCCGCTGCCGGGCGCGTGACGCCGTCAGATCTCATAGTCGGCGGTCATGTTCAGCGAAGCGATGAAGCGCCTGGTACGCTCGCGTTCCGGCCGCGAGAAAATCTTAGCCGGCGGACCGCTCTCGACGATCACGCCGCCGTCGAGGAAGACCACCTTGTCGGCGACGCGCGAAGCAAGCCGCAGGTCGTGCGTCGCCATCATCATCGTCGTGCCTTCCCGCGCCAGCCTGCCGAGCACGTCGACCACTTCCTCGGCCAGTTCCGGGTCGAGGGCCGAGGTCGGTTCGTCGCAGAGCAGCACGCGCGGGGAGGGAGCGAGCGCGCGGGCGATCGCCACGCGCTGCTGCTGGCCGCCCGACAGCGTCGCCGGCCAGGCCTCGGCCTTGTGCGCCATGCCGACCTTCTCCAGCAGTTCCATCGCCCGCGCCCTGGCGCGTTCCTTCGGCCACTTCAGCACCGTCACGAGACCTTCCGTGACATTCTCGAGGGCGGTTCGGTGGGGGAACAGCTGGAAGTTCTGGAATACCATGCCTGTCTGCCGGCGCAGACGCTGGACATCGGCCCAGCCGACCCTGCCGCCGGGCGAAAACGACAGCGCTTCCTCGCCGATGCCAACGACACCGCGCGTCGGAATTTCCAGGAGGTTGACGCAGCGCAGCAGCGTGCTCTTGCCGCCACCCGAGGGGCCGACCAGCGCCGTCACCGTACCCTCGGGCATTTCGACGCTGACGTCGCGCAGCACGACATTGTCGCCGAACTGCTTCTCGATGTGCTCGAGGCGGATCATGCGCGTGCCTCCAGGAAACCGCCATAGCGGGCGAAGCGCTTTTCCAGCCGCACCTGTAGCGCCGACAGAACGGAGCTCATGGCGAGGTAGATCAGCGCCGCCTCGATATAGAGGATTAGCGGCTCGTAGGTGGTCGCCACGATACGCTGCGCCGTCTGGAACAGCTCTGGCACGGTGATGGCGGCCGCCAGCGAGGTGTCTTTCACCAGCGAGATGAAGGTGTTCGACAGCGGCGGCACGGCGGTGCGTCCGGCCTGCGGCAGGATGGTGCGGCGCATCGCGTGGCCCCAGCTCATGCCGATCGAGTAGGACGCCTCCCACTGCCCCCTCGGCACCGAGGCGATGACCGCGCGGATGATCTCGGAAGTGTAGGCGCCGATATTGAGGGTGAAGCCGATCAGGGCGGCGGGGAAGGCGTCGAGCAGGATTCCGAGGCTCGGCAGGCCGTAGAAGATGACGAACAGCTGTACCAGCAGCGGGGTGCCGCGGAAGATCCAGACGTAGAAGCGTGCGATCGCGACGAAGGGCCCCGGCGCAAACAGCCGGACGATCGCGACGAACAGGCCCAATGCCAGTCCGAGGGCGAAAGACAGCAGCGTCAGGGGAATGGTGAAGATCAGCCCCGCCCACAGCAGCGGGACAAGCGAATCGAGCATCAGTTGAAGCCAGTGGGGCAAGGCGGACCTCTGTGGACTGCGGCCGGCAGGCTGCCCGTCCGCGAAACGCCGTCTATCTGCAGGAATCCGCAGGCGGAGGCAATGACAACGTCATGCTCCCGTCCTTGCCGGTTTCCGATATGGCGCGACCCCGGGGCCTGACCCCGGGGTCGATGCAAACCTACCTGGACACGTCCTGACCGAAGTACTTGTCGGCGATCGTCTGATAGGTGCCGTCGGCCTTGATTTCGGCGAGCGCCTTGTTGATCGCCTCGACCAGTTCCGGATCGCCCTTGCGCATGATGATACCGGAATAGTCGGCGTCTGGCTGCTCGGCCGCGATCCTGACGTTCGCATCCGGCTTCTGCTTCTTGAAGTCGAGGAAGGACAGGCTGTCATTGATGGTCGCGTCGGCCCGACCGGTCAAGACGAGCTGGATCGACTGGTCGAAGCCGTCGGTGCCGACGAGTGCGGCGCCGTTTTCCAGCGCAAGCTTGCCGAAGTTGCTGGTCAACGACTGGGCCGCCTTCTTGCCGTTCAGGTCCGCAAAGCCCTTGATGCTGTCATCGTCGCCGCGCACGACCAGCACCGCCTTCGAGGCGATGTAGGGCTCGGAGAAATCGTATTTCTGCTTGCGTGCCTCGGTGATGCCGACCTGGTTGATCACGGCGTCGTAGCGATTGCCATCGAGGCCGGCGATCAGGCCGTCCCACTTGCCTTCAAGAAACTGGGGCGTCACGCCGAGCTTGGCAGCGACGGCCTCGCCGATCTCGACGTCGAAACCGACGAGCTTGCCGTTCTCGTCGTGATAGGTGAAGGGGGCGTAGGTGCCTTCGGTGCCGATGCGGAAGGTGCCTGAGGATTTGATCGCTTCCAGGTTCTCGCCGGCTGTGGCGGGAACGAGCATTGCCGCCTGCAGCATGGTGGCGGCGGCGAGCGTCTTGAACCAGGACATGTCGTACTCCGTTTCTGATCCTGAACCGTTTGGCGCTTGATTGCAGAATCCGAGCCGATATGGAGCGCAGAAAAGTGCGCGCAATGCCGCGAAATGCGAAATATTTTTCTTTTGGTCAAAATTCTCCGCCGAGCCGTGCTGGGGCGAGCGCGGCGCCTCATTCTCGCTGCGAGAGCAACGCCAGCGTCCTTGGGTCCGGCTCGCCGTCGTAGAAGCGGCGAAGGGCTTGCTCGAACGGCGACGGGTCGATGGCAGCGGCGGCGAATAGGGTCATAGACGACCGGAACTTCGCGTCATCCGGCGCCCCGAGGATCGCATGCGCCGACTTCTCCTTCACCGAAAGCATCGCCGCCACGCATTCGTGCAGCCGCCGACCGAGAATGGGATCGGCGAGGTAGGCACGGGCCTCTTCGGTCGAGCCGATGGCATAGCGCTGCGACATCGGCGACATCCCCAGGCCTTCGATCTGCGGAAAGATGAACCACATCCAGTGCGTTTGCTTCTGTCCGGCCCGCAACTCCGCCAATGCTTGGGAATAGACCGGGCCTTGCGCGTCGCGGAAGCGGGACAGGTCGTGGTTCGTGAGCGGCTCCATCGCAGGTCCTCCGGTGGAAAAGCGAAGAATAGCACGGTTCCGCGAGCGCCCGCCTCGTCCGCGGGACGACCGGAGCAATGCCTATTTCTGTCGCAGAAGCCAGTCACGAACCCGGTCCGTCGCCGCGGCGTGCTGCGACCGGCGCGGCGTCACCACATAAAAGCCCGAGCCGCCGCCCATCGACTGGTCAAAGGCACGCACCAGCCGTCCGGCCTCGATGTCCTCCTCGACGAAGATGCTGCTTGCCAGCGCCATGCCCTGGCCGGCGATTGCCGCCTCGATGGCATGGGAGGTCTGGTTGAAACGGACCTGCTTGAAGGTGGGTGACGGCTTGTGGTCGAGGATGCGCTCGATGAACTCTGGCCAGAGGTTGTGGGTGTCGTGCAAGAGCGTGAACCGGCCGATGTCATCGGGGCGCAGCGCCTGGTTTCCGGGGCGCAGCAGGGCCGGGCTGCAGACGGCCACCACTTGCTGCTCGAACAGCAGGGTGGCGGCAAGGCCAGGGCCGAATGGCGGCCGGCCGAGCCGCACGGCGATGTCCACGCCGTCGCCGTGAAAATTGGCGAGCCGTTCGCTGGCGAGGATCCGCAGTTCCAGGTCCGGATGCGTCGCGAGGAACGCCGGCAGGCGTGGGATCAGCCATTTCGAGGCAAAGGTCGGCGTGACGCTGACGGTGAGATGGCGCGGTGCGGGCCTAAGCGTCGCGGTTGCATCGGCGATCAGCTCGAAGGCCCGGCGTATGTTGGTGACATACGTGCGGCCAGCATCAGTGAGTTCCAGCGCGCGCGGCCGCCGCTCGAACAGCTTTATGCCCAGCGTCGCCTCCAACCCGCGCACCTGCTGGGCCACAGCGCCCTGCGTCACGCCCAGTTCCTCGGCGGCGAGCCGGAAGCTGCCGAGGCGGGCTGCGACCTCGAAGGCGCGCAGCCCGTTGAGCGGGGGAAGGCGGCGGGCAGTTTCGATCATGCGATAGTTTTTCTACTGTCAACTTGCAGCCGAATTGCCTCGACCATCGGGGCGCGCATGATATCATGTCCCCGAGATTAAGCGAGCCCCCCGCGCATGGATCGAGTGGCGGCAATCAAGGAAGGTTGGAACGATGGCAGCAGAAAAAGTGGCCCTTATCACCGCAGGCGGCAGCGGCATGGGGGCCGCAGCGGCCCGCCGTCTCGCCGGCGAGGGCTTCCGGGTGGCGATTCTCTCCTCGTCGGGCAAGGGCGAGGCCATCGCGGCGGAACTGGGCGGTATCGGCGTCACCGGCTCAAATCAATCGAACGACGACCTGAAGCGGCTGGTCGAACTGGCGATGGACAGCTGGGGTCGCATCGACGCGCTGGTCAACAGCGCCGGCCATGGCCCCCGCGCGCCGATTCTCGAGATCACCGACGAGGACTGGCACAAGGGGCTCGACGTCTATCTGATGAACGTCATCCGGGCGACCCGCCTGGTGACTCCGATCATGCAGGCACAGAAGTCCGGGGCGATCGTGAACATCTCCACCGCCTGGGCCTTCGAGCCGTCGGCGATGTTCCCGACCTCAGCGGTCTTCCGGGCGGGGCTTGCCGCCTACACCAAGATCTTCACCGACACCTTCGCGGCCGAGAACATCCGCATGAACAACGTCCTGCCGGGCTGGATCGACAGCTTGCCGGCGACGGAGGAGCGTCGCGCCGCCGTGCCGATGCAGCGCTACGGCCGCAGCGACGAAATCGCCGCAACGGTCGCGTTCCTGGTCTCGGAAGGGGCGGGCTACATCACCGGCCAGAACATCCGCGTCGACGGCGGGCTGACGCGGTCGGTCTGACGGCAAGCGTGCCGGAGCAAGGGCTAGTCACATGGCAGCCACAGGCGGGTTGAAAGCGCTGACCCGTACCGCTAGTTTCGCCCGCGAACGACACCGTGCGGGGAGATCCACTTGAACGCAGCAATGCGACGTTGCCTGCTGGCGGCCGGCTTCGTGCTGGTGCCGGCCACCGGCCAGGCAGAATGGCAGGCGGTCGAACAGGTGAAAACCTACGCGATCACCGGCCAGACCGGAATGGAGCTCTACCAGTCGATCGGCCAGCGCGGGCCGAAGGTCAGAGACAGCCGTGCCATCGCTTTCACCGACTTCACGTTGACCTGGTCGCGCAAGTACGAGCCGAGGGACGGCGGCTGCGTGCTTGCCGCCGCCAAGCCCAACCTCGTCATCACATACATGCTGCCCAAGCCGGCCGCAAAATTGCCGGAGCGCGTTCGCGCCAAATGGGAGACCTTTTTTGCGGGGGTTGAGGCCCACGAACGCGTGCACGGCGACTTCATCAAGGACATGGTGCGCCAGATCGAAGCCGTTTCCGTCGGCCTGACCGTTGCCGACGATCCCGGCTGCAAGAAGATCCGGAAGGAACTCACCCGACGGCTTGGCCCGATCTCGAAGGCAAAGGGCAAGCGCGACCGCGATTTCGATCGTGCCGAGCTAAAGAGCGGCGGCAATGTCCGCCAGCTCGTTCTCGATCTCGTCGACGACGGCCGGGGGCCGTTGTAGGGGCGGCACGCCGCGTTTTGACCTGTGCCATGCCCGATCCTCAGACAGGTACCGTTTCGCAGGGCAATGCGCTAGCATCGCCCTCGCCTCTGCCGCCGGCCGGGGAAGTGCTGGATCGGGGGGCACGATGTCCAACCAGATGACACCTACAGACGCGCCGATTGCCGACTACCTGGCCTACCGGGGCGGACCGTTCTACGAACTGCAGAGGCGGATGGGCCTGCTGCGCAAGGATGCCCTCAATGCGAGACGGCGCGCGTTGCTCTACGTCGCGATCGCCTGGCTGGTGCCGCTGGTCCTGGCTTTGCCGGAAAGCCTGCGGCTGCGGCCGTTCGGCGAGACCTATCTGACCGATGTCGCGCTCTGGGGCCGCTTCGTGCTGGCGATCGGGGCGCTCGTGCTGGCGGAAGAACAGGTCGAGGAGCGCCTGCGCGTAAAGCTGCAGCATTTCACTGCCGCCCCGCTCATCGTGCCTGGCGCGATGCCGGCCGCGGCCGCGGCCGTCAGCGAGGCCCTGCGGCTGCGCAACTCGCGCATTGCCGAGGCGGTCTGCCTTGGGGCCGGCCTTGTCTTTGCGCTCTGGGCAGTCCGCCACCAGCTGAGCGATGGCGGCTATTCCTGGGCGGGCACGGCCGGTGAGGCCGGCGTTCACATCACCCTCGCGGGCTGGTGGGCCCTGCTCGTCAGCCTGCCGCTGTTCTGGTTCCTGTTGCTGCGCGGCTTGTGGCGGCATTTCGTCTGGACGCAACTGTTGCGGAAAATCGCCCGGCTCGAGTTGCGGCTCGTCGCGAGCCATCCGGACGGCAAGGGCGGCCTTGCCTTCCTCGCCGACTATCCAAACGCCTACCGGGCCTTCATGTTCGGCCTCAGCTGCGCGCTTGCGGCCAGCTTTGCCAAGCACATCACGGCCGAAACGCTGTCATTGAAGATGCTGACCACCGTGATGGGCGTCTGGCTGGCGGTCGTCCTCGGCCTGTTCGCCTATCCGCTGTCGGCCTTCCGCGCGCCGCTACGCCGGTTGCGCGAGGAGACGATGCTGGCCACCGCGGCGCAGGCCACCCGGCGCCAGCGGCTGGACGAGCGCAAGGTCCTGTCGCGCAACATCGCCGCCGCCGGGGATGCCGAAGGGGCCGGGGATCAGGAAATCCCAGACCCGGCCAAGCTCTTCGAGAGCGCGCGGAAGCTGTCCCCGGGGCTGCTGTCGCGAACCGCCGTCCTGCCGCTATCGGCCATGGCCCTGCTGCCGTTCGCGGTTGTCGCCCTGACGCAGATCCCGTTCGACGACGTGCTTTCGCTTTTCAAGAAGTTGCTGCTGCTATAGCCGAAGCCGACGCGATGGCGGCAAGCCGGAACGGAAAATAATTACATATTTGAAATATATGCATTTTTATGAGCGACCTGGCGCATGACCGTGCGCCGCAGGGCGGTCATGGAAAGGCGCTGTTAACCTTTATTTTTTATTCCGGGGCCAGGGGTTTTCACGCCTTCCGGTCCTTCCAGAGTTGCAGGTTTTCATGCGTCCTTCCCGAACGATCTCGCCCGCCACAAATGACTCGTCCACGATCAGCCAAGGCAGCCAGGACGACGTCCGGACCGCGCGGCATGTCACTCTTCCCGGCATGACCGTGGCCGGCGAGGTCAAGGCCGATGCGGCACTGCCGGCCTGGCAAAGTGCCTTCATCCTCGGGCCCAACGTTCGCTTCACCCGCACGCCGGAAAGCGCCTATGCCCGCAAGGCTTCTGCGGTCGAAGGCAGCGAAGCGCGTGCGGCCGCGCCGGCGGCGCCTATGTCCCCGACGATCGAGCCGGCGGCAAGCATCCCCGCTGCACCCAAAGCTGCCGATCTCGATGGCGCGGCCATGCGCAAGATCGAAGGCGCCGCTCCGCGAGGTTCGGCGCCGGCCTCCGGGCCGGCGGTCATGCCGACCGCGGTGACGATCCCGCCGGCCAATACAGGGCCCGCGGGCCAAGACAATGGCGCGCTTGCGCTGTTTCTGCGCCTGAAGCGGGAAATGGCGGACGCAAGCCGTGATTCCCGTCCGGAAACGACAAAGGCAACCGACGAACTCTCACCGCCCGCCGGTGCGGCGATCGCGCCGTCATCCAAGGTCGGCAGGCGCGCCGGTGGCTTCGACCTCCATCTCTCGGACCACGTGCTGTGGGAATCGATGAGCATGGACGTCAACCTCGCCTGCCTCGCATCCGCCGAACGCGTGCCCCTGCCGAACTTCCGCCTCGTCGAGGACTCCGCCGCCTCGCTCTACCGCGAGGTCAACATTCGCAGCCGCAAGGTTGGAGCGAGCGTGGTGCATTCCCCGGCGCGCGCAACCACGACGCCAGCCCCGCTCGCCGAGGTGCCGGCGGTGGTGCAGGCTGCTGCCGCCACGACGTCGCCGGCGGGGCGAACCGCCGCTGCCGGGGCCACACCGGCAACCACCCAAAGCACCAACCCGAGGGCCGCAAGGCACACGCCGGGCGTTTGCCCGGCCGCACCGGGCTCGGCGCCCGTCGCGGCGGATGCCCGCGCGGTGTCCGCTGGGTTCATCGCGGAGGAGCTGGCATCGTCGGCCTCGCTGCCGGTGCTGTCTGCCTACCGCCTAGACACGACCTGGTCGGCGGCATCTGCGCCGCTGACAACGCCCCCGCCGGAGGCCGGCGCCGAGGCGTCATTGACGGCGGACGCGACCGCCAGCACACCGGTCGGGTCCGCCCCGGCGACGGCATTGGCCGCGCCACGGTCCGCAACGCCGTCGTCGCGCTCGCTTGCCCGTTCCGGGCTGTTTGCCGCGGCCGTCAGCAATCCCGACTACGAGTTTCCGCCGGTCGACTTCTTGCAGCAGCCCTCGGGGGAGCAGGCGCACACCATGACGCAAGAGGCGCTGGAGCAGAGCGCCGGCCTGCTCGAGAGCATCCTCGAGGATTTCGGGGTCAAGGGCGAGATCATCGACGTCCGCCCCGGTCCGGTCGTGACCCTTTACGAGTTTGAGCCGGCCCCTGGCGTGAAGTCTTCGCGCGTCATCGGCCTTGCCGACGACATTGCCCGCTCGATGTCGGCGCTGTCGGCCCGTGTCGCCGTCGTCCCCGGCCGCAATGTCATTGGCATCGAGTTGCCGAACGCGGTGCGCGAGACCGTCTATTTCCGCGAGCTGATCGAGTGCGAGAGCTACTGGGAGACCAAGTTCAAGCTGGCGCTGTGCCTCGGCAAGACGATCGGCGGCGAGCCGGTGATCGCCGAGCTCGCCAAGATGCCGCATCTGCTCGTCGCCGGCACCACCGGCTCGGGCAAGTCGGTGGCGATCAACACCATGATCCTGTCGCTGCTCTACCGGCTGCGACCGGAAGAATGCCGCCTGATCATGGTCGACCCGAAAATGCTGGAACTGTCCGTCTATGACGGCATTCCGCACCTGCTCACTCCGGTCGTCACCGATCCGAAGAAGGCGGTAATGGCGCTGAAGTGGGCGGTGCGCGAGATGGAGGACCGCTACCGGAAGATGTCTCGACTGGGCGTACGCAACATCGACGGCTTCAACGCCCGCGCCGCCAGCGCCCGCGCCAAGGGCGAGACGGTGATGTGCGACGTGCAGAAGGGCTTCGACCGCTCGACCGGCGAGCCGGTCTACGAGCAGGAGGAAATGGACCTCACGCCGATGCCGTACATCGTCGTCATCGTCGATGAGATGGCCGACCTGATGATGGTCGCCGGCAAGGAGATCGAAGGCGCGATCCAGCGGCTGGCGCAGATGGCGCGCGCCGCCGGCATCCATCTGATCATGGCGACGCAGCGGCCCTCGGTCGACGTCATCACCGGCACGATCAAGGCGAACTTCCCGACCCGCATCTCCTTCCAGGTAACCTCGAAGATCGACAGCCGCACGATTCTGGGCGAGCAGGGGGCCGAGCACCTGCTCGGGCAGGGCGACATGCTGCACATGATCGGCGGTGGCCGCATCGCCCGTGTTCATGGCCCGTTCGTGTCCGATGCCGAGGTCGAGGCCGTCGTCGCCCACCTGAAGACGCAAGGCCGCCCGGAATATCTCGGAACGGTCACCGAGGATGCCGACGAGGAGGAGGTTGCCGAGGCCGAGGACAGCGCGGTGTTCGACAAGTCGGCGACGGCCGAGGAGGATGGAAACGATCTCTACGACAAGGCCGTCAAGGTGGTCCTGCGCGATCGCAAGTGCTCGACATCCTACATCCAGCGCCGCCTTTCGGTCGGCTACAACCGCGCCGCCTCGCTGGTCGAGCGGATGGAGAAGGAAGGGCTTGTCGGCCCCGCCAACCATGTCGGCAAGCGCGAGATCCTGAGCGGCAACCGCGACTCACAGGCGAACCCGGCCATGGAGCCGGCCGACGACGACGACTGATTGCAAGGTGCACCTCACCGGTGGCAACCACCGCGAATGCAGCGAGGCGCCGCGTGCCCCGGCCAGCAGGGAACGCGGCGCCTCGAAACGCTCTACGCGAAGGCGGCCGCCGCAAGCGGCGCGCCAACGCTCAATCAGGCCGCATCCGGGCGGTGCACGGTCTTGACCTCGAGGAAGTCCTCGAGCCCGAAGATGCCGCCCTCGCGGCCATTGCCGGACTGCTTGTAGCCGCCGAACGGGCTGCCGTAGCGATGCGGACCGCCGTTGATGTGCACCATGCCGGCCCGCAGTCTTGCGGCGACGCGTTCGGCGCGCTCGGGGTCGCCGGTCTGCACATAGGCGGCAAGGCCGTAGCTCGTGTCGTTGGCGATCGCGATCGCCTCCTCCTCGGTGTCGAACGGGATGATCGCAAGAACCGGCCCGAACACCTCTTCGCGGGCGATGCGCATGTCGTTGTTGACGTCGGCGAAGATGGTGGGCTTGACGAAATAACCGGTCTCGAAGCCGGCCGGCTTGCCGGGGCCGCCGACCAGAACGCGCGCGCCTTCGGCGACGCCGGCCTCGATCAGCGCCTGCACGCGGCCGAACTGGATGTGGGAGACGAGCGGACCGATGTGATCGCCCTCTTGCTCGGGATTGCCGACCGTCGCCGCCTTGCCGGCCTCTTCGGCGATCGCCACCGCCTTGTCGTAGACCGAGCGCTGCACCAGCATCCGGGTCGGCGCGTCGCAGGACTGGCCGGAGTTGTTGAAGCACTCGGCGATGCTGCCGGCGACCCGATCTTCCAGGTTGGCATCCTCGAAGACGATGTTGGGCGACTTGCCGCCCAGTTCCAGCGTCACGCGCTTGACGGTTTCGGCCGCGTCCTTGCTGACCGCGATGCCGGCCCGGGTAGAGCCGGTGAACGACATCATGTCGACGTCCTTGTGCTTGGACAGCGCCGCCCCGCATTCGATGCCGTCGCCGTTGACGAGGTTGAAGGTGCCGGCCGGGAAGCCGGCCTCATCGATCATTTCGGCATAGAGCAGCGCGTTGAGCGGGGTAAACTCGGACGGCTTCAGCACGCAGGTGCAGCCGGTGGCAAGGGCCGGGACGACCTTGAGCGCGATCTGGTTGATCGGCCAGTTCCACGGGGTGATCAGGCCGCAAACGCCGATCGGCTCGCGCCGGACGACGTCGCCGTTCGGCAGCACTTCCCGGCTTTTCAGTCCTTTCAGCGCATCGATGAAGCCTTGCAGGTGGCCGACACCGACATGCGCCTGCTGTTCGGTGCTCATCGAGATCGGTGCGCCGAGCTCCAGCGTGATCGTGCGGGCCATCTCGTCATAGCGCCGCTTGTAGATCGAAAGCAGCTTCTCGAGCAGCGCAATGCGTTCGTCGACGCTCGTCTGGCCGTAGCTGGCAAAAGCCCTCTTGGCCGCGGCGACTGCCCGGTCGATGTCCGCCGCCGTCCCCATCGAGATCCAAGCGATCGGCCTTTCCGTCGCCGGATTGATGACCTCCAGATCGTTCGGCTTGATCGGATCGACCCATTTGCCGTCGATATAGAATTTACGCTTGTCGAGCATGCTCTTCTCCCGTCGCATGTGTTCTTTTCGTTGTTCGCCCGCCTTGGGGCCGGCGCGCCGGGGGAGAATGTCGACCGGCGCGCTGCAAAGAGCAAGACCCCCACGCGCCGATTTCTTGGCGGAAGGACCGGCCCGGCGAGTGCTTGTGCGGCCCTGCCTGGCGCGGTTCGCGGAGGGGTGGAGCCTGGTGCGGGCGCTCCACCCGCAGCTGCGGTCTAGCGCTCCTTGATTTCCATAAAGCGGATGCGGTTGTTGAACGGGTCGGTCACCATGACCTCCAGCCGGCCGTCCTCGTCCCGCAGTCCGGGCCGCATATAGCGGTACTGCTGGTCCGCCAGTTCCTTGTGAAAGGCGCGCACGCCCCTCATGTAGACGACCATGTTGCCGCCCGGCGTTGCGTCACCGGCATGCTCGGACAGGTGTAGCCGCAGCCCGCCGCGCGAGACCTGCGTGTAAAGCGGAAAATCCTCGCCGTAGCGGTGCTCCCAGTCGACCTTGAAGCCGAGGAACCCGAGATAGAACTCGTGCGCCTTCGCCACGTCGAAGATCCGCACGATCGGCACGGCCTGCTCGAACGCGATCGCCGCGCCAGCCTCGGCCTCGATTTTCGATGAGAGGATGTTCCAGGTCGCCAACCCGAACTGGCGGGCGACGATCTCAAGTGCCTCGCTGTGGGTGATCGACATGTCGCGGGCGGCAAGTGCCTCCCGCATGGCCTTGGCCATAAGCTTTGCGTCGCGATAGTCGCGCATCTCGTCTCTCCGTTGGCGAAACCTTCGTCAGTGCCCGCATTGCCGACGCCTTCGCCCGACGGTGAAACGGTCAGGAAGCCGATTGGGAGACGTTCGCCATGCCCTGTTGCAGGGCGCGGGCTGCCGGCCGCCTCCAGCCGTGGGCAAACCATAGCCGAGACTGGCGGCTTTGCAACCACCATGCTCGCCGCTGCAGCTAGTTGTTCTGAACACCGCCAAAGAAAATGCGCATGTCGGCGCTGAACCTTCGCCGCTGCTCCGCCTGCGTGTAGAACATGTGGCCGCCGCGATAGATCCTTAGCTCGGCCCGGCCGGCTGCAAGCGACGGCGGCAGATGGTCGATGACATAGCGACTGACGCCGTAGGGCGTCAGGGCATCGCTATATCCATGGGCCACCACGAGCCGAAACGACGGAATGACGGACAACAGGTTGCGCAGATCGTCGGTGGCATCGGCGCCTGCGCGCGAGCCGCCGTCGTTCCATTCCCAGCGCCGGTTCACGTCGGTGTTAAGCAGCGTATAGGTGAGGTCCGTGGCAAAGCCGAGTTCGTTGCGGGCATAGGCGGAAAAGGCGGCGCCATAGGCGCGGGTGAAGCCGTCGAGCACCGCGTCATCTCCCCGGGGGGCGGGAGTTTCCGGATACGGGTCGTCGGCAAGATGGGCTGCGTCGTACGGGCTGGCGATCTTGTCGGGCGCAGCGACGAGGTTCTTGCGATAGAGCCCGCCGACGAAGCCGCGCGCGCGCGCCACGTCGGCCTCGGCAAGCCCGGTCAGCCGCGCCACGCGGGCATAGAACGCCTTCGCCTGCTCGGCGGCCGGTGTCGGCCCGCTCAAGGCGGCAAGGTAGTCGGTCATGGCAAAAGCCTCGGCCTCCTTGACGCCAGCCTCGCTGAAGGCGCCACGTCGCTCCAGCTCGGCCGCCGCCAGCGCCGGCAGTTGCAGCGCGGCCGAAAGAGGCCGCTCGCCCTTGCCGAAGATCATGCTCCCGTCGATCAACGGCGACACCATGACGATCCCGGCGACGAGGAGGCCCTGCCGGTCCTTCAGGGCGGTTGCCACCTTCGCTGCCCGAAAGCCGCCGTAGCTTTCGCCCAGCAGGTACTTCGGCGATGCCGTGCGCCCGTTCCTCTGTGCGTAGAGCGCGATGACCTTTGCCAGGCTCTCCGCGTCCTGCTGCACCCCATAGAAGCCGGATTCATCCTCCTTGCCGGCCGCGCGGCTCCAGCCGGTGCCGACCGGGTCGAGCAGGACGAGATCGGTGAAGTCGAGCCAGCTATCGGGATTGTCGGACAGCGCGGGCCGCGTGCCGTCGCGATTGGGTCCGTCAAACTGGAGGATACGGGGCCCGACGAGGCCCAGGTGCAGGTAAGCCGAGGCGGCGCCCGGCCCGCCGTTGAAGGCGAAGGTGACCGGGCGATCGGCCCCGGCGTCCTTGGCGACATAAGCGGTGTAGAACATTCTCGCCGTCACCTTGCCGTCCTGCCCGCGCAATTCGAGGGTGCCGGCGGTGGCAGCGTAGGAAAGTTCGCGCCCCCCCAGGGCCAGTTCGCGCATCGTTGTCGAATCCGCTGGCAGGAGGCCAAGGATGCCGACGCTGGCCGGCCGTTCCGCGGGGGAGGGCGGCGACTGAGCAATGGCGAGGGATGGCCCTGCCAGCGCAAAGAGCAGCAAGGCCATCGAAAAAAGGTGGCGGCGCACGTCCGGTTCCTCGTTCTGCAACTCGGCTGCAGTCTAGGAGTGGCGGCGCCGGACCGGAACTCAACTCAAATTGATCGACCCGTTCAGGAGGATCCTTTCGCGATCGCCGCCCGGACCCATTGCTGGAAGCGGTAGACGTCGAATTCCTGCGGCATCAGCCTGCCGCGTTCGAATCGCTCGCTCTTCAGGCCGCGCTGGTTCATCTCGCAGGCCTGGCCGTCCTGGCTCATGACGAGGCCGGCAAAGTTTACGACATTGCCCATGTCGAAGCCCGGGGCGGCGAGCGTTTCGGGCAGAAACAGCCATTCGGCCCTCAGTTCCGTCAGTTCCGGTCCGAGCGGCCGCAGCGACACGGCGCGCACATAGTCGACGTGGGCGACGACGAACATGGTCGGGACCATGGTGACGAAGGTCTGACCGGCGGCCCGATCGTCGTCCGTGAGGTCGGGAAACTCCGGTCCGCAGGGCTGGCCGTTCATCGTCCAGCTCTTCGCCCCGGTCTTGAGCGCGGGGGCGTGCGGATCTGCCTCCGGGCGCCAGCCTGGCGCCTCGTTCGGCGCCATGTAGCCCTTGGAGTAGATCGGCACCATCTCCGACAGTTCCGGATGGATGCCGGGGCAGTGCAGGCACTCGTTGTAGTTCTCCCAGAAGATCTTCCAGTTGCAGGCCAGTTGCTTGACCCATGTGTGCCCGGTGACGAGATCGCGCATCGGCCAGTGATCGAGCGCGTCGACGCCAAGGTCGGGAACCGCGTCGAAGGCGGGCGGCTCGTCGGCGAGGCAGACATAGAGAAAGCCGTTCCACTCCTTGACGTGGATCCTGTAGAGCCCGTGTTCCTCCTTGCGGAAGTCGGTGGTGGCCGAGACGAACGGCGTGCGCACCAGGTCGCCGGAGAAGCTGTAGCTCCACTGGTGGTAAGGGCATGAAATCAGCTTCGACTTCAGGCTCCTTTCGTCGGTGTGGCACAACTCGGCGCCACGATGGCGGCAGGTGTTGTGGAACGCCGTGGTCTTGCCGTCGCGATCCTTGACGAGGATGAGGTTCTGCCCGCCGACGGAGATCCGCCGCATCGTCATCGCCGGCAGGTCATTGTCGCGACCGACATAGATCCAGTGCCGCCGCCAGATCGCCTTCTCCTCAGCCGTGTACCACTCTGGGTCGAAATAGGCGCTGGCGGGGAGGGAGGCCGGGCAATGGTCGAGAAGGGGAGAGCCCGGCGGCTCCGTACTGATTTCGTTCATCATTCACCTCCACTGGCATCACGTCCCATGCGAACGGCATGAATTTTGAAGGTAAATTGCGCTCATATTGAATGAACTGTCAATCAATAAGTCTCGTTGCCCGGTGTGGGTGGGGCGACCCGAGCCCTATCCTCCGACGGCGAGCCGCTCGAGAATCGGGCAGTCCGGCCGATCATCGCCGTGGCAGTTGGCGGAAAGATGCTGCAACGTCAGCACCATTTCCTGCAGCTGGCGCATCTTGGCCGTGAGTTCGTCGATATGTGCGGCGGCGATGCGCTTGACGTCGGCGGAAGCGCGGCCGCGATCCTGCCAGAGGGTCAGCAGGTCGCGGATCTGGGCGATGGAGAAGCCGAGGTCGCGTGCGCGCCGGATGAAGGTGAGCGTGGCGATGTCGTTTGGCCCGTAGGTTCGATACCCTGATCCGGTCCGGCCGGCCAGCCTGATCAGGCCGATTGCCTCATAGTGGCGGACCATCTTGGCTGTCACTCCGCTTGCGGTTGCCGCTTGACCGATGTTCATGCAAAGTCCTCCCTGACGGTGTGCGAGATTTCCGCTGGCCGGAAACGCTTCAACCGCAGCGCGTTGGTGACGACGAAGACGCTCGAGAGCGCCATAGCGCCTGCCGCGATCGCCGGCGACAGCAGCAGGCCGAGGGCCGGATAGAGCGCGCCGGCGGCGACCGGGATCAGCGCAACATTGTAGCCGAACGCCCAGAACAGGTTCTGGCGGATGTTGCGCATGGTAGCCTTCGAAAGCGCGATGCCGGTGGCGACACCACGCACGTCTCCGGCCATCAGAACGATATCGGCGCTTTCGATGGCGACATCCGTGCCGGTGCCGATGGCGATGCCGGTGTCAGCTGCGGCGAGGGCCGGGGCGTCGTTGATGCCATCGCCGACAAAGGCGACTTTCTTCCGCCCGCCATCGGCAAGTGTCCGCACGGCCTCGACCTTGCCGTCCGGCAACACCTCGGCCAGAACCGTGCCGATGCCGAGCTGGACCGCGACCGCCTCGGCCGTCCGGCGGTTGTCGCCGGTGATCATCGCCACTTCGACGCCCAGCGCCTTCAGCTGCGCTATCGCTTCCCGGCTGCTCGGTTTGAGCGGATCGGAAACGGCCAGGAGGGCGGCGAGCCTGCCGTCGAGCGCGGCGTAGAGAGGAGAGGCCCCCCTTGCCGCAAGCGCCCCGGCTTCTCCGGCAAGCGGCGCGACATCGATGCCTCGTGACGCCATGAAGGCCGCCGAACCCACCTCGACCTTTCGCTCCGTCACGGTAGCGGAAATGCCCTGGCCCGAGGTCGCTACGAAATCATCGGCGGGCTCGAGCTTCAGGCCCTCCGCCTTCGCCGCTGCATGGATCGCGCGTGCGATCGGATGCTCCGAGCGCACCTCGGCGGCGGCCACCAGCGCCAGGACGGCCTTTCGATCGAAACCGTCGACCGTCACGACCTTGGTCAGTTCCGGCCGGCCGAGCGTGAGCGTCCCGGTCTTGTCGACGGCGACGATGTCGGTCGACTCCAGCGTCTGCAGCGCCGTTCCCTGGCGAAAAAGCACGCCAAGCTCGGCCGCGCGCCCCGTCCCCGTGATGATCGAGGTCGGCGTGGCAAGCCCCATCGCACAGGGGCAGGCAATGATCAGCACCGCGACGGCCGCGACGAGCGCATGCGCGAGCGCCGGGCTCGGGCCAAGCGCGGACCAAAGCCCGAAGGTGACGAGCGCGACTGCGATAATCACCGGTACGAACCATTGCGTGACGCGATCGACGAGCGCCTGGATCGGCAGCTTGGCCGCCTGCGCATCCTCGACCATGCGGATGATCTGCGACAGCACGGTATCGGCACCAACGCGGGTGGCGCGAAAGGTGAACGATCCGGTCGTGTTGATCGTGCCGCCGGTGACCGTGTCTCCGACCTGACGCTCGACCGGCATCGGCTCACCCGTGATCATCGATTCATCGATAAAGGAGCGTCCCTCCGTGACCTCGCCGTCCACCGGCACCTTTTCGCCCGGCCGCACCAGGACGAGGTCGCCCGGCACCACTGCCTCGAGGGCGACGTCGACGGGTTCGCCTTCCTTCAGAACGCGGGCGGATGTGGCCCGCAGGCCGGCGAGATGGCGGATCGCCTCGCCGGTCCGGCCCTTGGCGCGGGCCTCAAGATACCGGCCAGCGAGGATCAGCGTGACGATAACGGCGGCGGCCTCGAAATAGACGGCGGCCGAGCCGCCGGGAAGCCAGTCGGAGGCAAAGGTGGCGACCGTGGAAAAGCCCCAGGCCGCGCTGGTGCCGATCACCACCAGCGCGTTCATGTCCGGCGCGCCGCGAAGCAGGCTCGGGATGCCCTTGCTGAAGAAGCGCCGGCCGGGTCCGGCCAGCACGAGTGTCGCCAGCACGAACTGGATGATGCGGCTCGCCTGCATGCCGAGCGTGTCGTGGATGTAGTGGCCGAAAGTCGGCACTGCATGCGCGCCCATCTCCATGACAAACAGCGGTGCGGTCAGGGCGGCCGCGAGCACCAGATCGCGGCGCAACGCCGCGATCTCGTCGGCGCGCCGACTGTCGTCGGAACTGCTTTCGGAGGCGTCCGTCTCGCGTATGGTGGTGTAGCCGATCTTCTCGACCGCTGCGGCGAGATCGTCGAAGCTGGCGCCGCCGCGCAGGAACACAACGCGCGCGTGTTCGGTGGCAAGGTTCGCCGTGGCATCGAGGACACCGGGAACCGCCTTCAGGGCGCGCTCGACCCGGCCGATGCAGGAGGCGCAGGTCATGCCCTGGATTGGAAACTCCAGCGTTTCCTCGGCGACACCGTAGCCCGCCGCGCGCACGGCCGCTGCGACGGCGGCGGCGTCCGGACGACCATCGAAGATAACGTCCGCCTTCTCGCTCGCCAGGTTGACGGCGGCGCCGGAAACGCCGGACACGCTAGTGATCGCCTTTTCCACCCGGCGCACGCAGGAGGCGCAGCTCATGTCCGCGATTGAGAGTTTAATGGTATGCCGGTTTCCCGGCTCGTTCAAAGCGTGCATGGCATACGTCCCAGTTTGACGATCCGATCTTGCACCTTCCCATCATGTCAAGGTCAAGTGCCTTGTTGGCGGCGCCACACAACGAAGTCGATCGATTTCGGCCCGTTGCGGCCAGTGCGTGCATTGACAGGCATGCCCGATCGGAGGATTAGGCTCTCCCTTCGACAGGAACGACAGCAGGCAGCCACGCGTGACCTTTACCGAAGCGAAGACGCGGCTCTATCGCCGCATCAAGTACAACCTCCTGCGGCCGCGCCCACCGGCCTCGCCGCTGAACCTTGACGGCCCGGTCGTGGTGGTCGGATCCGCACCGATTTCCCACAAGCCCGCCGGCTTCGACGCGCGCTATCGCGTGATCACCGTCAACGGGGCGCAGATGGTGACGGCGAAGTGGGGTCTCGAGAAGCCCGACATCACCTTCATGATGTTCAATCAGGTGCGCGGCACCAACACGAACGCCATCGAGGTTCGACGGGTGCTGAGGGGCCAGCGTACCGGCGCTCTCTACGTCTTGCTGTGGCGCGAGGGGCTGGCCTCGTTGAAAGAGGGGCTGGAGGCCTTCGACTATCGCTATGACAGCCTGCACATGGTCGATCGCTACCAGCGCATGGCTCTCCTCGACCGGGTCTGCGGCTTCCGCAGCGACGAACTGGAAGCCGAGGCCAAGTGCTCGAACGGCATCAACGCCGCCCTGTTTGCGCTCTTTCACGGCGCGCCCGCGGTGATCCTCACCGGGATCAGCCCGCATACCAGCGGCCATGCCTACAACCAGGAGAACCTGCCCCGCCTTCACAAGGACATGGATCAAAAGGCGCTGCAGGCGCTTCGCTCCAGGGACTATCCCATCTTCACGGCCGACCCCGACGTCGCCGAGGCCAGCGGGCTGCCGTTGTGGACAGGCAGGGTTTGACGCCCGCGCCCTAGGCCGCGGCACCGTCCGGAGCCGCAGGGCCGTCGCTCGCAAGCCGGATGCCGCGGGATTCGACGAAATCGATCATCGCGCGGTCTTCGATTTCGGCTTGCTCGATATTGCGCAGCGAGGTTCGCATCTTCTCGGCGAGCTCCTCGGCGGAGGCCGCATAGTTCGATCCGCGGGCCAGCTTTTCCGCCATCTCCTGCTCGGACTTGCTGTAGTAGTGGTTGAGCTGGAGAAAGGCGTTCGAATAGAAGCGCCGCTCCTTGCGGCCCTTGCGGCTGGTCCGGAAGCCGGCATCGTTTGACGTGACGTCGCCGAATTGGCGGGTCTTGAACTGGTGGATGCTCACCTCGACGACCTCGCAGGGGTCGACGATGCACTTGAAGTTCGTCACATGCTCGTCGAGGCTGAGCGGATCGGCGCTTCGGCGGGTGTAGTTCAGGGCGACCGGACCATCCGGCCGCGCCTTGTGGCCGCTGGTGCCGAACATGTGCCAGGGGAGCGACACGTTGGGAAAGTCACCGGTCGCGGCGAGCGCCGCCTCGATCGTGTCGCCGGTTCTCGGCAGCAGGAACTCGTCGGCGTCGATGAACGCCATCCGGCGAAAGTGGCCGCCGAAGTTGATGATCGCATGGGCGAAGGCGAGAACCTGGCCGTCGATCAGCTGGCCGGTCTTGGATGAGCAGACCCGGCCGGCCCAGGGCACGATCGTCAGAGCGTCCGGTTCGAGCACGGCCCGCAGGATGTCGCAGGTCGGATCGGTCGATCCGTTGTCATAGACGATGAAGTGGCGCACGCCGACGGCGCGGTGAAAGCACACCCACTCCTCGATGTAGCGGGCTTCGTCCTTCACGCAGAGTGCGACCGCGATGCCGTGCCGTGCCGGCTCGGGCGCGGGAGGGGTGATGGTAAGGCCCTTGATGGTGCTCTTGCGAAACCAGCGCATCTCGTCTCCGTTGTTCGCCCCGCTCCTCGACCGGACGATCCGTCGGCCATCCTTCGGCGTAATATCCCACGGTATATTGTCAGATATCGAGCCGGGCCAGCCCCCACGCGGCTGGCACTTGATGTCACGCCTTGCGAGCTTCGCCCGCATTGACATGGCTTTTGCACTCATGCACTGCTAGCCGCGCTCGCTGCCGCTTGATACGAGGCAGGCGTTGGCAAGGAAAATTTGAAAGGTGACCGGCATGAGAGATGATGTTGCACGCATTTTTGTTGGCTTCGACTCCAAGGAAATCGTCGCCTATCACGTCCTGTGCCAGAGCATCCTCGAACATTCGAGCATTCCGGTGACGTTTTCCCCGATTGTGCTGAACAATCTCGGCGACATCTTCACCCGTGAGCGCAATCCGCTGCAGTCGACGGAATTTTCGTTCTCCCGGTTCCTGGTGCCCTACCTCAGCAACTATGAGGGCTGGAGCATGTTCATGGACTGCGACATGCTTGCGCGTGCCGACATCGCCGAGCTGTGGGCGCTGCGCGACGACCGCTATGCGGCGATGTGCGTGAAGCACGACTACGTGCCGAAGATCGAGACGAAGTTCCTCGGCCAGACCCAGACGAAATACGAGAAAAAGAACTGGTCGAGCATGATCCTGTTCAACAACGCCAAGTGCCGGGCGCTGACCAAGGATTTCGTCAACACCGCGACCGGTCTGCAATTGCACCAGTTCAAGTGGCTCGACAGCGACGAGCAGATCGGCGAGATCCCGGTGGCCTGGAACTACCTCGTCAACGAGTACGACTACCGCAACGATGCGCGGATCGTGCACTTTACCGATGGCGGTCCCTATTTTGACGAGTATCGAAATGACGACTACGCGGAGGAGTGGTTCGCCGCCCGCGACCGCGTGCTGTCGGTGCAGCAGAAGTAGCGGACGATTCGCGTGGATACGCCCGGGACCCGCGCGGACAACAGCCTGCCGCCAAGGGGCGCAGCATCGGGGCTGAATGGGCCAGAGGACTGGCGCCGGCTGTTCGAGCCCTATTCGCACATCGTGCTTGTCGCCAACAGCGAAGCGATGGACGTCGCGGCGCTGCGCGCGGCGTTTCCGTCCAGTACCTTGTTCGTGTTCTTCAACAAGGTCTACAAGGTGCTGGAGCGACCCTTCGACGGACACGCCTTGCTCGTGTCGCGAGGGCAGCCGCGCGGGGCCAACATCGTCTATCGCGACGAAGTGCGGGACGTGCTGGCCTTTTTCGACACGGCCCATTTCCTTGGCATCATGAACATCCGGCTGGACGCTTCGGAGCGGCTGAACACGGCGGCCGATTTCAAGGACGCGCCGACCGGTCACCTGGACCTGATCGGCCATTTCGACGACGTCTATAGCGAGGGCAGGATTCCGACCAGCGGCTTCGGGCTGGCGCTCTGGCTGAGCGAACTGCGGCTCTCCGCCGACATCGTGCTCGCCGGCTTCACCGCACGGCGGAGCGAGAAGTGGCGGGTGGTCTCGGTCCACGACTGGACCTTCGAGCAGGTGTTCCTGCGACTCTTTGCCCGGCTCGGCAAACTCACCATCCATGGCGGCGTCGCAACCAACCCCTATGCCCGGCTCACCGCGCGCTTTCCGGAGATCCCGCCGGCGGAGATAGCCCTTGCCGCCGACGAGGTTCTCTCGGAGCGGCTGTCGAACACCGACGCCGAGGTCGACAAGCTCATCTCGCTGACCAACATCATACGGGCCGCCGACAACCTGTTGCGGCGGATCAGGCCGTCCTTTCTCAAGCGACGGCCGCGTTAGCCGGTCCGATGGGGACCACTCGTGTGGCTGGCTAGACGGTTTTCAATTCGGCATTGACCAGATCGCGCCAGGCGCGGGACTCGACGAGATCGGTCGGGAAGAGCCCGTCAAGGGCGAAGAACGAGGCGGAGTGATCGACTGGATCGACCTGCCGGGCGGCCGCGAGCAGTTCGCCCCGGCGCGGATCGTCGGCATCCATGCGCTTGCGCACGGCAGCGATCCACAGCGCGACGACGCGGGCAAAGGCGGCCCCGTCTCCGCCGGCCTTGAGCGCGTCGACGGCCGGCGCAAAGATGCGCTGCGGCAGCTTCTGGGTACTGTCCATGGCGATCTGCGCGGTGCGGTGTGCGATCGCCTTGTTGGCGAAGCGCTCGACGAGCTGCCGTCGGTATTCGTCGAGATCGATGCCCGGCACGGGATCGAGCGTCGGGACCACCGCCTCCATGTGCTTGCGCACCTGGTTCACCAGCTCGGGCACGGCCATCACGTCGCGCACGAATTCCAGGCCGTGCAGCAGCCCGAGATGGGCAATCAGCGTGTGTGAACCGTTCAGCAGGCGCAGTTTCATCTTCTCGTAGGGCTCGACATTGTCGGCGAAGATGGCCCCGCCCTGCTCCCAGGCCGGGCGTCCCGAAACGAAGTCGTCCTCGATGACCCATTGCAGGAATGGCTCGGTTTCCAGCGCCAGCATGTCCGTAGCCCCGAGCAGGGCCGTGGCGCGCGCGCGCGTTTCGTCGGTGGCCGCAGGTACGATGCGGTCGACCATGCTGCAGGGGAAGGTGCCATTCTCGGCGATCCACCGGGCCAGATCCGGATCCCGCCGCTCGGCCATGTCGAGCACGAGGCGGCGGACGACCCTGCCGTTGGCCGGCAGGTTGTCGCAGCAAAGGACGGTGTACGGCTGCAGGCCCTTGGCGCGCCGCAAAGCGAGTCCCTCGACCAGGAACCCGAGCGCGCCGACCGGTGCGTGCGGGTTGGCGAGGTCGGCGGCGACCGAAGGATGACCGTCGTCAAGACCGCCCGTCGCCGGGTGCAGGCCATAGGCCTTTTCCGAGACGGTGAGCGTCACGATGCGGATGTCGGGGCTGGCGAGATAGTCCAGCACCTTCCGGCGATCCTGTGCGGCGCAGATCCAGTCGACCGCCGCGCCGATCACCTCGGCCGTTTCGCCGTTCGGTCCACGCACGACGACCGTGTAGAGGCCGTCCTGAGCCTGCATGGCCTCGACCGGTTCGGCCGAGCGCAGGTTGACCGCGACGATGCCCCAGGGGCCAAGAGCGTGTTCAAGCGCGCGCTGGGTATAGACCGCCTGATGCGCGCGGTGAAAGGCACCGAGGCCGATGTGGACAATGCCGGGGCGTAGGGTTGTGCGGTCGTAGGCGGGCCCGGCGACGCTCGGGGGCAGGATGGTTTCGGCGGAGAGGCGTTGCATGGCGTCAGACCCGGTGGTTGCGAGGGTGGAGCAGGGCGCGTTCGATGCCGCGCAGTTCGGCCAGGCCCTTGAGCCGGCCGATGGCCGGATAGCCGGGCTGGGCGCCGCGGGTCAGGTCGTCGAGGATCTCCTGGCCGTGATCGGGGCGCATGGGAATGCGGTGGTCCTCGCGGCCCTCGGCGCGGCGGCGTTTCTCCTCTTCGAGCAGCGCGGCGATGACGGCGACCATGTCGGTGCCCCCTTCCAGATGCTCGTCCTCGAAGAACGAGCACGGCACGGTATCGGTGTCGCGGGTGACGTTGCGCAGGTGCACGAAATGGATCCGCTCTGCAAATCGGCTGGCGATCGAGGGCAGGTCGTTGTCGGCGCGCGCGCCGAGCGAGCCCGTACACAGCGTCACGCCGTTGGCGAGGCTGTCCACCTGGCTCAGCATGTGAGCATAGTCGGCCTCCGTCGAAAGGATGCGCGGCAGGCCGAGCAGCGGCCAGGGCGGATCATCGCCGTGCGCGCAGATGTTGATGCCGACGTCCTCGGCCACGGGCGTCACCTCGGACAGGAAGTCGACGAGATGGGCCTGCAGCTTCGTCCGATCGATACCCTGGTAGGACCGCAACTTCTCGAGAAGCTGGTCGAGCGTATAGCCGTCGGCAGAGCCGGGCAGACCCGCCCCGATGTTCCTGCCGAGTGCTGCGATCTTCTCCTCCGGCATCATCGAGAACCGTTTTGCGGCATCCTCCGCCAGCCATTCGGGATAGTCTTCCTTTGATTCTGGCCGGTTAAGGATGTGGATGTCGAATGCGACGAAATCGACGAGGTCAAAGCGCATCGCCCGGGCGCCGTGGCGGGTCTCCCAGCGAAGGTCAGTGCGTGTCCAGTCGAGGATCGGCATGAAGTTGTAGCAGACGGTCCGGATGCCGCAGGCGGACAGGCGCCTGAGCGTTTCCTGCCAGTTGGCGACATGGCTGCGCCACTCGCCCTTCTGGGTCTTGATGTCCTCGGACACCGGCACGCTTTCGACGACGTCCCAGACGAGGCCGCCGGCCTTGATCTCGGCCTGGCGCTTGCGGATGTCATCGATCGTCCAGGCTGTCCCGGTGGGGACGTGATGCAGGGCGCTGACGATGCCTTCCGCCCCGGCCTGCGCCGCGTCGCGCACCGTGACCTTGTCGACAGGCCCGAACCACCGCCATGTGTGTCGCATTGTCTTGTCCTCTGGTAATCAATCGGAGTCGGCAAGCGTGAGCTGGACCTTGCAGGCCACGGAGCGGTCGCCCGCCTGCTCGAACGCCTCGACCGCCGCGGCAAGCGGGAAGGCGTGGGAAATGATCGGCCGCACGTCGATGGCGCGTCCGGAAATGAGGCCGACCGCCTCGGCGAACTCGCGGTCGAACCGCTGCGAGCCGCGCCAAACGATTTCCTTGGCGACCAGCGCGTTGAGCGGAATGGTCATGTCGCCGGTCACCCCGACCTGTACGATCGTGCCGCGCGGCTTCACCACTGCAAAGGCCGATCGCAGCGCCGGACCTGCGGCCGAGCAGTCGAACACCACGTCGAAGGTGCCCTTGCCTGCCTGCCACGGGCTGAGCCCGTCGGGGTTCTGGCCGACGTTGACGGTTGACGTCGCGCCCATCGCCGGCGCACGGGCGAGGGCGGCGTCGCTGAGATCGGTGACGACGACCTCGGTCGCGCCGGCATGACGCGCTGCTGCAGTGGTCAAAAGGCCGATCGGCCCGGCGCCGGTGACAAGCACGCGCGCACCGGCGAGCGGGCCCGCCTGGGCCACGGCATGCAGGCAGACGGCGAGCGGCTCGGCGCAGGCGGCTTCGCCCGGGGTAATGTCGCTTGCCACCGGGTGGCACTGGATTGCGGGGACCACCAGCCAGTCGCGGAACATGCCCTGCTCGTGCGGCTGGCGCATGGCACTGCCCATGAAGCGCATCTCGAGACAGTGGATCGGCTGGCCGATGCTGCAGTAGTGGCATCTGCCGCAGGGCTGGGACGGGTTGACCGCCACGAGGGCGCCGGCCGCGATGCCGCTCGTGCCTTCGCCGAGCGCTTCGACATATCCCGACGCCTCGTGGCCGGCGATGATCGGCTCGCGTACCCGGACGGGGCCGAAGCCGCCGTCCTGGTAATAATGCAGGTCCGAACCGCAGATGCCGCCCGCCGCCATCCGCAGCAGTACTTCGCCCGGGCCCGGCGTCCGGACCGGCTCGCCCTCGATCCTGAGGTCACGCATTCCGTGAAGTCGTGCCACCCGTGCCAGCATATCCACGCCCCCACTCAACGGATCAGACCGAGTTGCGTCGGCAGCCAGAGCGTGACCGCCGGGACGAAGGTGATCAGAAGCAAGGCGACCAGCAGTGGGATCATCCAGGGGGTGATCGCCATGGTGGTCCGCTCCACCGACAGTTTGGAGATACGCGAGAGCACGAACAACACCATCCCGACCGGCGGCGTCAGCAGGCCGATCATCAGGTTCAGCGTGATGATCAGCCCCAGATGCACCGGGTCGATGCCGTACCGCGCAGCAACCGGCATCAGGATCGGGACCAGAATGCTGATCGCGGCGATGGTGTCGAGAAAAGCGCCGACGACCAGCAGCAGGATGTTGACGAGAATCAGAAACGTCCACCAGTTGTCCGTCAGCGAGAACATGAAGTCGGAAAAGAGCTGCGCAGCCTGGCTGACGGTCAGCAGCCACGCGAAGATCGAGGCCGCCGTCACGATGAACAGCACCGAGGCCGTCGTTTCGATCGTGTCGAAGGATGCCTTGGCGAGCGTCCTGAGCGTCATGGTGCGATATCGAACCAGGCCGAGGAACAATGACCAGATCACGGCCGCGACCGCAGCTTCCGTCGGCGTGAACCAGCCCATGGTCATGCCGCCGATCAGCAGTACCGGCGTCATCAAAGCCATGACCGCGGAAAAGTCGAAGTGCCAGTCGAGCGCGACCAGCACGGCAAGGCCGACAAGCACGGCCACGTTCACCGACAGACCCGCCAGGACGAGCAGATAGATCGCGACCGGGAAACACAGCACGATGACGACTTCCAGCGAGGCCCCAGCCAGCCGCCGCAGTTCGAACGGCGTGTCCGAGCCCCAACCCTTGCGATGGGCGAAGATGAAGACCGTCAGCATCAGGAGGGCCGCCATGACGACACCGGGCAGGATGCCGGCCATGAAAAGCGCGCCGATCGAGGCATTGGCCATCATCCCGTAGATCACGAACGGCAGAGACGGCGGAAAGATCGGGCCGAGCGTTGCCGATGCGGCCGTCACCCCGACCGCGGCTTCCACGGGGTAGCCGTGATCCTTCATGGCCTTGATTTCGATGGTGCCGATGCCGGCCGCGTCGGCGAGGGCGGTGCCGGACATGCCCGAGAAGATGACCGAGCCGATGATGTTCACCTGGGCCAGGCCGCCCTTCATCCAGCCGACCAGCGACAGGGCGAAGTGGTAGATCCGGCCGGTGACGCCGGCAATGTTCATCAGGTTCCCGACCAGGATGAAAAAGGGAACGGCCAGGAGCGGGAAGCTCTCGACGCCGGCGATCATGCGCTGGGCGGCGATGATGTCGGGGGCCACGCCGTAGACCAGGAGATAGGCGAGCGATGCTGCGCCCATGGCGACGGCGACCGGGGTGCCGATCATGAGCAGCAGCAGGAACGATCCGATGAGAAGCACCATGGTTCAGTCCCCCTGCAGGGCGGTCTCTTCCGCCAGCTCGCGCGTGGTCTTCTCGTTGACGAGATCCTTGACGAAGTTTTGCACCGCACGCAGCGCCATCAGCGCGAAGGCGGCCAGCACAGTGTAGAAGACGATGCCGCGCGGCAGGTCGACGGTGACCATGCGTTCGCTGCCGACGATCGCCATGTAGCGCCACATCAGCCAGGTCATGTAGGCGAAGAAGGCGATGACGATGACGTCGACGACGACCTGTAGCAGGCGGGCGATCCGTTTCGGGATGATCCGGTAGAGCAGGTCGACCTGTATGTGGCGCACCATCCGAACGCACATGGTCGAGCCCAGGAACACGACGACAACCAGGCAGTTGGCCGCGATTTCCTCGGTCCACGCCAGGCTGTTGTTCAAGGCATAGCGGGTGAAGAACTGCAGGAAGACGCATAGCGCCATGCCCCAGAAGACCGCCAGCGTCAGCCAGTCCTCGAGCGCATAAGGGGACAGGTCGGCCGGGGCTGCCTCCTCCTCGAAGGCATGCGCCATCTCTTCCACGCTGATCGGCGCGTGTTCTTGCTGTGTCATTTCGATGCTCCAGCGAGCGGATATCGGAAGGTGGAGCCCCCGGCGCACTGCTGTGCCGGGGGCGCGCGCGGTGCTATTGTACGGCGCGGATCGCTTCCCAGTCGGCCTTCTCGTAGCCGAACTCCTCAAAGGTGACCTTTTCGAGCACGGTCTTTTCGAAGTCGGACTTGTCGACCTCGGTGACTGTGATGCCGCGCTCCTTGAAATCGTCGACAAGGGCGTTCTCGCGCTCCTCGATGATCTTGGTGGCGCGCGCTGCGGCTTCCTGCATGACTTCGGTGAAGATCGCCTTGTCTTCGTCGGAGAGGTTGTTCCAGAGGCTCTTCGAGACGACCGTGTTGAGGTGGTCGACGATGTGGCCGGTCAGAACGATGTTCTTCTGAACCTCGTAGAACTTCTTGGCCTCGATCGTCGTCAGGGGATTTTCCTGGGCTTCGACTGTACCGTTCTGAAGGGCCAGGTAGACCTCTGCAAAGGCGATCGGCGTCGTGTTGGCGCCGCAAGCCCGCGGCATTGCCAGATAGGCCGGCACGTCCGGGACGCGGATCTTCAGGCCCTGCATGTCGGCGCAGCTTTCGATCGGCCGGTTGGACGTCGTCTGGCGCGTGCCATAGTAGGTGACGGCGGTGATGTGGTTGCCGGTGGCGTCCTCATACCCCTGCGCCAGACGCTTGAAGACGTCGCTCTTGGTGTAGGCCAGCAGGTGGCTGGGATCGCGGAAGATATAGGGGAAGTAGGTCACTCCAATCGGCTTGAAGTCGCGCGAGGCAAAGCTCGAGCCGGAAATGATGATGTCCACGGTGCCAAGCTTGAGGCCCTGGTTGATGTCGGCCTCCTTGCCAAGCTGCGAGGCCGGAAAGACTTCGACCGTGTAGCGCCCGTCGGTACGCTTGGCGATCTCCTCTGCCGCCCAGACGGACTCGGTGTGGAACGGCTCAGAGGTCTCGTAGACATGCGCCCATTTCAGCGCGGTCTGGGCCTGTGCTGCCAGCGCGGATGCCATCACCAGGGCGGTCGCGCCCAAAACTGCTTTCAATCTGAATGTCATTACTTTCCTCCCGAAATTGATGTCAGATTTCCGATGTTTCGATCCTGCGCCGGATTGCGACAGGCTCACTCTTCTCTCGGCGGCTCCTCCCCGAAGCTCTCGGAGAATCTCTTCTGCGCCAGCGTCAGATGGGCGCGCATGGCCTCACGTGCCGCCGCCGGGTCGCCGCTCGCGATCGCGTCGCGCACGACCTTGTGTTCTTCCAGCGCCAGCTTCCACGTATGCGGGCCCTCGAAATAGCTCGCGAGCTTCTCGAAGTAGGGCGACATGCGCTTGTCGTAGATCAGGCCGGTCACTTGCTTGAGTGCGGCGTTGCCGATGATGTCGGCAATGGCGGTGTGAAAGGCCCTGTCGGATGCCAGGGCGCGCTCCGGTTCGTCGAGCGCGCGCGCCATCGCATCGATGGTCTCGTCCAGCCGGGCGATGCCTTCCGGCGTGACGCGCCGGGCGGCCTCCTCGGCGATGGCGCTCTCGATGATGCAGCGGGCCTGGAGCAGCTCGAACGGACCGTCACTGTCGTCGGCAGGCAGCAGGGCGCTATCCGGCGCGGGTCTGCGCGTGATGTAGACCCCGGACCCCATGCGGATCTGGATGTAACCTTCGATTTCGAGCGCAATCAGGGCTTCGCGGACCGTGGGGCGGGAAACGCCGAGGCGCTCCGCAAGCTCGCGCTCGGCGGGTAGGCGATCACCTGCCGTCAACTCTCCGCTTTCGACGAGCGCGCGAATCTGTTCCGCGACCTGCCTGTAGAGGCGGCGCGGCTCCAACGCCACGAACATTGCTCTTCCTCCCGTGCGCCTCCTCTGGCACACATGTTGGTAAGGTGGCCTTACCAATTTCTCCATTAGAGCCGATATTTTCGAGAAGTCAACCCGCCGCCAGGCCGACCCCATAGCGGGCGGTGAGCTCGTCGAAGGAACCGCGCGTGGCGGGATCGAGCGTCACCCCCTCGACCTCGCGACGCGCCGCCTCCTTCCATTCCCGGTCTCCGGGCGCCATGATCGCGCACCCTTCCCGTGCCGGCGACTGGCACAGGACATCGAGGTAGCGATGCATGCCCGCCTCGACGGTCTTCTGGTCCGCGAAGGCGTCCGGCTTGATCGCCAAGACGAACGCACCCATGCCGCGCGGGGTCGAAAAATCGGGGCCGGGCATCGGTGCGATGTCGAAACTGAGTTTCATCCCGGTCAGAACGGCGCTGAGGATCTCGGCCACTCCGGCCAGTCCCGCCCCCTTGAAGCCGAATTCGCCGCCGAGCGGGGCGAGCATGGCCGCCCCGTCTGGGTCCTGTGTGTCGACGCCGGTCGCGTCCGACGCCACAGAAGGCGGCAGCGCCTTGCCGAGGCTGCGATAGAGCAGCACGCGGTTATAGGGAACGGCGCTCGTCGCCATGTCCAGGAGCCAGGGGTCCCGGCCCGGGGCCGGCACGCCGATGGCAATGGGGTTCGTACCGTGAAAGCGCATCGCGCCGTCGTGCAGGCGCACGAAACTGTCGGAGTTGCAGACGGTGAGGCCGACGTAGCCCTGCCGTGCCGCCTCCAGCGCGTAGGCGCCAGCCGGTCCGAAATGCGAGGTATTGCGGATGCCGACCGCGGCAATGCCGAACTGCCCGGCCAAAGCCACGGCCCGTTCCATGGCGCGGTAGGCGGCCAGCGCCCCGTGTGCATCGTCGGCGTCGAGGGTCTCCACCGCGCCGAAGCCCGAAATCCGTCGCAGCCGCGGCGTCTTGTTGATGCGGCCGCCTTCCAGGGCGGTAACGTAATGCGAAAGCAGCCGGACACCGTGGCTATCCACGCCGTGACGCGTGCCGTGCAGCATCGCGCGCGAGGCCGCGTCCGCAGTCGCAGTGTCGGCGCCGCAGGCGCGCAGAACGTCCCGGCAAAAGCGGTCGAGGGCTGCAAGCGTTACGGTCGACGGAGCACTGGAATTCGACACGATCTGGCCTCTCTCGTCCAATTGTATGGTGTGCACACTAGACAATACGGTATTGGCGTGCAATCCCGGTCGTTGCTGCCGCGATCCGTCACGGCGTCGCCGGTGGCGTGCGCCAATACCGCGGTCAGCACTTGCCAACGGGAGGCTGCACCCCGACATGCGAGAACGTACTTCCGGCATCGCGCCGAGGCTTTACCAGCGTGCGAGCGAGGCGCTTGCGGCGGACATCGCCAGCGGCGCGATCGCCGCCGGCGCCCAACTGACGGAAACCGGCGTGGCGGCGCGCTTCGGCATCAGCCGGGCGCCGGCGCGGCAGGCCCTTGCCGTGCTTGAACATCAGGGTCTGGTGCGCAAGGCCAAGACCCGGGGCTACCAAGTGCTCGCCGCCGAGGGCAGCGGGACGCCGCCGGACCGGGGGTTGCCGGTGCCGCGCGCGGAGACAGGCGGCAACATCCGATCGCAGTCGAGCTGGGAACTCATCTACCCCGGCATCGAAAGCGAGATCGTGGCGCGGACCTCGCTCGCCAGCTGGCGTATCAACGAGGCGTTGCTTGCCAGGCACCATCGCGTCAGCCGGACCGTCGCCCGCGACGTGGTCGGCCGCCTGCAGCAGCGCGGGATCGCCAGGAAGGACGACCGTGGCCGCTGGTATGCGCCGGCGCTGACGGCCAAGCACATCGACGAGCTCTATGAGCTTCGGTGGGTGCTCGAGCCGCTGGCGCTGGAAAAGGCTTTCTCCGAATTGCCGCAAGGCTTCCTGGCGCGGCTGCGGGCCAACGTCCTCGCGGCGATCGACACCGGCGGCGCGATCGACGGTGACACTTTGGACGCGCTGGAACACGAGCTTCACGTCGAAATGCTCGGCTACTGCGGCAATGAAGCACTGATGCGGGCGATCAGCCTGCCGCAGGCGCTGCTGGTCACCCATCATTTTCTGTACCGATGGACGGCGGAGCTTTTCGGCAGCGAGCCGTTTCTGCCCGAACACCTGGATATCATCGATCGCCTGCTTGCCAGCGACGTGCCCGGCGCCAAGGCTGCGCTGGTCCGCCACCTGCAGGTCTCGCGCGAACGCGCCATGCGGCGTATCGCAACCGTCGCACAGGCACTGTCGCCGGACGGTCTGCCCTATCTGGAACGGCTGGACGAAACCTGAAGGGAGCCCGGTGACGGCGGGCCTTCGGCGTGCGGCGGCCGATCTGGTCCGCCAACGAACAGACATTCGTTGTTCGGAGCCTTCGATTTGAGATTCCGCAAAGACTGGCTGCGGAAGGAGCCATAGGGTCGCGCGGACTTTAACGAGAAGGGTGGATCCATGTCGAAGGCCATCATGGAGAAATACGGCGAGGCGAGGCTCCCGCGCTATACCAGCTATCCGACCGCGCCGCATTTCGCGCCGTTGGCGGAGAGGACAACCTATGCCGACTGGCTCGCCGCCATTCCGCAAGGCGAGAGGACGTCGGTCTATCTGCACATCCCGTTCTGCCGTTCGATGTGCTGGTACTGCGGTTGCCACACCACGATCACCACGCGCGCCCGGCCGATCCTCGACTATCTCGAAGTTCTTCACCGGGAAATCGAACTGGTGTCGCGGGCGAGGGAAGGGTCATTCACCGTTGGCGAGATCCATTTCGGCGGCGGCACGCCGACGATCATCCGTCCGGACGAATTCGTGGCGCTGATGGCCGCGCTGCGAAGCCGGCTCGGCTTTGCGGATCAGGTCAATGTCGCGGTCGAGATCGACCCGCGATCGCTCACCGCCGAAATGGCCGCAGCGCTGGGGCACTCGGGCGTCACGCGGGCCAGCCTCGGCGTGCAGAGCTTCGACCCGAAGGTCCAGGGCGCGATCAACCGCGTCCAGAGCGTGGACATCACCCGTCGTGCCGTTGACGACCTGCGCCGGTCGGGCGTCGCCGCCCTCAACTTCGACCTGATCTATGGGCTGCCGCATCAAACCGTCGAGTCCTGCGTGGCGACCGTCGAGGCCGCTGTCGCGCTCCGGCCCGACCGCTTCGCTGTCTTCGGCTATGCGCATGTTCCGACTTTCAAGAAGCACCAGCGGTTGATCGACGAGGCGGCCCTGCCGGACGCCTGGCAGCGCAGCGCCCAGGCTGAGGCGATCGCGGAGACACTGGTGGCGGCGGGCTATGAACGCGTCGGGCTCGATCATTTTGCCCTGCCGGATGATGACCTGGCGCTGGCCCAGCGCGCCGGCCGCCTGCACCGAAATTTTCAAGGGTACACCACCGACGGCTGTCCGACGCTCGTCGGGCTCGGCGCCTCGGCGATCGGCCGGTTCGCGCAGGGCTACATCCAGAACGAGGTGCCGCCCGGCCGCTATGCCGGCCGGATTGCCGGCGGCGAACTTGCGGCGGCGAAAGGCTACGGCATGACCGCCGAAGACCGTTTCCGTGCGGAATTGATCGAGCGCGTGATGTGCGATTTCTCCGTAGATGTGGCGGCGGTTGCGGGGCGCCACGGCTTTGCGGTCGATTCCGTGCTTTTGGGAAACGTCGTGCTCGACGAACTCGAGCGCGACGGGCTCATTGTCGTCGACGAAGCCGTTGTACGGGTGCAGGAGCGCTATCGCTTCGTCGTCCGTTCCCTCGCCGCCGCTTTCGACGCCCACCTCGACAAGGGCGGCCGCACGTTCAGCAAGGCCGCCTGATTGAGGATCCCGCGCGGCAATTGCCGCGGCCGTATCGAAACGTCCGGGCACATCGACATGCCCGGACGCCTTCCATCAGATCAGATCAGGTCGAAGCGATCGGCGTTCATTACCTTGTTCCAGGCGGCAACAAAGTCGTTGACGAACTTCGCCTCGGCGTCCGCCTGACCGTAGACCTCGGCCAGGGCCCTGAGCTGTGAATTCGAGCCGAAGACCAGATCGGTTCGGGTTGCCGTCCACTTCAGCTCCCCCGTCTTGCGGTCGCGACCCTCATAGGCGTTCTTCGATCCTTCCACCGCTTTCCATGCCGTTCCCATGTCGAGCAGGTTCACGAAGAAGTCGTTGCTGAGCGTTTCCGGGCGAGTGGTGAACACCCCGTTCTGGGACTGGCCGAAATTGGCGTTCAATGCGCGCAGGCCGCCGACGAGGACCGTCAGTTCCGGTGCCGTCAGCTTGAGCAATTGCGCCTTGTCGACCAGCAGGGCCTCCGGCGGGAGCGGGTGCTCGCCCTTCTGGTAGTTGCGGAAGCCGTCGGCGACCGGCTCCAGGGGCGCAAAGGACTCGACATCGGTCTGTTCCTGGGTCGCGTCGGTGCGGCCCGGGGCAAACGGAACCTGAATGTGGTGGCCGCCATTTGCCGCGGCCCGTTCCACGGCGGCGGCCCCGGCCAGCACGATCAGATCCGCCAGCGACACCTTCTTGCCGCCGGTCTGGGCGTCGTTGAACGACTTCTGGATGTCTTCGAGGGCGGCGAGCACGGTCGCGAGTTGAGCGGGCTGGTTCACTTCCCAGTCCTTCTGCGGCGCGAGCCGAATGCGTGCCCCATTGGCACCGCCGCGCTTGTCGGAGCCGCGGAAGGTCGAGGCCGAAGCCCAGGCGGTGGAGACCAGCTGCGAGATCGGCAGGCCCGATGCCAGGATCCTGGCCTTGAGATCGGCAATGTCCTTCTCGTCGATCAGCACATGGTCGACGACGGGCAAAGGATCCTGCCAGATCAGATCCTCTTCCGGAACCTCGGGGCCGAGATAGCGCACCTTCGGGCCCATGTCACGGTGAGTCAGCTTGAACCAGGCACGGGCAAAGGCGTCGGCGAACTCGTCCGGGTTCTCGAAGAACCGCCGCGAGATCTTTTCGTAGGCCGGGTCGACACGGAGTGAAAGGTCGGTGGTCAGCATCGTCGGGGCATGCCGCTTGGACTTGTCGTGCGCGTCCGGAATCGTGTTGGCCCCCGCACCGTTCTTCGGCGTCCACTGATGGGCTCCCGCAGGGCTCTTCGTCAGCTCCCATTCGTAGCCGAACAGGTTCCAGAAGAAGTTGTTGCTCCATTTCGTCGGCGTGGAGGTCCAGGTGACTTCCAGGCCGGAGCCGATCGTGTCGCCGCCTCTGCCGGTTCCGAACGTGCTGGTCCAGCCCAGGCCCTGCTCCTCGATGCCGGCCGCTTCGGGCTCGGGACCGACGTGGGCAGCGTCGCCCGCGCCGTGGGTCTTGCCGAAGGTGTGGCCACCGGCAATGAGGGCCACGGTCTCTTCGTCGTTCATGGCCATGCGTGCGAAGGTCTCGCGGATGTCGCGCGCGGCGGCAAGGGGATCGGGATTGCCGTTCGGGCCTTCAGGGTTGACGTAGATCAGGCCCATCTGCACGGCCGCCAGAGGGTTTTCGAGGTCACGCTCGCCGGAATAGCGCGCGTCGCCGAGCCAGGTGTCCTCACTGCCCCAGTAGATGTTTTCCTCCGGTTCCCACACGTCGGCGCGCCCCCCGGCGAAGCCGAATGTCTTGAACCCCATCGACTCCAGGGCGACGTTGCCGGTGAGGATGATCAGATCGGCCCAGGAGATCTTGTTGCCGTATTTCTGCTTGATCGGCCAGAGCAGCCGGCGGGCCTTGTCGAGATTGACGTTGTCCGGCCAGCTGTTGAGCGGGGCGAACCGTTGCTGTCCGGCGCCCGCACCACCCCGGCCGTCGCCGATGCGGTAGGTGCCGGCGCTGTGCCACGCCATGCGGATGAAGAGCGGACCGTAATGGCCGAAGTCGGCCGGCCACCAGTCCTGCGAATCCGTCATCAGTGCCTGGAGGTCCTTCTTCAGGGCGGCCAGGTCAAGTTTCTGGAACTCTTCGGCGTAGTCGAAGGCCTCGCCCATGGGATCGGACAAGCTGGAATTCTGATGAAGCACGTTGAGGTTCAACTGGTTGGGCCACCAATCCCGGTTCGATCTGCCCGCCGTGTGGACCACCGGACATTTGCCAGCGCTTTCGACTTTCTTGTCCATATTCTTAACTCCCGTCATTGTGCGAATTGGAAGGGGCTGGCATCGCGGCCCCCTCATGATTGTCCGGTTGCTGATCGGCGCGGCGACGGCAAGGCATTCGCCCCGGCATGGGCGCGCCTGGGGCGCCGTCGTTGTGTTTGGATTCCATCGGAAATCTCGCGCCGTCGGTGGCTATGGCGTGAAGGCGGCTTTGCTGTCTCCCCACGGCGATTACCTTACTAAAACCAATCGATTAATTTAAGTTGGATTTCCTGATGTTCGCGATAAGATAAACTTATGATAAATTTCACGCTCAAGCAGCTGCGCTACTTCGAGGCGCTTGCCCGGTACGGCCATTTCGGACGCGCGGCCGATGCCTGCGCGATCTCGCAGCCGGCGTTGTCGATGCAGATCAAGGAACTCGAGGAAGCGCTCGGCACGGAGCTTTTCGAACGCAGCGCGCGCCAGGTGCGGCTCTCCAATTTCGGCGAGGTGTTCGCCCAGCGCGTTCACCATATCCTGCGCTCCGTGGACGAACTCGGGGACTTGGCGCGGGCCTCGCAGAACAGGCCGACGGGGCGGCTTCGCCTCGGTGTCATCCCGACCGTGGCGCCCTACTTGCTCCCCGCGATAATCGGCAATCTGACCCGCGCCTATGACGGGCTCGACATCAACGTGCGCGAGACGCTGACGTCCAGACTGGTTGAGGAACTGGCCGCCGGCCGGCTCGACGCCGCGATCGTGGCCTTGCCGATATCCGAGGCATGGCTGACCGAAGTGGCATTGTTCGAGGAGAAGTTTGTCCTGGTGCGACCCTGCGAGGATGAAGGCAAGCCCGTGCCCAATCGCGAGACGCTGCGCGAAATGCGGTTGCTCCTGCTCGAGGAGGGCCACTGCTTTCGCGATCAGGCGCTGTCCTTCTGCAGCATGCGATCGGTGCTGCCGCGCGAGTGGCTGGACGGTAGTTCGCTGTCGACGCTCGTCCAGATGGTCAGCGCCGGTATCGGGGTGACGCTGATTCCGGAGATGGCGGTAGCGGTCGAAACCCGCTCGGCCTCCGTCTCGGTCACCGAGTTCAAGGATCCGCAACCCTCGCGCACCATCGGCATGATCTGGCGCAAGACCAGTCCCCTCGCCAAGCAGCTGCGACAGATCTCCGATGTCGTGCGTCGGGCGCGCGAGGCCGGGCCGGGGGCGCGGACCGCTTCAGGCTGAGCGCTTCGGCCAACTGGTGGACCCGCGCGAAGGTCTTGCTTCCCCCCGCGCCGCCGAACATAATTGCCGATCGTAACCGTATTCTCGAGGGGCCGCGGGGGCACCATGGCGGGTAGCGATGTCGCAGCGGACAGGACCGGAGGATGGGTCGGCCGGGCGTTCTTTGCAGAGTTCGCACCTCCGGGCGATTTCCATTCAAGTGGAACGGTTGTTCGCCAGCGTTGCCGCGATGCGGCGGGAAAAAGGCGTCCGTCAGTTCTGCGCGCGCTTGTCCCTGCGAGCGGATTGCAATCACCTTCAGCGTCAAGGTCCGAGGAGGTCCAGATGTTCATCGGCGAAATCGTGAAGCACAAGGGTGTCGGGGTCATCTCGGTGGCGCCGCACCAGACGGTGTTAGAAGTGCTGCGGCTGTTTCGCGACGCGAGCATCGGCTTTGTGGTGGTCAGCCGCTCGCCGCGCGAGGTTCTGGGCACCGTGTCGGAACGCGATTGCTGCAACGCGATGGCTGAACACGGGGCCGAGGCGGCGACGATGCCGGTTTCCGACGTCATGAGCCGCAATGCGGCGACCTGCGCGACAGGCGATGTGCTGCCCGTGGTCATGGCGATCATGACCGAGCGGCGGACGCGGCACGTGCTGGTAATGGACGGCGACGACCTCGTCGGCGTCGTCAGCATCGGCGACCTGGTCAAGCACAGGCTCGAGGAGGCGCAGCGCACCGAGCAGGACCTGCATGCCTATATCAGCGGGGCGAGCTACCACTGACATGGCGGCCGTCGCCGCCCAACGGCTTACAGGCCGAAAACGACGGCGCCTCCGGTCAGGCCCGCGCCTGCCGCGGTCAGCAACAGCTTCTCTCCCGGGGCAAAGGGTTTGGTCCGATGCGCGAGCGAGAGCGAGAGTGCGATCGTTGCCGCCGACGAATTGCCGTAATCCTCGATCGTCCGTACGGTCTTTTGCGGATCGATGCCGAGCCGGTCCGCGACGGCATCGAATATGCGCGCATTGGCCTGATGCGGGATGAACCGATCGATGCCGGCGACCTCCATTTCGGCGCCGGCCAGCGCCCGCGACCCACAATGGGCCATCAGCTGCACCGCCTGGGCAAACATTTCGCGCCCGTCCCGCATCGTCATCAGACACTCTTGCGCAGCCATCGCGGGGGAGAATGGCCGGCTGCTGCCGCCGGCCGGGATCGAGATCAGGTCGTAGCGACTGCCATCCGAGGCCAGTTCGGCGCCGAGCACGCCGGTCGCCACATCGTCGGACGGCGCCAGAACCACGGCGCCGGCGGCATCGGCGAAGAGCACGGCGCTGGCCCGTTCGGCGGGATTGATCCGCCGGCTGAGGATGTTGGCCGCCACCACAAGGACCGGCTTTCCCTGAGCGCGGACAAAGCCGTCTGCCAGGGTGAGCGCGTAAAGGAAGCCGGAGCAGGCACCGGCGAGATCGACCGCGCCGCTGCCGCCAAGGCCGAGCCGGTGCGCCAGCAGCGGCGCCGAGGGCGGCAGCAGGTGGTCCGGCGTCGAGGTGGCCAGCAGCGTCAGCGCGACGTCGCCGGCGGCGATGCCGGAGCCTTCGAGCGCGGCGCTTCCGGCCTGCGCCGCAAGGCCGCTGAGCGTGTCGCCGTCATCGGCCCAGTGGCGTGCGCGGATCCCGGTCCGCTGTTCGATCCAGCCCGGCTCCAGCCCGAGCGAACCCTCGATTTCGGCGTTTTCGACGCGCCGGCCGGGCACCGCGTGGCCGACACCTGCCAGCCTGGACGATCGCATCGTCTTCATGGTCGCCCGACCGCGACGAGATCGGCGGCCTCGTCGATCGCGGCATAGGCTTGATCGAGATCGGCGGCGCTCACGCAGTAGGGCGGCATCAGGTAGATGACGTTGCCGAGCGGACGGATCAGGAGCCCGTATTCGCGGAAGAAGGCCCGCAGCCGCGGCCCGGCCTCGGAAAGGTAGCCACTCTCCGGAACCGCCAGATCAAGGGCGGCAATCGTGCCGATCTGGCGGACCTCGGCGAAGCGGCGATCGGCTTGGAAGCGCGCAAGCCGTGCACGGTGGCGCTGAGCGAGTCTTGCGATCCGCTCGCCGACCGGCTCGGTTTTCCAGATCGAGAGATTTGCGACCGCGGCGGCACAGGCGATCGGATTGGCGGTGTAGGAACTGGAATGGAAAAACGTCTTGCGCCGGTCGGTCGAGCTGTGCGCCTCGAAGATCGCCGCGGTGCACAGCGTCGCCGCGAGCGGCACCGCGCCCCCGGTCAGGCCCTTGGACGTGCAGAGGATGTCGGGACTGATCCCGGCCTGCTCGCAGGCGAACAGCGTTCCCGTCCGCCCCCAGCCGGTCATCACCTCGTCGACGATCATGAGAACGCCGTGGCGCTCGGCGATGCGCTTCAGCTCGGCCAGCACCGCTGCGCCATAGGTCTTCATGCCGCCCGCTCCCAGAACGAGCGGTTCGACCAGCAGCGCCGCCACATCGCCCGTTCTGCAGGCCTCTTCGAAGGCGTCGAGCGTGGCCTGCTCCTTGTTCTTTTCCGGGAATGGCAGCCGGTCGACCGCGAACAACAATGGCTCGTAGGCTGCATTGAAGACGCCACGCTCCCCGACGGACATCGTGCCGATCGTGTCGCCATGATAGCTGTGCTCCATCACGGCGATACGCCTGCGCGGCTGGCCGAGGTTGTGGAAATAGCCGAGCGCCATCTTCAGCGCCACCTCCACTGCGGTCGAGCCGCTGTCGGAGTAGAAGACGTGGCTCAGGCCCGCCGGTGCGACCTCGATCAGGCCCCGCGCCAGCACCTCCGCCGGTTCGTGGGAATATTCGGCGAAGATGATCTGGTCGTAGGTCTCGCAGGCCTGCCGGATCGCATCCATGATGACCGGATGGCGATGGCCGTGGGTGATCACCCACCAGGACGAGATCGCGTCGAGCACGGCGGTCCCGTCCTCTTGGAAAAGATGGGCACCTTCGGTCCGGGCGATCTTCTTCATCGCCGGTTCGAGCGCATGCTGCGTAAAGGGGTGCCAGACGGGGGAAGGGATCATGCCGGCTCCGTACGGAAGAGGTTCAAGTCGAAATTGTCGTGAAAGGCCTGGCGCAGGCGCTCCGGCTCCAAGGCATCGAGCCTTGGCAGCCGACCGAGCGGGCGGATTCGTCCCAATTCGGCGATGATGGCCTCCGACTCGGCCTGCGCTTCGCCGATGAAGGCGACGCCGAAGACGGGAATCGACCGGGCGCGCAACGCCTCCAGGGACAACAGGCTGTGATTGATGGTCCCGAGCGCGGTGCGGGCGCAGAGGATGACGGGGATCTGCCAGCGGGCGAAGACGTCCGCAAACACGGTGTCCTCGGTCAGCGGCACCAGCAGTCCGCCCGCGCCTTCGATGACCAGTGGCGTGTCGGTGTCGGGCGGAACCAGCCTTTCGACCTCGATGCGGACCCCGTCGATCCTGGCCGCCAGATGCGGCGAGGCCGGGGTCCGCAGGCGATAGGCTTCCGGGAGGATGCGGGCCGACGGGATCTGCGCCAGCCGGCGCACGGTCTCGCTGTCCGTCTCCTCTTCAAGGCCGGACTGCACCGGCTTCCAGTAGGTAGCGGCGAGCGCATCCGCCAGCGCGGCCGAGAAGACCGTCTTGCCGATGCCGGTATCGGTGCCGGTGACCACGAAGCGGGGCGTCATGGTCTTTCCTCCGCCATGATCGTGGCGAGTTGCGCGAACATGCGCGATATCGTCGGCCGGTCGACGTTGAGGGTGACGGCGATCCGCAGCCGGGCCGTGCCCTCGGGCACGGTCGGGGGGCGGATCGCGCGGATGTCGAAGCCGAGGCTGCGCATGCGCGCCGCGACCCGCAGGCACAGAGCATTGTCGCCGATCGATACCGGCAGGATCTGCGAGCCGCTGCCCGCAATGCCGAGCGCGCCGGCGAGTTCGGCATTGGCAAAGGCGCGCAACCCGTCAAGATCGGTGCGGCGCGCGGGCTCGTCCGCAAGCACCTTCACGGCCTCGCGCACGGCTGCGGCCGTCAGCGGCGAAGGCGCCGTCGAATAGATGAAGCCGCGCGCGCGGTTGATGAGAAAGGCGCACAGCACGGCGCTGCCGCCGATCAGCGCGCCGCTGGCGCCGAGCGCCTTGCCGCAGGTATGGATGACAATGACGTTCTCCCGGTCTTTCAATTCCGCGGCGAGACCGCGTCCGCCAGCACCAAAGACGCCCGTGGCATGGGCCTCGTCGATCACCAGGAAGCCGTCGTGTCTGTCGGCGAGGTCGGCGAGGTCCGCCAGGGGTGCGCGGTCGCCGTCCATCGAGTAGAGGCTTTCGGCGGCGATCCATGGATGGCCCGTGCCACCGGTATGCCGCCACCGGCGGATGGCGTCGGCAACGGCCTGGACGTCGTTGTGCCGCGCGGCAGACGACGGCGCCCTGCTCGCGGCAATGCCCTCGTGCATGCTGGCATGGACCAGCGCATCGTGAACGATCAGGTCGTCTCGCCGGGGCAGGGTCGCAAAGAGTGCCGCGTTCGCGGCATAGCCGCTGCCGAAAAAAAGGCAACGCTCCGTGCCGAAGTAGGCCGCGGCCTCGGCCTCGAGCGCTTCGTGCTCGGGGTGGTTGCCGCGCAGCAGCCGTGAGCCGCCGGCACCGACCGGCACGCCGCGTTCGAGCGCGGCGGAAACGGCGGCCTTCAGGCGCGGCGATCCTGCCAGCGCCAGATAGTCGTTCGAGGCGAAGTCGACACCTTTCGGCGGCAGCAATGCCCGGTATCGCCCCTTGCGCTCGAGCCCGGCCAATGTCTGCCGATAGCGTTCGAGACCAGCACAGGTCATGCCGTGTGTTCCGGGGCCATGGGCTGGAGCCCGAGGCGGCGGAACAGGCGCGCGTCGTCGTCCTCACCCGGATTGTCGGCCGTCAGCAGCGTCTCGCCGACAAAGATCGAGTTGGCCCCGGCGAAGAAGCACAGCGCCTGCGTCTCGTCGGTCATTTCGGTTCGGCCGGCCGACAGGCGAACATGGGACCGCGGCATCAGGATGCGCGCAAGCGCGACGGTACGGACAAAGTCGATAGGGTCGATCGGTGCTGCCTCGGCCAGTTTCGACCCGGGGATCGGGATGAGCATGTTGACCGGCACGCTCTCCGGCGGGGAGGGGAGATTGGCGAGCGTCACCAGCATGGCGACGCGGTCGTCGGGCGTCTCGCCCATGCCCAGGATCCCGCCGGCGCAGACCTTGATCCCGGCGTCGCGGACGTTCGCCAGCGTGTCGAGGCGGTCGGCGAAGGTGCGAGTGGTGATGATGTCGCCGTAAAAGCGCTCGGACGTGTCGATGTTGTGGTTGTAGTAGTCCAGACCGGCCTCCGCCAGCACCGCGCTCTGCTGCGGGGACAGCATTCCCAGCGTCATGCAGGTCTCCATGCCGAGCGCCTTGACGCCGTGAACCATCGCAATGAGCGCGTCCATGTCGCGCTCCTTCGGGCTGCGCCAGGCCGCGCCCATGCAATAACGCGTCGCGCCTTCCGCCTTTGCCCGGCGCGCCTCGGCGATGACGCGCTCGACCTCCATCAGCTTCGACGCCTTGAGGCCGGTGGGGTAGTGCGCCGACTGGCTGCAGTAGCCGCAATCCTCTGCGCAGCCCCCGGTCTTGATCGACAACAGCCGGCTCATCTGCACGGCGTTGGGGTCGAAATTCGCCCGATGGACGCAGTGGGCCCGGAAGAGGAGATCGTTGAATGGCAAATTATAGATTTTTTGAGTGTCGGATTGGTTCCACTGCTCGGCAACGGTGCCCGATTGCCGTGCGACCGCGTCCGTATCCCCCGAAGTTCCCTGCAAGCTCGCCCTCCAATTATGCTCGTTATCGATAGAGACTCAATATTATCTATAAATTACTTTAAGGCATGCGAACGCAAGCGCCCTAGGGTAGAAGGCAAGGAGGGTCCCTCGACCTTGAGGCGTGGTGCGTGCGCGGGAAACGACCCTAGTTGAGTTTATCTAGCCGACGATCGCGAAGCCGTCGCGGGTGGTGCCGGAGGCGCTGCGGACCGGCCTTTGCCCGATCCACTGTACATGGCGTTCAAGAACCGTCACCGCGTTCTCCGTTCGCCCCTGGCGCAGGAAAGACAGGATCGCGCGGTGGTCGTGATCGGTCCGGACTTCCCATTCGGAACGCCAGGTGGCGAACAGGAAGCGGGCGCTGGCGGCGTGCAGGTCGTCGATCGCGGCGAGCAGTCGCGGCATGTCGCACGGGGTGAGGATCAGCCGGTGAAAGCGCCGGTTCGCGTCCTCCCACGAGCGGACGTCGCGTGAATTGTCGCCGGCGACGGTCGCCTCCTCGGCCGCGTCCAGCAGGGACGGGGTCAAATGCGGTGCGGCATGCCTGAGCGCGAGGACTTCGAGCGCTGCCCGCATCTGCGCCACCTCGCGCACCGCCGCCAGATCGAACGAGGCGACACGGACCCCGCGCCGCGGTTCGCTGACGACCAGCCCCTGTGCCTCAAGCCTGCGGAAGGCCTCGCGCACCGGTACGTGGCTCGCACCGAATTCCGCGGCAAAGTGATCCTGCCGCAGTTTCATCCCCGGGGCGAGTTCGCCGGTGACGATGCGGTCGGCGAGGACGCGGCTGATGCGGCTGGCAATGGTATCGTCGTTCGCTGCGGTCATGTTTTATAGATAATTCCACGCGTTGCGTTTTGGCTACTGTCCGCCATCGATTCCCAGTGCGCATTGGAATGTGCCCGGCGGCGATGTCAACCGCGGTCCGTGATCTACGGCCCGGCATGCCTTGACCGGGGCCCGCCTATCCGCTTATCTAGCCTCATTCACCAGGGGGGTCCCGACAAGGGGCTGAGATTCTGCTGGCGCGAATGGCGGCCGATGCCGTCCCTCAAGCAGCGCAGTGACCCGTTGAACCTGATCCAGTTCATACTGGCGTAGGGACGGTGCAAGCGCTGAAGAGATTCGAAATCCGCCCGGATTGCGTATCGGCGTCTTTCCATCATTCCGGCTCAAGGACTGGGTCTCCAAACTTAACACTTGGAGCCTCACGATGAACATTGCCGCCAAGACCCCAACACCGACCGTCACCACAGGGCCGCTCCCGGCCTCGACGAAAATTCATGTCCCCGGCGAGATCCACCCCGAGATCCGCGTGCCGATGCGCGAGATCGCCCTGCACCCGACCTCGGGCGAGCCACCGGTCATGGTCTACGATTCTTCCGGTCCCTATACGGACCCGTCGCATGCGGTCTCGATCGAGGCCGGCCTGCCGCAACTGCGCCGGTCATGGATCATCGCCCGCGGCGACGCCGAGGCTTATGACGGCCGCCATGTTAGGCCCGAGGACAACGGCTTTGTGACCGGCGACCGGCTGACGCCGGAATTCCCGATCCGCAACCGGCCGCTGCGTGCCAGGGACGGCAAGGCGGTGACCCAGCTCGCCTATGCCCGCGCCGGGATCATCACCCCGGAGATGGAGTTCATCGCCATTCGCGAGAATATCGGCCGCAAGGCCGCCAGGGAGGCCCTTGTCCGCGACGGCGAAAGCTTTGGCGCCCACATCCCCGACCACGTGACCGCCGAGTTCGTCCGACAGGAGGTTGCCGCGGGTCGCGCCATCATCCCGGCCAACATCAACCACCCGGAAAGCGAACCGATGATCATCGGCCGGAACTTCCTGGTGAAGATCAACGCCAATATCGGCAATTCCGCCGTCACCTCCTCGATGGCCGAGGAAGTGGAGAAGATGGTGTGGGCGACCCGCTGGGGGGCAGACACGATCATGGACCTTTCGACGGGTCGCAACATCCACAACATCCGCGAATGGATCATCCGGAACGCACCGGTCCCGGTCGGCACGGTGCCGCTCTACCAGGCGCTGGAGAAGGTCGGCGGCATCGCCGAAGACCTGACCTGGGAAGTCTACCGCGACACGCTGATCGAGCAGGCCGAACAGGGCGTCGACTACTTCACCATCCATGCCGGCGTGCGGCTCCACTACATCCCGCTCACCGTCAGCCGCGTGACCGGCATCGTCTCGCGCGGCGGCTCGATCATGGCCAAGTGGTGTCTGCATCACCACAAGGAAAGCTTCCTCTACGAGCATTTCGAGGAGATCTGCGACATATGCCGCGCCTATGATGTCTCCTTCTCGCTTGGCGACGGCCTGCGCCCCGGCTCCATCGCGGATGCCAACGACGCCGCGCAATTCGCCGAACTGGAGACGCTGGGCGAACTGACGAAGATCGCCTGGGCCAAGGACTGCCAGGTGATGATCGAAGGCCCCGGCCATGTGCCGATGCACAAGATCAAGGAGAACATGGACAAGCAGCTGAAGGTCTGCGGCGAAGCGCCCTTCTATACGCTCGGGCCGCTGACGACGGACATTGCGCCGGGCTATGACCACATCACTTCCGGCATCGGCGCGGCGATGATCGGCTGGTTCGGCACGGCCATGCTCTGCTACGTCACGCCGAAGGAACACCTCGGCCTGCCGGATCGCAACGACGTGAAGGTGGGCGTCATCACCTACAAGATCGCCGCCCACGCCGCCGACCTTGCCAAGGGGCACCCGGCCGCGCAGGTGCGCGACGACGCGCTGTCGCGTGCCCGTTTCGAGTTCCGTTGGGAGGACCAGTTCAACCTCTCGCTCGATCCGGAGACAGCGCGGTCCTTCCACGACGAGACGCTGCCGAAAGAGGCGCACAAGGTCGCGCATTTCTGCTCCATGTGCGGCCCGAAATTCTGCTCGATGCGGATCTCGCACGATATTCGCGCCGAGGCGCAGAAGGAGGGGCTGGAGGCCATGGCCGCGAAGTATCGCGAGGGCGGGGATCTCTATATGCCGCTCGATGACGGCCGGCAGGCAGGCGAGTGACATGCGCATTCTCGTCAAGGGGGCCGGCGTCGCCGGCCTCACTGCGGCCCATGAGCTTGCCGCGCGCGGGGCGGAGGTAGCGGTCGTCGACCCGCGGCCGGGCTTCGGCCACGCTGCCTCCTGGTTTGCAGGGGGCATGCTCGCGCCCTGGTGCGAGCGCGAGAGCGCAGAAGAAATGGTGCTACTGAGAGGCCGCGACGCGGCCGATTGGTGGGATACAGCACTTCCCGGCGAAGTTCAGCGCAGGGGAACGCTGGTCGTCGCGCCGCCGCGCGATGCGGTCGAACTGAGGCGTTTTGCTTCCCGCACCTCGGGCTACGAATGGCTCGGGGAAACGGAGATTGCGGCGCTGGAGCCCGCCCTTGAGGGTCGGTTCCGGCAGGCCCTGCTCTTCCCGGGCGAGGCGCATCTGGACCCCCGCCGCGCGCTGACGGCCCTCCGGACGAAGCTCGTGGCGGCCGGCGTGCGATTTGTCGAAAAGGCGCAGGCGGAGAACGCATTCGACCGCATCCTCGACTGCACGGGGGCGGCGCGCCTTGCCGATCTTCCGGGGCTGCGCGGGGTGCGCGGCGAGATGCTCTATCTGAGAAGTGCCGAGATCGAGCTTGCCCGACCCGTCCGTCTGCTGCATCCGCGCATACCCGTCTATATCGTGCCGCGCGGCGACGGGCTCTTCATGGTCGGGGCGACGATGATCGAGGCCGACAACGACGGACCGATCACGGCACGCTCGCTGATGGAGCTGCTGAACGCGGCCTATACGCTGCACCCGGCCTTCGCGGAGGCGGCGATTGCCGAGACCGGAACGGGGGTTCGCCCCGCCTTCGCCGACAACTTCCCGCGCGTCGTCAACGCGGGAAGGACCATCACCATCAACGGCCTCTACCGCCACGGCTTCCTGCTGGCACCCGCCATGGCGCGCGAGGCGACCGAGGCCGTGTTCGCCGAACAGCCGAAAGAGAGGAATTTCCCATGAGACTGACCATCAACGGCGAGACCCGGGAGCTCGCACCCGCGACGCTTTCCGAGCTGCTGGCGCTGCTGGAATACGAGGGCGACTGGCTGGCAACGGCCGTCAATGGCGAGCTCGTTCATCGCGAGGAGCGCGCAACCTGGACGCTCAACGACAGCGACCGGATCGAGATCCTGTCGCCGATGCAAGGAGGCTGACATGCTCGAATTGTACGGCACCACGATCTCGTCGCGCCTGCTGCTCGGCACGGCCCGCTACCCCTCCCCGGCGATTCTCGCTGAAGCCACCCGGCGATCGAAGACCGCGGTCGTCACCGTCTCGTTGCGGCGGGAGACCGCCGGCGGCAAGACGGGCGGCGCCTTCTTCGAAATCATCCGCGAACTCGGCGTGCGGGTTCTGCCCAATACGGCGGGCTGCCACAGCGTCCCCGAGGCGGTGCTGACGGCAAAGATGGCGCGCGAGGTCTTTCAGACGAACTGGATCAAGCTGGAGGTGATCGGCCACCACGACACGCTGCAGCCGGATGTCTTCGCGCTCGTCGAGGCGGCGCGTATCCTGATCGCCGAGGGCTTCGAGGTCTTTCCGTACACGACGGATGATCTTGTCGTCGCTGAAAAACTGCTGGAGGCCGGCTGCAAGGTGCTGATGCCCTGGTGCGCGCCGATCGGCAGCGCTGCCGGGCCACTGAACATCACGGCCCTCCGGGCAATGCGCGGACATTTCCCCGACGTGCCGCTGATTGTCGATGCCGGTATCGGGCGTCCCTCGCACGCGGCGACGGTGATGGAACTCGGCTTCGATGCCGTGTTGCTCAACACCGCGGTCGCCGGTGCCGGCGATCCGGTCGCGATGGCGGATGCGTTCGCCAAGGCGATCGAAGCCGGCAATACGGCCCACCGCGCCGGCATGCTCGAACCGCGCGACATGGCCGTCCCCTCCACCCCGGTCATCGGAAAGGCCGTGTTCGCATGAAGCTCGACCCCTTCTATTTGATCGTCGACAGCGCCGCATGGATCGAGCGGCTCGGGCCGCTCGGGGTGAAGCAGGTGCAACTGCGCGTAAAGGACAGGCCGGAGCAAGAACTGCGCGCCGAGATCCGCCAGGCGAAGACGATCTGCGCGGCGCATGGCTGCCAGCTCATCGTCAACGACTATTGGCGGATCGCCATCGAGGAAGGATGCGATTTCGTCCATCTCGGTCAGGAGGATCTGCAGGCCGCCGATCTCGCCGCAATCCGCGCGGCCGGGCTGAAGCTGGGGCTTTCGACCCATGACGACGCGGAGCTGGAAACCGCGCTCGCCGCCCAACCCGACTATGTCGCGCTGGGGCCGGTCTATCCGACCATCCTGAAACAGATGAAGTGGAAGCCGCAGGGGCTGGAGAAGCTGCGGCAGTGGAAGGAAAGGATCGCACCGCTGCCGCTGGTGGCGATCGGCGGGCTCACCGTCGAGCGGCTGGAGGGTGTGTTTGCGCATGGCTGCGACAGCGCGGCCGTCGTCACCGACATCACCCGCCATGACGATCCGCAGGCGCGTACGCGCGAATGGATCGGGGCCACCGCAAAATGGCGATGAACATGCGGCCGCGGGTGCTGGTCGTGGCGGGCTCGGACTCCTCTGGCGGCGCCGGCATTGCCCGGGACATCGCCACGCTGGCCCATTTCGGCGTCGGCGCTTCGCTGGCCGTCACGGCAATCACGGCACAGACGCATGGCGGGGTCGTGGCCGTAGAGCCCGTGTCCGCGCGGCTGGTCGCGGCGCAGATGCGCGCGGCGCTGGCCGCAGATCCGATCGGGGCGATCAAGATCGGGATGATGGCAACCGCTGAAACGGTCGAAGCGATTTCCGAGACGCTTGCGGCACATCCGTCCGTGCCGGTCGTCCTGGATCCCGTGATCGCCAGCACCTCGGGCGCCCGCCTGCTGTCGGCGCCGGGCGTCGAGCACCTGAAGCAGGTGCTCCTGCCGGCCACCCATCTTGTGACGCCGAACCTGCCTGAACTCGCGGCCCTATCGGGCCGCGACCAGACAGAGCGGAACGAGGAAGTGGCGCGCCAGGCCGCGATCCTGCTGGCACTGGGTTGCGGCAACGTGCTGGTAAAGGGCGGGCATGCGCATGGTCCCCAGTCCATCGACACGCTCTACGTCAGGGGGGAACCGCCACGCAAGTTCATCGGCGAGCGACGTCACGCCGTCCTGCGCGGCACCGGCTGCATGCTGGCGAGCGCGATTGCCGCCAATCTGACCATGGGGCAGGATACGATAGCGGCGCTCGCCGCGGCAAAGGCCTACATGGCAGACGGCTTTTCGATCGCCGCAGGCGGGGAGGGGCAACGAGGCGGCCCGCCTGCCGCGCCCGGACCGGGTCAGACGACATAGGGCTTGGTCGAGTGCGGATCGAAACATTCCGCATATGCGTCCGACAGAACCTTGCCGACCCGCACCTGTGGCCGGAATTTCGGGCCGACCTCGATGGTGACCTTGTCGCCGTCGAAATTCTCGTAACCGAACTTCGGCGGCCGGCCCCTCTGCCGCTCGGCCACGTGGGTAAGCAGGTTGCCGAGCATCACCGTCGCCAGGATTTCGCCCATCTTCAGCGAGCGCATGTTGTCGCTTCTGAAATGGACGCCGCCCATGCTCCGGCCCATGGCGACGTTGCTTGCCAGCTTGTTGAGTTCACCCCGCACCGTCAGGCGCCCATGGTAAGCCGAGCCATCCTCGTTCATCGGATCGGGGAATTCATCCATCTCGTGGAACCAGGCCTTGAGAATCGTCACGCAGGCCCCCGCGACGGTGGCATGGCCGGCACCGTAGGCCGGATGCATCGGGCAGCCGCTCTCGTAGGCCATCGGCAGGAGAATCGTGCCGTTCCTGCCCTTCAGCCGCTGCACGCATTCGGCCTTGAACAGCGAGGCTTGAATGCTCTGGTTGTGGGTCGTGCCGGCCACGCCGAGTTCCTGGATGTGGGCCAGCCCCATAAAGGCCTCCGGCCTCAGGCGCCGGTGAATGCGCCACTTCTGGAACCATTGGAGCCGGAGCGCACGCGAGGCCACCTCCGAGACGAGCGACAACAGGTGGGGGGCGCCGAATGTGCCGAACCCACGCATTTTCCTGTAGGCGTGTGGGTTCAGCGCCCTGTTGTAAGGGTCGAGCGCCGATTTGCGCACCGTCTTTCCGCTGTGCAGCAGTTGAAGCGCGGCGTTGAAGTAGGCCTGGTGAAGGGCGTCACGGTGAACGAACGAGGCAAGGTCGCGCATGGTTTGCAGGCGACGAACGAAATTTCCAGGCTGTTGGTGATCATGGACCCGGTTTGACGTGCCGTAGTCAGGGCCGTTCGGGTACATCGCATTTGGCGCCCCCAACCCGGTTCTTTGTGCGTTCAGCCAGTCGTCGAATGTTTCAAGATAGTCCTTCCCTTCCTTGTAAACGAGAAATTCCGCCGGGATGGTCTGTGTCCCGTAGGGCGTCGGCTTCCACCAGAACTGGGACAGGTAAGGGCCGACGTCCTCGCCCGGAGCCGTTCCGCGGAAGATGTTTGCCGGGCTGATGCGCGCGTCTGGAAAGTCACCGCCGATCCGGCGGGTCATCCCCCATTTCCGGGCCGTTTGCCACCGCTCGGCGGCGGCCACGTACGTGTCGATCTCGGCGGCCGCCCTGCCGACATCGGCGTCTGCATGCCACGCCGAGAAGGGCAGATCGCGCAACAACGCCATCCAGCAGAGCTCGACGGCCTCCGCGGCGATCAATTTTGAACTGATTGGCGGGGCCTCCCGCAGCTTCACCTGGCTGAAGTCCATTGGCCCGAGATCACCGCTTCCAAAGCCCGCCAGCGGGTTGGCCAGCACGTCCCCCCCAATCTTGACGGCCTCAAACCGCAAGCCGGGATCCGGCACATGATTGTCCTGCCCGCACGCGCGAACGAGGTCCTTGAAGGCCGCAACGTCGACGCTGCCATCGCGATTATGTGGAAGTCCTTTGTGAAAATACTCCGCGTACTCGAATGCCATCGCACCCTCCTGCGACCTGATACGCTGTCATGTTCGGACCCAGTTAATCCCCAATTCGAAGCGAATGCAACTAAAAAGTTTATAAACAAAAAAAGCGTCTTTAAATTGTATTCGGCCGAGCGACAGGCGGAATCTCCTGCCAGCGGCGGTGCCCATCAGGAAAGCGACCGCGCGGCCGGGAGGACCGCGCGAGCTCCTGGCAGGGATCGGGACCCGGCGGCCCGCTCGTTCTGCCTCGTTCCCCCGTGCTACGCGGCCGGACGTCCAGAGCGGTCCGAACGGCTCTGCTGGTCCGGGCGATAGAACAGGCCTGATGGATCATATTTGGCCCGCACAGTCGCCAGCCGAGACCAGGCGGCAGGGGAAAAGGAGTTGCGCGAACGACCGGCAAGGTCGAGGTCGGCCTCGCCGAGATAATGCCCGGTGCTGACCGGGGCCACGGCGGCGCTTGCCCCTCGCAACCATGCGAGATTGCTGCCGTCTTCGGCCGGGTTCTCCCAGACCGCGTAGATGCAGCTGAACGTCGACTCAACCATCGAGAACGCAGTATCGGGCAGGGGGGTGCCGTCTGACGGAGGCAGGACAACACCCAGGGCGAATGACGCCCTTGAAGGTGACGCCTTGATCGACTCCGCGATGCTCTGCAACAGCACCCCAGAGGTCTTCGACCAGTTGGTGTCGGCCGCATAGCGCCAACCGACGGGGAAGAACTGATCGATGATGGCGTAGAGAACGTCGAACGGGGTCGGCATGGCCAGCTGGCTGTCGAGCGCGCCGGCCGGCGCACCGGAGGCCAGCTGGGAAAGCGTGGCGGCAGCCTCCTCGACCGTGTCGGCAAAGATCGTCGCCACCGCGGCGACCACCTTGTCGGCACGATCGGACAGTGGAGGCGGGGCGCTGGACAGGGCGGCGGTGAACTCCACGTTCCGTGGCGCTGCCTTCATGGTCGCGGCCATCCAGCTTTCGACGCTGGCGATCGCGTCGAGCGGATAGGTCCAGACGCTCGTCTGGATCGCGCGCGGCAGAGGGTGTAGGCGCAGCCGATAGGCGGTGACCACTCCGAAAAACTCCGGCCCGGCGCCCCGGGCCGCCCAGAAGATGTCGGCGTTCTCGGTTTCGCTTGCCTGGATGACGGATCCATCGGCGAGCACCACTTCGACGGCTTCGACATTATGGCATGCGACGCCCCAGGCGCCGGAGTTCCAGCCAAACCCGCCGCCGAGAAGATAGCCGCTCAGCGGAACGCTGGCGCAATGTCCCGTCGGGAAGGCGAGCCCGTGCTCGGCCAGGGCCGCCGCAAGCGCTCCGTTGGTCACCGCGGGGCCGGCCGTGGCCGTCCGCGCCTCCGGATCGACCGTCAGGGCCTTGAAGGCCGACAGGTCGATGATCACGCAATCCTGCAGGGCGATCGTCGACCAATGATGCCCACCGCCGCGCACCGAGACCTGAAGGTTGGCGGCGGCCGCGAACCTTACCGCCGCCTGTACGTCCTTAACGTCGTGCGCCTTGACGATCACCTCAGGAAAGCGTTCCGGCTTCCGCCCGTTCCACAACAGGTCCCGGCGCGTCGTCTCGTAATTCTCGTCATGTCGTGTGATCACGTTGCCGCTGATGGTGTCCTTCAGTTGGGGCAGGTTCATTGCGTCTTCCTCCGGTAAATTGGAATTTGTCGAGCGCCCGCGCCCGATGTGTTGGTCGTGTCAAAAATGCTGCCCCCGCCGCGGAATTGTCCCGTGCGGCATTCCAGTTCAGCCGCGCGCGGCTCGTGGTCGGGTCATGCGGACCGTCCTGTCTGGAGCGGGGTTGAAGCGCGGCCGCCATCACGTCCCGGTGGGCGGCCACGGGCGGCTGTTTAGACAGTGCGGGCTGGGGAGGCACGCTAAATGGTCCTGCACCAAACGCTAAAAGAATGCTAAAGGATCAACGGATTCGCATGAACGGTGGAGTACCGCCAACGGACAGTTGCGCCACGCATGGTTACTGGCACGCACCTTGTCGCCTTTTCGCCGACCAATCAGAGTGACTGGACAATGCCCCGTTCACCTATCCCCAGCACGCCAATCGATGACCTGGTCGACCGCAGGGGCGAGGGGGCTGGAATGGGAGCTTCGGTTGCTCTGGCGCCGGATCTGGTCGCGTTCTACCAAAGCGGCGTCAGTGTCATCATCGCCAGTTGCCTGCCGGACGGCCGGCCGGTGTCCGGGCTGGCATTCGCCTGCCGCGTGTTGCCCACCGGCACGATTCGCATCCTGTTGTCGCCAACCACCTGTGAACCCTTGTTGCAAGCCGTGAAGCAGGGGGGCGCGTTCGCAGCGACCTTCACCCAGCCGACCACGCACCGATCGATCCAGGTCAAGGCCGAAAGAGCCGAAGTGGTCTCAGCCGGCGACGAAGATCTTGAGGCCGCGCGGCTGCAATGTGGCCGCTTCTGCCAGGAGTTGGTCGAAATCGGCTACGCTCCCGCGTTCTCTGCCGCCTACTGTCATCAGGACGCATCGGACATGGTTGCCATCGACATGGAACCCGGTTGCGCCTTTGTCCAGACGCCGGGCCCCGGAGCCGGCACCGAGTTGCAGCCATGACGGTCCTGATGCTGGAAAGGATCCGCAACTGTTTCGAGGGAATCGTGCCCTCCGTCATGGCGACGAGCGACGCGGATGGCATCCCGAACGTGTCGCTGATTTCCCATGTCCAGTATGTCGACCCCCAGCATGTCGCCCTTTCCTATCAGTTCTTCAACAAGACACGGCGCAATGTGCTGGCGACGAAGCAGGCCTCGGTCGCCGTCGTCGATCCCGACACGAACGCGCAGTACCGGCTGGCCATCGACTTCGTCGAGACCCGGACCAGCGGGCCGCTGTTCGAGACCATGCGCGCCCGGCTTGCGGGCATCGCTTCTCACAGCGGCATGCAGGGGGTGTTTCGCTTGCTGGGGGCTGATGTCTACCGGGTACGTGACATCGCGCCGATTGCCACGCCGACCGTGCCGCCGCCGGTCGGGCAAAACCTTTTGTCGGACGCGCGCAAGATCTCGGCGCAGATCGCCACCGCACGCGAATTGGGCGAGCTGTTTGATTCCGTCCTGGCCGCGCTGCAGCAGCACATGGGCATCGAACATGCGATGGTGATGATGTTCGACGAGACGTCGAGCCAGCTCTACACCGTCGCCTCGCGCGGCTACATGGCTTCGGGTATCGGATCGGAGATGGGGCTCGGCGAGGGAGTCATCGGTGTGGCCGCGGCGCAGGCGGTTCCGATCCGCATCGGGCAGATGACCTCGGAGTACAACTATGGCAACGCGGTTCGGGAGAGCGCCCGACTTGTCGGGCTGGACTGGCCCACCAGGACGGTCATTCCTTATCCCGGTCTGGCCGATCCGCAAAGCCAGATCGCCATGCCGGTGTTGCGTTGCGGCAAGGTCATGGGCGTGCTCTTCGCCGAAAGCACGAAGCCCAACCAGTTCGGCTACGACGAGGAAGATGCGCTGGCGCTTGTGGTCGATCAGTTCGCATTGCTGATCACGCTGTTGCAGCAGCTGGACTTGCCGGAGCAGCAGGCGACGCCGGTCCCGGTGCGGGAAGGCTGTGGCCGCGAGATCCGGGTTCGGCATTACCTGGCCGACCACACGGTCTTCATCGACAACGAGTATCTGATCAAGGGAGTCGCCGGCGCGATCTTCTGGAAGCTTGTCAACGAAAGCAAGGCGGACGGTCGTGTCGAGTTCACGAACCGGGAACTGCGCCTCGATCCTACCCTGCGCCTTCCGGAGTTCGCCGAGAACCTTGAGGCCCGCCTCGTGCTGTTGCAGCGGCGCCTGCAGGAACGAAGCAAGCATATCCAGATGTCGAAATGCGGCCGCGGCCGATTCCGCCTGCTGGTTGAAGGCGAACTCGTGCTCGAGGAAATCTAGAACCGCGTCCTCCGCCGGTCAGGCGGCGGGCCCGGTTTAAGATTGTTTGAGGGTTTCTGGCAGGAACAATTAGCAAGCGAATGCCCGGCCCAAGCATTAAGTGCTTGAGCCGTCATAGCGATCCCGCCTGCCGGCAATCCGGGAATTGGACGACGGCCGGCCACTTCGGTCAGCACCCCAGGGAACAGGCTGGCGGGCTGGGTTGTGGCAGATTGATAGTCAGCGCAACTTAAGCCTGTGGTCACGGCGAAGCTGTGCTGCCCGACACCAGAACGAGGAGAGAGACCATCATGCCGCGCATATCGCACCTGTATTTCGGAGCAGCTGCCATCTTCCTGCTCTTCGGCATCGCGATGGGAATGCACATGTCGATCACGCACAACCACAACGTCATTCCCGCGCATGCGCATGTGAACCTGCTGGGCTGGGTCACGTGTGCCCTGTTCGGAACCTATTTCGCGCTGAACCAGGCGGGCAGCAGCACGCGGTTGGCATGGGTTCAGTTCGGGATCTATCTGGTCGGGCTGGTCCTGATGTTGCCATCGCTCTACTTCCTGATCCTCGGGAACGCCGCGATGGAGCCGCTGGTCGCCATCGGCTCGATCCTGACATCTCTGGGCGTCGTTCTGTTTGCGGTCGTTGTCCTGGCGGGCGCGCGGCGCGCACCGGTAACGGTCCTGAAGCGCTCGCCCGGCCTCTAGGCGCGCTTGAATAAACGGCCTTCGACAGAAGCTGGCCTACTGGCACGCCGTTCGCGCGTGCCGGTAGGCCTTGTACGAATAGCGACCGTCCCGCGATGGCATCGCCGACCCGGCAGACGCGACCGCGCCGGTTTCAGGACGCATGAGACCGCACGTGCCGTTCCGGCACCAATTTGCGATGCCGGCGGATTTCTGCAAGCAGGTCCCCGAAGCGGTCGAGCCCGCGCCCGGCGAGGATCGCCTTCAGTCGCAAGAAGGCTTCGGCCGTGGCGACGGCATCACCCATCGCGGTGTGGCGTACGGCTTCCGCGAGGTCGACATCGAGACGCTGACAGAGCGCGTCCAGCGTGTGCGTCTCCTGCCGCCCGAAGGCGACGGCGGAGAGCAGGACCGTGTCGAGCACCGGATTGGCGAAGCTGATGCCGAGCTCGCTTTCCCTGCGGTAGAGAAATTCCAGGTCGAAAGGCGCGTTGTGGGCGACCAGCACGGCCCCCTCGCAAAATCTGTGGAACCGCCGGACGACGTCGCTGACGCCCGGCGCATCTGCCACCATCGCATCGGTGACCCGATGGACGGCGCTTGAAGCCGGCGGAATGCGCCGCCCGGGATTGACCAGGGTCTCGAACGTTTCGCCCTCCACCCGCTTTCCATTGACGATCCGGACAGCGCCGATCTGCACCATCTCGTCGCCCTGGTCCGGCAACAGGCCGGTCGTTTCCGTGTCGAAGACGACGTAAGCCAGATCCTCAAGGCGCGCGTCCGCTATCTTGTCGTATCGCGGCAGGGACAGCAGCTCGAAGTCGTAGGTAACGGTGCGGGGCATTTGGAGCCGAACGGGCGGCACCCGCTGCGCTTTTGGAAGGCGGATGCTCAAGGACGGATTGCCGCCTGCGTTTTCGTACACGAGCTTCGACTGATGGGTACGAAGAATGGCGTCGGGCGTCAGGTCACAGTCATCGAGATGTTCCTCCAGCCATCGCCGCAGCAACTCGTCCGGAACATCGCCATCGTACCATCCCAGGCGAATCAGGCCTTCCTCCCCGCTGGCCCGGATGGCAAGGGCGAATTCTCGCCGGCTTTGGCTCTGCGCGATCCGTTGGGCAAGGTGGGCGAAAACCGAGGCGATGTCGAACGCATTGCAATAGAGCGACACGGGTTCGACCGCGAGACTGACGTTGATACGTGTCGCCGGCAGGTCGCGTTGCAAATGGTGCGCCAGTTCGCTTGCGTCCACCCAAGTCATGGACCAGCCGTCGGACTGGCAGGCCCGGACGCGTGGCTCGAGCGCTTGCACGGCGCGATCGAGCTGCAGGACCTCACGCCTGAACGCGGTTCCCGCGCCCTTGCCGGTCGCATCTTCAAGACCGTTGGCCTGCTCCTTCAGGGTCGCGACGCAGGGACGGATCGTCGTCAGGATATCGCTGAGCAGGGTGTCGCGCCTCGCATAGGCCGTGATCTGTTCGGTCACATCCCGCAGCGTCAGGACGTAGCCGCCGTAATCGTGGGCGCTTCCGCCCGTCAGCCGCATGCGACCGGCAAGGCGCCTGCGTCGTGAATTGGTGCAGACAAACTCCTGGATCGCGTCCGGCTCTCCCATGTCGAGCAGGCGCTGGTGCGCCGACCGGATCGCGCCGTCGCTCAGATAGTCGAACAGGTTGCGGCCCAGGCAGAGCGGGGTCTCGCCGGTCGACAGCATGTCCCTGCCGGAGGGATTGTAGAACACGAGGTGGTGGCGAATGGTGCACAACAGCACCGCCGGCGCGACGTCGGCCAGCAACTGCTCCAGCTTGCCGTTGTCGGCGGTCAGCCGCGCGGTCTCGCGCGCCACCGTCTCGGCCAGCGCGTTCCTGGTCTGGCTCAAGGCCGTGGTTGCCGTCGAGGCGGCCGCGGCGATGTCGCCGAGATAGCGGGTGTCGCGCTCGTCGATCTCCTGCTCCACCTTCGCATGCGTGCGGGCCCGCATCGCCGAGGCGAGCGCTTCGATCGGACGGACGATGCGATGGTCGAACAGGAACCAGATCCAGGCGACGATGGCGAAGATCCCGGCGCAGGCCACAATCGAGACCTGGAGGAGGGCGTCTAGCACCTCCGGACCGTCGGCCCGGTGGTAGGCGACCCACAAGCCGAGCCCGAGTGCCGCCATCGCGCCGGCTGCGACGGCGCAAAAGAAAAGCAGAACGCGGCTTCGTAGACCCAACTGCACGGAAATCGCCTCCTCAACTCGGGCGGCACGCGGCCCTCAAGGCGGGGTCGTCGCCCGGTACCTCGATCCAGTCTGCGCCGACGATCGTCCCGTCGTCGGCCACCGATACCTTGTCGCCCACCAGGTCCCCGCGGCGATTGCTGTTGCAATCGAACACGACCTTGATGCGAACCGGCGTCTGCCAGCGGGCGGAAAGCATGAGGTCGACCATGACCTGCCCGGGGTGGTCCGGGTGTCGCTGGGCATGGCCGAGATCGACGGCGGTGAACCGGTTCACGACGGGCGCAAAATAGGACCAGGGCCGCCACACCGCGCGCGATTCGTTCTTCCACGTTACGACCGTTTCGGGCGGCAGGACGTTGGTGGCGCGCTCGAACCAGCTGTACTCGCTCCAGATTGCATAGGACAGCACGCCAAGTCCTGCGGCCGCCGGGATGATCCAGCTCGGCAGCCGGCCGCGGCTGAGCCAGCGAACGAACATCATCACGCCCGCCAGGGCGACGCCGGCAACCAGGGCTGCCATCAACTCGAACAACATGCACATTTCCTCTATCGCGGCGCGCTGCCAGAATTGGCGAGCGCCGATTGCATCGTGCGGACGACAACGAACGCGTCCCGCAGGTGGGAGCGCTCCAGGTCCCCGAGATCATAGGGTGCCAGGTGGTTGTCCGGCTGCCGGCCAGCCTTGATCTGGGATGCCTGGTTGCGCAGCCTCAGTTCGGCGATCAGGTCGTAGGCGGCGATCAGATCGCGCGCGCCCGCCTCGGAGATCACCCCTCTTTCCTCGGCGCCCAGGAGACGCGCGCGGGTGTTGACCGGCGTGAGGCGCGCCATCATCGCATAGACCCGCCCCAGATCCACGATTGGGACGACGCCGCTGTGCTTCATGTCGATCTGGTTGCGATGTTCGCCGCTGCGGATCGTGGCAAAGCCGCGCAGAAGTCCGAGCGGCGGCGCGTGCTTCAGCGAGTTGCTGACCATGTGCGCCACGAAGATCGAGTTCCTGCTGGCCTCCTCCAGGGTCTCGGCCTGGATGCCGTGGAAGAGCGACGCCTTCCCGGCGATGGGCCGAAGGTCGAACATCACGCTGGCAAGCATCTGGGCCATCGGGTCCGGAGTCTGGATCCACTGGCGGAAATAGTCCCGCCATACGCGCACCGGCTGGCACCAGCGCTGATTGGTGGCCATCATGTCGCCGGGGCAGAAGAAATATCCGCACGCGTCCAGGCTGTCGCTGACAAAGCGCGCGAGCTTTACGTACCACGGCCTGTGGGCTTCGACGAAGCCGTCATCGATGAATATGCAGTTGTCCTGGTCGCTGACGCCGGTTTGTTCCTGCCGTCCCTGGCTGCCACACGCGAGCCAGACATAGGGGACTGGCGGCGGCCCCAGTTCCTGCTCGGCAAGTGTGATCAGTCGCCGCGTCACGGCGTCCGTCACGTCGGTGACGAGCCTTGTCACGGTTTCGTGCGGCGTGTTCCCGCCGACGAGCTGGACGAGCAGTTGCGGCACGCGCGAGACATGCTGCTGAAGTTGGCTGACCGAATCAGCCGACGAGATGTCCCGGACGAGGAACGCCGAGGACAGGGCCTGGAACCGGGTAATGTCGGTCTGGGTGATCATGCCGACGAGGCGCTTGCCGGCGACGATCGGCAGGTGACCGATGTTTCGCTCGAGCATCAGGCTGAGCACGTCGGAGCCGAGCGCGTCCTGCTGCAGGCGCACCGGCTTTCGCGTCATGATCGCCGATACTGCGGTCACGGTCGGATCCAGCGCCTCAGCCACGACCCGCGCCGCCAGGTCCTGCGTTGTCACGATGCCGACAAGCTTGTCCTCATCGACCACCGCAAGGCTTGAAACATTCAGCGTCCGCATGGTTTGCGCCACTTGCAGCACGCTGTCGGAGGGGGCGCAAAACCGCGGCGGCACCGACATCAGGTCCTTCACTTTCCGCACTGTGATGTCGTTGCGGCGCAGGCTGCCCTCGCGCCCTCGGGTGAAGAAGCGGCTGTAGACGGCATGCTCTGCCATCAGCCGTTTGAACTCGGCCTTCGGCAGCATCAGTAGAATGGAATCCTGCAACGCATAGGCGCTGGTGACGGCGCGGTCGTCGATCATCAGTCCGCGCTCGCCGAGCGAGTTGCGCGGCAGCAGTTGCGACACGACGGTGCCGGACCTGTCGCGCACCTCCACCTTGCCCTCCATCACGAGGAACAGGCCGGGAAGTGGTTCGCCGCATCGATAGATTTCGCTGCCGGCAGCGAATGCCCGCTTGCTGAATGCCCCGCCGACGCGATCCAGCTCCTCCCGCGGCAGGCTGTCATAGGGATGAACGGTCTCGAGGAACCGTCTTATGTCCAGGGCCTTGCTCGACATGATACCCCCGCATCGCCGGTTTTGGTCTTCCTGGAAAGGAAGAAGGCGGGCGGCCGAAGCCGCCCGCCGTTCCGGTTTCGCTGATCAGTGGCTCGTCGCTGCGCCCGCACCGCGCGGAACACGGACCGAGTCGACCAGATCCTGCACGTGCTGCGGCGGAGCCTGGCTGATCATCGAGACAGCATAGGCGACGCCGAAGTTCAACAGTGCGCCAATCGGGCCGAACGCCGTCGGCGGGATGCCGAACAGGTAGTTCGCCGGCACGTTTTCAAGCATGTTCGTGCCCGGGATGAAGAACCAGCCCAGGTAGGTGAACAGGTACAGGCAGGTGACCGTGAGGCCGACCAGCATGCCGATCGTCGCGCCGAGCGAGTTGATGCGCTTCGAGAAGATGCCCATCATCAGCGCCGGGAAGATGCTGGCTGCCGCCAGACCAAAGGCGAGCGCCACCGTCTGGGCCGCAAAGCCGGGCGGATTGAGGCCCAGCAGCGTGGCCACCAGAATGGCGCCGGCCATCGCGATGCGAGCGGCCATCAGTTCGCCCGCCTCCGAGATGCCGGGCTTCAACCAGTCCTTGATCAGGTCATGGCTGATTGCGGACGAGATCGCGAGCAGCAGGCCCGCCGCGGTCGACAGCGCCGCAGCCAGACCGCCGGCGGCGATCAGGCCGATGACCCAGCCCGGAAGCTGTGCGATTTCCGGATTGGCGAGCACGAGGATGTCGTTGTTGATCGTCAGCTCGTTGCCCTTCCAGCCGCGCTCGGCCGCGGTTTCGGCAAAGGCTGGTGCGGCGTCATTGTAGTACTGGATGCGGCCGTCGCCGTTCTTGTCGTCGTACTTCAAAAGGCCGGTGACTTCCCAGGTGCGCATCCATTCCGGACGGTCGTCGTAGCGAACCGCCTCGGCCTGCGGGCCGCCGGGGAAGATCGTGTCGATGATGTTGAGGCGTGCCATGGCGCCAACCGCCGGTGCCGTGAGGTAAAGCAACGCGATGAACACCAGCGCCCAGCCGGCCGACCAGCGCGCGTCCGAAACCTTCGGAACCGTGAAGAAGCGGATGATCACGTGCGGCAGGCCCGCCGTGCCGATCATCAGCGACAAGGTGAACAGGGTCATGTTGAGCATGGAGCCCTGGCCGGTATAGGCGTTGAAGCCAAGGTCGGTGACGACCTGGTCGAGTTTCTGCAAGAGCGGCAGGCCCGACTCCGTATGGGTCGAGAACAGCCCCATCCACGGCAGTGCGACGCCCGTCAGCTGCATCGAGATGAAGATCGCCGGGATCGTATAGGCGACGATCAGGACGACATACTGGGCAACCTGGGTGTAGGTGATGCCCTTCATGCCGCCGAGAACCGCATAGACGAACACGACCGCCGATGCGATCCAAAGACCGGTCGATACCTCGACCTCCAGGAAGCGCGAAAAGGCGACGCCCGCGCCCGTCATCTGGCCGATGACGTAGGTCACCGAAATGATGATCAGGCAGACGACGGCGACCAGGCGTGCGCCCTGGCTGTAGAAGCGGTCGCCGATGAACTGCGGGACCGTGTACTTGCCGAACTTGCGCAGGTACGGCGCAAGGAGCAGCGCCAGCAGCACGTAGCCGCCGGTCCATCCCATCAGGTAGGTGGAGTTGACGTAGCCGACGCCGGCAATGAGGCCGGCCATGGAGATGAAGGAGGCTGCCGACATCCAGTCGGCCGCGGTCGCCATGCCGTTCATCACCGGATGGATGCCGCGGTTGGCCGCGTAGAACTCCGCGGTCGAGCCGGCACGGCTCCAGATTGCAATGCCGATGTAGAGCGCGAAGGACGCGCCTACGATCAGCAGATTGAGCGTGTACTGATCCATTGCCCTGTCCCTCTTACTGCTCGTCGACGCCGAATTCGCGGTCGAGCCTGTTCATGTAGGCCGCGTAGAAGAAGATCAGCGCAATGAAGACGATGATCGAACCCTGCTGGGCAAACCAGAAGCCCAGGTCGGTCCCGCCGACCGCGATGCCCGAAAGCGCCGGACGCAGCAGGATGCCGAACCCGTAGGAAACGAGTGCCCAGATCGCCAGGCATATGTAGATTATTCGAATGTTGGCTGCCCAATAGGCATTAGACGAAGATTTGTCCGCCACGTGTGCTCCTCCCTTTCCTCAACCGGCGCCATCCGCGCCGCTGTTCCCACCCATCCCCCTCCACAGGAATGGCCAGACTCAACAAGTAACGCTTCCGAAACCTTTGGTATATTCTCCGTTAGTCGCAGAACGCGGACGGACGTGAGGCTCGTCGCGCCATTTCCAGTCTGACGGCGAGCGGGATCGGCATGGCGTAAAACGTCGGCCGTTAGGCACGCTACGTCATGCCCGAAGTTTGGAACTGCCATAGGGTCGTGCCGGGCTCGCGTTGTCCTGCCAACCACGGTCGGGCGGTCAGTTCTTCGCCGGCATCCCCTGGACGCCTCAAGCGCGCGGAAAACCCATCCAATCGCGACAGGCGCGCTCGAGCGCCATCGAGGCCTTGCTCGCGTGTCGTTCCTTGTGGCGCAGCAGGCGAAACTCCCGCTTCGGCAGGTCGAACGGCACCTGCACCAAGATGCCCTCCTGAAGATAGATCCCGGCGGCAGCATGCGAGAGCGCTGCGGCGCACGTGCCGACGCGGACGGCCGACAGCACCGCCTCGTTCGAGGGGAGCGCCAGCGCGATATTCAGTTCTGCCGGCGATCCGCCCGCCTTCTTGAGCGCGCTCTCGAACTCGGAGCGCGTTCCCGAGCCCTCCTCACGCATGATCCAGGGGCTGCCGCGCACCAGCTCCTCGATGCCGAGCGCGGATGCCTTGGCCCAGGGATGACCAGCACCCACGACGACCGCGAGGGCGTCCTCGGCGACCACCCGGGAGGAGAGCGCCGGCGCGTCGATCTCGCCCTCGACGAAGCCCAACTCGGCCTCGCCGTTAAGCACGGCCTCGGCGACGGTACGGGTGTTGCCGATGGCCAGATCGATATGGACGCCGGGATAGTCGCGGCGAAACCCGACGAGCACCGGAGGCAGCCAGTAGCTGGCGATGGTCTGGCTTGCGCCCACGCCGAGATTGCCGCGCTGCAGGCCGCCGAGTTCGGACAGCATCAGTTCCGCGGCGCGCACCCTTGCCAGCATCGCCTTTGCCTCCACGAGAAACGTCCTGCCGGTCTGCGTCAGTTCGATCCGCCGCCCGACGCGGTGGAACAGCTCCACGCCGTAGTAACCTTCGAGATTCTTGATCGCGGCGCTAACCGCCGACGGCGTCAGGTGAATTGCCTCGGCCGCCTGGGTGAGATGTTCGCGTTCCGCGACGGCGACGAAGATAGCAAGCTGTTCGAAGGTCATGAGAGAATCATTCTGGTTTCATGAACGAAGTGTGGAATATTATTCGATGGATGTTCACTGTTGCAGGTGAGACATTCCCGCCATCATTCATGCCGATGGCGATCACCCGTGTCTATCCCTCACCGTTTCCTCTCCTATATCCCGGGTCTGCTGCTCTGCGGCGGGGTCGCCGCGCTGGCCGCGGCGATCGAGGCGGCCGAGGTCCTCCTGTTCGGTGCCCGCTGGGTCGAAAGCATCGTGCTCGCGATTGCAATCGGCACCGCCGTGGCAACCTGGCGGCCCGCCAGCCTTCGCTTCCGGCCGGGCATCGAGCTGAGCGCCAAGGGACTTCTCGAGATTGCCATCGTTCTGCTCGGCGCTTCGGTCAGCTATTCCGCCGTCCGCAGCGCGGGCGCGGAACTGGTCGCCGGCGTTGCCGCGATCGTGTTCGTTTCGATCGGGCTGACCTATGCGATCGGGCGGGTGTTCGGTTTGTCCTCGAAGCTGGCGGTGCTGATCGCCTGCGGCAATTCGATCTGCGGCAACTCGGCCATCGTCGCGGTAGCCCCGGTGATCGAGGCGGAAGCCGAGGACGTCACGGCCGCTCTTGCCTTCACCGCAGGCCTTGGCGTCCTGGCCGTACTGTTTCTGCCGCTGTTCTACCACCACCTGGGCCTGACCCTGCCGCAATACGGCGTTGTCGCCGGCATCACGGTCTATGCCGTTCCACAGGTTCTCGCGGCGACCGCGCCGGTCGGCGCGCTCAGTGTCCAGATCGGCACACTGGTCAAGCTCATCCGCGTCTTGATGCTCGGACCGGTGGTGTTCCTGCTCGGTGTCGCGATGAAGATGAGCGGCACCAAGGCTGCGGCCAGGGAGAAGCGGCCGGCGGTGCCGTGGTTCATCCTCGGCTTCTTCGTCATGGCGACGCTGAATTCTTGCGGCCTGGTGACCGCATCGCAGGCCGACGTCATGGCTTCGCTGGCCAGCATCCTGACGACCCTCGCGATGGCCGCGCTGGGACTGTCCGTCAATCTCCGCGCTTTCCTGCATGCGGGGGGCAAGGTCATGCTGGTCGCCACCGTCTCGGTTATCCTTTTGGCCGCCATGGGCTTCGTGCTCGTCGGTCTCGTGGTGCCGGCCTGACGCGGAACTTCCTCCTCGGTTATTGGGGGGCGCTTTCCCGCTGGGTTCAACCAGGGAGTGCCACCGCCGATCGCTCTCCTTTTGCCTGTTGATCTCGCCGTGCCTGTGATAGCGTGACGCTGCTGTCGTTTGGATGCGGGGACATGCGGTTGCAGCGGCCGGAAATGGCCGTTGCCGGAGGAAGTAATGCCATTGCTCGAAACATTTTTCTCTGATGATGGTGCCACTTCGCCGTTGTCGAGCTTGCTCGACGACGGTTTCCTGCTGGAGAGCCTGCCGATCGGCCTGTACGTGTGCGACGCGGATGGCCTGATCCTCCGCTACAACCGCGCGGCTGCGGAACTCTGGGGCCGGGAGCCGCGACTGGGAGAGCCCGAGGAGCGGTTCTGCGGTTCCTATCGGCTGCTTGGCCTGGACGGCGCTCACATCCCTCATGCGGAGTGCCCCATGGCCGTGGCCCTGGCGACCGGCCAGGGCATGCGCGATCAGTACATCCAGGTCGAGCGCCCGGACGGAAGCCGGGTTATGGCGTTGGTGAACATCGAGCCTCTGAGAGATCAGGGTGGGGGGATCATCGGCGCGGTGAACGTCTTTCGCGACAGCGCGTTGCGACACCCGCCTTCAGGTACTCCTGGCGCCGGGGCCCCCTTTTTCTCGCGCCTTCTCCAGGCGCTACCCGCCGCCGTCTACACCACCGATGCCGCCGGTCGGATCACGTTTTTCAACGAGGCCGCCGTCAAAATGTGGGGCGTGCGCCCGGAGATCGGGCAGGGCGAGTTCTGTGGCTCGTGGAGGCTCTACCGGCCGGATGGGTCGCCGCTTCCGCACGATCAGTGCCCGATGGCCATCGCCCTGAAGGGAGGAAGGGCCCTCAATGGCGAGGAGGCGGTGGCCGAACGTCCCGACGGCACGCGCGTGCCGTTTCTCGCCTACCCTGCTCCCCTGTTCGGCGAGGACGGAGGACTGACCGGTGCGGTCAACATGCTGGTGGACATCAGCGAGCGCAAGGTCGCCGAACTTGCCAGCCAGCGACTGGCGGCGATCGTCGAATCCTCCGACGATGCGATCCTGTCCAAGGACATAAACGGCATCATCACCAGCTGGAACAGGGGTGCCCAGCGCATCTTCGGCTACCGCGAGGACGAGGTCCTCGGGCAACCGGTCACAATCCTCATTCCCGCCGACCGGCAGGACGAGGAGCCGACGATCCTCTCTCGCATCCGGTGCGGCAAGCGAATCGAACACTACGAGACGGTCCGGCAGAGAAAGGACGGCAGCCTCGTCGACATCTCCCTGTCGGTGTCGCCGATCTTCGGTCCGAACGGAACGGTCGTCGGGGCCTCCAAGATTGCGCGGGACATTTCGGAACGGCGGCGCGCCGAAGAGCAAAAGGATCTGCTGCTGCACGAAATGGACCACCGGATAAAGAACCTGTTCGCGCTGGCCGGAGGTCTGGTCAATGTCTGTGCCCGTGGCGCCACGTCGGTGCAGGGTCTGGTGTCCGACCTTCAGGGCAAGTTTCTGGCGCTGGCCCGGGCACATTCGCTGACGCTTGCAGTCGACACGGTCGATTCGCACCGGATCGCGTCGCTGCATGCGCTGATCGCCGAGGTGGCTGAACCCTATCGGCGCGAGGAGGCATCCGAGCAGCAGATCGTCGTGGCGGGGCCTGATTTTCCGCTGGGGCGCAACGCCGTCACCAACATCGCCTTGCTCTTCCACGAGTTCGCAACGAATGCAGTGAAGTACGGCGCCTTGGCGAACCCTGCCGGACAGGTGCTTGTCGACTGCGCAGACCTCGGCGACGACATCTGCGTCATCTGGCGGGAAGTCGGGGCAGGCTTGCGTTCGGGTGATGGATCCCGCGAGGGGTTCGGGAGCCGCCTGGCGCGTGCGACCATAGCAGCGCTCGGCGGCCGATTTGAACGGGGCTTCACAAGCCAAGGCTTCGAAATCCGGATGACGGTGCCCAAGGTGCAGTTGCGCAAGTAGGCGGTGATGCCCTCGGCGAGGCTACGGCTCAGCCGTGCCGCTCCTGCCGTCAGAAGTTGCTTTGCAGGCGGTAACGCGATCCGGGATAGAGCAATCGCACCGAGGTGACCACCCGATCCTGTGACCACGTGCGCCGGCGGATGAGGATGCAGGGGTCGGTTCGGGCGATCGCCAGCACTTTGCACTCCCAGGGTTGCGGCAGAACCGCCTCGATGAACTGCTCCGTTCTGGCAATCGGCGCGATGCTCGTGAGATAGGCGTTGGGCGTCGTTGCGGCGAAATCCTGCTCCAGGTAGTGCGGCGCCACGCCGGAATTGACGAAACGGTCCTCGAGCTGGATAGGCACGTCGTCCTCGTGATGCACGATGACGGAATGGAAGGACTGCGCGCCGACGTCGAGTTCCAGCGCGGCCGCAAGCTCAGGACCGCAGGTCTCGCTCTGGGCGAGGATGAGCTTGGTTCGGTGTATCGAACCGCGCTCCAGAATCTCGTCGGCGATGTTGCGCACACCGAAAGCCGGCGCGCTGCGCTTCTTGGGCGCCACGAACGAGCCCTTGCCCTGCACGCGGGTGATCACGCCCTCGTGGGCCAGTTCCCTCAGGGCCCGGTTCGCCGTCATGCGGCTCACGCCGAGCGTCTCCACCAGCTCGTTCTCGGACGGAACACGATGGTTGACCGGCCATTCGCCGGTTTCGATCTTCAGCCGGATCTGGGCCTTCATCCGCTCATAGATCGGCGCACTGCGCTCGCCAGCGTCCTTTTCTGGAAGGTCGGTCTCAATGCTTTCCAATGCGTTCGCTCCTCCGCACATGGCCGGCGCTGCTTGCAAGTTTTGTTCGCCCACCGTAGCCGCAGATTTTGATTTCCGCCACTTGCTTGTCTGTCAAAAAACTGCAATCTTCCATATACAACTTAATGAGGGGTGTTTCCCACGCTGCCTGGGGGCATCGCCGACGGACAGGCTCTGGCCTCGAGAAGGGTGATATTTCGAATGCGGGTGGACATCAGCGAATTTTCAGCCGGTGTAGGGTTGTTTGCGCGTACCGACAATATCGTCCCTCAATTCCTGCCAGCGGGTCGGGGCACGACATGCAAGGTCGTCCCAAGGCGCGGGCGGCCATCCAATCAGTCTTACAAGGTAACAAAGTTGTATAGTGAACTACGCAGGTAGTCCTGCGGCCCGCGGTCTGGTCGGCCGCGTCAATCCGTCTCTGGCTTCATCGTTGCAACATCAAAAGGGGAACTGAAATGCCGAACGCCAAGCTGAAATCCATGCTTCTTGCCGCCGCCGTTGTCTTCGTCGGTTCGACGGCGACCGCGCATGCCTCCTACTGCGGCGACGGCAAGACCGTCACTTTCGCCGGAATCGACTGGGAGAGCGGCGCCTTCATCACCGAGGTCATGAAGGCGATCCTTGCCAATGGCTATGACTGCAAGGTCGACTCCATCCCCGGCAATTCGGTGACGCTGGAACAGGCGACCGCCAACAACGACGTGCAGATCTTTGCCGAAGAGTGGATCGGACGCTCGGACGTCTGGAACAAGGCCGCTGCCGCAGGCCAGGTGACGTCGGTCGGCAAGACCTTCGTCGGTGCCTCGGAGGGATGGTTCGTGCCGGAATACCTGGTCAAGGGCGACGCGGAAAAGGGAATCGAGGCGAAGGCGCCGGACCTGAAGAGCGTCGAGCAGCTCTCCGATCCGAAGATCGTCGAACTGTTCCAGGATCCGGAAGAGCCATCCAAGGGCCGCTTCCTCAACTGCCCGTCGGGCTGGACCTGCGAAGGCGTCAACACGGCCAAGCTCGAGGCCTACAAGCTCGGCGACAGCTACGTGAACTTCCGCCCGGGCACCGGCACCGCGCTCGACGCGGCGATCAGCGCCGCCTATCTCCAGGGTGAGCCCATGCTGTTCTACTACTGGAGCCCGACCGCGGTGATGGGCAAATACAAGCTCGTCAAGCTGGAGGAGCCGGCCTACAGCGATGACTGCTGGAAGGAACTGACAAGCTCCAGCGGCAAGCGTGACGCCGGCTGCGCTTTCCCGTCGGTTGAAGTGGCCTACGGCGTCAACAGCACCTTTGCCGGCGAAGCCCCGGAAATCATGGAAATCCTGGAGAAGGCGACCTTCCCGCTGGAAGAGGTCAATGCCAGCCTGGCCTACATGACGGACCAGCAGGTCGACGCCGTCGCGGCCGCCAAGCATTTCCTTGAGACCAAGGCCGACGTCTGGGGCGGCTGGGTGTCCCCGGAGGCCAAGGCGCGCATCGAAGCGGCCGTGCAGCAGTAACGCCCAGGGCTGCGCGTCCCATTTCGCCGCGCAGCCTTCACCCGTCAGGCCAGGGGCGCCGCCCGTTGGGGGGCGCGCGAGGATGTCATCGATGTTTCCTGAAGCTTTTCACATTTCCATCCGGGGACCAATCAACGACTTCGTGCAGTCGCTGGTGGTGAACTACGGCTTCGTCTTCAAGGCGATCTCGCAGGCGATCCTCCAGGCAATTCTCCTCGTGGAGTGGGCCCTGCGCGGCCTGCCGTGGTGGGTCGTCTTCATCATTTTTCTCGCGCTTGCCTGGTTCGCCGTGCGAAAGGTTTCGCTCGTCGTCACCGTCGGCATCATGCTGTTCGTCGTCGGCGCGCTCGGCCTCTGGGACCTGACGATGCAGACGCTGGCGCTGATGCTGATCGCCAGCCTGATTTCCGTTGTCATCGGCGTGCCGATGGGCATCTGGCTTGCGAAAAGCGAGTTGATGCGGCGCATCACCCTGCCTGTGCTCGACGTGATGCAGACTATGCCGAGCTTCGTCTATCTGATCCCGGCGATCATGTTGTTCGGCCTCGGCAAGGTGCCGGCGGTACTCGCCACGATCATCTACGCCGTGCCGCCGTTGATCCGCCTCACCGACCTCGGCATCCGTCAGGTCGACGGTGAAGTGGTGGAGGCGGCGACGGCCTTCGGCGGCAGCCCGTCGCAGATCCTTTTCGGTGTCGAACTGCCGCTCGCAACGCCAACGATCATGGCCGGCCTGAACCAGACGATCATGATGGCCCTCTCGATGGTTGTCGTCGCCTCGATGATCGGCGCGCGCGGCCTCGGCGAGCAGGTGCTGAACGGCATCCAGACGCTCGACGTCGGCAAGGGGCTGGAGGCGGGCCTCGGTATCGTCATTCTCGCGATCGTGCTCGATCGCATCACGCAGGGGTTCGGCCGATCCAGCCGGAGGGAAATCGGCAATGACTGACATCAAGATCCGCAACGTCTCGAAGATTTTCGGCAACAACTGGAAGGCGGCGCTGGCGATGACCCAGCAGGGGGCCGACAAGAGCGAGGTCTTGGCCAAGACCGGCTGCAGCGTCGGCCTCGATAACGTCAGCCTCGACATCGCCGGCGGCCGCATCTTCGTCATCATGGGCCTGTCCGGCTCGGGCAAGTCGACGCTGGTGCGGCACATCAACCGCCTGATCGAGCCGACGAGCGGCGAAATCGTTGTCGACGGCAGCAACGTACTGGATCTCAACGCCAAGGACCTGCGCGAATTCCGCAACCGGCGCGTCAGCATGGTGTTCCAGAATTTCGGGCTGATGCCGCACCGCACCGTGTTGCAGAACGTCGTCTACGGTCAGCGCGTGCGCGGGCTCAACAAGGTGGAAGCTCGACCGATCGGGATGAAGTGGATCGAGACCGTCGGGCTTGCCGGCTACGAGAACAAGTTCCCGCACCAATTGTCCGGCGGGATGAAGCAGCGCGTCGGCCTCGCCCGGGCGCTCGCCGCCGATACGGACGTCATCCTCATGGACGAGGCGTTTTCCGCGCTTGATCCGCTGATCCGCGCCGACATGCAGGACCAACTGCTGCAGCTCGAGACGAACCTGCACAAGACGATCGTCTTCATCACCCACGACCTCGACGAGGCCCTGCGCATCGGCGCGCAGATCGCCATCCTCAAGGACGGCAAGCTTGTGCAGGTCGGCACCCCGGGCGAAATCCTCAACAGCCCCGCCAACGACTACGTGGCGCGCTTCGTGCAGCGCCGTGCCGGCGCAGGAGTAGACCATCATGCCTGACGCGGTGGTCCTCGACCGTCTCCTGACATGGCCGGAGATCGCTGCTGTCGCCAACGGCGCGGCGCTGTCCCTGTCGGACGCAGCGTGGAAGCGCATCGCTGATGCGCGCGCCGTCGTCGACGCTCTCGTGGAGCGGCGCGTGCGCGGCTACGGCATCAACACCGGCGTTGGCGCGCTCTGCGACGTGATTGTCGACATCCCCGAGCAGCGGGCGCTGTCGCGCAACATCCTGCTCAGCCATTCCTGCGGCGTCGGCGACCCCCTCGGACAGGAAGAGACGCGCGCGGTGATGGCCGCACAGATTGCCAATTTCGCCCATGGCTATTCCGGCGTGCGGGTCGAAACGGTCGAGACACTGCTGGCGCTGCTCAATGCCGGGATCCTGCCGGTCATTCCGTCGAAGGGTTCGGTCGGCTATCTGACCCATGCGGCAGCCATCGGCCTGGTGCTGATCGGGGAAGGGGAGGCCCGCCACGCCGGCGAGACCGTCTCCGGCCGGCAGGCCATGGCAAAACTCGGACGGGCGCCGCTGGTGCTCGAGGCCAAGGAGGGGCTGAGTCTTGTCAACGGCACGCCCTGCGCCACGGGCCTTGCCAGCCTCGCGCTCGCCCGGACCACTCATCTCCTCGACTGGGCCGACGCCGCCGCGGCGATGAGCTATGAAAATCTCGGCGCGCAGGCGGACCCGTTTGCGGCCGCGCCGCTGGCGCTGCGCACCTCGCCCGGCCTGCGGACGGTCGGCGACAATCTGCGCCGCCTGTTGGCCGGAAGCCCGCTTCTGGCGCAGTCGGCCGGATCGCGCACGCAGGATCCGCTCAGCCTGCGCGCCGTGCCGCAGGTTCACGGTGCGGTTCGCGACAGCGTCGCGCAGATCGCCGAGGTGGTGAACCGGGAACTCGCGAGCGTGACCGACAACCCCGTCGTCGCTGGTACGCCGTCGTCGCCGGAGGTTCATTCACAGGCGCACGCCGTCGGTGCTGCGCTCGGTCTTGCCATGGATGGCCTTGCCACCGCGGCCGCCGAACTCGCGGCCATCTCGGAACGCCGCGTCGACCGTCTCGTCAATCCGCTCGTCAGCAACTTGCCGGCGTTTCTCGCGGAGGGCAGCGGCGTCTGCTCCGGCTTCATGATCATCCAGTACACGGCCAGCGCACTTGCCGCGGAAAATCGCCGGCTTGCCGCCCCGGCAAGCCTCGACGGCGGCATCACCTCGGCGCTGCAGGAGGACATCCTCACCCACGCCACCCCGGCCGCGGACAAGGCCTTGTCGATCATCGCCAACCTGGAGACGATCCTGGCCATCGAGGTGCTGAGCGCGGTCCAGGCCTACGACATGCAGCCCGGCGCCGGCGGCAGGGCGGCTGCCACGGCCACCCTGTACAGCCGCGTGCGTAGCGCCGTTCCGACCTACCGCGACGACCGGCCGCTCAATTGGCTGGTAGCGGCGGTGCGCAACCTGCTCTCGACGACGGCCGCCATGGCATAGGCGCTGGCGGGCCGCGGCGCCCCGGATCGACCGAACGCGCCGAGACGCTGGTCCTGCGTTGTTGTCGGCCCGCGACTGGAGCGCGGCCGTGGCGGGTATCGGTAGCCCTGCCAAATCCCGGCTTGCGCCTGGCCCGGATCGGGCCTGGCAAGATTGCCACCGGCATGGTTTTTACCGCCCGGTGCTGCGCAGGTCCCGTAAATGGCCGGATCTGCGAAGGGCGGCCGCCCGCAGGCGGCCGCGTTCCAGCCTGTGGGGGCTATTTGCCGGCGGCGTTGCGGCTCGTCCGGGCCGGGGCGGCTGGCTTTTTCTTCCGTCCGGTTGCTACGGTCCGCCGTGTCTGCCTGGTCGGTTTCGAACCGGCATTCAGTTCCTCTTCGGCCTCGTGCCAATGCCGCTCGTGCTCGCCGACGGGCCTTCCGGCATTCTCCCATTTGTCGTAGGCAAGGCGGCTGATTGCTTCATGGCGATTGTCGTCCATTCCAGGCTCCTTCGTCTTCTGCCAGCGGCGGCCAACGTCGAGCGCGAGAACGGCCCGACGTTCCAATGTTGGCCAAAAGTGCGGCCTCCAGTCCAGCCCTTTTTGACCGCAGCGCATCGCAACCCCGTCAGGTGAGGCGGGGCCCCGGGCCTTCGCTTTCCCCTTCCACCAGCGTCATCGGCCATAGTCGACGGCCGGGGCGTTCTGCATAGACGCCGGCATAGGCCGGCATCGTCCCCAGCAGCATTTCGGCCAGCGCGATGCCAAGATCCCGAAGCGACAGGCTGTAGCTGGTCAGCCGCGGCGAGAGGAAGTGCGAATGCGGGCTCTGCCGTCCGATTACCGCAAGGTCGCGGCCGGGGATCACCCCGGCCTCGTTGAGCCCGCGATAGAGGCCCGTCGCGATGGCTTCGTTGACGAGCAGGATTGCGGTCGGGCGTTGCTGGCAGGCAAGGAGATCGCGAGCGATCTGGTAGCCGCCCGCCTCGTTCGGCGTGGAGCGGAAGACGTGATCGTCGGCAAGGCGGAGGCCATGACGGGCGAGCACCTCGCGGCAGCGGTCGACGAAAACGTAGCCGAGGTTCATGTCGTCATGGGGCCGCGTCACCGCGATGTGCTTGTGGCCGCGTGAGACGAGCCGCTCGATGGAGGTTTCCGCCATGCCCTCGAAGTCGAGGTCGATCCAGGGCTGGCCGACATCCGTCAGGCTGCGTCCGAGCGTGATGAAGGGGATCTTGCGTTTGGCAAGGAGCTGGAAGCGCGGGTCATGGCGGCGGGTGGCCGACAGGATCAGACCGTCGGCGAAGCCGCGGGCGACGATGCGCTTCAGGTAATCCTCCGGGTCCTCCTCGGACGAGCAGAGCAGCGCCACAAGATCGAGCTTGTGGCGGGCGAGCACCGTCTGCACGCCGTCGAAGACGCTCATGAAGAAGGTGTCGCCCTGACCGGTGATCTCGTGGCCGGTCTGCATCATGAAGCCGATGACGCCGGTCGAGCCCTTGCGCAGCGCGCGGCCTGACTGGTTGGCGACGTAGCCCATCGCTTCCGCTGCCTCGAGCACCCGCTTGCGGGTGTCCTCGTTGACGTCCGGCTTGCCGTTCAGCGCGCGGGAAACCGTGCCGATGGAGATTTCGAGGTGCTCCGCAAGCTGGCGAATTCCCTTCATTTTCGTCTCGTCCCTCCACGGTCGGCAAACGGAGCCTGATAAGCCCTATTGACATAAAACAAACTCCATACATAGTATCGTAAACGTTTACGGAAGCCAATCGAGGAGTTGCGGCTTTCGTCTTCAGGAGGAATTTCTTTGACGTACAAGGCCGTTTTGTGCGGGTGCGGAGCTATGGCCAAGGGTTGGCTCCGGGCGCTCCGGGATGCCCCAAGCCTCAGGGACGATGTGACCGTCGTCGGGCTCGTCGATCTCGACCCCGTCACCGCCCGGGCGCTTGCATCTGAGTTCGATCTCGCCGGCGTGACGATTGGCACCGACCTCGAGGCCGTGCTCACTCAAACCGCACCCGACATTCTTTTCGATGTGGTCGTGCCGGCGGCGCGCCGTTCGGTGGTCGCCAGCGGTCTCGCCCATGGCTGCCATGTGCTGAGCGAGAAGCCGATGGCCGCTTCGCTTGACGAAGCGCGCGAACTGCGCGCCCTTGCCGAGGCGGCGGGCAGACTGCACGTCGTGGTGCAGAACCGGCGCTATATCGCCGGCGTGCGGCGAATCCGGCGTCTGATCGCGGAGGGCGCGCTCGGGCGCCTGACGGGCTTACATTGCGACTTCTTCCTCGGCCCGCATTTCGGCGGCTTTCGCGAGCAGATGGACAATGTGCTGCTGCTCGACATGGCGATCCACACATTTGACGCCGCCCGCTTCATGTCGGGCAAGGATCCGCTCGCCGTCTACTGTCACGAGCACAACCCGCCGGGTTCCTGGTATCGGCACGGTGCCGCCGCCAACGCCATCTTCGAATTCTCCGACGACGTCGTTTTCACCTATCGCGGTTCCTGGTGCGCCGAAGGCGGGCCGACGAGCTGGGAAAGCGCATGGCGCATCACCGGCACGAAAGGCACGCTTCTCTGGGACGGCGCCGAGAAATTCGAGGCGAACGTCATCGCCGGAACGGACGGCTTCTTCCGCCCGCTCGAGCCCGTCGGCGTGCCCGCGGCGGAAGACGAGACCGAAACCCGTGGCCACGCCAGCGTGATCGAAAGCTTCGTTGCGGCGATCCGCGACGGCAACCGCCCGGAAACGGACGGCAGCGACAACATCAAGAGCCTCGCCATGGTCTTCGGCGCGATCGACAGCGCCCGCGACCGCAGGCGCGTCACCATTGCAGCATAGGGAAATTTCCATGACCAACCCGGCAAAATCCATCCGCATCGGCACCATGGTCAGCGCGACCAAGGGCGATGCCGCCAAGCGCATCGGCCAGATCGCCGACATGGGTTTCGAAAGTTTCGAGCCCTTCTTCTGGCAGACGACGAACGGCCAGGACCTCGCCGAACTCGGCAAGCGCTGCGTCGAGGCGATCGGCGACCGCGACATCACCATCTCGACGCTCGGCATGTTCGGCAACCCGCTGGAGGAAACCGACATCGACCTGCAGACCCTGCAGGGCTGGAAGGACTGCATCGACAATGCCCATCACTTCGGAGCGACCTGCATTGCCGGCTTTACCGGTCGCCTGCGCGGCAAGCCGTTGACCGACAGCCTGCCGCGCTACCGCAGGGTCTGGAGCGAGCTTGCCAGGCGCGCGGCCGACAAGGGCGTCAAGATCGCCTTCGAGAACTGCGCCATGGACGGCAACTGGCAGACCGGCGACTGGAACATCGCCCACAATCCCGATGCCTGGGAGCTGATGTTCAACGAGACGCCGGACGACAACATCGGCCTCGAATGGGAGCCCTGTCACCAGATGGTCTATCTGATCGAGCCGCTGCCGCAGATCCGCAAATGGGCCCCGAAGATATTCCACGTCCACGGCAAGGACGCCACGATCCGCTGGGATGTCATCCGGGAGCACGGCATCTTCGGCAAGGAGAAGTTCGTGTTCATGCGTACGCCGGGCTTCGGCGACACCAACTGGACCGACGTCATATCCGAACTGCGGCTCGCCGGCTGGTCCGGGTCCATCGACATCGAGGGCTGGCACGATCCGGTCTATCGCGACGCGCTGGAGATGACCGGCCAGGTGCACGCGCTCAATCATCTCAAATCCTGCCGCGGCGGCGAATTCATCGTCGACCCGGCTTGAGAATGGCATGCTGCCCGGGCATGGAGGATGCCGGGCGGAACGGGATAACCAACAGGAGGAGATCATGGGTATCCGCAAATATGCAATGCTTGGCGCCATCGCGCTCGCGTCCGTCTCCATGCTGGGTCTTTCGGCCAGAGCCGAGGACGTGACGATCAATGTCTGGGCGCTGGATCGCGACATCCAGCCGACGCCCAACCTCGTCAAGGACTTCAACGCGCTCAACACCGGCATCAAGGTCGAGTTCCGCCAGATCCAGTTCGACGACGTCGTCAGCGAGGCGATGCGCGCCTATTCGACCGGCCAGGCGCCGGACATCATTGCCATCGACAATCCCGAGCACGCGCTCTTTGCCTCGCGCGGAGCCTTCCTCGACCTGACCGACATGATCGCGAAGTCCGAGGTTGTGAAGACGGGCAACTACTTCCCCGGTCCGCTCGCCTCCACCATGTGGGAGGGCAAGAGCTACGGTATCCCCAAGGCGACCAACACCATCGCGCTTTACTACAACAAGGACATGTTCGAGGCGAAGGGACTCGACCCCGACAAGCCGCCGCAGACCTGGGGCGAGCTGGTCGAGACTGCCCGCAAGCTCGCCGATCCGTCCGCGAACGTCTACGGTCTCACCTTCTCGGCCAAGGCCAACGAGGAAGGCACGTTCCAGTTCCTGCCCTGGGCGCAGATGGCCGGTGCCAGCTACGACAACATCAACACTGCCGGTGCGGTGAAGGCGCTCGACACCTGGAAGGCGATCATCGACGAGAAGCTCGCTTCTCCCGACACATTGACGCGCAGCCAGTGGGACTCGACCGGCACCTTCAACTCCGGAAATGCCGCCATGGCCATCTCCGGGCCCTGGGAGCTCGATCGCATGGTGGCGGAAGCGAAGTTCGACTGGGGCGTGGCGCTTCTGCCGGTGCCGGAGGCCGGGGCCGAACGCTCATCGGCCATGGGCGACTTCAACTGGGCGATCTTCGCCAATACGGAACACCCGGACGAGGCCTTCAAGGTCATCGAGTACTTCGTCTCGCAGGACAACCGCTTGTTCAAGGATTTCGGCCAGCTGCCGGCCCGTTCCGACATCAGCATTCCGGAAACCGGCCAGCCGAAGAAGGATGCCGCGCTCAAGGTCTTTGTCGAACAGTTGCAATATGCCAAGCCGCGCGGCCCGCACCCGGAATGGCCGAAGATTTCCAAGGCCATCCAGGATGCCATCCAGGCGGCCCTGACCGGCCAGATGTCCTCCCAGGAGGCGCTTGACCAGGCGGCCGCAAAGATCAAGGCGGTCGACGGTTGACCGCCCCCCGAAACCCCAACGCCTACCGGTCCCTCGCGCAGGTCGAGGGGCGGGGCGCTGCCGGATCCGATCCGGTCGCCGTTGGATCCCTTTCCTCCCGGTCTGGCACCGCTCGCGCGAATGCGAACGGGCCAGGCGGAGGCGGAGCAGTCATGAAACGCCTCTTCTCCAGCATCATCGACGGCCGGGGGTTCGACATCGCGCTGGTTGCTGTGCCCCTGACCTTCCTGCTCGCCCTGTCGGGTCTGGCGCTGCTCTACAACGTGGTCATGAGCTTCCAGGAGGTCGACATGTTCAGCCTCGGCACGCTGTGGCGACCCTTCGTCGGCTTCAAGAACTACCACGACCTCTTCGCGCAGCCAGAAACGTTGCCGATCCTTGCGAACACGGCGATCTTCGTCACCGCCTCGATCGCCGGGCAGTTCGTCATCGGCTTCGGGCTGGCGCTGTTCTTCTGGACCAATTTCCCCGGCGCCGCGTGGCTGCGCGGCCTCTTCTTGGTCTCCTGGGTCATGCCCGGCCTTGTCGTCGGCGCGATCTGGAACTGGATCCTGTCGGGTGACTTCGGCGTGCTGAATTTCATCCTGCGCGAGAGCGGCCTGATCTCGGACAACATCTTCTGGCGCTCCGATCCGGACTTTTCGCTCTGGGCGGTCATCATCGCCAACGTCTGGCTCGGCACGTCCTTCAACATGATCCTGCTGTCGGTCGGCCTGTCATCCATCCCCGGCGATCTCTACGAGGCGGCGGAACTCGATGGCGCCAACGCCTGGCAGCGCTTCTGGACAATCACGCTGCCGATGATGCGCTCATCGATCGGCGCCATCATCGCGCTCGGCCTGATCTTCACGCTCCAGCAGTTCGACCTGTTCGCGGCGATCACCTCCGGGGGGCCGAACAATTCTTCGAACGTCACGCAGTACTGGGCCTGGGACATGTCCTTCCGCCAATATGATTTTGCCAAGGGCGCGACCATTTCGGTCATCATGATCGTCTTCGTCATGGTCGCCTCCATCGTCTACGTCCGATCGACGCGGCATGAGGTGCGGGGATGAGCGACGTGTTCCGCAACAGAGTCATGCTCGGCGTAGCGCTCGCGCTCGCCGCCGTCTATCTGTTCCCGCTCTACTGGATGTACATCACCGCACTGAAGTCCGGTTCGGCGATGTTCGCCAACCCGCCGGACTTCTGGCCGCGTGAACCGCAGTGGCAGATCTATGGCGAGGTCTGGGAAAGCCGCAACATGGGCCGCTACATCTGGAATTCGCTGGTGATCGCCTGCGGCTCGGTGTCGGTGATCGCAGTCCTCGGCACCGGCTGCGCCTATGTGCTCGCCCGCTACCGCAATGTCTGGATCGATGTCGGCCTGTTCCTGATCTTGATGCTGCAGGTGTTGCCGGCGTCGCTGATGATCACACCGATCTTCGTCGGCTTCTCGCAGGTCGGCCTGCTCGACTATCCGCGCCTGGCCGTCGTGCTGGCGATCGCCGCGAAAAGCATGCCCTTCTTCATCGTCCTGGTGCGTGCGACCTTCATGAGCGTCCCCCAGGAACTGGAGGAGGCGGCGCTCGTCGATGGCAATTCCCGCGTCGGCGCCTTCTTCAACATCGTGCTGCCGCTCGCCCGCAACGGCATCCTCGTCAGCGCCATCCTGATCTTCATGCAGGCCTTCGGCGAGTTCGTCTACTCGAAGTCGATGATCCAGGCGGTGGAGCTTCAGCCCGCCAGCGTCGGCCTCAACACCTTCATGGGGCCGAATACCAACGAGTGGAACAAGATCATGGCCTACGCCACCATCTATGTGACGCCCATCCTTGCGGCCTTCGTGCTGCTGCAGCGTCGCATCGTCTCCGGCCTTACTTCGGGAGCCCTGAAATGACCGCCCAGATCGAACTTTCCGGCGTCAACAAGTACTACGGCGCCTATCACGCCCTGAAGAACATCGACCTGTCGATCCGCAAGGGCAGCTTTACGGCGCTCGTCGGTCCCTCGGGTTGCGGCAAGTCGACATTGTTGCGCTCGCTTGCCGGTCTCGAGAGCATCTCGGCCGGGTCGCTGAAGATCGCCGGCGAGATCATGAACAAGGTGCCGCCGCGCAAGCGCGACGTCGCCATGGTGTTCCAGTCCTACGCGCTCTACCCGCATATGACGGTGGAGGAGAACCTGACCTACAGCCTGCGCATCCGCGGCACGCCCAAGGCGGAGGCAAAGAAGGCGGCGGCGGAAGTGGCGGCGACCACCGGCCTTTCCCAGCTGCTCGGCCGCTATCCGCGCGAACTGTCGGGTGGCCAGCGCCAGCGCGTCGCCATGAGCCGCGCCATCATCCGCCACCCGAAGGCCTTCCTGTTCGACGAGCCTTTGTCGAACCTCGACGCGGCGCTGCGCGTCCACATGCGCAAGGAGATCCGCGCCCTGCACGACCGGCTCGGCGCCACGTCGGTCTACGTCACCCACGACCAGATCGAGGCGATGACCATGGCCGACCACGTCGTGGTCATGCGCGCCGGCGTCATCGAGCAGCAGGGTCGGCCGCTCGACCTCTACGATCGGCCGGTCAACAAGTTCGTCGCCGGGTTCATCGGCTCGCCCGCCATGAACTTCATCCCGGCGGTCGGCGGCGAGGACGGCCACTCGATCGTGCTCGACCTCGGAAATCGCCAGAGCGTCGAGCTTGGCTATGCGGTCGAACCCGGGCGCAAGCTGATCGCGGGTCTCCGCCCCGAGCACATCACGGTGGTTCCGGCGGAAAGCGCCACGCTGAAGGTGCCGGTCGCCGTGGTCGAATCCACCGGCTCTGCGACCTACGTCACGACCGACACGACGCCGGAACTGGCGGTGGTCGTCAACGGCCGGGCGGAGATTTCCGCCGGCGAGGCGATCGGCCTCGACTTTGCGCCGGCGCAGTTGCATCTCTTCGACGCGGAGACGGAACGGCGGCTCTGAGCCCGCCGGAGTGTCGCCTCGCGCGGCGGTCCCCGAACCGCGCCCGGGGCGGGATCTCGAAGGCTTTTCGACCGGGACTGTTCTATCCATGGCACGCCCGTGCTGGAGGGAGAGACTCGGCCCGCAGCGCCGCGTCATGGCGGCTGCGGCCGGGCCGCGATCTGTCTGCCGATGCCAGCGCAGTCACATTGCCGGGCGGCGCGTTCCGCTTGCGTCGTTTGCCCAGCCGCAATTGTCGACTATATTCCCACCGCTCATCGCCTTTCCAATCGGTACTCAATGTCCTCTGAAGAACAGAAGAAGGCTCGCGTCACACTGCTCGATGTCGCGCGGCATGCGAACGTATCGCGCGCGACCGCTTCCCTTGTCCTGCGAAAGAGCCCGCTGGTCGGTGACGAAACCCGCTCGCGCGTCGAGCAGGCGATGAAGGACCTCGGCTATGTCTACAACATCGGAGCAGCCCGCCTCCGCGTCGAACGCAGCCAGATCATTGGCGCCATCGTTCCAAACCTGACCAATCCCTTCTTCGCCGAACTGCTGTCGGGCATCGAGGAGGTCATCGGGGCCACCGGAAAAGTGGTAATCCTTGCCAACAGCGGGGATCGGGTCGATCGCCAGGCGACCCTGCTGCGGCGCATGCGCGAGCATGGCGTGGATGGGGTCATCCTTTGTCCGGCCGCCGGTACCGAGGGCGCGCTGGCAGGGCAGATCGCCGATTGGGGCATGCCGGTCGTGCAGGCGCTGCGCCACATTTCCTTTGATCTTGACTATGTCGGGGCCGATTATGCGACGGGGATGCGCCAGGCGGTGGACTACCTCGCATCGCTCGGCCACGAGAGGATAGCATTTGCCGTGCACGGCCCGGTGCATTCGGCCTATCAGGAGCGCCTGGACGGCTTTCGCGATGCAATGCTGCCGCGCGGTCTCGATCCCGGCATCCTGGTCCAATTGCCGGCGCAGCTCGGCGAGATCGCAGGCGCCACGCACCGCCTGCTCGACCAACCGTCTCGCCCGACTGCCGTGATCTGTTTCAATCACCTTGTGGCGCTGGGGCTTTCCGCGGGTCTTCATGATTGCGGCCTGACGATCGGCCGCGATATTTCCCTGATCGGCTTCGATGACGTGGCCGACGCCGAGGCCATCCGGCCGAAGCTCACTTCCGTCTCGACCGGCCCGGTCGCGATCGGGGAAATGGCGGCGCGGCTGCTTGTCGAACGTATCGCAACTCCTAATCTGCCGGCCCGGCGCGTCGTCAACCAAACGACACTGAACATCCGCCAGTCCTGTGGTCGACCCGTCTGAGAATTGATGATCATTGCGTGTTGACGGCCGTCGACAAACCTTTTAGATCGATCTAATCGGCAGGTCACGGGAGGCGTGGCGTCCTGTCTCGGTCGTTTTGGGGGGAGGTCCCGGCATGTACGAGTTCAATTTCGCGCCTGTCCTGGCGTCCGTCGATCAGTTGCTGATCGGCGCCTGGCTCACGGTGCGTCTGTCGTGCGCTGCCATGCTGATCGGTCTCGTCGTCTCCATCTTTTGCGCCTGGGGCAAGACCGCCGGGCCAGCGATCCTGCGCGCGGTGATTGACGGTTACATCGAGATCATTCGCAACACGCCGTTTCTTGTGCAGATCTTCTTCATTTTCTTCGGCCTGCCGTCGCTCGGGTTGAGGCTGTCGCCGAACAGCGCGGCGCTGCTCGCGCTCGTGGTCAACTTCGGCGCCTATGGCACGGAAATCATTCGGGCCGGTATCGAGTCGATCCAGAAGGGTCAGGTGGAGGCAGGCTGGGCTCTGGGTCTGACGAGGGCCCAGATCTTCCGATACATCATCATGAAGCCGGCCCTGCGGACGGTCTACCCCGCGCTTACCAGCCAGTTCATCTACCTGATGCTGAACACCAGCGTGGTGTCGGTGATCTCTGCGGACGACCTTGCGGCCGCCGGCAACGACCTGCAATCGGCGACCTTCGCCAGCTTCGAGGTCTACATCGCGGTCACCCTGATCTATCTCGCCTTGTCGGTGAGCTTCTCGGCGCTGTTCTATGCGGTCGAGAAGGTGGCCTTCAAATACCCGCTTAGCCGCTAGGGAGCGCCGCCATGTTCAGAGCCTTCGGCTGGAATGAGTTCCTTATCATCGTCATGGCGGCGCAGTGGACGATCGCGCTGTCCGCGATCGCGTTCGCCGGCGGCAGCGTCGGCGGGTTGCTGGTGGCGTTGATGCGCGTGTCCGACGTCCGCGGTTTCCGGCTCGCCGCCACCGGCTTCATCCGGGTCTTCCAGGGAACGCCCCTGCTGATGCAGCTTTTCCTGGTGTTTTTCGGCATGAATATCTTCGGCTTTGCAATCAACCCGTGGATCGCCGCGACCATCGCTCTCGCCCTCCACGCCAGCGCCTTTCTCGGCGAGATATGGCGCGGCTGCATCGACGCCGTACCGGTCGGGCAGCGCGAGGCGGCGACGGCGCTCGGCCTGCGCTACTTCAACTCCATGCGCCATGTGATCTTGCCCCAGGCGAGCCGCATCGCGGTCGCGCCGACGGTGGGATTTCTGGTCCAGTTGATAAAGGGCACGTCGCTGGCGTCAATCATCGGGTTCACCGAGCTGACGCGCCAAGGGCAGATCATCAACAATGCCACGTTCAGCCCGTTCCTCGTCTTCAGCACGGTGGCCGCCGTCTACTTCATGCTTTGCTGGCCGCTGTCGCTGGTCGCTCGGCGAATGGAAACTCGTTTTTCCCGCGCAACGGCACGTTGACGGGCCCCGCCGGCGGGAGGGCCGGCATGTGAGAAGGGTAGGAAGAATGAAACTCTCGAGACGCATGGCAATGTCAGTTCTTGGCGCGGCACTCCTGGCCGGCTTCGTGTCCCCCGCCGCCGCGCAGACGGTGGATGCGATCAAGGCGGCCGGTACGGTCAAGGTCGGAATGCTGGTCGATTTTCCGCCATTCGGGATCATGGATGCGAACAACAATCCGGACGGCTACGATGCCGATGTCGCAAAATTGCTGGCCAAGGAACTCGGCGTCGAGGTGACGATCGTGCCGGTGACGGGTCCGAACCGGATTCCCTACCTGCAGAGCAACCAGGTGGATGTGCTCGTGGCGTCGCTCGGCATCACCGAGGAACGGGCCAAGAATGTCGACTTCTCCCAGCCCTACGCCGGCATTTCGATCGGTGTGTTCGGCGGGCAGGACGTTTCGGTCGAAACGCCGGAAGATCTTGCCGGCAAGACCATCGGCGTCGCGCGCGCCAGCACGCAGGACACTGCCATCACGAAGATCGCGCCGTCCGACGCCAACATCCAGCGGTTTGACGATGATGCCAGCGCCGTGCAGGCGTTGCTTTCCGGCCAGGTCGAACTGATCGGAGTCTCCAACGTCGTCGCCCAGCAGATCGAGACGGCGGCTCCCGGCCGGTTCAACCAGAAGCTGGTTCTCAGCCAGCAGGTCCAGGGGATTGCCGTCCGCAAGGGGGCCGGCGAAATGCTGGGGTTGGTCAACAGCTTCCTCGACAAGGTCAAGGCGAACGGCGAGCTCAACGCCATTCATGAGAAGTGGCTCGGTTCCCCGCTGCCGGAATTCGTGTCGCAGGCAAAGTAGCAGTCGGAGCCCCTCGCGATGAACATTGTAAGCGAAATCACCTCCGCCCCTGATCCGCGCGGGGCTTCCAGTCCGGCCGTGCGCATGGAGGGCGTCAACAAGTGGTATGGCGCCTTCCACGCCCTGAAGAATGTCAACCTGACCGTCGGCCGCGGCGAGCGGATCGTCATCTGCGGACCCTCGGGATCGGGCAAGTCGACGATGATCCGATGCATCAACCAGCTCGAGACCATTCATTCGGGCACGATCGTTGTCGACGGTCACGATCTGACCGCCGGCGGCAAGAACGTGGACCTGATCCGCCAGGAGACCGGCATGGTCTTCCAGCAGTTCAATCTGTTTCCCCACATGACGGTGCTCGAGAACTGTACGCTCGCGCCGATGAAGGTGCGTGGCATCTCGAAGGCAGTGGCAGAAGAGACGGCCATGAAGTTTCTTCGGCGCGTGCGTATTCCCGAGCAGGCGGCCAAATATCCAGCGCAGCTCTCGGGCGGGCAGCAGCAGCGCGTCGCGATCGCGCGCGCGCTCTGCATGAACCCGAAGATCATGCTGTTCGATGAGCCGACCTCGGCCCTTGATCCGGAAATGGTCAAGGAGGTGCTGGAAACCATGGTCGATCTCGCCAACGAAGGCATGACGATGCTCTGTGTCACCCACGAGATGGGCTTTGCGCGCAGTGTCGCCGATCGCGTCGTATTCATGGACCGTGGCGAGATCCTCGAAGTAGCGGCGCCGGAAGCGTTCTTCGACAACCCGCAACACGAGCGCACACGCTTCTTCCTCGGCCAGATCTCCTGATCGCCGACCGTTCTTGGTGTCTGCACGGGGGATGACTCCCGCCGACACGCCCAGCTGGAGATTGATGTGAAACCAGACCTATTGCTCGTCGAGCCGATGATGCCGCTCGTCATGGAGGAACTCTACCGGCGCTATGCCGTTCACAGGCTCTACGAGGCCGTCGACCGACCAGCGCTCCAGGCCGCGCTTCCGTCGGTCCGGGCGGTCGCGACCGGCGGCGGCACGGGCCTTTCCAATGACTGGATCGACAAGCTTCCTTCACTCGGAGCCATCGCGATCAACGGTGTCGGGACCGACAAGGTGGATCTGGCATACGCGCGCAGCCGCAACATCGACGTCACGACGACACCCGGTGTGCTCACCGACGATGTCGCGGACCTGGGGATCGCGCTGATGCTCGCCGTGCTGCGTCGGCTCGGGGAGGGCGACAAGCTCGTGCGCGAAGGTCACTGGGCGACGGGCCAGCAATTGCCGCTTGGCCACAGCCCGAAGGGCAAGCGGATCGGTGTCCTTGGCCTCGGTCAGATCGGCCGCGCACTCGCGCACCGCGCGGAAGCCTTCGGCATGTCGGTTCGGTACTGGAACCGTTCGGCGGTTCCTGACGTCGACTGGGCTGCCCACCAGACCCCACGCGATCTTGCGGCCGACAGCGACGTGCTGGCTGTCTGCGTGGCAGCGAATGCGGCGACGCAAAACATCGTCGATGCGGCCGTGCTGGGGGCACTCGGCCCGCAGGGCATTGTCGTCAATGTCGCGCGCGGCAGCGTCCTCGACGAAGATGCCCTGATTGCGGCGCTGACATCCCGATCGATCGCGGGCGCGGGTCTCGACGTGTTCGTCAACGAGCCGAAGATCCGTGACGAGTTTCATTCCACGCCGAACACCGTCCTCATGCCCCATCAGGGCAGCGCGACGGTTGAAACGCGGATGGCCATGGGCCGGCTCGTGCTCGACAGCCTGGCTGCCCACTTCGCCGGCCAAAGGTCGCCGAACGTCGTCAACTGAGGGAAGTGAAAACACCATGATTGTTCGCCAAGCCCTGTTCGAGGGGGTTATTCGTCCCGGCCGGGAAGCAGCATTCCGCACCTATGTTGACGAAAAGCTGATGCCGCTTTGGCTGGCCTTTCCGGGTGTCAGGGAGGTCCGGGTCCTGCATGCGGTGGAGCGCGATGAGGGCGCAACGCCGTTTGCGATGGTTCTTTCTACCGCCTACGATGATCGCGAGGCCTTGGCGCAGGCGTTGCAGTCGCCCGTGCGCTACGAGAGCCGCGAGTTGACGAAGGGGTTGCTGGAGATGTTCGAGGGTCACATCCACCACCATGTGTTCGAACTCAGCGGAGGCTAGGGGGTAGGGTAGCCCAGCCCCGGCCTTGTTGCGCGGAGCGCAGCGGGGCGGCCCGCCGGATGTGTTTCCCGCCGGGCGCGGCCAAGGGCGACCAACGTCTTGGCGGACAGAAACCTTCCATCGTCATTGGACAACGGCATGTCGACCACAGCATCTTCGATCGTACCGTGCAGCTTCGGGCCCGTGGTCGTCATGGGCGTCTCCGGCTGTGGAAAGTCATCGGTCGGAAGGCGGCTGGCCGATGCCGGCCGATGCCGCTTTGTTGAGGGCGACGCCCTGCATCCCTCCGTCAACGTGGAGAAGATGAGAAGCGGGGTTTCGCTCGACGATGCCGACCGATGGCCGTGGCTGGAAGTCCTGGGCCGAGAACTCGCGTCCCCGCTTGACGTCGTCCTGTCGTGTTCGGCATTGAAGCGGTCGTATCGGCAGCACTTGAGGGCCATTGCCGGTCGCCCCGTGACTTTTGTCTTTCTTGAGGGGACACGGGAAGTGCTGGCTTCGCGGATGGCGAGCCGTGCAGGCCATTTCATGCCCTTGTCTCTTCTCGACAGCCAACTGGCGACTCTCGAACCGCCGTCTGACGAGGGTGACGTAGTGACGATCGAAATCGATCAGCCGTTCGAGCAGGTCATGACGCTGACGATAGCGGCGCTTGCGGCCCGTGTCGGCCGTGGGGCGTAAGAGACGTCGGTTCGACGCCCCGTCCGCCTCTTCATGCAGACCGATAGATCTTCATCCGCTCGCCGGCGTTTCGAAGGTGCTGTTCCGCGGCTCGGCCAGCCCCCTCGGCATCGCCCTTTTCCAAGGCCTCGTAGATCGTCTTGTGCTCGTCCTGGACCGCGTCCATCAGGGCGGCAAGGTTCGCCTTCGTGTTGGCGCGCGCCTGACGGATCACATGACGGGCGCTGAACTCCAGATGCTTGCACAGCGCCACGAAATGCGGATTGTGGGTGGCTGCGACAATGGCGTCGTGAAAGGCATAGTCCTCCTCGTCGCCCAGTCGATCGCTGGCGATGGCGTACTCCATGCCGATCAACGCCCGCTTGATCCTCTTAAGGTCGTCCGGCGTACGGTTCAGGGCGGCAATCCGGGTCGCCGCGACCTCGATCGCCACCAGAAGTTCCATGAGCTGCTCGAGCGAGCGCGCCTCCTCGACCACAACGGGCTGTACCCGGAAGGCCTTCATCCCGCTCTTGTCGACCACATAGACGCCACTGCCGGCCCGTGCCTCGATCAGTCCTTCCAGCTTCAACTGCGAGAGCGCTTCGCGCACGACCGGACGGCTTACGGCATACTCGACCGACAGTTCGCGCTCGCTCGGCAGCTTCGAGCCCACGGGAAACTCGCCGCTGCCGATTCGTCGTTCCAGTTCACGGGCGATTTCTTCGGGCAGGTGGCCCGATGCCTTGGCGCCGCTATTGCTTGCCGCCTGCTTCATGTTCAACCTTTCCGCCCATGATCGTCCGCGCTGTTCGCGTAAACCAGAAGATGCTGTAACCGGTCTTACAAGTCAACATGAACTGGGCAAAGGCACGCGTCGTTCACTGCTAACGTCAATCTGTTGAATCTACAGTAAGTTGGTTTAAGTGACACAAAAACAGATAGATAACAGTTTTTTGTAGGTGGTCTTACTTCTTTGTTGACTGGTAAGGCCGGTTGGGTTTAGGAGTCGTGACCAATGGAGGGCGGGGGAGCTCTCCGGTCATTGAGGAGGAGATCATGACACTCAGCGCATTTCTGCGCGCAGGCGTCGCCTGCGCTTCCATCGTCCTTGCTGGCGCTGCTTCCGCCGAGCCTCTGAAGATCGGCCTGGTCGAGACCTTGTCCGGTCCGCAGGCCTCGACCGGCCTGCTCTACCGCACGGCGGTCCTCTACCAGATCGGGAAAATCAATGAGGCAGGCGGCTTCAACGGCGAAAAGATCCAGGTCCTCGAATATGACAACCAGGGAGGTCCGGTCGGGGCGGCCGACCGGGTGAAGGCGGCAATCGCCGATGGTGCACGGGTGATCCTGCAAGGCTCCTCGTCGGCGGTCGCGGGGCAGATCACCGAGGACGTGCGCAAGCACAATTTGCGCAACAAGGGCGAGGAAGTGCTTTATCTCAACCTCGGCGCCGAGGCGCTGGAGCTGACGGGTGCGAAGTGCCACTTCTATCACTTCCGCTTCAGCCCGAACGCTGCGATCCGTTTCAAGACGGTCGCGCTTGGCATGAAGGAAAACGGGATCCTCGGCTCGCGGGCCTACGCCATCGACCAGAACTACTCCTGGGGCATCGATGTCGAGAACACCGTCGTCGCCAATGCCGGGGAGATCGGCTACGAAGTGGTCGAAAAGACCTTGCATGACGTCAACAAGATCCAGGATTTTTCGCCCTATGTGGCGAAAATTCAGGCCGCCGATGTCGACACGGTCTTCACCGGCAACTGGTCGAACGACCTGCTCCTGCTGATGAAGGCGGCAAGCGGAGCCGGGCTCAAAGCAAGGTTCGCAACCGCCTTCCTCGACCAGCCAGGCAATATCGGCAATGCCGGAGCCATCGCCGAAGGCCACGTGGTCTCCACGCCCTTCAATCCGGAAGCCAACGGTGAGGCGACGATGGCGTTCGCCGAGGACTACAAGGCTGCAACCGGCCACTACCCGGCCTATGTCGAGCCGGCGGCTGTCTTCGGCCTTACGCTGTTCGGGGAGGCACTGAAGGGCGTGAACCTCGACGGCGGGCCGATCGATACGACAAAGATTGCGCTCGCGCTCGAAAATGCCACCGTGCAGACGGCGATGGGCGAGTACTCCATGCGCGCTGACGATCACCAGGCCCAGTTCCCGATGGTGGTGCAGACGGTTTCCAAGGACGCCAAGATCAAGGCCGACGGCACGGAGTTCGGATTCCTTCCGATCAAGACTTTCGCCGGCACCGAGTCGATCGATCCGGTTCAGGACGATTGCGCGATGAAGCGGCCGGGCTGATCCGCGCGGGGCGGGCCGCTCGCCTGCGCGCGGCCCGCCTCAAGAGCTGAACCCCAGATTGCGGACCGGACGATGGATCAGACTCTCTTTGCCGTCATGAATGGTGTGATCTACGGATTGCTGCTGTTCATGGTCTCGGCTGGCCTTACCCTCATCTTTGGCATGATGGGCGTTCTCAACTTCGCGCACGCCTCCTTCTACATGCTGGGCGCATATTTTGCCTATACACTGCAGCCGCTGACCGGTTTTTGGCTTGCGGTGCTGATCGCGCCGCTGATGGTCGCCGGCATCGGCATCCTCGTCGAGCGCGTCATTCTGCGCCGCGTGCACGCATTCGGCCATGCACACGAGCTACTCGTCACCTTCGGCCTGTCGGTCGTGATCGCCGAACTCATCAAGATCTTCTACGGCAACTTCCCGGTCGAGTACCGTGTACCCTCGACGCTGCAGTTTTCCGCCTTCGAGATCGGCGGCCTCAGCTATCCCTTCTACCGCCTGTTCATGGGCGGCGTCGCGCTCGCCATGTTCGCGCTGATCTATTTCCTGCTGACGCGGACCCGGATCGGCATTGTCGTCCGATCGGCAATCTACCGGCCGCGCATGGTCGAAGCGCTTGGCCACAATGTTCCGCTCGTCTTCATGGGCGTGTTCGGTGTCGGCGCCTTCCTGGCGGGGCTGGCGGGCGCGGTGGCCGGCGCGTTCTACACCACCAATCCGAACATGGCCCTCGAACTCGGTGTGATGGTCTTCGTGGTGGTGGTCGTTGGCGGCCTCGGCTCACTCGGTGGCGCGATGGTTGCCTCGCTGCTCATCGGCATCATCACCTCGCTCGCGGTCGGCGTGAAATTCTCGATCGCCAACCTGCTGGATCCGATCGGCCTGGGTGACCGGGCGCGCGAAATTGGCGGCGTGCTGGTGCTGGAGGTCTCGCAGGTCGCCGCAACGCTGCCGTTCTTCTTGATGCTCATCGTGCTCCTGGCGCGTCCGAGCGGGCTGCTTGGCGAAAAGGAGTAGTCCATGTCCCTCAAGCGATCCCTTGTGGCGGTAGCGGTGGTCGCCGTTCTCGTGGCCCTGCCTTATTTCGCCTCGCAATCCATGATCAACGCGGCGATTCAGATGCTGATTGCAGCCCTGTTCGCCACGGCCTTCAGCCTGCTGTGCGGCCAGGCGGGCATGCTCTCCTTCGGACACGCCGCATATTTCGGCCTCGGTTCCTTCGCCGCCGTGCATGCCATGAACGCCATCGATGGCGAAGGGCTGTTGCCTACGCCGCTCATTCCGCTGGCCGGCGCGGCGATCGGTCTCCTCGCCGGTATTGTCGCCGGGTGGTTTTCCACCAAGCGGACGGGGGTCTATTTCGCGATGATCACGCTGGCGCTTGCGGAACTGCTGCACTCGATGGCACCCCACCTGAAAGGCACGTTCGGTGGCGAGGCGGGCGTCTCCTCCTTCCGCATGCCGGCCTGGGGTTTCGATTTCGGCTCGACCATCGAGGTCTACTATCTCGCACTCTTCTGGGTTGTCGTCTCGGTCCTTTTGCTCTACCTGCTGACGCGGACCCCGTTCGGGCGGCTGACGCTTGGCCTGCGTGAGAACACGCACCGCCTGCGCTTCCTCGGCTACAACGTCCATGCGCTAGGCACGGCGGTGTTCGCGATCTCGGCGATGTTTGCCGGAATCGCTGGCGCCCTGCAGGCGGTCAACATCGAAGCGGCCAACTATGTGGTCTTCGACGCCGGCATTTCCACGGCGGTCGTGCTTAACAGCTTCATCGGCGGCGTCGGAACGTTCTTCGGCCCGGCCATCGGCGCGGCCGCGATGACCTTTTTCGGCCATGCCACGTCCGACATGACCCGGTCCTGGCTGCTCTATCAAGGGCTGATCTTTGTCCTGGTCATGATGTTCTTGCCGCGCGGGCTTGTCGGCGAGGCGGTGGAATGGCTGACTACCCGCAAGAAGAAGCCTTTGGCCATCGCTCCCATGGCCGGCTGGCTCGCCGGGCTGGCTGCAACGGTGGCCGGCGCCGTTCTCGGCATCGAACTGGCGCAGCGTTTCTTCTCCAGTGACTACAAGGCCCTTGTCTCGGCAGGCGACTGGCCACCCGTCACCTTTCTCGGTCGAGAATGGTTGCCCTTCGCCGCCGCTACCTGGGTACCGCCACTCCTGTTGCTGTCCATCGGGACCGGCCTGTTGCTTATCGTTAACCGCCGCAAGGCCAGGACCGGGGGAGAGGCGTGATGGCAAACGACATTCTGGTTCTCGACGGTCTGAACAAGTCTTTCGGATCCGCACACATCATCCGCGGCGTCAATCTGGCGGTGCGCGACGGTGAGCGTCACGCGGTGATCGGGCCCAACGGTGCCGGCAAGTCGACACTGTTCCACCTGATTTCCGGCCAGTTCGCCCCCTCCAGCGGCAGCATCAAGCTGAGTGGTGAGGAAATTGGCGGGCTTGCACCGGCAACGGTGAACCGCAAGGGACTGGCGCGCTCTTTCCAGATCACCAACGTATTTCCCGGCCTGACGGTGTACGAGAACATCCGCCTGGCCGTGATGCGGCGGTACAATGTCCAGTTCGTCTTCTGGCGCCCGGTTCTGGGATTGGCGAAGGTGCGCGAGGAAACGCAGCGGCTGCTCGAACAGGTCAGATTGGCGGCAAGGGCGCAAACGCTGGCCAGTCAGTTGTCCTACTCCGAGCAGCGTTCACTCGAAATCGGCATGACCCTCGCTTCCGACCCCCGCGTCATCATTCTCGACGAGCCGATGGCGGGCATGTCGCAGGAGGAGACGGATTACACAGTAGGCCTCATTCGCGAAATCACCAAGGGACGGACGCTGATGATCGTCGAGCACGACATGGACGTCGTCTTCACCCTCGCCGACCGCATCAGCGTGCTCGTCTATGGCGAAGTCATCGCTACCGGCACGCCGGGGGAAATCCGCGAGAACGCCCGCGTCCGTGAGGCCTATCTGGGCGAGGAGGTGCACTGATGTCCACTTCTTCCGACATCATCCTCAACGTTCGCGATCTGCACGCCCACTACGGCAAGAGCCATATTCTTCAGGGCGTGACGTTCGACGTTCGCAAGGGGGAGGCAATCAGTCTCCTCGGCCGCAACGGCTCGGGGCGATCGACGACGATGAAGGCGATCATGGGGCTGGTGCCGCCGACCGGCGGCGAGGTGTTGCTGAACGGCCGGAATGTCGCTGGCGAGCGTCCTTTCCGCATCTGCCGTGAGGGCATCGGCTTCGTGCCGGAGGAGCGCGAGATCTTCCTGAACCTGACCGTGGACGAGAACCTTCAGATGGGGTTCCAGCGCGGTGCCCCAGGAGCGACCAAATGGACGGTCGAGCAGATGTTCGACTACTTCCCGCGTCTTAAGGAACGCCGGAACACCCGCGCGGGCAATCTCTCCGGCGGAGAGCAGCAGATGCTGACCATGTGCCGCACGCTGCTTGGCAACCCGCTGGTGATTCTGATCGACGAACCGACGGAGGGGCTTGCCCCGAAGATTGTCGCGGTCGTCGGCGAGATGATCCGGGACATCAACCGCCAGGGCGTGTCCGTCGTGCTGGTGGAACAGAAGCTCACCATTGCGCTGAAGGTTTCCGACCGCGTTTGCGTGATGGGACACGGCCGGATCGTCTTCGAAGGCACGCCGGGCGAGCTGACCGCCAACGAGAAGCTCATGGAGGAATGGCTCGCCGTCTGAGGTCGGGCCGTCGGAGGAACAAGCATGACCAGAATGACCGCACCGCTCGAAGTCGGCCTTGCCGTAAGGGACCTGACGCGCATGCGCGCCTTCTATCAGGAGGCGCTGGGGCTCGCCTTCGTATCGGAATTCCACGTGCCCGGCGAGAAGGCTGCGGCGGCCGCCATGTGTGCCGAGGGCTATACGGTGGTGCGGCTGCAGACCCAGAGTGGCGAGCGAATCAAGCTGCTATGCCCCGACCGTCTGCCGGATGCGACGACGCAGAGTGGCCTCATCCTTGAGCGTTCCGGATCGAGCTATCTCACCTTCATCGTCGACGATCTGAAGGCGCTGCTCGACCGGCTCGTGCTGCACGGCGCGAGGCCCATGACGGGTCCGGATCCGGTTGAGGTACGCCCGGGAACCTGGCTCGCCTTCGTCAGCGATCCCGAAGGCCATGTCGTCGAGGTGGTCCAGTATGACGACATCGCAACCTATCGCAGCGATCTCTGAGGGGCGGCGATGACGTTCGATTTCGAAGGCCGCACGCTCGTCGTGACGGGGGCAAACGGGGGGATCGGCCGGGCGCTCGCCGAACTCTATCACGCCTCCGGCGCCAATCTGGTGCTGACGGATCTCGACAGGGCCGCCCTGGACGGTTTCGCCGGTACCCTCGGCGACGGGCGCCGGGTGGTGACGGCCAAGGCCGACGCCTCGAGCGGCGACAGCGCCCAGGAAACGGTCGATCTTGCCATGAGGCATTTCGGCGGCATCGACTTTCTCGTCCCGTCCGCCGGCATCTATCAGGCCAGGGCTTTCGCGGAAATGGCGGATGCCGACTGGCACCGGACGATCTCGATCAATCTCGACGGCGTCTTCTATCTTTGCAGGCGGGCGCTGCCGGCGCTGAAGGTCGGCTCCTCCATCGTCACCGTATCTTCGCTCGCCGCCTATCGCGGCGCCTTTGCCAACGTCCACTACGGCGCCACCAAGGGCGCGATGGTTTCCATGACCCGGGCGCTTGCGCGCGAACTGGCGCCGAAGACGCGGGTCAACGGCGTGGCGCCCGGCGTCATCGACACGGCGATGACGCGCGAACTCCTGCAGACGCGAATGGATGAGACCCTGTCGCAGACTCCGCTGAAGCGGCTTGGCAAACCCTCCGAGGTTGCCTCCGTGATCGCCTTCCTCTGCTCTCCCGCCGCAAGCTTCGTCACCGGCGAGACCATCCAGGTGAATGGCGGGATTTACATGGCATGACGAGCGGAAGGCGGAACGAAAAATGACGACACTTCTCAAGAGCAAACTGGCGCTGGTGACGGGCGCGGGGCGCGGCCTCGGCGCTGCAATCGCCGCGGGAATGGCCCGACAGGGCGCGCGTTTGATCCTCGCTGACATCGACGGCGATGCGGCCAGGGCCCAGGCGACGGCGATCGTGGCCGACGGCCATGAGGCGGAGGGCCATGCCCTAGACGTCACCAGCCGCGAGGCGGTGAAAGCATTCGCGGAGGATGTTCTCGCCCGGTTCGGCGGGCTTGACGTGCTGATCAACAACGCTGGTGTTGCTGGCCGCGCGGCGTTCGACCAGCCGGAGGCGGTCGAGGTCTGGGATCGCGTCATCGCGGTCAATCTCGAGGGGGCGTTCAACGTCTCCCATGCCTTCGTGCCGGCATTGAAGGCCGCGAAGGGCAATGTCGTGCATCTCTGCTCGGTTGCGGGCTTTGTGTCGGGCGGGTCCACTGCCGGTTACGTCGTGTCCAAGGGAGCGGTGCGCTCCCTGACGCAGGTGATGGCGCGCGATCTTGCGCCGCACGGCATCCGCGTCAATGCGATCGCGCCCGGCATCATGATGAGCGAGATGGCGGCAGCCCAGCTCAAGCGTCCCGGCGGTACCGACTGGTTCATGAACCGCGTGATGATGAAACGCATCGGCGAGACCGGCGAGGTCGTCGATCCCGTGATTTTCCTGGCCTCGCCGATGGCGAGCTACATAACCGGCACCATCCTGCCGGTTGATGGCGGCTTCCTCGCCGCCTGATCCCGATTGCCCCGCAGGAGAAAGACATGCCCGACTACAAAGACCTTCGCGCGCAAAGCTTCTGGCGGGAAATAACGCCGACCAGCGCCGACCGCGCCGCCCTCGACGTCAAGCTCGGGGGCACGATGCTGACCGAGATGCATCTCATCCGCGCCTTCGAGGAGAAGGTGCTGGAACTCGCCGGTCAGGGTCTTGTCCACGGCCCGGCCCACTCGGCGATCGGACAGGAGGGCGGCGCCGTCGGTTCCGCGGTTGCCATGCGCCCGACCGACCAGGTCAACGGGTCGCACCGGGCCCATCACCAGTTCCTCGCCAAGGCTCTTGGCTATATCGCTCAGGACGGCCTCAACCCGACGGACGCCTTTGGCGGCGAGGTTCGCGACCTGGCGCAACGCACGCTCGCCGAGATTCTCGGGCTATCACAGGGTTTTTGCCGCGGGCGTGGCGGCTCAATGCATTTGCGTTGGGCCGAGTCGGGCAATCTCGGCACCAACGCCATCGTCGGCGGCGGGGTGCCGATGGCGGCCGGGGCCGCCTGGGCGCACAAGCGCGCCGGCAGTGGCGACGTCGTCTATACCTACTTCGGTGACGGCGCGACCAATATCGGCTCGGTACTGGAAACCATGAACCTTGCCGCCGCCTGGAAGTTGCCGATCTGCTTCTTCATCGAGAACAACCGCTACGCGGTCTCGACCCATGTGGACGAAGTGACGGCCGAACCGCGGCTTTCCGCGCGCGGCCTCGCCTTCGGCATTCCCTCGTTCAAAGTCGACGGCATGGACGCGCTGGCCGTCCATCTCGCCTCCGAGGAGGCGAATGCGATCATGCGCGAGGGCGGTGGCCCGACCATCATCGAGGCCGACGTCTATCGCTACTTCCATCAGAATGGCCCGTTGCCGGGCAGTGCCTTCGGCTATCGCTCAAAGGAGGAGGAGGCCGAGTGGCGTGGGCGCGACCCGCTCGATACGCTGGCGAAAACGCTTCTAGAGCGCCAGGCCCTCGGCGAGGATGCGGTCAGGGCACTGCGGGAGCGCTGCGTCTCGTTGATGGACGAGGTCGCCTGCGAACTCATCGAGGTGCACGACGGAAAGCGGCGCATTATCCCCTCGCTTTGGCCGGAAGAGGGCTTCCGCGACTTCGGGTTGCGGGGGAACCTGGCCGAATTTGACGGCGTGCGCTTCGAGGAACTGTCGACATTCTCCGGCAAGGTCTCCGAGGATGCACGCTTCATCGACACGGTCGCCGATGTCATGGCGCGGCGCATGCAGGCCGACGAGCGCATCGTGGTTCTCGGCGAGGATGTCCATCGTCTCAAGGGCGGGACGAATGGCGCGACGCGCGGCCTTTCCGCCGCCTTCCCCGACCGCGTGCTGGGCACGCCGATCGCCGAGAATGCGTTCACCGGCATCGCCGGCGGGATGGCTGCCGACGGGCGTGTGTTGCCGGTCATCGAGTTCATGTACCCCGACTTCATGTGGGTGGCCGCGGACCAGGTGTTCAACCAGATCGGCAAGGCGCGCCACATGTTCGGCGGCGACAGCGACATGCCGGTCGTGCTGCGCACGAAGGTCGCGATGGGCACGGGCTACGGCTCGCAGCACTCCATGGATCCGGCGGGCATCTTCGCAACCGCGCCCGGCTGGCGCATCGTCGCGCCTTCCACGCCGTTCGACTACGTCGGCCTGATGAATTCAGCGCTGCTCTGCCGCGATCCGGTCCTGGTGCTGGAGCATGTCGATCTCTACGCCTCGAAAGGCCCGGCACCCGCCGACGACCTCGACTACTTCATCCCGCTCGGCAAGGCGAAGGTGGTTCGGCCAGGTTCGAAGGTCACGGTGCTTACCTATCTGGCGATGGTGGCAAAGACGCTTGCCGTCGTTGAAGCCCTCGGCGTCGACGCCGAAGTCATCGACCTTCGCTCACTCGACCGCGCCGGTCTCGACTGGGAAACGGTGGAGGCCTCGGTTCGCAAGACCGGCAATGTGCTGATCGTCGAGCAGGGCGCTTCCGGAACCTCCTACGGCGGCTGGCTGGCGGACGAACTGCAACGGCGCTGTTTCGACTGGCTCGACCAGCCGATCGCCCGCGTCAGCGGTGCGGAGGCCTCGCCGTCGATTTCCAAGGTCCTCGAAGCCGCCGCCGCCGCCCGTCCCCAGGATATAGAGGTGCGCCTGCGCAGTGTGATGGCGGCGCAGGGCTTGGCGATCAACGGATGATAGCAGGGAGTGTGACATGCCGATAAAAGTCGCTTTGCCCGCCCTCTCGGCGGGAATGGAAGAGGCGGTGATCGCCCGCTGGCTGAAGGCGGAAGGCGATGCGGTAGCCAAGGGCGACCTGATCGCCGAGATCGAAACCGACAAGGCGACCATGGAGCTGGAAGCGGAAGCCGACGGTCGGCTGGGCAAGCTGCTCGTCAAGGACGGTGGTCGTGCCGCGGTCAACCAGGTCATCGCACTTCTGTTGGGCGATGGCGAGGATGCTGCGGGGATCGCGGTTTCGACTCCAGCCCAAGAGGTGCCGGCCGCTGCTGCGCCATCTGCGCCTTCAACGCCGGCAGTCGCGCCGGCAGGAACGGTCTCCGCACGGCTGGACGCCGGCAGCGGTGTCCGTCACAAGGCCTCGCCGTTGGCCCGCCGGCTGGCGAAAGAGCAGGGCGTGCCACTAGAGGGCCTGGTTGGCAGTGGTCCGAAGGGGCGCATCGTCCGGATCGATGTCGAGCGGGCGGCTGCTGCGAGCGCTGTTCCGCCGGCGTCCGCATCGGGATCTGTTGCCGCAGACAGTTCGGTGATGCGCGTTCCAGCGGGAATCGGCCCCTACGAGGCCGTGCCGCACAGTTCGATGCGCCGCACGATTGCCCGTCGCCTGCTTGAGGCGAAGACCACCGTACCGCACTTCTACCTGAACGCTGACTGCAGTATCGACGCGCTGCTTGCATTGCGCAGCGCAATCAACGAGAAGCGCGAGGCCTCCGAGCGGATATCGGTGAACGATTTCATCATCAAGGCATCGGCCATTGCCCTGCGCAAGGTGCCGGATGCCAACACGATTTGGACCGACGAAGCGCTGCTGAGGCTGAAGGACGTGGATATTGCCGTCGCTGTCGCCACCGACGGCGGACTGATCACGCCGATCATCCGCAAGGCGGACCAGAAGAGCCTTGGCACGATCTCGGCGGAGATGAAATCGCTGGCGGCGCGGGCACGGGACAACCGGCTGAAGCCGGAGGAATTCCAGGGCGGCGGCTTTTCGGTCTCCAATCTCGGTATGTTCGGAATCAAGTCGTTTTCGGCGATCGTCAACCCGCCGCAGAGCGCGATCCTTGCGGTCGGCGCGGGCGAGCGTCGCCCGGTGGAGCGTGAAGGGCAACTCGCCATCGCGACGGTCCTGAGCGTCACGTTGTCGGTCGATCACCGGGCCGTTGACGGAGCGTTGGGAGCACAGCTCCTCGGCGCCTTCAAGGCTGCAGTTGAAGAACCGATGGCCTTGCTAGTTTAGGAGACGATACCGATGCTGATCACCGGGCGCACCAAAGTCTTCGCCATTCTTGCCCAACCTGTGCACCATGTCAGGACCCCGCAAGCCCTCCACGACTTGTTCCGCACACACGGCTTTGATGGCGTCGTCGTGCCGGTCGAGGTCGGGCCGGAAGAGGGTCTGGCGACTGCCGTGGCGGCGCTCCGCGCGTTCGGCAACTGGGGAGGGGCGGTCGTCACCGTGCCGCACAAGGCCATGATTGCCCCGCTATGCGACCGCCTCGGCCCCCGTGCAGCGGCCGCGGGCGCAGTGAACGTGGTGCGCCGTGAACGGGACGGCAGTCTGACAGGCGACTTGCTGGACGGCACCGGCTTCGTGAGGGGGCTGCGGGACAGCGGCGTCGACCCGGTGGGCAAGAAAGTGTACCTGGCGGGGGCAGGCGGGGCGGCATCGGCCATTGCGTTCGCACTTGCAGAGGCGCAAGTCAGCCGGCTGACGATCGTCAATCGCTCGCGCGGCAAGTCCGGCGAACTGATTGCGCGCCTTCGTGACCGCTTTCCCTCGGTATCATACGCGGCCGAGGGGACACCCGCTGGCCATGACATCGTCGTCAATGGCACCTCGCTCGGCTTGCGGGACAACGATCCGCTACCCGTCGATCCAGAACACCTGGATCCGACAATGGTGGTTGCGGAGGTAATCATGGCCCCGGAAGAAACGGCGCTTCTGCGTGCCGCGCGAGCAAGGGGGTGCGCGCTTGTTTCCGGCAAGGCCATGCTCGAAGGGCAGTTGGGAGAGATGTACGGCTTTCTCACGGCGTCGCGGTAGTGTTCGCCGTCTTCGGAGGTGCCAGTTCTGCCCGTCGGGAATGCGTTACGTGAGGCTCTTTTGCCTTCCCTCATGATCGCCGCATAGAGCTGGTGGGTGTTCAAGTTCGAAGTGAGATTGGCAAGATATTACAATGGCCTATCTTGCGCGAGGAACAGCGCATGAAACACACCTACTCCCCAGATCGACATGGACGCAGGCCGCAAGATTGGTCGGTAGCGGATTGCCGGGATCGGCATCGATAGGCGTGCCGCGAACCTCGGTCGCCAACGCTCGACGATTCTCCGCGAGGTCAAGCGCAACACTTTGGTCGATCCGCAGATGCCTATCTGATCCTTGTACTTCTTCAGTGTGCGTTCAATCACCTCTGCATCGTCGGATATGTCGTCGATGACGCTGTCCTTGGCATTGTGCGGAAAATCTGGGCATCCGAATTGCAATCAACCTCGTCGTGAGTGTCAACCTTTCTAGTCACTGATCGAAAGGACTAGCTGCGCTCGACACAACGGCTTGAACAATCGAGATCAGTTGGCGAAACGTTATTATTCTGTTGATCTGAGCGCCTTTGCCGATCGATCCGCAACGCCCTTGCAAGTTGACGACCTTGTGGCTCGGCCGCGCAGCAGTCTATTTTCAGGTCGGCTGTGGGGAAAACACAAAAAAAACAACACTTAAGGCAATTTTTCGAATTGGGGCCTCCACCTCGAATGCCATGACATTAGCAGCGCCGCGATATTTTTGAGTTCCGTCTTGAATTCGCGCAAACATTCGCTATGGTGAGAGCGTGATAAAAACGTTTCTATGGGAGATGGAAATGAAAAGTCATTTAAGAGTGGGGGCAGTCGCTGCTGTTGGGTTCATGGGTATTTTGGGTGCGGCGAACTCCGCTGAACCGGAAAAGCCGCTGATCGGCTTCACCTCCACCGCGCTGACAAACCCCTATACGATCACCTTTCACGAGCTGATTCAGGGCTATGCGAAGGACAACGGCTTCAACCTGCTGCCGACCGTGGACAGCAACAGCGACGCGGCCAAGCAAATCGATGACATGACAACGCTGATCAGCGCCGGCGTAAAGGGCATCCTGCTCGAGACGGTCGACGGCAAGGCGGTCAAGGTGGCGCTTGATCGCGCGCAGGCCGCCGGTGTCAAGGTCGTCGCGGTAGACACGGGCCCGGACGAGGGGGGTGGCCATGTCGCCATGACGGTGACGGTTTCCTCCTACGTCCTCGGTCAGCGTTCCTGTGAGCAGCTCGGCCAGATCATGGGTGGAAAAGGAAAGGTTCTGGAAATCCAGGGCCGCCTCAACAACCAGGTCGGCGTCGACCGGTCGGAGGGGTTCAACGACTGCATCAACGAGAACTTCCCCGAAATCAAGGTCGTGTCGAAGCAAGGCGAATGGATCGAGGACAAGGCGACAACCGCCGCCCAGACCGTGCTCAGCACCGACCCCGAGGTCAATGGCATCTATCTGGCGAGCGACTCGGCCTATCTTCCGGGCATTTTGAACGTGCTCAAGCGGCTAGGTCGGCTCGAAAAGGTCGGCAGCCCAGGGCACGTCCCGATCGTTGGCATCGACGGCTCTCCCTTCGCGCTCGAGCAGATCCGCGACGGCTATCTCGACGCCACAATCGGCCAACCGATGACCGACTACACGGAATGGGGGTTCAAGTATCTCGATGCGGCAATGAGAGGGGAGACGTTCGAGGTCGGGCCAACGGCTCATGGTTCGGAGATCATCGTCGACAGGAGCGGTAATCTGGCCGACATCCTGCCGCCGACCGTCATCACCGTCGAAAATGCCGCCGATCCGAAGCTCTGGGGCAATCAAGGCCACAACAACTAGGGCTCGCATAGCAGGGGGCGGTGTTGCCATCTGCCCTCTGCGGCGCCCTGCCAATGGTCGGTGCATCTATCCTCAGGGGAGAAGCCCAAGTGTCCGAACAGCAGAGCATGGAAAATTCGACGGCCGCGGCCGTGCCAGATGGTTCCGGATCCGGGAGGCCCGGCCTCCTGGCCTTGTTGGGGTTGCGTGAACTGGTCCTTCTGCCGGTGATCGCCGTCATGCTTCTCATCGGCAGCCAACTCCATCCGGCCTTCATGACGTCCTACAACATTTGGTACAACGTGCTGGGCGCTTCCGCGGTCTTGATGATCCTCGTCGTTGCCGAGTCCCTATTGATCATTTCAGGGAAGTTCGATCTCTCGCTTCAGTCGACGGTCGCGCTTGCCCCGATGGTCGGCGTTATGCTCGTCGTGCCGCAGGCGGCGGGAGGCTGGGGCCTCGAACTCAACCAATATGCCGGTATTGGCGGACTCTTCCTTGTCGGGCTTGCCGTGGGTGTCTTCAACGGTCTTCTCGTTACGCGTTTGCGGCTGAATGCGTTCATCGTCACCTTGGCGATGCTCATCCTGCTGCAGGGATTGACCATGGGTACCGGCAGTGGCCGCACCATCACCAAGCTGCCGCCCGCGTTCCAGGCCATCGGCCTGACCTCGATCTTGTCCGTTCCCGCGGAGGTCTGGATCGCCGGGACCGTCGTCCTTGGCGCGTTGCTCTTCGTGCGGTTTCACGTCGTCGGGCGGGAGATTTACGCGATCGGGGGAAATGCCGAGGCGGCGCGAGCGGCGGGCGTGCGCGTGGAAAGAGTGACGTTCGGCCTGTTCATCGCAGCCAGCCTCCTTGCCGCGCTGGCGGGGCTGCTTTTGACCTCGCGCATTGCCTCCGTCTCCGCCAACCAGGGCGCCGACCTCATCTTCACCGTCTTCGCGGCGGCCGTCATCGGCGGCATTGATCTCAATGGAGGAAAGGGGCGTCTGATGGGCGCAGCGACGGGCGTCTTTCTCATCGCGATCGTCCAGAACCTGCTCGTTCTATCGGAGGTTCCGCCCTTCTGGGTCACGGCGATATACGGAGCCGTCATCATGGTGTCGATGATTTTTGCGGCAGTCTCCGGCGCCATTGGCGACTTCATCCGCATCGCCGCTGTCACCCGGGGCGTCCGGTCGCACCAGCGGGAAGCGGCGCGCTGAGGCGTCCGCAATCTGCAAATGCTCTTGCCAGCCGCCGACAACCGAGGCGGCGGCCGCCCCAAGCAACTGGTGCCGGCAAGTCCGGCGTAGGAGGACCAAATGAAAGTGCTCGTCGTTGGCGGAAACGGCTTTCTCGGCCGCAGCCTGATCAAAAAACTGGTGGACCGGGACCACGAGGTCGTGGTGATGGACGTGGCTGTGATCCCAGATCTTTTCCAACCGTTCGGCGACGCGGTACGGGTCGTCCGGGGAGACGTCACCCAGTTCGACGAGGTGATGGAGGTGATGCAGGCGTCGGCGCCCGACCGGGCCGTGAACCTGTCCTACCATCTTGCCAGCGACGTCCCACCGCATCGCGCGCTGAAACTCAACATTGTCGGGATGGACAACTTCTTCGAGGCGGCGAGGCTGTCCAGGATCCAGCACACGATCTATGCCAGTTCGTTCATCGTGAACGGCGACCAGCGGTACTTTGGAGAGCGTCCGATCAACGAGGACGACCATCTCTACGGCGAGGATCAGTATTCGGTCCACAAGGGTTTCAACGAATGGCAGGCGCGCGACTACTGCGAAAAATACGGCATGACGATCACGGGCTTCCGCCCCGCCAACATCACCGGATTCGACAAGGTGCACGGCTCCATGGATCACGTCCGTTGCGTCGTCCTTCCAGCACGCGGTGAGGCCGTTACGTTCGGCTACAAGCAGGCGGTCTGGTGCCCGATCCACATGGAAGATGCCTCTGAGGCCCTGACGCGCATCGTCCTGGCGGAGAAGCCGAGACACCGGATCTACAACACCGGCGGCACGGCGATCCGCATGGGCGAACTGGCCGATATCGTTCGCTCGTTTCTTCCGGATGCGCAGATCAGCTTCAGGCACGAGACTGGCGGCGAGCACTCAAACCCCATCAACTATCTGATCGACAACACGCGTATTGTGGAGGAGTTCGGACTGTCCTACCCGCCATTCCGGTTGCGGGTTCTGCAGATCATCAACGACGTGCGTCGATCCGCCGGTCTCCCAGTGCTCGAGGCTGCGTAGGGAAGAACCGGCTTGCCCGGGCAGACGGCTTGTTCCGCTGCGTCCGTGCAGCGAGGTACGAACAGGCGACACCATCGACCAGTGGGGAGGCCCGCGATCCGCATGCCCGAAGAATGCCTGCACTACAGCTCGATCTCTGCTGTCGCACATGCGCTGCGAACCCGCTCGCTGACATCGGAGACGCTTTGCCGCCAACTGCTGGCTCGCATCAGCACACTGGATCCGCGTCTGAACAGCTACATCTCGGTCCTGGCCGGCTCGGCCCTTTCCGAGGCCAGGCGGGCCGATCTGGAGTTGGAGCGCGGCATTGATCGCGGCCCGCTGCAAGGCGTGCCGCTTGCCGTCAAGGATCTTCTTTTTGCCGTCGAGGGACCTACGACCGGCGGTACCGCCATCCACCGCGAACATCGGGCCGGTTTCGATGCCACGGCAGTCCGCCGGCTACGCGCAGCCGGGGCCGTCCTGCTGGGAAAGCTGGCCATGACCGAGGCGGGTGGCATGATGCATCACCCGCATTACGCCGACCCGATCAATCCCTATAATGAGCGACTTTGGACGGGCGTCTCCTCCTCTGGAGGCGGCGTGGCCACGGCGGCTGGCCTTTGCTTCGGCAGCCTCGGTTCGGATACCGGCGGCTCCATCCGATTTCCAAGCGCCTGCAATGGCCTGACCGGTCTGCGCCCGACCTGGGGGCGCGTCAGCCGCCATGGCGTCCTCCATCTGGCGCAGTCTTACGACACGATTGGCCCGATGTGCCGTAGCGCGGCGGATGCCGCGCATCTGCTGGCCGCTATCGCCGGTGGGGACGACGAAGATCCCACCTGCCTGCGGATGCCGGCTCCCGACTACGCGGCCGAGCTTCGGAGCATTGCTGGCGCCCGCGGCCTTCGGGTCGGTATCGACTGGTCCTATGTTTCGGACGGGGCCTCCGAAACGACCGTCACCATGATGCGCCACGTGGTGGAAGTCTTGTCCAGCCTTGGCGCCCACCTCATCGAGGTTGACCTGCCAGACACCAGGGAGTTCTGCCTCCGGGTTACCGATCTACACATGGCCGAACTGGCCCTGTCGCATTCGGCGTCCTTCCCCGAAAAAGCGACGCAATACGGTGACTGGTTGCGGCGGGGTATCGAGCGTGGTCGCGCGCAGAAATCGGCAGACCTCGCCGGCGCTGCGATCGCCCGCGACAAGTTCAAAGGGCAACTCGCCAGGATTTTCCTGGGTGCAGACATCATCCTTCTGCCGGTGTTCGCGCGCGGTACGCCGACCAGGGCCGAGGCAGAGTGGCTGACAGAAAACGAGCCCCAGACCTTGTTCCGCTTCACCATTCCCTCGGCCGCCGCCGGGTTGCCGAGCCTGACGCTGCCCGCGCCGATGTCCGAGGGCGTGCCGGCTGGCTTTCAGATGGTTGGGCGGGCTTGCGAGGAGCACGTGCTGCTGCGCGCGGGACATGCACTGCAACTGGCAACAGGGTGGCACCTCGAGCGGCCCGCAATTGCATGACCGGCACGACGCGGGGCGTGCTCGTCAAGGGCTTGCGCTGCGATCCTTGCCACTCACACAGCGTCGCGAGGCGGGGCCAGCGCGACAGAACTCACATGCGGCTCGTCGTCAAGGTCGGCAACAGTCTACCGATCTTGTCGATGAAGCCGACAGACATACAGCGATCGGGAGACATCTGAAATGACACAAGAACTGCCGCGCAAGATCGGGTTCATCGGCCTTGGAAACATGGGCCGCCCGATGGCTGAAAACCTCGCCCGCGCCGGCGCAAACCTCGTGGTCCGCGATGCTGACGCGAGGCGCCAAGCAGCGTTTGCCCGGGCATTCGGAGCACAAGAGGGTGGCGATCCGGCCACCTTTGCCGGTGCCGAGGTCGTCGTGACGATGCTGCCCAACGGCACCATCGTCCGCGATGCCCTCGTTGGAAGCGGCCTTGCCGACCACCTTGAAGCTGGAGCGTTGGTCATCGACACAAGCTCAGCGGAGCCGCTGCTCACGCGGAAGCTCGCGCAGCAGCTTGCCGAGCGCGGGATAGGGCTCGTCGATGCGCCGGTTTCAGGCGGTACGCCCAAAGCAATCGACGGGACCCTTTCCATCATGCTGGGAGCGGACTCTGATGAGCTTGCCCAACGGGCTTCGACCGTGCTGTCGAAAATGAGCGCGCGGATATTCCGGACCGGCGCGCTCGGTACCGGGCATGCGATGAAAGCGTTGAACAACTACGTCCTCGGTGCCGGCTTTGTCGCCGCCGCCGAGGCCTTCGTTGTCGGGGAGAAATTCGGACTCGCACCGAGGACTATTGTCGACGTCCTCAACGCCTCTTCCGGCCGCAACGTCAGCACTGAGGTGGTGTTCACCACCGAAGTGCTGACCCGCAGGTTTGCGGCAAATTTTACCTTCGGCCTGTTTTCCAAGGACGTGGGGATTGCCGCGGAACTGTCAAAGCAGCTCGAGATCGACAGCCCGCTGCTGGACGACGTCCATCGCGCGCTTTGCGAGGGAGGGCAGGCACTCGGCATGGCGACGGACTATTCCGAACTCGTTCGCCTTCTGGAGCAGCGGGCCGACGTCAGAACCGGCTGAGCTTCGCCGACGGTCGGCCGGTGTCGCGGCACGCGCCGGCCGAGCGCTGCCGGCGGTGGTGGCCGGGGGGCGGGGTGGGCGGCGCCGCGCCTTAGTGGCGAAGTAGAATTTTCCCGGGATCGATCTGCGAGCGTATCAGTTCCAGTTCCGCGTCGCTCGGGGCAGCCGTAGTCGGGATTTCTTGCGGCAGGGCAGGCGTGAACCCGAGATTATCCAGCACGTCATCGATGTGCACGCCATCGTGGAGGCTTTTGAGGCGCATGCTGCCGTCCCCGGTCTCGAAGTCGAAGATGGCTTTGTCGGTGATAACGATCGCAGGTCCCCCAGGGCCCAGGCCCCATTGTTCTCTCGAGCGGCCGTCACGCGCATGGCCGACGCTGGTGACGAAATCCACCCTGTCCACGAAGTTGCGTCGGTTGAGGTCCATCATCACAATCGGACGTCGCACGAACGCGAAATGCTCGGGCTGGGCCAGGCAGCCAACCAAGCGGACGGTCGGCCTTGCATAGTCTCCGATCGCCGTGATGTTGAGATTGCCGAAGCGATCGATCTGCGCACCTGAATCGAAGGAGACGTCGAAGCCGCGACGGGCCAGCATGTCGCACTTGTACCCGACGTCAACCGGGCTGGCGGCGGCGTGCCAGCGCGTCAGGCTGTCCTGCCGCAGATGTTCCGGGAAAGAGGAAAGGTCGGGATCAAGGAGGTTTCCCCAATAGACCGACGCTGCCGGGGCGTGTGTCATTTGCGCAAGGCGAAGTCCGGCCAGAGGTATGCCGACGGCGAGCGCGAATGCCCGGCCGTTTGTTCCCACGCCGACAAACACGAGGTCTTCGTCTCGGATGCAGTGGGCGACCTGTACGGTGAGCAGTTCGTTGGTCGTATGGGAGGTCGTCATTCCCAGGTCCCTTCCTGCGCCACGCGCAGTTGTTCGAGGGGCGCCCGCCCTCCGATTTGATCGAGGTAGTGTTCATGATCCCGCAGCTCCAGCACATATTGGCGGAGATAGTCCTGGGCGCCCTCGCGGGTCGCTGACGCCTCGATATAGGCCCGAAGGTGCCGTTCGTCCTCGTCGTAGAAGCCGTCAACGGCCGCCGGGTGGGCGCCGTAGGGGACTTCGACGATCGCCTCGACGAGGTGGCCGGGAATATAGGTCAAAGCGGGCTGCCGCGTGATCCGGTCATGCGGAACGATGGTCTCGACCGTGACGATCAGCCTGTTCGATGCCGCCGCCATCATCTGGTCGACATCGTCGCTGTCGCGCACGAGCGGCCATTGGACGTTGCCGAATTCGTCGCCTGCATAGCCGTGGAGAATGGTGAATTCCGTGCTCGCGGCCTCGACGGCAAGCAATCGCTCGCCCGAGATTGGGCATTGATACTCCCGGATCTGTTCCGGGTTTTTCAGCGCGACATCCGAACCGAACAGGGTCTTGATCGGCAAGGAAGGCAGGCCCTGCGCGGCTGCCCTGAGGCGGGCGACCATGGCCGTTTCGGAAAAGTCTCGGACCTCGATGGATCCTTCCTCCACCGCCCGCCGGAAATTTGGGGCGAGCCCATGACTGAACAGCCCGGCATAGATGCCTTCATAGTGCGCAAGAGCGCCGGCGGCGGCCAGCATGTCGACCGACGTGGTCGCGGCCCAAGTCATGACCTTGAGGTCATGGATGCGATTGCGGATGAGCCATCTGACCGCTGCGTTCGGAGGGCGGCGCAGCAGGGACCCGCCGAGGGTGAGGGAGGCGCCAGACGAGATCGGGGCCAGTGCCTGGTCGAGCGTTGCCAGCTTTCTCTTCATCGCAGTTCCGCCGCTTTGACTCTAATCTGAACAAGAAAAACGTTTCATATTCATATGTCAATAAAAATAAGCCGCAAAACAACAGGAAAATGGCCGACAATTGGCGCAGATGGTCATGTCTTGAAAAACGTTTCGATTCGAGTAATATGCGCTCCGTTGCGGTCTTCCGCGGAGCCTGCAACGCGGCTGGCGCTACCCCGCTCGCGGGCCGCGGCGACGCGCCGGTCGCATTTCTGGATGCCACACCGACCATCGGAGACCCAGATGAACGCAACATTAGAGCTTCGCGCGCCAGAAGCCTCGGCAGGTGCCGTCGGCGAAGCGGTCGAAGTCCGGGGTGTGTCGAAGAGCTTTGGCTCCACCCGGGCCCTGATTGATGTCAGCATGTCAGTGCCGGTCGGCGACGTACGCGCGCTTGTCGGCCGCAACGGGGCGGGCAAGTCAACGATGGTAAGCCTGTTGAGCGGACTTCTTACTCCCGACAGCGGTGCAGTATCCATCGGGGGGCTCGCCCCCGGTTCGTCCAGGGCCGTTGCCTGTGTCTATCAGCACTCGCGGCTCGTGCCGGCGCTCACCGTTGCCGAGAACGTCATTATCGGGAGCTATCCGCGTGGGCGTTTCGGGCGGATCGACTGGAAGGAGATCGACCGGCGCGCCCGTACGATACTGGCGCCATGGGGGTTGGAGAACTTCGCATCGATGGTAGTCGAGGACCTCGACCCGGTGCAGGCCAAGGTCGTGGAAATTTGCCGTGCCCTTGCGCGTAAGCCAAGGGTCCTGCTGCTGGACGAGCCCACCGCGGGACTCGACCGGCGCGATGCCGAACATCTCTTCGGCTTCATCGAGCAGTTGAAGCAGCAGCGGGTCACTATCCTTTATGTGTCGCACCACCTCGACGAGATCTACCGCCTTTGCCAGAGCGCAACCGTCCTGCGCGACTCGCGTCATGTGGTGAGCGCCCCGCTGGCCGAATTGCCGAAGCAGGAACTGGTGAAGGCAATGGTCGGGCCGCAGATCGGTGCCGTCTCGTCGGGGCAGAGCCTTGTCGACGCGCGAACCGCCGCGCCCCATCGGGTGGCCACAGCCGACGATGCCGGGTTGGTTGTCCAAGGGCTGTCCTATTCCGGTCGCCTGATCGACTTCCACCTCACGGTCAACAAGGGGGAATGTGTCGGCGTCGCCGGGTTGGAGGGGGCCGGCAAGGCCGAACTCGGTGCTATTTTGGCTGGCCTCGTCGAGCCGGACCAGGGCCAGGTGCTCGTGCACGGTAAGAAGCTGCGCCTTGGCGACGTTCGCCGCGCCCTCGAGGCAGGGATCGGCTACGTGCCGCAGAACCGTCACGTCCAGGGGATGGTGCTGTCGCTCCCGGTGAGCGAGAACGCGACGATGACGGCGGCACGGCGGCTTGCCCGCCCGTTGATCCCTGGCGTTCTCGACGTTCTGCTGCAATCCGATCGCGACAGGGTCTACGACAGGCTCGCGCGCATGTGGCAGATCGTTGCTGCTTCGCCGCAACAGCATATCAGTGCATTGAGCGGCGGAAACCAGCAGAAATGCGTGATGGCGCGCGGGCTGGCCACCGGGCCGAAGGTGCTCGTCCTGCAGAACCCGACCGCAGGGATCGATGTTGCTGCCAAGGCTTCGATCACCAGAACCCTGCGCCAGGTTCTGGCGGACGGGGCAAGCGTCGTTGTGATCAGCGAGGACGCCGACGACTTTGCGTTGTGTTCCCGCATCGTGGTGCTCAACAGGGGGCGTGTGGGGCGCATCCTCGGTGATCGCTGGACGGAGGATGAACTCGTGGCCGTTATGCAGGGAGTGGATTGATGACTCGACTTACGGCGGGCACCGGCCCTTTGGCAATTCCGGCTTCCGGACGAAGAAGTTCGAGCTCGAGGCAACTGTTCCTGTTGCCGGTCATGCTGCTCGTGTTTCTCGCGGGAAGTCTGATCCACCCTGTGTTTCTGACCTGGGAAAACCTGGTGACCAATGTCCTTGCTGCGTCGGCGGTGCTGGCCGTCCTGACGATGGCGGAGTCGATGCTGATCATCGCCGGCAAGTTTGACCTCTCCCTGCAGTCGCTCGTGGCACTCGCCCCGATGCTGTCGGCCTATCTGGTCGTTCCTACGATTGCAGGCGAAGTGGACACAGACCTGCACCCTGCTTTTGGCATCGCCCTGCTTTTCGCGATCGGGGCGGTCATCGGTCTGGTGAACGGGCTTCTCGTCGCGCTGTTGAAGCTCAACGCCTTCATCGTGACACTCGCGATGCTCATTCTCCTGCAGGGGATCACGCTGGGCGTGTCACGCGGCAAGACCATCTACGATCTCCCGGACGCCTACACGCTCATCGGAAGGACTGCACCGCTGGGCGTTCCGCTGGAGGTCTGGATTGCTGCCGCGGTCATTTCAGCGTCGGCATTTTTCATGCGCTACACTGTGGCTGGTCGCCAAATCTATGCGATCGGCGGCAATGTCGATGCTGCGCGCGCGGCCGGCGTCAAGGTCGAGCGGGTGCTTGTCGGGCTGTTTGTCGCTGCGGGCATGCTTGCCGCTCTGGCTGGCCTGCTGATGACGACTCGGATTGCCTCAGTGACCGCCAACCAGGGCAACGGAATCATCTTTACGGTGTTTGCGGCCGCCGTGATCGGCGGCATCGACCTGAATGGGGGGCGAGGCCGAATCATCGGGGCTGCCACAGGTGTCCTGCTGCTCGGCATGATCCAGAACCTGCTGGTGCTGTCTCAGGTGCCCTCCTTTTGGGTTATGGCGATCTACGGCGCGGTCATCCTGCTTTCGCTGATGATTGGTTCGGCTGCGGACGCGGGCAGGCTGCTGCTGGCGTTTCTTTCTCAGGCTGCGTGGTTCCCGTTCGTGCCGACCAAGGGAGATGCAGGGCGATGACCACGGACCCGGACACGACAGACGCACAATTGAAGACGCAACTGCGCAACGCCGGGCTGGTGGTGGCGAACATCGGGCCGGCAACGCTGGACCTCGCAAGGGAGTGGGTCGCCGGCGCCCGCCGCCTCCGCGAGTTGGTCGACCGCAGCCTTGGACCTGGCGTCGGGCCGGTGACAACGTTCACCCATCCGGTCAAGCCGCAGATCAAGGATACCGAGAAATGACGAACCTTCCGGATTCGCCGCAGGCGGCCCTATCGGACACGATCGCCCGCACGGCGATGGCTTTGCGGGCGGGCCGGTTCACGATCCCGCAGCTGGTCGCCGCATCGCTCGACCGCGTCGCGGCGACGGGGCACTTGAACGCGTTCATCAGCGTGTTCGCCGACGAGGCGATGCAGCTGGCTCATCTGCATCAGGGGCTCCTCGATGCCCGCTATGATCTCGGTCCCCTGCATGGAATCCCGGTCGCGCTCAAGGACAACATCGATCTGGCCGGAAAGCGGACCACCGCCGGAAGCGCCCTGATGCGGGCCAATGTCGCGGCAGAGGATGCGACGCTCACGAAGGCGCTGAAGCGCGCCGGCGCCATTGTTGTCGGCAAGAACAACCTTCACGAATTCGCCTGGGGCGGGACCACGGCCAACGCGGTGTTTGGTATTGCCCGCAATCCATGGAACGCCGATCACAGTCCTGCCGGGTCCAGCGGTGGTTCTGGCATCGCCGTCGCCGCGCGCGCGGTGTTTGCTTCGATCGGAACAGACACGGGCGGTTCGATCCGCATCCCCGCCGCCTTCAATGGCGTAAGTGGCATTCGCCCCACGATCGGCCGGGTCAGCAATGCCGGTGTCTTTCCGCTGTCCTGGGGTCTGGATACCAGTGGCCCTCTGGCCAAGAGCGCCGAGGACTGCGCCATCGTTCTGGAGGCGATTGCGGGCTACGACGCGGGGGACGCGCAGTCGGCCCCGGAAACCTCAGGCAGCCTGCTTCGCGATCTCGACCTCCCTCTCGAGGGCCTGTCGCTGGGGCTTATCGACGGCTACTCACGATCGGCCGTCCAGCCGGCCGTCCTTTCGGCCTTCGACGCCGCACTGGCGATTTTCGAGCAGCTCGGCGCATCCATCGTGCCGCTTCGTTTCGCCGATCTCGATGCGCTGATGGACGCGATGATCGTGATCGACGCGGCAGAACCAAGTGCGATCCACGGCCCGATGCTGCGGGGGCGTGCCGGAGACTATGGCGGCGACGTGCGCGCGCAACTCGAGGCCGGCTTTGTGTTTTCGGCCGTAGACTACATCCAGGCGCAGCGCTACCGGTCGCATATTCGCGATCAGTTCCACGCCGCATTTCGCCGCGTCGCGGCGGTGCTGACGCCGACTATCGCCTATACCGCGCCGCGGATCGGTCAGCTCGACGTTGAAATCGACGGCAGGCTCAAGAACATTCTGGCCAATAACATGCAGTTCACCTCCCTGGCCAGCTTGGCCGGTCTTCCAGCCATCAGCGTTCCGATCGGACTCGATCAGGCAGATCTGCCGATCGGCCTGCAAATCGTCTGCCCAGCTTTCGAAGAACGCCAGGCGCTCCGTATTGGCCATGCCTTGCAGAAGGCTTCCGGGCATCACCGGGCGGCGCCGCCCGGCTGGGCGTAACGGGCCGGCGCCGCTGTCGCGCCGACCCCGGGGCTTCATGTCAGCTTGGCCGCGACCGATTTGACCTCCGTGTAGAGATCCAGGGCATCCTTGCCCAGCTCGCGCCCCCAGCCTGATTGCTTGAAGCCACCGAAGGGCCATGCGGGCTCGGCGTAGTTGTGGGTATTGATGCCGATGCCGCCCGCCTTCAGCTTTCGCGCCATCATATGGGCGGTCTTCAGGTCCCTGGTCCATACGCTGGCGCGTAGGCCGTAAACTGTGGCGTTGGCAAGGGATGCGATGGAGTCGAGGTTGTCATCGCCATAGGGCTGGATGCAGACGACCGGGCCGAAGATTTCATCCCGCGTCACCCGCATCGAGCCACTGGTTCCGGCAAGGACCGTTGGCTGGACGAAATGCCCCTTGGTTCCGGCAGCCTGCCCGCCGGTCACGACCTGCGCGCCCTCGTCTCGGCCCGCCTCGATGTAGCCGAGCACGCGCCGGCGTTGATTGCCCGACACCAGCGGACCAAGCGTCGTCCTGGCATTCAGGCCGTGACCGAGGTTCAGCCGGTCCGCCGCGGCAGCCACGCCCGCGACGACCCGGTCGTAGATGGAATGGTGGGCGAACAGCCGCGAACCCGCGGTGCATGTCTGTCCCTGATTGTAGAAAATGGCATCCGCCGTTCCGGTGATCGCCGCTTCGAAGTCGGCATCGGGAAAGACAATCGCCGGCGACTTCCCGCCGAGTTCGAGCGAGACGCGCTTGAGATTGCCTGCGGCGGCCTGGACGATGAGCTTGCCGACGGCCGTGGATCCGGTGAAGGCGACTTTGTCGACATCGGGATGCTCGGCTAGGGCGGCGCCCGCCGAATTTCCGTACCCGGTGACAATGTTCAGGACGCCCGGCGGCACACCGGCCTCCAACGCCAGTTCGCCGAGCCGCAGCGCCGTCAGGGACGTCAATTCCGAGGGCTTGAGAACGATCGTGCAGCCTGCCGCCAGTGCCGGCGCGACCTTCCAGGACGCCATGATCAGGGGATAGTTCCAGGGGATGATCTGCCCGACGACGCCGATGGGTTCCTTGATGGTATAGGCGTGGTATTCGCCTTCCGAGGAGACCGGTATCGTCTCCCCGGTGAGCCGGGTCGGAGCGCCGGCAAAGTATCGGAAAACGGCGATCGAATCCGGGATGTCGTCCGTTTTCGCCTTCGCCAGCGGCTTTCCGACGTCGAGCGACTCGAGCTCTGCGAGTTGGTCGGCATGCCGTTCCATGAGGTCGGCCAGTCGCCAGAGGATCTTTGAACGCTCGGCGGGCTTCGTTCGCGACCACGGGCCTCGCTCGAATGCGGTTCGGGCGACGGCCACGGCGCGATCGATGTCCTTACTTCCTCCTGCCTGGATCGAGGCAATGATTTCCTCCGTCGCCGGATCCTCTACCGGGATTTCGCCGCCTTCCAGTGCCGCGACCCAGTTGCCGTCGATCAGCAATCGGTGACGCTGCTCGAGAAAGCGGGCGGTGGATGGCAGGAGGTCCGGTCTGGCACAGTCAACTCTCATAATTCCCTCCGTATGGAAAATCACGACGTGCAGTCGTTGGGATAGACTATAGAAACGTTTTTATATGAGCAAGAGCGGCAATTCTGCCGACAAATGCGGTTAACTTCTAGGAACGGCGGCGAATCGGAGGAAACGCCATTCAAATTGCACCTGATGCGAACGGCCTTGCATCCGAAAAAGTGCTTCAAAAACAACGTCTCGAAACGTTATCTTGCATTCGTTGGGCGCTTGTTGCATATCTGGCGGGTATGTATTGCCAGGGAGACTGCAATCGAATGACGAAGCAACGGCGGGTCACCATCAAGGACGTTGCGCGCGAAACGGGCCTGGCCTTTTCCACGGTGTCCAACGCGCTCTCCGGCAAGGACAATGTCCGTCCTGACACGCGCGAGTTGGTGATCAACACGGCAAAGAGGCTGGGTTACAGAACGTCGCGGGTGGCGCGCGCGCTGCGTTCGAACCGCAGCTTCGTCATCGGTGTCCTGATTGCCGACGTTGCAAATCCATCTTCTGCCGACTTTGTCAGGGGCGTCGAGGATGTTCTCAAGCAGGTCGGATGTACGATGCTTCTGTGTAACACCGACGAAGAGCTGGCGCGCCAATTGACCTACATGAACAATTTTCTCGACCATCAGGTCGATGGCATGGTGCTTATCTCCCAGCACTGCAACCAGAAAGAGGTGGTGGACCTGCTGGATGCCGTGCCGTCGGTGCTGGTACAGCGTCGCGACAGCGAGCATCGCTTTGACTATGTCGGTGCCGACAACACGAACGGCATCATTGACGCCATGCGGCACGTCTATGCGCTTGGCCACCGTCGCGTGGGCTTCGTTGCGGGCCCGCGGGATTCCAGCTCGGCGCATGAGAGGCGCGCCACCTTCGTCGATCACGCCGGCGATGTCGGATTCGACACCGACCCCGACCTGGTGTTCGATGGCGAATATACCTTCGATTCGGGCGCCAAGGCAGCTGCCTACTTCCTGCGCCGGCAGAAGCGCCCGACCTGTATACTTGCGAACAGCGACATGAACGCGCTCGGCGTGATGCAGTACCTGCTGGATGCGGGCCTGTCGGTCCCGAACGACATGTCGGTGGTGGGGCTGGACGACATCAAGCTGGCCGGATTTCGCGGCATCAACCTGACGACCATCCATCTCTCCAAGCGGGAGATTGGCGCGCGGGCGGCCGAACTTCTGCTGCAGCGTATCCGGCATCCGGACCGACCGCCCCAGACCGAGGTCCTCGACACGCGCCTGGTCATCCGCGGGACTACCGGCAAGGTGCCTGCCCCGTGATCAGGCATGCCACAGCCGAGCGGATACGCCGCCGTCCACGAGCAGGTTCGTGCCGGTGATGTAGGCCGCCTCAGCACTGGCCAAGAACGCGACGGCAGAGGCTATCTCTTCGGCCTTTCCCAACCGGCCCAGCGGCTGCTTCGCAAGCATGCTCGACAGGGCGGCATCGCGGTCCTGCACCGTGTCCAGCCATGCGTCAACCATGGCGGTGTGAACGACGCCCGGGCTAACTGCGTTGACCCGGATGCCCCGAGGGGCGAGTTCCAGCGCGCTGCTTTTGGTTAGTCCAAGCACGCCGGCCTTGGACGATGCGTAGGCGGCAAAGTTCTCGATCGTTGCGCCGGAGTGGTAGGAGGAAATGTTGACGATCGATCCATTTCCGGTCGCGGCCAATGCTTCCGTGGCTGCGCGCGTGGTCAGGTAGGCCGCGCGGAGGTTGATGGCCTGGACGTCGTCCCAGTCCTCGGGTCGCGTTTCCGCAAGCGCCTTTGGAAGGGTGATGCCCGCATTGTTCACGAGCGTGTCCAGGCGGCCAAAGTGGGAGATGCCTGACGCCACGGCGATGGCGACCTCTTCCGGTCGCCGAAGGTCGCACTGGATGAAGATAGTCGGTGCGATTGCGCCCAACCCGCCGGCTAGCTCTTGCCCCCGGGCATCCCTGTCGATGAGGACCAGCTGCTTTCCCTGCTCGGCGAATCGGGTCGCGATGGCGGTCCCGATGCCGTTCGCTGCGCCGGTGATCATGATCGTCGGCCCCATCTGCTCCTCCCGTTGGTGTCAATCAATAAAAACGTTTCTATAACGGATGAATCCTGACTTGCAAGTGAAATTGTGCGCGGCAGATCGACGTTTCTGCGCGCCCTCGGGCGATGGGGTAAATGTCGTGACTTATCGGGATTTGTCGCCGTGAAACGGTTCCTGAAAATCTCCCCTTGACATCGGCAGGAGGAATAGGTGTAAATAAAAACGTTTCTAGTAATGACCGGCTCGCATGTTAGGCAGGAGGAAAGATGACCGAGACCCCGAACCTCATGGAAAAGTTCACGTCCCTAACCGACGACGTGCTCTATGGTGATATCTGGCAGCGAGAAGGGCTGAGTGTGCGCGACCGCTGCCTTGTCACGGTTTCAGCGATCGTTGCTCTCAACCGGCTTGAGCAACTGCCGTTCCACCTCAAGCGAGCCCTGGACAATGGCGTCACGCTCCCCGAAATCGAAGAACAACTGACGCACCTTGCATTCTACGCCGGGTGGCCTTGCGTCGTCTCCGCGCGCGAAGTGCTGCGCAAGTTGATCTGAACTCCCAAGCGACCGCATGCGGCTGCGGCAATTCGGTCGCAGCCGGCAGTGGGCCGCCCAGGAAAGTCGTGCCGGGAGGAGATAGCAATGCACACTGGCAAGCCTGACGAGATCCACAGATTGGTGACCAGCATGCGGGCCGTCGACCTTGCGCCGAAGCTGGAGCCGGGAATTCCACGCTGGCCATCGCATCCCCATCTGATCGTCGATCAGACCGTCAATCACGCGCATGATGGCTATTCCTGCCAATGCCTAATGCTGCCGGAGCATGCTGGTTGCCACGTCGATGCTCCCTACCACAACCACGAGGGTCTCGAGACGGTCGAAAATCTCGACCTTTTGTCCCTGGTCGCGCCGGCGGTCCTTTACGATTTCGCCGAGCTCAATCTGCGGCCGGGCGACATGGTGACAGCCGAGATGGTTGAGAACTACGAAAAGGCGAAGGGGGTGGCGGTCGGGCGGGGCGAGATCGCTTTGGTGAATTTCGGCTGGATGCAGAAATTTTGGCGAACCGACCGCGAGGCGCAGTGGTACGCGCTCAACTGCCCGGGGATGAGCGAGGATGCCGCAATCCTCTTCAAGGAGCGCGGCATCAAGGCCATCGGTGCCGACACCGTCGCCGTGGAGATCCCGATCGTTGATGGCAGGGCAGGGGAGGCCGCAGGCCATCTCAAGCACTGGCTCCCGAACAACATCCTGATCATCGAGATGATGGCAAACCTCGAGCAGCTGAATCTCCGGAGCTATTTTATTGCGGCCCCGCTGCCGATCGCCGGCGGGTCGGGCTCTCCGCTTCGGCCGATCGGGCTCACATGAACGGATTGGTGATGCCATGACGCGGAAGTCCAAGCTTAGTTCCCTCGAGGAGGCCGCCGGCCTTGTTGCCGACGGAGACAGGGTCGCCTTCGGTGGATTTGCAATCTACCAGCGACCGATGGCGTTCGTTCGCGAACTTGCCCGGCAGGGGCGCCGTGACCTGACGGTGGTCGGCGTGGTCAATTCCATCGAGACTGATCTGCTGGTGGCCGCCGGATGTGTCCGATCGATCGAGACTTCCTACGTCGGCCTCGAAAATTTCGGGCTGGCCGCCAACTTCCGGCGGGCCGTCGAGGCGGGCGAGGTCGCCGTCGTCGACTATCCGGAGTTGCTTGCGTGGGATCGGTTCCGCGCCAGCCAGGAGGGGCTGCCGTTCTGGCCTTGCACCTTCCTCGGCGGTAGCGACGTGGCGGCGCTGAACAGCGGCATCGTCGCCTTCGACTGCCCGATTACGGGGCGACGGATGTTTGCCGTTCCGCCGGCCGACCCGGATGTCGTGGTCGTTCACGCCTTGATGGCCGACGAACTCGGCAATGTCGCGTTCCCGCCAAGACGTATGTTGCCGCAGAGCGTGGACGTCACCCTTACCCGTGCTTGCGACGTTGTTATCGTCACGGTCGAAAAGATTGTCAGCACCGAAGAAATTCGCAGGCATCCGGAGCTCACCGAGATACCGGCCTTTCGAACAACCAATGTCGTTGAGGTGCCATACGGCGCCCATCCCACATCCACGCTCGGCGCTTATGGCACAGACGTCGACCATGTCCGTAGATACGCACAGGCGAGTGCCACGGTCGAGGGAACCGGCACATATCTCGACGCGTTCGTGCGCGGGCCGAGCGACCACGCCGCCTATCTCGCGACCGTGGGCCTGCATGATCTCATTGCCCTCCGAACCGTGGAGTTGCCGCGATGACGCCCGTGGAATTCACCGTTGAGGAACTGCTCGCGATCCACCTTGCCAAGAGTTTTGCAGATGGCGAGGTGGGTTTCACCGGCCTTGCGACCGGCGGCGCGGCGGCGCTCTACATCACCGGTATCCCGCTGGCGGCGATGGAGTTTGCGCGCCGGACCCACGCCCCGAACCTGACCATCCTGCTGTCGGGCTGGGTGATCAATCCGGACATTGCGGCCTTGCGCGCGTTGCCTGACGCGGAGTTCGATCCGTCCATGCAAAGCGTGCCTTGCGAGGCGCAAATGCAGTCCTATCCGGGGCACTACGCCGTGCGGCGCGGCGACGTCGATTTTGGATTCGGTTCGGGGGTTCAGGTTGATGTCGAGGGCAATGTCAACAGCGTCTGCATCGGCGATTACGGCCGCCCGTCGGTTCGGCTGGTCGGCTCGATCCTTCTGCCCGAGCACATGACCTGCTTCGGGCGGGAATATCTAATGATGCCGCACCACAAGGCCCGCAATCTGGTGGAGCGGGTCGACTACGTGTCTGGTGTCGGCTATCCGGGTGGCAGTGAGGGCCGCGCGCATCTTGGCCTGGACCGCGGCGGTCCCAAGTGGATCGTCACCCCGAAAGCCATTTTCGATTTCGACACAAAGGCCGGCGCCGCGCGGCTGGCCAGCATCCACCCCGGCATCGCCGCAGAAGACGTGCGGGCGAACACCGGCTTTGCGATTTCGACCGACGTCCCGTCCACACCAGCGCCCACCCGCGAGGAACTGGCGATCCTGCGGCGTGAGGTCGATCCCAACGGAATACTGATACCGCACCCGGATTCTTGATGCGGCGATGAACAGGAGTTGAAACATGTCTGAGGCGCTCAAGGGGATCAAGGTTCTCGACCTCTCGCGATTCATAGCAGGTCCCCATTGTGCCATGGTCCTTGGCGACCTGGGTGCTGATGTGGTCAAGGTCGAAAAAAGCAGGGTCGGAGACGACAGCCGGCACCTTCCCCCGTTCCAGAATGGCGAAAGTCTCTACTTCATGGCGCTTAACCGCAACAAGCGCTCGATCACGTTGAATTTCAGGGAGCCCAGGGCGCAGGAATTGCTGAAGCAGTTGGCGGCTGAAGCCGATGTCCTGATCGAGAACTTCCGTCCCGGTACGCTGGAGCAGATGGGATGCGGCTGGGACGAGCTCAGCGCGATCAATCCTCGGTTGATTCTGACGCGGCTCTCCGGTTTCGGGCAGGACGGTCCCTATGCGCAAAAGCCCGGCTTCGACGGGATTGCCCAGGCAATGAGCGGTCTGATGGAACTGACCGGAAGCCCCGACGGACCGCCGACCCTCGCTGGCACCTTCTATATCGACTACATGACGGCAATGTATGGCGTCACCGCCACCCTTGGGGCGCTCCTCGCCCGCACGAAAACGGGTCGGGGCCAGATGGTCGACGTTTCGTTGCTCGATAGCGCGGTATCGCTGCTGACAACGGCGATCCCGACGCAGATGCTGATGGGGGAGACGCTCACACGCACTGGAAACCGGGACCGCTATTCCGCGCCCGCCAATGTCTTTCGCGCCGGCGATGGCGGCTACATTTTGTTGCTGGCCGGAACGGATCCGCTGTTTCGTCGGTTTTGCCGAGCGATTGGCCAGCCGCAACTGATCGAGGACCCGCGATTCGACAGCATTCCCAACCGCCTCGCCAATGCAGGCGCACTTGAACAAGTCATCCACGGCTGGTTGGAGACGCTGTCCGCCGATCAGGCGGCGCACCTCCTCGACGAGGCCGGTATCCCTTGCTCGAAGGTGGCAACCCCGCGCGATGTGGTCGAGAACCCGCAGTTGCGGCACCGTCGTCAGATCGTGGAGATGGAGCATCCAAAGTCCGGTCGGATATGCACCGCCGGCACGACGATGATGCTCTCGGATACACCATTGAGCATAAGGCGCACGCCGCCTCTGCTCGGCGAGCATACGGTGGATGTAATGACCGAATGGCTGTCGCTCGATCCCGCCGTCATCGAAGAGCTCAAGTCAAGCGAGGCGATCTAGGGGCAAGGCGATGGCGCATTCACGCGTCGAACAATAAAAACGTTTTTCTTGATCGTTGCGACGGACAGGGACTGCGTCAGCAAAACCAACCGTGCGGACCCGGATCATTCGCTCCAGGGCCGAAAACCAAGTGAGGCACGAGGATGAATTTCAACACACAGGCAGTCGCCCGAGTGAACATGACGGGAGCGGACGTATTTGCCGCAGCTCTCAAACGCCATGGCGTCGAGGTAATCTTCGGGCAGGCGATACCGGCGGCCTTGTTTCTTGCCACGCCGGCGCATGGAATCCGGCAGATCGGCTACCGTACGGAAAACGCGGGTGCCATCATGGCGGACGCCTATGCCCGGATTTCCCACAAGGTGCCCGTGGTGACCGCACAGAATGGTCCGGCCGCAACGCTTCTGGTTCCCGGTCTCGCCGAAGCCTACAAGGCATCCGTCCCGATTGTCGCGATCGTGCAGGACGTCGCGCGACCGTTCGCCGACAAGAACGCCTTCCAGGAACTGGACCACCTCGAACTGTTCAAGGGGTGCACCAAATGGGTGCGGCGGATCGCCGACGTTGAGCGGATCGACGAGTATGTGGATATGGCGTTCACGGCCGCCGCGTCCGGTCGTCCCGGACCCGTCGCCCTGATCGTCCCGATTGACCTGTTCTCCGAGAAGGCGAACAGTGAGGCGAGGCGGAGGGACGCCAACCTCGGAGCTTTCCCGCTCGATCGCATGGCTGTCGATCCGGCCAAGGTCCGGGAGGCGGCGGCTCTTCTGGCGCGTGCGGAGCGTCCGCTGGTCATCGCCGGTGGCGGGGTCCACATTTCCGGTGCAACAGCCGAGTTGGCCGCTCTGCAGGAAACCTGCCACCTGCCGGTGGCGACGACCCTGATGGGCAAAGGCGCGGTCGACGAGACGCACCCGCTGTCATTCGGCGTCGTCGGGTATTTCATGGGCGAGCGCGCGCGTTCGCAGCATCTGCGCGCGGCGGTGCAGGAGGCGGACGTCATCCTGTTGGTCGGCAACCGAACGAACCAAAATGGCACCGACAGCTGGAGTCTCTATCCCCGCAGTGCCACCTATATTCATCTGGACATCGACGGGCAGGAGGTCGGGCGGAACTATGAGGCGTTGCGGCTGGTCGGCGATGCAAAGCTTGGCCTCGCTGCCGTGGCCGCGGCCCTGTCGGAACTAGACCTCAGCAAGCGCCAAGCGGCGCGCGCCGATCTCGAGCGGACGATCGCCGACGCTTTGGCGAAAGGCAGGGCGACTGCCCTGGCGTATGAGACCTCGGACGCGTCGCCCGTTCGGCCGGAGCGGCTGATGCACGATCTGGACTCGGTGATCGAACCGGGCACCATCGTCGTCTCCGATGCAAGCTACTCGTCGATCTGGGTTGGAAGCTTCCTCACCGCACGTCGTCCCGGACAGCGTTTCGTGACGCCTCGGGGCCTTGCCGGGCTCGGCTGGGGACTGCCGTTTGCGATCGGTGCGAAAGCCGCGGCCCCGCAGTCGCCCGTCTTTGCGCTCGTCGGCGACGGTGGCTTTGCCCACGTCTGGTCGGAGTTGGAAACGGCGCGGCGGATGGGGCTCCACGTCGTCGTTGCCGTGCTGAACAATTCGATACTCGGCTATGAAAAGCACGCCGAGAAGGTGAATTTTGGCGCCTATTCCGATGCCTGCGACTTCACGCCGGTGGATCATGCAGCAATCGCAAGGGCTTCGGGTTGCCGCGGCATCCGCATCGAAAATCCCGGCGATTTTCTGCCAGCGCTGAAGGAGGCCCTCGCCGACCAAACAACGACGGTTCTCGACGTCATTACCGAGGAGCGCGCCTACCCGCCGATCTCGGTGTTCGGCGATCATCCGGCATTGGCCTACTAAGGAGCGAGGAAACCCTGGAATGAAGAAGCTGATGAACGAAGCGACCTCGTATGTGGAGGAGATGCTCGAGGGCTATGTTGCTGCCCATCCGTCTCTTCGACGGACCGGCGAATCGGGAAGGGTGATCGCGAGGACGGGCGTGGGCGGGGCCAAGGTCGGCGTGGTGTCTGGCGGCGGTTCGGGACACCTGCCCCTGTTTATGGGCTATGTCGGCAATGGACTGCTGGATGCCTGCTCCATCGGTAACGTCTTCGAGGGCCCGACCGTCGGCTCCTGCTATGATGCCATCACGGTCGCAGATACCGGAAAGGGGGTCCTGAGACTCTATGGTAACTATGGCGGCGATCGCATGAACTTCGATGCTGCCGGCGAACTCGCCGAGGAGGACGGCATCGCGACGACGACCGTGCTCGGCAATGACGACATTGCGAGCGCGTCGGCTGAGGAACGCGGCAAGCGCCGCGGCGTTGCCGGTATCATTTATGCCTACAAGGCGGCCGGTGCGGCGGCGGACTGGGGCGGTGACCTGACCGAGGTCACCGAACTCGCTCAACGCACGGTCGACAGCACCCGGTCGATCGGCGTCGCGCTCTCGCCCTGCACAATTCCCGGATCCGCTGGGCCTTCGTTCCAGTTGGCAGAAGACCAGATCGAGATGGGGATGGGCATTCACGGGGAGCCCGGCATCTGGCGCGACACGCTTCGTCCGGCAGATGCACTGGTCGACGAGATGATCGACCGGCTTCTCGCCGAGAGGCCGGCTGGCGCTGGCGCCGATGTGTCTGTGCTCGTCAACAGTCTGGGCGCGACGCCCATAGAGGAACTGTTCATTCTATATGGTCGCGCCGAGGCTCGGCTGCGGTCGGCCGGCCTGCGGGTGTTCCTGCCGCTCGTCGGCCACTTTGCTACGGCGCTCGAAATGGCTGGCGTTTCGGTCAGCCTTTGCTTTGCCGACAGCGACATGAAGCGGGCCTTCGATGCACCCGCCGCCTGCCCCTTCTGGAGGGTGGCATGACCGGGATCACGGTGCGCGAAATCGCCGCGGCCGCAGACCGGGTCAGAGTGGTGATTACCGAGCGGTATCAGGAGCTTAATGCCGCCGATGCCAGGCTCGGCGATGGCGATACCGGCACGATGCTGCTACGTCTGGCCGAGGCTGTCGCCAGTGTCGACGCGAACGCGGACGACGATGTCGGAATGCTGTTCGTCCAGATGGCGCGTGCTGCCATGAGGGCCACGGGGTCAAGCCTCGGCACCCTGATCGGCACGGCGCTAAGGGCCGTCGGCCAACAAACAAAGGGCAGGGCGGAAGTCGACGATGGGGATTGGACGGCTCTTCTGCAGGATGCGCTCGACGCGATGATGGCCCGCGGCGGAGCGTCGCTCGGTGACAAGACGATTCTCGACTCCATCAAGGCGCTGATCGACGCACCCGACACCGCTGGGGAACGGGCGGGGGCTGCCTATGTGGCCGCCTGCAGGGCTGCACTGGACGCCTTCCGCTTGCGGCCCAACAGGGTCGGTCGGGCTCGGATGTTCGGGGATGCCACGATCGGGATCGACGATCCCGGGATGCTGGCATGCTGCCTGATGCTCGAGGCGATCCTTGCGCCCGCTCCGACGCGGGCCGAGGCGTAATCGTCGACTGCTAGCGAGCCGGCGCGCATCATGCGGTGCCGGCTACTGCGTTGTCGCAGGCAGTTTATCGCGCCCGGCCGCATTCTCTCCCAAGACAACCGGTCCCTGGCGGCGCCCGTGGGCGCCGCCAGGCCTCTCGGTCTAACGCGAGACCGGCTCCATCCAGGTTGCTTCATCGTCGGCATTGATCGCGATGTGAATGAAGGCCTGGTCGGGCGCGGCGCCGTGCCAGTGCTTGACGTGGGGCTCGATCAGCACGGTGTCGCCCGGAAAGAGCGTCGCGATCTCCTCGCCCTCGCGCTGGAACTCACCGACCCCGACGATGCAATGAAGGATCTGGCCCTTGGGGTGGCTGTGCCAGACAGTTCGCGCGTTGGGCGCAAACAGCACGCGATTTGCGGCCAGCACCCCGGGCATCGGGGCGATAGCAAGGGGATTGATTGTCACGTCGCCGGTGAACCGGTCCGAAGGTCCCTTGAGATAGGCCTTGGCGTCCGCGCGGTAGACATTCGTGGCAGGTTTCAGTTCCGTCATCTGTCGCTCCTTGTAGAATTGATCGCTCATGCGATCGGACGGTTCAGGTGCCAGTCGGTGACCAACTGGTAGGCATGTACGGCGCGCAGCAGCCGCGCCTCGCTGAGATGGGGTCCGACCAACTGGGCGCCGACCGGCCGGCCGTCGCGGGTGAAGCCGCAAGGAAAGACCACTGAGGGGTTGCCGCTCGCATTGAAGGGTAGCGTGAACTTGAAGAGCTTGATGATGTTCTTGTCGGCGATTGTCTCGAACTCGTACCATGTCGGCGACTTGAACCCGAAGACCGGGATCAGCAGCGCGTCAATGGATTCGAACATGCGGCCGAGTGAACCCTTGAACTTGTCGCGCTCCACCATGGTATGAGCGAAGTCAACCGGGTCGAGCTCGGTGCCGTTCGCCAGGCCGGCCGTTATCCACTTGCCGTAGGCTTCCTTGTGCAGCGGATAGGTCGACCGGTGCGAATGCGCCAGTTCGGCCATATGCACAGCTGGCATGTGCCGGATCATCGGCTCCGGGTCGGGGAACCGTGCCTCGGTCAGTTCGGCGCCCAGCGATGCAAAAGTTGCGCGAACATCGTTCAGCAGGGAAACGACCTCGTCGTCCGTTCCGCCGTAGCTGTAGGTCTCGTCGATGCCGATCGAGAGGCCGCGGCAGCCGTTCACGCCCCTGAGCTGTCGAGCGTAGTCGGGCACGTCCGACAGCAGGGAGGTCGGGTCCCTTGCGTCGGCGCCGGCGATCGCTCCAAGGACGATCGCAGCATCTTCCGCGGACCGGGTTATCGGCCCGAGATGATCGTAGGACGGTGCGAGATCCCAAATTCCGTATCGGCTGACGCGGCCCCAGGTCGGTTTGACGCCCGTCAGATTGTTGGGGCCGCAGGGGAAGCGGATCGAGCCGCCGGTGTCGGATCCAATGCTGGCAAAGCACAGGCCAGCCGCCGTCGCTACCGCTGAGCCGGAGGACGATGCGCCGGTCCAGAGATCGGATCGCCACGGATTGACTGGCGTACCCAGATCCGGATGGTGCTCGATGCAGGCGCCTTCCGTGAGGCGATGCTTGCCGAGCAGGACGGCGCCGGCCTGATAGAGCCTTTCGACCACCGCCGCATTGAACGATGGCTTAAAAGCCTTGTGCAGGGGCATGCCCGCGGTCGTCAGGATGCCCTCGGTGAAGAACAGATCCTTCAGCCCGAACGGCACGCCGTGCAACGGGCCCCGGTAGCGGCCGGCCGATATCTCGGCCTCGGCGCGGTGCGCCTGTTCTCGGGCGAGGTCTGCTGTGACGGTATAGTAGCTGTTCAGTCTCCCGTCGACCTCCGCGATCCGCTTCAGCATGTCTTCGACCAGTTCCACTGGCGAGATGTCGCGGCGCCGCAGGCGGTCCGAGATTTCGGTGATGGACTGGTAATGGATAGGTTCTGTCGTCATTCTCTACTCCGAGGGAGCGCCGGGGGCCGGGCTGGCCGCGCCGGCGCTGTGTGATTGCACTCGAATGAGCATCGCAGAAACAGCATTATAATAGAAACGTTTTTTTGTCCATATCCAGCCATTGAGAGCTTGGCGCGCGCAGGCGTGAAAAATTTCAACTTGCAAATTCTAAAAAACGTTTTTATTGTTAATTCGTGACCGACGGGATGCGGTAACGCAGCAGCAGAAATCCAAAGGGGGAACCTGATCGTGGCAATCCAGAACAACCTCATTTCCAGTGTCTTTACCGCAGCGGCCTTGCTGGCTGGATCAACCGCGCTCGCGCAGGAGCCGGTCGAGCTGGTCTTCTGGCACCAGGAGTCGCCGTCAAATCGCGTTGCGCGCTATCAGGAGCTGATCGACGCCTTCAACGAGGCCAATCCAACGATCCGCGTCCGCCAGGAGGTGCAGGATTGGGGCACCATCTTCCAGGTCGCCCCCGCCGCCATCAGCAGCGGCACTGGTCCCGATATTCTGATGGCGATGCCTGAACTCGGGACCTATATCCGTGCGACCGGCGCAGTGCAGCCCGTGACGCCCCTGGTGGACCAGCTAGACGCGCAGTACCGCTTCCTCGACTCGGCCAAGGCGCCTTACTACGATCAGGGCGACTACTGGGGTGTCCCGCTCTGGGGCATGGTGCAGTTGTTGTGGTACCGCAAGAGTGCCTTCGCCGAGGCAGGCATCAATGAACCACCGAAGACGTGGGAGGCAGTCAAGGATTATGCTGAAAGGCTCACCAATGGCGAGCGCTACGGAATTACGCTGCCGGCCTCGAAGACCACGGCCACCGATCAGACCTTCTTCTCGTTCCTGAAGACCAATAAGGGGGAAGATCTTTTCGACAAGGACGGTCAGGTCATCTTCGACAATCCCAACTCGGTACGTGCCGTCAGAACCTACACCGACCTCCTCGCCTATGCGGCACCCGACAGCACGAGCTATGCCTGGGGCGAGCCCGAAGCCGCATTCAATAGCGGCGCTGCCGCCATGCTCGTCGACAAGGGCATCATGCTCAGCATCTATCTCAAGGATTCCGGCGCGCCGGCTGAGGATCTCGGCTGTGCCGCGATCCCGCAGCCGGCCGAGGATGGGCAGCCCGGCAGCCACTACGCATCGAATGCGGCAATGGTTCTAACCGACGATCCGGAAAAGCAGGCGGCTGCGGCCGAGTTCATACGATTTCTCCTCGAGGACGAGAACTACGGTCCGCTGCTCAATGCCGAACCCGGCCTCTTCCTGCCGGTAACGGAGGGCGGATTCGAGCTTGATTCCTGGCTTTCCGAGCCTTCGCTCACCACATGGCCGGAGTGCACCGCCCTGCTTGCCGAGCAGTCGCTTTCCGGAGGGCTCTACGGCTTCACGTCGGGCATGTACCAGATGAACATCGGCCCGATCGCCGGTCAAAACATCATTGCCCAGGTGATCCAGAAGGTGGTGGTCGACCAGGAGACGCCCGAGGCCGCAGTCGCTTGGGGTGCCAAGGAGATGGAAGCGGCGATCGAATAGAGATTTCGACGGGCCATGGCCGCGCGCTCCTGGCGCGCGGCAGCAGCAATACAAGAATGGAAGGCGATGACAGTGAGCGATGTCTACACGACCTCGAGGCGGATCGGAAACGGGGCCAAGTGGCGCCGCTTGTGGCCCGCACTTTCCCCCGCGGCCATCGGTTATCTGTTTGTCCTGCCGCTGGTTCTCTGGCTGATGGTGGTGTTGATCTATCCCATGATCAACCTCTTCTACCTCAGTCTGACCAACACGCGCATAGTCGGCGCACCAAGCGCATTCATCGGCTTCGGTAACTACATGGTCGTGCTCTCGTCCGCGGACTTCTGGTCGGCGGCGTGGAAGTCTCTGGTCTGGCTCGTCGGCAACATGATTGTGGCGACAGTGGTCGCCTTTTCGGCCGCGCTTTTGATCCGCCTCGATTGGCGGCCGGCACGCCAGGCGCGGATCTGGATCTTGTTGCCCTGGGTGATCCCGACCGTCGCCGTGGCTGTCATCTGGCAATGGATGTTCAATGCCAACTACGGAATTCTCAATTACATTCTGATCGGTCTCGGTCTCATCGCGGAGCCGCTCAACATCTTCGGCACCCGTGAGTTCGCGATGATCGGCGTGATCATCGCCAATACCTGGCACTGGTTCCCGCTGACCGCGATCGTCATGTTCGGCGCCATGCAAAACATTCCAGGCGAACTCTACGAGGCCGCCAAGCTCGATGGCGCAAACGCGTTCCAGCAGTTCCTATACATCACTCTTCCGTCGATCGCTAAGGTCATGTTCGCGCTCGGGCTGGTGGGAAGTCTCTGGACGCTCAATGTCTTCGATACGATCTACCTGACGACCCGCGGGGGGCCATCCGGAAGCACGCTGACGCTTCCGGTCCACATCTACGACACCGCATTCAAGGGTATGAGGATCGGCCGGGCCGCAGCGATGGCGGCGGTATCAATCGTGCTGCTCGGCATCTTTGCCGCGGCCTTCACGAAACTGATGGCACCGAAGAAGGATTGACCAGGATGGGAACCTCCTACCTTAACGTCTTCGTCCGGTGGGCCGTCTGGGCCGGTTTGGTATTGCTCGTCATCGGACCGCTCTACTGGATCGTGTCGGCCTCGTTCAAGGAAACGCACGAGATTATTCAGCCCGCGCCGACGCTCTTTCCGCACACGTTCACGTTGGACCACTATCGCGAGCTTTTCCAGGATACGAAGTATCCTGTCTATCTGACGAACAGCCTGATTGTGTCGATCGGGACAATGCTGATCACCGCCGCCATCAGCGTCTGCGCAGGCTATGCGATCTACCGGCTCAACATCCGTGGCGCGGCGGTGATCAGCAAGGCGATGCTTTTGATCTATCTCGTGCCGACGACCCTGCTGTTGATCCCGGTCTATTCGCTGCTTGCGAAGCTCGGCTTGGTCAATTCCCTGTTCGGCCTGGTCATCATCAACGTCGCCTTTGCCTCGCCGTTCTGCGTCTGGCTGCTGCGCGGGTTCTTCGATGCCATACCGCGGGCGCTCGACGAGGCCGCCGCGGTGGACGGCGCCGGCCCTCTGACGATCTTCTGGAAGGTCCACATTCCGCTGCTGGCACCGGGATTCGGTACGATCATGCTCTATGCTTTCGTGTTTTCGTGGACCGAATTCGCCTTCGCGTCCCAGTTGATCGTCTCCGACGACCTCAAGACGTTGCCTATGGGGCTGAACGCGGTGATGGGGGGCTACTACATTAACTGGGGGTTGCTGATGGCGGGCGCCTCCATGACGACCCTTCCCGCGGTGCTCATCTTCGCGTTCGTCGGACGGTACTTCGTTCGCGGACTGACAGCTGGCGCGGTCACGGGCTGACCGCTACTTCGACGACCTCGGCCGTGAGGCCGCCAAATTTGAAAGGATCCCGCCACATGGGTGCCGTGAGCATCAATAATGTCAAGAAGGCCTATGGTGATCTGGAGGTGATACATGGCGTTTCCCTCACTATCGAGAAGGGAGAGTTCGTCATTCTCGTCGGCCCATCCGGTTGCGGGAAGTCTACGCTTCTCAGGATGATCGCCGGTCTCGAGGACATCACGTCGGGTACGATCTCGATCAACGGAAAGGTCATGAACCGTGCGGCGCCGAAGGATCGGGATGTCGCGATGGTGTTCCAGTCCTATGCGCTCTACCCGCATATGACCGTCGAAGAGAACATGGGATTCTCGCTGAGGCTGGCGGGCGCGGATCGGGCATCGACCGCCAAACGGGTTGGCGAGGTCGCGGGAAGCCTTGGCCTGACACCCTATCTGAAACGATACCCGCGGCACCTCTCCGGCGGCCAGCGCCAGCGCGTGGCCATGGGGCGGGCGATGGTACGCGATCCGGCCGTCTACCTGTTCGACGAGCCGCTTTCTAACCTTGATGCCAAGCTGCGTGCATCGATGCGCACGGAAATCAAGCTCAATCATCAGCGGTTGGGCACGACCACGGTTCACGTTACGCACGATCAGGTCGAGGCCATGACGATGGCCGACCGGATCGTCGTGATGCGCGACGGCCATGTCGAGCAAATCGGTGCACCCCTGGAACTCTACGACCGGCCGGCAAATACCTTCGTCGCCGGCTTCATCGGATCGCCAACGATGAACCTGATCAATGGGCAGTTGTTCGGCGGCAAATTTCGTGCCGCCGACGGAACTGTCATCGCCGTCAGGGGCGGCTTGCCGGCCTCGTCCGACGGAATGCCGGTCACCCTTGGTGTCCGCCCGGAACATTTCGTCGCCGACGAGAGCGGTGTCGAGGCCGTGGTCGTGACGGTCGAGCCCACGGGGGCGGAAACCCAGGTGGTGACGCGACTGGCCGGAACGGAGGTCGTCGGGGCCTTTCGCGAGCGCTTCGATCTCGCGCCCGGGCGTCGGATCAGGCTGCGCCCGCTGCCGGGGGCGGCGCACTTCTTCGATCCGCAGACGGGCGCCAGGCTTGCCTGCTGACGATGGCTTCCAAAATGTTGCGTCTTTCAGGCGCCCGCTGGCGGGGCCCGAAATCTGCCGGTTCGGTGACGCATTCGCCAAGTCGGACTCCACAACTCGCAGCATAGTTGTGTTACCTGATTTGGCGAGTGGTTTAGATGGGGTCAAGTTTGAAGTGCGACTTGTGAGAGATAGCAACGGCCTATCTCTCGCGAGGGACAGCACATGGAACGCACCTACTCCCTACGACCGCCGCAAGATCGCCCGCTGGCGGATTGCCGGCACACTCGACGATTCTCCGCGAGGTCAAGCGCAACACTTTCATCGATCCGCAGAGCTACTATTGCGTTCCGGCCAACGATATGGCGTTGCGAACGCCGCGCCAAGCAACGATCCTGTCGATGCCGCGGCTGTAGTACCCATCGAGATTGGCCTTGAGCAGGATCGATCCGGCCGCGCTCGCGGCGAGGACGAGGGGGACGTCGTCCGTTGCGTACAAGGGAGACGTCGGCCGGGTTGAGGTCCTCAAGCGCGATCGGTTCGCCCGTTTTGCAACACCACGCAAATCCGCCGCACCGCGCCTCAGAACGGAAGGCGCGCATTGTCCTTCACGTTCTTCATGACGAAGAAGGTCCGCGTCTGCCTGACCCCCGGCAGAGCGATGAGCTTGTGCCCGTGCAGCTTGTTGAAATCCGCCATGTCTCGAACGCGGATCTTGAGAAGGTAGTCGAAGTCACCGGCCACCAGATTGCAGTCGAGCACCTCCTTCAGTTCGAGCACCGCGCCCTCGAATTCTGCAAAGCTCTCCGGTGTCGATCGATCCAACACCACGCCGACCATGACCAGTGCCCCCAAACCGACTGCGGCCGGAGCAATTTCGGCCCGAACACCGGTGATGTAACCCTCTTCGAACAGGCGTTGGGTACGTCGATGGCAGGTCGCGGGGCTGGCATTCACCCGGCTGGCGAGCTCCGCATTGGTCAGGCGCCCTTCGGCTTGGAGCGTCCGCAGAATGCGCAGATCAGTACGGTCCAGAAGGGGCGTGAAGGAATCTTCCATTTTTCATCCATTTTATAGCAAAGTTAGCCATGGAATATAGCTATCCTGCTAAAATTTGCAATTTCCAGGGCAAGTTCGGAAGCACCTTTCAAGAAGGTAGGGATACTCTGTTGAGGACATGCAAACATTGATCCACTGTCTCCGGAGACCCCGATGTCCCTTCTCGAAAAATTCGAACGCTATCCACTCACCTTCGGCCCGACCCCGATCGAGCACCTGCCCCGCCTGACCGAGGCTTTGGGCGGCAAGGTGCAGATCTACGCCAAGCGCGACGACTGCAATTCCGGTCTGGCCATGGGCGGCAACAAGCTGCGCAAGCTGGAATATATCGTGCCGGACGCAATCGCTTCAGGCGCCGACACCTTGGTCTCGATCGGCGGCGTACAATCGAACCACACGCGCATGGTTGCCGCGACCGCCGCCAAGATCGGCATGAAGTGCGTCGTGATCCAGGAAAAATGGGTGCCGCACTATGACGCCGTCTATGACCGGGTCGGCAACATCCTGATGACACGCCTGATGGGCGCCGATAGCCGCCTCGTCGACGACGGCTTCGACATCGGCATCCGCAGGAGCTGGGAAGACGCGATCCAGTCGGTCAAGGATGCCGGCGGCAGTCCCTATCCGATCCCCGCCGGCGCCTCGGTGCACAAATACGGCGCGCTCGGCTATGTCGGCTTCGCCGAGGAGGTTGCGGAGCAGGAAAAGGCGCTGGGCTTCACCTTTGACTACGTTGTCGTGTGCGTCGTCACGGGCTCTACCCAGGCCGGCATGATCGTTGGATTTGCCGCGCAGGATCGCGCCGACCGGGTGATCGGGATCGACGCCTCCGGCACGCTCGATCAGACCAGGGCACAGGTGCGGTCGATCGTCAACAACACGGCCGAACTGGTCGGGCTGGGCCGCAAGGTTCGCGAGGAAGAGATCGTCATCAATCCGGACTACGCCTATCCAGCCTATGGCGTTCCTTCTGAGGAGACCAACGACGCCATCCGGCTTGCCGCGCGCACCGAGGCGATGATCACCGACCCGGTCTATGAGGGCAAGTCGATGCAGGGCATGATCGATCTGACCCGCAAGGGCTTCTTTCCGGAAGGGTCGAGGGTGCTCTACGCGCATCTCGGTGGCGCCCCGGCGATCAACGGCTACAGCTATTATTACCGGGAGGGTTAGGCTCCTCCCGCCGTAAAGCGAAACCTCCATCCAAGTAGCTTTGGACGTATCGATGACCGACTCCCGACGCCTGTACCTCAAGACCATAGAACAGCGACTGCTTTGGCTTTCGCACTGGATGATACACCACGCCAATCATGTCCGCCCCAAGGTGGACGGCATCAAGACCGGTGGCCATCAGGCGAGCTCGGCCTCCATGGTGTCGATCATGACGGCGCTCTATTTCTCAGCGCTCAAGCCCGAGGATCGCGTGGCGGTGAAGCCGCACGCGTCACCGATTTTCCATGCGATGCACTATCTCATGGGGAACCAGACGCGGGAGAAGATGGAGAATTTCCGCGGCTATGGCGGTGTCCAGAGCTATCCGAGCCGGACCAAGGACATCGATGACGTCGATTTCTCCACCGGCTCGGTCGGGCTCGGTGTTGGCATTACCGCGCTGGCATCGATCGTCCAGGACTTCATAAAGGGCAAGGACTGGGGCGCCGACCTGACGCCTGGCCGCATGGTCGCATTGATGGGCGACGCCGAGCTGGACGAGGGCAACATCTACGAAACCCTGCAGGAAGGCTGGAAGAACGATCTGCGCAATTGCTGGTGGATCATAGACTACAATCGCCAGTCCCTCGACGGCATCGTTCGCGAGGGGCTGTTCGAGCGCGTAGAGAAGATCTTCGACGCGTTCGGTTGGGAGGTCGTGCGGGTCAAATACGGCGCCCTGCAGCGCGCAGCCTTCCAGGAGCCGGGCGGAGCCCAGTTGCGCGACTGGATCGACCGCTGCCCAAATCAGGACTATGCGGCGCTGACCTTCATGGGCGGTGCGGTGTGGCGAACGCGTTTGATGAATGATCTCGGCGACCAGGGAGAGATATCCGCTCTCATCGACCGCCGCAGCGACGCCGAGCTTGCCGCGCTGATGGAAAACCTCGGCGGCAACTGCGTGGAGACGATGTCGGACGTCTTCGCCGCCATCAACCACGATCGCCCGACATGCTTTCTCGCCTACACGATCAAGGGCTGGGGCACTCCCATCGCTGGTCACAAGGACAATCATGGCGGGCTGATGAACAGCAAGCAGTTCGCGGACTGGCAGGCACATATGGGAATTGCTGCCGGGGAAGAGTGGGACCCGTTCGCCAATGTCGGGAACACCGCCGGGCTAAAAGCTTTTCTCGCCGAAGTCCCGTTCTTCTCGCACGGGCGGCGGCGCTATGGCGATGCGCATCTGGACGTGCCGTCTTTCGAAATCGAGACGTCGCGCGAAGTCTCGACCCAGGCGGCGTTTGGCAAGATCCTCGACGATCTCGCCAAGGGTAAGAGCAAGCTGGCCGACCGCATATTGACGACGTCGCCGGACGTTACCGGAACAACCAGCCTCGGACCTTGGGTGAACCGGCGCAAGCTGTTCGCACGCGAGGCGATGGCGGACGCTTTCATCGAGCACCGCATCCCTTCGACCGCCAAGTGGGAGTTCACGCCGCAGGGGCAGCACGTTGAGCTAGGCATCGCCGAGATGAACCTCTTCCTGCTGCTCGGTGCCGCCGGCCTCAGCCATTCCCTGTTCGGCAAGCGGCTGATCCCGGTCGGCACGGTCTATGATCCGTTCGTCTGTCGCGGCCTCGATGCGCTCAACTATGTCTGCTATCAGGATGCGCGGTTCATCATAGTCGGCACGCCCTCGGGCGTGACGCTGGCGCCCGAGGGCGGCGCGCACCAGTCCATCGGGACCCCGCTGATAGGCATGAGCCAGGATGGGCTGGCCGCCTTCGAGCCGGCCTTTGCCGACGAGCTCGCCGTGATCATGGAATGGGCTTTCGACTATCTCCAGCGCGACGGCGAAGGGCAGAGAGACGAGCGGACCTGGCTGCGCGACGAGACCGGCGGGTCGGTGTATCTGCGCCTCACCACCAAGCCACTCGAGCAGCCGGTGCAGCGGATCGACAACGACTTCCGGCAGGGCGCCATCGATGGCGCCTACTGGCTGCGCAAGCCCGGGCCGAACTGTTCGGTCGTCATCGCCTATCAGGGTGCGGTCGCCGACGAGGCGATTGCCGCCGCTGGCCTGATCGGCGAGGTGAGGCGGGACATCGGGGTGCTCGCAGTAACCTCGGCGGACCGTCTCAATGCCGGATGGACGGCCGCGCAGCGGGAGCGCGCGCGAGGCAACGCCACAGCGATGAGCCATGTCGAACGGCTGCTCGATCCGCTGCCGCGCGACTGCGCGCTGGTCACCGTCGTCGACGGCCATCCGGCAACCTTGTCATGGCTGGGCGGCGTGGCCGGGCACCGGACGATCTCACACGGCGTGGAGCACTTCGGTCAGACGGGTACGATCGGTGATCTCTACCGACATTTCCGCATCGATTGCCGATCGCTGGTGCAATCAGTCAATGAGTTGACAGCCGGAAGGCGGCTTTCCGCGTCTCTCACTCTGGCTTTCCCGTAGAATGTTGCGTGGGCTACAAGAGGAAAGCGACAGCTTCGTTCGTTCAGTTCGCGGAAGCTGTTGTTGGGATGAATGCGATAGACCTGGATTGAGGCTGGATTGTACTGCATGGCGCAGATTGACGGCCGCAATCCGAGTTCAGCCTATTGCGTTCAAATGCCGGCCAGCATTTCGTTGCTTATCACGGTCTCTCCCTGATCCTTGAGTCCCTCCACCGCGCCGTGGATATCTCTGCTCTCCTTGTTCTGGCTGAGTTTCCACTTGCCGGAAAGGCGCGTGATCGCAATCTCGATGCCGACGATATTCTTCAGCATCATGTCGATGAAGTCCTTGGGTCCGTCCGTCATGCGCCAGGGCTTCGACTGGGCTGCCTCATGGGTGCGGGTCAGCCGCGCCACCATTCCGCGGACATAAGATCCACTGTCGCGGACCATCGCGCGACCGCGGGCGTGCACGACGATGTAGTTCCAGGTCGGTACCTGTCGGCCGGTCTCGCGTTTGCTCGGATACCAGCCAGGGGAGATTTAGGCATCAGCCGAGCGGAAGATGACGAGGACAGCTCCTGCCAGACGAGGTTCTTGCGTGCGACATGCGAATGCAACACACCGAACATCCCCTGCTTCCTGTCGAGCTCGAACGGGACGTGATTGGCATCGGGGCCACTGTCGACATTCGCGACGAGAATGCCGAGCGGGCTCTTCTCGATGAAATCAGACGTCAGTTTCGCCATTGCCGAGTGTCGAGCGGAAGCGGATCTTCGAGCGCTCGACGTGGCGGAAGAAGGCCTCCTGCGCGCGTTCACGGTTGCCTGAGGCCAGCGCGTCGACCATCTCGCGATGCTCGCGGTTGGACACCGAAAGCCCGCCGGCCTGGACCAGGCCGCGCGCCCGAGCCAGATGCAGCTTATTGACGAAACCCTTGTATTCCTTGACCAGGGTGCCATTGCCGGTCGCGGTGACGAGGTAGTCGTGGAAGGCAAGGTTGACAGGATAGTAGTCATCGAAGTTCTTGCTCGCGGCGATCTCGTCCATCTGGTCAAGATAGGCGTTGAGCCGGGCCAGCATATGGTCTGTCACGAGATCGGCGAGCAGGCGCCCCGCAAGGCCGAAGATCGCCGCCCGCACCTCGTAGATCTCGAGCGCCTCCGTCGGCGAGACAGCGCGCACGAACACGCCGCGGTTGCGGATGCTCTCGACCAGGCCCTTGGCCTGAAGGCTGCGCGTAGCCTCTCGCAGAGGCCCCCGGCTGGTGCCGAAACGGGTCGAAAGCTGGATCTCGTTAAGACGCTCGCCAGGTTTCAACTCGCCGGTTAGGATGAGGTGCTCGAGTTCGCGCTCTAGCACGCCTGTCAACGAAGACGTTCTCAGCACCGTGAGTTCGTTCCGTTCAACCTTCGTTTCCTGGTACATGGCATCTTCCATCGTATACGACTGCTATTGTAGGCAATAAACAATGGAATTGTAAGCTGCAATTGCTATTGGTGTCCTCGTCTTGTGGCATTCAGGACGGCGTCGGCGACCGCCCGCGTATCGGCTTGGCCGCCCAGGTCCGGCGTATGCGGTCCCGAAAGGCTGACGGCTTCGATCGCCGCCATCAGCCTTTCGGCGGCCGCCGCTTCGCCGAGACCTTCCAGCATCATCGCACCGGTCCAGAACGCACCGATCGGATTGGCGATGCCTTTGCCCATGATGTCGAAGGCCGAGCCGTGGATCGGTTCGTACATGGACGGATGCTGGCCGGACGGATCGACATTGCCGGTTGCGCCGTTGCCGAGGCTCCCCGTCAGTGCCGAGGCGAGGTCGGAGAGGATGTCGGCGTGCAGGTTGCTGGCAAGGATCGTGTCGAAATTGCCGGGCTTGGTGACCATCAGCGCCGCCATGGCGTCGACCAGCTTCCAGTCCACGTCGAGTTCCGGAAAGTCCTTGAGGACATGGCGGCAGGCCTCGTCCCAGAGCACCATGCCGTGGCGCTGGGCGTTCGACTTTGTGACGACGGTGAGCCGCTTGCGGGGCCGCGCCATGGCGGTCTCGCAGGCGAAGCGGCAGATGCGTTCGACGCCCGCCCGCGTGAAGACGGCGACATCCATGGCAAGCTCGATCGGCAGGCCGGCATGGGCGCGCCCGCCGACACCGGCATATTCGCCTTCCGAATTCTCGCGCACGATCACCCAGTCGATTTGCTCTCCGAGTTCCGGTCGCAAAGGCCCGCGCATTCCGCCGATCAGCTTGGTCGGCCGCACGTTGGCATACTGGTCGAGGCCCTGGCAGAGCGCGAGGCGGAGATCCCAGAGCGTGATATGGTCGGGAATGTCCGGATCGCCGACTGCGCCGAAATAGATGGCATCGAATTCCTTCAGCCGTTCCACCCCGTCAGCCGGCATCATCCGGCCCGTCCGACGGTAGTAGTCCGAGCCCCAGTCGAAGCGGGTGACCTCGAGCGTGAAACCGTCACGCCTGGCCAGATCCTCAAGGACCGAAAGCCCGGCCGCGATCACCTCCGGTCCGACGCCGTCGCCGCCGATTGCCGCGATCTTATGCGTGCGCATGTGCCGCCTCCATGCCGCGCAGGATGCCGTTGACCATGTCGGCCTGCGTGCCCGTGCCGCGGATATCGGGCGTGCGGGTGGCCGGATCGGCAAGGGCGGCGTCGATCCCGGCTTTCATCAGGCGCGACATCTCGGTCGCTGCGGCGATTCCGTGATGGTGCCCCATCCAGTCGAACAACATGCGGGTCGATTCGATCATGGCGAAGGGATTGGCGATGCCCTTGCCGGCGATGTCCGGTGCCGAGCCATGCGTCGCCTGCGCCATCGCAATCGATCCGCGCCCGATGCACAGCCCCGGCGCCATGCCGAGCCCGCCGACGAGACCGGCCGCCTCGTCGGTCAGGATATCGCCGAACATATTGGTGGTGACGACGGTGTCGAAGCTCTGCGGGTCGCGCACAAGCCGCATTGCCATGGTGTCGACGATCACCTCGTCGACCTCGACGTCGGGGAAGTCCTTGGACACCTGGTAGCAGCTGTCGACGAACATGCCGCAGCCGAGCTTGTACACCGTGTTCTTGTGAACGAGCGTTAGCTTCTTGCGACGAGAGCGGGCGATCTCGAAGGCGGCGCGTGCCACCTTGGACGAACCCTCGACGGTGATGACACGCACCGAGATCGTCACGTCATGCGTCGGGCGGAACTCGCCGGAGCCCATTACCACGTTGCGGTCCGGCTGGAAGCCTTCGTTGTTCTCGCGCACGATCACCATGTCGATGTCGTCGTGCAGGCAGCCGATGCCCGGGAACGAGCGCGTCGGGCGCACGTTCGCGAAGAGATCGAAGCGCTTGCGCAGGATCGGGTGCGGATTGATCGCCTCCGGCACCTTCGGATATTCGCGATGGCCAATCGGGCCGAGGATGAAGCCGTCGAGCGTGCCGAGCGTCTCGAGCGTGCCGTCTGGCATCGTATGACCATGCGTCTCGAGCGCGCGTCGGCCGATCGGGACCTCAAGCCATTCGATGGTCATGCCGGTTGCTTCCGCCGCCGCCCTGGCGATCCTGACGGAGGCCGGCACCACCTCATGGCCGATGTCGTCGCCTTCGAGGATGCCGATTCGGAGAGAGGATTTCTTCTGTACCTGGTTCATTCTGCTGCTGCCGTCTTGGAGGTGGATACGGGAATGCTGGCGCGCGCGACGTCTGCCGCGTCTGCGAGGCCCTCGAGCTTCCACGCGGCCTCAAGCAGCGCCTTCGTCACGGCCTCGCCGACGACGAGCGCCGACTGGACCGTGAACTTGTGATCGATCTGTGCGTCCGTCAGCGGCACGTCCTTCGAGCCGATTGCGCGCTCGACGCGCTTGGAGACGGTCGATCCGTCTTCGAAGGTAACGAGGATGTCGACCGAGGCTTCGTGGCAATTCTTGTCGGCGGTCGCCCTGGTGCGGTCGCGAAGGGCAATGATCTCCGGATCGTTGACCAGTTCGTCGGTAAAGGCGGTCGGCGCGCCATCACCCTTCAGAAGGGCTGCCGCTGCGGCGTGATAGACTGAAAACTTGCCTTCGAGCCCCGTCTTCGGCGCCGTCTTGCCGGTGAGTTCGAGAACGAGGGGATGCGCGGTCAGCACGACGGAGCGGATCTGGCGGACCTTTTCCTCGCCGAGTTCGTCGCGCAACTGGATGCAGCCGTCGATGGTCGGATGGATCACGATGCCACAGGCAAAGGGCTTGTAGCTGTTGAGCGCCGATTCCCAGCGGGTGCCGAGGTCGTCGAGGATCTCGCTGTAGTCCTGCTTGTCGGACATCACGTTCGCGAATCCGCGCGGCGCCTCGATCGCCCGCTCCGAGCTGTCGAAGTTCGCTTCCGCCAGCAGAGCGGCGAACATGCCGTTCTGTGCGGCACGGCCGGGGTGGAAGCTCTTCGTCATGGTGCCGAACATCTCTCGCAGGCCAGAGGACTGCGTGGCGGCAAGCCCGAAGGCCCAGCGCATCTGCTGCGGGTTGAGGCCAATCACCTTGCCGACGGCGGCGGCGGCGCCGAAGACGCCGGCCGTCCCGGTGATGTGCCAGCCGCGGTCGTAGTGGTGCGGATAGACGCAATTGCCGATCCGGCACTCGACCTCGATGCCGATGATCAGCGCCGTCAGGAGATCGTAGCCGGAGACGGGCCGCATTTCGGCCAGTGCTAGAAGCGCGGAGGCGACAGGGCCGGCCGGATGGATGATCGTCTTGAGGTGGGTGTCGTCGTAGTCGAGCACGTGGGACGTGATGCCGTTTAGCAGGGCCGCGTGCAGCGCGTCGAGCTTTTCGCTGCGGCCGAGCACGGTGGACGTTTCCTTGCCGGAAAATGGCCTCACCGCGGCAAGCGCCCGCTCGACCGTTTCGTGGCTCGCGCCGCCGACGGCGCAGCCGACCCAGTTGACGAAGGTTCTCAGTCCCTCACGGCGCACGTCGGACGCGATGTCGCTACCCTTGATGCCGACGACCCAATCGGCGAGGATCTCCGTCGCATTCGGGGTTCCGGGGGCGGTTGCCTGGTGCTGGCTCATGTCATTCTCCTTGTAACTTACAGAAGACCGCGGGCAATGCCGCCGTCCACGTTGACTGTCTGGCCGGTGACGTAGCTGGCGCGCGGGCTTGCAAGCCACACCACCATCGTCGCCACCTCGTCCGGGTCCGCGAAGCGGCCGAGCGGAATGTCCTTCGAAAAATCGCCGAGGATGTCGTCGCGCGTTCGGCCCTGTTCGCCGGCCATCTTGTCGGCCCGCTTCGTCCACAGCGGCGTCAGCGTGCGGCCGGGCGCCACGCAGTTGATACGGATCCCGCGGTCGGCCAGCTCGGCGGCGAGCGTCTTGGTCAGGCCGAGCAGGCCGGCCTTGTGCACGTTCGAGACGATCTGGTGCTGGTAAGGCATCTTGGAGGCCGCGGCTCCCAGTGTCACAATCGCGGGATTGTCGCCCCTTTCCAGCGCCGGCAGCAGCGCGCGAATGGCGCGAACGGTCGACAGGATGTTGAAGGTGTAGTTGCCGAGCCAGTCGTCGTCCGTCAGGTCCTCGAAGGAGGAGCGGATGCTGCCGCCGACAGCGGTGACGAGCAGGTCGAGCGCACCCCAGCGATTGTCGACCGCAGCGGCAAGCGTGCCGCCTGCGCTCGCCTGCGTGACGTCGCAGACAAGGGTCGCAGGCCGGCCGGCGCCGGTTGCGGCAATGCCGTCGGCGGCCTCCGCTAGATTCTCCGCGTTGCGCGAGGCGATCAGCACGTCGGCGCCTTCCGCGCCCATGATGGCGGCTGAGGCCTTGCCGATACCGTAGCTGCCGCCGACGATCAGCGCGCGGCGTCCCTTAAGTCCGAGGTCCAATGGTGCCTCCCCTCAGCCGAAGATAGAATTTGAAGACGAGCAACACCGTCGAGGAGACGACGGCAATGCGCATGACGTGGAAGGCGGTGACGACCTCCGCCTCGAGGTGCATGACTTGTGCGGTCACGACCATTTCCGTGACGGCCGCCGGCGCCAGCGAAAGGAAGCTTGTCGGATAGGGAAGGCCTGTCGCCATCGAAAGAACGATGGCGCCGGCTGCCGCGCAGCCGATCATGAAGAGCGAGATGACGAGCGCCGCGAAGGTCACGCGCGGCAACGCCGCCAGCAGCTCACGCTTGAATTGGCAGCCGAGCCAGGTCCCGAGCATGATCTGCGCGATATTGATCAGCACCGACGGGATCGTCACCGAATAGAGGTCGAGCACGCCGATGATGATGCCCATGAAGATCGGTCCGACCAGCCAGGGATTGGGCAGCGGCGTCGGCTTCAGGAGCCGCGCCATCAGGTAACCGAGCGCAAGCGAGACGATCACCAGCAGCCAGTGCGAACCGACGGCGGCGGCATCCGGCGCATTGCCCGGTTCGCCAAACAGAACCACCAGGAAAGGCACGATTGCGACGACGCCGGAAACGCGCATCGCATGTACCACGGCGACCGAACCGGCCGCCCCGCCATAGTCCTTGGCCACCGTCGCCATGTCGGCGACGCCGCCGGCCGCGGTTGCAAAGAAGGCGGTGACGTCGTCCACTCTGGCCAGGGGCTTGAACAGGAACGCCGCCGCCATGGTGAAGACGACAACATAGAGCGTGCCGAGCACCATGACCGGCAGGAGGCCGGTCATGGTGGCAAGCACGGCCGGCGTGAAGCGCATGCCGACCGCCACGCCGATCGCGACCTGGCCGAATTCCCGGCCCATCGGCACGAGCACCGAGCGAAAGCCGAAGATCGAGAGCGCGGCCATGACGAAGAACGGGCCGAGCATGAAGGGCAGCGGCATGTTGACGGCATTCGCCGCGAAACCCGCTGCCGATGCGATGGCATAGGTCAGGCCAAGCGTCAGCCACCAGCGCGACTGGCAATACGGCGCTTGCGCATCCGGTCGCTTGCCCGCCGCCACGGGCGTTGCTGATCGCGGCTTGTCATCCATCGCGGTAATCCGGACCGTTGCGTCAGTTGCTGACCAGCGCCATCAGTTTCCGGATGTCCGGAAGCTGCTCGAACTGCGCCACCATGCCGACGACCTCGCGCGCCTTGCCCATGTCCCAGCGGGCGAACTCGGCGCATTCGAGAAACTTCGTCGCCACTTCGTCGTAGCTCATCGGATTGGCGGGGCTACCCTTGCCGAAATCGGCCATGCCGGAGATGGTGCGGCCATCCTTCAGGCGGATGTCGATATAGGTCGTCATCAGATGGTAGCCGGCGGCTTCCGCGCGCTCGTCGACGACGAAATCGACCTTGGAGATCATCGCCTTGACGTCGTCGCGCAGCACCACTTCGTCGGTGAATTCGTTGAGGCCGGCACGGCCCTCGATCAGCAGGATCGCCATGCAGAACTGCATGGAGAACTTCGCCTGCAGCTCGTTTTGCGGCCGGTGGTGGATGAGGGCGTTGGGCATGTTGTGGTTGGTGCCGATCCGCACATGCTCGACCTGCGACGCCTCGATACCGTTCTCCTTGATGAGACGGAGCATCTCGGTCATCCCGGGATGGGTCAGCGAGCCCGACGGATGTGGCTTGATCGAGACGCCGGGGCTTTCGAATGTCCAGGGATTGCCGAGCTTGCCGCGGATGGCGTTCTCGTCGTAGCCGCCGCCGGCGGCGGAGAAGAAGCCGCGGGGGGCTTCAAGGATCGTCGGCGCGGCCGTCCAGCCGTAGGAGGCGAACTGCGCGGCCGCGATCCCGCTCTCCGAGGAGCGGCCGGCATGGAAGGGCTTTGTCATCGTGCCGAAGTTCTCGCGCAGGCCGGCGGACTGGCTGCCGGCGATCGACAGCGCGCGCAGCAGCTGCTCGACATCGAGGCCCATCAGGCGGCCTGCCGCGGCGGCCGAGGCATAGGTGCCGCAGGTGGCGGTCGCGTGAAATCCGGTCTGGTAGTGGCGCGGGTTGATGGCTTCCGCGATCTTGCATTCCACCTCGACGCCGATGTGATAGGCAAGCATGACGTCCGCGCCGCTGGCGCCGAGCGTCTCGCCCATGGCAAGGGCGGAGGGCAGGGCCGGCGCGGTCGGGTGGGTCAGTAGCCCGTAGACGCGGTCCTTGGCGACGGCCAGCTGCGTATCGTCATAGTCATCGGCATGGATGCCCACGCCATTTGCAAAAGCGGCGAAGCGCGGTGCGACCTTGCGATCCGTGCCGATGACGGTTGCCGTGCCATCGGCCGCGCCGATGTCGTCGAGATGCCGGCGGACATATTCGCCGGAGGTCGCGACGGATCCGGACAGCGCCAGGCCGATACCGTCAAGGATTGACTTCTTGCCGTTTTCGACAACGACCGCCGGCAGATCACCGCTCTTCGTGGCGTGAACGAACCGCGCGACGTCGTGCGTCAGTCCAGAGGTCGCGGTGGCGGGTTCAATCCTGGTCGCTGCAGTCATTGTCGTCCTCCCATTAGACATTTCGAACGGATGCCGTCCGGTCCGAACCCGGCTTTACGTCCAGGCCGACACAGTTAGGCGCTCCGTCTCCGGTGTCGCCAACAAACGTGGTTATCTGTCGATTGTCAACAACTTTGGTGATTGGCCGCGATACTGCCCGGGGATTACGCTGCGGTGCCAATCTTACGAACGCGTTTTCGGGCGCTGTCGTGGTGAATTGGGCGTTCGATGCCCAGTAAAATCGGGCATGGGGAAATATTGTTGACAGTTGACTAATTCGTTCCTAGCCTTGCCTATGCCTTGGGAGAGGCTGTCATCCCGGCAAGGACGGGCTGGCTAAGGGAGCAAGAGCCTCGGAAGGCTTTGGAGGAGAATGACATGACATCCAGTTTTTCGCGCCGAACCATTCTCAAGGCGGGTGCCGGGGGCGTTGCCTTTGCCGCGCTCGCCACGCCGTCGATCCTGCGCGCCCAGGGCGCCTACCCGGATCGTCCGATCAATGTCGTCGTTCCGTTCGATACGGGCGGCTACAATGACCGTCTGGCACGGGCCTTCGCACCGTTCCTGCAGGAAAAGCTCGGTCAGCCGCTGACGATCATCAACCGCGGCGGCGCTGGCGCGCTGCTCGGCCATACGTTCTTCCTGCAGCAACCCGACGACGGCTATACGATCCTGTGCACGTCGGCAGCGCCCTACCTGCCGCTCAACATCCTGACGCAGGATGCGGCGTTCAAGCTCGAAGACTTCTACATGGTCAACCTGCCGTCGCAGGACTACACCCTGATGGCGACCAATGCCGGTTCCGACATCAAGTCGGTCGACGAGGCCATTTCCCGGCTGAAGGCAGACCCGGGAAGCCTGTCCGTCGGCCTCCAGCCGGCATCGGCCGATCTCGTCAACTTCAGCATTCTTTGCGCGGCAAACGGGATCGACTCCAATGCCGTGCGCGTCGTCACCTTTGACGGCGGCGGGCCGGCGCGCAACGCCGTCGCCGGCGGCGTCGTCGACGTCGGTTTCGTCGGTGGCGAAGGTTTCCTGCCGCTGGCCGAACAGATCCGCCCCTTGCTCACCTTCGACACGCGCAAGCGCGACAACTGGGAAGGTGCAATCGTGACCGACGTTCTCGGTGCCGAGGCCGACTTCGTGGTCGGTTCGCAGCGCGGCTGGGGTCTGCACGGCTCAATGCAGGCCTCAAATCCCGAGGTCTTCAAGACCTTGGCCAGCGCCATCGAAGCCGCGTCCCAGAACCCGGCGGCAATCGAGGCGCTGAAGAACCAGCAACTCGCCACCGACTGGTACGGCCCGGAGGAGTCCAACAAGATGCTCGCCCGCACCGCTTCGGTGATGGAGAAGTATCTGGATCTGCTGAAAGGCAACTAACCGCCGGGAAACGTTCCGGGGGGCGGGCGATGATGGCCTGCTCCCCGGACGATGGAGAGCACTTCAATGAGCACCAATTCAGGCCGAAAGGTCGTGTGGGGTCATCTCATACTCCTGACCGTCATCGTCGGTGTCGTCGTCGCCTACCTTCTCGACGCACGCGGGGTTTCTCTACGGGTGAACAACCTGTTGCTCGTGCAGCCGGCTGCGATCTTCGCGCTTATCCTCGCCGCCTTCGTCCTGCCCGGCATCTTTCCGCGCGCCGACGCCGCGGACGAGGATGAGCCGAAGGGCGAGACGCGGGGCGATCTGCTGCGCGTCTTTATCCTGATCGCAGCACTTGCCGGCCTTGCCTTTTCGCTGGAAGTGGTCGGCTTCGACATCGCCACCTTCGCCTTCATGGTCGTCGGCCTGGCCGTCTGCGGAGAAAGGCGCTGGTGGGTCAATCTCCTGTTCAGCGCGCTCTTCACCGTGTTCCTGATCTACGGATACGGGACCATCACACCTTTCCCCTTCCCGTTGACAATTCTTTGAGTGTGACGCCGTGATCGAGCTGAATTCTGTCTCCGGAGCCTTTGCGCTGTTGACCTCAGACGTCAACGCCTGGCTCTACCTGCTTCCCGGCCTGCTGATCGGACTCGTCTTTGGCGCAATGCCCGGCATATCGATCACGATGGCCATGGCCTTCGCCCTGCCGGCCACGCTCTACATGGAGTTCCTGCCGGCCATCGTCTTCCTGACTGCGATTTATACCGGCGCCGGCTTCGGCGGATCGGTCCCGGCGGTATTGATGGGCATTCCGGGCACGTCCTCTGCGGTGGCCACCACGTTCGACGGCTATCCGATGGCGCGAAAGGGACAGCACAACCAGGCGCTCGGCGTGGCGCTCGCCTCGTCCGTCGTCGGCTGCCTCGCCAGCTACGTCATGCTCTTCCTGCTGATCGTGCCGATTTCCGGCGTCGTGTTGAAGCTCGGGCCGCTCGAGATGTTTGCCGTCGCGGTTTGGGGCATGTTGCTGCTCGGCTCTCTCGCCGGCACGCATATCAGCCGCGGCCTTCTGGCAGGCACCTTCGGCGTGCTGCTCGGAACCGTCGGCATGAATACAGCCGGTTTCGTCCGGGGGACGATGGGCATCCCGTGGCTGCTGGACGGAGTACCGCAGATCCCTGCCATGATGGGTCTCCTGGCCGCCAGCCAGTTGATCGGTCTTATCAACACGACCTATCTCATCGAGGACGAGGGTTCGCGCCAGATCAGCTTCGGCAAGATCCTCGAGGGCGTGCGGCAGACCTTTCGCTATCCGACGATCATCTTCCGCGGCTCGCTGATCGGTGTCGTCATCGGCTCGATTCCCGGCGTCGGTTCGTCGATTTCCAACCTGCTGTCCTACTCGGAGACGAAGCGGAACGCCTCAGACGGCGATACGTTCGGGCAGGGTAATCCGAAAGGCGTCATTGCGGCCGAGGCGGCGAACTCCTCCTCGGAGGGCGGCGCCATGGCGACGATGCTGGCGCTCGGCATCCCCGGCGGCGGCGCGACGGCGATCCTGCTTGCGGCCTTTGCGATGCACAACATCGTCGGCGGACCGAGCTTCATCGCCAATAACAAGGATATCGTCTACGCGGTCATCTTCTCCAACTTCGCGCAGGCCATCCTGCTGTTCGCCGTTGGCCTCGGTTTCGTCTACGTGGCGGGTTACGTCGTGCGTGTGCCGCTGCGTTTCCTGATCCCTAGCGTCCTCGTCGTCTCGACCTTCGGGGCCTATGCGATCGAGGGCAGTTCTGCGGGACCGATCACGCTCTGGGTGTTCTCGGTTCTCGGCTGGGCGATGGTGCGCTACGGTTACCCGGTGGCGGCGGCCGTCGTCGGGCTGCTGCTCGGCAGCCTGCTGGAAGGGAACCTGCTCAGGACCAACCAGATCAGCGGCGGCGACTTCATCAACTATGCGCTCGAGCGGCCCTGGGCGCTGGTGATCTTCGCGCTGATGCTCGGCTCCATCCTGCTGCAGGTGATCTCCAAGCGCCGCCGGGCAAGGGAGGCGGCGCTGTCGCCGGAACCGAACTGACGCGCGCCGCGTCTATCCGGGGCCATTCCGCCGAAGCAGGCTTTCACCTCTGGGCCAGGCGAAAACCTGTTCCGGCCTTCCGGTTGTTCCGCGAGGCGTTGCGCCGACAAGACCGATTGCAAGGGGCCGGCCGCGGTCTACGCCTGACCACAGGCCAAAATCACTCCGGGCAAGCGGTCAAAGTCCCTGCAGGTTGGTATCATGGCCGTTCCAGCCGGTATTCATCGCGCTCAATCTCGTCCATCTGGTCGATCAGGCCGGTTTCCCAGGCGAGGTAGCGTCGCGAGGATTCCAGATTGCCGTCGTGGCGATCGTGGACGAAGAAGAGATGGTCGATCGCGTCTTTGTCGCGCGGCGTGTCCGGTGTCGCGACAATTGGGGCACCGGCCTCGACGAGGGCCTTGTGGCCGCCATCGACGAGCATGATATCGCCGATTCCCGAGTCGCGCATGTCCATGGCGGCCAGTGCCGCCGCCGGCCGGTCGTCGGCGATCAGCAGCGCCGTCTTCGTTCCGAGCGCGCCGGCGATCGCCTTGGCGCGCGGGCGCACCATCCAGGTCGCGCCGTCGACATGTCCGGCACGATGGGCAAGCGATCCGCGCAGGTCGACGAAGGCCGCCGTGTTGTTCGCCACGTGCCTGAGGGCCTCTTCGGGACCCAGCGACGAAAGGGCTGGCGACGGCCACGGCGACGACATGGCGTCGTCCCGGTGCGGCCGCCGTCGCACCGCCTCGTCGATGACGGCTACATAGGGGCGGTAGCCCAGTTGCCGCAGCCAGAAGGCGGCCAGCGCCGCCCGCAGCCCGAGGTCGTCGAAGAGCACGAGCCGGGCATGGCGCACGGCAACCCATTGGTCGGTCGCCTGCACGAGTTGCCCCGACAGCGCATGGCACGCACCGGGAACGGGGTCGGCCGCGGCTTCCTCGATGGAGCGCACGTCGAGCAGGTAGGTCGTGGTTTCGTCATCCGACAGGAATGCGCCGATACCGGCGGCATCGACGGTCTCTATGCCGAAACGCTCGATCAGCGATCGCGCGGCGGTGCGGGTGTGTCCGGCGTCGGCAGTCGAAAGCGCCGGAAACGCCGCAGCGATATTGCCGCGCTCCAGTGCCTGGCCAGCGAGGGCCCAGCCCTGCGTGCCGTTTTCCAGCGCCAGCACAGGGCCCCGGTGGCCGCATAGCGTTACCCCGATCGCGCCGATGATGCCGCGGGTGCGGCCGGCGCAGGTGATGACGATCGGTGTATCGGGCCCGGCGGCGACGGGCAGCCGATGGGCCAGTTCGCCGTTCGGCAGGCAGGTGGCACCCGGCACGCGCATCTTGGCATATTCTTCGGCGGGTCGGGCATCAAAGAAGCGGAAGTCGCGCCCCTCGGCCTTCCAGTCCGCAAGCGCCGCGGGGGTTAGCATGGCGGGATGCCAGATGTGCTCGGCCAGTTCGCCGAGCATCTTCGACGGCACGTTGACGCCCTTGTAGACCGGAAACCCCTCGTCCACCCAGGCTTTCATCCCACCCGCGACGACGCTGACATCCATGTAGCCGATGGCCTCTAGACGCCGCGCCGCTCGCTCCGCCACGCCGTCGCCGGCGTCGAGGAGCATTGCCGGCGCCGTCCGCCGGGGAACGAGGCGGGGCGCGAGAATCTCAAGTCGCGAATAGGGGCAGGGCGTGGCGAAGAGCGGATGCGCCTCGCCGAACTGCCCCGCCTCGCGCACGTCGAGCAGTGCGATCTCGCCGTCGTCGTGCAGGCGCTTGCGGGCCTCGGTGACCGGGATGATCCGCGCCGTCATCGTGCGTCGTCCCAATGCGGTTCGCGGCCGGAGAAGAAATCCCAGAACAGCGGATAGACGATGTCCGGGCGGTGTTCGGCCGGGTAGTGGCCGGTCGGGATACCGAAGCCGCGCAGGTCGTCCGCCCATTCTCCCCAGGCCTCGATCGGCTTGAAATGGCGCCCGCAGTGGCTGTTGGTACCCCAGATCACCATGACCGGGCATTCGAGCCGCTGGTTGCCGTAATCCGCCGTGTCCATGGCGAGGTCCAGCGTCACTGTCGCGCGGTAGTCCTCGCAGACTGCGTGAATCTGCTCCGGCGTCGTGCAGCGCACATACTCGGCCATCGCTTCCGGCGTAAAGATCTCAAGCCCGACGCCCTTCTTGTTGAGCTTGTAGTGAATGTAATAGTCGAGATCGGCGCAGATCAGCCGCTCGGGGAAGGGCGCTTTCTGCGCCATGAAGAACCAGTGGTAGCTTTCCAGCCCCCAGCCGAGCGTGACGTTTGTCAGGACGTGATGGGTCGGCACGATGTCGAGGGCGGCGAGCCGCTCGACCCGGTCCGGCCGGTCGAGCGCCATGCGAAAGCCGACGCGCGCGCCGCGATCATGGCCGGCGAGCTGGAAGCGGTCGAAACCGAAATGGTCCATGATCTCGAAATTGTCCTCGCCCATGGCGCGGAACGTATAGGCCGCGTGGTCGTCGCCGCCGTCCGGCTTTGAACTGTCGCCATAGCCGCGCAGATCCGGCGCGATGACGGTGAAGGTCTTCGCAAGTGTCGGCGCGATCTTGTGCCAGCTGACATGGGTAAGCGGATTTCCATGGATCAGCAGGAGCGGCGGACCGTTGCCGGCGACCGCGACTTCGATCGTCGCGCCTGAGGTGCGGACCGTCTCGCGGCGGAAGCCTTCCATGAGCGAGCTGTTTCGGGTGAGAGTCGGCATTTCGATTGCATTCATTCTCAAATCCTCCCTTTTTGTAGATTGTCTACAATAATGAAATGCGCTAGACAATGCCTCGTTTGCTCCACGGCGCAGGGAGGGCGCTTTCCATGATCATTCAGGACATCAGGGCCAGTCTGCACGGCTTCTCGATCGAAATACCGCTGCTCGAAGGACGCGTGCAGGGCTACGGACGCGAGGAGCAGACCCATTTCGTCTTCTGCCAGGTGGAGACAGACGAGGGGATCGTCGGCTACGGACTGACAGGGCATTTCCTCTCCCGCGCCGTCATCGTCGCATTGGAGCAACATATCCTTCCGTGCGTGAAGGGCATGGATGTGCGCGACCTGGAGAAGATCCACCAGCGCGTCTGGCAGAAGCTCAATCCGCGCGCCATGAGCGGCACGATCTCGATGGCGCTCTCCTGCCTCGACATCGCGCTCTGGGACATCATTGGCAAGGCCGAGGGGCGTTCGATCGCAGCGATGCTCGGCGGTGCGCGCGACCGGGTGCCCTGCTACGTCACTTTCGGCTTTCCGCAATATGACCGCGATCTGCTCGGGGAGGCGGCGAAACTTCATGTTTCCAAAGGCTTCCGGGCGCTGAAATCGGTCGTTGCGGTCGACAAGGGCGGCTGGCGCGAGGATGCGCGGCGGGTCAAGGCTATTCGCGACGCGATCGGCCCCGACATCGATTTGATGATCGACGCCAACTATCTCTTCAACCCGGTCGAGGCGAATTATCTCTGCCGCGAGATCGAGGATTGCGGCATCACCTGGTTCGAGGAGCCGCTGACGCAGAACGATGCGCGCGCGCTCGCCGACCTGAGGCGCTCGACCAAGATCCCTCTGGCCGCCGGCCAGATGGAGGGGCACCGCTGGCGGATGCGCGAATTCGTCGAGCACCAGTCGCTCGATATCCTGCAGCCGAACGTCACCTATTGCGGCGGCTATACCGAGGCGCGGAAGGTCGCGCATCTCGCCCAGATCTACAACATGCCGATCGCCAACGGTGGCGGCTGGCCGCTGTTCAACATGCATCTCCTGGCCGGCATGATGAACGGCTGGATCGTCGAATGGCATCTCGGCATGGTGGCCGTCGGCGAGACGCTGTTCACCGACGCGCCGGAGCCGAAGGACGGATTCATCGACATTCCGGACCGACCGGGGCTTGGCCTGACGCTTGATCAGGACGCGTTCCGCGAGACGCGCGTGGCCCTCGGCTGACCGGCAAGCCGATGTCGGTCCCGTCGGTCATAAAATTGTTGACACTTGACAATACGCGAGCATAGGCTTGCGCGTTACATGCCGGAGAGTGTCGCAAACCCGAAGAGTTTTATAAATGCCGAACGGGAGGTTCGGCCGAAATCTGGGAGGTTTTCACCGATGAAGAAGCTGCATCTCGTCACCGCCGTCGCGGCCGCCCTCATGGCGGGGGGCACGGCCGTTCACGCACAGGAATACCCGGTTGACACGGTGACGCTGGTCACCCATTCGAGCCCCGGCGGCGGCAGCGACGTGTTCCTGCGCGAGCTGTCGCGCTACCTCACGCCCTATCTCGGCGCCAATGTCATCGTCGAGAACGTCAGCGGCGGCTCCGGCGCAAAGGCCATGGCGCAGCTTGCACAGGCGCCGGCCGACGGATCGATCTTCTATGCGACGACGCCAACCTTCATCTACACCTCTCTGCTCTCCGAACCGGAATACAAATACACCGACCTCGAGCCGCTGGTGAATTTCTTCATCGACCCGGAGGTAATCTACACGTCCGCAAAGAGCGAGTTCAAGACACTGGAGGACGTCATCCAGTTCGCGCGTGACGGTCGCGGGCAGTGGGGCGCGGCCAACCCGGCATCGCTGGAGCGCCAGGCACTGGAGCAATTGAAGGCGGCTGCCGGCGTCAATGCGGCAGTCGTCACCCATGAGGGCGGCGGCGACATGATGATCAACGTGCTGAACGGCACGCTGCAGATCGGCGTCGGCGAGGTGCAGGAAATCCAGTCGCAAATCGAGGCTGGCGAACTCAGGCTCCTTGCCACCTTCAGCGACAAGCGCCTCGATGCATTCCCGGACCTGCCGACCGTCGAGGAATCCGGCTATAATGTCGTCGTACGCAAGTTCCGTGGGCTTGCGGGACCTAAGGGTCTGCCGGACGACGTCGTCGCCGCCTGGGAGGCTGCGACGCAGAAGGTGCTGGCCGATCCGAAGTACAAGGAAACCTACGAGGGCGCCAACCTGCGCGCCGAGTTCATCGCCCACGACGACTATGTCGCGTTCATCGAGACCTTCGGCAAGGAAACGGAAGCCTTCCTGAAGGAAACCGGCGTGATCGAATAGCCGATCCACCATCGGACGCGGCACGGCATTTGCGCGTGCCGCTCCGTATTTCGCCCCAGTCCAGAGCCGCGTTTTCCGAACGCCCCGTCTTCCATGTGAGGCTGTCATGCTAACCCGGGACTTCGTCGGCGGTGTCGCGTCCATCGCAATCGGTACCGTCTATCTCTACTTCGCCTATCAGTTGCGGACCAGTGCGCTGGACGACAGCATGGGTCCGGGCGGACTGCCGCGCATCTACGGCTGGCTTCTGGTCGGTCTGGGGGCGGTGCTGACGATCCAGGCCCTGCTGGCCAGGCGCCTGGCCGCGGCCGGCGCGGTGCCGGAGAAAAAGGGCGAATGGGAAGGGCAGGGCCGGAAGGTCGCCTTCGCAGCCGGCCTGCTCGCCATCGGCATCGGCTACATCTTCGTCGTCGAGACCCTCGGCTACCTGCTCTCTGTCGCGGTGCTGCTTCTCGTCAGTGCGCTGTATCTCGGCGCCGGCAACAGGGGGCGGGTTCTTGCGGTGGCGGTGCTCGGCGCCGTCTTCCTGTGGGTGATGTTCGTCATCGTGCTGGGCGTGCGCATGCCGTCCGGTGTTCTTGCTGGCCTCGGCCTCTGAGTCCCGGAGTTCTGATCCATGGAAACCCTCACCCATACCGCGGCCTTCCTGCTCGACTGGCATGTAATCCTTCCCGCGCTGATCGGCGTCACCTGGGGCATCATGGGCGGTGCGCTGCCCGGTATCTCGCCGTCGATCACCATGGCGCTGCTTCTGCCCTTCACCTACACGCTCGATCCGACGAGCGCGATCGTGCTGCTCGCCTCCACCTATATCGGCGCAGAATATGGCGGCTCGGTTCCGGCGATCCTCATCCGAACGCCCGGTACCAATGCGGCGGCGGCAACCGTCATCGACGGCTACGAGATGAACCGGCAGGGTAAGGCGGGGCTGGCGCTCGGCATCTCGCTCTATTCGGGCGTGATCGGCAGCCTCTTCGGGCTCGCGATGCTGATAACGCTCTCCGGACCGCTGGCACAGGTGGCGCTCGCCTTCACGCCGATGGCCTATTTCGCACTCGGTATCCTCGGCCTTTCGGTCATCGCGACGCTGTCGGGCGAGAACCTCGTCAAGGGCCTGATCGCGGCGATCCTCGGGCTGATCATCGCCACCATCGGCAGCGATCCCGTCACCGGCGGCACACGCTTCGCCTTCGGCTCGGCCGAACTTCTGGGCGGCATCGAGCCGGTGATGATCATGGTGGGCCTCTTCGCCATGAGCGAGCTTCTTGTGCAGGCTTCCAAGCGCGGCGTCGACGGACGCGTCACGTCCCGGCCACGCATCCAGTTTCCCGACTGGCCGCTCGCCAAGAGGCTCATTCCGGCGCAGCTGATCGGCAACGGCATCGGCACGTTCGAGGGCGTCATGCCGGGCGCCGGCGGCACCATCGCCTCCTTCATGTCGTACAACGAGGCGCGGCGCTGGTCGCGCCGTCCGGAGGAATTCGGCAAGGGTTCGCCGGAGGGTATCGCCGCTCCCGAGACCGCCAACAACACCGTCGCCGAGACGGCGCTGGTGCCGCTCCTGTCCTTCGGCATTCCGGGCTCCAATTCGACCGCAATCCTGCTCGGCGGCTTCCTGATCCACGGTATCGTGCCGGGTCCGATGCTGTTCCAGAAATCCGGCGAGGTAGTCTACGGTCTCTATGCCGGCCTCTTCACGGCGGCCGTCGGCCAGCTCCTCATCGGCATGGCGATGCTTCCGGTCTGCATCTGGCTCGTCAACCGGCCGCGGCCCTATCTCAACGCCTTCATCTTCGCGCTCATCCTCTCCGGCATCTACTCGATCCACAACGAGGCCTTCGATCTCGGCATCATGATCGCCGCCGGCGTGCTCGGCTTCTTCATGCGGATGTTGCGCTTTCCCTTCCTGCCGACCGTGCTCGGCCTGGTGCTTGGCTATCTGGTGGAGAGCAATTTCCGCCGTTCGCTGGTGCTTTCCGGTGACGACTGGATGATCTTCGTCGACGACCGGATCTCGCTCTGCCTCCTGATCCTCGCCTTCGTCTTCATTGGCGGATCGATCGCCAAGCGCATCCATGACCTCGTGCGCCACCGCCCGTCCTCGACATTTTCCGAAAGCGCTGAAAGCTGATTCATGACGAATGATCCGAACACCCCGTCCGTTTCCGAACGCATTGCCGCCTGGGGCGCAGAACTCGGGCCGGGCGACCTGCCAGCGGCAACGCGCGCCAAGAGCCGTGACATCCTGGTCGACATCGTCGGCCTCTGCATCGCGGCGCGCGGGACCGACTATGTCGCGGCCGCCAAGGCGGCCGCCGAGCCAGGCGATCACATCATCGTCGGCCACACCGAACGGGTCTCGCCTTCGAGCGCTGCGCTCGTCAACGGCACGGCTGCGCATGGCGAGGATTTCGACGACACGTTCGAGGGCGGGCCGGTGCATTCCGGCGTTGTCATCGTTCCCGCACTTCTTGCCGCCGCGCAGAAATATCATCTGACCAATGACCGGGTCATGCTCGGCATCGCCGTCGGCACCGAACTGCTCTGCCGTCTGGCGCTGACCCTGCCGAAGGCCGTGCACAAGGCCGGCTTTCATCCGACGGCGGTGCTCGGCACCTTCGCCGCGACCTTCGGCATCGCGGTGGCGCGCGGCGCGTCCGAGAAGGTCATCGTCGACGCGCTCGGCATCGCCGGATCGATGGCCTCGGGCATCATCGAATATCTCGGCGACGGAAGCTGGACCAAGCGGATGCATCCCGGCTGGTCGGCGCAATCGGCGCTTCGGGCCGTCGCCATGGCGGAGGCCGGTTTCGCCGGCCCGCGCCTCGTCTTCGAGGGGACCCACGGCGCATTCAAGACCTTTGCTCCGTCGATCGAGCCGAAGACCGACCGGCTGTTCGACGGCCTCGGCCGGGCCTTCGTGATGGATGGCATCACCTTCAAGCCCTACCCCTGCGGCACGATGGTGCAGCCCTATATCGATGTTGCGATGACGCTCCGGGCCAGGAATGTGCCGCTCCACGGTATCAAGCGCATCGTCTGCAAGACGGCGGAAGGCATCGTGCACCGCCTCTGGGAGCCGATCGAGTTGAAGCGCCGGCCGCCGACCGCCTATGCCGCCAAGTTCTCGACCCCCTTCGGCGTGGCGCTCGGCCTTGTGCGCGGCCATGCCGACCTCGGCGATTTCACCGAAGAGGCGATCCGCGATCCGGACCTGCTGCGACTGTGCGCGCTGGTCGATTTCGAGGTCGACCCCGACAACCCCTATCCCGCCGCCTTCACCGGCCATGTCCGGATCGAGTACGCGGACGGGCGCGTCGAGGAGGCCGAGCAGGGCCACATGCGCGGCGGCGTCGAGGAGCCGCTGACGCGGGCCGAGATCGACGCGAAGTTCCGCGCCAACGTCGCCTTCGGCGGCCACGGCGATGCTGCGGCGCTGCTCGCGGCGTGCGATGCCATCGCATCGATGAAGGGCGGACATGATGTAGTTAAGGAGCTTGCGAAATGATCGAGACCGATCTTCAGGACCGCGTCGCCCTCGTCACCGGCGCGTCGCGCAACATCGGCCGGGCCATCGCCGTCGCGCTGGCCGGACGGGGCGCCGATATCGTCGTGCATGTGGCGAGCGACCGGTCGGCCGGCGGCGAGACGGTGGCCGCAGTCGAGGCGCTCGGCCGACGCGCGACCGTGGTCGGCGGCGACCTGTCTGATCCGGATACGGCAGCCCGTGTCGTGCGCGAGGCGGCAGATGCCTTCGGCCGTCTGGACGTCGTCGTCAACAATGCCGCAATCCGGCCGGAAGCAGCGTTCGCCGAGATTACCTATGCCGACTGGCGCAGGGTGATGGGCGTCGCGCTCGATGCCGTCTTCCTCGTCTCGCAGGCCGCGCTTGCGCATCTGGAGAAGAGCGACCAGGCGGCGATCGTCAATCTCGGCGGCCTGACGGGACACACGGGGGCCGCCCACCGGGCGCATGTCATCACCGCCAAGGCCGGCGTGGTCGGACTCACCAAGGCAATGGCGCACGAACTCTCGCCGAAGGGCATCACCGTCAATTGCGTCGCGCCGGGCCTCATCGAGACGGTTCGCATCAGCAACGACGGCGCGGCGCCAAAGCACCACGGCAACCGCAAGAACCTCGTCGGCCGGCACGGGCGGCCGGAGGAGGTGGCCGAGGCGGTCGCCTATCTGGCGGGCGCGCGCGGACGTTACGTCACTGGCGAGACGCTGCATGTCAACGGCGGCGCCTACCTGTCATGACAATCGGGACCAACCTCACGCTGGCCGGCGGTATCGCCGCCTCGGCCGTGGCTGGTTGGCTCCTGTCCCTGACAGGCGTTCAGCTCGCCTGGATTCTCGGTGCGATGGCGGGCAGCGCCGTCTATGCCAATACCGTCGGCCTCGGCGGCAAGACAAAATATGCTCGCCGCCTCGGCCAGCTCCTCATCGGCGCTGCGACGGCGGCGATCCTGACGCCGGGCATTCTCGGCGAGCTCTGGTCCTATCTGCCGGCAATGATCGCTGCCGCCTTAGTCGCCAATGCGCTGGGCGTGGCTCTCGCCTTCCCGCTGCAGAAGATCGCCCGTGTCGATCGCAAGACCGCATTGCTCTCGACACTTCCGGCCGGCATGTCGGAAATGGCGTCACTGGCGCGCGAGATCGGCGCGCAGTCCGACGTCGTGATGGTCGTGCATACGCTGCGCGTGGTGATGATCGTCGTCCTCGTTCCCTTCCTTTTCGGCGTCGACCGGAACGCTGTCGCTGCTGCCGTCGATCCGCAGGCGAGCGTCCTGGCGCTTGCCGCCTGCGTCGCCGGCGGTCTGGTGCTGTCGGTGGTGACCTCGCGACTCGGCGTGCTCAATCCCTGGGTCATCATGCCGATGGCGGTCGGCATCATGCTGGTGTCGATGAACGTCGCCATCGCGACGATGCCCTGGTGGCTGATCGTCACCGCGCAGGTGCTCATCGGCTTCTCGCTCGGCGCGCGGCTGAAGAAGGAGGACTTCGCGCGTGTTCCGCGGGCGGCGCTTGCCGCCGTCCTCTGCAGCGGCGGGCTCATCCTCATCATGATCTTCGGCTTCGTGCCGGTGCTCCGCCTTTTCGTCGATGTCGCGCCGGTCTCGCTGGCGCTCGGCGTTGCGCCCGGCGGGCTCGGCGAGATGATCGCCTCGGCCAAGGCGCTCGGTGCCGCCGCCGCCATCGTTGCCGGTTTCCAGTTCACCCGCTCCTTCCTCACCAACATCATCGCGCCGTCGCTGCTCGTTCGCTTCGCGGCCAGTCCGAAAGGCAAGTGACCCATGAATATCGTCGATATCCGCGAGGCCGTGGTCTCGATCTCCTCGCCCATCCGCAACGCCTTCATCGATTTTTCGAAGATGACGGCAAGCGTGGTTGCCGTCGTCACCGACCAAGTGAAGGATGGCAAGCCGGTGATCGGCTACGGCTTCAACTCGAATGGCCGCTATGCGGCGAGCGGGCTCTTGAACGAGCGTTTCCTGCCGCGGCTGCGTGAGGCGAAGCCGGAAAGCTTCATCAACGATGCCGGCGACAATCTTGACCCGCACAGGATCTGGGCGGCGATGATGGTGAACGAGAAACCGGGCGGTCATGGCGAGCGCTCGGTCGCCGTCGGTGTCGTGGACATGGCGGTCTGGGATGCCGTCGCCAAGATTGCCGGCGTGCCGCTCTACAAATACCTGGCCGATACCTATGGCGACGGCACCCACGACGATTCCGTGTTCGTGTATGCCGCCGGCGGCTACTATTATCCGGGCAAGGACGACAACCAGCTCCAGGACGAGATGCGGCGCTATCGCGCCATGGGCTACGAGGTCGTCAAGATGAAGATCGGCGGCGCGCCTCTCGACAAGGACATCCGGCGGATCGAGGCCGTGCTGGAGGTGGTGGGCGAGGGCAAGTATCTTGCCGTCGACGCGAACGGCCGCTTCGATCTCGAAACGGCGCTCGCCTATGCGGAGGCGATGAAGCCCTACAACCTCTTCTGGTACGAGGAAGCGGGCGACCCGCTCGACTATCATATCCAGGCCGAACTCGCGAAGGTCTATCCCGGGTCGATGGCGACCGGTGAGAACCTCTTCTCGCATCAGGACGCACGCAATCTCGTGCGCTACGGCGGCATCCGGCCGGATCGCGACTGGCTGCAATTCGACTGTGCACTCTCCTACGGGCTTGTCGAATATCTGCGCACGCTGGAGGCGATCGGGCAGGAGGGCATTTCCAGCCGCAACTGCATTCCCCATGGCGGGCACCAGCTTTCGCTCAACATCGCCGCCGGCCTGAAACTCGGCGGCAACGAATCCTATCCGGAGGTCTTCAAGCCGTTCTGCGGCTTTGCCGACGGCAACCGCATCGAAAACGGCCGTGTCGGCCTGCCGGATGCGCCGGGCATCGGCTTCGAGCAGAATTCGGCGCTGATCAGGGCGATGCGCGAAGCGACGAACACCTGAGCGGCGAAAGGGTATGGAAATTCGATGAACGAGGAATAGACAGTCATGGTCGACGCCGACACGATCCGCGAGATCCGCCAGTCGATCGCCTCTCTTTGCGCCCGCTTTCCGGGGGAATACTGGCGCGGGCTCGACCGGGAGAAGGCCTATCCGTCCGCCTTCGTCAACGCGATGACGGACGGCGGATTCCTCGGGGTCCTGGTGCCGGAGGACTATGGCGGCAGCGGGCAGGGCATCACGGTCGCCGCCAACATCCTGGAAGAGGTTCATGCGCAGGGCTGCAACGCGGCAGCCCTCCATGCGCAGATGTACACGATGGGCACGCTGCTGCGTCACGGCAGCGAGGCGCAGAAGACGCTGTGGCTGCCGAAGATCGCGAGCGGCGAGACAAGGCTCCAGGCCTTCGGCGTCACCGAGCCGACGGCCGGCACCGATACGACATCGATCCGCACCTTCGCGGAGAAGCGGGGCGACCGCTATATCGTCAACGGCCAGAAGGTCTGGACCTCGCGGGCCGAGCATTCCGACCTGATGATCCTGCTCGCCCGCACGACGGCGAAGGACAAGGTGGCGAAAAAGCGCGACGGACTCTCGGTCTTTCTCGTCGACATGAAGACGGCGCTTGGCAACGGGCTTTCGATCAAGCAGATCCGCGCCATGCTGAACCATGCGACGACGGAAGTGTTCTTCGACAATCTGGAGATTCCTGCCGACAGCCTGATCGGCGAAGAGGGCAAGGGCTTCAGCTACATCCTCGACGGCATGAATGCGGAGCGTATCCTGATCGCGGCGGAATGCATCGGCGATGCGGCGTGGTTCACAAGGACATCGTCGCGCTATGCCAACGAACGCGTCGTGTTCGGCCGGCCGATCGGCCAGAACCAGGGCGTACAATTCCCGATCGCCCGGGCCTATGCGGCGGCTGAGGCGGCAAAGCTGATGGTCTATCGCGCGGCGGAGCGCTTCGACCGGGGCGAACCCTGCGGGCCGGAGGCCAACATGGCGAAGCTGCTTGCCTCCGAAGCCTCGTGGCAGGCGGCCGATACCTGCCTTCAGACCCATGGCGGCTTCGGTTTTGCCGAGGAATACGATGTCGAGCGCAAGTTCCGCGAGACGCGGCTCTACCAGGTGGCGCCGATCTCGACGAACCTCATCCTCGCCTATCTGTCCGACCATGTGCTCGGCATGCCCCGTTCTTATTGAGGGCCTAGAGGATGGCCCGAGCGCTCGATGGATTGCTGGTCGTCTCACTGGAACAGGCCGTGGCGGCGCCCTTCTGCACCTCGCGGCTGGCGGATGCTGGCGCGCGGATCATCAAGGTGGAGCGGCCGGAAGGCGATTTCGCGCGCAACTACGACCGGCTGGCCAAGGGCCAGTCCTCCTATTTCGTCTGGCTGAACCGCGGCAAGCAGTCGATCGCGCTCGACCTGAAGCAGGCAGAGGATCTGGCGGTGCTGAAGTCGATGCTGGCGAAGGCGGACGTCTTCGTTGAAAATCTCGCACCCGGCGCCGTTACGCGCCTCGGGCTTGGCGTCGACATGCTGGAAGGCCTCAATCCGGCGCTGATCCAGTGCCATATCTCCGGCTATGGCGACCACGGGCCGCACCGCGGCCGCAAGGCCTATGACCTTCTGATCCAGGCGGAATGCGGGCTTGCCTCGGTCACAGGCACGCCGGAGGAAGCCGCACGCGTCGGCATTTCGGTCTGCGATATCGGCACCGGCATGTATGCCCATGCGGCGATCCTCGAGGCGCTGATCGAAAGGCGGAGTACAGGCCGGGGCGCGGTCATCGACGTTGCGATGTTCGACGCCATGGCCGACTGGATGGCGGTGCCGCTGCTGCAGGCCGAGGGTGCCGGCAGGAACCCGCCGCGCATGGGCCTGCGCCATCCGTCGATCGCGCCCTATGGCGTCTTTTCCTGCGCCGACGGCCGCGGCGTGCTGATTTCCATCCAGAACGAGCGCGAATGGCATGCCTTCTGCGCCACCGTCATGGGAGACGCGGCACTCGCGACCGATCCACGGTTTTGCGATGCCTTCCGCCGGATCGAGAACCGGCCGGTGATGGACGGGCTGATCGCGGCAGCCTTCGCCGCACAGCCGCACGAAGCGATGATCGAGCGTCTCGATGGGGCGGGCATCGCCTATGCCATGGTCAACACGCCGCTCGATCTGGCGGAACATCCGCATCTGAGACGGATCGACGTTTCGACGGACGGCGGCGCCATTGCCGTCCCCGCTCCCCCGGCGCACAGACGGGGCAGCGTGCCGGACTTTGGCGCGGTGCCGGCCGTCGATGCCGACGGCGCGGCGATCCGCCGGGAATTCGGCTGAGCCGATGCGACACGCGCTGATCTGTGCGATGGGAGGAAGACCGTGAACCAGCATCCGAAGACATCCGCTGCGAGCGATGATCCGCACGCCCATCTCTCTGGCCTCACGAAGGCGGCCGCCGACTTCGTTGCCGGTCTCGACTATGCCGATCTCGACAGTGAGACACTGCGGCTCGCGCGGCGCTGCGTGCTCGACGGGCTCGCGGTCGCACTTGCCGGCTCCGAGCAGCCGGGCATGAAACCGCTCGGCGCCTATGTCGACAGCCTCGGCGGCACGCCGCAGACCCGGCTGATCGGTCGGGCGGCAAGCCGGGTGCCGGCCCATCTCGCCGCGCTCTGGGGCGGAACGGCCGGCCACGCCATGGACTGGGACGACACGCAGCTTGCCGAAGGTCCCGGCCGCCCCTACGGCCTCCTGATGCATCCGACCATACCGCCGCTCATCGCCGCGCTGACCATGTCGGACCTTGTTGCGGCCGAGACTGGCCGGCCTGTCGACGGCAAGCGGTTCCTGACGGCCTTTGCGGCGGGATTCGAAGTGGGCTGCAAGGTCGCCGAGGCGATCAATCCCGACCACTACATGCGCGGCTTCCACACCTCCGGCACCATCGGCACCTTTGCCGCAGCGGCAGCCGCCGCCAAGATGCTCGGCCTCGACGCGGCGGGCGTTGCGCAGGTTTTCGGCCTCGCCGCCTCGATGGCGTCGGGCATCCGCGCCGGCTTCGGCACGATGACGAAGCCGATGCATGTCGGCCGCGCGGCGGAAAACGGCGTGACGGCGGCGCTGCTCGCCCGCCACGGCCTCTCCGCCAATCCGGAGGCGCTCGACGGGCGCTGGGGCTACCTGGCGATCGCGGGGCCGGGCGGCGAGCCGGCGCTGGTGCGCGACCGCTTCGGCAGGCCGCACACGATGACAAGCCCTGGCGTGTCGATCAAGCCCTATCCGTCCGGCGTGCTGACCCATCCGAGCATGGATGCCATGCTCTTCCTGATGCGCGAAAACGGGTTGACGGCAGACGACATCGAATCCGTCAAGCTGAAGGCCGGCAGCAACGTGCTCGGCCCCATCCGCTTCCGGATCGCGACGACGGAGCTTGAGGGAAAATTCTCCTTCGCCTTCCTTCTGACGGCGATCATCCTGGCGGGCCGCGCCGGCAAGGCGGAGTTCACGGATGAATTCGTCTCCTCGCAAGCGTCGCAGGACATGCAGCGACGGATCGAGACCGCCTTCGACCAGTCGATCGAGGACATGGGCTGGGACCGCATCCGCTCGAAGATCGAGGTGACGACGAAGGACGGCCGCCATTTCGAGCGCTGGGCCGACGAGAACTATCGCGGCAGCCCGCACAACCCGCTGTCCGATCGCGAGCTTGAGGGCAAGTTCCGCGATTGCGCCGAGGGGCTGATCGACGAGGCGCGGATGCGGCAGGTCCTCGACTTCGTCTGGACGCTGGAGGAGGCGAAGGATGTCGGGCGCATTTTCGAGCTGCTGGACTGGCAGGGCGGCACGGCGCGATAGACACGCGGGCAGCGAAGAAAGGACAAACGATGTCTTCTGAGGCAGCCTCTGACGGCCGCGAAGCAGTCGGCCGCACGGAACGACGGCAGGCGACGATCCTCGCCGATCGCGTCGCGGCACTTGCCGCAGCGCTCGACCTCGACGGTGTGCCGGGCGGTGGGGCACAGCTGCCGCCCGCCTGGCACTGGATGTTCTTCAATCCGGTTGCCCGTCGCAGCGAACTCGGGCCGGACGGCCACCCCCGGCGCGGCGGCTTCCTGCCGGACCTCGGCCTGCCGCGCCGCATGTGGGCGGGCGGGCGCCTCACTTACCGCGCGCCGCTGCCGGTCGGGGCCGAAGCGGCGCGCGAAAGCGAAATCCTGGATGTCGTCAGGAAGGCCGGCCACAGCGGCTTCCTCGCCTTCGTGACCGTACGGCATCGCATTTTCGACGGGGGGACGCTCGCGATCGAGGAGGAACAGGACCTCGTCTTCCGCGAGGCGGCAAATCGCAGCGTGCAGGCAGCGCCGCCGGCACAAGCGCCCGGCGACGCACGCTGGTCTGAAACGATCGTGCCTGACCCGGTCCTGCTCTTCCGCTATTCCGCGCTGACGCAGAACGGCCACCGCATCCACTACGACCAGTCCTATGCGCGGTCGGTCGAGGGTTACCGCGACCTCGTCGTGCACGGGCCGCTGATCGCCACGCTCCTTCACGGTCTGGCGTCGCGCACGATGCCCGGTGCCTTGCTCCGCCGGTTTGCGTTTCGGGCCATTGCGCCGCTTTTCGTCGATCGTCCGTTCCGCCTTGAGGCGGCGCAGTCGCAAAGGGGCGGCGGACTGACGCTCTGGGCGTGCGGACCGGAGGGCGAACTGGCGATGCAGGCGGAGGCGACCTTCGATGCTTGACGACGGAAGGAAGGCAGGATCGGGGCCGGCATTGCCTGCCAGCTATCTCTTCGTGCCGGGCAACCGCCCCGACCGATTCAACAAGGCTGCGGCTTCCGGTGCCGGAAGCATCATCATCGACCTGGAGGATGCCGTCGGGTCGGACGACAAGGATAGGGCCAGAGGTGCTGCGGTCGACTGGTTCCGACAGGGCGGTACCGGGGTGCTGCGCATCAACGGTGTTGATACGCCGTGGTTCGAGGCGGATACCAAGGTGCTTTCCGCCTTCCCGCAGGCTATCGCGATGGTGCCGAAGGCGACGACCGCAACGATGGCGGCGCTGTCCCACCGCCTGCCGGGCCGCCTACTGATAGCGCTTGTCGAAAGCGTCGAGGGGCTCGTGCAAATCCATGATCTGGCGGCCGTCCCCGGCGTCTGCCGCATCGCCTTCGGCAATCTCGATTTCGGGTTGGATGCACGTATCCCCGGTACCGGCTCGACGCTCGATCCGGTGCGGTTGCAGATCGCGATTGCGTCGCGCCATGCCGGCCTGCCGCCGCCGGTCGACGGGGTGAGCGTCGATCTCGAGGACGAGGCGGGACTGGCAGCGGATGTCGCGCGGGTCCGGGATCTGGGCTTTGCCGCGAAGCTCTGCCTGCACCCGCGGCAGGTGGCCGTCGTGAACGGCGGCTTTGCGCCGTCGGCGGCCGAACTTGCGCAGGCGCGCCGGATCGTAGCGTTAGCCGCGTCCGCCGGAGGCGGTGTCGTGCGACTCGACGGCAGGATGATCGACCGTCCGGTGGTCGAGCGCGCAAGGGCGCTGCTCGACACGGCCGGAGACCCGAGCGGACCGTCATGATGCCTGCCGGTTACCCGGCCTTGAGATAGTCCATCTCGGAAAGGGCCTGCCGGACCGTGTTGACGAAGGCGCGGACGTTGGCGTCGCCCGTATCGGCCGCGAATCCGGCGAAGATCGGCGTATCGGCAATCACAGGGTCGACCTCTTTGTTGCCTGAGCGGTCGCCAAATTCTCGCTGCATCGGATGATCCCGTATCTGGTGCCGCTCCTCGGCGTGATCGTCCTGTACCTGGCACTGATCACCTATGTCCCGGCCGTCAGCCTGGCGGCGCTTTAATTGTTCGGCGCGCGGTGATGTCGGGCGTGAAAGACCCGCGCCGCCGCGCCGGAAAATGGGCGCTGTTCCGGGACATGCAAAATAGTTCCATAATTATGCTTATCTGACTTTTAATTGTAGCCGCAAAGTTAAAGTGTCCTGATCCTGCAAAGTAAGAATGTCACCCTCCCCGGGGTTCAGATGACCGGGAGCCTGCGGATGGGATTGGTTGCGATGAGCGGGCCGACCTGCGCGGATTGAGAAAATGGTCGCCGGACGCATGAGGTTGGCTTTGGCGGTGCATGTCCTGGGCTTGAGCACGCGCCAGGGGCGTGGTGTGCTGGATCGAAACCAGTGCTGGCGGTGCGGATGGCGCGCGCGGAACGCTTGGGGGCTCCAATCTTGGCCGAAATGTGGCAGAATTGACCTCTTGGCGGCGCGTCGGCGCGCTTCGGCGCCGCGTTTTGCGCCCATGGCCGGGAAGGCCACCGCTCCCGCGCTCTGTTCGCGGGATGATTACGTTTCCGGGAGGATCCCATGAGTGATACCGGCATCCCCGTTCCTGAAGGACCGACGCAACTGATCGACACGGAATACAAGGTCGGCCAGGACAACATCACCGCGCAGATCGGTCCCTTCGGGCTCGACGTTCACAATCCCGTCTTCATGGTTTCCGGCTTGACCATTGTCGGCTTCGTTCTGGCAACGCTGGCCTTCCAGGAGCAGGCCGGCCCACTGTTCGGCGGCTTGCGCGAGTGGCTGACATCGACGTTCGACTGGTTCTTCCTGCTCGCCGGCAATGTCTTTCTGCTTTTGTGCGTTTTCCTGATCCTGTCACCGTATGGCAGCGTCCGCATTGGCGGGCGTGATGCCGTTCCGGATTTTTCGTACTCGGCCTGGTTCGCCATGCTGTTTGCGGCCGGCATGGGAATCGGGCTCATGTTCTACGGCGTCGCCGAGCCGATCTCGCATTTCTCCTCGTCCGTCGCCGAGGATGCGGGAACGCCTGCAAGCTGGGCCCCGCTCGCCGGGGCGCCGGGAGACCAGGTGCTGGCGCACGACCTCGGCATGGCTGCGACCATCTTCCACTGGGCGCTGCATCCCTGGGCGATCTACGCCGTGGTTGCCTTGGCCCTGTCGCTGTTCTGCTACAACAAGGGCCTGCCGCTGACCATGCGGTCGATCTTCTATCCGATCTTCGGCGAACGCGTATGGGGGTGGGTTGGCCATGTCATCGACATCCTGGCCGTGTTCGCGACCCTGTTCGGCCTTGCAACCTCGCTGGGCTTCGGTGCCGAGCAGGCCAGCGCCGGGCTGAGCCACCTGTTCGGCCTGCCGACGAACGACGCGACAAAGGTCATTCTGATCGTGGTCATCACCGCCATTGCGCTCGTTTCCGTCGTCGCCGGTCTCGAGGCCGGGGTGAAGCGTCTGTCCCAGGTCAACATGGTGCTCGCCGCGCTGCTGCTGCTGTTCGTGCTCCTCGTCGGGCCGACGCTTGCAATCACCATGGGCTTCTTTTCCAACCTGTACCAGTACCTGCGTCACCTTCCGGAACTGGCGAATCCGTTCGGCCGCGTCGACGACAATTTCCGCCAGGGCTGGACATCGTTCTACTGGGCATGGTGGGTTTCCTGGTCACCCTTCGTCGGCATGTTCATCGCCCGGATCTCGCGCGGCCGCACGGTACGCGAGTTCATGACATGCGTCCTCATCATACCGTCACTCGTGTCCGTCCTGTGGATGACAGCCTTCGGCGGGACGGCGCTGAGCCAGATCGTCAATGACGGATATCAGGTAGCCGTCGAGGCGCCGCTCGAACTGAAGCTGTTTGCCATGCTTGAGGCGCTGCCCTTGCAGGCGATCACCAGCTTTATCGGAATCGTGCTGGTCATCGTCTTCTTCGTGACGTCTTCGGACTCCGGATCGCTGGTGATCGACACGATCACCGCTGGCGGCAAGGTGGACGCCCCGATTCCACAGCGGGTGTTCTGGGCCAGCTTCGAGGGCCTGGTGGCCATTGCACTGCTCTTGGGCGGTGGGTTGACGGCGCTTCAGGCGATGGCCGTCTCGACCGGCTTTCCCTTCACCGTCGTACTCCTGCTGGCCTGCTTCGCGATCCTGAAAGGCCTTGCGAGCGAGCCCCGCTAGGGCATGGCGCCGTCGCGGGCCAGCGTGGCGGCCAGCGGCTCGCCGGATCGGGCCGAAGTCCGCCCCCGGGTGGCAACCCGGGGGCGGGTCCCCTACTCTGCCGGCACAGCCTGCGGGGCCGGCTCGGCCGTGTTCCTGAGCGGGCGGTTGCCGGTCAGCCTGCGCACCAGCACGTAGAACACCGGCGTCATGAAGATGCCGAAGAAGGTGACGCCGATCATGCCGGAGAAGACGGCGACCCCCATCGCGGCGCGCATTTCCGAACCGGCGCCGGTGGAGAAGACGAGCGGCACCACGCCCATGATGAAGGCGGCGGACGTCATCAGGATCGGCCGCAGGCGCAGCCGGCTCGCCTCGATCGCCGCCTTGACCGGCGTGCGCCCTTCGAACTCAAGCTCGCGGGCGAACTCGACAATGAGGATCGCGTTCTTCGCCGACAGTCCGACCAGCACGATCAGGCCGATCTGGGTGAAGATGTTGTTGTCTCCCCCGGTCAGCCAGACCCCGGTCAGCGCCGCCAGCACGCCCATCGGCACGATCAGGACGATCGCCAGCGGCAGGGTCAGGCTCTCGTACTGCGCCGCCAGCACCAGATAGACCAGCAACAGCGCGAGCGGGAAAACGATGATGCCCGAATTGCCGGCGAGGATCTGCTGGTAGGTCAGGTCCGTCCACTCGAAGCCGATGCCCTTCGGCAGCGTCTCCGCCGCGATCCGCTCGATTGCGTCCTGCGCCTGCCCGGAGGAGAAGCCCGGCGCCGGTCCGCCATTGATGTCGGCGGCGAGGAAGCCGTTGTAGCGCGTCGTGCGCTCCGGCCCCGTCGTCGCCTCCACCTTCAGCAGCGCCGACAGCGGGATCATCTCGCCCGCCTTCGAGCGCACCTTGAGCGTGCCGATGTCCTCCGCGCGGGCCCGAAACTTGGCATCCGCCTGGATCCGGACGCTGTAGGTGCGACCGAACGCGTTGAAATCGTTCACGTAGAGCGATCCGAGGTAGATCTGCAGCGTCTCGAACACGTCGGTGACGGCGACGCCAAGCTGCTCGGCCTTCTCACGGTCGAGGTCAGCAAAGAGCTGCGGCACGTTGATCTGGAAGCTGGAGAACAGCCCCGCCAGTTCCGGCGTCTGGTATGCCTGCGCGAGGAAGGCCTTGGTTGCCTCGTCGAGCGCCTGGTAGCCAAGGCCGGCCCGGTCCTCGATCTGCAGCTTGAAGCCGCCGGTCGTGCCGAGGCCCTGGACGGGCGGCGGCGGGAACATGGCGATGAAGGCGTCCTGGATCGCGCCGAATTTCTGGTTCAGCTGCATGGCGATCGCCCCGGCCGACAGTTCCGGCGTGGTGCGTTCCTCGAACGGTGCGAGGCCGACGAAGACGATGCCGGCATTTGAGCCGTTGGTGAAGCCGTTGATCGACAGGCCCGGGAAGGCGATGGCGTGCTCCACCCCCGGCTGGGCGAGCGTGATCTCGCTCATGCGCTCGATCACGTCCTCGGTACGGTCGAGGCTGGCTGCGTCCGGCAACTGGGCGAAGCCGATGAGGTACTGCTTGTCCTGCGCCGGCACGAAGCCGCCGGGCACGGTCTGGAACAGTTGCCAGGTCACGCCGACAAGGCCGAGGTAAATCACCATGATCAGGCTCTTGCGCGACAGGATGGCGCCGACACCGCGGCCGTAGCCATTGGAGCTCGCGCCGAAGACGCGATTGAAGCCGCGGAAGAACCAGCCGAAGGCGCGGTCCATGGCGCGCGTCAGCCAGTCCTTCGGCGCATGATGATCCTTCAGCAGCAGCGCCGACAGCGCCGGTGACAGCGTCAGCGAGTTGATCGCCGAGATCACCGTCGAGATCGCGATCGTCAGAGCGAACTGGCGATAGAACTGGCCGGACAAGCCGGTGATGAAGGCCAGCGGCACGAACACGGCGACGAGCACGAGCGCGATCGCGATGATCGGCCCCGACACCTCGCGCATCGCCCGGTAGGTGGCCTCGCGCGGTGACAGCCCGTTCTCGATATTGCGCTCGACGTTCTCGACCACGACGATCGCGTCGTCGACGACGATGCCGATCGCCAGCACCAGCCCGAACAGGCTCAGCGCATTGATCGAGAAGCCGAAGACGTACATCACCGCAAACGTGCCGATGATGGACACCGGAACGGCGAGCAGCGGAATGATGGAGGCGCGCCAGGTCTGCAGGAACAGGATCACGACCAGCACGACCAGCGCGACCGCCTCGAGCAGCGTGTGGACGACCTTGTCGATCGAGGCGCGGACGAACTGGGTCGTGTCGTAGACGATGTCGTAGCGCACGCCCTCCGGCATGGCGACCTGCAGCTCCGCCATCGTTGCGGCCACTTCGTCGGAAATCTCGATCGCGTTCGAGCCCGGCGCCTGGAAGACCGGGATCGCAACGGCGGGCTTGTTGTCGAGCAGTGAACGCAGCGAGTAGTCGGCCGCACCGAGTTCGATGCGCGCGACGTCGGACAGGCGGGTGATGGCCCCGTTCTCGCCGCTCTTGACGATGATGCGGCCGAATTCCTCCGGCGTCTTCAGTCGACCCTGCGCGTTGACGGAGAGCTGCAGGTCGATGCCGGCCTCGCTCGGCGACGCGCCGATCACGCCGGCTGCCGCCTGGACGTTCTGCTGGCGGATCGCGGCGGCGACGTCGCTTGCCGCCAGGCCGCGCTCGGCGGCCTTCTGCGGGTCGACCCAGACGCGCATGGAATAGTCGCCCGATCCGAAGATCTGCACCTGGCCGACGCCGTCGATGCGCGCCAGCCGGTCCTTGATGTTGAGGACGGCGTAGTTGCGGAGGTAGGTGATGTCGTAGCGGTCGTCCGGCGAACTGAGGTGGATGACCATCATCAGGTCCGGCGAGCTCTTCACGGTGGTGACGCCAAGGGCGCGCACCTCGGAGGGAAGCCGCGGCTCGGCCTGCGAGACGCGGTTCTGCACCAACTGCTGGGCCTTGTCGGGGTCGGTGCCGAGCGCGAAGGTGACCGTGAGCGTCATCACGCCGTCGGCGGTCGCCTGGCTCGACATGTAGAGCATGTCCTCGACGCCGTTGATCGCTTCCTCGAGCGGCGTCGCCACCGTCTCGGCAATGACCTTCGGGTTGGCACCCGGATACTGGGCGCGGACGACGACGGACGGGGGCACGACCTCCGGATATTCGGAGATCGGCAGCGACCGCATGCCGATCAGGCCGGCAATGACGATCAGGAGCGACAGCACGCCGGCAAAGACGGGGCGATCAACAAAGAAGCGTGAGATATTCATGACGGGTCCCCTCGGGGCTGGCGGCGGCCCCGGACGACGACACGTCTTGGACCCGCGGCCTGGGCCGAGGGCGGGGCTCGAGGATTGGGGGTCCGGCGGGTCTCCCCGCCGGCAACGGACTACTGGGCGGCGGCGAGGTCCGTCTGGGGATCGACAATTGCGCCGGCGCGGACGCGCTGCAGACCATTGACGACGATACGGTCGCCAGCGCTGAGGCCGGTTTCGACGATGCGCAGTCCGTCGACCGCGGCGCCGAGTTGGACCTGCCGGTAGTTGACCTTGTTTTCGGCATCGACGACGAAGACGAACTTCTTGTCCTGGTCCGTGCCGACCGCACGCTCGCTGACCATCAGCCGCGGCTCGGCCTTCGGCTCGCCGACGCGGATGCGTACGAACTGACCGGGAATCAGCCGGTTGCCCGGATTGTCGAAGACGGCCCGCACGCGGATGGTGCCGCTGGCCTCGTCCACCTCGTTGTCGATCAGCTGGAGCTTGCCGACCATCGGCGTGCCATCGTCGCCAAGCGTGCCGATCCTGACCGGGACCTGGTCGATTGCGGGCAGCGCGCCGGCATTGTCGGGAAGCTTGGCAAGCGTGCGGGCCACGAGATCCTCGCTCGCATTGAAGCTGGCGTAAATCGGGCCGGACGAGACGAGCGTCGCCAGTGCCGGCGATGCCGAGCCTGCGGCGACGAGGTTGCCCTCGGTCACTTCCAGCCGGCCGACGCGACCGTCGATCGGTGCGCGGATCTCGGTGTAGCCGAGGTCGAGCCGCGCCGTGAGGAGCGATGCCTCGGCCGCGCGCAGGTTGGCGACCGCCTCGCTGCGGAGGCTCTGGCGCTGCACGTAGTCGCTCTCGGAGATCGTGTTCTTTTCCACCAGCCTACGGCCCCGCTCCAGCTCGGCTTCGGCCAGGTCGAGCTTGGCACGGGCCGAGGCGACGAGGGCTTCGGCCTGCGCGACGGCTGCCTCGAACGGCGCCGGATCGATCTTCACGAGTAGATCGCCCGCCTTGACCAGCGCTCCCTCGCGGAAATGCACCGACTGGATGGCGCCGGGGACGCGCGAGCGGATTTCAACGCGGTTGACGGCCTCGAGCCGGCCGGAGAATTCCTGCCAGGTGGTGACGCTACGCGGTTCGAGCGCGGCGACCGTGACGGGGATTGCGGCCGCGGCGGGCCCTGCCGGCGCGGCATTCGCGCCGGCGGTAAAGTCGAAATGCAGGGCTGCGGCGGAAATGGACACAGCAGTACCCAGGCCGGCGCCCCAGAGGGCCCAGCGTCGCGTGTTCAACGGCATTGGTATCTCCTTACGGCCCCTTGGGCCGGTTCTTCATCTCAAATGACAAAAGGTCCCGCTCTCCAGGTCCCGAACAAACGTCTCGAATTCCTCGCGCAAGGCGGCGGGGGGCTCGCATTGCGCTGTTGGTCGATTTCCATAGATCTGCGTCCAGCCCTGACAGGCCGGAAGCACGCATTGTCTCACCGCCACGCCGGCCGTCTGCAGGCGTGCGGCGTAGTTGGCGGCCTCGTCCCGCAACGGGTCGTCCGCCGAGGTCACGATCAGCGCCGGTGCGACGCCCGCCAACCGGGAGCAGTGGCCCGGCGCGGCGTAGGGATGGCAACAGCCGCCGGTCGCGCCGAGATAGTGGTTCCAGCCCTCCGTCCAGCGTTCCAGCATGCCGACCCCGCCCGCCTCACGGAACGAGGGGGTCGCCATCAGCGGATCGATCAGCGGCGACAAAAGAATCTGGCCGTCGATTTCTCCCGCCATCTGGTAGTCCCGCGCCTTCAGCGCTACCGCCGCTGCGACATTGCCTCCCGCCTCGACGCCGGCAACGAGCAGCGACGAACGCTGGCTGCCGAAGTGCCTGCGCTTGCCGCTGAGGCAGCGCAGCGCCGCAAACGCATACTCGAGCGCCTCGGGAAACGCATTGCCCGATGGTGCGGCATAGTCGGCCTCGACGACCACTGCGCCGGCACCGGCAAAGCAACGCGCTATCGGGCTTTCCGCGCCACGCTCGTCCTCAAGGAACGAGCCGCCGCCGAGATAAAGAACGAGCGGCGGCGCCTTGCCGCGACCGGGGGCGTCGTAGATGCGGACCGACATGGTGCGGTGCGAGCGCCCATCGACCTCCATCTCCCGCCATTCACTGGCCATCGTCCTGGTTCCTTTGCATGCAACCTGCTTTCCTGGGAAAGGGTGCTTGCCTCACTTACGTCTTATTTTATTATCCGGTTTCGATTTCATAAGACCTGAAATCCTGATAGCACTGTTCCAAATTTCGAATAATAGCGCAATGCAGCAAAGGGACTTGCCTTGGACCAGCTTTCCGCCATGCGCGTCTTCGTTCGAGTGGTCGAGACCGGCAACTTCTCGCGCGCCGCCGCGGCGCTGAACGTGCCGAAGACCACGGTGACCAATCTCATCCAGGGGCTTGAGGCGCACCTGCGGACGACGCTCCTGAACCGGACCACCCGCCGTGTGATGGTCACGACCGACGGCGCGCTCTACTACGAGCGCGCCTCGCAGATCATATCGGAGATCGACGAACTCGACAGCAGCCTTTCGCAGTCACAGTCGCAACCCTCCGGCCGGCTGCGTGTCGAGATGGCGGGGGCCTTCGCCGACCTGCTTGTCGTTCCGTCGCTGTGTGACTTCCATGCGCGCTATCCGCAGATCCAGCTCGATCTCGGTGTCGGCGACCGCCTGGTCGACTACATCGCCGAGAATGTCGACTGCGCCCTGCGCGGCGGGACGCCGAGCGACCAGTCGCTGATCGCCCGCAAGGTCGCGGAGATGGAACTCGTCACCTGCGCCGCCCCTCGCTACATCGACAAATGCGGGATGCCGGAGCGGCCGGAAGAACTGGCAACCAGTCACTTCGCCGTTGGCTATCTGATGGCCCAGGCAAGCCGTGTCATGCCGATGGAGTTCATCCGATCCGGCGAAAGCAGGGAGATCACGCCGCGTTATGTCGTCTCCGCCAACGACGCCCGTACCTACCTGAATGCCGTTCTGGCGGGTCTCGGCGTGGCGCAGGTGCCGCGTTTCATGGCTAAGCAGGCATTGGACGACGGTCGGCTCGTGCCGGTGTTGACGGAATGGCGATGCGATCCGGTGCCGCTCTATATCGTCTATCCGCAGACGCGGCATCTGAGCAACAAGGTCCGCGTCTTCGTCGACTGGCTCGTCAGGCTGCTGCGGGAGAACCCGCACTAGGATGCGACGCGAGGGCGCAACCGCGGGCGCGCTCCCGGCTCAATGGTGGGGTCGGATGCGGCCGTCCCGCGGTCAGGCGCGATCCCATATGCGTCTCGCGGCATCGAAGGCCAGCGCGATCACCGGGTCCGATGCGCGGCTTGCGAGACAGGCGAAGCCAAGTGACGTCGTGATTTTGACCCTGTCGGCGATCGCCAGCCCGTTTGCCTGCTGCTCGTGCAGCGCGATCGATTCGCGGCAGAGACTCAGGCCGAGACCGGTGCGGACCATGGCCAGCATCGAGGCTTCCTGATCGACCGACGCGACCACGTTCTGCCTCAGGCCGAGCTCGCCGAACAGTCTGTTGAGCAGCCGGTGGTGCACCGAGGCCGGTGGCGTCCCGATCCAGGGCAGGTCCGCGAGGCCGGACCAGTCCTTGCCCCGGACGGATTCCGAAAGCGCCGCCGGCGCGACAACGCGGTAGGTCAGCGGCGCCAGTTCCAGGCAGCGGAAGAGCCCGCCCTGCCCTTCCTCCGCCGGCTCCGCCGCGGGGTCGTAGTCGCGGACGTCCCCAAGGAAGAAGCCGATGTCGAGTTCGTTGCGCTTCAGGCCTTCCGGCACCTCGCCGCTCATGCCGTGCCGAAGCTCGGTCTCGATGCCGGGCCCGGTTTCCACCAGCGCCTTGAGGAGCGAGCCGAGCCTGGTGAACTCCGGATCGATGATCGTGCCGATCCTGAGCTTGCCCCGGACATGGGTCGACAGATGGTGGGCGGTCTGGCCGAAGTCGGTCAGAGCGGCCAGAATCCGCTCTGCCTTGGCGGCAAGCAGGGTCCCTTCCCGCGTCAGTTCCATGCCCCTGGCCGTGCGCCGGAACAGTTCGACGCCGGTGTCGGCCGCAAGGCGCTTCAGCTGTAGGCTGATCGCGGGCTGGGTCAGGTGCAGCCGCTCCGCGGCACGCGTTACGTTCCCTTCGCGCGCGACCGTCACGAATGCCTTCAACGTCTTCAGGTCGACCAGATCCATATTAATTTCAATTATAATTGTTTGCGCGATTTGTCATTGGATTTTCTCGTGTACGGCTGATTACTGTCAAAAATCTGCAATGCCGCCACAAAAGGCAAGAAGGCGGGATGTGGGAATTTATAATTGACAAGCTGGGAGGGGTGGTTTCATGTCGAAGGCCGGGGGTGTGAGTGTCGAGAACCAGTTCGACTACGTCATCGTCGGCGGCGGGTCGGCCGGCTGCCTGCTGGCCAACAGGCTCAGCCGGGACCCTGCCAATCGCGTCCTGCTGCTGGAGGCCGGCAAAAGGGACAACTACCTCTGGATCCACATTCCCGTTGGATATCTCTATTGCATCGGCAATCCGCGCACGGACTGGCTCTACAACACTGAAGCGGACCCCGGCCTGAACGGCCGTCGCCTGCGCTATCCGCGCGGCAAGACGCTCGGAGGCTGCTCTTCGATCAACGGCATGATCTACATGCGTGGCCAGGCGCGTGACTATGACGGCTGGGCCACCGAGACCGGTGACGAAAGCTGGACCTGGGAAAACGTGCTGCCGGCGTTCCGCGCCCATGAGGACCATTACCGGCTGGACGACGGCCGCGATCCCCAGACAGGCGACAACAGCCGTTTTTCGGACATGCACGGTCATGGCGGTGAGTGGCGGGTGGAAAAGCAGCGACTGCACTGGGACGTGCTGGACGCCTTCGCCGAGGCAGCCGTCGAGGCGGGGATCCGGCGCAGCGACGACTTCAACAGCGGCGACAATGAAGGGGTCGGCTATTTCGAGGTCAACCAGCGCTCCGGCTGGCGCTGGAACACTTCGAAGGCCTTTCTCCGCCCGGTCGCGAACCGTCCCAACCTTTCGGTCTGGACGGAGGCTGCAGTCGAGCGACTGACGACCGCAGCGGACGGAGGCGGCGGCCAGCGCTGCACCGGCGCGAGGGTTCGGCGCGGGACTGGTCTGCTCGACGTTCACGCGCGAAAGGAAGTGATCCTTTCGGCCGGCGCCATCGGGTCGCCGCAGATCCTGCAATTGTCCGGCATCGGCCCGGCGGCGCTTTTGCAACGACACGGGCTTGCGGTCGTTGCCGACCTTCCAGGCGTCGGCGAGAACCTTCAGGATCACCTTCAGATCCGCTCGGTTTTCAAGGTCACCGGTGTCAAGACGCTGAACAGGCTGGCCAACAGCCTGTTCGGCAAGGCGATGATCGGTCTCGAATACGGGCTGTTCCGCACCGGGCCAATGAGCATGGCGCCATCCCAGCTCGGCGCCTTCACGCGTTCCGACGAAGGCCGCCCCCATGCCAATCTGGAATATCATGTACAGCCGTTGAGCCTGGATGCTTTCGGCGAGCCTCTGCACCGCGTTCCGGCTTTCACCGCCAGCGTCTGCAATCTCAATCCCACCAGCACCGGTTCGGTGCGGATCCGTTCGGCAAGGCCTGGCGATGCCCCCGCCATCGCGCCCAACTATCTGAGCACGGATGAGGATCGAAAGGTCGCCGCCGACAGCCTGCGGCAGGTTCGCCAGATCGTGGCGCAACCGGCCTTAGCGCGCTACCAGCCGGTGGAGTGGAAGCCCGGCGTCGCGTACCAGACCGACGACGAACTGGCGAAGCTGGCGGGCGACATCGCCAACACGATCTTCCATCCGGTCGGCACCACCAGGATGGGGCGAGACGACGATCCGATGGCCGTCGTCGACAGCCGGTTGAAGGTGCGGGGCGTTTCGGGCCTGCGCGTCGTCGACGCCGGCATCATGCCGAGGATAACCAGCGGCAACACCAACGCACCGACGCTGATGATCGCGGAGAAGGCCGCGGCCTTCATCCTGCAGGATGCCGCCCGCAGCGCTTGAGGCTCTCCCCTTTCCAGGTCCAGTTTAAGGATATCGGACATGCCATCCACCACCCGCGAAAATCTTCCGCTGCATGGCGTCAAGGTCGTCGACTTCGGGCAATATATCGCCGGTCCGGCTGTCGCCATGATCCTGGGTGATCTCGGTGCGACCGTGGTGCGGGTCGATCCGCCCGGCGGACCCATCTGGGACAGCCCTGCCAATGCGACGCTCAATCGCAACAAGCTGATCGTCAACCTCGACCTGAAGACGCCGGAAGGTCTGGAACAGGCGCTCGCGCTAATCGCGGAGGCCGACATTGTCGTGGAGAATTTCCGGCCGGACAAGCTGAAGAGGCTGGGGATCGATTTTGCGGCACTGCGACAGCAGCGACCCGAGCTGATCAGCGTTTCCATCCCCGGTTTTGCCTCGACGGATGTCGAGCGTCGCGAACTGCGTGCCTATGAAAGTGTGATCGCCGCCAGTTCCGGCGTCTATACCGACATGGGGCTGAACCGTGTCCTGATGGGCGTGAACCCGTCCTTCTCGCCGCTGCCGCTGGCTTCCGCCTATGGGGCCATGCTGGCCGCGTCCGCTGCCGTCCTGGCGCTGCAGGCGCGCGAGCGCACCGGACTTGGCGACCACGTGGAGGTACCTCTCGCCAGCGCCATCATGGAGGGGCTCTGCTACAATTCGATCAAGATCGACGGGCTGCCGGACCGCTACGTCACCCAGCGCGAGCGCGAGATTGCCCGACGGCGCGCCGAAGGCCTGCCGATGAACCTCGGTTATGAGGAACTGCAGGATCTGCTCGATCCCTTCTATCGCAGCTATCTCTGCAAGGACGGGCGCATGTTCTACGTGGTCTGCCCGAGCCACAAGAACCATGCCAAGCGCTGCCTGCAGGCGCTCGGCATCTACGAAGAGCTTGTTGCCGATGGCTTGATGGAGGAAGAAGACACCTATCTGCCGACGTCGGAATGGAAGTCCGACGTCTCGCTCGGCGTCTATCCCCTGCCGAAGTTCTGGGCCGACAAGATTGCCGCGCGGATGAAGGAGGTCTTCCTCACCCGCACCTCCAAGGAATGGGAGCGCATCTTTGGGCGTGGCGGCTTCCCCGGCGCCCCGCAGCGCTGGCTGCAGGAATGGATCAACGACGACCATGCGGAGACCTCCGGTCTCATGATCGAATTGCAGGATCCCGAATACGGCACGATGATCCAGCCCGGCCCGGTGGTCTGGCTTGAGGAAAGCGGCGAGGCTGCCCTGTCGCCGGAACCGCGCCGATGGGTGGAGTTCTCGACCGCGCTCTCGGTGCTTCGCCTTCAGAAGACCAAGCTTCCGCGCGTGAGCAACGGCGCCGACCGCAGCGGTTGGCTCGAGGGCGTGCGGGTTCTCGACCTCTGCAACGTGATCGCCGGCCCGCACTCGGTCTATTACCTTGCCCGCTTCGGTGCCGAGGTGATCAAGCTGGATCCGGCCACACCGCTCTACGATTGCTGGAATACGGTCATCTTCGGCATGTCGCACATGCGCGGCAAGCGCTCGTTGCTGGCCGACATCAAGAGTCCCGCGGGGCGCAAGGTATTCGAGGAGCTGGTGAAATCGGTCGACGTCATCGTCTGGAATGCGCCCGACAACCAGATCCGCCAAATGGGCCTCGACGCCGAGGCGCTGAAGAAAATCAACCCTGATGTGATCTTCTGCAAGCTCGATTGCTTCAGCGGCGTGCTGCGCGGGCCGCGAACCGACTATGTCGGCTATGACGACCTGGTGCAGGCGTCGACCGGAATCATGTTGCGCTTCGGCGGGGCGATGCACGAGCCGGAGGAGCATGCCCATGTCGGCACCATCGACGTGATGTGCGGTTTCGGCGGCGCCCTCGGCGTCGCTGCCGCGCTCTATCAGAAGCTGAAGACCGGCCGTACCGGCCGCGGACGGACATCGCTGTCGGCCAACAGCGGGCTGCTGCAGATTCCGTTCTGCTACGACTACCGGGGCCGCCCGCTCTTCAACGAGCCGTCCGGCCGCTACGTTTCCGGCTATGACGCGCTAACCCGGTTCTACTACACCGCGTCCGGCGACTATCTGCTCTTCAGCACGAACGAGCAGGAAATCCCGCATCTCGACCGGATCGACGAATTCAAGGGCATCGCGGCGCTGCCGAAGGAGGAGCGGGAAGCCTTTCTTTCGGGGGTATTTGCCGCCGACACCGCCGCGGCGTGGATCGAAAGGCTGCGCGCCGAAGACATCGGCGCCGTCGTCTGCGACAATCTCGACGCGTTGCGGGCGACCTACGCGCGCGAGGCGGACGGCGAGCCCGGGACGGTGGGGGGAAGCTACTCCTTCTCCATCTATTCCGACCATCCGAGCGGGCATGTCGTGACGCAGCTTGACCCCTGCGCAATCCGCCCGAGCCGCAGCGCGATTACTTCCCCTCCTCCGGCGGAAAAGTACGGGGCCTCGACCGTCAGCCTTCTGAGGGAGCTGGGCTACACGACGGCGCAGGTCGAGGCGATGATCGAGGCGGGCGCCGTCAGCCAGGGCTGGAGCAAGGAATACCTGCCAAGCTGAGCGGCCGTTTGGGGCGGCGGTTCGCCCGGCCGACCGGCGATCTTTCTGCCGAGCTGGTCGGCCGCCCGGCGACGCCGGGTGCGGTCACGTCCGCCAGCGACGAGCGCGCTCAAGGGCCGCCGCGAAACGGGCGTGATCGGCCCTGCTCACGGACCCATCACCCGTATAGGTCACGGTGGTGCTCCGGGCTGCGGCGGTATCGACGCCGCACAGTTCCGCAAGGCCGAGCGCCGTCAGTTCGTGCATGGCAGGCACGACGATCCGCCGCCGGCTCGCCGAAGCCAGGAACTGCGCGAAGTATCTGCTCTGGGAAAGCCCGCCGTCGATCGAGATCTTGCCGCCGTTGTTGTTGACGCCGGCGACCGCATCGACCAGGCCGGCGGTGAGCATGGCGATGCCCTCAAGCACCGCGCGCATCAGATCGACTCGACCGGTTGCATGGTCCATGCCGATAAACAGCGGCGCCGCCAGTCGATCCCAATACGGCGCAGCCAGGCCGGACAGCGCGGGGACGAAGACGATGCCGCGGCTGAGTGCAGACGGGCCGTCGAACGCATCCAGTTCCTCGACGGTCGAGAACAGTCCGATGCCACGTGCCCACTCGACCGCTGCTCCGGCATCATAGACGCCGCCCTCGACCGCAAAGACGGGCGGCTCGTCCCGCCGCTGCCAGGCGATGGTCGGCAGCAGGTCTCCGGCTGCGGGGCGCTCGTTGCCGGTGATCGCCAGCAAAAAGGCGCCGGTGCCGAAGGTGATCTTGCAATCGCCGGGCCGTCGGCAGCCGTGCCCGTAGAGCGCCGCCTGCTGGTCGACGATCGACGCCGCGACCGGTATGCCGTCGATCGTGCCGAAGCCCGTGTCCACCGGACCGATCGGTGGCAGGCATTCGCGTGGCACGCCATGCAGTGCGCACATCTCTGCGCTCCACTGTCCGGCGGCGAGGTCCAGCAGCCCGGTTCGCGACGCGGTGGCGATATCGGTCGCGAAGGTTCCGCACAGGCGGTCGAGAAAGAAGGCGTCGGTCGTGCCGAGCCGCAGCCGGCCGGCGGCCAGCGCCTTTGCCACGTCCGGTTCGCTTCGCACCAGATAGGCGAGCTTGCTTGCCGAAAAGTAGGGATCAAGCGGCAGCCCGGACACCACTTTCGAACGTGTCTGTGCTTCCGCATCGAGCGAAGCAAGGGTGCCCGCCGTGCGTGCGTCCTGCCAGACGATGACGGGCGACAGCGCCCTGCCCGTCTCGGCGTCCCAGGCGAGGCAGCTCTCGCCCTGGTTGGCGATGGCGATGGCATCGACGGGGCCGGCCTGCCGAAGCACCGCGCCGATGTTCGCCAGCAGCTCTTCCGGATCATGCTCGACCCAGCCCGCGGCCGGATGGTGTTGCGCATGGCGTATGGAGGCGACCGTTCGGGCCGTGCCGCCGTCCTCGATCACGAGGCAGCGCGTGGATGTCGTCCCCTGGTCGATGGCAGCGACGCGCATCATTTTTCCTCCCGGAATCGGAAATGGACGGTTCTCGCCGTATACGCCGCTGCAGGAATCGGCACGAGGAAACGCCGTTCGGGCAGCCATAGCCGCCCCTGTCGCCAGACTTCGCGGCCGTCGAGCTCGAGCGACAGGAGGCCGCGGCGGCGTTGTTCGAACCGCAACTGGAACTGGCGGAAGGCTGGCGAAGGCAGCCCACTGCGGCGCAGCATCTGTGGCACGACCAGCTTCACGGGGGGATCGAAGGTGACGGAGACGGGATCGCCCGCCTCTCCTGCCCTGCCAAGGTCCTCCGCGATCGCCGCGCCCACGGCCGTGCCTTCGCGAAAGGCCCAGCCCCCGGTCTCGACGGCGCGGAGCACGTTGCCGCTGGCAAACACCCGCGGGTCCTCGGTGCGGCCGTCCTGGTCGATAGCCGGCCCGGCGCTGGCGGTCGTGACCCCGATCGGCGACTGCAGGAACAGCGCGGCCTCGGGGGTGAAGCGCCCGGTAAACAGGACGCCGTCGCAGGCCAGTGTCTGCTTGGTCCCGTCCCGGTGGCGGATGGTTGCCGCCTCGACCCGTGCGTTGCCGCGAATGTCGACAAGGTCCGTGCCGCAATGGAAGGGGATGCGCGCAAGCGCGGGAAACCAGCGGAACGGCGCCCGCGCGAGCGGATGACTGTTCGGCTCGATCATCGCCACCGGGCGCGCGCCGTGGGTGAGACATGTCAGCGTTGCCGACAGCGAGACGAGTTCGGAGCCGACGATCAGCGGCCGGCGGAAAGGCATCAGGCCGTGAAAGGCGACGTAGGACTGCAATGCGCCGGTCGTCAGGACGCCGATCGGACGGTCGCCGGAAACGAGCCTTGCGGCGCGCGAGGTTTCGCGTGCGCCGGTGGCGATCAGGATGCGACGCCCCATGATGGTCGAAAGGCCTTGGTCCGAGGCAACCGTGAGCATGCCTCCATCGTCCAGCGAAACGACGGAGTGCCCAGTGCGGACCTCGATCTTGGCCGCCGCCGCCTCCCGTTCCAGCCGGCGGCCATAGGCGGCGCCGAGGTACAGGCGCCGGAATTCGCGCATGCCGAAGGGGGAGTGGCTGCAGTGCCGCGTGGCGCCGCCAAGCTGACGCTCCCGCTCCAGGATCACGACGCGTGCGACGCCGCGACGATGCAACTCGAGAGCCGCGGCGACCCCGGACGGTCCGCCCCCGACGATGATGACATCCGCATCCGCCGCGTTCATGACAGCTCCGGCTCCTGAACCGCCAGCGACGTCGCCAGCCGGCCCTTCGTCATCTCGGCGAGGCGGGCGTTGCAATAGAAGCCCTGGCAGCGCCCCATGCCCGCACGCGTGCGACGCCGCAGCCCGCCGAAGTCCCCGGGCGGCACCGGACTGTTGAGGGCGGCCTCGATCTCGCGCCGCGTCACGAGTTCACAGTGGCAGACGATCTCGCCGTGATCCGGTCGCTGCCAGTCGCGCTCGCCTGTCTCGGTGAGGTTGGGAACGGTTACGGGAGGGGCGTCCGAGACCGGCTTCAGGGCCACGCCAAAAGCGGCGTGCAATGCCAGCGCATGCTGGGCAAGGCCAAGCGCTGCGCTGAGCCCGGTCGAACGGATGCCTCCCAGCGTTATTGCCCGCTGCTCGGCGCGTGCGTGAACACGATAGGCCTTCTCTTCGGTGGCAGGCCGCAACCCCGCATAGACGGCTGTCACCGGCAGGCTCGCAAGGGCGGGAATGATGTCCGCGCCGCGCGCCAGCAGGGCGCGCAGCGTTTCCGTATCGACGGTGGCGCGAACGCGGTCCTCCTGTTCCTCCGCGGTCGGACCGATCAGGACGTTGCCGAAGACGGTCGGGCACACGACGATGCCCTTGGTAATCTCGGTCGGGACCGGCAGGACGATGCGGGGTACGTGTCGGAACGCTGCTTTGTCGAGAACGACGAACTGCCCCTTGCGCGGCTTGATCTGGAATGTCGGCTCGAAGCCGAGCCGGCGATCGACGAGGTCGCCATAAAGACCGGCAGCATTGACCACGGACCGAGCCGTCACCGTTCCCGACGAGGTCTCGAGCGTCCAGCCGCCGTCGAAATGCCCGCTCAAAAGTTCGGCATTGCGCATGAAGACCGTACCGAGCGCTGCGGCCTGTGTCAGATAGGCGAGCGGCGCCGACCAGGGGTCGATGACATGCTCCCCCTCCACTTCCAGCGCCGCGATCAGGTTGTCGGCGAGCCCGGGCATGGTCCGGCGTGCTTCCGCCCCGGACAGGATCCGGAGTTCGGCGATGCCGTTGCTTCGCCCCTGCCTCTCGATCGCTGCGAGCTTGTCCGCCTCTATGGCGTTCCAGGCGCAAACGAGCGCGCCGGTCCGCACCAGCGGCAGGTTCAGGCCGGCGCGGATCTCCAGGTATTCTTCTCTTCCGGCGCGAACGAGCGCGAGTTCGAGGCTGTCCGGAGGGGCGTCGAAACCGGTGTGCAGTATGGCGCTGTTGGCCTTCGAGGCGCCCGACAGGATGTCCGGCCCCTTCTCGATCAGCACCACGCGCGCACCTGCCAACGCAAACCGGCGGACGACGGCGCAGCCGACAACGCCCGCGCCGATGACGGCGACGTCGAAGGGGCCTGTCGGCGGCACTTTGGCTGGTCGGAGCATTCTGGCTCCCTTCCATAGCAAATCGGCGTGCGACGGTCGGGCCATCGCATCGGCCTATGCCAGACATCGGTTGCGAAACGGGGTGGCCCGCCCTCAGGATCGGGCGGGCCAAGCTTGCAATTCACGCTCAGCGATAGGGGTAGCCGGCCTTCTCCATGGTCTCGGCATATTTCTTGAACGCCGCGACGACCTTGCCGGCGCGCGGGCTCGAAGCGGCCACCTCGTCCCAGAAGCCTGCGGAGTCCTTGACCACCTGGTTCCATTCCTCCGGCGGGAGCGCCGTCAGCTCCATTTTTTCGCCTTCGACGCGCAGCTTCGCTTCGCCGCCCCAGTACCAGACGTCGCGGTAGTAATGCGACTGGTCGATGGTGATGCGGAAGAGTTCCTGCAGGTGCGGCGGGACCTTCTGCCAGCTCGCGGTGTTGGCGAAATAGCTGCCGAACCAGGCACCGGTGACGGAGTTGGTCAGGGCGTAGTTGCACACGTCGGCCCAGCCGACCTCATAGGCCTCTGTAAAGCCGCACCAGGCCACGCCATCGAGTTCGCCCGTCTGCATCGCCACTTCGACGTTGTCCCAGGGGATCGTGACGGGGACGAGGCCGTAGCGCGAGAGGAAGCGGCCGGCGGTCGGGACCCCGAACACGCGCAGCCCGTTCATGTCGGCCAGACTGCGAATGGGCTTGCTGACGGTGAAAATGTGCAGCGGATCCCAGGCGCCGGAAGAAATCCAGGTGACGTTGTCGACCTCAGAATAGGCCTCCTCCCAGATCTCCTTCAGGCCGTAGTAGCTGAACAGCGCCGGCACATCCAGGCTGTAGCGGGTGGCGAACGGGAAGTATCCGCCGAACACCGCGATGTCGACCGGCGAGGCCATCGTTGCCTCGTCCGACTGCACGGCATCGATCGTGCCGCTCTGCATGGCCCGGAACAGGTCGGCCGTCGGCACCAGCTGGTCGGCGTAGAAAAGTTCGATCTCCATCTCGCCGTTCGCTGCGGCGTTGAACGCGTCGATCTGCGGTTTGATCACGTGGGCCCCGAGCGGCGCGCCGGAATAGGTCTGGAGCCGCCACTTGATCGGACCGGTTTGGGCGTTGACGTAAGGAGCGGCAAGCGTGGAACCGGCCACCGCGGCACCGGCGCCGAGACCGGTCTTCGTCAGGAAATGTCGGCGCGTGGACAGGATCCGTTCCGAGGCGCCAGGTTTCTTCATGTCCTTTGTCATTTCGTTCTCCTCTGGTTAAACAAGTCTGTCGGCCGTCCGTATCAGCCCTTCACGTTCATGTGCTCGGGAAGCCAAAGCGCCAGTTGCGGGAAGACCATGATCAGGGCGATCGTGATCGCCATGATGAGCGAGAAGGGCCAGATCGACCGGTAGATGTCGATCAGCGTGATCTCCTTCGGCGCCAGCGAGCGCATCAGGAACAGGTTGTAGCCGAAGGGCGGGGTGATGTAGGCGATCTGGCAGGTGATGGTGTAGAGCACGCCGAACCAGATCAGTTGGTTGTCGAAGCCGAGGTCGAGAAGCTTGACCAGTGGGATGTAGAGCGGCGCGACGATCACCAGCATGGCCGTGTCGTCGAGGAACATGCCCATGACGATAAAGCTGATCTGCATGACGATGATGACGGTCCAGGGCGACAAGTCCCAGGTGCCGATCAGCAGATTCTCGATGGCCTTGACCGCGCCCAGGCCGTCGAACACTGCCCCAAAGGCCAGCGCGGCAAGGATCAGCCACAGGAACATGCACGAGACCGAAAGGGTCTTCATCGAGGTCTCGCGGATCAGCTTCCAGCTGAAGCGTCGCTTGAGCACAGCGGCGAGCGTCGCGCAGGTGGCGCCCACGGCGGAGCTCTCGACCAGGCTCGTATAGCCGAACACGAACAGGCCGGTCATGAAGAAGAAGATCGCGAAGGGGATGATCCCTGCCCTCGCCAGCTTCAGCTTCTCGGCCAGCGGCATGTTCAGCTCCTCTTCCGGCACGATCGGCGCCAGTTTCGGATTGAGCCGGGCCCGAACCACCACATAGGCAACGAAGAGCGCAGCCATGATCAGACCGGGGACAAGGCCGGCGAACCAGAGCTTGGATACCGGCTGGCGGGCAATCATGCCATAGAGCACCATTACCACCGAGGGCGGGATAAGGATGCCGAGCGATGAGCCACCCTGCACCACGCCCGAGATCAGGATCTTGTCGTAGCCACGCCGCAGCATTTCCGGCAGCGCGATGGTTGCGCCGATTGCCATGCCCGCGACCGAAAGGCCGTTCATGGCGGAAATGATGACCATCAGGAAGATGGTGCCGATCGCGAGCCCGCCGCGCACGCGGCCGAACCAGACGTGCAGCATCCGGTAGAGATCCTCTGCGATGCCGGACTCCGACAGGATGTAGCCCATGTAGATGAACATGGGCAGCGTCAGCATCGCATACCAGTTGAACAGCTTGAACACCTGGTTGAACGGCAGCTCGATCGCGCCCTGGCCGTAAAGCAGCAGGGCTGCGGCGGAGGCGACGAACCCGATCGCGCCGAACACGCGCTGGCCGGTGGTCAGCAGCACCACCATGGACGCGAACATGAGGAGGGCGATTGTCTCGTAGCTCATCGCAACTCCTCACCGCGCAGGGCTGCCAGATGCTTGAACGCCAGCGCGACCGCCTGCATCATCATCAGGATCAGGCAGGCCACCATCAAGGACTTGATCGGAATGACGGAGGGGTTCCAGATGGAAAAGCGCCGCTCGCCCGTCTCGATCGCATAGGCAAGGCTGGAGATCGATCCGGCCAGAAGAACGCCGAGATAGAAGATGAGGCAGCCGATGGTGGCGAGATCGATCTTGGCGCGGCTGCGCGGCGAGACCGACGTGTACCACAGATCCATGCGGACATGGTCGTCGTTCTTCAGCGTGATCGGCCCGCCCATGAAGTAGTAGGCGGCCAGTGTGAACTGGGTCAGTTCCACCGCCCAATGGACCGGCATCCGGATCAGGTTTCGCGTCACGGCATCGAACAGCAGCGCGCCGCCCATGAGAAAAATCAGCGATGCCGCCAGATAGCCGACATAGTCGGAGATCCTGTCGGTCCACCGCACGTAACCTGCGATCAAGCCACGCATCGGCGACCTCCCGCCCGTTCGTCACTGCCTTTCGAAACCACGCATTCGCTCCCTTGCCGGTTTGGGTGTCACGAAGCGCACCGGTGCGACGGGGTCGCTGCCGGCGCGAGAGCCGGAGACAGAAGGCTAGCCGTGGCGTCACGGGAAAGGCCGGATGGCCTCCTCGTGGAAAGGACATTGCGTCTGCGGCCTGCCATCGGCCGGACAGTCGCAGTCCTCGCATGTAAACCCGCGCCGCGTTCGCCCCTGCTGTTTCCGGGCCGCCGACTGCCGCTATGGCGAATGTGATGCTTGTCGAACCTGGTCCATTTCAGTTCCCCGAATGCTGTGATGTTCAGCGATGCATTTGTTTTGTTTTTTAGCTGCATCTGTCGCCACTGTAGCGGGTTTCCTGCCGAAGGAAAGCCCAAATCTTACAGTTTTTGACCGAACGGTCACCAAGTTATCGCAAGTTTTCGGTCAAAGGCTGCCGTTATATCGAATAAATTGACCGAACGCGCAAATCGCGCTACGAATAGCTCCAGTTCGGCAACGCGTCTCCTGCGGGGTGCGGCCATGCTGCCGACGGGCGAACACCGCCGCACCATGGCAGATGGATCGTTTTGCCATAGGGTTGCCAGCAATTCGGTGTTCAACGGCCGGCGAACCGAGTCGCCTTGCGGCGCGTGGGGGTCAACTTGCAACCAATAAAGCGCCACGAGGAAATTTCCCGGCTCCTTGACCATTCGGGCGAGATGGCGGTCGAGGAATTCGCCGCCCTGCTGGGAGTTTCGCGCGAGACGATCCGTCGCGATCTGACGCGCCTTGACGCCATGGGCAAGTTGCGGAAATTCCACGGCGGGGCAAGGGCCATTGTCCGCTCGGCTCCAGCCATCGAAACGGAGGGCCCGTTCGCACAGCGCATGGCGCAAAACGCCGAGGCCAAGAAGACGATCGCGCGCGCCGCGAGCCGGCTTCTCGCGCCAGAGGACTCGCTGTTCATCGATACCGGCAGTACGACCGTGGCCATGGCCGAAGTGCTGGCCGAACTGAACGCGCTCGTCGTCATCACCAACTCGCCCAGGATCGCAGCCGCCGTCGCGACCAACAAGAGCCACAAGGTCTTCCTGATCGGCGGGGCCTACGGGGCGGATGCGGGCGAAAGCCTGGGACCGCTTGCGCTGGAGCAGATTGCCAAGTTTCGCGCCCGCCACGCCATTCTCACGGTCGGGGCCCTCGATGCGGACTCGATCATGGACTTCGATGTCCAGGAGGCGGAGGTTGCCAAGGCGATGATCGAGCGGGCCGAACGCGTCACGGTGCTCGCCGACCAGAGCAAATTCGATCGCCGTGCTGTGTTCGAGGTCGCGCCGATTTCGGCCATTGACACGCTGGTGACAGATGCCCGACCGTCATCCACTATCACCTCAGCCCTGGACGCGGCCGGCATCGAATTGATCGTCGCCGAATGACGGCCGGCGGAGACGCCGCGGCCCTGGCCGATCGGGCGATCCGCGATATGTCAGAGGGGCTGTCTTGAAATCGACACGTAAATCCGGTGTAATCCTTGTGCGGTCACGTCGAAGTTTCTGTCTAGATGAGTACAGGAACTCGGCGACGGACGAAAAGGGGTCCCGGCTTGTATGAGATGTCGGGGCCCTTTTTCTTTCTGCAGCCTAAACTGGCGTGCCGCCGATCCCCTTCATCTCTTTCAACGACCCGGCTGTGAACCTCATTCAGGCGGCCGCAGCTGTCGATGACGCCACCAGATTTTTGACGCGACCCGTCGCTCGGCTTCGATCCTGTCGGCAGCAGACATGCGTGTGGCGCCGATCGCGCCGACCCATCTCTGCCATCTTCGTTCTCCATGTCGAGGCAACTTACGGGAGAACAAAAATTCTGGACAATTGTAAAAGGTGGCGCCTTCCTTGACATGATTACCGAAGAAGAGGAAATTAATTTCAGGTATGGTTGGCTACGAGGCATAATTTGGCGGATGGAAACGATCTCTTCCTTCCTTTTCCTGAGGCAAAACCGGAAATGAAGACACGCAGGACCGATGCGGCGCCAAGGGTTGCGTTGCTGTCTACGCATGGCTATGTGGCTGCCAGGCCTCCTCTCGGCGCGGCGGATACCGGGGGGCAAGTGGTCTATGTGCTGGAACTCGGCAAGAAGCTCGCACAGCTCGGCTACGAGGTCGATATCCTCACGAGACAGTTTGAGGGCCAGCCTCAGATCGACCAGATCAACGACCATGCGCGGGTCGTCCGTTTCCCCTGCGGCGGCAGCGAGTTCATTCCGAAGGAATATCTTTATCGGAGCCTCGACGAATGGTGCGACAACGCACTGACCTATCTACGTCAGCACGATCGTACCTATTCCTTCATCAACAGCCACTATTGGGACGGCGGCATCGCCGGACAACGGCTGGCCGACAGTCTGTCGGTCAAGCATATCCACACTCCGCACTCGCTCGGCTCCTGGAAGCAGCAGCAGATGCTCGAGGATTACCCGTCCATGGCCGCGACCATGGAAGCCGAGTTCAACTTTTCGGAGCGCATCCGTCATGAGCGCGCGCTGTATCAGGCGTGCGACTGCCTCGTCGCGACTACGCCGATGCAAGTCGAGGTCCTGACCAAGGACTATGGCGTGCCGGAGGGCCGCGTGGTGATGGTGCCGCCCGGCTACGACGATACACGCTTCTATCCGGTCTCGCGTGCGACCCGCGAGATCATCCGGCAACGGCTGGGGTTCGAAGGAAGGGTCGTGCTGGCCCTGGGACGTCTCGCCACCAACAAGGGCTACGATCTTCTCGTGGACGCTTTCGGTGTCATGGCGGAGAGGGAGCCTGAGGCGCGGCTTCACCTTGCGATCGGCAGCGAGGAACTTGACGAGGTCGAGGGCGAGATCCTCAGGGGCATCAAGGCCAGGGTCGCGGAACTGAACCTGACCGATCGCGTGGTCTTTTCCGGCTACGTCCCCGACGAGGCGTTGCCGGACTACTACAGGGCAGCGGACCTCTTTGCGCTTTCGAGCCGTTACGAGCCTTTCGGCATGACGGCAGTCGAAGCCATGGCTTGCGGAACGCCCACCGTGCTGACGACCCACGGCGGATTGTTCCAGGCCGTGAACTACGGGCGCCACGCCCTTTTCGCCGACCCGTTCGACCGGTACGATTTCGGCATCACGATGATGAAACCGTTCCGCTACCCGAAGCTCAGGAGCCGGTTGTCGCGCATGGGCGCGCACAAGGCGCGCAGCCTCTTCACCTGGTCGGGCATTGCCCAGCAAGTCGCTGCAATCTCGAAGGGAAGGGCGCAGGTGGCGCACTTCGGCGACAACGAATGGGCAGAGCCGTGGCTAGACGGTGACTGATGGCGATAAAAGTCCTCTCGGCCGATCTCGACGGTACGCTGCTCGGCAGCCGCGAAGCGGAAGGCCGCTTCCTCGAGGCCTGGACGAGCATTGAAGAAAGCAGGCGACCCCTGCTCGTGTTCAACAGCGGCCGCCTGCTCGACGACATCCAGCAGGTGCTGCCGGAGACGAACCTGCCGCAGCCGGATATCCTGATCGGCGGTGTCGGCACCATGCTCTTCCACTTCGGTCGCCTGTCTGAGGCGGCGGCCTATCACGAGAACCTCGGCACCGGCTTCGATTGGGCGGCGATCGAGGCGCTTCTGAGCCCGCACCCTCGGCTCGAACTCCAGCCGATGAAATACCAGTCGCCGCTCAAGTCGAGCTGGTATCTCACGGGTGGCAAGCCCGACGATCTGCATCACATCGAGACCTTGCTCTCGGATGCGGGACTGAAGATCAGGCTGATCTACTCGAGCAACCGCGATCTCGACATTCTGCCGAGGGGGGTGGACAAGGGTTCCGCTCTGGCCTGGCTGTGCCTCCGGCTCGGCGTAGACTTGGCTGACGTGCTCGTGGCGGGCGACACGAACAACGATCGAAGCATGTTCGAGCTGCCCGGCGTCAGCGGCATCGTTGTCGCAAATGCGCACGAGGAACTGCTCGACCTGGCGCGACGGAACACGCGCATCTATCGTGCCAAGGGGAATGAAGGCTTCGGCGTTGTCGAGGGACTTGCGCATTTCGGGCTTCTGGCGAAACCGCTCGCAGCCGGTTGGCGCGCCGGGCAGGAGTCCTGAGTCCGCATCAAGGATGGTTTCCACCTTGTGATGGGCGGTTGCTCGTTCTGGGTCCGCCGGGCATGGCGGGCACAGTCAGCGGTGCTCGGAGTAAATGGAACTGGCCCTTACGAGCGGCCCGTAGGATTTCATCATCACGAAAAACAGGCCGGCGACGATCAGCAACATCCCGCAGACCAGGCCGCATCTGATAAGGCGCGAGTCGCCCGTTGCTTCCCTGCGTTTCATGCGCCGGCTCCCTCTCGCTCGGGAGCAAACCCTACGCCCGTTGCGGAACGTGTCGCCAGATCTTTAGCGGACAACTTCACATCTCCCGTCAAAAAATTGGCGGCCCGCGGCGGTTAGGTCACATCTGCGGACACGCAAGAACGTCATCGCCTATCAACGGGAAAAGGATGGCCGGCGTAAGACCGCTTGAGGGCTTCTTTTGGTCGGCATTGGGATCGCATCGGGCTTCGTTCCGGCGGCCCGCCGGCGCAAAGGAGAGCCCCGGTCGAACCGGGGCTCAGCTTCGCCACATCCGTCTTGTCCAGCCTTGATTCCTTACCGCTACCCTATGGCTGCCCGGGGATGGCAGGAGAACTGCAGCAAGGGGGAACTATGCTGCACCTGGGTAACTCCTCGCAGTCCCAGATTGTATCATTTGGTGCTCTCATACAAATCAAGGATTGTTGAGAAGGGGTCGCAAAGTTGTGACCGACAGCGCATGCGTGCATCGAAGGTCAGTTGGCCGGATCAGCCGCCGGCTTGGCCGGCCGCCCTGATCAGCGGCTGGAACATGCGGCGATAGCTGCTTGGGGTCAGTCCGGTGCAACGCCTGAACAGCCGTCTGAAGAAGGCCGGGTTTTCATAGCCGACCAGGGCCGCGATCTCGTCGACGGCGGTCGCCTGGCTTTCCAGCATACGTTTCGCCTCCTCGATCCGCAGGTTCTGCACATAGGCGATCAGCGTCACGCCGGTGGCCGCGGTGAAGCGTCTTTTCAGGCTGCGTTCGGGAATGCCGCAGTGTTTCACGGTCGCCGCAACCACGACCGGCTCGCGATAGTGCTCGGCAAGCCAGTTCTCCGCTCTGCGCACGACCGAATCCGCATGCGGTTGCCGCCTCACCAGGCAGGCATAGGGGGACTGGCCCTCGCCGTGCCATTTGAGGAGGTACACCTTGGCAATGTGCAGCGCTTCGCCCGGGCTGCAATGACGGGCGATGATGTGGATCGCCAGGTCGTGCCAGGATGTGGTGCCGCCTGCGGTCACGATCCGGCCGGTCCGGTCCGAAATGACGAGATTGGGCGCCGGATCGAAGCGAACCCGAGGGAAGCTCCGGCGGAACAGGTCCTGATATCCCCAGTGCGAGGTTGCATCGCACCCGTCGAGCAGGCCGGCAGCCGCCAGCAGCACGGAGCCGGAGCAGGCCGAATAGATCGTGCTGCCATCGGCATGACAGCGCCGCAGCCACGCCTTCGTGCGCCCGTGCCGGTCGCGAATGTCGTCGGCCGGCGACAGCCAGAGTTCGGGCACAATGACGATGCCCGGCCGGGACGCTTGCTCAAGCGTAGCCTCGGGGCGAACCGGAATGCCATTGCCGCAAAGGAACGGCCGCCGTTCCGGCGACACGATGCAGGGTCGGATCTGTGGGCAGTCCGTTCCGCTGCCGACGAGGTCCCGCCAGAGCGTGCCGCTGGCCGCCAGTACGTCGACCATGCCGTACAGCGCCGACCCCGCCGTTTCCGGCAGCGCCAGGATCAGGGCGGTGACCGTTTGCTCACGCGCTGCCATTGCAAAGCTCTTGGCACATTTGGGTCGATTTCGACCAAAATGGCACTGACCGGGGACGCAGTCCATACGTAGCTTGATGGAACGGGGACATCCCCTCGCCGCGCGCAAGACCACCCAAACACGATGGAGCGTCTGTCATGAACACGCATTCTTCAATCCACCCTGCCCCGACCTCTCTCAACGGCTTTAACGTCGACGCCGCCATGGCGACGATTGCGGCGCTCAAGGCCGACCGGAGCCTTGCCCGGTTTCAGTTCCGCGCCCGCAACACCTGGATCAGCGGTGGCGAGAACCGCTCCGTGATCCGTGACTTTTTCGGCTGCGGCGAGGAGGACAGGTCGCGCGAGGCGGCCTTTGAGTTCACGAACGGCGAGCCGCCGGTGCTGCTCGGCAACAATGAGGGCGCCAACCCGGTCGAGTTTCTGCTGCATGCGCTTGCCGGCTGCGTGACAACCACCTTTGTCCTGCACGCCATGGCGCGCGGCGTCGCGGTTGCGGAACTGTCGACCGAACTATCCGGCGACCTCGATCTGCAGGGCCTGCTCGGTCTCGATGACAGCGTGGCGCCCGGCTATGAGCGAATCCGCATCCGTATGCACGTCAAGGCCGACTGCTCCGACGAGGCGCTGGATGAGCTGCTTGCCTGCGCCCAGCGCCACTCGCCGGTTTGCAACACCGTCTGCCGGCCCGTTCCGGTCGTGATCGAGCGGGTTTGAAAGTCCGCTACCCGCTCGCGCGGCAAGCTGCCCGGGCGGGTTGCCTTGTCGTGGCGGTCAGGGGGACGTCAGAACTGTCGCGATCTCCGGGTGAGGTCGAGACCGGCCCCCACCCCGATCAGGCTAAGGCGGCCGATCCCGCGAATATCGTGGCTGCCGAGGTCCGATAGCTGGAAGTCATCGAGCAGGTCCTGCTTCATCTCCTCCGGAGCGACGATGCTCATCGGCTCGGCAAAAGCCTGCAGTCGGGCCGCGATGTTCACGGCCGGTCCGAACACGTCATAGACGTATTTCTGGATGCCGACGACCGAGCCGACGGCCGCGCCGGTGCCGATCCCGATGCGCGCCTCCCATTTGTGCTGGTGGCTGAGGTTGCGGCGCTCGAGGTAGCGGATGAAGCGAACGGCACAGTGGGCGACCGGAGCCGCATGGTCGGGGGACGGCACCGGCATGCCGGCGACGGCCATGTAGGCATCACCGATCGTCTTTATGCGTTCGCAGCCGAATTGTTCGGCGATCCGGTCGAAGGCGGTAAAGATGTCGTTCAACTCGCCTAGCGTCACCGTGGGGTCGTGTTCGGCCGAGAACTTGGTGAAGCCGACAAAGTCGAGCATCAGCACGGAGACGTTCTGAAAGAGTTGCGGCGTGACGACGCCGAAGGTCTTGAACTCCTCGTAGACCGATCGGGGCATGAGGTTCAGCAGCAGGCGTTCGACCCGCTCCTTCTCCCGCTCCAGTTCGCGTGTGTTCCGCTCCACCATCGCCGAGTAGCTCTCAATCATTGACTCCAGTTCGCGCAGGCGAGTGATGTTGGCGCATTCGAGCACGTAGAGCCGCCCCGCCTCCGTCTCAGCGGTCGAGACCGACAGATGAATCACCAACGACCGTCGCTTGGGCTTGACCGTGAGCTCGCGCGTGAAGCGGCCGTCCGTCTCCAGTCGTTGTTGCATCTCGGAAAGGTCGAAGCCGGGAAGCACGTCGGCAAGCAACGCCGTGTCCGCCGGCTCCCCGAACCACTCGGCGAAGGACGGATTGTGAAAGAGGATGCGCTGGTCCGACGAGCGCACGATCGCGATTCCGACGCCGATCGTACGGAGCAACTGTTCGTTGATCGCGGCGATGCTCATGACTGCTCCGCCGAAACGATCACCGGGCGGCGGGCCTCGATTTCCGCCGAGACGCGTCTTATGTCCTGCTCCTCGAAATCGAACTCCTGAAGCGTCTCGCGCAGGATCTCCGTCATCGCGTCGAAGTCGGCATGGGTCAGGTTCAGATGGGTGTGGACCTTGCGCAACCTTTCGTCGGAAAAGGCGGCCGGGCCGCCGAGGACCGAGGCGATGAACTTGGTCTGGTGGTCGATCAGCCGCGGCATGTCCACGTTTTCGAAGTGGATGCCGATCTCGTCCGAGTCGAGCACCTTCTCGTAGAAGGCCATGACGACACGGCTGACAGTTCCAAACCCGCCATATTTATCGAACAGTGCCCCAACCATGTCGTGCCCCGCCCTACAATAGGGAAAGACTAGACCATAAGCGCCGTGCGTCCAAGGGCCTTGCCGTCGCGGGGGCGTGGTCCGTCCGGCATGCGCGATACACAATGGCAGTCGCGGGGCGTCGGGCGCCTGCTAGTTTTTGGGCAGGGCGCAGGTCCGGATCCCCAGCAGCCGGTAGGCCGGGCAAAAGCGGAACAGCGCCGTACCCAGCATCACTATGCCGGCGGCAAGGCTCAAGAATCTCCAGGCGCCCCAACCGTCGAACGCCGTCGTCACCAGCGGCAGCGCGACAAGGACGATACCGACGAGGAAGCGCAGGATGCGATCGAGAGAACCGACATTTGCCATTTTGACCTCCGTGGGGTGAGTGTGGTGCTGGATCGAACGGCTTTGGCGAGTGGCAGACACACCTGCACACGGGCCTCATGGGACACGTTAATCGGAACCCTTGCGTGGCTCGAAGTAACCGATCGGGATTTTCAGGTAGGAGCGGCCGTTGGTCTCCTCCGACGGCAGCCGCCCGCCGCGGATATTGACCTGCAGCGCGGCCAGCATCAGCCGAGGCAGGGGCAAGGTCGCATCGCGTGCATCGCGTACCCTGACAAAATCGGCTTCCGTCACGTTCCCGGCGATATGCTTGTTGCTGGCCAGATGCTCGGCGACACTCGCCTCGCACATCGCGTCGCGGCCGTTCGGTGCGTAGTCATGTCCGATGAAGACGCGCGTTTCGGGGGGGAGCTCGAGAATGCGGCGAATGCTTGTATAGAGCGCTCTAGAGTCTCCGCCCGGAAAATCGGCGCGGCTCGTTCCGCTGTCGGGCATCATCAGCGTGTCGTGCACAAACGCTGCGTTGCCGGCGACGTAGGTAATCGAGGCCATGGTGTGGCCGGGCGAGAAATAGACAGTCACGGGAATCTCGCCCACGTGGAAAACTTCGCCGTCCTTGAAAAGTCGGTCCCATTGCGAGCCGTTCGCCGGAACATCGTCGCCCAGGTTGTAGATGCTCTTCCACAGCGCCTGGACCTTCGTGACATGTTCGCCGATCGCCGTGGGGGCGCCAAGTTTCGCCTTGAGGTAGGGCGCGGCGGAAAAGTGGTCGGCATGTGGGTGGGTGTCGAGGATCCAGACGATCTCGATGCCCGTCTGTTGCACGTACTCGAGAATGCGGCCCGCCTGCTCGGTTGTAACGGCGCCGGCACGCGGATCGTAGTCCCAGACCGGATCGACGATCGCGCCCTTCATGGTCTTGGGGTCGTGAAAGACGTACTGCCACGAGCCGGTCGGCTCGTCCCAGAACGACCTCACGATAGGATTGGCGGTCATGAACTTACCTCGCTTACACGTTTTTCCTAACTATCCCGCCCGCAGGACGCGGGCGAATTGGGCTGCATCGCCTGCCGATGTTGAGGGCGGTCGTTCCGGGGCGGCCGTTGCGCTCGCGCCCGCGAGGGCGTCCGCCGGCCCGCAGAAAAGCTGGAACAGAAGGGCCGTCACCGCTTCGGCTCGGCCGTCGGCGATCGAATAGTAGATCTGACGGGAGACTCGCCGCGTCTTGACCAGGCCGGCCTGGCGCAGTTCGGCGAGCTGCTGGGACAGCGCCGGCTGCTTGATGCCGAGCGCCTCCTGGATGTCGCTGACGGAGGATTCCTGCTGGGCGATCTGGCACAGCAGCATCAGCCGGTTGGCATTGCTGAACAGGCGCATGAACTCCGCCGCTTCCGGAGCCTTGGCGGTCAGGGTCTCGAGGGAAACGCGCGGCTTGCCGATCATGGGCGCCGTTCCCGAAAGTACCAGCTCTCGCCCTGCCGAAGACCGCCCTCGTCAAGGTCGGCGACCGGTGCCGGCTCCACCAGCGGATCGCCCGGCCGCCAGCCCTCTGGAGTTGACGCCTGCTCCCGTTCCGCAGCCTGGAGCGCTGCGACGAGCCGCAGCAGCTCGTCCACCGAGCGGCCCACATTCATTGGATACCAGACGATGGCGCGAATGATGCCGTCTGGGTCGATCACATAGGTCCCCCGCACCGTTGCGCTGCTCTCCGAGGCGTTGTCGATCATGCCATAGGCGCGCGCAATGGCCATGGAGGGGTCTTCGACCAACGGGAAGGTCACCTTCACGCCGAAGCGTGCGTGAATGTCGCGCAGCCAGGCGATGTGGGAGTAGAGGCTGTCCACCGAAAGGCCAAGCAATGCACAGCCTATCCGCTCGAAGTCCGGGGCCGCTCTTGCGAGGGCGATGAACTCGCTGGTGCAAACAGGCGTGAAGTCGGCGGGATGCGAAAAGAAAACGAGCCAGCGGCCCTGAAAGGCGGCCAGCCTCAAAGGTCCGGCGGTCGACCGAGCGGCAAAGTCCGGGGCCGGATCGTTGAGGCGTGGCGTAGGAGGCGTGGGCGCTTCGGTCGTCATCGATTGTCCTGGTCGGGTCGGGTGGCCGTTCTCTGATGCAGGGCGTGCGTTCGCATGAATGGAAAATACAATATTGTATATTTACTGTAAATATGTATTTATAAGATTGCCCAGGGCGCCTTGTCGGTCAGCTTCGTGTTAGATCGATCGCGTCAGGTCGATCGTGGCAGGAAATCGAGCCGAGCCGCCTCGTGCGCCGGCCGAACGCCTGCCGGCGGGCGAGCGCTGGGAATGGCAATCAGGTTTCAGTGGGGTTGTGATCTTAATGAGCGAACTCAACATTCTTTGGCCGCTGGGCGGCGGCCTGCTCATCGGTCTTGCGGCAGGATTGTACCTGCTGACCACGGGGCGCATAGCCGGTATATCCGGCCTCACCGCTGGGGCGGCGGGTTTGTCGGATTCGGGCTTCAGCAGGCTTGGGCTCGGCTTTCTGGCCGGCATCCTCGGCGGTGCTGCGCTGGCTAGCGCGTTCGTCCGCCAGCCCGATGTCCTCGTCACGTCCTCGGCCCCGCTGCTCGTCACTGCTGGCCTGCTGGTCGGCTTCGGCACGCGCCTGGGCTCCGGCTGCACCAGCGGGCACGGGGTCTGCGGGCTTGCCCGTCTGTCGCCGCGCTCGATCGTCGCCACGCTGGTGTTCATGGCGGTGGCCGCGGTCACGGTTCTCCTCATGCGTCTTGTTTCCGGAGCGATGTGATGCTTGCCAGAATCCTTGCCGCTGTTGCCAGCGGCCTTCTCTTCGGCGCCGGGTTGGTGGTCTCGGACATGATCAATCCCGCTCGCGTGCGCGCCTTTCTCGACGTTGCCGGCAACTGGGACCCGTCGCTGGCGTTCGTGATGGGCGGTGCGCTGATCCCGTCGGCGATCGCCTATCTGCTGCGCCGCCGCCTGCAGGCGCCACTCTTTGATAACCGCTTCCATGTCCCGGCCGGCACGCAACCAGACGCACGGCTGGTCGGCGGCGCGGTGCTGTTCGGGCTCGGATGGGGCCTCGTCGGCTTTTGTCCCGGTCCGGCGATCGCAGCACTCACCACGGGTCGCTGGCAGGCGGGACTTTTCGTGGCCGCCATGCTTATGGGCATGATCATCTACCGTTTGACGCTGGGCCGTCACGCCCTGGCGGCACGATGACGCGGGGACGGTTCGTGGGCATCCGTAGGCGCATCAACCGGCCGTTCGTGCCATTACGGAATGCGGTCAGGGCGATGCCTGTGATCGCAGCGCCGGGCATGGCCTTGCTTCGCGTCAGTGCCGCGCGGATTGCATGAGCCGGCGAAAGGCAGTCTCGACATGTATCTGGAACCCCTGCAATACGGTCTCGGTGCGCTCTCCGGCGGGGTGGTCGGTCTCGCGCTCGGCCTGTTCGGTGGCGGCGGCTCGATCCTCGCCGTGCCGCTGATGGTCTATGTGGTCGGGGTGCCAAGCCCGCATCTGGCGATCGGCACCAGCGCCTTCGCGGTTGCCGTCAACGCCGGCGCCAACCTCCTCGGCCACGCGCGCTTCGGCCATGTCAAATGGCGTTGCGCGGGCGTCTTCAGCGGGGCCGGCGTTGTCGGTGCGCTGATCGGCTCGTCGCTCGGCAAGATCGTGGACGGTCAACACCTGTTGATCCTCTTTGCCTTGCTCATGGTTCTGGTGGGTGGGCTGATGTTCAAGAACAGGGGCGCAGAGGGCGATCCGGGGGCGCAATGCTCTCGTGAAAATGCGCCCAAAATCGTCCTGTTCGGCGGCCTCACCGGTATCGTCTCCGGCTTTTTCGGGATCGGCGGCGGGTTCCTGATCGTGCCGGGCCTGGTCGCCTCCACGGGCATGCCGATCCTGTTTGCCATCGGCTCCTCGCTGGTCGCCGTTGCCGCCTTCGGGCTGACGACGGCACTGAACTATGCCGTCTCCGGGCTCGTCGACTGGGCGCTTGCCGCCGTGTTCATCAGCGGCGGCGTCGCCGGCGGCCTTGCCGGCGCGGTCGCGGTGCGAAGGCTTGCGGCGCGCAAGGGCATTTTGAACACCTGTTTCGCCCTCCTCATCTTCGTGGTCGCCGGCTACATGCTCTACAAGGGCTATCTCCAGATCGCCGCCTGAGGCGCAACCGGCGCGGGCCGTGTTCGCGCCGGCGGGGCGCGGCGCCCCTCCCCCCTCCCCTTTCCTGGCACAGCACGGGTCGATGGCGCGGCACCTCTGCGGCGGTGGCGCGGCTTGCGAGCAGCCATCGAATTTCGAGATGGCAGCATCGAATAAGTCTATTTGTCACAACCAGCCGGTAACGACATAGTCCGCGCCAGGGAGAAACATTTCGTAGGACATCGCTGTGGAACACGTTCGCTTTGGCCGTACCGGTCTGAAGACCTCGTCGCTTTGCCTGGGCACGATGGGCATTGGCTCTTCCAAGTGGAAGGGCTGGGTTCTCGACGAGGATCGCTCGGTGCCGATCCTGAAGAAGGCGCTCGATGCCGGCATCAATTTTTTCGATATGGCTGACTGGTACTCGACCGGGCTCAACGAGCGGGTCGTCGGACGCACGTTGCTTTCGCTGACGGAGCGTGAAAAGCTGGTGCTGGCCACCAAGGCGTTCTACCCGATGAGCGAGGATCCGAACGACAAGGGCCTTTCTCGCAAGCATCTGATGAAGTCGATCGACCGATCGCTCGCGCAGATCGGCACCGACTATGTCGACCTGTACATCATCCACGCCTTCGATCCGGAGACGCCGATCGAGGAGACGATGTGCGCGCTCAACGACATCGTCAGGTCGGGCAAGGCCCGCTATATCGGCGCCTCGACCATGTATTCCTGGCAGTTCGCCAAGATGAACCATGTCGCCGACAAAAACGGCTGGGCGCGGTTCGTCAACATGCAGTGCCAATATTCGCTGCTCTACCGCGAGGAAGAGCGCGAAATGATGCCCTACTGCAAGGACGAGGGCATCGCCGTCACCACCTTCTCGCCGCTGGCGCGTGGGTATCTCGCCGGCGGCGGCACGGCGCCGCGTATCGCCCACGACCTCTTCCTCGAGTGGTTCGGCGACGAGATCGATCAGGAGATCGCCCGCCGCGTCAATGAACTGGCGCGCAAGTACGAAAAGGCGCCGAGCCAGATTGCCCAGGCCTGGGTGTTCGGCTCCGGCAACAGCACGGTGCCGCTCATCGGTGCGGAAAGCGCAGAGCAGGTCGAGGCCGCGCTCGAGGCGGCAACCATCGAGCTCTCCGCCGGCGACCGCGCCTACCTCGAGGAGCCCTACCGGCCGCGCGACATGATCAACGACTACAACGACGTGCGCCGGCCGCGCGCACTGTCCGCGCCGGTCGTTGCCCCCGTCGCAGCCGCCTGACCTTTCAAATTGGAGCAAGCCTGTGCTTTACATCGGTGAAGGATTCGAGGGCTCCGGCCCGAACGCCGCCCACATCAACCTCTATCTCGGTCCGAAGGACGGGCCGATCGCCGGTGCCCTGGCGACGGCGGCGGCGAGTCCCGGTCCGGGCCACCTGCCCTTCCAGGCCATCCTCAAGCCCAATCTGCCGGCCAAGCCGGTAACGCTCTTCATTGCCAAAGCGGTGCTGCAGCCGGGCAATCATGAGACGATGACCTGGGGACCGGCCCAGGCCGGCGTTGCCGCCGGGATCACCGCTGCGTTGCTCGACGGCACGCTGCCGGCCGAAGCCGAGGACGACTGGCTGGCGATCGCGGCGGTCTGGGTCAACCCGGCGGCGGACGACGCCGAAACGGTCTATACCCACAACCGCACGGCGACGCACATGGCGGCGAAGCGCGCCCTGATGCGCAATTGGCCGTCGCGCGAAGAGCTTGCCGAAGGCATCAGGACGGTCGGCAATCCATTCTTCACGCCGAAGGTCGCCTGAACATGGAACTTGTCGAGCAACTGGCCATGATCGGCGGCGTGTGGCAACACGCGATCGAAAAGCGGCAGTTCGCCGTGCTGAACCCCGCGGACGGCAGCGAGATCGCCCGCGTCGCCGATTGCGGGCGCGTGGAGGCGCAGCAGGCGCTGGATGCGGCCGAGACCGCGTTCCGTAGCTGGCGCCAGACCACGGCCTCCGAGCGTTCCGAAGTGCTGCGCCGCTGGGCGGCGCTGATGCTCGCCCGTCAGGAGGAACTGGCGCGGCTGCTCACTGCCGAGCAGGGCAAGCCGCTGGCGGAGGCCCGGGGCGAGGTCGCCTATGCCGCCGGCTTCCTCACCTGGTTCGCGGAAGAGGGCCGCCGCGCGCATGGTGGCGTCGTGCCCTCGCACCGGCGCGATGCCCGCATCGTGGTGATGAAGGAACCGGTCGGCGTGGTCGCGGCGGTCACGCCCTGGAATTTTCCGCTGGCGATGATCACCCGCAAGATCGGGCCCGCGCTGGCCGCCGGCTGCACCATCGTCGTCAAGCCGGCCGAGGATACGCCGTTGTCGGCTTTGGCGCTCGCCCGTCTTGGGGAAGAGGCCGGCGTCCCGGCCGGCGTTGTCAGCGTGGTGCCGACAAAAAATCCGGCAGACGTCGTGGGCGTGTGGATGGAGAGCCCGGCGGTGCGGAAGTTCTCCTTCACCGGGTCGACCGCCACCGGCAAACTGTTGATGAAGCAGTGCGCAGACACGGTAAAGCGCGTGAGCCTCGAACTCGGCGGCAATGCGCCGCTGATCGTGTTCGACGACGCCGACATCGAACTGGCGGTGCGCGGCACCATCGCCTCCAAGTTCCGCAACACCGGCCAGACCTGCGTCTGTGCCAATCGCATCCTCGTCGAGGACGGCATATATGACAGATATGCGGCGGCCCTGAGCGCTGCGGTCGCATCGATGAAGGTGGCGCCCGGCACGGAAGAGGGTGCCGCCCAGGGGCCCCTGATCAATGCGCCCGCGCTTGGCAAGGTCGAACGCCATGTCGCCGACGCGGTCGAAAAGGGCGCCACCGTCCTCACCGGCGGCAAGCGTCACGAACGGGGCGAACTGTTCTATGCGCCGACCGTGCTGGCCGGTGTCACGCCGGCAATGGTCCTGGCGCAGGAGGAGACGTTCGGACCGGTGGCAGGGCTGTTCCGCTTCAGGGGCGAGGAGGAGGCGATCGCGCTTGCGAACGCAACCGAGACCGGCCTCTCGGCCTATTTCTTCACGCGTGACCTCGGCCGCGCCTGGCGTGTCGCCGCTGCGCTCGAGGCCGGCATGATCGGCATCAACGAGGGGGTGATCTCCACGGAGGTCGCGCCATTCGGCGGCATTAAGCAATCGGGCGTCGGGCGCGAAGGCGCAAGCGAAGGGCTGGACGAGTATCTGGAGAGCAAATACGTGCTGTTCGGGGGGCTTTCCGCAGGATGATGGAGCGCTCCGGCTCGAACAGAAAGGATCCCTTCATGGATCGCCGACGGCTTCCGCTCAATGCGTTGCGCGCCTTCGAGGCTGTTGCCCACTACAACAGCTTCACGGCCGCCGCCGCGGCACTCAACATTTCGCAGAGTGCATTGTCGCGCCACGTCATCAGCCTTGAAGAGAGCATCGGCTGCAAGCTGTTCGAGCGCGGTCACAAGGCCATCACACTGACGGACAAGGGGCGTGCGCTGCTTGCCGGCGTCGCCAAGGGATTCGACCGGATCGACCAGGCGCTGCAAGATATCAGCGGCGCCGACGGGCAACGCCAGCGCAAGCTGCGCATCAACCTGCCGCCGAGCTTCGCCATGAAGCTGACGGTGCCGCTCTTGACCGATTTCCGACGCAGCTTTCCCGACGTGCTGCTTGAGGTGTCGACGCCCTATGGCGGACCGAACAGCGAGTTCGACGTCGCCGTCGTCTATACGCGTCCGACCGTCGACGAATGGATCACCGACCTTTTGTGGGAGGAGCGCCCGACGATCCTGTGCCATCCGGAACTGGCGCGCGGGACGCCGCCGGACATTGCAACGTTCATAGCAGCCAATGAACTTGTCCACGTCAAGATCGTCGAGGTGGAGCCTTATCACACCTGGCAGCGCTTCGTGCTGCAGAACGGCATTTCCGGCGTTTCGGTGGCTCGCGGGGTTACCTTCGACAGCGCCAGCCTTGCAGTCCAGTACGTGCTCTCGGGACAGGGTCTGGCCCTTGTCGACCCGGTGCTGTTCCGTGACGAACTCGAGAGCGGCCGCGTCGTGGCGCCCTTCGAGGCCAATCACTACGAGGGCTTCGGCTACTACCTGAAAATCGATGCCGAAGGATTGGCGGATCCGCTGATGGCGGGATTCCGCTCCTGGCTGATCAGCCGCTTCAGAAGTCACAGCCAGGGCGAGGGCGGGCCGGTCTTGCGCGTCGTTTCGACGACGGACGGCGCCTGAAGGAAGAAAATCGTTCAAGGAGGAGGAAACGATGACGGAACTGAAATCCAATAGCGGACGACCACTGCATTCGGCGGTCTCCGAGCTGTGCGACAGGGTGCAGGCGGGCGCGATCGACCGTCGCGGCTTCCTGCGTGCCGCAGCCTGGCTCGGCGTTTCGGCGGCATCCGCCAGCGCCTTCGTCGGCATGGGCGGGGAGGCGCGTGCTCAGTCGGAAGTTCCGGTCGATGGCGGTACTCTGCGCTTCGGCTGCCAGATCCAGGAGCTGACCGATCCGATGCTAACGAGCTGGATCGAGGCTTCGAACCTTTATCGCAACAGCCTCGAGTTCCTCACCTATGTCGATGCCGACAACATCACCCATCCCTACCTCGCCAAGAGCTGGACGCCGTCAGAAGACCTGAAGGTCTGGGATTTCGAGCTCGACGAGCGCGCGACGTGGTCGAACGGTGATCCCTTCACCCCCGAGGACGTCATTTTCAACATCGAGCGCTGGATCGCACCGGAATCGCAATCGTCCAACAAGACTGCCTTCTCTGCCATCGAGAAGGTGGAAAAGACCGGCGATCACAGCATTCGCATCACGCTGTCGCGCGGCGTCTCCTCGCTGCCGGAGCAGCTCTATTCCTACACCTGCCCGATCGTGCACCGCAATTTCGTCAAGGACGGCGGAAACTGGCCGGCCAATCCGATCGGCACCGGGCCGTTCAAGCTCGTCAGCCACGAGGTCGGACGGCAGGCGATCTTCGCCAAGCGCCCGGACTACTGGGGCACGCCTGCCCATCTCGATGAGATCCACTACATCGACATGGGTACCGACGTGACCACCCACCTTGCCGCACTCGCGAGCGGGCAGATCGACGTCATCTATCGGGCCAGCATCGCCGAATACGATCTGATGAACTCGCTGCCCAGCATCCAGATCCTGAAGGCCAATCCGGCGCACACGCTGGTCATGCGGATGCAGGTCGATGCCAAGCCTTTCGACGACGTCCGCGTCCGCAAGGCGGTGCAGCTTGCGGCCGACAACAAGCAGATGCTCGACGTTGCCTATCGCGGCGAGGGCGTCGTCGGTGGGAATTTTCACGTTTCGCCGAACCAGCCGGACTACTATCCGCTGGAGCCGGTTGCGCGCGACGTCGAGAAGGCCAGGGCACTTCTGGCCGAGGCCGGGCACGAGGACGGCATCGACATCGAACTGACGCTCGGCAACACCCAGGGCAAATGGGAGCAGGACACCGCGCAGGTGCTCCAGCAGAATCTCGCCGAGGCGGGCATCCGCCTGAAGCTCAATGTCCTGCCCGCCTCGCAATACTGGCCCGTCTGGGACAAGGTGCCGTTCGGCCTGACCTACTGGGCACACAGGCCGCTGGGCGCGATGACGCTCGACCTCGCCTATCGCTCGGGCGGCGCCTGGAACGAAAGCCACTTCGCCAGCCCCGCGTTCGATGCCGCGCTCGACAAGGCTATGGCGCTGGTCGACCCGGCCGAGCGCAAGGAGGCGATGCGCGAGGTCGAGCAGATCCTGCAGGACAACGCGATCATGGTGCAGGCCTACTGGCCGAGCCGCTTCAGCGCCGCGGCAAAGAATGTCCGGAACTTCCAGCTGCATCCGGCGGACTATTTCCGCATGGATGGCGTCTGGCTCGCCAAGGCCTGATCATCGGAGCGGGCCGCGTTCGCGCGGCCCCAATCCCGCCGGCGAGGAGACTGCCCGTGACCCTTTTCCTGTTTATCGTGCGCAAGCTCGGCGGCGCCATGGCCGCCATGCTGACCGTGTCGTTCCTTGTTTATCTCGCGCTCGAGATCAATGTCGGCGACGTCGCCGTCAAGGTGCTCGGTCAGTTCTCGACCGAGGAGCAGCGCGCCGCCTGGCTGACGGCGAATGGCTACGACGATCCCTTTTTCATCCGTTACGGCCGCTGGCTCTGGGCGTTCGTCACCGGGAATTGGGGCGAGTCGAGCTATTACCGCGCGCCCGTCATCGACCTGATCCCTGATCGGCTGGCCGCGTCCGGATTGCTTGCGGGCGGCGCCCTGCTGGTCATGGTTCCCGTCGGCCTGCTCGCCGGCGTGCTTGCCGGCATGCGACCGGGGTCCCTGATCGACCGCGGCGTGTCGCTGCTGTCGATCGTCACCACATCGATTCCGGATTTCGCCTCGGCGGTGTTCCTGTCGGCGGTTTTCGTCTTCTGGCTCAACTGGCTTCCCGGCGCGAGCACCATGCTGACGGGCTTCTCGCTGAGCGAGATCGTCCTGCCGGTGCTCGTTCTCGCCCTCTATTCGACTGGCTATCTCGCCCGCGTCACCCGCGCCTCGATGGTCGAGGTGATGGGCACCCACTACGTGCGCACGGCCCGTCTGAAGGGCGCGAGCCTGGCGCGCATCGTCTGGCGTCATGCGTTGCGCAACGCGCTGATCACCCCGGTGACGGTGATCATGCTGCAACTGCCATGGCTGCTTTCCGGCGTCATCGTGGTCGAAGTGTTCTACGCCTACAAGGGGTTCGGCACGCTGCTCTACGACGCCGCGCTCAACAGCGACATCCGGCTCGTCGAAGCCTGCGCCATGGTGAGCGTTCTCGTCGTGGTCGCCACCCAGATCCTGTCCGACATCGCCTATGGCTGGCTCAATCCTCGCGTCTCGCTGCTCGATGCGGCGACGGGCGGCAAATAGGAGATCGCGATGCGCAAGTTTCTTTTGCCCTACCTTTCCAGCCCGATTACCGTCATCGGCGGTCTGCTGAGCACCGGCTGGCTGCTGATCGCGGTGCTGGCGCCAGTGCTTGCTCCCTATGACCCGATCAAGACTCTGGTGCCACTGGCCCAGCCGGGCACGGCGAACCCAGCCGGCGGCATGTTCTGGCTCGGCACCGACATGCTGGGGCGGGATATCCTGTCGCGTCTGATCTATGGCGCCCGTACGGTCGTCGTCTTCGCAACGCTCGCGACCCTCACGGCCTATGCGGTCGGCGTCACGCTCGGCCTGATCGCCGGCTACTGGCGCGGTCGCCTCGACGCGATCCTGTCCTATTTCGCCAATGTCGTACTCTCCTTTCCCGTGCTGGTGCTCTACATCGTCATCATCGTGGTGATCGGATCCTCGCCGTTCAACATCATCCTCGCGGTCAGCTTCGGCAGCGCCCCAGCCATCTTCCGTATCGTCCGCGGCATCACCATCGACGTCGCCAGCCGCGACTATGTGGCGGCGGCGATCACCCAGGGCGAAAGCGTCTGGCGCATCATGCTCTTCGACATCCTGCCCAACGCCAGCGGCCCTCTCGCCGTCGATTTCTGCCTGCGGCTCGGCTACACCGCCATCACCATCGGCACGCTCGGCTTCCTCGGCCTCGGCCTGCCGCCGCCGACGCCCGACTGGGGGACAATGGTCAACGAAGGCCGAGGCATGGCCATCGCCTTCCCGCATCTCGTCATCTTCCCCTGCCTCGCCATTTCCTCGCTGATGCTCGGCCTCAGCCTGCTGGCCGACGGACTGAGAGAGGTTTCCGACGCACAAGGACGGCGCGCATGATGACCGAACAAGAGCAAGCCATTCTCACCGTGGACAACCTCCGCGTGACGTTGCCGAAGGGCGCAGACCGTCCCTTCGCGGTCAAGGATGCCAGCTTCACCTTGCGACCGGGGGAAATTCTCTGTGTCGTCGGCGAATCCGGTTCCGGCAAGTCGGTGCTGTCCAGTGCACTGATGGGGGCCGTGCCCGAGGGGCTCAAGATCGCCGGCGGACGCGTGCAACTCGGCGCCACCGATCTCGTCGGCCTGTCGGAGAGGGCATTCCGCGTCATTCGCGGCCGCGACATCGCAATGATCTTCCAGGAACCCATGGCGTCGCTCAATCCGGCCATGACCGTTGCGGCGCAGATCGAGGAGGTCTTCCTGCTGCATTCGAAGATGGACGCGGCGGAACGCGCCAAGCGAGCCCGCGCCCTCGCCGAGGCGATGCGGCTGCCCGATCCCGACCGGATCCTCAAGTCCTATCCGCATCAGCTGTCCGGCGGCCAATGCCAGCGCGTCGTCATCGCCATGGCGCTCGCTATGAACCCGCGGGTGCTGATCGCCGACGAGCCGACCACGGCGCTCGACGTGACAACCCAGGCGCAGGTACTCAAGCTGATCCGCGAACTGCGCGACGTGCATGGACACGGCATCGTCTTCATCACCCACGATTTCGGTGTCGTCGCCGATATCGCCGACCGGGTCGCGGTGATGAAGCACGGAGAGATCGTTGAGATCGGCGAGGCCAAGCAGGTGCTGACCGACCCGCGTCATCCCTACACCCGGGCACTGATTGCGGCCGTGCCGAGCCTCGTTCCGCACGGCCGCTCTGCCGGCCCCGACGCCGAACCGGTGCTTGCCGTGCGTGGCCTGCATCACTCCTATGGTGCGCTGGCGGTGCTGAAGGACATAAATCTCAGCCTCGCGCCCGGCCGTGTCGTGTCGATTGTCGGCGAATCGGGCTGCGGGAAGTCGACGCTTGCCAAGGCGATGATCCGGCTGATCGAGGCCAAGGGCGGGCGCGTGGAGGTAGCCGGCACCGACCTCCTGGCGCTGCCGGAAAGCAAGCTCAGGAAATACCGCCGCACCATCCAGATGATCTTCCAGGATCCGTTCGGTTCGCTCAACCCGCGCCGTCGCGTCGGACCGATGATTGCACGGGCGGCGCGGCTGGCCGGGGCCAGTTCGCTCGAGGCCCGGCGCCGCGCCGAGGAACTGCTGGATCTCGTCGGCCTGCAGAAGAGCGCCTACTGGCGCCGGCCGGGCGCATTTTCCGGCGGCCAGCGCCAGCGCATCGGCATCGCCCGGGCGCTCGCGATGCAGCCGGACGTCCTGATCGCCGACGAAAGCGTCTCGGCGCTCGACGTCTCCGTCCAGGCGCAGGTGCTCGACCTCCTGCGCAACCTGCAGCAACGCCTCAAGCTCGCCATCGTCTTCATCACCCATGACCTGCGCGTGGCGGCCCAGATCAGCGACGAGATCGTGGTGATGCAGAAGGGCGAGGTCGTGGAGCGCGGCAGCGCGGCAAAGGTGCTCAGCGAACCGAGCCACCCCTATACCAGGACCCTGCTCGATGCGGCCCCCGGCCGCAGCGCCTTCTGACATGCGGCCGAAACATGAGGGAATTGCCTTGACCGACTATCGCAATTTTGTCGCCGGCGTATTCCGGCCGGGGTCGGAACTGGTTGCGGTGCATAACCCCGCCAACGGCGAGACCGTCGCCCGCGTGCCTGCCGGCTGTGCTTCGGACGTCGTTGCCGCCGTCGAGAGCTCCGCCAGGGCGCAGAAGGCATGGCGGACGCTGCCGGCGATTGCTAGGGGGGAAGCGCTTCGCCGTTTCGCGACCGCGATCGAGGCCCGCGCCAGCAGAATCGGCGCGGCGCTCGCCCTGGAATCTGGCAAGAGCCTCGGGGATGCGACGGCGGAGGCGATCTACGGAGCGGAACTGATGCGTTATCACGCCGAGTGGGCGCGGCGCATCGACGGCGAGGTGATCCAGAGCGACAGCCCGGACGAAACCCTGCTTCTCAAACGGGAACCGATCGGCGTCGTCGCCTGCCTGATCCCCTTCAACTTTCCGGTCTACACGCTGGTGCGCAAGATCGCGCCCGCATTAATCGCCGGAAACGCCGTCGTCGTCAGGCCGAGCAACTCGACCCCGACCTCTGCCTTCGAGATCGCAGCGGCCGCCATGGAGGCCGAGTTGCCGGCGGGCCTCGTCAACATCCTGACCATGTCGCACGACGTCGCCGCAACGCTTTGTACCCATCCGTCGGTCGGCATGATCACGCTGACCGGTAGCCTGCAGGCGGGGCGCACGGTTCTCGAATACTGCAAGGCCAATATCGCCAAGCCGTCGCTCGAACTCGGTGGCAAGACGCCGGTGATCGTCGAGCCCGACGCCGACCTTGACGCGGTCGTGGCCGGCCTCGTGGCGGCCAAGACCAACCATTGCGGCCAGGTCTGCACGGCGCCTGAGCGGGTCTATGCGCACCGCTCGATTCACGATGCGTTGCTCGGCCGGCTCCGGGCCGGCTTCGCGGCAAGGGCGTTCGGCGATCGCGCCGTCGACCAGACACGCATGGGGCCGCTCGCCACGAAGTCGGCCCAGGCCAGCGTCCACGCGATGGTCACCCGGGCGGTCGAACAGGGCGCCCGGATCGAGGCCGGCGGCGTGCTGCCCGACGGCAAGGGAAATTTCTATCCGGCGACCCTGCTCTCCAACTGCCGGCAGGACATGGAAGTCGTCGCCGAAGAGGTGTTCGGCCCCGTGCTCGCCGTGCTCACCTATGACAGCGCGGACGAGGCCCTGGCGCTTGCCAACGACCATCAGTTCGGGCTGAGCTCGGTGCTCTTCACCAACGACTACGGCACCGTGATGCGCTTTGCCGACGCCATCGAGGCGGGCGAGCTCTACGTCAACCGCTTTCCTGCGGACCCTTATCAGGGCTTCCACGCCGGCTGGAAGCGGTCAGGACTCGGGGGCGACGACGGCAAGCACGGCATGCTCGAATTCACGCAGACCCGCCTGGTCGTGCTCAAGCACTGACGCTCGCAGAAGGACTTTCACCATGCAGATTGCCTCGCTCGCCGTCCACGTCGTTGCCGTGCCGCCGCCCCATATCGGCGGCATGTACTGGGTCTTCGTGCGGCTCACCACCAAGGACGGCATCGAGGGCGTTGGGGAAATCTACGCCACCGCCTTCCACCCCAAGGCGCTGGTGCCGTTGATCGAGGACGTTTTCGAGCGTCACCTGCTCGGCCACGATCCGCACGACATCGAGCGCTTCTGGCGCTCGGCCTATTCGAGCGGTTTCACCCAGCGTCCCGATCCGACGATGATGGGCATTGTTTCCGGGCTCGAGATCGCCTGCTGGGACATCGTCGGCAAGGCCGCCGGGCAGCCGGTGCACAAGCTGCTGGGCGGTTGCGTGCACGAGCGGCTGCGCGCCTATACCTATCTCTACCCGAAGAACGACGCCGGCGAATATGACTACAACGACGCCGAGCTCGCGGCCGACGAGGCGGCCAGAATGGTCGACATGGGCTTCACCGCCGTCAAGTTCGATCCGGCCGGTCCCTACACGGCCTATTCCGGTCATCAGCTGTCGATCGGCGTGATGGAGCGGTGCGAGGAATTCTGCGAAAAAATTCGCGCCGCGGTCGGCGGCCGTGCCGATCTGCTGTTCGGCACGCACGGGCAGATGGCGCCGTCCTCGGCCATTCGCCTCGCCCGCCGGCTCGAGAAATACGATCCGCTCTGGCTCGAGGAGCCGGTTCCGCCCGGCCAGGAAGAGGCGATGGCCAGCGTCGCCCGTGCGACGTCAATCCCGGTTGCTACCGGAGAGCGGCTGACCACCAAATACGAGTTCCAGCGCGTGCTGGAAACGGGTGCCGCATCGATCCTGCAGATGAATGTGGCGCGGTGCGGCGGCCTGCTGGAGGCCAAGAAGATCGCTGGCATGGCAGAGGCGCACTACGCGCAGGTCGCCCCGCACCTCTACAACGGGCCGATCGGTGCCGCAGCGAGCATCCAGCTGGCCGCGGCCTGCCCGAACTTTCTCATCCACGAGGCGATCGTCGACTTCAAGGGCTTCTATGCCGAGATCCTCCAGAGGCCGCTGCAGTTCGACGACGGCTACCTGATACCGTCGCGCGAACCAGGGCTCGGCGTCGAACTCGACCTCGACGTGGTCGAGAGGAACTCGCCCTACGAGGGCCAGCGCCTGCACCTGCAGATGGACGACAAGCCCGTCGACATCAAGGCGTTTGCACCCGCTCGCGGCTGAGGATCACATGACCACCTTCGACTACATCGTTGTCGGCGCGGGGTCCGCCGGCTGCATCGTTGCTGCCCGGCTTGCCGAGGACGGAAAGCACAAGGTGCTGCTGATCGAGGCGGGCGGCAAGGACAGCTCGCCCTGGTTTCGCATCCCGGTCGGCTACGCCCGCTCCTATTACGACCCGCGCGTCAACTGGATGTACTGGACCGAGCCGGAAGCGGCGTTGAACCAGCGACGCATCTACGCGCCGCGCGGCAAGGTCCAGGGCGGCTCGGGCTCCATCAACGCAATGATCTTCGTGCGCGGCGCGGCTGCGGACTTTGATGACTGGGCCGCGGCGGGCAATCCCGGCTGGTCCTATGGCGAGGTGCTGCCGTACTTCAAGAGGCTCGAGACCCATGCGAACGGCGAGTCGGATTTCCACGGCGGAAACGGGCCGATCCACATCACCCCGATGCGCGACCAGGCGCACCCGATCACCAGGCGCTTCCTCGACGCCTGTGCCGAGCTGCAGCTGCCACTCAACCGGGACTTCAACGGTGCGACGATCGAGGGCGCCGGCGTCTACGACATCAACACCCGAAACGGCGTGCGCTCATCCTCCTCGCTCGCCTACTTGCGATCAGCACTAAGGCGCCGCAACCTTGCCATCCTCCGCAACGCCCGCGCCCGCAAGATCCTCGTCGAGGACGGACGGGCGCGTGCCATCGAGGTTGCGACGCCGGCTGGCACCGAGAACTATTCCGCCCGGCGCGAGGTCATCTTGTGTGCCGGCGCCGTCGACACGCCGAAGCTGCTGCAGCTCTCGGGGATCGGCGATGGCGCATTGCTGCAAGCGATGGACATCCCTGTTGTCCACCATCTCCCGGCCGTCGGACAGAATCTGCAGGACCATCTCTGCGCCAGCTTCTACTACCGCTCGACCGTGCCCACCCTCAATGATGATCTCGGCAACCTCTTCGGCCAGGCCCGCCAGGCGCTTCGCTACGCCGTGTCGAGGCGCGGACCCCTGGCCCTGAGCGTCAACCAGGCGGGCGGCTTCCTGCGCGGCAGCGCGCAGGAGGAGCGGCCGAACATCCAGTACTACTTCAATCCCTTGTCCTACCGGATCCCGTCGGACCCGCGCGCCGGCCTCAAGCCGGAGCCCTATTCCGGCTTTCTGCTTGCCTTCAATTCCTGCCGGCCGACCAGCCGCGGCACGGTCAGCATCGCTTCACCGGACGTGAACGACGCGCCGCACATCCGTCCGAACTACCTCACGACCGCCCGGGACGAGGCAGAGGTCATCCAGGGCAGCCGGCTGGCGCGCCGGATCATGGCCGCGCCCGCGCTGAAGGCGATCACCGAACGCGAGATGCCGCCCTCGGCCGAGGCCGTGAGCGACGCCGAACTGCTCGCCTATTTCCGCGAGCACAGCGGCTCGATCTATCACCTGTGCGGCACCGCTGCGATGGGCCCCGACGCCCGGAGCTCCGTCGTCGACGCCTCGCTGAAGGTCCATGGGCTCGCCGGCTTGCGCGTCATCGACGCCTCGGTCTTCCCGAACATCACCGCCGGCAACATCAACGCGCCGACGATGATGGTCGCCGAAAAGGGCGCAGCTGCTGTCCTGGGGGAGGGGTAGTCGCCGGTAGCAGCCAGGTTCGGCATCGACAGATCCGGGCTAGTACTTCGACGGAACGTAGAGCTCCCGCGGCAGGACCTGACGCTCGTAGTCGGGGTTGAAGATGCGGTCCGGAAGGGAAATGTCCTCGTGCGGAACCTCCTCGTACGGGATCTGCGACAGCAGGTGATCTATGCAGTTCAGGCGCGCCCGCTTCTTGTCGTTGCCCTCGACGATGAACCAGGGCGCCTCCGGGATGTTGGTGCGGGCGAAGGTCTCCTCCTTCGCCTTCGTATAGGCCTCCCAGCGCACCCGTGACTGAAGGTCCATCGGCGACAGCTTCCACTGCTTCAACGGATCGTGGATCCGCATCAGGAACCGCATCTGCTGTTCTTCGTCGGTGATCGAGAACCAGTACTTGACGAGGCGAATGCCGGAGCGGACGAGCATCCGCTCGAATTCAGGCACGTCGTGGAAAAACTGCCCGACCTCGTCTTCGGTTGCAAAGCCCATGACCCGCTCGACGCCCGAGCGGTTGTACCAGGACCGGTCGAACAGCACGATCTCGCCGCCGGCGGGCAGGTGCGGCACGTAGCGCTGGAAGTACCACTGCGTCTTCTCGCGGTCGGACGGCGCCGGCAGGGCCACCACGCGGACCACGCGCGGGTTCAGGCGCTGGGTGATGCGCTTGATCACGCCGCCCTTCCCGGCCGAGTCGCGGCCTTCGAAGATGACCACCACCTTCTCCTTGCGATAGGCGACCCAGTCCTGCAGCTTGATCAGCTCCGACTGCAGCGCCAGCAGCGCCCGGAAATACTCGATGCGCGCGATCGTCGGCGGATGGGTTTTGCGGTAGATCTTGCGGATTTCCTCCGACAGGGCCGCCGGTTCGGACAGCTCCAGCTCGTAGTCCTCGTCGATCGTATCGGCCAGCTCCGCCTCGAGCCAATCGATTCCTTCCGCGTCGTTTCTTGAGATCTTCATTTCAGTCCTCCGGCGCTCACCCTCGGGTCACGGTCTTGATCTCTTCACCTATGCTACGACTACGTGAAGGATTCTTGACAGGGTGCCGAGGTCGGTGGCGCGGGACGTGCCCATGAAGAGCCCCTTCCGGCATTTCCGGCGGTATGGATGTCTCTCTCCGCCGGGTTCAGATGTCCAGCGTCAGCCGCAGCTCTCCATCCTCGGCCGGAACGGCGCAACAAAGGAGCGCTTCGCCGGCGGGCAACTGGAAGGACGGCGCTGCGGGATAGGTGACGCTGCCGCCCAGGATGCGCGTGCGGCAGCTGCCGCAGCTGCCGTTGCGACAGCCATAGTCCGGTGACAGGCCGCTGGCCTCGGCGAGGTCCAGCAGGCTGTCGCCGCCCGGCTGCCACTTTGCGTCCTTTCCCGAGCTGGAGAAGACGACCCGGACCGGCTGCGAGGAGGGCGCCGGCGCGGTCGCGGCCTCGGCATCGGGTGCCCGCTTAAGCGAGGACGGGCCGAAGGCCTCCGCATGGATGCGCGCATCGGCGACGTTGAGCGCGCGCAGCCCGTCATAGAGGTCCTGCATGAACGGAGCGGGACCGCAGAGATAGAAGTCGTAGTCGTCGAAGGGCAGGTGCGCCTTGAGCAGCGCGACGTCGATGCGACCGCTGGCGTCGTAGTCTCGGCCGGCAACCGCGCCCTCCGGTCTGGTCAGGGTGCGAACGAGGCGGATGGCACCCTCGCCTGCCTCGACAAGGGCGGCGATCTCGTCGTCGAACGGACGCTCCGCCAGGGTGCGGGCGCCGTGGAACAGCCAGGCCGGTCGCCTCCGGCCCGTGAGCCGTCCCTGATGGACGAGCTCGCGCAGCATCGCGACCATCGGCGTGATGCCGACGCCGGCGGCGACCAGCACGGCCGGGCGCGGCCCGTCGGTCTCGATCGCGAAGCCCCCCGCCGGGGCGCGGGCCGAGAGGATGTCGCCCGGCCGCAACCCGTGCAGGTAGGACGAGACCGTGCCCTCGGCCTTGACGCTGATGCGGTAGATCCCGTCCGTGGCGGCAGACGAGAGCGTGTAGCTGCGCACGAGCGGATCGGCCCCGTCCTTCGGCGCGATCCGGAGCGGGAGATGTTGGCCGGCGCGGTGCGGCGGGAGGCCCGCACCGTCTGCGGGCAGAAGGTAAAGCGATCGGATGGTTGAGCTCTCCGCCTCGCTGCGGACAATGCGGAACGGCCGCCAGTGCATGGCAGGAGCGGGCGAGCGCAGGCGGTCTCCGGCTTCCGCCCAGGTTCCGGTCGCAAACACGTTGGGCGACCGGCCGTCCGCCCGCGACGACCAGCGCAGCGGGGAGCCGCCCGCCCGGAAGAGGATCTTTCGCGGCCGGAACCGCCACAGCCGCTCGGCGCCCTGGAACGCGGCAATTTCCGGGGAATCGAGCACGACCTCGGCATCCCCCGTCAGTTGCAGCAGGTCGCCGCGCTCGAAGTCGACGAAGACGAGCCCGGCGCGCGGATTGATCAGGAAGTTGCCGAGCGTGTTGAAGTAGAGATTGCCGGCGAAGTCGGGAACCGTCAGTACGCCATCCTCGCCCACGTGTACGAAGCCCGGGCGCCCGCCGCGATGCGAGACATCGATCTGCCGCTCGCCGCTGTCGCGGTCGACGTAGGAGGCGACGAAGAAGGTATCGGCGGCGGCAATCAACGCCTTAGCACGCGCGTCGAGGGCGTCGAGCCGGGCGGGCGGCAGAGAGGCCGGCGCGGCCGGATCGCGCACGAGGGCGGCGTCCCTGAGGTGGATATATTGCGGGCAGTTGCCGAAGCTCTGGCCGACATGGACGACAAAGGCCTCGTCGCTCTTCCGGCCGATCCGACCGTTGAGGCGATTGCGCCGGCGCGTCTCCAGCTGGATGCCGAGCATGGCGATGGCATCCCCGTCGTCCATTCCCGCATCGGCCGGGTCGTGCCGGTCGCGTGGAAGCCGAACCTCGAGATGGGTGGCGTCCGGCGCCTGCAGGAAGCCAGGCCGGGCGCCGCGCAGGGTCGCCCAGACGTCGCCTTCGGCATCGACCGCACCGAAGACGGCGAAGGGCAGCATCGGGAAGAACTGGCGATGCTGGTCGGGCATGAAGCTGCGCACGAAGTTCCGTCCCGGGGCATCCATGCGTTCGACCACCCCGACGTGACGCTGCAGTTGCAGTTCGCCTTCATGCCAGGGCGATCCGGGGGCGCCCGCTTCGACCTTGTCCAGCATCGCAGTTCTCCAGTCAGTGTGAACGCAAAGGCCGCTGCGCCGTCATGCCGCAAGGCCGACGGCGGACTTGCGGAAGGCGACGAAGCCGGCAAGCCCTTCGATGCGGGACAACCATGCCCGGACATGCGCATAGGCGCCAAGGTCGACATTGCCCTCGGGGGCGGCCGAGACGTAGCTGTAGAGCGCGACGTCTGCGATGGTGGGCCGGTCGCCGACGAGGAAGGCTCGTTCGGTGAGTTCGGCGTCAAGCAGCGCCAGGATCTGGTGCGCGGACGCGATCGCTTCGTCCGCCTTCAGCATGGCGCCGAACAGGGTGACGCGCCGGGCGGCAGCGGGCCCATAGGCGATTTCGCCCGCAGCGACCGAGAGCCACTTTTGCACCCTTGCCGCCGAAGCCGGATCGTCGGGCAGCCAGTCGCTGCGGCCGAGCTTCTTCGCAAGATAGACGAGGATGGCGTTCGAATCGGTGACCACCGTTTCCCCGTCGTCGAGCACGGGAACCTGGCCGAACGGATTGAGCTTCAGGAACTCGGACGACTTGTGCGCGGATGCAAGCAAATCGACGTCGATGAGTTCGCAGGGCGCGCCGATCAACGACAGGAAAAGTTCGGCCCGGTGCGCGTGGCCGGAGAGCGGATGGCGATAAAGCTTCATGACAAGATCCTTCCATATGCCAGGAACGTGGTGCGGGATGGCGTAGACATCGGTCGCGACAGACAACCTATACATTTCCGAATTTTGGCAGTAGATTGCGAAAACGGTATTACGCCTTCCAAATAATGGAAACAAAGATGGATCGCCTCGACGCCATGACCGTATTGCTCGCCGTCGTGGACGAGGGCAGCCTGTCGGCCGCAACGCGGCGGCTGCGCATGCCGCTCGCCACGGTCAGCCGCAAGCTCTCGGAGCTGGAGTCACATCTCGGCGCAAGACTGGTCACCCGCACGAACAGGCGCATCCTTCTGACCGAGGCCGGCCGCTCCTATGTGGAGGCGGCCAAGGAGATCCTGGCGCGGGTTGAGGATGCCGAGAAGGCGGCGGCCGGCGAATACAGCGCCGTCAGGGGCGACCTGACGATGACGGCCCCGATCGTCTTCGGCCGCCTGCACGTGCTGCCCGTCGTCGTTGCGTTCCTAAAGGAGCACCCTCAGGTCAACATCCGGCTGACGCTGGGGGACCGCTACGTCAACATGGCCGACGACCACATCGACGTTGCCTTGAGGATCGGAAATCTGCCGGACAGCAACCTGGTCGCGACCAGGGTCGGGTCGCTTCGCCGCGTGATCTATGGAAGCCCGGACTATCTGGCCGAACACGGTCGCCCGGCACATCCGCAGCAACTTGCCGGGCATGCCTGCATCACTTTCGAGAACCTGATGGCGGCAAGTGCCTGGACCTTCATCGAGAGCGGGCGCGAGATATCGGCGGCCATTCACTCACGGCTGGTCGTCAACACGGCGGAATCGGCCTGCGACGCCGCCGTGGCGGGGCTTGGCCTGACGCGGCTGCTTTCCTACCAGGCGGCGGACGCCGTGGCGGCGGGACGGCTGTTGCCCGTTCTTGAGGAATTCGAGCACCCGCCATTGCCGGTGCAGCTTGTCTATCTGCCGCAGGGACTGGTGCCGATGAAGCTCAGGGCATTCGTCGATTTCGCGGGGCCGCGATTGCGGGCCGCCTTGCGGTGACTGACGGCCGCCTCAGGGTTCGTGCCGCTCGCCTGGTTTCTGCACAAGATCCGTCAGCGTCTGCATCAGGTCGAGCGGCAGCGGAAAGACGATGGTCGAGCTTCGTTCTCCGGCGATGTCCTGCAGGGCCCCGAAATAACGCAACTGCATGGCGTTTGGCTGTTTCTCGAGGATCGCGCCTGCCTCGGCCAGCTTGCGCGCCGCCTGCTGCTCGCCTTCGGCGTTGATCACCTTGGCGCGGCGCAGCCTTTCCGCCTCGGCCTGCTTGGCGATGGCGCGGATCATGCTCTCGTCGATGTCGACATGCTTGATCTCGACATTCGCCACCTTGATCCCCCAATTGTCGGTCTGCTTGTCGAGGATCTCCTGAATGTCGGCGTTGAGCTTGTCGCGCTTGGCCAGCATCTCGTCGAGCTCATGCTTGCCCAGCACCGAGCGCAACGTCGTCTGGGCGAGCTGGCTCGTCGCGGCCCCGTAGTTTTCCACGTTGATGATCGCGCGCTGCGGATCGACGATGCGGAAATAGAGCACCGCATTGACCTTGACCGACACGTTGTCGCGCGAGATCACGTCCTGGCTGGGGACATCCTCGACGAAGGTGCGCAGGTCTGTGCGGACGACCTGCTGGACAACCGGGATGATGATGACGAAGCCGGGACCGCAGACGCGGCTGAACCGTCCGAGGGTGAAGACGACGCCGCGCTCGTACTCCCGGAAGATCCGGACGGCGGAAGCGAAAAAGGCCACGACAAGCGCCAGCAGGAGCGCATAGCTGATCAGGTCGACCGGTATCATGTCAGGCTCCCTGCGGCATCGGCCGACGTTCCGGGCGGGGAGGTTTGCGCCGGTGCGACGACCAGTGTCAGCCCGTCGAGCCGGGTGATGCGTACCATGTCACCTTTCTTGATTTGTCCGTCACCGCGCGCGTGCCAGCGCTCTCCCTCCGCCCAGACATGGCCTTCACCACGCGTCCAGTCGAGCACCTCTGCCGCGATGTTTTCGAGCCGCGAAACGTTGTCGACGCGGCCCTTGCGCTGGGCACGCCACAGGTAGCCCAGCAATAGCGTCAGCAAAGCGGCGCTGACGAGGGCGGTGCCGCCGACCACCCACCAGGAGATGCGGAAGGCCTCGATATCGGTGTCGATGACGATGGCGGCGCCGATGACGAACGAGACGAGCCCGCCGAGCCCGAGCACGCCGAATGTGGGTGTGAGCGCTTCGGCCACCATGAAGGCGATGCCGAGGCCGATGAGGGCGAGGCCGGTATAGTCGAGCGGCAACTGGTTGAGGGCATAGAGGCCGAGGACCAGGCAGATGACGCCGACGACGCCGGCGCCGATGCTGCCCGGATTGGCGAGCTCGAAGATCAGCCCGTAGATGCCGATCACCATCAGGATCAGCGCGACGTTGGGATTGGAGAGGATGCCGAGCGCACGCACCAGCGCGCTTGGCTCGATCCGCTCGATCGCGGCCCGGCGCGTCGCCAGCGTCACCTTCTTGCCGTTCGCGATCACCGTTCGCCCGTCGACGGCTTCGAGCAGAGCCGGGATGTCGGCGGCGACGAGGTCGATGACATTGAGCTCGAGCGCCTCGGCCGCGCTCAGGCTTGCGGCCTCGCGCACCGCTTTTTCGGCCCACTCGGCGTTGCGTCCGTGCAGTCCTGCAAGGCTGCGAATGAAGGCGGCGGCATCGTTCACCGCCTTGGCCGAGGCCGGGTTGCCGGCGTCAGGGGCGGCATCCTTGCCGTCCTCCTCGTCCGGGCTTTGCGGCTTGGGCATTTCCGGCAAGCCGCCGCCGATCTGGATCGGCGTCGCGGCGCCGAGGTTGGTGCCCGGTGCCATGGCGGCAATGCTGGTCGCGTAGAGGATGTAGGTACCGGCACTGGCGGCATGCGCGCCCGGTGGCGCGACGAAACCGATCACCGGCACGTCCGACGACAGGATCTCGGTTATGATGTCGCGCATGCTGGTCGCCAGCCCGCCGGGGGTTGCAAGCCGGAGCACCAGTACGTCGGCATTGCGCTCCGTCGCCTCGGCCACCGCCACCGAGACGAAGTAGGTCGTCGATGGTCCAATGACGCCTTCGATCGCCGCTACATAGGCGAGCCGCGTCCCGCCGGCCTGATCTCTGTCTTGGCCCATGGCCGCGCCGGCCGCGATGGCAACGACCATGGCGGCGATTGCGATCAGCCGAAGGAGAGGGCTTGGTTTCACTTTTTGTTCGCCCCTTGCCTCTACCCGCTGTACGGGTGAACCCAATCACAATCATACCACGGTTGCCTCGGACCACCGAATCCCGCGCAACCGCGCGGCGCTGATGAAACGAGGTCCGCCACACCCCTGACATGCTATCGTTCTGAGGAGAAATGGGCCTGGAGATAGCCGAGGATCGCCGCGCGCGTTTCCCTGTCCTGGTCGGGCATGTCGTGTTCGCGCACCATCCAGTCCCACAGGTAGCTCCATCGTTCGTCCGTGACGCGTTGCTGGGTCACGAGCGCGATCGAATGGCAGGCCGAGCAGAGATAGTACGTCTCTTCGGCGCCGGGCGCGTCAGGCAGGCCGCCGAGTTCCGGGTTGCCCGGAGGGGAGGTTTCGCCGCGACCCGGCCTCCCGAGACCGCGCCGCATCGGGTCGTAGCCGGGTATGGCGCCCTGTTGTGCCAGCTGAACCGGGATGTCGTTTGCGCTTACGTCCGGAACGACCGTGACGCCGGCGAGAAGCCAGGCCGCGGCGGCCACGACGCTGGCGCTGCGCGGGCCGAAGCGGGGAAATGACGAGGTCCCTCCGGTCTGCCTGCCCCTCGTCCTCATTGCGCGAACAGGGCGATGCGATGGATCATGTTGTTGCCGTAGCCGCGCGGGTTCCAGCCGGGCGGCACCGGTGGCTGCATGACGCCGTTCATGTCGGTGGCGCGTGCCCAGACCTCGTAGTAGCCCTTCTCCGACAGTGTGACGGTCGTGCGCCAGCGCTGCCAGGCAAACTTGTTCGGCGGCGGCTCCAGCGTCGCTTCCTGCCACGTCTGGCCGAAATCGTGCGAGACATGCATGGCCTTGACATCGCCGTTGCCGGCCCAGGCATGGCCCCTGACCTCGGTTGGCTGACCGACCGCGACGCGTGCCCCGGTGGCGGGGGCCGTGACGATCGACTTGACCGGCATGACGGTGAGGATCTCCATGTCTTCGGCCGGTACCTCGGTTCCCGGGGCGACCGGATAGGCAGGCAGGCGATAGGAATGCCCGCCCATCTTCTCCCCGTCGTGGACCTGGTCGCGGACCCAGATGCGGGTCAGATACTTCTGCGAGACGGAGCCGGGGTATCCGGGGATGACCAGCCGCAGCGGGAAGCCGTGGAGAGCCGGCAGATCCTCGCCATCCATCGCCCATGCGATCAACATTTCCGGCTCCATGGCCTTCTCGATCGGAACGCCACGCGATATCACGACCTTGTCTGGGTCGCCGGAGAGGTCCACGTCATTGCCATAGTGGCCGGTATAGACGGCCGAGGGCTTGACCCCTGCCTTTTCGAGGACGTCCCGCAGGCGCACCCCGGTCCATTCAGGGCACCCGACGGCGCCGACCGTCCACTGATTGCCGGAGGCGCCGGGGTCGAAGAAAGCGCGGCCGTTGCCGCCGCATTCGAGCACGAGCGCCAGGCTCACGGTCTCGAAATCGGCCTTCAGTTGGTCGAGGCTGAGCGAAAGCTCGTTCTCCACCTCGCCATCCACCTTCAGCGTCCATCCCGCAGAGTTCTTGTCGAGTGCGGTTTGGGGGATGAGCCCGTTGGAGCGGACAAAGAACCGCGAATAAGGGGTGATGTCGTCGTCGAGGAGATGGGCCGGCGTCTCGACGTTGAGCGGCCGGTCGGCGAGCAACGTCAGGCCCTCCTTGTCCGTCATCAACGCGGCGCCGGTATCCTGAGCAAAGGCCACCGGCATGAGCCCGGCCGGAAAGTAGCGATGGAACGGAATTGCCGCGCCGACCGCCGCACCGAGCGCTGCAAGCCCGCTATGCCTCAGAAAGCCGCGGCGGTCCGGACGGGGCATGCGCCCGTAGAGGCCCTGCTCGACCCGGTTGGGTTCCTCCTGATCGGCGGTACGAAAATCCGCGGGTGTGGAAATCTGGTCGCCTTGGCCCTTGTCTCCATGAACAGCCATCTGCTCCTCCCTGCGTTCGTCGTTTCCTTTTGCTGGTACAAACCCCGCAGCATACCACCACTGGGACGCACAGGGCAAAATCCGTGTCGGCATCCGGACGGGCGCTGTCGACCGATTGCCATGGCCACACGGCCATGCCGAGATGTCAGGAACGCAAGGAACGGGTTGTTTCTAGCCCTGGTCGGCCATCGCCTCGTTCGTGTCCTCGAGATATCCGATCGCTCCGGACCGCATCATGCGCAGGAACCCGCTGTAGTGCCTGCGGATGCTGCCGAGGTCGGCCGGGCTTGCAATGTGGCGGCAGGCATCTGCCATCACCAGGTCGGCATGGCGCAGCAGCGTCTCCACGCGACTGGCCCGTGGTTCGCAACTGGCGGCCGCCGTCAAGGCATCGAGGATCCTGGCAAGCACGGCGGGACTGCCCGCGGCGTTCTGCCGGATCATGTCAAACATCGCGTCGACCAAACCATCATAGTCCACCGCCGGCACGACCAGAGCCGGTCGGCCGTCCTCGAGGGTGACGCCGGTCGGAAGCTCAAGAGGTGCAAGGTCACAGAGGGCGGCGCCGAGCCGGTCGACCACACTGATGGCGGTGTGCGGATCATTGACCCCCGTCGAAAGGGCGCGTACGGCGACTTCCACCAGTTGCTTTATCGCAAATCCGACATCGCCGGCCCCGCCGCGGTCCCAGCCCAGGGCCGTCGCCGCGCGGATTGCCCCGTCGACGCCCTTCACCATCGGTTTGACCACGGCGATCGGCGTTCCGGGAAACACGTGGTCCCCGGGCTTGATCAGGAGCCGGATCACGGTCTCCCGCTCCGCCGCCCAAGCGGCCAGGCCAGTCTCGTCGAGTTGCTGCAGATAGCCGCGTCGCGGGTCGACGACAGGCGCCGCATCCCGCCAGAAACGGATTGGCGGGGGCGGAGCCGGTTGCTTCCTGGCGCAGAGCCGCTCGATCGCTCGGCCGACATCGGTACTCACCAGTTCGATGACCGTGTCGACATTGATGCGACCGGCCATGTGGCCGACGAAGAAGATCAACGTGCCGACGCAGACGAACGCCAGGACGACGCCGACAGACAGCGCCAGCTGCGGTACGAACAGCCCCTCTTCCTCCGCCCGCACCGTGCGCAGCACCATCAGCGCATAGGAGAACGTTCCGAGGAACACGCCGAGCGACATCTGGTTGGCGCGATCCTTGGTGAAGTTTTTCAACAGCCGCGGGCCCATCTGTCCGGCGGCCAGGGAGAGTGCGGCGATGGTGATGGTAAAGACGGTACCGGCGATGCCGATGGTTGAGGACGCCACCGCGCCCAAAAGCGTCCTGGCGCCGGCAGCTCCGCCGCCGTACAGCAAGGAGCTCTCGCGCCACGGGCGCGGGATCAGGCCAATTGCGTCGACTTGCACGAGCACCAGGGCAAGAAGGACCCCGGCAAGCGTCAGTAGGCCGGGAATGACCCAGAAGCTTTCACGGAGCATTGTGGCCATCTGGTAGAGGCGCGCCTTCACGTAAACCCTCCACTCTTGTTCCTTGCCAGCATCATAACCGGCTAGATCGGTCTAGACGAACGTCCTCTGGCCTGCCCGACGCCTGACATCATCTGAACGATGCATGCGCTTGGTCACCGGAGGCAAAACATGCCTGAACGAAGCAGGCGATCCGTCCGACTGGCCTCCCTGCCGCCGGAACGCATGGGTGCTCGCTCCGGTTGAAGGCCGGCCTGGCCATGGTTCTTTTTCGGCAACGCGCGACCAGCGGCGCTGGTTCCGGCAGGCGAACGAGGTCCGCTGCCTGGGTTTCGGGTTCGCCAGCGGCCTGCTGCTAAAGGCGTCCTTGCGCCTGTCAGGCTTGTCGGCCCAGATCGGCGAGATAGGTGTTTTCCGCCCGCGAGGTGGCAAAGGCGGCAGGATCGACTTCGGCGAAGAGCAGTGCCTCGCCGGTGGCCGGTGCCTCGCCGAGCAGTGTGCCGTCGGGGGCGGCGATGCGGGAGAGACCGGCATAGGTGAACTCCCGGTCGGCGCCGCAATGATTGACATAGGCGACGAACACCTGGTTCTCGAAGGCGCGCACCTGGATCATCTTGTCGGCGATGAACGAGCCCGACGATCCCGCCGGCAACGCCGTCGGCACGACCACGAGGTCGGCGCCGGCCTGTGCCAGACGGCGCACGTTCTCCGGGAACTCGACATCGTAGCAGATCAACAGGCCAAGGTTCAGGCCGCAAAGCTTCACCAGCACCGACGACGGCGCTTCGGCGCGGAACCAGCAGCGCTCGTAGTCGCCATAGAGATGCGACTTGCGATAGACCGCGTTCGTGCCGATCCCGTCAGTGAACAGCGCGCTGTTGTAGATGGTCTCGCCATCCTTCTCGGCGAAGCCGGCCACGATCGCAAGCCCGTGCTCCGCTGCGATTGCCGCCAGCCGATCCATGACGTCTCCGGCCGGCGATGCGAGTTTGGCAAACGCCTCCCCTGCCCCGTAGCCGGTCACGGCCAGTTCAGGCGCGATCAGCAGCCTGGCGCCGTTTGCGGCCGCCTCGGCCGCTGCCGCGGCGATCCGGTCGATATTGGCGTCGACCTCGCCAGAAACGGCCCGCATCTGCAGCGCTGCGATCTTCATCCAATCTCCTCCAGGCGGCAGGCCGCCAATGGCTCTGTCCGTCGCCTCTTGTGGACGCTCTTCGGCAGAGCGCCAGGGACGCGTCATTTCTCGCTGCCGGCCATCGCCCCCAGCAGGCGCGGCAGGTCGCCGAAGCGGGCGACGAGACCGAAGATCAGTGCGGCGAGTGCGACAAACAGGATCGTCACCGAGGCCATGGTCGGCGTGTAGCCGTAGCGCAGCGCGTTGAAGATCTTGATCGGCAGCGTCTCCATGGTGAAGCCGACGGTCATGTAGGCGACGATGTACTCGTTCAGCGACAGCACGAAGGCGAAAGCATAGCCGGAGACGAGATAGGGCAGGATCAGCGGCAGCACGACGGTGCGGAACACCGTGCGGTCGTCCGCGCCCATCGTCGCCGCGGCCTCGACCAGCGAACGGTCGATCGAGGAGAAGCCGAGCGACAGCGTCACCAGCGGCAGGGTGACGAAGAAGATCGCGTGGCTGATCGCCGCCGTCCAGGGCTGGCCGTAAAACCCGGTCGTCGCCCAGAAGGTCAGCATGCCGAGGGCGGTGATGACCGGCGGCAACGTGAACGGTGCGATCCCGAGCAATTGAAAGATGTTGGCCCAGGGCGCGTGGCGGCGCCATAAGAACCAGGAGAGCGGCAGCGCGATCGCCAGAGCCAGCGCTGCCGAGGCGGCCGCCAGCGAAACCGAGGCGATGAGCGCATTGCGCCATTCCGGATTGCTGAAGATCTCGCCATACCAGGACAACGAAAAGCCCTGCGGTGGGAAGGCAAGCGTCTGCTTCTCGTTGACCGAGACGCCGGCGACGACGATCAGCGGCAACGACAGGAACAGGCCGACAATACCGAAATAGAATCGCCCAAACAACGCGGTCATGCGGTTTCTCCCTTACGCCCGGCAAAGAGCGTCAGTCCGACGAGAGCCAGGGTGACGAGGACAAGGAACACGGCCATGGCGGCGGCGAACGGCATGTTCGACTGGTAGATCGCCTGGTCGGTGATCAGGACCGACAGGGTCCAGTGCTGCGGCCGGCCAAGGATCTGCGGCAGCAGGTAGGAACCGAGCGCGAAGATGAACACCATGATCAGCGTCGCGACGATCGTGTTGCGCAGGGCCGGCACGACGACGGTGAAGAACGACTTCAGCGGCGAGGCGCCGAGCGTGCGGGCCGCTTCCGTCAGCGTCGGATCGAGACGGACAAGTGCCGGATAGAGCACAAGCACGGTATAGGGCAGCGCCTGGTATACCATTGCCGTCAGCACCGCGCCGAAGCTCGGGTTCAGCGCGACCGGCTCGCTCATTAGTCCGATCGCGACAAAGAGGTTGGTGATGCCGGCCGTGCGCGAGAACAGCGTCGACCAGGCAAAGCCGATGATGACCTCGGAGAGCGACAGGACCGAAAGCAGGGCCACCAGCCAGACGACCTGGGCGCGCCGCGATGCGCGCGACAGCAGATAGGTGAATGGCACGGCGATGACGACGCAGCAGATCGCGACCGCGACCGCCAGGAACAGCGAAAAGCCGAGCACCTTGCCGAAGAACAGGCTGAGGAAGCGGGCATAGTTGTCGAACACGAAGGCCGTCGAGTAGAAGCCGGCCGGGTCGCGCTGGAAGAAGGAGACGGCGATCATCGTGGCGAAGGGCACGACGAAGAACACCGTCAGCATCGCGGCCGGAAAGAACAGCGGACCGTAATCGGCGAGTTTCTGCGGCGCTTCGCGTCTCATGACTTCAGCACCACGCAGGCGTCCGGCGAAAACTGGAGGCCGACCTCCTGGCCGACCCGGACGTCAGGGCGGGCGTGCGGCATGGAGACTGCAACGATCTGTTTGCCCCCGGCCTCGACGAAGGTCTCGATCGTGCCGCCGAGGTCGCGCACGAATGTGACCCGGCCGCTGATCGCCCCCTGGCCCGGTGCCGCCACGTGGACGTCTTCCGGGCGGACCGACAGCACGCCCTTGGAAAGACCGGTGGGAATCGCCAGCCCCGCGATCGTCGCGCCGAGCACGTCCGCGCGGCCGGCGCTGTCGACGGCAAAGTCGATCAGGTTGGTCATGCCGATGAAATCGGCGACGAAGGTGTCGGCGGGGCGACGGTAGATCTCCACCGGGGCGGCCGCCTGCCGGATCTCGCCGCGGTTCATCACCACGACGGTGTCGGCCATGGTCATGGCCTCGCGCTGGTCGTGGGTCACGACAATCGTAGTGATGCCGAGGCTCTGCTGCAGTTGCCGCAGTTCCACCTGCATGGCCTCGCGCAGCTTGGCGTCGAGGGCGGAAAGCGGCTCATCGAGCAGGAACAGCTTCGGCGAGATCGCCAGTGCCCGGGCGATCGCCACGCGCTGGCGCTGGCCGCCCGAGAGCTTCGCCACCGGCCGGTCGGCATAGCCGGAAAGGTGGATCATGGCGAGAAGCTCGTTGACGCGCCGGACCTGGTCCTCCTTCGGCGCGCCGCGGATGCGCAGCGAATAGGCGATGTTTTCGCCGACCGTGAGGTGCGGGAACAGCGCCAACGACTGGAACACCATGCCGAGGTCGCGCTTGTGCGTTGGCGTCTGGGTGATGTCGTCATTGTCGAGCCTGATCGCGCCGCTTGTCGGCAGGTCGAGGCCGGCAACCATGCGCATCAGCGTGGTCTTGCCGCAGCCTGACGGGCCGAGCAGGCAGACGAAGGTGCCGTGCGGAACGGTGAGGCTGACATTCTTCACCGCGGTGAAGCTGCCGAATTGCTTGGTGATGTTGTCGAGGGCCAGGCCGGACATGGGGTCTCCGCTCCGCAGCTATGCGAGAACTCTTTTCATTGAAAATCTGCCCCTCAGCCTGTCCCCCCTCCCACCACTGGAAGAGAGGATCCGTGGAGCCGGGTTGCCGGCTCCACGGTCGGATGAGAGGTCTCGGCGCTCAGCCGACGATCAGTTCGGTCCACTTCTGGTTCAGCCAGTCGGACTTGGTCTGATACATGTCATAGCGCGGGACGATCGGATCGATGTCGGAGGATACCGCGGCGAATTCCTCGTCCGTCAGATCGAGCAGTTCGCGCTTGACCGTCGGCGCGGTGCCGACCTTGCGCGACAGCGACGCCTGGATTGTCGGCTGGCACATGTAGTCGATGAAGACATGGGCCTCCTCGCCCTTCTGCGAGGCACGCGACAGCGCCCAGCAGCCGGAATCCAGGATGCCGCCTTCCTTCGGGAACGTGGAGCGGACCGGATGGCCGTCGGCGGCGGCAAGGCCGGTGACGTCGTGGTAGTACTGGCCCATCGGGATTTCACCGGACTTCAGCGCCTGTTCGAACTGTGCCTCGTCGCGGTACCAAAGAGCGACGTTCGGCTTGACCTCGGCGAGCTTTTCGAAGGCCTTGAGGATGCCCTCTTCCGTATCGAGCGCATTGGTGCCGCCCATGAAGGTCTTGGCCGTCACTTCCAGCAGGAAGGAGTTGGAGACCAGCGCCAGCAGGCCAAGCTTGTCGGCGTTCGCCGGATCCCACAGCGCTTCCCACGAGGTCGGCGCCTCCTTGAAGACGTTGGTGTTGCTGACCAGCGTGATGTACCAGGCCACCGCACCGATGCCGGCGACGCGGCCGTCGGGGTACTTGTTGACGAAGCGGTCGAGCAGGTTGGCGGCGTTCGGGATCTTTGCGGTGTCGAGCGGCGTCCAGAGCTCGGTGGCCTGGCCCTTCAACATGGCCACCTGCGACATCATCGAGACGTCCGCAGGCGCCTGCCCGGCCCTGGCGGCCTGCTCGAGCTGGACCAGCCAGGCTTCGCCGGTCGGCTCGGCGATGGATTCGATCGCGATCCCGGTCGCCTTGGTGAACTCGGGGAAGATGTTCTTGTCGAACGAGTCCTTGAAGTAGCCGCCATAGACGCCGACCTTCAGCGACTTGTCTTGCGCACGCAGGATCGAGGGCATCGCCAGAAGCGATGCACCGGCCACGCCGGCGCCGAGCAAGCCGCGGCGGCTCACACTGGCGTTGAGGATGTCACGCATGTCTTTTCTCCTTTTATGCCGGGCAGCGTGCGGCCGCGCCGGCTCGTTCCCACTTTGTATTGTATATCAAGCCTTTGCCGTCACGGAAGGGCTGAACACCATCAGGCTCAGGATTTCGAACAGCACCTGGGCACCGGCATGCGCCGTGTTGGTGGTGGCGTCATACTGCGGGGCGACCTCAACGACGTCGCCGCCGACGAGATTGATTCCCTTCAGTCCCCGGATCAACTCCAGTACCTCGCGCGTGGTAAGGCCGCCCACTTCCGGGGTGCCGGTGCCGGGCGCGAAGCTCGGGTCGAGGCTGTCGATGTCGAACGACAGGTAGGTCGGACCGTCGCCGACAATCGCCTTCGCCTTCTCGATGATCGCCGCAATGCCCATGCCGGTGACCTCCTCGGCATGTACCACGGTCATCCCGGATTCATAGGAGAATTCCCAAAGGTACTCGGCCGCGCCGCGGATGCCGATCTGGATCGTGCGGGTGGGGTCGAGAACACCGTCGAGCACGGCGTTCCTGAACGGTCCGCCATGGTGGAACTTGGTGCCGTCATAGGCGCCGCTGGTGTCGCAATGCGCGTCGATGTGGATCATGCCCAGCGGCTGCTTCTTGCCGACCGCCTTCATGATCGGGTGGGTGATCGAATGATCGCCACCGACGGCGAGCGGGATGACGCCGGCATCGACGATCTGGTTGAAGCGCTTCTCGATGTCCTCGTGGCTCATCTCCAGCCGATAGCGGCTGCGGAAGGGGACGTCGCCGATGTCGGCCACGCGCAGGTCGTGCAGCGGCGCGCAGCCGAGCACGTGGTTGTAGGGGCCGATGCGCTCGATGGTCCGCAGTGCGCGCGGTCCGAAGCGGGAGCCGTTGCGGTTTGTCACCCCAAGGTCCATCGGAACGCCGGTGATCGCCACCTGCAGGTTGCCGAAATCAGGGTTTTCGGCCTCCACCGGCATGTGCGGTGCTGCCAGAAGGGTGGGAACGCCGGCATAGGGGGCGAGGCGGGTGCCGCTCTTGGAGAATATCTTGTCCGCGACCTTGCGGAAGGCCGGATCGAAGATGTCGCTGCCGTGACCTTCGCCGAATTTTTCCCGCAGTGCCTTAAGCTTGCTTGCGTCGAACGACATCATCCACCTCGCTTTTCGTCAGAGTGGGCGCGCGCGGGGGCCTCGCAAGACTTGGCTGCCAATGTTCTGGTTCCCCCGGGCTTCTGCCCTTGTTGTCACTATTACGTTACAAAACGGCTGGAAAAGCAATTGACAATGTTATAGCAGTTTCTGTGAGAAAAGCTCACAAAAGGAAACCGCAGCAATCATGTCGAGCCGCTTGCCGCCACTGAACCCGCTACGGGCCTTCGAGGCTGCCGCGCGACGGGGTTCCGTGTCCGCTGCGGCGCGGGAACTGAACGTCACCCACGGGGCGATCAGTCACCAGATCCGGGCGTTGGAGGACGCTCTCAAAACGGTTCTGTTCGAGCGTGGCGGCAAGCGGTTGAAGCTGACCTCGCAGGGCGCGTTGCTGTTGCCGGCGGTGACGGAAGCCTTCGGTGGGATAGCCGCGGCTACGGCGCTGATGAAGCGGCCGGCGACCAGTGGCGCGCTGACGATCACCTGCGTGCCGGCCTTGTTGTCGTTCTGGATTATTCCGCGGCTCAATCGCTTCACCGACCAGTACCCCGGAATCAAGCTCAGCCTGGTCGCCTCCAACGACCCTGCGGAGGTGTTCTCCCCCGACGTTGACGTGGCGATCCTCTATGGCGACGGCAACTGGCCGGACTGCTGGACGCGGCTGTGGAGCCATCTGCGGTTGTTTCCCATCGCAAGCCCTACTCTGCTCAACAGCCGTCCTTTGCGCTCGGTGCGCGACTTGTCCGATCATACGTTGCTGCACGGTGATCGGGACGGAAGGGAATGGAACGCCTGGTTCGCGGCCGCCGACGCGATCGACCAGGTGCGCGGGCCGCAGCACTTCATGAGCGATGCACGCCTGTCCACCGAGGCGGCCATTCATGGCCAGGGGATCGCCCTCGGCGACACAATCACCGCGGCGAGCCTGATCGCGCGCGGTGAACTGGTCGTGCCCTTCGACCTGTCGGTGCCGGCCAACGATGCCTTCTATGTCGCCAGCCGGCAGGAGGTGCGTGCCGCACCGATCGTCAAGGTCTTCATCGACTGGCTGTTTGCCACGCTCGAGCAGGACAGCCTGCCCGAGCCGCAGATATCGGCGCGCAAGCTGCTGCGTGGGCGCAGCATGCGCGCCACCGAGAACTTCCAGCCGGCCTCCGCCCCCTCCGGGCGGCAGGTGGCTGCGAGGCAGAAGCGAACGCCCCGCGCCTGACAAACGACACATTGCGAAAGACTTGCCGATGACCAGATTCAACCCCGCCGTCGAAGCCCTTGCCGCTCCTCCGATCCCCACCGTGTTCTCCTGGGGGAGAAGCTATGACGGCCGCTACGGCCCGATGATCGACCTGTCGCAGGCCGTGCCGGGCTACGCGCCGCACCCGGAGATGCTGCGGCTGCTCGGCGAGCATGCCGCCGCGCGGGCCTCCACCGGCTATGGACCGATCGAGGGCGAGGATCGACTGCGCCGGGCCTATGGCGGCCACGTGGCGTCCGTCTACGGCGCGGCACTCGCTGCGGACAATGTCCACGTCACCGCCGGCTGCAACCAGGCCTTCACCTGCGCAGCGGTGGCGGTGGCGGGCGCAGGCGATACGGTGCTGATGACAGATCCCTACTACTTCAATCAGGAAACCACGCTCGCCATGCTGGGGATCAACGTGCGGCTTGCGCCCTGCGATCCGGGCAACGGCTTTCTGCCGGACCTTTCCGCGCTTGACGCGGCCATGACCCCGGATGTCCGGGCACTGGCGCTGGTCTCGCCGAACAATCCGACCGGCGCGATTTACCCGCCGGAGCTCCTCGGCCAGGTGTTTGACCTCTGCCAGGCACGCGGCGTCTGGCTGATTTTGGACGAGACCTATCGTGACTTCCTGCCCGAGGCAGGGCTGCGTCCGCATGCGTTGTTCGACAAGGCGGAGTGGGAGAAGACGCTGATCGGCCTCTATAGCTTCTCCAAGTCCTTCTGCATTCCGGGCCACCGCCTCGGGGCGATCACGGCCGGACCGGCGGTGATCGAACAGGTGGCGAAGATCATGGACAACGTGCAGATCTGCCCGCCGCGTGCCGCCCAGGCTGCCGTGGCCGAGGCGATCCCCCTGCTTGCCGACTGGCGCGAGCAGAATCGTCGGGAGATCGCGCTCAGGGCGGCGACCTTGCGCGAGACCATGTCCGGTCTGGGCGGCTGGACAGTCGGTGCGGTCGGCGCCTATTTCGCCTTCGTCAGCCATCCCTTTGCCGATAGCGCGTCGACCACGGTGGCCGAGCGGCTAGCGAAGGAGGCGGGAGTCCTCTGCCTGCCCGGAAGCTATTTCGGTCCCCGTCAGGAACGCTACCTTCGGTTCGCCTTCGCCAATGCCGGCAGCGAAACGATCAGGCTGCTCCGGGAGCGGCTGCAGCGGCTCTCCGGCCTCGCTTGAGGAGGCAACCTCTTGCAAGCTCCGGCTGCACGACCGACGCAAAGGTGTGAGGCACATCAGCCTAAGGACATATGTAAATAGTACTATTTATCCCCGTTCCTGCGTCTCAGGCGCGGCTTTTGCGTATTGCCAAGCGCGGCAATTGGTAGGAGCCTGCCATGGCAGTGACGGCGATGTGGGGCGCCATGACTAGAACGGCAGAAAAAGACGGCCTTACTGAGGCAGAAGAGCTCGACGTGTCTTCGATCGAGCACAGCGTCATATTCCAGATCCGGCGCACGCAAGCGCTTCTGGCCCGCCGCTTCCAGTCCCGGTTTGCCGGGCTCGACCTGCGGCCGGGGGAATACGGCATCCTCCTCCTGATCGCCACCAATCCGGGGCGCAAGCAAACCGAGATCGCCGACGCTCTCGGTGTCCAGCGCGCCAACTTTGTGCCGCTGATCAACGCGCTGGAGCGGCGCCGACTCATTGAGCGGCGTCCTTCCCTTCAGGACAAGCGCTCAAATGCGCTTTACCTGACGCCTTTCGGGGAAACGTTTGCGCGAAAGATCAATCAGGCGGAGGCCACCTTCGAGGCCGACTGCACTGCCCGTCTCGGTGGGACGAAGGCGCGCGAGGCATTTCTGTCGCTGCTGTCGCGGCTGTCGGCGGGGGCCACCACCGCGGGTACGCTGGGTCCGCGCCGGTAAGTTGCGGAAAAGATTCTGTTTCCGCATCCGGCGGTTTACCGCTCGTTAACCAAAAACGCCTTGACGCAAATCGGGAATCGTCACACCGTCTCTTACGGAATTTGACGGTTGATCTGCTTTTTGCCGTTACCTGACGGCTTTGCTGTTAGATCGACCGGCCGACGTAGGTCAGAGGCGCAACAAACTGTGCCGTGCCTCCGCGCGGCCTGACGGTTCCGACGACGAAGGAAGGGTGCGAATGGCAATGCCGGAAATCAGGGATGATGTGCAGATTGCCGCCGACGAGGCGATCGCGGCGGACGCTCGCATCCTGTCGGCACAGCTCAAGGCGATGCGCGAGCGCTTCTTTCCGCCGACGGCAACAAAGGTGCTGCGAAGCTTCACATCCGGTGAGGCGGCACGGCTGATCGGGGTCTCGGACGGCTACTTGCGCCAGCTGTCGCTGGCGGGGGAAGGACCGCAGCCCGAGACCGGACCGGGCGGACGCCGATACTATTCCCTGACCGATATCAACGCGCTGCGCTCGCATCTCGCCGACCAGGCGCTGGCCAAGGGGCACCTCGCCAAGGCGCGCAGCTATCGCAAGTGGCGCGACCGTTCGCGCGGCGAACACCTGCAGGTGATCGCCGTCACCAATTTCAAGGGCGGCTCCGGAAAGACCACGTCGGCGGCGCACCTGGCCCAATACCTGGCACTTGCCGGCTACCGCGTGCTGGCCGTCGATCTCGATCCGCAGGCCTCGCTCTCGGCGCTGTTCGGCTATCAGCCCGAACTCGATCTCGATGGCAACGACACGCTCTACGGCGCCATCCGTTACGACGACGAGGCGCGACCGCTGAAGGCCATCATCCGCAAGACCTACTTCGACGGCCTCGACCTGGTTCCGGGCAACCTCGAGTTGCAGGAGTTCGAACATGTCACGCCGAGGGCGCTGGCCAACCGTCAGGCCGGGGCTCCGGGGCAGCCTCTGTTCTTCGCCCGGGTGCATGCTGCGTTGCGCACGGTGGAGGACGACTACGATGTCGTCGTGCTCGACTGCCCGCCGCAACTCGGTTACCTGACCCTGTCTGCGCTCTGCGCCTCGACTTCGGTGATCGTCACGGTCCATCCGCAGATGCTCGACGTCGCCTCGATGAACCAGTTCCTGTTCATGACGTCGGACCTGCTCTCGGTCGTGCGCGAGGCGGGTGGAAGGCTCAATTTCGACTTCCTGCGATACCTCGTGACGCGCTTCGAGCCGAACGACGGGCCGCAGGCGCAGATCGTGGGCTTGATGCGATCGCTGTTCGGCGACCGGGTGCTGACCGCGCCGATGCTCAAGTCGACCGCCGTGTCGGACGCGGGCCTGACCAAGGAGACGCTCTACGAGGTCGGCCGGGAGAATTTTACCCGCACTACCTACGATCGGGCGATGGAAAGCATGAACGCCGTCAACGCCGAGGTCGAGGGCCTGATGCTGCAGGCCTGGGGGCGGAGCGGCTAGCACGCGATTCCGGCGGGCCGAAGGGGCATTGCCGGCGCAATGGAAACGAAACGGGAAAGGATCGGAGCAAGAAAAAAGGCCTCCAAAACGTCGCCATTCCGGAAGCCCTCTTCAATGTAGCAATTAGAGAGAATCACTTCCGACAGCCAAAGTCAAGAGTCCGCAGCGGCGTTGCCGTTTGCGGAGCAGGGTTTTCGTTGTCCTTCGTATCCTGTGGACCGGCGGAAAAGGCTTCACGCTCAAGAGCTTGGAGCCCTAGCGGGCGTTGCTGGGCAGCGCACGATGGCTTTGTCATGACGTAGCGGTCCGGCCTCTTGCCTCGTTGCGAGGGACAACGATGACGGACAGACTGGCAACGACGCCTTTCGGCGGCGGCAGGATGACTGCGCGCATGTTCGCGCTGCAGAGACGCGTTGCGGAAACGCAGGGGCGGCTGGCGGCGGAGGCTGGCGGCAACGAAACCGGCACTGCCGACAAGTGGCAACTGCTGCGGGCGCTGACGGAGGCGCGTGCTTCGTACGGCCTTTCGGATAGGACGATCGCCGTGCTGGATGCGCTCCTGTCCTTTCATCCCGACAAGGTCCTTGACGGGCGCGCGCCGATTGTCGTGTTTCCCTCGAACGCGGAACTGTCTGTTCGTTCGCGCGGGATGGCGCCGGCGACGCTGCGACGGCACCTGGCACTGCTCCTTGAAGCCGGCATGCTGATCCGGCGCGACAGCCCGAATGGCAAGCGCTACTGCCGACGCGACGACCGCGGGGCGGTGGAGGAGGCGTTCGGCTTCGACCTCGCGCCGCTGGCGCTGATGGCGGACGGCATCCATGAACAGGCGGAGCGGGCGCGCGCTGAAGCCCGGCGGATCCATGCGCTGCGGGCCGAGGTGACCCTGCATCTGCGCGACATCGCGAAGGTCATCGAGGCGGCGGTGTCGGAAAGGCGGCCCGGTGCCTGGAGCCAGCATCAGGCCGATCTTGCCGATGCGTCAGGCCGCCTGGGGCGGACGGCGGCCAGAGAAGTACTGGAGGCCAGAAAAGCGGCACTGCTGAACTTGCGGCGGCGCGTGGAAGACGACTACCTCAACGCGCTCTCGATCGAAGAAATGAGCGCCAATGACTTACAAAACGAGCGCCATATACAGAATTCAAATACAGACCCCCAATTTGAAAAAAACGGCAATGAGTCAACCAAGGCGGAGCCGGAGGCAAATAGGGGCGAGCCGCCGCACAAGCGGGTGGCGGTCAGCCTGAAACGTGTGCTGGCGGCGTGCCCCGAGATCGGGACCTATGCGAAGGACGGCATTTCGAGCTGGGCCGAACTGATCAAGGCCGCCGCGCTGGTCCGCTCGATGCTCGGAATTTCGCCGGACGCCTACGAAAAGGCGCGAGCGGCGATGGGCGATGCCGCCGCGGCGGTGGCAATCGCCGCCATCCTGCAACGTTCCGATCAGATCCGCTCGCCCGGAGGATATCTGCGCGAACTGACACGCCGTGCCGCGGATGGGCGCTTCTCCGTCCTGCCGATGATAAGGGCGCTTGAATAATGTCGGCATCGATTGCGGCATGCTGCGTCAACCGGTTGGCAGGACCGGCCATTCCCCGACAATGCGACCGCCTGCCAGCAACTGCAGGGGGCCAAACTGCTGCAGCACGGCCTCCGACTGGGTCGGGCGAAAGAAGACAAAGTCGTCCGGCGCCAGCCTGCAAGTGTCGGACAGGCCCATCATCTGCTGGTTGGAGGACTCCCCCCACAGCGCATTGCCTCGCAGACCAGGCGGGTGCACGGGTTCGGCCATGAACTTGCCGCCGTACACGAAGCAGCCCTTGCGCGGAAGTCGCCCGAGCAACCGCGCGAGGCCGGTGATCAAGGCCGGGCCGGGCAATCTCGGCTCGACGACCTTCAGCACCGGGGTGGCGATGAACAGCGCAGGAACAAGCGCTGATAGTGCAGGGTCGTCGAAGCCTGCCGGTTTCAGGAACGCCGTGCCGATTGAGACATCGGTTGCCGTCCGTTCCTGCCCATAGCAGAGCGCGGTGTGGCTGCCGCCGGTGTTCAAGATCGAGCGCTGTTCCGGCGCCAGGCACTCGACAAAGGCTCGGAACTTCCGGCGGGCTTCTCGCAGAGCGGCGTCGGGGCCGCCGAACAGTCGGGGGACGGCGGAGACGTGCGCCTCGTATCCCATCAGCCCGTCGCAACGAAGCAGCTCTTCGCGCGCAAGTGCGCGCAGGGCGCTTGCGAGCGCGCCGGGCGTCTCGAAGCCGCCGCGCCGCATGCCGATGTTGACTTCGAAGGCAAGCCGCAGTGGTCGCCGGATCGTCCGGGCGAGGACCGCGTACTGGGCGAGCCGCTCCTGCGTATCGATCAGCCAGGTCACTCTCTCGGCGAGGCTGGCCGTCTGTTCCGGGCCGGCGGCCGCAAAGGTCTGCGCGGCGGCCGCCGCCGGCATCGGCTTTCCGAACAGCGCGTGCGCGTCCGGCAAGGCGGAAAGGACGGCCTTCGTCACCGGGAGGTGAAAGGTCATGATCCTTTTGGAACCGATCCTTTCCATCACGTGCATCAGCAGCGGCAGCGAGGGAAGCGATTTGTCAACGATGCGAAGCGCCGGCCCGTCGCGCATTGCGTTGCGGACAAAGGCGAGGTTGGCGTCAAGGCGGTCGAGGTCGAGCAGCAGCACCGGGCGGTGGATGCCGGCCTCCTCGAGCGCGGCCGACAGGATGCCGAAGTAGGCGTCGTGCTTCATCATGGCAGTCCGAAAAGCCGGGCGAGGTAGGGTGAGATGAAGCGCTGGTCCGGGTCGAAGGCCCGTCTCACCTCCATGGCGTCCCTCCAACGCGGATAGATCGAGGCGAAATCGGCGGCGGACAAGCTGTGCATCTTGCCCCAGTGCGGGCGGCCGCCGTGGCGGCGGAAGATCGCCTCGGCCGCGGTCATGAAGGCTTGCGGATTCTCGTTGGCGTCGTGATGGATGGCGATCGAGCAAGTCTTGCGCCGGTAGAATGGGCTGAGCCAGAAGTCGTCGGCGTCGACCGCGCGCACCTCGATCGGAAAATAGACCTCGGGAAAGCGTTGCTCGGACAGGGCGATGATTTCGGCCAGCGCCTTCGGCCCCTCCTCGAAGGGCAGGTGGTATTCCATCTCGTTGAACTTGCGACGGCGATCGCTGGCATAGACGTTGAGCCAGTCCTGAACGTAATCTTCGCGCGGGACGCGCGACAGGGCCATGCCGATCAAGATCCGGCGCAGCATCGGAAACCAGCCGAGCCAGTTGCGCAGCGCCTTCAGCGTTGCGAGGCCTTCCTCGTCCTGTTCGGGCGGCCGCGACATCACGTCGGCGGTCGATAGGTCGCTCGCGATCAGCAATGCGTGCCCGGAGAAAGGAATGAAATAGAATTCGGCCGAGCGGTGGCCGGCCATGAACACCTCGAAGCCAGACAGGATCTCGCCAATTGGCACGACCCACCGGCGACGGCGCAGCCGATAGCTCGGCATGTTCTGCAGTGTTACTTCGGTGAGCGCGCCGAAGGCACCAAGCGTCACACCGATCGCCTCGAGCACTTCGCGGTCGTGCTCGACGGTGAAACGGCGTACCGAGCCGCGGCCGTCGACCAGTTCGAGGGCCGCGAGCTGGGTATGGTAGGCGCCAAGCGACAGACCGCTGCCATGGGTCGCGGTGCCCAATGCCCCGCCAATCGACTGCTTGTCGATGTCGCCCATATTGGGAAGCCCCTGCCCGAGGCCATGCAACAGCTTCGTCAGGTCACCGAGGCGCGTGGCCGCACCGAAGCTTGCGCGCAGTGCCTCCCCGTCATGAGAGACAAGGCCCTGGAAGCGATCGAGATCGAGGATCGTACCCGCCGTTTCGACGAGTGGAGTAAAGGAATGGCCAGCGCCGACGATGCGAACGGGTCCCGGAGCCGTCCTGATCATATCGACGAGTTCGGCCAGGCCACGCGGCCTCGCGACGGTTGCCGTCGAGGCGATAACGCTTCCCGACCAGTTGGTCCAGGCAGCGCTCGCGCCATGGCTCATGCGCTGCTGTCCACGGCGTTTTCGACCAGCAGAGCCTGCGGCCCGCTGCGGGCGGAGTGCTGCCGCCGGGGCGACGGGAAGGCGGCCGGCGACCACAAGGGTCGCCGGCGGTCGATGGTGCTATCGTCGCTGCCCTGTGTGCGGTCCGCCTGGCGACCAGGGTTGCGATGAGCGCGCCTACGACCTGAAAGTCCGAAAAGACGGTCGTGTCCCTTGCCATAGCGGTCCTGCGTCAGCCGGAACGGCTCGACAATTCTCCGGAACCTGTAGAAGGGAAGTTGGGCGAGCGGGAGTGGCGTCGCGCCTGCCCCGGCGCCACGCATGCCGTCGACGGTCGATATGGCCGCGACAAGCAGGTTGTCCCGGTTGGCCAGCCCCAGGCGCTGTATCATAAGCCGGTCCCTCGGAAATATGATACTTGATCAGATAAGCGAAAGTGATGACTGACGGCGCCGTTGTCAACGCCAAAAATGAAGCGTCGCTCCGAAGGGCTCCGCCCGCCATCCGAGACCGTCGTCATGAGAAAAATCGGAGCCGAAACGAGAATATTCCTTAAGCTTGCACTGATTTAGTGAGAAAATATCGTAATGGCTCATGACATGCGGGAAGAGCAAGTCGGGAAACACAATGGCCGCGACGGTTTCCGGGTCGGCGGCCGAGCGTTGCGCAGGTCTGATGGTCCGGAACCAATGCACCTGGCCGGCGTTGTACGTTGAAGGGAGGAATAAGGGGCATGATGGCAGATGCCGGCGATCTCGAGCAGCGCCTGCGACGCAAGCCCAAGCAGGAACGCAGCCGCGAGCGCGTCGAGGAAATCTTACGGGTCGCGATGGCCCTGATCGGCGAAAAGGGCATCGACGGCATGACGATGCGCGAGGTGGCTTCGCTCACCGGCGGGCCGATCGCCTCCGTATATCAATATTTCCCGAACAAGTCGGCGATCATCGCCATGCTGTACGAGCAGTACAGCGCCGCAACCCGGGGCGGCATCGAATCCAGCCTTTGTGGTGTGTGCGATCTGGCCGGGGTCCGCGATGCAGCCGACGCGATCCTCGACGGCTACTATCTGCGCGTCGCCGGCGATCCCGCAATTCAGGATCTCCTCAACGCCATCCAGGCGGACAAGGAGCTGCAAAACATGGATATCGTCGAGACCCGTCGGCAGGCGGATCTGTTCTGTGCGATGTCGCGCCACCTCCTGGCGGAGAGCGACCGCGAGCGTTTCGGGCGGCTCGTCTTTTTGCTGTTCCAACTGGCCGGCAGCATGGTGCGGCTGGCGATCACGCTTCCCGCGGACGAGGCGGAGATGATGCTGGTCGACTTCAAGCAGATCATTCACGGTCAGCTTGACAGCTTTCGCCCCGCGGCTGTGAAGCGCAGCCAGCAGACAATGGCGTGACCTTGCCGTCTGGCAAGGTCGATCATTGCGCCGGTTGGCAGCGAAACTGCCCTCACTCTCATGTTGCGGGTTGACCTGCTGCCACAGTTCGCGCCACGGTCACCGCCGCCGCTAGGAAGGTGTTTCCGGATCCCAGCGTTTCAGCGTATCGATCAGCCGACGGGTCTCTGCGTCCGAAGCCTCCAACGCCAGCGATGTCGTCGCTGTAGGCCGCAGGCCGGCCGCACTGCTGCAGACTTCAGCGGGGTGGGCGATGGTGCCGCTCACAGGCGCCGCACTGCGCCAGCGCCTCGATCACCTTGCAATCGGCAATGGTGCCATGACCACAGCTCGACAGGGTCCGTTCCAGTTCGGCTTCGAGCAGCCTTAGCCGCGCGATCCGCTGGCGAACGTCGTCCAGCTGGCGGCTGGCGATCTCGTCAGCCTCGTGGCACGGCAGGTCGGGATGCTGCGCGAGTTGGATCAGCTGGCGTATGGCCTCGATCGAAAGGCCGAGATCGCGGGCGTGCAGGATGAAGACGAGCCTGTCATAGTGGCGCGCGCCATAGCGGCGCTGATTGCCTGCGTTGCGCTCCGGCGCCGGCAGCAACCCGATCGATTCGTAGTAGCGGATGGTCTCGACCTTGGCCCCGCTGGCCTCGGCGAGCTTGCCGATCGAAAAGACGCGTTCCATGGGATTTTCCGCTTGAACCTATAGTCACTACAGGAATTATAGGTGATGCAAATCAGGGAGATTTGCAATGGACGACCAGCACAGCAAGCCGCGATCCGGGCCCGCCGGCGACGATTTACCTCTGCCGGATACCGCGCATGGCGGCTGCTGCGACCATGACCACGGTCTCAATGGCGTGGCTGTGCCGACAGGACTGGCATCTGATGTCGCCGGTTGCGCGGCCGGAAGGGCGCACCGCCCGAGCGACCTGGGGGCGGGCGATCGCCATCTTCGTTTTCGCGTTTCGGGAATGGATTGCGCCAGCTGCGCCAGCACGATCCGCACCGCGGTATCCGGCCTGGCTGGAGTGTCGGACGTCCGCGTCTCGCTCGCACGAGAGCTGCTGTCCGTTGAACTCGACCAGGGCCAGACGGGACCATCGGCCGTTTGCCGCACGCTGGAGAGCCTCGGTTATGGTGCGGAACTGCTGGTCGACGACAGTCCTGCCCCGCGGCCGCAGCGGGTCGCATTCTGGCGGACCTGGAAGGGCCTGCATGCGCTTGCCGGTGGCCTCGTCAGCGCGGCGGCTTTCGCTGTCAGCTGGCTGTCGCCGCAGTTCGGTCACTACCTGTTTGTCGCGGCGGCTGTCCTTCTCGCCGTTCCCGTCGCACGCCGGGCGGTTGCCGCCGCTCTGGCCGGTGCACCGTTCACCATCGAGATGCTGATGACCATCGCCGTCGTCGGCGCCGTCCTCATCGGGGAACCGGCCGAGGCGACCGTCGTCGTCTTCCTGTTCGCCACCGGCGAGGTGCTGGAGGGCTATGCCGCCGGGCGCGCCCGCGCTGGCATCGAGGCGCTGGCCTCGCTCGTTCCCGATCGCGCCTTCGTCGAGGAGGACGGGATCGTGCGTGAGGTCGCGGTCTCGACGATTCGTCCCGGCGACGTGGTGCTGGCCCGGCCCGGCGATCACGTCGCCGCGGACGGCGAGGTGGTCGAAGGGCGCGCCCATCTCGACGAAGCGGCGATCACCGGCGAGAGCATCCCCGTCTCGCGCGGGCCGGGCGAGCGGGTCTTTGCCGGATCGGTCACGCTCGACGCGATGCTGAAGATCCGGGCCGAGAAGGTTGCCGCCGACAACACCATCGCCCGCATCGTCGCGCTGGTGGAGGAGGCGCAGGATGCCAAGGCCCCGGTCCAGCGCTTCATCGACGGATTCGCCCGCATCTACACGCCCCTCGTCGCGGCGCTCGGCCTGGCCGTCGCCCTCGCCCCTCCCCTCCTGTACGGCGGTGACTGGCATACCTGGATCTATCGCGGTCTGGCGCTGCTGCTGATCGGTTGCCCATGTGCGCTGGTGATCTCGGTGCCCGCGGCGATCGCCTCGGCACTGACGTCGTCCGCGCGCGCGGGCATCCTCGTCAAGGGTGGTGTGGTGCTGGAGATGCTGGCAAGGGCCGACATCGTCGCTTTCGACAAGACCGGCACCTTGACCAGGGGCCGTCCCGCCGTGACGGAGGTTCATGCGTCCGAAGGATCGGAAGACAGCCTGCTGGCACTGGCCGCGGCGGTCGAGACGGGGTCAAGCCATCCGCTGGCCGAGGCCATCGTCGCAGCGGCGAAACGGCGCGGTCTTTCACACGCTTTCGCCGCCGGTGTGAGGACGCTCGCCGGTCGCGGCGTTTCCGGACAGGTCGACGGACGGAGGATTTTCGTCGGCGCACCGCGTTTTGCCGCGGAGGAAGGCGCGATCGGTCCGGCACTGGCCGTGAAGATCACGGCCCTGGAGCAAGCCGGGAACACGATCGCCGTCGTCGTTGCCGATGGGCAGGCGATCGGTGTCGTCGGGCTGCGTGACGAACCGCGCGACGACGCCGAGGACGGCGTCCGGGCGCTGAAGGCCCTTGGCGTCGAGACGGTCATGCTCTCCGGGGACCATCCCGTGACCGCCACCGCGATCGGCCGGGTGCTCGGCATCGACGATGCGCGCGGTGGGCTGCTGCCGGCGGAAAAGCTTGAGGCGCTGCGGGCGCTGGCCGCGCGGCGCCGCGCGGTAATGGTCGGCGACGGCATTAACGACGCGGCGGCGCTGGCCGCAGCCAGCGTTGGCATTGCCATGGGGTCGGGCACCGGCCTTGCGCGCGAGACGGCTGGCGTGGCGCTGATGGGCAACCGGGTGCTGGATGTCGCCCGCGCGATCGCACTCGGCCGGGCGACGATGACCAATATCCGCCAGAACGTCGCGATCGCGCTCGGACTGAAGGCCGTCTTCCTTGTCACCACCGTGCTCGGCGTGACGGGCCTGTGGATCGCCGTCTTTGCCGACACGGGGGCCACGGTTCTGGTGACGCTGAACGCGATGCGACTGCTCCTGCCCTCCAAGGCTTCGGTCGGCGACCACGTGCACCGTGCGGGGTGATGAAGGCGCTGACGTGACCCAGAAGCGGGCGCTGTGCCACGGTCGCGCCGGCAAGAACTTGCCGGAGCGCCGCCGATGCGTGGCAAAACATTGCCTGAGTTCCCGCCGATGATTCTCGGCCGCCAGATAAATCAATGGTTTGAATTTGGCCCGACACTTGCAATCATGTCCATGGCGCGGGTGGAAGAGACCGCGTCAAGATGCAGAACGGGAGGAATTCCATGAACCATGTCATGAAGCGCGTCGCGATCGCGGCGCTCGCCAGCATCTCCATTGCCGCGTCGGCCACGACTGCGCGGTCTGAGGAGTTTATCAACGTCCTGACCGGCGGCACGTCCGGTGTCTACTATCCGCTCGGTGTCGCCCTGTCGAAGATCTATGGCGAGAAGATCGATGGCGCGCGTACCCAGGTTCAGGCGACCAAGGCATCGGTCGAAAACCTTAACCTGCTGCAGCAGGGACGAGGCGAAATCGCCTTTGCGCTCGGCGATTCGGTCAAGCTGGCCTGGGAAGGCGACACGGAAGCCGGTTTCAAGGCGCCGCTCGACAAGCTGCGCGGCATTGCCGCGATCTATCCCAACTATATCCAGATCATGGCCTCGAAGGATTCCGGCGTCACGACGCTGGCCGACTTCAAGGGCAAGAGCCTGTCGGTCGGCGCGCCGAAGTCCGGCACGGAACTCAATGCCCGCGCTATCCTTGCCGCGGCCGGCATGAGCTATGACGACCTCGGCAAGACGGAGTACCTGCCGTTTGCCGAATCCGTTGAGCTGATGAAGAACCGCCAGCTCGACGCGACGCTGCAGTCGGCCGGTCTCGGCGTCTCGTCGTTCAAGGACCTGGCGACGTCGCTCGACGTGCAGATGGTGGCCGTACCGGAAGAGATCGCAACGAAGCTGGGCGCGCCGTACATCGCCGCAACCGTGCCGGCCGGCACCTACCAGGGCCAGGACAGCGATGTGTCGACGGTCGCCGTCGTCAACTTCCTTGTGACCCACTCGGAGGTCTCCGACGAGACCGCCTATGAGATGACCAAGCAACTCTTCGAGAACCTCCCGGCCATGGTGGCCGCGCACAAGGCGGCCGAGAAGATCAGCCTTGAGGACGCCACCAAGGGCATGCCGGTTCCTCTGCATCCGGGCGCCGAGCGCTACTACAAGGAAAAGGGGCTGCTCTGACGGCACGGGACAGCCATGCGGCGGACGAGGACCGCCGCATGGCGCCTGCACACGCAGGTGGCATGGGAGGAAATGATGCACGAAACCAATGGACCGACCGACGCTACGGCCGTCGACCTCAGCAAGCATGACGCGCTCGCAGGCGCTTTTCCCGCGACGCCGGAAGGACGCCTGCTCTTTGCGATCGCCTTTCTGTTTTCGCTTTTCCAGATTGCCACCGCCGCCCACCTGCTCGACCCGCCGAGCCAGCTCGTGCGCGCGATCCATGTGGGCTTTGTCACGGTGCTGATCTTCCCGCTGCTGGCCGCCATGTCGGGCAAGAGCGTGCCGGTGCGCGCCATCGCCTGGGGGCTGTCGCTGCTGGGGGCGGCCGTCGCCTTCTACCAGTGTTACGAATACGCGGACCTGCTGGTGCGCGCGGGCGATCCGCTTCCGCGTGACGTCGTCTTCGGGGTGATCGCTATCGGCGTCGTCTTTGCGGCCGCCTGGACACTGATGGGACCGGCGTTGCCGATCATATCCGGCATCTTCCTCGGCTACTGCCTGTTCGGCGAATACCTGCCCTCGCCGCTGAACCACCGCGGCTACGACTTCTCCCAGGTCATCGATCACATGGCCTACGGAACAGAGGGCATCTACGGCATTCCGACATTGGTCTCGGCGACCTACATCTTTCTCTTCATCCTGTTCGGCACCTTTCTGGAAAAGGCCGGCATGATCCAGCTGTTCAACGACGTCTCGCTCAGCCTCGTCGGCGCGCGGCGCGGCGGGGCGGCGAAGGTGTCGATCATCTCGTCCGGCCTGATGGGCACGATTTCCGGGTCGGGCGTGGCCAACGTCGTCACCACCGGCCAGTTCACCATCCCGCTGATGAAGCGGTTCGGCTATCGTCCCGCCTTTGCCGGCGGCGTCGAGGCCACGGCCTCGATGGGCGGCCAGATCATGCCGCCGGTCATGGGCGCGGTCGCCTTCATCATGGCCGAGACCCTGGGCGTCGAATATCACGAAGTGGTCAAGGCCGCGCTCATTCCGGCGATGCTCTATTTCGCCTCGGCCTTCTGGATGGTGCACCTGGAGGCCGGCAAGCGCGGACTGCTCGGCCTGCCGAAGGCCGAGCTGCCCTCGGCCCGGGCGGCGATTACCAGGGGCTGGTACCTGCTCCTGCCGCTTGCAACGCTCGTCTGGCTGCTCTTTTCCGGTTACACGCCGCTGTTTGCCGGCACGGTCGGCCTCGGCTTCACGACGCTGCTGATCCTCGGCAGCTCCGTCGCGCTCGGGCTCCCCTCGACGGCGGTCCGGGTGATCTTCTGGATCGGCCTCGGCCTCGTCGCCGCCGCCTTCTTCCAGTTCGGCATCGAGGTCGTCGTCGCAGCGCTGGCGCTATTGATCCTCGCCAATGCCTTCCGGCAGGGCGGACGGGAGACACTCGCGGTCTGCCGCGATGCGCTGGCGGAAGGGGCCAAGACCGCGCTGCCGGTGGCGATCGCCTGCGCGCTCGTCGGCATCATCATCGGCACGATGACGCTGACGGGGGCGGCCAACACCTTCGGCCAGTTCATCGTCTCGGTCGGCGGCAAGAGCCTGTTCCTGTCGTTGCTGCTGACCATGGTGACCTGTCTCGTGCTCGGCATGGGCATCCCGACGATCCCGAACTACATCATCACCTCCTCGATCGCCGGTCCGGCCCTTCTCGAGCTTGGCGTGCCGCTCATCGTCAGCCACATGTTCGTGTTTTACTTCGGCATCCTTGCCGACCTGACGCCGCCCGTCGCTCTCGCCTGCTTTGCCGCTGCTCCGATCGCCCGCGAAAGCGGCCTCAGGATCTCGCTCGAGGCCGTCAAGGTCGCAGCCGCCGGATTTGTCATCCCGTTCATGGCCGTGTATTCGCCGGCGCTGATGCTCCAGGACGGCGGCCCGGTCGCTGCTGCCCTCGGCTATCCCGCCGCAGTCGCCTACATCGTCATCAAGACGGGGCTGGCGATCGGGCTTTGGGGGGCAGCCGTGATCGGTTTCGCCGCCGTGCCGCTTGCGATGTTCGACCGGGCGCTCGCGGCCGCCGCGGCCTTTACGCTGCTCGTAGCCCTGCCGCTGACGGACGAGATCGGTTTTGCGCTCGGCGCCGCCTTCGTCGCCCTGATCTGGAGAAAGGCGCGCGCGGCGAAGCTCGCGCAGTCGGCGTCGAGACCACGACCGGCATGAGCCTGATGCTCTGCATCGCCGGCGGCAAGTCCATCGCCGTTGCCGCCGGCCTGTTCACCCTCGGCTGGGTCCACTCGGTGGAGAAGACCGAGTGGCAGGAGCGCTGGACGGTGACGGAGGAAGGCCTGGTCCTGCAGCAAGCGCGGGTGAAGGGCTCGGGCGCCGGCATGGAGCCTGGCGAAAATGCGCGCCGGGAGGGGGGCTGGTGGGTGTGGGAGCCGCAACTGCCGCCGCTGACCGAACTCGTGCTGGCGGCTTCCGGGGCGACACTCTCCGGCTGGACGCTCTGCGATGCGAACGGTTGCCGGGAAATCGGCGGGCGCCGCGGCGAGCCTGTGGTGCTTCGGCCTTGTGCCGCCGGGCAACCCGCGGCCGGACAGCAACGATAGACCGAGATGACATCGGCCGAAATGACGTGCGATTCTCCTGTTCTCCCGGTGTGGAAGTGACGCTAGAGTCAATGGATGAGAGGACCCAGAGCCGGATTGAACCGAGAATGACGCGTGCCATCGGTCGCATCACCGTCGCCATGCTGGTCGTGACCTTTGTCGTGCCCTTCGTCGCATATTACCTGGCGAGCGGTGTCGCGATCGGGGCGTTGGAGAGCCAGCTCCAGCGCAGCCTCGTCCTGACCAACCGGGCGATCAGGACCGAAGTCGAGCGCTTTCGTTACCTGCCCGCCGTCGTCGGCGAGGATGCGCGCATCCGGGCGCTGGCAGGGGGCGAACCAGGCGCGGCGCAGCTGGCGGCGGCCAACGACTATCTGGAATCGATCGTCAGGCAGGCCGGACCGGCCGAACTCTACGTGCTCGATGAGCGCGGCATCACGCTCGCCGCAAGCAACCACGCGACGCCCGAGAGCTTCGTCGGACACGATTACAGCTTCCGCCCCTATTTTCGCAACGCCTTGCGCGACGGCGCCGGACGCTACTATGCGATCGGGGTAACGACCAGAAAGCCGGGATACTTTCTCGCCTCCCGGATCGACATAGCCGGCAAGCCGGCCCTCGTCGTCGTGGTCAAGGCGGATCTGCTGCCGCTGGAACTGACCTGGGAGGCCGCAGGCGTGCAGACGGCGATCGCCGACCGCTGGGGCATTGTCTTCCTCTCCGGTAACCCGGACTGGAAGTACCGGCCACTGGCCCCGCTCAGCGCGGAGGCTACCGCGCGCCTGGCCGAGGAGCGAACCTATGACGGCGCCGACCTGATGGCGACCAGGCCCATCTTGCCGGAGGGGATGCCCATCCCCGCGGACGCGGCCGGGGAACCGGCTCTTCGCATGGCCGAGGGAGACCAGCACCTGCTTGCGAAATTCGCCCCCGTCGAGCCGGACGGCTGGCGGGTGCTGGCTGCGACCAGGATGGAGGATACGGCAAAACTCGCGGGGTTCTGGGCGCTGGCAGCGCTGATCGCCTGCCTGGGTGCGACCGGCATCCTCTATTTCGTCCATCAGCGCGCCCTGCTGATCCGCATGCGGCTGCGCCAGGGCGACTTGCTCGAACGCATGGTGGCCAAGCGCACGCAGGACCTGGCCTGCGAGATCGACATGCGCAAAAAGACGGAGGCGGAACTACGCCGCGCGCAGGAGGGGTTGATCCATTCGGAAAAGATGGCTGCGCTCGGCCGCATGTCCACGGCGATCGTGCACGAGGTCAGCCAGCCGCTTGCCGCGCTCGACGCCACGCTGGCGACGGCCGGGGTGCTGGCTGGCCAGGAACGGGCGAATGCGGTCGGCGATCGGCTCATGGATGCCCGCTCGCTTGTCAAGCGCATGCAGCGCACCGTCAAGCACCTGAAGACCTTCGCCCGCAAGGACGCGTCCGACCTCGAGGAGGTGGTGATCGACACGGTCATCCGCAACGTGGTGGATCTCGCCATGCCGCGCGCCAGGGTGGTCGGCGTGACGCCGGTGATCGAGGCGCAAGCGCCCTCTCCCGTGGTGGTCGCCGTGGCGCTGAAGCTCGAACAGGCGATGCTGAACCTTCTGCTCAATGCGCTCGATGCGGTCGAGGGCCGCCCCGACCCTTCCATCGTCGTCAGGCGCACACAGGGCGACGGGCGCGTCGATATTGCGGTCATCGACAATGGGTCGGGGATCGCGCCGGAGCACCGTGACCGGATCGCCGAGCCGTTCTTCACCACGAAGCTTACCGGCGAGGGGCTGGGACTCGGTCTTGCGATCGCCACGACCATCGTCCGGGAATGCGGCGGCGAGATCCGCTTCGTCGAGGCCCAGGGCGGCGGGACATGCGCGGTGATCTCGGTGCCGCTGGGCACCCGCAGCATGGTCGGCCTGGAGGCCGCGCAATGACCCGCGGTCGTGTGCTGCTCGTGGATGACGACCGCGACCTGTTGAAGGCCGCCGCCGACTGGTTGACCGTCAGCGGCTTTTCCGTCGATGCCCACCATCGTCCGGAGGACGCGTTCCGAGTGCTGCTGCAGGCGGAGCCGGACGTGGTGGTGACCGACGTGCGCATGCCCGGCATTGACGGCATGACGCTGCTGAACTCGGTGAAAAAGAAGCGTGACGTGCCGGTCATCCTCATCACCGCCCATGGCGACGTGTCCCTCGCCGTGCAGGCGATGAAACAGGGAGCGGAAGACTTCCTGGAAAAGCCCTACGATGCCGACCGATTGCTCTCGGTGCTCGACAAGGCCGTGGAGAAGCGGCGAATGAAGCAGGAAATCGCGCGCTTGCGGGATCTTGTCGGGGCAGACGGGAGCGCGGAAGCGATCATCGGCGACGCTCCGGCGATGCTGGATCTGCGCGGCCGCATCGCCACGCTTGCGGCGGTCGACATCGACGTGCTGATCATCGGCGAGACGGGAACGGGCAAGGAGCTGGTGGCCCGGGCCCTGCATCGTCAGAGCAGCCGGGCGGGCGGCCCGTTCGTCGCGATCAACTGCGGCGCACTGCCGGAGAGCATCTTCGAAAGCGAGGTCTTCGGCCATGCGAAAGGCGCCTTCACCGGCGCCATCTCGGAGCGAGAGGGCAAGTTCGAACATGCGGCCGGCGGCACCATCTTCCTCGACGAGATCGAATCGATGCCGCTCGGCCTCCAGGCAAAGATCCTGCGGGTGCTCCAGGAGAGGCTGATCGAGCGGCTCGGGGAAAACCGCCTGCGGCCGGTCGATGTGCGCATCGTTGCCGCGGCCAAGAGCGATCTGTCCGGCGATATTGCCGCCGGCCGGTTTCGCGAGGATCTGTACTACCGGCTGGCTACCGTGGAGGTTGGCATTCCGCCGCTGCGGCAACGCCGAGACGACATCGGCTTGCTGTTCGGACATTTCGCCTCGCTTGCCGCCCGGCGCTACGGTCGCGCCGAGCGCCCGCTTCCGCCCGAGCTGATCGCCCGTCTGTGCGAGGAGCGGTGGCGTGGCAACGTCCGTGAGCTCAAAGCGCGGGCCGAGCGTTTTGCCCTTGGCCTGGAGGCACTGGCCGGACCCGCCGAGGACAAGGAAACGGTCCCCGGAAACCTGGCACTGCCTGACCGGTTGGCCGCATTCGAGGCGAACCTGATTTCCGAGGCCCTGCGAAAGAGCGACGGCAACACTGCGCGGGCGGCGGCAAGCCTCGGCATTCCCCATCGCACGCTGAACGAAAAGGTCGCCCGGCGCGGTTTGCGCGCCCTGCGGGAAAGGCAGCCGGACGCCGGCGAGGAGTAGCGCGGACTGGCGATGCTTCCTTGGATCCTTGCCGTGATGGCCGAAGCGCACGCTGGCGCCGGCCCGGTGGTCTCACGTCGTGATCGCTGCGCCTTGCCGCACGACAGAATGTGTCCTCAGCCCGCTATCCTGCGTTCATGCCAGCACGGCCAGGATCAGTGCCACATAGGTGAGCTGGTGCATCAATTGGTCGGCGCCATGCATGACCCAAAAGCTACGCCTGCTGGAATCGGAGCAACTGCGACGGGAAGCCAGCGCCTTCACAAAGTCGATGAGGTAGTGGGCGACGAATTCGGCGAGCACCAGGATGACGATCCGCGCAGGCCCGGCGCCGGCGATCATCAGCGCGGGAGCGCTGCCGAGGGCATGGGCTGCGGCGTGGACATAGCCGCCGACCATGCGCAAGTCGCCCTTGCCGCGCAAAATCCAGGCGGGCTGCAGTACATAGTCAGCGAGAAAATGCTTGAGCTGCATGCAGGCGAGCATGGCCACCGTAGCTGTCGCCATTTCCATTGCACCCTCCTTGAGAAGTGTCCTGCGGTCCGTCGATGGTGTGCACCCCGACGGGCTCCGCCTTTCCACGGACCTCGGCCCGGCCGAGGGACCTCGTGCAAAAGCCCGCGCCGAGCCTCTGCAGGGTCGCCTCGCTCAGCGTTATCTCCACACCGCGCTGCTTCGCCACATCCACGAGCCGGCTGGCGACGTTCACCGTGTCGCCAATCGCGGTGTAGCTCAGGCGCTCGGCCGAACCGATGTTGCCAATCAGGGCCATGCCGCTGTTGATGCCGATCCGCACGCGAACCGCGCCGTTCCTGGAAGCGCCCGGCGGCCCTTCATGCATGGCCGAACGGATGGCAACGGCCGCGCGGCAGGCGCGCGCGGCGTGATCCTCCTGCCGTCCGGGGGCGTTCCAGATCGCCATGATGGCGTCGCCGATGAACTTGTCGACGGTCCCGCCCTCGGCATGGACGGCCGCGACCGCGATCGTCAGAAATCGGGTCAGATGGGGCTCGACGCCGGGCCCGAGCCGCTCAGTCAATTCGGTGAAGCCCGGCAGATCGGCAAACATTACCGTAATCTCGCCCAGCACGCCGCCGGGTTTCGCCTCGATGCTGCCCTCGACCAGCGGTCGCACAACATCGAGCGGCATGTAGCGCGCGAACGCCGACAGCCCGACCGACATGCGCTTCAGGGCCTGGGAGAAGTCGTTGAGCTCGGACAGGAAGGTCGGGTGATGACGGATGCCCGCAAGCGAAAAGCGCTCGACGGCGCGCAACTGGGCCGCCAGCCTTGCGACCGGTCGGGCAAAGAGCAGATTGGCGACGATGACAGCCGTGCCGCCGGCCAGGACTGCGATGACGAGCACGATAATGGCGATGCGGCTGATGTTCTCGTCGATGCCGCGGGCGAAGGTCGATCGGGGCGTGGCCATGACCAGTCTCCAGCCTTCGAACGGAAGGGGCGACGACGACACGAAGACCGGCCCCTCGGTGGCGCTTCGCACGACCGTGCGGAGCGGATCGTCACCGTGCGACGCCACTGCCTCCGCGGTGGCCGCGGCAATGGCATCGGAGGCGGGAAAGTCGGAAAAGTGCACGGCCATGACGCCGTCCGAAGGGCGCGACGAAGCCAGAACGAGGCCCTGCCGGTCGAGTACGAACGCCTGGCTCGCCTCGGGAAGGTCGAGCGCCTGCAGGGTCTGAGACAGGCGACCGAGGCTGACCGCCACCATCACCACGCCTGCGAACCGGCCGACCGTCTCGACGCGCTTCGACAGCACGATCGACGGCTCGAAGCCGTTCGGCAACACGTTGGCAACCGTCCAGACCGACCCTTCGCTGTCCTTTCCGCGGCGATACCAAGGCGCGCCGAGCGTGACATAAACGCTCTCGGCCTTGACCCGCTGTTGGAAGAAGATGTCGCCGGGAATCGGCCGGTAGAGGTCTCGACGAAGGGCGCGAGGCTTGTCCGGCGCGCCCGGGCCAATTTCGACCATCTCGATCCGGCCGTCCGGCGCTGCGTGCGAGCCGAAGAAGCGCCCGTCGGGAAACCCGAAACCGATCCAGGCGATCGCCGGTTGCTCGCGCAATAGCGAGAGGAAGAGGAACTCCCGCTTCACCTCGTCCTCGGTCCTGATTGCTCCCTGAAAGAAGATGGACCGGACGATCTCCGCGGTGCTCGAGACCAGCGCGAGCGTGGAGGACAGTTCGTTCCGCACGGAACCTGCCGTCTGCATGTCGAGGCTTGCGACAATTTCCTCGATGCTCCTGCTTGCGGTGCGCTGCCAGGTCAGGTGGACCAGTACTGCGGTCGACAGGACCGCGAGCAGCAGCAGAACGACGACGACCTGGGCGAGCTTCGGGCGGTACATGGCGCTAGCCGTCGTCTTTACCGGTGATCAGGCGGGCGCTGCGATCGTACCGGATATAGGCGAAGGCCCAGTCGAGAAAGACGACGAGCCGGTTGCGGAAGCCGACCAGGAACCAGAGGTGAGCGAAATTCCAGACGAGCCATGCCGGGTAGCCGGAGAGCCGCGTGCGGCCGAAGTCGGCAACCGCTGCCTTGCGGCCGATGGTGGCGAGGTTGCCGAAGTCGCGATATCTAAAGGGTGCCGGCCGCCGGCCGGCGAGGTGCTCGAGAATGGCGGCGCCGGCGTAGCGTCCCATCTGTTTGGCCGCCGGCGCCACGCCGGGGACGGAACGCCCGGCCGCATCGACCACCGCGGCGGTATCGCCGATCACGAAAATGTCGTGGCGACCGGGGGGATTGAGGCGGTCGTCCACCTTGACCCGGCCGGCACGGTCGGCCTCGGCGCCGATCCACCTGGCGGCACGGGACGCCATGACGCCGGCTGCCCAGAGGACGCAGGCGGAGGCGATCTCCGTGCCGTCGGCGAGCCGAACACCACTGTCGCTGCACTCGGCCACGGCATTGCCGAGTTGAACCTCGGCGCCGAGTTCCTTTAGCTGGGTCTGGGCCTTATCCGACAGGGCCGGCGGCATGGTCGGCAAGATCCGCTCGCCTGCCTCGACCAGCACGACACGGGCGGACGCGGCATCGATGTGCCGGAAATCGTGGACGATGGCCTTGCGGGCCAGTTCCAGGATGGCGCCGGCGAGTTCGACGCCGGTCGGCCCGCCGCCGACGACGACGAAGGTCAGCAGCCGTTCGCGCAGTTGCGGGTCGTCGGTCACCTCGGCCCGCTCGAAGGCGGAAAGGACGCGGGAGCGGATCGCGGTTGCATCGCCGATGGTCTTCAGGCCCGGGGCGTGCTCTGCCCATCCGTCATTGCCGAAGTAGGTGTGGCGCGCCCCGGTCGCGATGATCAGATAGTCGTAGGCGATGCGCCGGTTGCCGGTCAGGACACACTTCTGCGCCACGTCGACGGCCTCGACCTTGTCCATCAGTACGGTGGCGTTCCTCTGCCGGGACAGGATGCGCCGGATCGGCATCGCAATCTGTGCCGGAGACAGCCCCGCCGTCGCGACCTGGTAGAGGAGCGGCTGGAACAGATGGTAGTTCCGGCGGTCGATCACCGTCACCTCGACCGGGGCACGGCGCAACGCCATCGCCGCGTTCAGGCCGCCGAAACCGGCGCCGAGGATGACGATGCGCGGTCGTTCCTGCTTCCGATCCTGACCGGCCACGGTGCAGACCGCGGCTGGTTCTTCGATGCGCTCCCTCCACATCGCTCAGCCTCCGGCCCGAACGCGGCGGGCGACCAGATGATCGACGGAGAGAAGGCCAGCGCCACGTGACAGGACCAGCAGCAGGAGGCTGGCCCACATTAGGTGTTCGGCCCAATGGCCCGGATAGACGAAGATCTGGATCGTGGCGACCACGCCCAGAAGCATGAGCGATGCCAGACGTGCGAACAGCCCGAACGCCAACAGCACGGCGCCACTCAGTTCCGCAGCGGTGGCCAGCGCGGCCGCAAGCCCCGGTTCGAGCAGCGGCACGCGATACTCGAGGGCGAAAAGCTGAACCGTCACCGGCCAGGAGGCGAGCTTGGTCTGGGCAGATTGCCAGAAGACCTGGGCGAGCGCGATCCGCGCCGAGAACTGTACGATCGACAGTGGCAAGGCCGACGCCCAGTGCACGATCGTCTGGTGAAGCCGGACAACGGTCCTGGAGGCACTCATCGGTGCGATTTGCGTTGTGCTCATGACATTTCCTCCTCTTGATTGATGCTTGCACTAACGGGGTGGATGCCGGCCACGAGGCCGCCGACGAAAAGCCTGGTCAGCGCCCGGGCGAGATCGAACTCCGGGGCGTGGCGGCAGGCGCGCGCCATCGCATCCTCTATCCGCCTGCCCCGCATCAGCATGAGCCAGAGCGAGAACTCGGCGGCATCGAGGCACTGGAAGCGAACGGTCTCGCCATGCCGCCACAATGCGATGCGCTCCGGCGTGCGGCGGATACCGGCGAGGCTGTCCGGATCGCCGTTTTGCTGGTGGGCCTTCCATATCCGCAGCGCCGGCCAGCGGCACAGAACAACCCGCAGCGATGGTTGCAGGAGAAGCGCGAACGACCCGCCTGCAAGCCCGTCATAGAGTTCGAAGAGGGAGCAGGACCGTCGCAGCGGCGCATGCAGCGCCTCGGCAATGCTCCACTCCAGACGCGCCGTCTCGGACACGAAGGGCATTGCGGCCGTAGCCGGAAAGCGGGCCAGGAAGGATGCAAGGTCTGCGCCGTAGCGGGACAGTCGCGGCTCGTGCGGCGGATGGTTGCCGATGAAGCTTGCGGCGACATAGTCGAAGCAGCCTTCGCCGAGGAGCCGGACCGTCACCGGGAACACCGCTTTCAGCGTCGCGGTCAGCGAGGCGCGGGTGTTGTTCCGGTAGATGGCGAGTTGCCGTGCGGGATCGAACCGACCCCGCGCCAGCAGCGGCAGGACATCGACGGGCTCGGTCGTCAGGACCGCGCGCGCGACAAGGCGCTGCATGGTGTCAATGGAGGACATGGCCGGTCCTCCGCTCCTGGTCCGGGCTGCAGCCGCGGCACGCTGCGCGCAGGGCTGCCACCGCCGCAAGCGTCGGGAAATGGATGCCCGCGCCCTCAGCGTGCCGAGGCTGCAGCATCGCCTCGAAGCAGCGGGACGGCATCGGGACGGCCGGCGGCGCCGCGCGTTCTTCGAAAACGACGCGACTGGCCAGCATGTCGGCCCACATCGCCTCGCCCAGCAGCACTTGCAGCGGCGGGACGTCCGTGTCCCATTCGATCAGCGTCGGTCGCGGGCCGATCGTGCGGACGGCATGGGCATAGAGCGACCAGACCGCGGGCGGCACGCGCGATCCATGGTCGTCGATTAGGATGATGTCGCCGTCCGCCTCGTTGACGGCATGCCCGGCAAGGTGGATTTCGCCGATAGCCGCGGCGGGCAAGGCGTCGATGAAGGCCACGGCGTCGAAATCGAGGTTTCTTGCGGAAACGTAGACGTTGTTGACGTCGAGCAGCAGGCCGCATCCGGTTCGGTTCACGAGCTCGGTCAGAAACTCGGCCTCGCTCATGGTGGAGTCCGCAAATGCGAGATAGGCGGACAGGTTTTCGATCAGTACCTGTCTGTTCAGCGCGTCCTGCACCTGTGAGACATTGCGGGAGACGATGGCGATCGCCTCGTCGTCGTAGCGCAGCGGGAGCAGGTCGTTGAGGTAGGCGCCGTCGGCGGCGCTCCACGCCAGGTGTTCCGACACGATCGCCGGCTGGAAGCGTTCGCAGACGAGGCGCAGCCGCTCCAGGTGGGCCTGGTCGAGGCCGGAGGCGCTTCCGAGCGACAGTCCGACCCCGTGCACCGAAAGCGGATAGATCTCCCGCAGCTGTTCCAGCGCATCGGCGGCGGCCGACTGGTTCATGTAGTTCTCGGCATGGACCTCGAGCCAGCCGGCAGCCGGCGTGCGGGCTATCATCTCGGCAATGTGTCTCGAGCGGAGGCCGATGCCCGCAGCGCATGGCACCGGGAGGGTTGGGAACGTCTTGGGCATCGGTGTGCTCCTTCCTGTCGTATGAAGCTGGAGGTGCTTAGGCCTTGGGGGTGTTGCTGCCCCCGGCGATCTTTCCGCAGGTGCCGGCCGGCACGTAGATCCAGGCGTCGGCCTGGTCGTCCATCGTCGAGGTGCCCGCGCAGGAATGGGTTGCGGTCTGGCAGTCGTTCTGCCCGGCCTTGACGACGCCGTAACATTTCTCGAACGAGAAATCGGGCTGGGCCGCCGGTCCGGCGGACGCCGGGGACGCCGAAACGGAGGCGATGGCCGCCAGTGCGGAACCGATGAGCGTGCGAGTGCTGATCATTGTGAACATCTCCTGAACCCGGTTGTTCAGGTCGGACATCGACCTGATACCGAGAAGCTTGGCAGAGCGGGGGTGCGGTTTGAAATGCTGTTGGGGCATGGTTTCGATAGGCCCGGACTATTCGCCGTCCGGCTCCGGCCGCGACGAAAAAAGCCCCCCTTTCGGGGGGCAGTCGGGCCGTTCGGGGGCTGGAAAGACCACAGCCGCGCTTGCGACGCCGCGAGGGTTGGAATGGCGCAAACTAGAGATAGCGTTCCCGGATATCGATGCTCGAGCGCTTTCCTATGGTGTCGTAGTTGGCTGCGAGCCAGTCCTCCGCGCACTGGCGGCCGCGGTCGCGCAACTCGACCAGAGCACTCCAGTCGGCATTGAGCTTGCTCGAAACGCTGAGGCTTCTCATCGTCTCGTCGTCGAAGATGCCATGCACGAAGACGCGCTTGAGGCCGAGACCCTTGCTGGCCTCCGAGTCAATCAGCTCGGTGACGAAGGCGATCGCCCGCATCTCGCGCAGGAGCGAGGAGTTGAAGCTTATTTCATTGATTCTGTTTAATATTTCTGACGCCGTGCGGGGCAGTTCGGCGCGTTCGAGCGGATTGATGTGCACCACCAGCACATCCGGCGTGTCGCAGCCGTAGATCAGTGGAAAGATGGCGGGATTGCCCATGTAGCCCCCGTCCCAATAGGCCTCGCCGTCGATCTCGACGGCCTGGAAGAGGAACGGCAGGCAGGCCGAGGCCATCACCGCGTCGATCGAGATCTCGTCGTTCGCAAACACCTTGACCTTGCCGGAGCGCACATTGGTCGCGCAGATGTTGAGCTTGACCGGACAGCGCGCCATCCGCAGGGCATCAAGGTCGATCGACTGTTCGAGCACGTGGCGCAGCGGATTGTAGTTCAGCGGATTGAACTGGTAGGGCGACAGCAGTCGCGTGATCATGTCGAACAGAACGAAGGACGGCGAATACTCCAGCGACTTCGATCCCGTCATCTTGTCCAGCAGACTCGGCTGCAACGGGCTGAACGCGGCCGCGTGGCTGACGCGGCGCCAGAAGTTGGCAAGCGCCGTCTGCGCGCCGCCGCGCCCGCCTTCGGCGAGGCCATAGGCCATGACGGCCGCGTTCATCGCCCCGGCGCTGGTGGCAACGATGCCCTCGAACGACAGGTTCGGCTCGTCGAGCAACCGGTCGAGCACCCCCCAGGTGAAGGCACCGTGCGCGCCGCCGCCCTGAAGCGCCAGATTTATCGTTCGCGGCGGGCGTTTCCCGGCTTCGGTTACCCGCTTCTGGTCTTCGAGCGGCAGGTCCATGTCAGGGTGCTTGTACATCGGGCGCCTCCTCCTTCGTTGCCGTGTTAGTGAGCGGTCCATCCGCCATCGACAGGGATGGCCGTTCCGGTTATCGACGCCGCCGCGTTGCTGCACAGAAAGACGCTCAGCGCTCCCATCTCCTCGACCGTGGCGAAGCGTTTGGTCGGCTGGTTCTTGAGGAACACGTCGCGGATCACCGCATCGCGGGCAATGCCGTGCGATTTTGCCTGGTTGTCGATCTGCTGCTCGACAAGAGGGGTCCAGACGTAGCCCGGGCAGATCGCATTTGCCGTGATGCCGAACTCGGCGCCCTCCAGGGCCACCACCTTGGTCAGGCCGACAAGCCCGTGCTTGGCGGCGACATAGGCGGACTTGAACGGCGAGGCGATCAGCCCGTGGGCCGAGGCAACGTTGACAATCCGACCGAAGCCGCGGGCGCGCATCTGCTCATAGGTCGCCTGGATGAGATGGAAGGCGGCGGAGAGGTTGATTGCGAGCACGGCGTCCCACCTGTCGGCGGGAAACTCGGCAACGGGGGCGACATGCTGGATGCCGGCGTTGTTGACGACGATGTCGATCTGGCCGAAGCGCGCGCTCGCGCGCTCGACCATGGTGCGGATGGCGCTCGGGCTGGACATGTCGGCGCTGTCGAAGGCCACGTCGACGTCGAATTCGTCCGCCATCGCCGCGCGCTGCCGCTCGATCTCGACCGGGTCGCCGAAGCCGTTGAGCATGACCGCGGCGCCGGCTCCCGCAAGTGCCTGTGCAATGCCGAGACCGATGCCGCTGGTCGAGCCGGTGACGATGGCGCTGCGGCCTGCAAGCATCCGGCGACCGAACATCACGTCGAGTTCCTTGTCCATTCCCTTAAGCATGTGACACCTCCTAACGCTGGGGCCGACGGGCCTGACAGCGAGAGAATGGCGCGGCATTCATTTCAACTGAAATGCCACTGTGCTATGAATTCGATAGGTGAATTGCATCGGCGGTGGCGGCATGCCGTCGCGCCGGCCACGGACGTGTCGGTCGGACAGGGAAGGTCGCCGGTCGATGTTGGATATTGAGGGGTCCTGTCCACAATTCGGACCCACTTTTTCAGTTTAACAAGCGAGCGGTGACCAGCCTGCGGGGGCGGCTATGGACATTCACCACGTGCGTTATTTTCTGGCGGTTTGCGAGACGCGGAACTTCACGCGTGCGGCCGAGAACTGCAATGTGACGCAGCCGGCGTTGAGCCGCGCGATCCAGCAGCTCGAGGACGAGGTCGGCGGGCTTCTCTTCCGGCGGGAGCGGAACCTGACGCACCTGACCGATCTCGGCAACCTGCTCAGACCCCGGTTTCAGTCCATCCTCGACGAGTTGACCGGCGTGCGACGCGAGGCGACGCGATTCCTTTGCCTGGAGGACGCCCATGTCAAGGTCGGCATCATGTGCACGATCGGGCCCCGCCGCTTCGCCGGCCTGCTGACCGATTTCAACATGCGGCACCAGGGCATCCAGCTCCAGCTCACCGAAGGCGTGCCGTCCGCCCTGTCGGCGCTCTTGGAGAACGGCGACATCGACGTGGCCATCATGGCCAGCAGCGACCGCTTCCCCGAGCGCTTCGATGTCACTCCGCTCTATCGGGAGCGGTACATGCTGGCCTTTCCGGCCGGGCACCGCTTCAGCCAGTACGAGGCCATTCCCGTCGCCGCAATCGACGGTGAGGTCTATCTCAAGCGGGTCAACTGCGAATACAACGACCATCTTACCGATGTATGCGTTGCCTGCGGCGTGCGGACCAGGGATTCCTATTCGAGCGAGCGCGAGGACTGGATCCAGAACATGGTGGCCGGCGGCCTCGGCATCTGCTTCTTGCCCGAATACAGCGCCGTCATGCCGGGCCTTCAGGTTCGTCCGGTGACAGAACCCGAGGTGGCGCGCGAGGTTTGCCTGGTGACGGTGGCCGGCCGGCGGTTCTCGCCCGCAATGGCGACATTCGTCGGCGCGGTAAAATCCTACGGCTGGGCCGCGCCGCATTCCGGCATTGATATGCGGCGGGCGGACTGAACCACCGCGCCGATGCCCGGCGCCGCCAGCCGAGGCGCGCCTTGTGGGCAATAGCTTCCAGCTATGGAATCCAATAGCAGCCGGCATTTCAGCAGCGGCCGATTGTCCCGCAATCTCCCGAGGTCCGCCGGAACAGCTCCGGCACTTCAGAGGAGATATCGGACATGACTTGCACGCTCATTGCCGGCCGCCTGCCGTTGACCATTGCAGCAGCGCTGAGCCTTCTGGCCGTCGCCCCACTCGCCGCCTCCCCCGCTCTCGCCGGAGAGTGCCCCCCGGATCAGGTCGCGGCGGACGCGACGGCGCCTGGCGCGACGGCTCCGGAAGGCGTGACGGACGAGGTCCTCGCCTCCATCGATCTGTCGCCGAAGGGCGGCGACTGGAACGGAAACGCCCTGCGACTGCGCAAGCTGGTGATCCAGCCGGGCGGCGTTGTGCCGTGGCATTCGCATGAGGTGCGCCCCGCCAACATCCTCGTGCTCGAGGGTTCGGTCACCGAGTACCGCAGCAGCTGCAAGGTGCCGATCGAGCACCGGGAGGGTGAAGTCGTGGCCGAGTTCGGCACACTCGCCCATTGGTGGAAGAACAATGGCGACAAGCCGGCCGTGCTCTACTCGGCCGATATCCTGCCGCCGATGGACGAACCCGCCGACGTGATGTGACGGCGACGGCTTCCACTTTCATCCGGGACGTTTCGAGCCTATCGGCGAGAAGCGTCCCCCTCCAGGAGAACTGGCGATGGTGAACCTCGATCGCGCCGCGCTGCCGGAGGCCGGGTCCGCTCTGGCGAGCCCGGCGGCGGACCGCTGGCATTTCGGCATCATAGCACTCATTGCATTCCTGACGCTCGTCGATCTCTTCGCCGCCCAGGCGATCCTGCCAGCCTTGCAGCAGGAGTACGGCGTCAGCCGCGCGGCGATCGGCTTCGCCGTCAACGCCAGCACGTTGGGGATGGCGGTGGCCGGTCTGGCAGTCGGAATCTTCGGGCGAAACATCGACCGGCGTAACGGCATCTGGATCAGCCTGGCCGTGCTGGCCGTCCCGACGAGCCTGCTGGCATTCGCCCCGGACATCTGGCTGTTTGCGACCCTTCGCGTGGCGCAGGGGCTTTGCATGGCGACCGCCTTCACGCTCACCATGGCCTATCTCGCGGAACGCTTTCCCCTCGAACGGGCCACCGGCGCGCTTGCGGCCTATGTGACCGGCAATGTCGCCAGCAACCTCTTCGGACGGCTGCTGTCGGCGGCGGTGGCCGACCTGGGCGGGCTTTCGGCCAACTTCCTGACTTTCGCCGCGCTCAACCTCTTGGGAGCTGCGCTGGTCTTGGTGACGCTGAGGCGGGGCGAGCGCCTTATGCCGGCAAGGTCCGGACCGGGATCGGCCAGGCGCTGGCACTGCAATCTCCGCAGCCGGCAGCTCCAGTGCGTGTTCGCCATCGGCTTCCTGATCCTGTTCGTGTTCATCGGCACCTACACCTATGTCAACTTCCGGCTTGTCGAGCTCGGCCTGTCGCCGATGCAACTCGGGCTGGTCTATCTCGTCTTTCTGCCGTCCCTGTTCACGACTCCGCTCGGGGGGCTGGTTGCGCGCGGTGTCGGCGGCGGTATCGGCATCATGATTTCCTTGTTCGCCGCCGTGCTCGGACTGATCGCGCTGCTGAGCACCAATCTTGCCGTCGTGCTCGGCGGTCTGGCGCTCGTTGCGGCGGGCACCTTTCTCGCCCAGGCGCTTGCGACCGGCCAGGTCGGCCGTATCGCCGAAAGCGAGAAGGCGGCGGCGAGCGGCACCTATCTCGCCTCCTACTACAGCGGGGGGCTCGTCGGCAGCCTGCTGGTCGGGCAGGTCTACGACCGGTTCGGCTGGAGCGCCTCGGTCGGCGCGCTCATCGCGGCGCTGGGTCTTGCCATGCTGCTCGCGGCGCCTTTGCGCAGCCGCCATTCCCTCAAACCATAAGGCGCGATTATCGAATTGGACAGGGCACGGCATTGGCAGGAGCCGTTCTCTGTCGACATCCTTGAATCAATCCATCCGGAGCAACAGAGAGGAGCATGCAGATGAAGAAGTTCCGAAATGCAGCGAAGGCGGGCGTCCTGATCGCCACGATAGTCTTTGCCTCGGCATCGATCGCGGCTGCGGGCGGCGGCGATGGGGTCGTCACGGTCAAGAGCCGCTACTCGGTCGAAGAGACCGTCGACCGCATTAAGCACAGCGTCGAGGACAAGGGCATCATGATGTTCGGCGACATCGACCAGGCGCAACTCGGCAACGCTGCCGGGAACGAGGTCCAGCCCTCGCGGCTGGTGTTGTTCGGCAATCCGGCGCTGGGAACGACGTTCCTGACCGCAAATCCGCACGCCGGCCTCGACTGGCCGGTGCGTGTACTCGTCTATCAGGCAAAGGACGGATCGGTCTATGCCGCCTACACCGACTTCGGCTGGATTGCACAGCGCCATGGAATTACGAGCCGCGACAAGGAGTTCACCATGGCGACCAAGGTAATTCAGGCCGTCACCGCCAGCGTGAAGGAATAGGCTGAGAGCAAGGCGTGGCGCCCCGTTAACGCGCGGGCGCCACGCGTCCTGTTGTCTGCCACCCCTTCCCCGGTTCGGAGCCGATCGCGGAGCATCAGTAAGGCGTGCAAGGTTCAAGGTCGTCTCTCGCAAGGGTTGACAGGACTAGGACAATTGACCTAATAAGTCCTGAACCAGCCAAGCGGCAGCGGTGCAGGGCAAGTCCCGACCGCAAGGCACGAGAAGGGTCGCACATGGGGGCGATGCAGACGCGACGGCAGATTCTGGAAGCGGCCGACAGGCTGTTCTATGAGCGTGGCTTCGAGGCAACCTCCTTTGCCGACATCGCCACGGCGGTCGGGCTCTCCCGCGGCAATTTCTACTACCACTTCAAGACGAAGGACGAGATCCTCGGCGCCGTCATCGAACTGCGCTTGGCGACGACGCAGGCCATGCTGGACGAATGGGAAGCCGGAAGCCCCTCGCCGCGCGAGCGGATCCGCAGTTTCGTTCGTGTTCTCATCATGAACCGGGCGAAGATCATCGCCCATGGCTGCCCCGTCGGCACGCTCTGCGGCGAGCTTGCCAAGCTGGAGCATGCGGCCAGGGACGACGCCGCCCGGCTGTTCACCCTGTTTCGCGACTGGATCGCCAGCCAGTTTGCCGCCCTTGGTCGCGAGGCCGACGCCGATGCGCTCGCCCTGCACGTCCTGATGCGCAGCCAGGGTGTGGCAGCCCTCGCCACGGCCTTCGGTCAGGAAGATTTCATTCGCCGCGAGGTTGACGACATGGACGCCTGGATTGACGCCCAGTGCCCTGCCGGGTTGTCCGACGCCCGCCCCGCTCCCCGCCAACCCGTCTGATGGAACCGCGATGTTTGTCATAACCCTTCGATTTGCCGACAAGGCGAAAGCGCCGCAATACATGGATGGGCACAACGCCTGGATCAAACGCGGGTTCGACGATGGCGTCTTCCTCGTGGTCGGAAGCCTTCAGCCATCCGCCGGCGGTGCCATCCTCGCGCACAATTCCGCGCGCGCCGACATCGAGGCGCGTGTGCAGGACGATCCCTTCGTCGCCGAGGGGGTGGTCACCGCCGAAATCCTCGAGATCGCTCCCGGCCGGACGGATGAGCGGCTCGCCTTCCTGAAGGCGTGACCGTACCAACATTTCCGGCAGGTCGGCTGCAACGGAATCGCAGCCTTTTCGCGAGGCGCCGAAGGCTGGTCAGAACGTCGGCGGGGTGTTGATCCACAGCAATACCGTCTCGCCGTCGTGGCGGTTGCGCCAGGAGTGATGGCGACGGCTGTCGAAATAGAGGGAATCACCCGGGCCGAGCTCGTGGAACTCGTCGCCGTCGAGCACCATCTCGAAGCGGCCGGACAGGATGTGGATGAACTCCTCGCCTTCGTGACGGTAGGCACCGTCGCTGGAGGCGCCGGGTGACAGCACGAAGCGGTGGCAGTCCATCATGTTGCGACCGTCGGCCAAGACCTGCACGACCACACCCGGCGAGGTCTCCGGCCAGAAATTCCACTCGCCTGCGCGCACGACGCAGCGCCGCTCGGCATCGTCCTCGCCCGACAGTTTCGACACGGTCGTGCCGTAGTAGTCGGCGAGGTCGTGCATGGCGCGGAAGGTCACCCCCTGCGAGGTGCGTTCGAAAGTGGAAAGCAGGGAGGTTGCGATACCGATGTCGCCGGCCACCTGATCCAGCGTCCTGCCGGCTGCGTGCCGCAGCGCCCGGAACTTGCGCCCCACGCCCTGCGGCGCCTCGGTGTCGGCCGCAGGGAGGGCCAGGGCCGTCGTCGAGGCCGCGTTTTCGGCTTCAAGCGCTTCGCGGATCGCGGCCGGATTCAGCCCGCGCTCGGTTCGGTACCAGGCGATTTTCTTCAGGCGCGCGACGTCCTCGGCGCTGTATTGGCGGTGCCCGGTGCCGGACCGGTCGGGGACGACCAGCCCCTGGCTTTCCCACAACCGCAGCGTGGAGGCGGATACGCCGGCGAGGCGCGCGGCCTCCGCCACTCTGTAGTAGACCGTTTCCGGCTCGTGCATGCCAATGAACCCTGATTCTTATGTTATTCTGTTTTTATAGCAGCTTGCAGGTAGAGCGGCGCGGCTGCCCTGCCGGGCGTTGCCGCTGCCTGAAAAATTCCCGTTGCAATCTTACAGAAAAAATGTAGGTGTATCCAACATTATCTTGCAGAAAAAATGCAAGATACACGAGAACCCCAGAGCTAGGACCCCGCACCATGACCGCGACGACCCTCACCGACCGCAAGAACGCCGCCATCTCCCGCGGGGTTGGCATGACGACCCAGATCTATGCCGATCGCGCCGAAAACGCCGAGATTTGGGACAAGGAAGGCAATCGCTACATCGACTTTGCCGCCGGCATCGCCGTCGTGAACACCGGCCACCGCCATCCCCGCGTCATCGAGGCGGTGAAGGCCCAGCTCGATCGCTTCACCCACACCTGCCACCAGGTCGTTCCCTACGAGAACTACGTCGCGCTTGCCGAGCGCTTGAACCAGCTCGTTCCCGGCGACTTTGACAAAAAGACGATCTTCGTCACCACCGGTGCCGAGGCGGTCGAGAACGCGGTCAAGATCGCCCGTGCCGCCACCGGCCGCCAGGCGGTCGTCGCCTTCGGCGGCGGCTTCCACGGCCGCACCTTCATGGGCATGGCGCTGACCGGCAAGGTGGTGCCGTACAAGGTCGGCTTCGGCGCGATGCCGGGCGACGTCTTCCACGTCCCCTTCCCTGTCGAACTGCACGGCACTTCGCCCGAGCAGTCGCTCGGCGCGCTGAAGAAGCTGTTCGCCGCCGACGTCGACCCGAACCGGGTCGCCGCGATCATTATCGAGCCGGTGCAGGGTGAAGGCGGCTTCTATCCGGCCACGACCGCGTTCCTGAGGCAGATCCGCGAGATCTGCGACCAGCATGGCATCCTGCTCATCGCCGACGAAGTCCAGACCGGCTTCGCCCGCACCGGCAAGCTGTTCGCCATGGAGCATCATGGCGTTGTCGCCGACCTGACGACGATGGCCAAAGGCCTCGGCGGCGGCTTCCCGATCGCGGCGGTGACCGGGCGCGCCGAGATCATGGACGCCCCGGGCCCCGGCGGACTCGGCGGCACCTATGCCGGCAACCCGCTCGGTGTCGCCGCCGCCCATGCGGTACTCGACGTCATTCAGGACGAGGACCTGTGCAACCGCGCCACCAGCCTCGGCAACCGCCTCAAGCAGCGCCTGGAGTCGCTGCGCGAGAAGGCGCCGGAAATTGTCGACGTCCGCGGTCCGGGCTTCATGAACGCCGTCGAGTTCAATGACGCGACGACGAAACTTCCAAGCGCCGAGTTCGCCAACAAGGTGCGGCTGAAGGCGCTGGAGAAGGGTCTGATCCTGCTCACCTGCGGCGTGCACGGCAACGTGATCCGTTTCCTCGCCCCGCTGACGGTCCAGGACAGCGTCTTTGCCGAGGCGCTCGACATCATCGAGGCTTCGATCGTCGAGGCACGCTCCGCCTGAAGCGACGGGGCGTCACCAACCATACCTTCGAGGTGGCGGCTACGTCCGGGCTTGAGCGTCCGGACGCCCCCTCTTCATCGTCCAGGGAACTGAAGAAATGGCCTTCTACGACGCACTGACCAAGCACCTGAAGTCGACCGACTTCCTGCGCGATTCCGGCTATGTCAACGGCAGCTGGGTCGGGGCAACCGCCACCGCCACCTTCGACGTCGTCAACCCGGCGACCGGCGAGACGCTGGCGACGCTGCCTGAGATGGGCGCGTCCGAGACGGCCGCGGCGATCGATGCCGCCTATGCGGCGCAAGGCTCGTGGGCCGCACGCCCGGCCAAGGAGCGCAGTGCGATCCTGCGGCGGTTGCACGACCTGATGGTCGCCAATGCCGATGAACTGGCCGCGATCCTGACGGCCGAGATGGGCAAGCCGCTGGCCGACGCCAGGGGCGAGATCCTCTACGCGGCCTCCTACGTCGAATGGTATGCGGAAGAGGCCAAGCGCATCAACGGCGAGACCATCCCCGCGCCCTCCGCCGACAAGCGCATGCTCGTGGTCAAGCAGCCGGTCGGTGTCGTCGGCACGATCACGCCCTGGAACTTCCCCTGCGCCATGATCGCCCGCAAGGTGGCACCGGCACTGGCCGTCGGCTGCACCGTCGTCGCCAAGCCGGCCGAGCAGACGCCGCTGTCGGCAATCGCGCTCGCCGTTCTTGCGGAGAAGGCCGGCGTTCCGGCCGGCGTCTTCAACGTCATCGTCGGCACCGATGGCCCGGCGATCGGCAAGGAACTCTGCTTCAATCCGAAGGTGCGCAAGATCTCCTTCACCGGTTCCACCGAGGTCGGCCGCATCCTGATGCGACAGTGCTCCGACCAGATCAAGAAGGTGAGCCTGGAACTCGGCGGCAATGCGCCCTTCATCGTCTTCGACGATGCCGACATCGACGCCGCCGTCGAGGGGGCGCTCGTCTCGAAGTACCGCAACGCCGGCCAGACCTGCGTCTGCGCCAATCGCATCTATGTCCAGTCAAGCGTCTACGACGCCTTTGCCGAGAAGCTCGCCGCCAAGGTGAAGGCGCTGGCGACCGGGAACGGTTTCGACAAGGGCGTCACCATCGGCCCGCTGATCGAGGAGGCGGCGATCGCCAAGGTGGAGGCCCACATTGCCGACGCCGTCGCCAAGGGGGCCAGCGTCGTCGTCGGCGGCCAGCGTTTTGCCGGCGAAGGCACGTTCTTTCAGCCGACGATCCTGACGGGCGTCGATCGCACGATGAAGGTGGCGCGCGAGGAAACCTTCGGGCCGGTGGCGCCGCTCTTTCGCTTCGAGACGGTGGACGACGTGATCGCCCAGGCGAACGACACCGAGTTCGGCCTTGCCGCCTATTTCTTCGCCGGCGACCTGAAGAAGGTCTGGAAGGTGGCAGAGGCGCTGGAATACGGCATGGTCGGCATCAACACCGGCCTGATTTCGTCGGAGGCGGCCCCGTTCGGCGGCATCAAGCAGTCGGGGATGGGACGCGAGGGTTCCACCCACGGCGCGGATGACTACCTGGAGATGAAATACCTCTGCATCGGAAATCTGACCTAAGGTTATCGAGCCTCCCGACCCGGGAGGCTCGATCGCTTGAGGCTCGATCGCTTGCGGGGACGCTTTGAAAATGTCTTGTCACTGGGGGCGCGTATCCCCGTCGGACCGGCCATCGTCCTCCGCGTCCGCATCGTGATGCTCATCCTTCAACAGCGCCAGCTCGTTCAGGAGGTCGAGCAGGTGCTCGACGCGGTCCCGGCCGTAGCGGGTCTCGAGATGCTCATAAATCGCGCTGGTGTCCGGCGTGACGGTGTTAAGGATCGCATAGCCGGCTGGCGCGAGCTTCAACAGCACCCGCCGCCCGTCCTCCTTGTCCTTCTGCCGGGTGATGAAGCCGCGCTCTTCCAGTGACTTGATCATGCGGGTCAGGCTCGGCGCGAGGATAAAGGCTCTGTCCGCGACATCGGACGCGTCAAGCGTCCCCGATTCCGCGAGGACCCGGATTACGCGCCACTGCTGCTCGGTGACCTCGTACCTGGCGAGCATCGGCCGGAAGTGGCTCATCACCGCTTCGCGCGCACGCAGCAGCGCGATCGGCAGGGAGCGCCGGGTGTTGCGCGGCAGCAGCCGGTCGTCAACGATGTGGTTCGAGTAGGCCAGGTTGGTTTCGCTCATCACTCGTCAGTCCGATATGGTGCCGCGACCAATCGCTTCATGGTCGAAGCGTCGTAACAATGCCGATGGGACGAAAAGTGTTCCCGCAGAACATTCGGCAGATTCCCAAACGTCGGGCTCGGTGCATTCTGCCCCACATTCAAGAGACGGCTGCGGCCGGCAGTCTATTCGGGCTGTGAAGGCCAACGCCGCAATACAAGCGGCCAGACGGTGTGTGGCGCTACGGTCCCGGCTTCGACAGATCAGGATGCGCCGCCCTGAACGCGGGCAGTTCGGCGCAGGCCGCGGCGATGCGGCAAACGCGGGGGAGGCCGGCAATGTCGGCGCCCCAGCGCTCGGCATTGTAGACCTGCGGGACGAGACAGATGTCCGCCATCGTCGGCGCGTCGCCGTGGCTGAAGAGGCCGGTGCGCGGATCGTCCAGCATCCGCTCCACCGCCGCCAGTCCCTCGCCAATGAACTTGCGCATCCAGCCGGTACGCACCGCGTCGCCGCCGCCGGTCAGTTCCACGACATGGGCGGCGACGGCCATGTTGCAGACGGGATGGATGTCCATTGCGACGGCGTCCGCGAGCGCGCGCACCCGCTGGCGGCCGGCCGGTTCGTCGGGCAGAAAGCCCGATGCAGGGCGTGTTTCGGCCAGATACTCGATGATGGCGAGAGACTGGGTCATCACCAGCCCGTCGATCTCGAGAACGGGCACGAGCCCCTGCGGATTGCGGGCAAGATGGACGGAGGACTTGTGGGCGCCCTCCAGCAGGTTGACCGGAACGGCGCGGTAGGGGACCTCGAGGCTGTTCAGCGCGATGCGGACGCGGTAGCTCGCGGACGAGCGCCAGTAGTCAAAAAGGATCGCCTCGCTCATGCATCCCTCTCCCTTCGGGCCGCACTTGCCAGCGCTTGCGCCAAGATCTCGCGGTCGCCGATATGATTGGCGAGCAGCAGGATCAGCCGCGCGTTGAAGGCGTCGCTTTCGGCCTTGGACAGGCCTTCGTGCGCAGCAAGCAGATCGGCATAGAAATCGTCCGGCCGGTCGATGTTGGCCGCGGTGGTCAGCTTCGCCATCTTCGTCATCCCCTTCGGCCTGTGGCCCTTTGCACTGCGGCGCGGACTGCGCCCTCGTCATAGCGCTCCCAGCGGGCGGCGACGTGCTGGTCCGGGCGCAGCAGAACGACCGCGCTTGCGGCCGGTCCGAGCCAGCGCTCGCGCAGTGCACCCGCCACCCCGCCCGCGGCGACCGCGACCCGCTCGACGACGATGTCGTCGATCTCGATCCTGTCCGGGGCCTTCGCGTCGATCGTCAGCAGTTGGAAGCGCCCACCGAGTCTGTCGAGCAGCCAGCCTCCCGCAACCGGCGCGTCGGCGGCGGGCGCACCCGGACGCGTCCTTGCCGGCAGGGAGGGGCAATCGGGTCCGTTGAGCGGCGAGCCGTCGTAGACGAAGGGAAGCGAGAGCCTGCCGGAGTTCACCATCGGCCGGGTGGCGGCGTAGAGTTCCGACAGGTCGAGCACGGCGTCGCGGAACAGGCGGCTTGTCTCCGTTTTTGGCGTGATGAAGTCGGTGGATCGGGTGGAGTTGAGGATATTCTCGTCTGCGGCCGGGACGCGTTCGGCATCGTAGCTGTCGAGCAGCGATGGCGGCGCCCTTCCCTCGACCACCAGCTTCAGCTTCCAGGCAAGATTTTCCGCATCCTGTATGCCCGAGTTGGCCCCTCGAGCACCGAATGGGGAGACCTGGTGGGCGCTGTCGCCGGCAAAGATGACGTGGCCATGGCGGAACCGCTCCATCCGGCGGCACTGGAACGTGTAGATCGACACCCAGTCGAGTGTGAATTGCGTCTGTTCTCCGAGAAAGGCCTTCAGCCGTGGGATGACGTTCTCCGGCCTTGCCTCCGCGTGCCTGTCCACGTTCCTGCCGAGTTGCAGGTCCACGCGCCAGACATGGTCTGGCTGCTTGTGCAGGAGCGCCGACTGCCCGCGGTTGAAGGGTGGATCGAACCAGAAACGGCGTTCGACCGGGAAGGCCGGGCCGTCCGCCATGACGATGTCGGCGATCAGAAAATTGTCCTCGAAGACACGACCGACGAAATCAAGGCCGAGATACCGCCGGATCGGCGAGCCGGCGCCGTCGCAGGCGACCAGCCAGTCGGCGAGCAGCGTGTAGGGGCCGTCCGGCGTGTCCACGGTAACTGTGACCCCGTCCGCCTCGTCCGTGACGGACGTCACCTGGTTCCTGCCGCGCAGCTCAATCGATGCGCCTTCGGCCCGCAGCGCGCGTATGCGCTCGATCAGGCTCTGCTCGAGATAGTACTGCTGCAGGTTGATGAAGGCTGGCTGTTTGTGACCGCCCTCGGGAAGCAGGTTGAACTCGAATACCTGACGCTTGTCAAAATAGACCTTGCCGCGGTTCCACTGCACGCCCTTCTCGACGAGCTCGGCGCCGCAGCCGAGCCGGTCGAGGATTTCCAGCGTTCGCTTGGAAAAGCAAATGGCGCGCGAGCCAACACTCAGCTTATCGTTGTCGTCGAGCAGGAGCACGGGGACACCCTGCGCGGCAAGGTCGACCGCGACGGCCAGCCCGACCGGTCCGGCCCCGACCACGATGACCCGGTGGCGCACGGGCGCTGGCGCATCCTGGTCGGTTGACCGAGCGAAAGGGTAGACCGGGGTCTCGAAGATCTTCGCCATGTCTGCTCCTCCCGCCGATGCCGCCAACAGCGCTTAGACCTGCTCATGCTCCGGCAGGTCCATCATCCCTGCAGCGCATGCCACATCTGGCGGTCGCGCTCGGCGGTCCAGATCCGCGGTGTGTCGATGCCGAGCGCCTCGTCATAGGCGCGAGCGACGTTGAAAGGCAGGCAGTGCTCGTAGATGGCGTAGCTTGCGAACTTGGGGTCGCATTGCGCCCTGCAGACGTCCCACGCCTCCTTCAACGAGCCGCCGCCTTGCGCGACGCGGGCCACGGGACGGAATGTCGAGGTGACGAAATCGGCGGTGTTGCCGAGCGCCTCATTCACCAGTTTTTTGCCGACCAGCGCATCGCCCCTGCCGGGGGCGATCGCATCGACGTCAAAGCTGCGGATCGCCTCGATGGTCCGCGGCCAGTCGGAGAAATGGCCGTCGCCGCAATAGCAGGCGGAGCGATGCTCGACGATGTCGCCGGTGAACATCACATTCTGGTCCGGCACGTAGGCGACGATGTCGCCAGCGGTGTGGGCGCGGCCGAGATGGATCAGGTCGACGCGGCGCTTGCCGAGGTAGACGCTCATGCGCTCCTGGAAGGTCATGGTCGGCCAGGTCAGCCCGGGGATGCTCTCGTGGCCCTGGAACAGACGGGGAAAGCGCTGGAACTCGGATTCCCAGTCCTCCTTGCCGCGCTCCGCCACCATGGCGCGGGCCTTGTCCGACATGAGGACCTGCTCGGCGCCATAGGCGGAGGCGCCAAGCACCCGCACGGCGTGGTAATGCGTCAGCACCACGTACCTGATCGGCTTGTCGGTGACGGTGCGGATCTGCTCCACCACCTTGCCGGCCAGCCGCGGAGTCGCCTGCGCATCGACAACCATCACGGCGTCGTCGCCAATGATGACACCGGTGTTCGGATCGCCCTCGGCGGTGAAGGCCCACAGATCCCGGCCGATTTCGGTGAACGATATCTTCTTTTCCGTGCTGTCGCCCTGGGATGCGAATGCCCTGGTCATCGTCCTGCCTCTGTCGCGTTTGTCGCCGGCACCGCGATGGGCGGTGCCGGCCTGGATCCTCAAGCCTTCTCGTATTGCCGCACCGTCTGCTCGATGGCGCCGAAGATCGAATGCCCGGACTTGTCCTTCATCTCGATGCGCACGATGTCGCCGAAGCGCATGAATGGAGTCTTCGGGGTGCCGGTCTCGATCGTCTCGATGGTGCGGATCTCGGCGATGCAGGAATAGCCGGCGCCGCCTTGCGCGACCGGCTTGCCGGGCCCGCCGTCGAGCTTGTTGGAGACGGTGCCCGAACCGATGATCGTGCCCGCCGCCAGCGGCCGCGTCTTCGCCGCATGGGCCACCAGCTGGCCGAAGTCGAAGGTCATGTCCACGCCCGCGTCCGCCCTGCCGAAGGGCTTGCCGTTCAACGACACCAGCAACGGCAGATGGAGCTTGCCGCCATCCCAGCTATCGCCCAGTTCGTCCGGCGTCACCGCAACCGGGGAGAAGGCGGAGGAAGGCTTGGACTGGAAGAAGCCGAAGCCTTTGGCGAGTTCGGCCGGGATCAGCCCGCGCAGCGAGACGTCGTTGACGAGCATGACCAGCCGGATTGCCCGCCGCGCCTCCTCGTCGCTTGCCCCCATCGGAACGTCGTCGACGACGACGGCGACCTCGCCCTCCATGTCGATGCCATAGGCCTCGTCCGCCATCACAATCGGGTCGCGCGGCCCAAGGAAGCTGTCCGAGCCGCCCTGGTACATCAGGGGGTCGGTCCAGAAACTTGCCGGCATCTCGGCGTTGCGCGCCTTGCGCACCAGTTCGACGTGGTTGACGTAGGCCGATCCGTCGGCCCACTGGTAGGCGCGCGGCAGCGGCGAGGCGGCCTCGTGCTCGTGGAAGCGCATGGTCGGCTGCGAGCCGGTTTCGATCCCCTCGGCCACGCGGGCGAGCCGCGGGCCGGTATGGGGCCAGTCGTCGAGGGCCGCCTGCAGCGTGCGGGCGATGTGCCCCACCTCCGAGCAGCGCGTCAAATCCTTCGACACGACGACCAGCCTGCCGTCTCGGGTACTGTCCTTGAGTGTGGCGAGTTTCATGCTTCCTCCCGTGATCTTGTTTTCCGCCGCGCCAGTATGGCATCTTCGCCGCGAAGCGTCCCCTCCAGTGCGGCGCGCCTGCCAAGGAAGTCATCCGCTTGAAACGATCCCCGTGGAAATCGCTCGGCGTTGCCGCAGCCGCCATCGCGGTTACAGCTGTAATCCTGCACCTGATGGGACGCATCTGGATCTGCAAATGCGGCTACGTAAAGATCTGGCACGGCGTAGTCGTCTCCTCGGAGAACTCGCAGCACCTCTCGGATTGGTACACGCCGAGCCACATCATCCACGGCATCCTGTTCTACGCGCTGTTCACCTGGCTGCTGCCGAAGGCAAGCATCGTCACGCGCTTGGCGTTCGCGCTGGTCGTCGAATGCGCCTGGGAGATCTTCGAGAACACCGACCTCATCATCAACCGATACCGCGAGGCGACTATCTCGCTCGACTACTTTGGCGACAGCATCCTCAATTCCGCCGCCGACATCGTCGCGATGCTGGTCGGTTTCTTTCTCGCCGCGCGTCTGCCGGTCTGGGCAAGCATCGCGATCATCATCTTCTTCGAGGCCCTTACAACCTACCTTATTCGCGACGGGCTGGCGCTGAACATCCTGATGCTGGTCTGGCCGCTGGAGGCGGTGAAGGCCTGGCAGGCGGGCGGCTGAGGCTCCTGCCTGGTCGGGACGTCTCCCCTCCTCCGTCATGCCGAACCTGATCGGGCGTCCGGGGCGCCCGACGTCTCGGGCGCAGGCAAGGGCGTGGCGACGCGCCGGCGCTGGACCCGGAAGGGGGCGGTTGGCATTTATCGCTTCTCCTTCGTCCAGAACCGGGGTGCCTTGTTCGTCCAGAACCGGGGTGCCTTGCAAATGCGGGGTAGGAGCCGGACCGGTCCTCAGGTCCGGAGCGCAACGGCCCGACATTACTTGAGGCCCGGCGTGCCGTCGAACTTGCGCTCCAGCCCGTCCCAGCAGTCGATGTAGTTGTCCTGGAGCGTCTCCAGCTCGGCGGCGAAACGCGTCAGCTGCTGCGGGTACCGGGTTTCGAACATGAACGCCATGGTGTGGTCGAGCTTGACCGGCTTCAGCTCGCTGTTCGAGGCTTTTTCGAAGCCCATCGCGTCCGGCCCGTGCGGCAGCATCATGTTGTGCAGGCTCATGCCGCCGGGAACGAAGCCTTCCTCCTTGGCGTCATACTGGCCGTGGATCAGGCCCATGAACTCGCTCATGATGTTGCGGTGGTACCAGGGCGGGCGGAAAGTGTGCTCGGCCACCATCCAGCGCGGCGGGAAAATGACGAAGTCGACGTTGGCCGTACCGGCCTCCTCGGTCGGCGCCGTCAGGACGGTGAAGATCGACGGGTCCGGGTGGTCGAACAGGATCGCACCGACCGGCGAGAAGGTGCGCAGATCGTATTTGAACGGTGCGTAGTTGCCGTGCCAGGCGACGACGTCGAGCGGCGAGTGGCCGATCTCGGTGACGTAAAACTTGCCGCACCATTTCACATGAACCCGGCAGGGCGTCTCCTTGTCCTCGAAGGCGGCGACGGGCGTCTTGAAGTCGCGCGGGTTGGCCAGGCAGTTGGCGCCGATCGGACCGCGATCGGGCATGGTGAACTTGGCGCCGTAATTCTCGCAGATGTAACCGCGCCAGGTATCGCCGTCGCCAAGGCGCGAAACCTTGAACATCATGCCGCGCGGGATCAGGCAGGTCTCCAACGGCTCGACATCGATGATGCCGGTTTCGGTAAAGACCCGGATGGCGCCCAGCTGCGGCACGACCAGCAGCTCGCCGTCGGCGTTGAAGAAATAGTCGTCGACCATGTCGGCGTTGAAGGCGTAGGCGTGCGCGGCCATGCCGACCTGGGTCATGACGTCGCCGGCCGTCGTCATGGTGCGAATGCCTTCGAGGAAGTTGACCGCCTCACCCGGGGCCGGAAGCGGGTTCCAGCGCAGCTGGCCGAGCGGAAGCGAGTGATCGTCGAGGCAGGGCGCCGTTCGCCAGTGCGGATAGCTGGCGTTGGAGAAGCGGCGGGTGTGCCGCACGCTCGGCCGGATCCGGTACAGCCAGGACCGTTCATTGGTGCCGCGGGGGGCGGTGAAGGGGGAGCCGGACAACTGCTCGGCATAGAGGCCATAATTGCATTTTTGCGGGCTGTTCTGGCCCTGCGGCAAGGCACCGGGCAGCGCCTCCGTCTCGAAGTCGTTGCCGAAGCCCGGCATGTAGCCGACGCTGTTGGACGCGGTCGTGCTTCCGGCAGCCGTCTTGTCTGACTTGTCGAGCATGGCTTGCACCTCCGCTGCAAAGCTGCGATATCGCAGGAACTGGTTGCAGTCGTAACTGTCTATTTTGTAACTATCAAGGCGACCGCATGGGCAGGCGCTCCGGCACTGACGCGTCGAAATCCTCGGTGACCGAGGATGGCTTCGATCTCGATGGCTTTCTTCCCTACCGCTTGAACCGGGCGGCGGAGATGGTGAGCCTGCGCTTTGCTGCGCAATACAGGGCGCGTTACGCCATGACCCGACCGGAATGGCGCACGCTCGCGGCGCTCGGCGCCTACGGACGAATGACGGCGACCGAAGTCGGGATCAGTTCGACCATGCACAAGACCAAGGTCTCGCGCGCGGTCAAGTCGCTGGAAGACCGACGCTGGCTGAAGCGGACGGTCGACGACAACGACCGGCGCGTCGAGCATCTCGAACTGACCGCGCCCGGCCTGCGGACCTACCGCGAGATGGTGGACCTGGCGCGCGCCTATGAACGCGAACTGGCGGACCTGCTCGGCGGCCCGGGGCTGAAGCAACTGGAAGCCGGCCTCGGCGCGGTGGAAAAAAGCCTGACGTTGTCGGCGGACGGGCACGGCAGTCGGTCTGCGAGGGCGAACAAGGACAGGCGATAACAGGCTGGGATCGTCCCGGCACGGCCGGAGGGCGCGCGCGGAGACCGATCGAGCGGGCGTCAATTGCCCCTGACGGCCGCACTCCTCGCGAGGAGGCATGTCGGCGCCCTCCACGGCCGCGCGCCTTGCCGGTCGCACCGTGCGCGCCCCTCCCCCCGTGCCCGCTAGCGCCAGGACAGCTGGTCTTTCGGCAGCCGGCCGCTGGGGTCAAAGACCTTGACCCGGTGCGGCAGGTCGGCGCCCCATTTCCACAGCACCAGGTTGACGTCGTCTGCGCCTGCACCGGGCGCGTAGCTCGGAACGACGATGCCGGCGACGGCGCGCGCGACGAGCCGATCGTAAACCGCCCAGGAGGCCGGGCGCCTGCCATCGGCGAGGGCCTGGGCCCAGGCGCAGGCCATTTCCTCCGTCGTGACGGCGACTTCGTCGCGACCGGCCTCCGTGGTAAGGTCGGCGATGTGTTCGCAGTCGATCTCGTAGGCGCAGAGGACGCAGGGGTCGATCCGGTGCGCAAAGCCCTGGTTGGCCTCCTTGACGGCGGTCATGATGCTCAGCGCCAGATAGAGCGCCGGCACGCCCTTCGGATTGAATCGCGCGCCCCGGATCGCCGCGCCGTCGCCGGAGACCGGCTTGAAGGACCAGCGCGGGTCATGTGCACGGTAGGCCGTGCCGACAAACCTCAAGCAAAACCCCCGACGGCCATATGGTCGAGATAGTCGCGCACCGCCGCGGCCTTGCCGTCCTTCACCAGCGCCTCCGCCGTGCGCCCGCCGAAGGCGGAAATCGGCTGCGCCCGGTACCAGGCCATTGCCTGTTCCTTGCCGCCCGCCCAGTCGTTGACGCGGCTGATGATCTCCAGCATCTCGCGCAGCCGCCCTTGCGTCTTCGGGCCGCGGCTCCGTTCGGCGCGATAGAGCGTCTCGCGGGCGATCCCGGCTGTCTCGGCGAGCTGGCTCTTGGACATGCCGAAATCGTCCGCTACCTCGTCCACGGCGATTTTCCCGCCCGCGCCGATATAGGCCAGCACGAGCGGTGCCGAATCTTGATCTCGCTTCAGAGCCCGGGCCATGTCATGCCTGCCATATCGTTTGCCATCAATCCTGTGCGTAATATATGACGAAGATGTCGGTCGCACAAGCGAGAGCCCTGATGCGCGCATCGCACCGCCACACCGGGCATCACGGACACGAATCGGTCGCGGCCGATCGATTCAAAGCTTTCATTGGACGGCAAGGCTGACGCGAGTGAGAATCCCGCTCATGAGCACGGCCCCCTCCCCTCCCCCGCCAGCACCGCTTGATGATGGGCTTGTCTTGCGCCGCATCGAGCCGGGGCGCAACATGGCGCGCTTCTATGTCCTGGCGTTGGAACCGACGCTGTTCGGCGATGTCGCCGTGATCCGCAGCTGGGGTCGCATCGGCACGAATGGGCGGCGGGCGACCTTCTATCTCGGCTCGGCGGAGGCCGCGCGCGCGGCCTTGGCACAGCAGGTCGAACGCAAGCGGCGTCGGGGCTATGTGACGGCCTGAGCGGGCAGCGTCAGCGCCGCCCCCGCAACGAGGCGGCCGCCCGTCGGCCAGTTAAGGAGTTAACCTGTTGTTAACGATAAACCGTTTGACCGGGCAGGCAAATCAGTTGAAAAACAGTCGCGACGGAATTTTTCCGACTTTCCTCATTTAACCGTCGGGCATCATGGATCAAGTACTGAAATCCCTTCAAACGACGCTTCCCTCTTCGGCCGAGCAGATCATGCGCCACGCGCAGATCCTGTCGGCGCAGCTGCAAAGCCTGCGCCAGCAGATGTATCCGCCGGAGGCGATGAAGTCGCTCAAGACCTTTTCGTCGAAGGATGCGGCCGCTCTGCTCGGCGTCGCCGAATCGACGCTGCGGCAGATGTCGCTGGACGGCGAGGCAGTCATCCCCGACCGGCAGGAGAACGGACGGCGGGTCTATACGCTGGCGCAGATCAACGAGATCCGCGCCTATCTCGCCAACCGCCGTCCGAGCGAGGCGCTCGACTTCCTGCCGCGACGTCGCCCCGGCGACAAGCTGCAGGTGCTCGCCATCGCCAACTTCAAGGGCGGATCGGCCAAGACGACGACGACCGTGCACCTTGCCCATTTTCTCGCGCTGCAGGGCCTGCGCGTGCTGGTCATCGATCTCGACCCGCAGGCCTCGCTCTCGACCATGTTCGGCTACCAGCCCGAATTCGACGTCGATGCCAACCAGACGCTCTATGCCGCGATCCGCTATGACGAAGCCGATCGCGTGCCGCTCTCCGCCGTGATCCGCAAGACCTATTTTGACGGCGTCGACATCGTGCCCGGCAATCTCGAACTGATGGAATACGAGCACGAGACGCCGCAGGCGATCGCCAGGGGGCTGTCGCGGGGCGACGGCATGTTCTTCCGCCGCTTGAAGACCGTTCTCGGCGAGGTCGAGGCAGACTACGACGTCGTGCTCATCGATGCGCCGCCGCAACTCGGCTACCTGACGCTCGGCGCCCTCTACGCGGCGACCGGTCTGTTGATCACCGTCCATCCGGCCATGCTGGACGTCGCCTCGATGAACCAGTTTCTGGCGATGACCAGCGACCTGCTCGGCGTCATCGAGGACGCCGGCGGCTCGCTCGAGCACGACTTCATCCGCTACGTGCTGACCCGCCACAATCCCCATGACGTGCCGCAGGTCAACGTCGTCGCGCTGCTGCGCTCGCTGTTCGGCGAGGACGTGCTTGCCGCCTCGGTCGTCGACACGACGGCGATCGCCAGCGCCGGCCTTGAGAAGAAGAGCCTCTACGAGATGGCCCGCGGCAGTGTCGGCCGCGATACGCTCAACCGCGCGCTTGAATCCGTCGACGCCGTCAATGCCGAGATCTTCCGCCACATCAAGACTGTCTGGGGACGCAAATGAACAGCGCCAGTGACCGCTCCAAGAGAATGAAGGCCATGTTCGGCGGCATTAACCCGGAGGAACTGGCCGCTGCCGTCGCCCCCTCGCCGCTGTCGCAGGCCAGCCGGCGCGTATCCTCCGGCGCCGTCCGTTCGATGCAGGATTCCTTCTCGGCGATTGAGGACGAAAACGCCCGCCTGCGCGAACAGATCGCCGCGTCCGAGGCCGTGATCGAGATCGCCCCGGACCAGCTGGTGCCGTCCTTCGTGCGGGATCGCATGGACGGACAGGCCGACCCCGGGCTCGACGATCTGGTGCGCAGCCTGCGCGAGCACGGCCAGCAGGTGCCGGTTCTGGTGCGGCCGCATCCGGACCGGGACGGACGCTTCCAGATTGCCTACGGTCACCGCCGCTGGCAGGCGGCGCAGGCGCTGAACCGGCCGGTGAAAGCGATCGTGCGCGAACTTTCCGACGATGCGCTGGTGATCGCCCAGGGCAAGGAGAACAGCGAGCGCAAGGATCTCTCCTTCATCGAGCAGGCATTGTTCGCACAGGAACTGAAGGAGCGCGGCTTCGATCGCCAGACGATCGCCGCCGCGCTCGGCCGCAGCGAGGACAAGGGGCTGGCCTACATCTCGATCCTGACTTCGCTGGTGAGCACGCTGTCGCCCGAGGTGGTGCGGCGAATCGGTCCGGCGCCGAAGACCGGCCGTCCGAAATGGGAGAAGCTGGCGGTGCATTTCTCCGAGCGCAAACTGCCGGCGGCGCGCTCGTCCGCCGCCAACGGGCTGATGTCATCCGACAAGTGGCTGGCCGCGGACAGTGACACGCGTTTTGCGCTGCTGCTTTCGCTGCTCGAGGCAAAGGAGAAGCCGACCGCGGCCAGAACCACGATCAAGGGCGCGGCCGGGCAGGCCGCTGTGACGATCGAGCGGGCAGGGACCGTGACGCGCTTTTCCGTTGACGAGCGGCAGGCGCCGGGGTTCGCCGAATGGCTGGCAAGCGAACTGCCGGCGCTGGTGGCGCGGTTCGAGCGCCGGGACTGACGCGAGGGCCGGGATGCCCATCGCTTTGGCCTCCCCCTGTTCTCGGGGGAGCGGCCGTCGCCGGACCGGGCATTCCGGTGTGCGGAAATGGCTGAGTCGCCAAATCTGCGCTAGCACACTGAAAATACAGAGTAAAATTCGACGACGTTTCAGCTGTAACTCTACCGCGCGAGATACCAGATATCTCCCCTTGCAGAATGTAAGGGAGACCATCCACCGGTCCGATGAAGCGCCCGACATGGCGTGTCGACAGGAAGCGTGTAAATAGCAACATCTTGAAATTTCTTGCTAATCGATTTGAATGACTTTCAATCGATTTGGTGTACGTTCATCACGTTCGGCCCTGTTGCCAGGCTCCGCGCTTCTGTGATTAGTGCCGGTCACCCGTACTTAGTTTGTTATCAGGGAGAGATGGAATGGCGTTGATTACCATGCGGCAGCTGCTCGATCATGCGGCCGAGAACAACTACGCGCTGCCCGCATTCAACGTGAATAATCTGGAATACATCCAGGCCGTCATGCGCGCGGCCGACGCGACCGACTCGCCGGTCATCCTGCAGGCCAGCCGCGGCGCCCGCGCCTATGCCGGCGACGCCTTCCTGCGCCACCTGATCCTGGGGGCGGCCGAGGAATATCCGCACATCCCGGTCTGCCTCCATCTCGATCACGGCGACCAGCCCGCGACCTGCATCTCGGCCATTACCAACGGCTTTACCTCGGTAATGATGGACGGGTCGCTGCTGGCCGATGGCAAGACGGTCGCAAGCTACGAGTACAACGTCGGCGTGACCGCCGAAGTCGTGAAGATCGCGCATGCGGCCGGCGTCTCGGTCGAGGGTGAGCTTGGCTGTCTCGGCAACCTGGAAACGGGCGCCGGCGACAAGGAGGACGGCCACGGCTTCGAGGGCAAGCTTTCGCGCGAGGAACTGCTAACCGACCCCGACCAGGCGCTCGACTTTGTCAGCAAGACCGGCGTCGACGCGCTCGCCGTCGCCATCGGCACCAGCCACGGCGCCTACAAGTTCACGCGCGAGCCGGACGGCGATATCCTCTCGATCGAGACGATTGCGCGGATCAATGAGAAGCTGCCGAACACCCACCTCGTCATGCACGGCTCGTCGTCGGTGCCGAAGGACCTGCAGGACCTGTTCAATGCCTATGGCGGCAAGATGAAACCGACCTGGGGCGTGCCGGTGGCCGAGATCCAGAAGGCCATTCCGCTCGGCGTGCGCAAGGTCAACATCGACACCGACCTGCGGCTCGCCATGACCGGAACGATCCGCAAGAACTTCGCCGAAAACCCGGAGAATTTCGACCCGCGCAACTACCTGAAGCCGGCGACGGCGTTGATGGTGGAGGTGTGCAAGGAGCGCTTCGAAGCTTTCCGCACCGCGGGCAAGGCCTCGGCGATCCGCGTCAGGCGCCTGCCGGAGATGGCGAAGTTCTACGCATCGGCCAAGTGAGACCGAGGGGCGGGGAGGCGTCTTCCCGCCCCTTTTTGGGCCTGGCTTGGAGGCGTGCCGGCCTCCCAAGTCGTGCGCGGCGACGCCGGCGTGCGGGGAGGAGGTGCCCGGGCTTTGCAGCCGGCAAAGCGCTCAGAGCCCTGCCGCCTTGGTCAGATTGATGCGGAACCGATCGCGCCGGCGTTGGTAGCGCCGGGTCATTTCGGCGCTGGCGTGGCCAAGTTGGCGCTGCACGTGGCGCTCGTCGACCTCGGCTGCGGTCGCCAGCCCGGCGCGCAGCGAATGCCCCGAAAATATTTGCCTGCGCTCGCTCTCGGCCAACTCACCGCCGATGCCGGCCGCAACGACCGCACGTTTCACCAGCCGGGCGACCTCCTGATCATGAAGACGCTCAGTGCCGATGGCCCTGCCTTTGCCCTTGCCGGCGACACGGCGGAAGAGGGGGCCGCGCGCAAGCCGGGCCAGGCGGATCCAGATCTGCACCGCTTCCACCGGGCAAGTGATCTCTGACGTACCGCGGCCGACCTCGACCTCACGCCATCCGGTCTTGCCGCGCAGCGTCACCAACAGACCCCTGTCGAGGATCTCGATCCAGCCACGCCCGTCCTCGCTCTGGTCGCGGCCGAGGTCAAGGCCGGTGATTTCCGAGCGGCGCAGACCGCCGGCAAAGCCCAGCAGTAGGATGGCGCGGTCGCGCAGGCCACGCAGGCTGCCGCGGTCGAGCGTCTCCAGCATGGCGCGCAGTTCCTCGGGCCGAAGCGCCTCCTTTTGCCGCGGCGGAGCCGCATGGCGGTTGCGGATGCCGGCGAGAACGGTGGCGACGTGTCGGTCCTTGCGGTCGAGCGAAAACCCGCGTTGGGCGTAGTTCCAGGCAAGCGAGGACAGGCGCCGTTCGATCGTCGCCACCGAAATTGACCTGCCGTCGCGGCCAATCGTTCCGGCGGCGCAGGCCGTGATGTAAAGGCCGATCACCTGGGGATCCGGGGGTAGGGGAGAGAGGTCGGTGCGCCGGCACCAGCCGGAGTAATGCTTCCAGTCGGCCGCGTAGGCGCGACGGGTGTTGGCCGAACTCGCCGCTTCGACATAGGAGCGGGCGCGTTCGACCAGGGGCTCCAGACGATGGGGGAGCGGTGGCGCGTTCGGCAGGTTCTCTGGTGACCGACCTGCCGTTGTTTGGGCTGGCTCGGAGGTTGGCTCCGGTTGTTCTCCGGCCGATGGAGGCGTGGGCGTCATGGTCAGGCCGCCCGTAGCGAGATCGGCGGGACGACGTCATCGCCTGCGGGACAAGGCGGCTGCCTGGTCGAGGGTGCAGAAGCGCGCGAAAGCGCGCCATGGTCGCTGGAATTCACTCGTCGGGGGGCGGGTTTGCTGCAGCCCCATCGCGAGGCCAACGAGGGAACTCGCGCGGCCGCGCATGGCTTCGGTGACAGGCTGGTGGCTTTGACCGGAACGGAACTCGCCGGGGTGGTATTGGCCGTATGGCGAAGGGGTCGCGGGCGCCTGTTGCGGGCCGTCCTCCACTGCATCCTTGGCTCCTCTGTCCGATGGGCAATGTCGGCGACGTTCATTCGTCTGTCCCCGCCATCGCGGCGCACACACCGCGTGCCACAACCAGTGCACATAATGAACGATAATGCAAGATTATCGTTCATTATGAGCGATCGACATGACGTGCGCTTATCGAAGAATATTGCGCACTAAACTGCTCGCGATGGTCGCCTCTATCGACAGGGACGCGCGGCCCTCCATCCATCAAGACCGGGTTGAAGGCCAGCTTTGGTTCCGTTGCAACAGGTCAAGCCGACACTGCAAATTGGTACAGACGCGCTCAAAGGCCGGGACGCAGGTCGAGTTGATCGGCGATGGACGGGCATGGAAAGCCGGCAAGGCTCGCCTGCCGCTTCTACACCATGTGGATCAAGACGATACCGGACAAAATGGCTGAGCTGGCGACGACGCTTGACGCGTCGATGGTCACGGTCGATCCGGCTGTTGAGACACTTGTCCTGCGGACGCGGCGCGGAGCCGTTAAGGTCCTGTTGGCGGGCGTTGCAGTGCAGGATGCGCCGCTCGGAGCCCGAGGTCGACGCCAGTGGTTTCGCTGAGCCATGGGCGAGGGGCCATGCACGGTGAAAATGCACGGTTGGCGCCTGCCTCCGCGCCAGTGGCGGCAAAATGTAAGGCGGACCATCCCGCTCACGGCTGCTGTCGGGCCGTACGGGGTCCGGAAAGGAGGCGGCGCACCCTGCGCCATGGGGATCATCACTGACAAGACGTGGCCCCGATGGCGCGACCAGTCGTGGCGTCAGCCCAGGCAGGTGCCCGCCCCCGCAGGAACGGGCAAAGGCATGCCCATCGCCAGCGCCCCGCTTTCGCGCGCCTCTTGATGCTCGCATGTCAGCCGAAGACAGATTTCACCGCATCAACCGTACTCTTCACGACGGTGTCTGCCTCCTGCGTCGTCAGGCAGAGCGGCGGTGCAAAGCCGAGAATGTCTCCCTGCGGCATGGCGCGAGCGATGACGCCGCGTTCGAGGAGGGCGGCGGCAACCTGCGGGCCGATTTTTCTCGACGGATCGAAGAAGGCGCGGTCATCCTTGTCCTCGACGAATTCGACGGCGGCCATCAAGCCGTCGCCGCGCACCTCGCCGACGTGCTTGTGGCCGCCGACCGCGCTGGCCAGTTCGGCGCGGAAATATGCCCCGGTCGAGCCGGCGTTCTCGACAAGGCCGAGTTCGTCTATGAGCTCGAGATTGGCGATGCCGGCGGCTGCGCAGATCGGATGCGCGGAGTAAGTCCAGCCGTGGCCGATGGGACCGAGCTCATCCGAGCCCTTCACCAGCACTTGCCAGACCTTGTCCGAGACGATGGTGCCGGACAGCGGCGCATAGGCCGAGGTCAGGCCCTTGGCGATGGTGATCAGGGCCGGCTTCATGCCATAGTGGTCTGAGCCGAACATCGTGCCGAGGCGACCGAAGCCGGTAACGACCTCGTCGGCGACAAGCAGAATATCGTACTTGTCGAGCACAGCCTGGATCTTCGGCCAGTAGCCCTTCGGGGGCGGCACGATGCCGCCGGTGCCAAGGATCGGCTCGCCGATGAAGGCAGCGACCGTATCCGGCCCTTCCGCAAGGATCATTTCCTCCAGCTTGTCGGCGCAATATTGCGAGAACTGCTCCTCGCCCATCGACCGGTCCGGACGGCGGAAGAAATAGGGCGCTTCGGTATGCAGGATCGGTGCGCGCGGCAGGTCGAAGGCGTTGTGGAAGAGATGGAGGCCAGTCAGCGAACCGGTCATCACACCAGAGCCGTGATAGCCTCGCCAGCGTGAAATGATCTTTTTCTTCTCCGGCCGGCCGAGGATGTTGTTGTAGTACCAGATCAGCTTGATGTTGGTCTCGTTGGCATCGGATCCGGAGAGGCCGAAATAGACGCGGCTCATGCCTTGCGGCGCCCGGTCGACGATCATCTTGGAAAGCGTGATCGAGGCTTCCGTACCGTGGCCGACATAGGCGTGGTAATAGGCAAGGTTCCTGGCCTGCTCTGCGATCGCGTCGGCGATCTTCGTCCGACCGTAGCCGACATTCACGCAATAGAGGCCGGCAAAGGCGTCGAGGCTCGTCTTGCCGCTGGTATCGGTAATGTAGACGCCTTCGCCGCCGCCGATGACGCGCGTCGGCGTCTCGCCGCGGGCATGCATGCCCATATGCGTGGAAGGATGGAAGAAGTGGTCGCGGTCCCAGGCGGTGAGTTCGTTGCGTCTGTCGGACATGGTCGTTCCTTTCTGTGTGGCGGCGGCCGGGATCAGGCGGTCGTGTCGATGCAGAGATATTTGAGCTCGGTGAAGGCTTCCATGCCGTGGCGCGAGCCTTCACGGCCGAGGCCGGACTGTTTCCAGCCGCCAAAGGGAACCGGGCCGCCGGTGATCTTCACCCGATTGACCGCTACCATGCCGTATTCCAGCGCGCGGGCAAGGCGCATCTGGCGCGCGCCGTTTTCGGTGACGACATAGGCGACGAGGCCGTATTCGGTGTCGTTGGCGCGGGTGACAACCTCCTCCTCGCTGTCGAATGCGGTCACGGCGGCGACGGGGCCGAAGGTTTCCTCGCGCATGATCAGCGCGTCGTCGGAGACATCAGTGAGAAGCGTCGGCTCGTAGAAGAGGGGGCCGGCCTTGTGACGCTTGCCACCGGTCAAGAGCCTGGCGCCGTGCTTTACGGCGTCCCCCACCTGTTCTTCCACCTTGGCGATGGCCCGCTCATGCATCAGCGGGCCGATCTCGACGCCGTCCTCCAGGCCTGCGCCGACCTTCAGCCTTTCGATGCGCGCCTTGAAAGCCTTGACGAAGGCGGCGAGCGCCGGACGCTCGACATAGATGCGGTTGGCGGCAAGGCAGTCCTGCCCGGAGGTCGCGAACTTGGCGTTGACCGCGATGTCGGCGGCCTTGTCCATGTCGGCATCGGAAAAGACGATCAGCGGCGCATGGCCGCCGAGTTCCATCACCAGCCGCTTCATGGTCGGTGCGCACTGGCCGGCGATAAGCCTGCCGATCTCCGTCGAGCCGGTGAAGCTCATGGCGCGCACGCGCGCATCGGCGCTCAATCGCCCGACAATGGTCGCCGCATCGCCCGTCACCACGTTGAAGACGCCGGCGGGAAGGCCCGCCCGCTCGCCGAGTTCCGCAAGGGCGAGGGCGGAAAGCGGCGTTTCGCTGGAGGGGTGGGCGATCACCGTACAGCCTGCCGCGAGCGCGGCGGCGGCCTTGCGGGTGATCATGGCTGAGGGGAAGTTCCACGGCGTCACGATGCCGACGACGCCCAGCGCCTCGCGCCGCACGATCATTTCGGCGCCGGGCAGGTGGCTGGTAATGCTTTCCGAATTGAGGCGCTTTCCCTCCTCCGCGTACCACTCGACGAAGGAGGCGGCATAGTCGATTTCGCCGCGTGCTTCGGCAAGCGGCTTGCCCTGTTCCAGCGTCATCAGCAGCGCAAGGTCCTCGCGGGCCTCCAGCATGAGGTCGTGCCATTTGCGCAGGATCGCCGCCCGCCGCTGTGGAAGCATGTCCCGCCAGGCGGCAAAGGCCCGCGATGCGGCGGCGACGGCCTCCAAGGTCTGCTCGCCATCGAGCGCTGCGATCCAGGCGAGCGTTGCCGTGGAGGCGGGATCGGTGACCGGGAAGCTCTTGCCGTCCCGACCTGCAACCCAGCGCCCGCCAATGTAAGTAAGTTCACGCAAGAGGTGAGGGTCGCGGAGCCGGGCGAGGGCTTGGTGGAAAGCGGTGCGGGCGAATACGGCGGTCATGGCGGCCTCCTCTGGCGAATGAAAGCAGTGTGCCAGAAGCGAGACGACAGATTGTCTATTGCCGGAGCGGGATAAAGAGACTTTGGCCAAATGTCGCGGTGGCGATAGGCGATCTCTCTACCGGGGGGCGGGCAGGAGGGTGGAAAGCGGCAGCGCGGTGTCCTCCTTCACCGTCTTGGTGACGATATAGGTGAAGTAGCGGTCGATGCCGAGCTCACGATCGAGCAGGCCGTCGACGAGCCGCTGATAGGCGTCGATATCCGGCGTCATGATCTTCAGGATATAGTCGACGCCGCCGCCGACCGACCAGCAGGCAATGATTTCCGGTGTCATCGCGACGGCGCGCTCGAAGCGGTCGAAGTCTGCCTGGCGATGATTGGCGAGCGTGACCTCCATCATGACGCTCGCAACCGGTGCAACGCGCCGCACGGCGATGCGCGCGTGGTAGCCGGTCACGATGCCCGCCTGTTCCAGCTTGCGCAAACGCAGCCAGCAGGGCGTGGGCGAAAGGCCGGCCCGTTCCGCCAGCGCCAGCTTGGTGATGCGTCCGTCCTGCTGGATCGCGTCCAGGATGCGCAGGTCGATGGCGTCGAGTTTCAAAGGGACGCCCTCCGGGCGGATATCATGTCAAACGAGGGAAATAGACAATGCGAAGGCAAATAGGCGTTGTCAATTGAGCTGAATTTGAGCACTGTTGAAATCATGACAAGTTGGCGTCCCGACATATCCCAATTGCGCCGGCCGGCCTATCTTTCCCTTGCGGAGCAGATCGCCCGGGCCATTCAGGAAGGTCAGCTGCCGGACGGTGCGCGCCTGCCCCCCCATCGCAAGCTTGCCGATGACCTGAAGCTGTCGGTGCAGACGGTCAGCCGTGCCTATGACGAGTTGATCCGCCGGGGGCTCATCTCCGGGGAGGTCGGTCGCGGCTCCTTCGTGCAGACGCAGCCGAAGGAACCGGAGCCGCCCTATCTGCCCGAACGCGTCGGCGAGCTGGTCGATCTCTCGATCCTGAAGCCCGTTTGCGAGAAGCTGCACCTCGAGCGTATGCGCGCGGCTTTCGGCTGGCTTGCAGAGAATCTGCCGTCGAGCTCAGCGCTCTCCTTTCGGCCGAACATGGTCTTCCCGCGCCATCGCAACGTCGCCGCCGAATGGCTGGCGCGCTGTGGCCTGGAGGTCTCTCCGATGAATGTGAACATCACCAACGGAGCGACCTCGGGCATGACGGTTGCGTTGATGAGCGTTGCACCGCCCGGCGCCACGGTTGCGACGGAGGCGATCAGCCACCACACGCTGGTGCCACTTTCCACCTATCTTGGCCTGCATCTGCAGGGGCTGCCGATCGATGATGACGGGATGATCCCGGATGCGCTGGACGAGGCCTGCCGGACGGGCGTTGTTCGCGCCGTCTTCCTCCAGCCCTCCGTCATCAATCCCACCGTGACGCTGATGAGTGCTGAACGCCGGCAGGCGCTGGCCGAAGTGGCCCGGCGCCACGATATTGCGATCATCGAGAACGACATCCTGGGGCCGCTGGTCGAGGGCCGGGCGCCGCCGGTTGCTGCCTATGCGCCGGAGCGGACGCTCTATGTCACGAGCTTCACCAAGATCACGGTGCCGGGGCTGCGCATCGGCTATCTGGCGGCGCCCGATCGCTTCGTCGCGGCGGTTGCCAATCGTCACCTCGTGTCCAACTGGATGGCGACGCCTTCGATTGCAGAGATTGCCACGCGCTGGGTCAGCGACGGCACGGCCCTGGAACTCGTCGACTGGCAGCGCCGGGCACTCGGCATCCGCCATGCGATTGCAAAGGAAGTTCTTGCGGGACTGCCGTTCCGCTCGCATCCCCAGAGCCTGCATGTCTGGCTGCCGCTGCCGGACGGCCATGAGGAGGAGAGTTTCGTTTCCCAGGCGCGCCTGCGCGGGGTCGCCATCGCACCGGGGTCCTCGTTCCGCACCTGCAACGATGGCTGGCACCCGGCCGTGCGTGTGTCGCTCGGTTCAACGAGCGAACTGGAGCTGCGCACCGGCCTCGGCATTCTCGCCTCGCTTGCCAGCGGCAGCCCCGAGGCGCTGCTGCTCGCCATCTAGCGATATCGCCCGGCCGGGCGCGGTGAGAATAATTGTACTGATATTATTATTCGGATTGACATGATTTTGATCGCCGCGCATCGTTGGGCCATCACTTGTCTCAACAGGGAGAGACATGCATGGCCGCCCCGATCATCCGCATCGACAACATCGTCAAGCGCTACGGTCCGTTGACCGTGCTTGACGGCTTGTCGATGGAGGTCTTGCCGGGTGAAAAGCTTGCCCTTATCGGCCCGTCGGGTTCCGGCAAGACCACGATCCTGCGCATTCTCATGACGCTGGAGACGATCAGCGGCGGACACATCGAGGTCGACGGCGACCAGCTCTATCACATGCCGAAGAACGGTAGCCTCGTGCCCGCGGACGAACGCCATCTGCACAAGATGCGCGAGAAGATCGGCATGGTGTTCCAGCATTTCAACCTCTTCCCGCACAAATGCGTGCTCGACAACGTCACGCTCGCGCCGATGCTGACGAAGGGCGTGACGAGGGCCGAGGCGCAGAAGCGGGCGATCGAGCTTCTCGACATGGTGGGTATGGCCGACAAGGCTAGGAACATGCCCGCGCAACTGTCCGGCGGACAGAAGCAACGCGTCGCCATCGCCCGTGCCCTCGCGCTCTCGCCCAAGATCATGCTGTTCGACGAAGTCACCTCCGCACTCGATCCTGAACTGGTCGAAGAGGTGCTGAGCGTCATGCGCAAGCTTGCCGACGAGACCGACATGACCATGCTGCTCGTCACCCACGAGATGGGGTTCGCGCATGACTTCGCAGACCGCATCCTCTTCTTCGACCGCGGCAAGATCGTCGAGGAGGGCAGGCCGGACGAGATCTTCCGCAATCCCAAGCAGGAGCGCACGCAAACCTTCCTGCGCAAGATCATCGCGGCAGGGCACCGCGTCTGAGCGACATCCGTCGCCCGGAAACAAGGCCCCAACCAAAACCAGGACAGCCAGAGGAGTTCGGAACAATGAGCATGAGGACGTTTCTGACTATGGCCGCCGGCGCAAGCGCGCTGATCGCAAGCGTGAGCGTGGCGCCCGCTTCGGCCGATGACGGCAAGCTGGATCAACTGAAGGAGCAGGGTTTCGCGCGCGTCGCGATCGCGAACGAGCCGCCGTTCACGGCGGTTGCCGCCGACGGCAAGGTGTCGGGTGCAGCCCCGGATGTCGCGCGCGAGATCTTCAAGCGCCTCGGCGTCGACGATATCGTGGCATCGATCTCGGAATATGGCGCGATGATCCCGGGCCTTCAGGCCAGCCGGCACGACGTGATCACCGCCGGCCTCTTCATGAAGCCGGAGCGTTGCGCCGCCGTCGCCTATTCCGAGCCGATCCTGTGCGATGCCGAAGCCTTCGCCCTGAAGAAGGGCAATCCGCTTGGCCTCAAGAGCTACAAGGACATCGCCGACAACCCGGATGCCAAGATCGGCGCACCGGGCGGCGGCACGGAAGAGAAGCTGGCACTCGATGCCGGCGTGCCACGTGACCGTGTCATCGTTGTGCCGGATGGCCAGAGCGGCCTGAAGATGCTGCAGGACGGTCGCATCGATGTCTATTCGCTCCCCGTTCTGTCGATCAATGACCTTGTCTCCAAGGCGAACGATCCGAACATCGAGGTCGTTGCCCCGGTGGAAGGGGCGCCGGTCTACTGTGACGGCGCGGCCTTCAGGAAGGGCGATGAAGCCCTGCGCGACGCCTTCGACGTGGAACTCGCCAAGATGAAGGAAACGGGCGACTTCGCAAAGATCATCGAGCCCTACGGCTTTTCCGCCGCCGCCGCGATGTCGACGTCCCGCGAGAAGCTCTGCGCGGCTGATTGAACGGCAAGCTTGCCCGTAGCCGCGCTGCCTCGACCTTCTCCCCTTCTTAGGGGGGAAGGCCTCGGCGGGCGCATGAGGGGACGTGCCTGCATGATGCAAACCTGGGACACACCATGATCGACTGGTCCGGATACATTGGGCTGATCCTGCAAGGCGCGCTGGTCACGCTTGAACTCACCGTGATGGGTTCCGTGCTGGCGGTCATCATGGCGTTCATCGCCGGACTCGGGCGCGTCAGCCGCTACGCGGCCGTGCGGGCGCTTGCCACCGCCTACATCGAGTTTTTCCGCGGCACGTCGATCTTCGTACAACTGTTCTGGGTCTATTTCGTGCTGCCCTTTTCCGGCCTGACGCTCTCGCCGTTGCAAGCCGGTGTGCTGGCCCTCGGACTCAACGTCGGAGCCTATGGTGCGGAGGTCGTGCGCGGCGCCGTCAAGGCCATCGGCCGCGAACAGCGAGAGGCCTGCATTGCACTCAACCTCACCCGCTATCAGTCGATGCGCTACGTCATCCTGCCACAGGCGCTGCCACTGATGCTGCCGACCTTCGGCAACAATGCGATCGAGCTTTTGAAAGGCACGGCCGTCGTCTCGCTGATTTCGCTTACCGACATGACCTTCCAGGCGCAGGTGGTGCGCGCGCAGACCGGCAGTACGCTGGTACCCTTCGCCACAATCCTGGTGCTCTACTTCCTGATGGCGCTCGCCATCTCCTACGGCATGCGCTGGCTGGAACGCCGGGTCACCCGCGGCCTCGACGGCATGAGGACCTGACGATGGAATGGGACTGGAATTTCGTCTGGCAGATCATGCCGACCCTCCTCGAGGGTCTGAAAATCACGATTCTTGCCACTGCGCTCGGCGCCGCCGTCGCCGCGATTGTCGGTCTCGTCTTCGCCATCTTGCGCATGACGGCGCCGAAGCCGATTGCCAGGGCGACCGGCTTCATCGTCGAGTTCATTCGCGGCACACCGCTGCTCGTGCAGCTCTACTTCATCTTCTATGTGCTGCCGGATATCGGCGTTCGCCTGCCGGCACTGCTTGCGGGCGTCATCGGCCTCGGCCTGCACTACGGCACCTATACGGCGGAGGTCTATCGGGCCGGCATCGAGAACGTGCCGCGCGGCCAGTGGGAGGCGGCGAAGGCGACGAACCTGACCGGTCCGCAGACCTGGATCCATGTCATCCTGCCCCAGGCCATCCCGCCGATGATCCCGGCGCTCGCCAACTATCTCATCGCTATGTTCAAGGAGACGCCGCTGCTCTCCGCCATCACCGTGCTGGAGCTGATGAACCAGGCAAAGAGCGTCGCCAACAGCAGCTATCGCTACATCGAGCCGATGACGATGGTGGGGGTCTTCTTCCTGATCATGAGCCTGATCTCCGTCGTCTTTCTGCGCTGGCTGGAAGAGCGCTATGCCCGGGTGGAGGAACGCTGATGCCGCCGCTTCATCTTTCACTCGCCTCCCGCGCGCCGAAGCTCGACGAGCGTCCGCTGGCCAAGCGCGTCGGCTTGATCATCCTTGCGACGGATCATACGACGGAGGTGGATTTCCAGCGCATGGTGGCGAGTGAGCGGATCGGGGTCTACGCGACCCGCATTCCCTATGCCAATCCGGTGACGCCGGAGAACCTGCGCGCCATGCAGCCATCGCTGACGTCCGGCGCGGCGCTGATCCTGCCGGACGAGTCGCTCGACGTCGTCATGTATTCCTGTACATCCGCTTCGGTCGTCATCGGCGACGCGGAGGTCGAGGCGGCGGTCAAGGCCGCCAAGCCGACAGCCGCCGTCGTTACGCCGACAGCTGCAGCCGCGTCGGGACTGAAAGCCTTTGGCGCAAAGCGCCTTTCTATCCTCACGCCCTATACCGCCGAAACCAGCAGGCCGATGGCCGACTATTTCCTGGCGCTTGGCTTCGACATTGCCCGCTTCACCTGCCTGGGCCTGACCGACGACCGGGAGATGGCACGTATCTCCCCCGCCGAGATCGTGGCCTTCGCGAAGGAGGCGGCAGCGCCGGACAGCGACGCGCTCTTCATTTCCTGCACGGCCGTGCGGGCGGCCGGGGTCGCCGCCCAGATCGAAGCGGCCCTCGGCAAGCCGGTCGTCACCAGCAACCTCGCCACCGCCTGGGCCTGTCTGCGCCGTTGCGGTGAGACCGCGCCGCGGCCGGACCTTGGCCGGCTGATGACGCTAGCCCACCCGGATCGGTAAGCCATGGCGAACATTCCCGTCACCCTTGCGGATATTGAACAGGCGGCGCGTCGCATCGAGGGACGTGTGTTGCGCACGCCCTTGGTCACGTCCGCTTCGCTTACGGACCGGTGCGGCGTGCCCGTCGCCCTCAAGCTCGAGCATCACCAGACGACCGGCAGCTTCAAGCTGCGTGGTGCGACGAATGCCGTTCTCCTGCTTTCCGCCGGGCAACGGGCACGGGGTGTCGTTGCTGCCTCGACGGGAAATCATGGCCGCGCGCTTTCCCATGCCGCCAAGGCCGAAGGATCTGCGGCGACGATCTGCATGTCCCGGCTCGTGCCGGAGAACAAGGTGTCGGAGATCCGCCGCCTTGGCGCCAAGCTCCGTATTGTCGGCAAGTCGCAGGACGAGGCTCAGCTCGAGGTCGACCGGCTCGTCGCGGAGGACGGCCTTGTCATGGTTCCCCCCTTCGATGACGCCGCTGTGGTGGCCGGACAGGGCACGCTCGGGCTGGAGATCGTCGAGGCCATGCCGGAGGTGGCGACGGTGCTCGTGCCGGTATCCGGCGGCGGACTTGCCGCCGGGGTCGCGGCGGCGGTCAAGGGGCGCTCGCCAAAGGCGCGCGTCATCGGCCTGACGATGGATCGGGGCGCGGCGATGAAGGCGAGCCTCGATGCGGGCAGGCCGGTGCAGGTGCAGGAGGTGGCGAGCCTTGCCGATTCCCTCGGCGGCGGCATCGGCCTCGACAATGCCGTGACCTTTTCGATGTGCCGCGAACTGCTCGACGACGTGATCCTGCTGTCCGAGGCCGAGATCGCCGCCGGCATGCGGCACGCATACGGCGAGGAGCGGGAAGTGATCGAAGGGGCAGCAGCAGTTGGGATAGCGGCTCTTCTCTCCGGCCGGCTCGGAAGGCTGGAGGGCCCCGTGACCGTCATCCTTTCCGGCCGCAATGTCGACATGGCCCTGCACCGGCGGGTCGTCAATGGTGAAATCGATCCGTTCCGGGAGGACCGGCCATGACCAGGATGAAGATTCTTACCGAAGGGGAGTTGCGGCGGATCGTTCCGCTCGATTCCGAGGCGATCGCCTGCGTGGAGGCGGCGTTCCATGCGCTCGCGACCAAGGCTGTCGCGATGCCGCCGATCCTAAGGCTCGACATGCCCGAGCAGCGCGGCGAGGTTGACGTGAAGGCCGCCTATGTTCCCGGGCTTGACGGATTTGCCGTCAAGATCAGCCCCGGCTTCTTCGACAATCCGAAAATCGGCCTGCCGAGCACCAACGGCCTGATGGTGCTGTTCTCGACGAAGACCGGTCTCGTCCAGGCAGTGCTGCTGGACAACGGATACCTCACCGATGTGCGCACGGCCGCCGCAGGTGCCGTCGCGGCAAGATACCTTTCGCGCCCCGATGCATCGGTAGCCGCCATCTTCGGCGCCGGCATGCAGGCGAAACTGCAGCTGGAGGCCTTGAGTCTCGTGCGCCCGATCCGCGAGGCTCGAATCTGGGCTCGCGATCCGGCAAGGGCCGAGGCGACGGCGGCCGAACTGACCGCGCGGCTCGGCTTTCCCGTTCGCGCCGCCATCGATGGCAGAACTGCCGTCGATGGCGCCGATGTCATCGTCACCACCACGCCCTCGCAAAAGCCGGTGCTCAAGGCCGAATGGATCCAGCCCGGTCAGCACATCACCGCCATGGGCTCGGATGCCGAGCACAAGAACGAGATTGAGCCCGCCATTATCAGCGGGGCGGGTCTCTACGTTGCCGACAGCCTCAAGCAGACGCGCCGGCTCGGCGAGTTGCACCATGCCATCGAAGCCGGTCTTCTGACGGAGGGAGCGAGCTTTCCCGAACTCGGCGAGATCGTCGCCGGGCGCCTGCAGGGCCGCAGCGGCCCCGAGCAGATCACCGTGGCGGATCTAACAGGCACGGGTATTCAGGACACGGCCATCGCAACCCTCGCCGCCGCTCGCGCAGCGGCGGTGAATGCCGGCACCACCTTCGAAAGTTGAGACCGGCTTTGGCCGCGTAGCGAGGAGAACATGATGAAACAAGCGAACCTGAAGTTCTCACTTCCGGAGTATGCAGCTCGCCTTGAAAAGACACGCAAGGCGATGGAGGCCAAGGGCATCGACGTTCTGATCGTCAGCGACCCGTCGAACATGAACTGGCTGACAGGCTATGACGGCTGGTCCTTCTATGTGCACCAATGCGTCGTCGTGCCGCCGGCGGGCGAGCCGATCTGGTACGGCCGCGGCCAGGATGCCAACGGCGCCAAGTTCACCGCCTATCTCAAGCACGAGAACATCATCGGCTATCCCGACCACTATGTGCAGTCCACCGAGCGTCACCCGATGGACTACCTTTCGGCCAGGCTTGCTGAGCGCGGCCTCGACAAGCTCACGGTCGGCGTCGAGATGGACAATTACTGGTTTTCCGCTGCCGCTTTCGCCTCGCTTCAGAGGCACCTGCCGAATGCCCGCTTCGTCGATGCGACAGCGCTCGTCAACTGGCAGCGCGCGGTCAAGAGCGAAACGGAGATCCGGTACATGCGCAATGCCGCGCGCATTGTGGAGAAGATGCACCAGCGCATCGTCGACAAGATCGAGATTGGCATGCGCAAATGCGATCTCGTCGCGGAAATCTACGACGCCGGCACGCGCGGCGTGGAGGGGATCGGCGGCGACTATCCGGCGATCGTGCCGCTGCTCCCGTCGGGCGTCGAGGCCTCCGCCCCGCATCTGACCTGGGACGACCGGCCGATGAAGTCGGGCGAAGGCACGTTCTTCGAGATCGCCGGTTGTTACAATCGCTACCATGTACCGCTGTCGCGCACGGTCTTTCTCGGCAAGCCGACACAGGCGTTCCTCGATGCGGAGAAGGCGACGCTCGAAGGCATGGAGGCCGGCCTTTCCGTCGCCAAGCCCGGAAACACTTGCGAGGACATCGCCAACGCCTTCTTTGCGGTGCTCAAGAAGCATGGGATCGTCAAGGACAACCGCACCGGCTATCCGATCGGCGTTTCTTATCCGCCGGACTGGGGTGAGCGCACGATGAGCTTGCGCCCCGGCGACAAGAGCGAACTCAAGCCGGGCATGACCTTCCATTTCATGACCGGCCTCTGGCTCGAAGACATGGGCTTCGAGACGACGGAAAGCATTCTCATCACCGAGACCGGTGTCGAGTGCCTCGCCGACGTGCCGCGCAAGCTTTTCGTGAAGGATTGAACCATGCCGGAACGCGCCCTTCGTCCGTCGCCCATCAGCGCCACGGTCGATTTCTCAGCCGATGGCGTGCAGCACGGCTTCCTGCGCCTGCCATACAGCCGGGACGATTCCGCCTGGGGCTCGGTCATGATCCCGGTGACGGTGGTGAAGAACGGGGAGGGGCCGACGGCCCTTCTCACCGGCGGCAACCATGGTGACGAATATGAAGGGCCGATCGCACTCTTCGATCTCGCCCGGACGCTGACGGCGGAGAGCGTCTCCGGCCGCGTCATCATCGTGCCGGCCATGAACTATCCGGCCTTTCTCGCCGGCACCCGCACGTCCCCGATCGACAAAGGCAACTTGAACCGTGCCTTTCCGGGCGCCCCTGATGGTACTGTTACCCAGAAGATCGCCGACTATTTCCAGCGCACGCTTTTGCCGCTCGCAGACATCGTGCTGGATTTTCATTCGGGAGGCAAAACGCTGGACTTCCTGCCTTTCTGTGCCGCGCACATCCTGCCCGACAAGGGACAGGAGGCAAAGGCCTTCGATCTCGTCCGCGCCTTCGGAGCGCCGTGGTCAATGAAGATGCTGGAGATCGACGCGGTCGGAATGTACGACACGGCGGCCGAGGAAATGGCGAAGATCTTCATTACAACGGAACTTGGCGGTGGCGGCACGGCAACGGCGAAAAGCGCGGCGATCGCCAAGGCCGGGGTCGCCAATGTGCTCAAGGCGGCGGGCATCCTGAGGGGGGCGGTTGCGACGGCAGAGACCACCTGGCTCGATATGCCCGACGGCAATTGCTTCTCCTTCGCCGAGGATGGGGGCCTGATCGAGCCCCTGTTCGATCTTGGGGATGAGGTCAGGAGCGGCGCGGTCGTCGCCCGCATCCATCCCGTCGGCCGCACCGGTGCAGAGCCGCTGGAAGTCAAGGCGAAGATGGACGGCGTCCTCACGGCCCGCCATTTCCCCGGCCTCGTGAAATCCGGTGATTGCGTCAGCGTGCTGGCAAGCGTCGTGGCCGGTTCCTGATCGCTGCTGGTGCTCAGTCCGGTCTCGCCGGTATGTTGTGCGGCGTGATGATCTGGACGTCACTGAACCTGGGCACGTCGGCCGAAGCGACCAGCCTGTACCGGGCCGAGAGAGCGCGAAAAGCGTGGCGCAGGTCCTGCTTCAGATCGTGGTGCAGAACAAAGCCAATCTCGCCCTCCTGCAACAGCGAGAAGTTGTCCTCGTCGAGGTCATGGGCGATGAACTGCTTTGGGGTTAATTGCGCATGCTTGAGCACCTCGAGGATGGCACGATTTCCGCCTCCCATCGAGTAGACGGCGTCGACGGACTTGAGTCTGTGCAGTTGCTCGGCAAGTCGCCGACCGGTGTTTCCCGCCAATCCCGCACCGCCCGTGACCTCCACGATCTCGTAGCCTGGTCGCATGGACAGGAACCGGTCTCGGAAGCATCGAAAGCGTTCGGCTTCGCCTTGAAACTCCTCCTGGCTTCTTGAGGTCAGGACCGTGCCGGTCGGCGCGGCCAGCACGTTTGCCAGGAGGTAGGCGGCGGTGCAGCCGGCCTTGGCGTTGTCCACGCCAACATAGGCGGAGCGGGCGGAAGCGGGAATGTCGGTTACCAGCGTGATGACGGGGATCCCGGCCGCTTCGAGTTGATCGACGGCAGCGGCAATGCTCGGAACGTTTCGCGCCTTGAGAAACATTCCATGGCTGCCGCGTTTTCTGGCCCTTGTGAGTGCCGAGACGATCTCCCGCTCTTCCATAACCTCCTGAAACAGAAACCGTGGGCGAAAGACCGCCTCTGCCAGTTCCGGCAGCACCGCTTCACAAGCCGACCGAATCTGCCGGCTGAACCGCTTCGGGGCTTCGACCACCACGTCAACGAACATTCGGCGGCCAAGTGCTGCGAGCTGTTGCTCTTGAGCTTCCAGCTCCGCGACGGCCGCAGCAACCCGCAGACGGGTTTGCGGGCTCACATGGGCGCGATCGTTCAGGACACGGTCGACCGTGGCAGTCCCAAGACCGGCCTGCCGAGCGATTTCCTTGATAGGGAAACGATGAGTCATTGATGTCTTATTGATGTATCTTTGCCCGCAATCAAGGCGGCAGTTCGACTATCCTGCGGTGAAGACAGGAGGACACCCATGACGATCCAACTCGCGCCGCGGAACGGCTACTACACCGAGGCGGCCTGCGATCAGAGCGAATTCGTGTCGCTGACGGCGCGCAAGCTCGCTCTTTCGGAGGTCCCGAACGCCGCATCGGTCGAAAGAAACATCCCGATTTACGATGTTTCGGCAATGACCGAACGGCTGAATGATCCCGCCGCGCGCCGCGCGGTGATGGCGGAGTGGGCGCGGATCCTGCATTCCGGCGCCGGCGTCTTTGTTCTCAAGCAGGCCCAGCCCGATCACGGCGCTATTGATACGGCGACGGCAGCCTACGAACAGATCATTGCCGAGGAGAAGAAGGCGGGTAGGGAAGGTGCCGATCATTTTGCCGCCGCCGGCAGCAACGATCGGATCTGGAATTCGCTGCAGAAGCTTTGCATGGCCGCTCCGGAGGCTTTCGTCCGGTATTTTGCCTCGCCTGCGATCGACGCTGCCGCCGAAGCCTGGCTCGGCCCGAACTACCAGATGACAGCCCAGATCAACCTGGTCCATCCGGGGGGCAAGGCACAGCAGGCCCATCGGGACTATCACTTGGGGTTCCAGACGGCTGAAGTCAGCGCTACCTATCCCGCCCATGTCCACGACCTGTCGCCGCTGATGACCCTGCAGGGGGGCATCGCCCATTGCGACATGTCGGTCGAAAGCGGTCCAACCAAGTTGCTGCCGTTTTCGCAACTCTACCGCCCCGGCTATGCAGCCTGGCGGCGCGAGGACTTCCGTAGTCACTTCGAGGCGCACTGCGTGCAGCTTCCGCTGGAGAAGGGCGATGCGATCTTCTTCAGCCCGGCCCTGTTCCATGCCGCCGGCGAAAACAGCAGTGCGGCCATCCACCGGATGGTCAATCTGTTGCAGATTTCCTCTGCCTTCGGACGCGCGATGGAAAGCGTGGACCGGACAGGGATGTGCAAGCGACTCTTCCGCCCGCTGTGCGAGGCGTGGCGGGCCGGGGATTTGTCGGAAGCGGCCCTGGACGCGGTGATCGCCGCTTCGGCCGAAGGGTACTCCTTCCCGACGAACCTCGATCGGGACCCGCCGGTCGGTGGCCTGGCGCCCGAAACCCAGGCCGCCCTGCTGAAGAGGTCCATTCTCGATCGAACAGCCGAGGACCGGTTCGTCGCTCTTCTCGATGAGCGGGACGCGCGCAGACGTCCGTGACGCGCAACGCCGATTGACGATCCTACGGTGCCGGAAATGCCTCCGGTGTCGATCCGGTCCGGAAGCTGTCGGGGAAAGTCGTGACCGGGCGTGCGGTTCAATGACGGAAATGCTGGTATAGACCGCACGGGCGCAATAATCTCGCGGCGATGGATTCGCCCGCGCCGCCCCTGTCGATAGACCCGATATCGCGCCACCTTCCCGGCTGGACGGCGACGCGCGGCACCGACACTGGCGATGCCGACGCCGCCGTAGCCGCCGGGGCGGCCCTGGCCGTATTGGACGGTGTCGTCCGTGCAGAGCCGGCCTGGGCCGGATGCTGGCGCGCCCGCCAGGCGTTGAAGTGTGCGGTCGCGGCGGTGCGCCTGATGGGGCGCGGCGAGGACGAGGCCGCGCTGCGCGATGCCATCCTGCTGGCGGCGGACGGCGACGATGCCGGGCCGTCCGGGAGGGCGCTGCTGGCGTGCCGCCGTCTGGCCCGACATCGGACGACCGTAGGCACTGCGCTGCTCGAGGCGCTGGCCGTCCAGTTTGCGCTCGCATGGGACGACCGGCTGGCGTCCGTGCCCGCCGCGTTCGACGACGCGCTACAATCCGGCCGCTCCCCGCCTTTCGCGGTGGCGGCTCTGGTTGCTTCGCTATGCGCGCTGCGTCCGGATGCCGAAGCGCTCGCCTGGTGGCTGGCGGACCGGCTCCTGGCGGAGCGGCTGGGGTGGGACCGGCCAGTGCCGTTGCTGATGGCCGGACGATATGGACCGGCCTACCGACTTTCGGGCGGCCGGGGACGGATCGGCCCCGGCGACGACGGTTTCGGCCGGGCCGTCTGCCTGGCCCTGGTGGAGGGCACGGCCGAGGCGTTGCGGGCGGCGAACGAGATCGGTCGACGCGCATTGCAGCTTCAGGCCGCTGCACCGAGGATCCGCACCAAGGGGGCAGCGCCGGTGCTCGCGCGGCTGCTCGACGACGATGCGTTATTGGCTGCAGCTCCCGGGACAAATCTTTCCCGTTGGGCCAGTCGGCGGCTGTTCGAGCGGTTGGAACGGCTTGGCGCGGTGCGGGAACTCTCGGGACGATCGAGCTTTCGGATATACGGGCTGTAGCCATGGCGAGAGCGGAGGCGGTGCACGCAAAGGACAAGGGCGCGGGCGACGCCGATCCCATCGATCGTGCGCTCGCAGACCTGCCGCCGGAACTGCGCTGGCGCGAGTGGATGCTGCGTGTGGAGGCGGTGATCTTCGCCTCCGCCGAGCCGGTCAGCAGGGCGATGTTGTCAAGGGTGGTTGGCGAAGGCTGCAGCATCGACCTGCTCATCGACGACCTGCGCGAGGAGTTGCGGGGACGGCCCTATGACATTGTCGCCGTCGCCGGCGGCTACCAGCACCGCACAAGACCGGCCTACGGCGCCGTCATCCGGGCTTCGTCGGCACAGGCGCGTACGGCATCAGCAGCGTTGTCGGAACACGAGGCTGCGGTCTTGGTGGCGATCGCCTACCTACAGCCGGTAACACGCGGGGCATTGACGAATACCTTTGGCAAGGAGGTCTCGCGCGACACGATCGCCGGCCTCCGAGACGCCGGCTTCATTGCCTCCGGCCCGCGCAGTCCCACGCCCGGCGCGCCCTACACCTACGTCACCACGCCGCATTTCCTCTCCGCCTTCGGCTTCGACACGCTGCGGGACCTGCCCGACATCGAGATGCTCGAGGATGCGGGCCTGCTCGGCGAGGACGGCGCATCGACGGGAATTCTTGATGGCACCCTAAGCGGTCGGGGCGAGCCCATTTCCGACTAACCGATCTCGCTTGCAAGGAGCCCGGCGTGCGGGCTTCACCGGTCCAGCATGGCGATCCAGCCGATCGCCATCACCATGCAGCCGATCGCGACGGGAACGCCGGCGCGGGCAAATTCGCCGAACGAGATGGCGATGCCCTTTTTCTTCGCTTCCTCGACGACGATGATCCCGGCGAGGCTGCCGAAGACGAACATGTTGCTTGAGAACCCGGTTCCCAGAGCGAAGGCTGCAGCAAGGGCGTCACGGCTTTCCGCACCGCCGACATAGGGGATGAGCAGCATCACCGCCGGGTTGTTGCCAACGGTATCGCTCAGGATCGAGACAACGAGGAACAAAGTCAGCGGCTGCTCAAGGTCGATGCCGGTCGCCTTGAGATCGCCGAGCGCTTGCTGCGGCAAACCGGTAGCCGCCAGGGCCGCGTTGACGATGAAGAGACACATCAAAAGCAGAAGCAGATTGCCGTCGACGTGGCCGAGCATGTCGGATGAGGCGATACGGCGGTTGACAAGCAGCGCCGCTGCCGCGCCCAGTGCGATGAGTTCCTTCGGCCAGCCGGTCGCCACGAAGGCGAGAACGACAAGGAGCGTCACGACGGTCGCTTTCGCGGTCTCCAGTCGGTCGATCGGCGGCTGCGCAACGGCTTCGCCACTGGCCGTTCCATGCCAGCGGCCGCGGTAGAGGAAGGCAACAATTCCCCAGACGATCGGCAGCGACACCAGGGCCGGGAGCGCGGCCACGCGCAAAAAGCCGTTGAACGAAATGCCAAGGCCCTGGGCGGCGATGATGTTCTGCGGACTTCCGATGATCGTGCCCGCCGAGCCGGTGTTCGCGGCAAAGCAGAAACCCAACAGGAACGGCACAGGGTTGAGCCCGCGCGACAGGGTGATGGCGACGAGAAGCGGCGTCATCGCCACGACCACGACATCGTTCGTCAGAACCGAGGAGAGCAGTCCGGCAATGCCAACGAGAATTGCCAGAAGCGCGGGCGGCGACACGTCGAGCGTGGCGACACGGTGGGCGGCCCAACCGTAGAAGCCGCAAACGACGAAGGCGGCGGAGACAACCATCAAGCCGAAAAGGAGGGCGACGGTGTCGTAGTCGATCGCATCCCAGGCGGCCTTCGGAGCGATGTGACCGGTGGCGATCAGCACCAGAGCTCCGACGACCGCTGCGCCCGTGCGGTCGACCTTGAAGCCGGGCACCTGCCCGACGCCCATCGCGACATAGACGAGCAGGAAGATGACAACGGTGAGGGTCATGCGGACGAGAATGGTGCGGAGGGATTGGCGGTGGACGGACCAGTCATTCTCCCCCCTTCTTTTCCGCCTGCTCCGCGGCGTGGTACTTGCGGCGGATCTCGTCAAGATCGACGGTCGGCTTCGGGTATTCGAGCCTCATCGCCTCCATTGCCTCGAGAACGATGCCCGCCACCGCAAGGTTGCGGAACCATTTGTGGTCGCAAGGGATGGTAAACCACGGTGCGTTGGCGGTGGAGGTGCGCTCCAGCGCTTCGTCGAACGCATCCAGATAGTCGTCGAAGTAGGCGCGCTCGGCGTAATCGCCCTCGCTGATCTTCCATTGCCGGTTCGGATCGTCGAGCCGCTCGGCAAACCGCCGCAGTTGCTCCTCCTTGGAAACGACGAGGCAGAACTTAAGGATGGTCGTGCCGTTCTCTTCATACAGCAGCCGTTCCCACTGGTTGATCGACTCGTAGCGGCGCTCCCAGACCTTCTTGCCCACCAGCTTGTGGACCCGCGTGACCAGAACATCCTCGTAGTGCGAGCGGTTGAACACCGCCACGGTGCCCTTGGCCGGCGCTTGCGCATGGATGCGCCAGAGGAAATCATGGGCGGCCTCTTCGGCCGTCGGCACCTTGAATCCGTGTACCCGGCACCCTTGCGGATCCATGGCGCTGACCACGTGCCAGCAGACCCCGTCCTTGCCGGCGGCGTCCAGTCCCTGCAGCACGACGAGAAGCGAGTGCCGGTTGTCGCCGTACATCTTGCGCTGGAGCGCGCCGATCCTGCTTTTCATCTCCTCGAGCGTGCCGGCCGCCTGTTCTTCGTCACCGTGTTTGCCGTGAAAGGCGGGGTCGAATTTGGCCAGCCGGACCTTTGCGCCCGGTTCTACGATGAGCTTCTTGGTATAGTTCATCGCTTCATCCCCCCGCGATCGATTGGCTCAACTGACGGCTCTCGACTTCGCGCCGGTGCTCCAGCCGGAGGTAGATCAACTTCACGACATCGAGAACGGCCATCCAGGCCAGAACATACAGCCAGACCACGCCGATGAGGGGCCAGGGCAGCTGGGGAACCAGAATCCCGCTGGCGCACATCACGACGGCCAGGATCTGCGTGGCCACAATGGCGAAAAACAGGGAGACGGATGGGTAGGGCGGCTTGAGGACGGAGTGCGGCGTGCGAACGACGAACAGCATCAGGTGGCCGCCTGCGGCAAGCTGAAGAAACAGCATGGTCTGCAGGTGCGCCTCGTCGAGTGGGAACCGGGCCATGCGGGCCGGATCGCTCATCCACTCCATTCCCGCCAGCACGAGGCCGAAGCTCTGAGCGATCGCCAGCAGCCCCATCAGCGACGAAAAGACCATGGTTCGGTGCATGTCCCAGCGCACGGGCCGGGGCGAGGGCACGACGCGATCATAGGCGATGGTCATGATCGGGACGTCGTCGAGAAGGGCGAGTGCCACGATCATGATCGCGGTCAGCGGCTGGAAGCCGAAAAAGATGTAGGACAGGACGACGACGAACATGATGTCGAGCGTCATGGCGATGCGATAGTAGGCGTAGTTCTGGATCCTGCCAAAGATCTTGCGGGCCTCGACAATGGCGGTGACGATGGTGGACAGGCCGGGCGCGGTCAGGATCAGCGCGGCGGCGTTTCGCGCCGCGTCCGTCGCGCCGCTGACCGCGATGCCGCAATCGGCCTGCTTGAGTGCCGGCGCGTCGTTGACGCCGTCGCCGGTCATGGCGACGATGTGACCAAGGCCCTGCAGGCTCTTGACGATCTCGTACTTGTGCTGCGGAAAGACCCGCCCGAACCCGTCGGCTCGCTCAACGGCCCGTTCCGCGTCGAGCGGTATGTGATCCGGATCGGTCCCCGTGGCGAAGACGTCGCCCGCGACCAGCAGATGTTCGCCCATGCCGAGCTGCTTTGCGATCTCGCTGCCGATCGCGACGTCGTCGCCCGTCACCATCTTGACCGACAGGCCGAGTTGCCTGGTCTTCTCGATGGTCTCGCGGGCATCGGGGCGGGGCGGGTCCATGAGCGAGAGCAGGCCCACGAGCGTCCAGCTCTGCCCGTCGGACGAACTCGCGACGCCGAGGGCGCGGTATCCCCGGCTTGCGAGGTCATTGACCTGGCCGTCATATTTGCTGCGCGTCGCCGGATCGAGCCTGCACATGCCAGCGATGGCCTGGGGCGCCCCCTTGGCATAGTGATGGCTGCGGCCCTGGGCGTCGGTCACGGTCGAGACGGTACGCTTGTTGACGGGATCGAACGGGGTGAAGTCCCCCGGCTTGTACTGGTCAAGCACGGCAGGGGTCTTGAGCGCATGCAACACCGCCGCGTCGATCGCGTCCTGGCTACTGCGCTGGGTCGCCAGCGCCGCGGCGAGGATGACGTCGTCGGGTCGCGCAGGTCCGTAGGGAATTGGCTGGTCGAGCGTCAGCTGGTTCATCGTCAGCGTGCCGGTCTTGTCGCTGCACAGCACGTCGACCCCGGCCAGTTCGTCAATCGCCGAGAGGCGGCTGACGATGGCCTTCTGCTTTGAAAGCGCCAGCGCGCCGAGCGCCATCGTCACCGACATCACCGCCGGCATCGCCACCGGCACGGAGGCGACCAGGAGCACCAGGACAAACTGGGTGATGCTGCCGATCGTCGCCCAGGACCAGGTGTCTGCTACGACGACGTTGCGCCAGACCTGGAAGCCGATCAGCAACAGCGCGAGGGCGCCGGCGAGCAGGATCAGAAAGTCGCCGATCTGGAGCACTGCCTTCTGAGAATGGGACACGGTGCCGGCCGCGGCGACGAGCTTGGCGGTTCGGCCAAAGAAGGTCTGGTTGCCGGTTGCCGTCACCACGGCGGTCATCGAGCCCTGCTTGGCGATGCTGCCGGAATAGGCGATGTCGCCGACCTTCTTGCTGGCTGGAAGGGACTCGCCCGTCAGCGCCGCCTGATCCACGCTGAGGTATTCGCCATCAAGCAGCAGAAGGTCGGCCGGTACGATCTCTCCGGCGCTGATTGTCACGATGTCGCCGGGCACCAGTTCCGCGGCCCCCACCGATGCCCATTGGCCGTCGCGCAAGACCCGCGCCTCGAGCGCCAGCCCCTTCTTCAACGCCGCCAGAGCGTCGGCGGCCTTGTTGTCCTGCCAGAAACCGACGGCGGCGTTGTAGAGCAGCAGGCCCGTCACGACCGCAAAGTCGGGCCAGTCCTGTCGGGCGAGCGAGATCAGGGCGGCTGCCTCGATCATCCAGGGAATTGGGCCCCAGAAGTACCCGGCCAGCTTCTTCCAGCGGCTCTCTTCCTTGCTTTCGATCGCGTTGCGCCCGTATTTCTGCAGGCGTGCCTTCGCCTCGTCCGCCGTCAGGCCCTTGGGCGAGGTGTCGAGCGCCTTCAGCTTGGCAGCGATCCGGGCTGGATCGAGGACGGTGTCGCCCTGATCTGCACTGGTCGGGGGCTGCGCATTCGCTTGGGCCATGTTCGGCTCACGGGTGGAAGAAATTTCCCAGAATGTCTAGTTGCTGATCGCAGATCGGCCTGCTCGTCCGGTACAAGTCCTGCGCAAAGGCCGCGAAGTCGTTCTCGAGCAGGTCACAGATTTGTTCCGACCCACCTGGGCAGCAGCGTAACATCAAAAGGCGGGAATTACCTAATTGTGGCAGGCGTCGGCGCCTTTTCAAGGAGGGCCGCCACCTCAACGGCAGAAAAGCTTGCTCGGGAAGCGCAAGGCAAGAACAGCCACCGGATTGCCTGCGGTCGACGCCGCATGACGGTTCCGGCCGGATGTCCTGGCTCGAGAACGGTGCGCCATGACCGCCGAGACCGCCAGCCAGTATACCATCGTACACTGGACCTTTCCGCCGCCGTGCCCGATTAGAGCTTTCTGTCAGTCAGCCGAAAGGCACCGCCAAGCGAGGTGTACAGGATCCGACGGTCCGGGGTCCGTCAACCGTTGTTCCGCACCGTCGGGTGAGTTCGCGACGGTCGGGTTGACGATGTTCGTTGCGGCTCCATATCCGCATGCGGCGACCTTGGGCAGTCGCAGCACGATGGAATAAACCGATCGTCGGGGGCCGGCCTGCGGGGCAGGCGGTTGGGCCTGACAGTAAGCCTTCATCCAACCAGCACCTGGAGCTACTGCAATGATCCAAACCTTTGTCACGACGAAAGACGGGGTCGACATCTTCTACAAGGACTGGGGCGAGGGGCAGCCGATCGTCTTTCACCACGGCTGGCCACTGTCCTCGGACGATTGGGATGCGCAGATGCTCTTCTTCGTCAACAAGGGCTATCGGGTCATCGCCCATGACCGCCGCGGCCATGGCCGTTCCACCCAGGTGAGCGACGGTCACGACATGGAGCACTATGCCGCCGACGCTGCCGCACTTGCGCGTCACCTCGACCTGCGCGACGCGATCCACATCGGTCATTCCACCGGCGGCGGCGAGGCGGCGGCCTATGTCGCCCGCCACGGTGACGGCCGGGTGGCCAAGCTGATCATGGTCGGGGCCGTGCCGCCGCTGATGGTCAGGACGCCGGCCAACCCGGGCGGCTTGCCGATCGAGGTGTTCGACGGCCTCCGCGCCCAGCTCGCCGCCAATCGCTCGCAGTTCTACTACGACCTCGCCGGCGGTCCATTCTACGGCTACAACCGCTCGGGGGCAAAGACCTCGCAAGGCATCGTCGACAACTGGTGGCGCCAGGGCATGATGGGTAGCGCCAAGGCTCACTACGAGGGCATCAAGGCGTTCTCCGAGACCGATTTCACCGAAGACCTGAAGAAGATCGCCGTGCCGACCCTCGTCATGCACGGCGATGACGACCAGATCGTGCCGATCGATGATTCGGCCCGGCTGGCGGTGACGCTTCTCAGGAACGGCACGCTGAAGGTCTACGAGGGCTATCCGCACGGCATGCTGACCACTCACGCCGACGTGCTCAATCCGGATATCCTGGCCTTCATCAAGGGCTAGCGTCTCACCTCGGGCCCGGGCGCTTCGGACTGTATGGCGCGCTCATCGATTTGCGGGGCTGCGGCCGTAGAGCAGCAGCATCAGAATGATGACGATGCCATAGACAATCTGGCGCCCGGCCTCCGGCATCTGCATGACCGAGAGAATGGATTGCAGCAGGGTGATCAGGATCACGCCGGCGACCGTGCCGAGGTATGAACCGCGTCCGCCGAGGATCGACGTGCCGCCGAGCACCACCGCTGCGATCGACGGCAGCAGATAGGCGTCGCCCATGGCCTGGGCCGCCTTGGAGGCGTAGCCCGCCATCAGCACGCCGCCGAAGGCGCTGAGCCCGCCGGAAATCGCAAAGGCGATCATGACGATGCGTCGGGTGCCGATCCCGGAAAGATAGGCGGCGCGCTCGCTATTGCCGATGCCGTAGACCGATCGCCCGAAGGTGGTGCGCGTCAAAAGGAACACCATCGCCGCGCTGACCGCCGCCCAGACCAGAATGGCATTCGGTACGCCCGGAACGATGAAGCCGGTCGCGAGCCATCGCATCGCCGTGGACGCCGAGTCCTGCGGCGAGAAGCCGCCCGTGTAGAGCACCATCAGTCCCTGCGCCACGACGTTGGTGGCGAGCGTGACGATCATCGAGGGAATGCGCATGTAGGCGACACAAAAGCCGTTCAGGAGCCCGAACGCCATGCCGCAAAGGCAGCCGAACGGAATGGCGAGGATCGTACCGGCAGCACCGAACCCCGCTGCGGCACAGGCCATCATGGCGCCCATGGTCATCATCCAGGGCACCGACAGGTCGATGTGGCCGAGCAGGATCACCAGCATCATGCCGGCGGCGATCACGCCGAGAAACGAGGCGACCTTCAATTGCTGCAGCAGGTAGTCCAGCGAGAGGAAGTTGCTCGAATAAAGGCTGCCGAGAAACAGCAACAGCAGAATGCAGCCGAAGGCGGTGATGACGGCCGGATCGGCCCGCCGGAACAGGCGCGGCAACCGGGTACGAATGGGCATTCGCTTTTCCGTTGCTTCTGTCATTGGAACCAATCCAGGCGGTTGCGCACGCGCAGGAGCCCGACGGCGCCGATGCTGATGGCGATCAGCAGCACGATCCCCTGGAGCAGCGGCTGCCAAAGGGGATCGACGTCAAAGACGAACAGCATGTCGCCGGTGGTGCGCGCGGCAAACGCGCCGAAGATGGCGCCGACCGCACTGCCGCGACCGCCATAGAGCGACACGCCGCCGAGGACAACGGCGGCGATCGACCACAGCGTATAGCCGCTGCCGCTCGCATAGGCCGCTTCGCCGGTATAGGTGAAGAAGGTCAGGAACAGCCCGCCCATCCCGGCCAGCAGGCCGGCAAGCGTGTAGGCGATGAACCTGGCGCGTCGGATGGGAACGCCCGACATGAAGGCGGCCGCCTCGGATGAGCCGGCAGCATAGGCTGCGCGTCCTGCCTCGGAGCGCCGGAACGGCAACCATACAATCAGGACGACGCCCAAGAGCACGACAAGGCTGGAGGGAACGACGCCGAACAGGCGCCCGGTCATGGCGTCGGCCAGATCCTCGTTCACTGAGCCGCCCGGGTATGGCCGCAGCAGCAGCGCCACGCCGAAATAGACGGCGCCGGTGGCGATCGTTGCCACGATCGGCTGCAGGCGGCCATAGATCACGAGCACAGCGTTGATCGCGCCGCAGACGGTCCCCGCGAGCAGGACGCCGACAACGCCGAACGCCGTTTCGAGCGGTGTGCCGACGACGATCCACGAGGCCAGGCAGTTCGTCAGCACGAAGATCATGCCGACCGAAAGGTCGATTCCGGCGGTGATCACCACCAGGGTCTGGGCCATGGCGATGAAGGCAAGCAGCACGCCCTTGTTGGCCGCCGTCTGGGCGACATTGGCGGTGAGGCCTGCCGGGTGGTTGGCGATGTAGACGCCGAACATCAGGAGGAAGATGGCGAGCCCCATCAGCGTGCCGCGTTGCTCGTTAAGCCAGTAGCGCCATTCGCTCATACTACGGCCTCCCCCGACGGCTGGACGTTGAGCGCGCTCGCGACCAGAGCGCGTTCTGTGATGTCGGCCCCTTCCAGTTCGCGGACGATCCGGCCGTCGTAGAGCACCAGCACCCGGTCGCAGCAGCCAACCAGCTCGTCGTACTCGGTCGAGTAGAAGAGGATGGCGGCCCCGGCATCAGCCAGCCGGCGCAGCAGCTGATAGATCTCCTGCTTGGTGCCGACATCGATGCCGCGTGTCGGGTCGTTGAGGAGGATGATCCGCGGCTGACGCATCAGCCACTTGGCGATCACAACCTTCTGCTGGTTGCCGCCGGACAGCGAACCGACGGGAATGTCGAGGCCGACGGTCTTGATCGCCAGCAGGCGGACCATCTCATCGATCGCGCTCTCCTCCTTCTCACGGTCGATGACGCCACGCGCCGACAACTTGTCGAGCGCGGCGAAGGAAAGGTTTTCGCGCACGGTCATCGGCAGCATCAGCCCCTCTGTCTTGCGATCCTCGGGGATCAGGGCCATGCCTGTCGTGCCCGCGCGTGCGGTCGAAGGAGCCGCGACCGGCATCGCGGAACCATCGATGCTGACCGTGCCCGTCATGCCCTTCAGGACACCGAAGAGCCCGAGCAGCAGCTCGCGCTGCCCCTGACCGTCGAGCCCGCCAAGGCCGACGACCTCGCCGGGGTGAACCTTGAACGTGATGTCGCGCAGCCGGTCGGTCCAGCTGAGACTGCTGCAGGCGAGCACGGGGCTTTCGGCAGGGGCGCGCTGCGGTTTGGGAGGGAAGGCATTGGTGACCGCTCGGCCGATCATCATCTCGACCACCTCGTCGTCGGTTCGGGTGCCGGCGGCATAGCTTGCGACATTGCGACCGTTGCGGAATACGGTGCATTCGTCGGCAAGCTCGGCAATCTCGTGCATGCGGTGGGAGATGTAGAGCAGCGCCAAGCCTTCCGCGCGCAGCCGCCGCAGCACCGAGAACACCTTTGCCACGTCGTCGGCCGTCAACGCCGAGGTAGCCTCGTCGAGGATCAGAATGCGCGGCTTCCAGGCAAGCGCCTTGGCGAGTTCCACCATCTGGCGCCGCGACAGGGGCAGGTCGCGAACGAGCGCGCGGGGGTGGATGTCGTCGGCGCCGGCTCGGGCCAGCACCTCTTCCGCCACCCGGCGCTGCGCGGCCCGGTCGATCAGGCCCATCCGGCGTGGCGGGTTGGAGATTGATATGTTGTCGGCGACGTTGAGGTCGGGGATCAGCGAAAGTTCCTGGAACACGCAGGCGATGCCGGCGCCGGCTGCCTGGGCCGGCGAACGGAAGCGCACCTCGCGATCCCCAAGGTGCATGCGGCCCTCGTCCGGGGTGACCACGCCGGCCATGACCTTGATCAGCGTCGACTTTCCGGCGCCGTTCTCGCCGAGGATCGCGTGGATGCGGCCGGCCTCGACCACAAGCGAGGCGTCCTCCAGGGCGCGGACCCCGCCATAGCGCTTGCAGATGCCATCCATCCGGAACAGCGGGGGCGCGGCCTGTCCTTGCGTTGGGGTCATGAACTCCTCGATCCGAGCTGCCGTCGCAAGCCGTCGCTGTGCGGCCATGTTGCGAATTCGGTGACCACGACTGGTCCTTGCGGTCGCGGGGTTCGCCCGCGACCCTGCCGTTTGGAGAGAGGCCTGCCAGGCCTACTGGTTTTCCTGCGTCTGCCCCATGATTTCCTGCGCGCTGAAGTCGATCCCGCAGGTAGGGAAGGAATTGCCGACGAAGAAGTTGTCGGACTGGTCAGGATAGAAGTCCTGCCCTTCCTTGAAGTCCGGGTCCTCGACGATGGCCAGCGGCAGCTTGATCGATTGCGGCACAACCTGGCCTTCGAGCGCAGCAATCGCCGTCTTGATCGCGACCGCCACCTGGGCCGGGCCGGTGCCGGCCGACGAGCATTTCAGGCCATCGGCCGCATGCTGGGCGCAGAACTTGCGGAAGCCGTTCTCCGTCTCGCCGCCGAAGGGCACGAACGGATGGCCGGCATCGATCATCGCCTGTACGACGCCGGTGTCGCCGCCCTGGGCGGTGACGCCGTCGAATTTCTTGTGCACGGCGATCGCATCGGCCGTGGCCTTCTGCGCGGTCGGGTCGTCCCACTTGCCGACGACTTCGACGACGTCCCAATCCTTGCCGGTGGCGCCCAGCGTTTCATGGATGCCGTTGTGACGGTCGGTGTCGACCGACGTGCCGGCGACGCCGCGAACCTCGAGGATCTTGCCGCCTTCGGGCAGGTGCTTGGCCAGCCAGTTGGCCCACAGGATGCCGAGGCCCTTCTGGTCGACGTTGACATTGATCGCGTCCTCGGTGTCGAGGATGTTGTCGAAGGCAACGAGCACGACGCCGGCTTCCTTGGCCCGCTTGATCACCGGGCCGAAGGCCGTCGGGTTCTGGGCGTTGACGACGATCGCGTCAAAACCGGAATCGATGAAGTTGTTGATCGCCGAGATCTGTGCCGGCACGTCCTCGCCGGTCGAGACGACCTTGAATTCCTTGAGCTTGGCGGCGACGTCCGGCTGCGACGCGTAGGCCTTCGCCGTCTGAATCATCTGGATGCGCCAGGTGTTGGCGATGAAGCCGTTGGCGAGGGCGATCCGGTAGGGGCCTTCCTTCATCGGGAATTTGAAGAACTTGGTTTCCGCGGTCCAGGGCGCGAAACACTCCGGTTCGGCCGCGGGGCCGCTGACGACCTCCGGTTCGGCGAGAGCGGTGGTGGAGACAAGATTGAGCGCAGCGGCCGCCAAAAGGCCACCGAGAAATGGCTTGAGCATCGAATTCCCTCCCAGGCGTTTCGGAACGGGATGCGGAATCGAAATGAAAGGCCGGCGATAATCGAGCATGCGACGCAGACGATGGCCTGCTTCCAGAACCATTCCGGCACTTATCTCGATGCGCTATACCGGTGACGTTTCACGAACTCCTCCCTCAACGTCACAGATTTATGGTAGCGCTACCAATGGTAGTTGTAAAGCTGATCGCCCATCCGGTGCCGGCCGGGCGATCAGGACCGGATCGTGCTCTCGCGAACCTTCAGGGCAAAGCCGAGGTCGGCGACGGCGGGGTCGGGGCGTTCCCCACTGAGGGCGGCGCGGACCATCGCGATCGCGCGTCGGCCGATCTCGTAGCGTGGCGTGCGGATACTGGTGATCGGCGGACAGGCGACCGCCATCATCTCAAGGTCATTGTAGCCGGCGATCGCGATGCGCTGCGGGACCGGAATTCCGGCGCGATGGCATTCGAACAGCGCGCCCAGCGCCACGTCGTCGTTGTTGCACACCACCGCGTCCAGGTCAGGGGTCTTGGCTAGGGCCTGGCGAAGCAGGCCGGCTCCCATCGAGACGCTTGACGGCGCAGGCGTCGTGGTCAAGAGCGTTTCATCGAAGCGAGCGGCCGCTTCCAGCGCGGCGCGGTAGCCGGCCATCCGCCGCTGCGATCGCGGGTCCATGCGGGCGCCGAGGAAGCCAATGCGACGGTATCCCGTCTCGAGCAGGTGTTCGGTCACGGCGCGGCCGCTGTCGAGGTGCGAGAAGCCGACCATCATGTCGACCGGCTCCGGACCGATCTCCATGATCTGGACGATCGGGCAGCCGGCGGTTTCGAGCAGGCGCCGGGTTGCCGTCGACTGGTCGATGCCGGAGACGATGAGCGCCGAAGGGTGCTGCCCGAGAAAGACACGCAGCAAGCGTTCTTCCTCCTGCACGGAATAGTGGGTGTTGCCGAACTGGATCTGCAGCGTGCTGTTGCCCAGACCGTCATGGATGCCGCGGAGCACGTCGGCAAAGACACTGTTGGTGAGGGAAGGCACCAGCACGCCGATCACGTCTGCCCGGGCCGAGGCGAGCGCACGGGCGTTCGGATTGAGGACGTAGCCGAGGGCGTCGATCGCGGCGTCGATGCGAGCGCGCAGTTCGCGCGAGACACGCTCGGGGTCGCGCAGCGCGCGGGACACGGTGATCGTGCCGACGCCGGCGCGGCTTGCGACATCCGCCAGCGTCGGTCGTCCACTGCCTCGCCTCGGTCTGTTCGTCACAGCATCTCTCATCGTAAATGGTCCGCGGATCGCTCGCGCATCATAGTCGAACCGTCTCGCTCTGCAAAAGCGCTCTCCATCGACGGCGGGCTAGCTGGCATCCTGTGCGGGCGCCTGCGAGGTCAGCCGGTGCGAGGCCGCGATGATCAGCTCGTCCACCGCACGATTGGGGAACTGCCGCTCCACGGTCAGCGCGAAAAAGGTCTCGCTGATCGAGGGGAGCGCCACCACTTCCCTGAGCGTGCCCGCCTGAAGCTCGTCGCGGACAACGATTGCCGGCAGCGGCGCCAGCCCGATTGCCTCGCGCGCCATCAGGCGAAGCATGGCCATGTCGTCGACCTCCGCGACTATCGTCGGCGCCACGTTCAGACGCCGGCAGAGGGCGTCGAACTCGAGGCGGATGCTGCTTGCCCCGGTCGGCAGGATGACCGGCTGCCCGAGCAGCACTTCCTGCGCCAGCGAGGCCGGGTAGTCGAGAGAGGGGGCCGCGAACAGGCTGATGGTCTGCTGGGCCAGGCGGGTGACGACGATGCCGTCGGCGCCTGCGCCCTGGGGCGGCTGGTTGCAAAGCACGACGTCGAGGTCGAGCCGCCGCAACAGGCCTTCAAGTTCCGACAGGCTGCCGGACGTCAGCACGATCTCGACATCGGCCCGCCCGAGGCAGGGGCGCAGAAACTCGATCTGGAAGTTGCGCGACAAGGTCGCCAGCGCGCCGACCCGCAGGACCCGGCGCCGCCCGGTTTCCGCCCTCAGCGTTGCAAGCAGGTCGTCGCCCACGGCAAAGATCGCATCGGCATGGTCGAGCGCGATGCGACCGGCCTCCGTCAGGATCAGTTGGCGGCCGATACGCTCGAACAGTGGATGGCCAAGGCGCTCCTCCAGCGTGCGGATCTGCGTCGACAAGGCGGACGGGGAGACGGCAAGCCGTTCTGCGGCGCGCGTGAGGTTGCCCTCACGGGCCACATCCCAGAAGTAGCGGAGATGATTGTAGTTGAGATTGGCCATAGTTCTATTTAATGGAACGATTTGTTCCAAACAATGAATTTTTCAGAACATACGGAACCGGATAAATCGCGCTCCAGACAAGTAGACGCAAACCTCCGGTGGTCCTATGGACGTGCTTTTCTCCCCGATGATCCTGTTCTTCCTGCTCGGCGGGCTCGCGGCGATGATCCGCAGCGATCTCGCCGTTCCCGAGCCGATCAGCAAGGCCGTGGCGCTTTACCTGATGGCCGCGATCGGCCTGAAGGGCGGCGTCCAGCTGTCCGATTCCGGCTACAGCCACGAACTGCTCGCCGCCGGCATGGCCGGCCTGGTCCTGAGCTTTCTCCTGCCGCTGCCGGCCTTCTGGGTCGCGCGGTGGGTCGGCCGGCTTGACCGCGCGAATGCCGGTGCGGTCGCCGCTCATTATGGCTCGGTCTCGGTCGTGACTTTTGTCACCGGGATCGAGGTGCTGAAGGCGGCGAACCTGCCGGCCGAGGGCTACATGGTTGCCGTGATGGCGCTGATGGAGGCACCGGCGATCCTGATGGGTCTTTGGCTGGCGCGCGCGGGATCGGCCGCCGCCCACAGCGGCGGCCGGCAGATGGCCGAGGCCTTCTCCAACGGCTCGGTGGTGCTGCTGGTGGGGAGCTTCCTGATCGGCCTCGTTGCCGGCCGCGAGGGCTTTGCCCCGGTAGCGCCGCTGTTCGAAGGCGGCTTCAAGGGCATGCTCTGCCTGTTTTTGCTCGACATGGGGATTACCGCCGCGCGCCAGTTGCTGCAGTCGCGCAACCTGACGCCCGCGCTCGTGGCCTCGGCGGTGGCGATCGCGCTTCTCAACGGCACGGTCGGCGTCATCGTCGGAACGAAGGCGGGGCTCGCCCCCGGCTCGGCCGCAGCGCTCGGCATCCTCGCCGGAAGCGCCAGCTACATCGCCGCGCCGGCGGCCGTCCGGCTGGCCCTGCCGCAGGTCAATATCGGGCTGCCGCTGACCATGTCGCTCGCCGTCACCTTCCCCTTCAACCTGCTTGCGGGCATCCCGATCTTCGTCGCCCTTGCGCGCTGGCTGGTCTAGCCGGAAGCTCTCGCCGTCAGCGCGCCTTCCGGGCGAATTCGCTGCGGACGATGCCATGCCGCTGCAGCTTGTCGTAAAAGGTCTTGCGGGGAATTCCGAGGGCGGCGACAGTCTGCTGCACGTCGCCGCCGAAGGAGGTCAGCGTCTCGCGGATGACGGTGGCCTCGTAGCTCTCGAGCCGCTCGGGAAGAGAGGGCAGAGCGCCATTGGCGGGGAGGGGCGAGGGGTCTGCCCCGGCCGGCTCAAGCCCCAGCGCCACGCGCTCGGCGAAATGCGACAGCTCTCGCACATTGCCCGGCCAGTCGTACTCCCTGAGATGGCGGCCAACGGCGGCGGACAGTTGCGGCACATCCCGGCCGAACCGCCGTGCCGCCTTCTCGACGAAGTAGCGGAACAGCAGCGGCACGTCCTCGCGCCGCTCCCGCAGCGGCGGAATCGAGACCGCCACCACGTTGAGGCGATAGTACAGATCCTCGCGAAAGCTCTTGCGCCGGTCCGGGTCGCCGAGGTCGACCTTGGCCGCGGCGACGACGCGCAGGTCCACTGGTCGAACTTCGTTGGTGCCGAGCGGCGAAACCTCGCGCATCTCCAGGACCCGCAGCATCTGCACCTGCGCCGACAGCGGCATGCTTTCGATCTCGTCCAGAAACAGCGTTCCGCCGCTCGAATGCTCGATGCGGCCGACGCGCTTCTTCTGCGCTCCGGTGAAGGCGCCGGGTTCATGGCCGAAGAGTTCGCTCTCGATGATCTGTTCGGGCAGCGCCCCGCAATTGAGCGCGACGAAGTTGCCTTTGACGCGCCGGCTCCAATCATGCAGCAGCCGCGCCACCACCTCCTTGCCGCTTCCCGTCTCCCCGGTCACCAAAACGTCGACGTCGGTCTCCGCGATCTGTCGCAGCGTCTGGCGCAGGCGCTCCATCGCCGGGGTCTGGCCGATCAGCGGAAGGTCGTCCCCGGCCCGCGTTGCCGCCTCGCGCAGCCGCCGGTTTTCGACGACAAGCGCGCGCTTTTCCGCCGCCCGGCGAACGCACTGGACGAGCCGCTCGGCCGGGAATGGCTTGGCGATGAAGTCGTAGACCCCGTCCTGGATTGCCTGGACCGCCATCGGGATGTCGCCGTGGCCGGTGATCAGGATGACCGGCAGTTGCTCGTCCAGCGCGCGGATGCGCTCGAACAGTTGCAGTCCGTCGATGCCCGGCATGCGGATGTCGGAGACCACGACCCCCTCGAATGTCCGGTCGAGCCCGGCCAAAGCGTCGGCCGCGGCCGGCAGCGCCGTGACCCCGAAGCCAGCAAGTTCCAGGGTCTGCGCGGTGGCCCGCAAAAGATCACGATCGTCGTCGATCAGGAGAACGGGAACAGCGGCGTTCATGGACCTGCCTTTTGCAGATGGACGAGGAAGCAGGCCCCTGATGGACTGTTTTCCACCTCGATTCGACCGCCATAGTCGGTGACGATCTCCTTCGAGATGACCAGTCCGAGGCCAAGCCCTCTTTCCTTGGAGGTGTTGAATGGTTCAAACAGTGAACCGAGGATCGCGGGCGAAATGCCGGGGCCGTTGTCGCCGACGGCAACGGTGACCGCATCAGGAGCTTCTTGAATACGGACGCTGACCCGTCCGTCGGGGTGGTCCTCCACCGCCTCGAGAGCATTCTGGAACAGATTGATGAAGACCTGCTCCAGCCGCAGCCGGTTGCCCATGACCTTCAGGCCGGCGGGTGGCGGTGTGATCGCCAGGCGGCCCAGCTGCCCGGTGAAGCGACTGCGCAAGAGAAGAATGGCGCCGTCGATCACGTCGGCAAGGTCCACCGCCTCGGGCGCAACGCGGCCCTTTCGCGCCAGCGCCTTCAGGTCGGCGGTGATAGCGCCGATCCGTTCCGTGAGCCCGGCGATGAGATCGAGATTTTCCAGGGCCGGGCCCGGCTGCTGCCGCGCCAGGAAGACCTTGGAATTGTCCGCGTAGGCGCGGATGGTCGCAACCGGCTGGTTGATCTCGTGGGCAACGCCCGCGGCCACCTGGCCGAGAATGGCGAGCCTGTTGGCGTGGACCAGGTCTTCCTGCACCGACTGCAAGCGGGCCTCCGTTGCCCGGTGGTCGGCAATCTCGGCCTCGAGCCGGTCGCGCGCGCGGCTCAGGTCGATCGTCCGTTCAGCCACGCGGCGCTCCAGCTCGTCCCGCGCCGTCTGCTCTCTGGTCCTGTCCGCCATTGCCTGCTGGCGGCGGCGCAGCCAGATCGCCACCGCCAGCAGCAGCATCGCCAGGCCGAGCATCGCCGTCATCCTGGCCGACCGTACGGCCGCCGCGACGGCCGGATTGGTCGGCACAAGATATTCGAAGGTCCAGGGCGTCGAAACGACCGGGGCGGTGATCCGCAGGTAGTCCGCTGCCGCGCCGCCGGGCAGGACGGTGCGAACGAGGCTTGCGCCTGGTTCAGGAGGTTCGATGGCTGTGAAGGGAAGGGGAACGAGAGGTGCCTCGCCGAACTGAAGGCTCTGGCGAATTTCGGCCAATTGCCGTGGAGCCAGCGCCGTCGTCGTCATGAAGCGCCAGGACGGAATGCTGGTGATCAGGATGACGCCATTGGCATCGGTGACGTAGGCGGGGCGTCGCGCGTCGCGCCAGTCAGCTTCGAGCCGGTCGAACTCCATCTTGACCACGACGACGCCAAGCGGGACCGCCGCGGGCCCGACCCGGTGCGAGATGTAAAGTCCCGGGCGCTTGCTGATGCTGCCGAGCGCAAAATGCTCCGCCGAACCGTCCGTCATCGCCCGCGAAAAATATTCTCGGAACGAATAGTCGTTGCCGACAAAGCTGGTCGGCTCTTGCCAGTTGCTCGCCGAGATGGTCGTGCCCGCCGGATCGATAACGTAGAGCACGGCGGCACTGGTGCCGACCACCAGTTCCTCCAGCTTGCGGCTGAGCACCTGGCGCGTCTCCGCGCCCGGCGCCAGAAGCGCCTCTTCGACATCGCGATCGCGCGCGAGGAGCAGGGGCAGCGCCCGCGGCCGCTCGAGCACAGCCCGAAGCAGCGAAATCTTCAGGTTGGCGTCGGCCCGTCCTTCCGCCTCCAGGCCTGCCAGGGCGGTTGCCCGCCCGTAGAGCCCGGCGACGTGGAGCGCGGCGAGAACCAGCGCCAAGGCCACAAGGCCGAACGCGATCCAGGTTCGCCGCGTGTGCAGGCGCGGCGCCGGGCTGTCGCCTCGCAGGGTCTGTTCCATGTTCTATCCTGAGCATTTTTCCGCACAAACCTCAAGACGATTTGTGCGAATCGCCGCACAAAGCAATTCGTTGTGATGCGGCCTTTCTGTGTAACCGTAAAATAAAACAACAGGTTAAGGCGGTATATCCGCGTCTGGCACGCCGATTGCTGTTCTCCGGCAGATATCAGCAATCCGCCCTGGGAAGAGCCAATGTCTGGTGTGGGCGCGAAGGAGGACATCATGCACATCTCTTCTGAAGTCTCCGGGCAGCGCGCACCGCTGCCGTTCTATCGCCACCTCTATTTCCAGGTGGTGGTGGCGATCGTTGCCGGCATGCTCGTCGGTCACTATGCCCCGGATCTCGGCGCCAGCCTGAAGCCGCTGGGCGACGCTTTCATCAAGCTCGTCAAGATGATCATTGCCCCGGTCATCTTCCTCACGGTCGCGACCGGCATCGCCGGCATGTCGGATCTGAAGAAGGTCGGGCGTGTCGCCGGCAAGGCGATGATCTACTTTTTGACCTTCTCCACGCTGGCGCTCGTCGTCGGCATGCTGGTCGCCAACGTCGTGCAGCCGGGCGCAGGCATGAACATCGATCCGGCCTCGCTCGATGCCAGCACGGTGTCCGGCTATGCGGCCAAGGCGCATGAGTCGACCATCACCGGCTTTTTGATGAACATCATTCCGCAGACGATCGTCGGCGCGTTTGCCGAAGGTGACATCCTGCAGGTGCTGTTCTTCTCGGTGCTGTTCGGCGTCGCGCTGGCCATGGTCGGCGACCACGGCAAGCCCGTCGTCGACTTCCTGCACGCGCTCACGGCGCCGATCTTCCGGCTCGTCGCCATCCTGATGAAGGCCGCTCCGATCGGCGCCTTCGGCGCGATGGCCTTCACCATCGGCAAATACGGCATCGGCTCGATCGCCAACCTCGCCTTTTTGATCGCGACCTTCTACATCACCTCGTTGCTGTTCGTCTTTGTCGTCCTCGGCGCTGTCGCCCGCTACAACGGCTTCTCGATCGTGGCGCTGATCCGCTACATCAAGGAAGAACTGCTTCTGGTGCTCGGCACTTCCTCGTCGGAAGCCGCCCTTCCCGGCCTGATGCAGAAAATGGAGCGGGCCGGCTGCAAGCGCTCGGTCGTTGGCCTCGTCATTCCGACCGGCTACTCGTTCAACCTCGATGGCACCAACATCTACATGACGCTGGCTGCCCTGTTCATCGCCCAGGCCGTCGGCATCGACCTGTCCTGGGGCGATCAGATCCTCTTGCTGCTGGTGGCGATGCTGAGCTCGAAGGGGGCCGCCGGCATCACCGGCGCCGGGTTCATCACGCTCGCCGCGACGCTTTCCGTCGTGCCGGCGGTGCCCGTCGCCGGCATGGCGCTCATCCTCGGCATCGACCGCTTCATGTCGGAATGCCGGGCGCTGACCAACTTCGTCGGCAACGCCGTCGCCACCATCGTCGTCGCGCGCTGGGAGAACGAACTGGATGTCGCCAAGCTCGATGCCGCGCTTGGCGGGCGCAGCACGGAGGCGGCGGCCGAGACGCCGGCTCTCCAGCCGGCCGAATAGTTTCCTCCCAAGGAAGAGAGGCCGGCAAGGTCTCCGGAAAGGGCCCACTCTTGCAGCGGGCCTTTTTTGTGCCGGGCTGGTCTTCGGTCAGGCCGCCTCGAGCGCCTGGGCCAGGTCGGCAATCAGATCGTCCGGATGCTCGATGCCGATCGACAGGCGGATCGTCGAATCGAGCACGCCGATGCGCCGGCGCACGTCCTCCGGCACGCCGGAATGGGTCATCGATGCTGGATGGCTGGCCAGCGACTCCGTCCCGCCGAGGCTGACCGCGAGCTTGAAGATCTGCAAGGCGTTGAGGAAGCGGAAGGATGCCGGCTGGCCGCCGCGGATGTCGAAGGAGAAGGTCGAGCCGGCTCCGCTCGACTGGCGGGCGAACAGCCGACCGACCGGGCCCTCGGGATCGTGATAGGGGAGATAGTGGATCGCCTCGACCTTGGCGTGGTCGCGCAGGAAGTCGGCGACAGCGCGGGCGTTGCTGTTCGCCTTCTCCATGCGGATCGACAAGGTCTCGAGCGAACGCCCGAGCATCCAGCACGAATGCGGGTCGAGCTGGGTGCCGATCGCCCCGCGCAGCGCCTTGACCGGTTTCATCACGGCCCTCGCGCCAAGGGCGGCGCCGGCGATCAGGTCGGAGTGCCCCCCGACATACTTGGTCAGCGAGTAAAGGGAGATATCGGCGCCGTGCGCGATCGGACGCTGGAACACAGGCCCGAGCAGCGTGTTGTCGCAGGCGACGACCGGCCGGTGCCCCTGCGCCTCGCCCATGGCCTCGGCGATGCGGCGCACCATCGCCACGTCGACGAGGCTGTTGGTCGGATTGGCCGGCGTCTCCACGAGGATGACCGAGACGCGCCCCTTTTTCATCGCCTCGTCTGCGGCCGTCTGGACCGCGTGTTCGCTGACGCCGTCGGCAAAGCCCACTGCCGAGACGCCGAGATTGAGCATGGTCCTGGCCAGCAGCGTTTCCGTGCCGCCGTAGAGCGGTTGGGAGTGCAGGATGACATCGCCGGGCCGGACGAAGGCCAGCAGCGTGGTGGCGATGGCCGACATGCCCGAGGAGAACAGCGCGCAGCTTTCGGTCCGCTCGTAGAGGGCCAGGCGGTCCTCGACGATCTCGCTGTTGGGATGGTTGAAGCGGGAATAAACCAGCCCGCTCGCCGTGCCGGCCGGCGGCTCGCGCCGGCCGGCGGTGTAGTCGAAGAAATCGCGCCCTTCCTCGGCGGAGTGGAACACGAAGGTCGAGGTCAGGAACACCGGCGGCTTCACGGCCCCTTCGGACAGTTCCGGATCAAAGCCGTAGTTGAGCATCTGGGTTTCCGGATGCAGCTCGTGGTTCCCGATATGGGTCTTCGAGGGACGGGGCGCGGTCATCGCGATTCTCCTGGCTACCTTCGCCGGCCGGGCCGCGACATGCGGTCCGCCCTTGCGCAATTCTTGCAGGAGTTGCCGAAGGAGAAAAGCCGGTCCCGTCGGCCGCCTGGCGAAACTCTCCGATGCCGCAAAGGCCAAGAGCAACATCGGCCGGCGATGGGATACGAGGCGAGCGACGCTCGCGTGGGTCAGCGTCCAACCGGCGCCGGCAGGTCCATGCCGGTCAGGCGAACGCTCTCCCGCCACAGGGCCTCGGCCAGGTTGGGGTCGACGGCAAAGGATCGCACGCCGCGGCGGGCATCGTCCGACAGCTGCGCCACGTCGCCGTCTTCGCAGTAAAGTCCGCCGAGCCCGTCGAGGCGGGGGCTCGTCGCGCACCACACGGTCGTGGCGGCACCCTGTGCAGCCGTCTTCCTGTCCCGCTCCGGGTCGATGACGGGGTTGCCGTCCGCGTCCACCGCGCCGAAGCTGTCGATCTCCTCGCGTGACAGGTGCCGGGCGAGGGGACCGAGGACCGAGCCGGGGTGACTGCTTTCTCTTGTCGCTGGGCGTCCCCTTCTCGATGCCGGCTCGGGTTCGGATTTCGTTTCGATCGGCGGCCGAATGGTGGCCCCGCCGGGCGTTGAAATCGCCTGATGCGGTTCTGGGGCACATCGCCGCTGAACTAGAATACCAGTCCGAAAGCGCCTTCGGCGCGGCCTTCAAACGCGTCCATGGCGTGTCGCCACGCCGGCTGGCGGCCAGACTTCGCCGGTAGCGAGCGGGGTACGCCGTGAGGCCCAGGAAGTAAGACTGGCGAGGGAAGGCTTGGTCTCTTGCCCAAGGGACGATAAGTCTGTTCTCGACCTTGCGTTGGGCGGTCAACACTCCTGACGTGTATCGAGACTGCCGCTTGATATCTGCGCTGGTATGGTGCGGCGACAACGAACGATCAGGAGGAACGCCATGAACTGGAAGAGGCACGTGGATACTGCCCTTGACGGCAAGCATCCCGGGCTGGGACATCGCGTCGAGCTTTGCCTCCACGCCCTCATTGTCTATTCAGCCATAGAGATGGGGATCGAGACCATTCCCGGTTTGCCGGCCTGGGCAAAAACAGCGCTCTCCGCTTCGGAAATTTTCGTGGTTGCCGTGTTCACGATCGAGTACGTGCTGCGTCTCGTCACTTCGCCGAACCGCAGGGCCTACGCGTTCAGCTTCTTCGGTGTCGTCGATCTCGTCGCGATCGCTCCGTTCTACCTTGGCCTCTTGTTTGCGGGATTCGGGATCGACGTTCGTGCGATCCGAGCGCTGCGGTTGCTGCGCCTTGCCCGGCTGTTGAAACTCGTGCGCTACAACAATGCGCTCGAGCGTCTTCAGGCAGCTTGGCGCGTGGTGCGCGAGGAGGTGATCATCTTCAGTGCAGCGTCATTTGTCGTCCTCTATGTCTGCGCGCTGGTGATCTACCAGTTCGAGCACGACGCCCAGCCCGAGGCCTTTGCATCGATTCTCGACGCGATGTGGTGGGCTGCCGTGACATTGACGACGGTGGGCTATGGCGACATCTATCCGGTCACGGCGATGGGACGGTTCTTCACCGTTGTCATGCTGTTCGTCGCGCTCGGCATCATCGCCGTGCCGACCGGACTGGTGGCATCGGCCTTGAGCGCCATCAGGGGCCGTGAACGCAACGACTCGGGATCCTGAGCCGCGTCGGCAAGACCGTGCCGAACGCCGATCGCGCCTTCCCCGGTATCGCGTCGACCCCCGACTACCGCGCAGGCCCTGCCGCCTTGACGAAATCGACGAAGGCACGCAGGGCGGCGGGCATCTGCCGCCGGCTTGGGTAGTACAGATAGAAGCCGCTGTAGTACGGGCACCAGTCCTCCAGCACCCTGATCAGCCGCCCTTCTGCCACGTAGGTCGAGACCTGGTCCTCGAAGGCGTAGGCGACGCCGGCGCCGAGGAGGGCGGCCTCGACCATCATGTCCTGGTCGCCGACCACAAGCGGCCCGTCCACCGCCACGCTTAGCTCCAGCCCGCCCCGCTCGAACTCCCACCCGTACAGCCGTCCGCTGCCGAAGCGCAGGCCGATACAGGGAAGCGCCTTCAGTTGCTCGGGGGCAGTCGGGATCGGAAAGCGCTCGAACAGCACGGATGCTGCCACAATCGCGCTGCGCTGGCGCCCGCCGATCGGAACCGCGATCATGTCCTGCGCGATCACCTCGCCGAAGCGTATGCCGGCATCGAAGCCCTCGGACACCATGTCGACCAGATCGTTGTCGACGACAACCTCGACGCTGACCTTCGGGTAAGCCGCGAGGAAACGCGCGACGACCGGCAGCAGCACCATTTTCGCGGACGTGCGGGCGGCATTGAAGCGCAGCCGCCCGACCGGCGCGCCGCGCAGGCTGTTGAGGTCGTCGAGCGCATCCTCGATGTCGCGATAGGCCGGGGCGACACGGGACAAAAGGCGTTCGCCCGCCTCGGTCAGAGCGACGCTGCGCGTGGTGCGGTTGAACAGGCGGAGATCCAGCCGCTCCTCCAGCGCCTTGAGGGCGTGGCTGAGCGCCGACGGCGTGCAGCCGATCTCCGCTGCTGCGAGACGAAAACTGCGGTGGCGTGCAAGCGCCAGAAACGGCGACAGGTCGGTGGGGGAGATGGCGCGCATTGCTGAATTTTACTCATCAACGCGCAGAAAATCCAGTCGATTATCTCAGCAACAACGACGCGATAGAACTAAGCCAGCCGCCGATGATGGAGCGGCGATCAACCAGGAGGTTCTCATGCATACGTGGTTCATCACCGGGGCATCTCGCGGCTTCGGCGCGCTCATCGTCGAAAAGGCCCTAGCCAAGGGTGACCGAGTCGTCGCCACCGCCCGCAATCCCAAGGCGCTCGCCGAACGCTTCGGCGAGCGGCCCAATCTCCTCGCCGTCGCCCTCGACGTTACCGATGAGACCCAGGCGCATCAGGCGGTGAAGGCGGCTGTCGAGCGCTTTGGTCGCATCGACGTACTCGTCAACAATGCCGGCTATGGTCTGCTGGGCGCGGTCGAGGAGGCGAGCGGACCGGAGGTCGAGGCGCTTTATCGAACGAACGTGTTCGGCCTTCTCGCCGTGACGCGCGCCGTGCTGCCGCACATGCGCCGCCAGCGCGCCGGTCGCATACTCAATTTCTCCTCGATCGGCGGCTATCGCAGCGCCGCAGGCTTCGGGGTCTACTGCTCGACGAAATTCGCCGTGGAGGGCCTGACCGAGGCGCTCGCCGACGAACTGAGACCGCTCGGCATCCATGCCACGGCGATCGAGCCCGGCTATTTCCGCACCGACTTCCTCGACGCGACCTCGCTCGGGGTCAGCCCGATCCAGATCGACGACTACGCCTCGACGGCCGGGCTGGTGCGCACGAAGGCGCGCGAGATCAGCCACAACCAGCCCGGCAATCCAGACAAGCTGGCCGAGGTGGTGGTTGCCTTCGTCGATGCCCAGGACCCGCCGGTACGTCTGCCGCTCGGCAGCGATGCGGTCGCGGCGATCGCGGCCAAGCACGTCGACGACGGCGAGTTGATCGCAAGGTGGCGGCCGCTTTCCGTCTCGACCGACTTCCCGCCGGCTGCGTGATCGACCGGCAGGATCTCCAGCGCGTTGACGCGGCGGGTCGGCCATGCCGACCCGCCAAACTGTCGGTGTGTGACTGTCTTGCTGTTGCGGCTTTGCCGCGCGAGCGCTGCCGGGCAGTCTTACTTCAAGTCTAGTGAACGTCTGAGTGACGTGTGCGATGGGTGTGCGACCCCGTTGCGTTCGGGTTGCGACGGCTGCGGCGAGGGCGGCAACCGCCGCAGCAATTGCGCCGCCTGCCTCAAGTCCCGGGTCGCAAACCCCTCGTCAAAGCGGTGATAGACGGGGTGCAGCACGTCATGGGCCTTCGCCCCTTCGCCGCGCCGGTACAGGAGTTCGGCCAGCGACGTCGCCGAGCGGAGCTGCCAGCCGAGCGCGCCCTGCGCCTCGGCCATGGCAAGGGACTCCTCGAGCAGCGCCATGGCGGCGCTGGCGTTGTCGCTCTGGATGACGAACGCCTTGACCCGGAGAAGCTCGGGCAGGCACCAGTGTTCGCATGAGACGCGCGCCCGCTGGACCGCTTCTTCCACCGTTGCAGTGGCTTCCGACCAGCGGCGGCGCTGCACAAGAGCGGCGGCATAGTGAGCCAGGGCGCGGGTAAAGACGGGGCCGAGGCATTCGGTCCGCAGGTGCGAAAGCGCGCCCGCAAGGATGGCCAGGCCGTCGTCGCTGCCGCGATCGAGCTTCTCGATGCCGTCGTAGCATTCCCCGATGGTCCTCCAGACTTCCAGCCCTTTCGCGGCCGTTCGCTCCACAACCAGCCGAGCAAACCGCCGCAGCGCCGCAAGGTCGCCGACGTTCCAGGCGACCGGACAGGCGCCCTCGGTCAACGCATAGGAGATCGTACCGGGATGATTGATGGCCATAGCATCCTCGACGTTCCGGCTCGCCATGGCGATGGCCTGGTCCGGGAAACCTTGCAACCAAAGAATCTGTGCGAGGAAGCATCGTGACGAGATCCACTGGTCGAACTGGTATGTGGCGATGTCGCCGGGATCCCGGTCGCTCGCAAGCACCCGCTCCACGAACTGCCGCGACAGCGCAAGGTTGCCGACGAAAAAGTGGGAGATTCCCTGCATCCGGCTGGCATTGCGGCGAACGCGTGAATCGCCGGAACGGGCGGCAAGGCGATCAAACCGCCGGCTGAGCTGGACTGCCTGGTCATATCGCCCGCGATTGCGCGTGTCGACCCACAGGCCCCAAAGCGCCCGTTGCCGGTAGTCGATGCTGCCGAGCTGCCCGGAGAGCCGCAGGACCTTCAACCAGGCGGAACGCGTGTTGGTGCCCGCGCCTTCGATGTTCATATAGGCGCTGCCGAGCGCAGCATGCAGCTGCATCGATTTCCAGTCCGACCCGCCTCCTCTCCGGAGCTTGGAGATCGCCTGCTCGACGCGCCGCCGGCACTCGTCGATCATCGAGCGGGCGAACCAGGCCGGAACCGCGGCCAGGGTGAGCTCGCAGGCAAGATCGAGATTGCCGTCGACCGAGAACGCCCAGTCGAGCGCCCCGCGAACCTCCTGCAAGTAGGAGTCGTCGTATAGGACCGAACCGTTGCCGGACCGAGCAGCGCGTTCGGATTGCAACTGGCTCCCGACATGCAGGGCATGGCGGCGGCGAACGGCACTTTCCTCGCCACTGCTGATCAGCCTCTCCGCGGCATAGGCGCGGGTCGTGTCCAATAGGCGGTAACCTTGATGCTCGTGAACCTGGCGCAAGCTCAATAGCGACTTTCGATAGAGATGGCCCAGCCCGTCCAACACGTCCTGTTCGTCGAGCCCGCCGGTGGCCGCCACCGCCATCGCCGCCTCGGCGGTGAAAGCCGACTGGAAGGTGGACAGACGGTTCAGCAGCATCTGTTCCTTGTGCGGAAGCAGATCGTAGCTCCAGTCGAGCGCAGACCGCATGGTTCGCTGCCGCGGCGACCCGTTGCGCAGACCGTCGGTCAAAAGGCCCGGATGCCGGTCGAGCCCGTTCAGCAGACCGCCAATTCCGAATTGTTCGACCCTCGCCGCGGCGAGTTCGATGGCCAGCGGCAGGCCGTCGAGGCGTGCGCAGATCTTGCCGACCATCGCGTGGCTTCCGGCATCATCCGGCAGGGTGAAGCCGGCGGCCGATGCCTTTTCCCGGAACAGGTCGATCGCGGTATAGGCGCCGGCATTCTCGAGGCTGGCCGGCTCGTCCTGCGGAAAGCGTAGCGGCTGCAGCCGGTGCACCCATTCGCCCTCAACGCGAAGCACTTCCCGGCTTGTCGTGAGGATATCAAGCCGCTCGGTGTCTGCGAGGAGGCCCGAAACCAGCATCGCCATCGCCTCGATGACGTGCTCACAGGTGTCAAGGATCAGCAGCGCCGGCGCACCCGCCAGATGGTGGGCAATGGCATCGAAGGGCGACCGGTCCGAGACGGCAAGGCCGAGCGCCGACGCCAGCATCGACGGAACCAGGCGTTCGTCACGCAGGCTGGAAAAGTCGACGTAGTGCACCTCGCCCGATCCGGTCCGACTCCTTCTCCGGCCGACTTCCATCGCAACGGCGGTCTTGCCGATCCCGCCCGCTCCCGTCAACGTCACCAGCCGATGGTCTTGCAGAGTGGCGGAGATGGCTCCGATCACCTCGTCTCGACCGATCAGGCGGCCGACCGTCGGAACGGCGCGATAGCCTTGGGCGGGGGCGCGAGGGGCTGCCGACTGGGCCGGGTCGATGAAGGCGTAGCCGCGCCCGCTTCGGTTCACGACGTAGCAGTCGGCGTCGTGAGCGGACAGGACCTTCCGCATGTTCCGGATCTGGACGCGCAGGGTGTTCCCTTCGACGATGCTGTTTGGCCAGGCGGCATGCATGAGTTCGTCAGGGGAAACCGTCTGCCCCGGGGTCTGGACGAGGCGTACCAGCAGGTCGAGTGCCCGCGAGCCGATCCGCACCGGCTTGCCGCCCGCAAGCAGCACGCGTTCGCTGAGCAGCAGTCGACAGTTGCCGATCCGGACCGAGTTTGCTTCGCCCGTCATCCCGCGCTCCGTGCCGAACCGTTCCACCGCGGACCAGCTGTGCCTGGCCAATTCCCCAGCGGGCGGCATGATAGACCGACATGGCGTCCATGGGGAGGCGGCTCTGGTGCGGATTTCTGCGGGCGGTCCCGCCGGGCGGTGGAAACGGCGGCGAGCTTTGGCACGCGCTGCCACCCGACCGTAACGGCAACGTCGTCAAGGTCGGTGACACTACGGCCTCGACCGGGCATCCCCGGCGGGGTCGCGGCCTGTTGTCGGGCCCTGGCTCAGACCATATCGGTTGGCAGGGGCTCGCAGGCTCGGCCGGTCGGGTCAGCAGCGCTGTGGTTTCACGATTGCGGGCTCCGCTCGTCACGCGCTGGCACGGATTGGGGCCGACTGAACTTGATGCGCTTCTGTTCGATCAGCAGGTAGCGCTCGTCGGCCTCGGCGAGGGCCATGGTCATGAAATAGATCAACAAGGGCGCCGGCTCCTTGTCATGCTCGGCAAGCTTGATCAATTCCATCAACACACGGGCAATGTATTCAAGTCGCTCCTGGCTCATGCCTTTCCCCTTCCCCGGGAATAGACTATCACGTTAGGTAAGTCGGAGACATAAATCCGCATCATCAATATTTTGATCTAGAACGTTGCCGTCCTGCCGCCGCGATCAAGAGCAGGCACCGCAGGCTGTGATCGCGGCTCTCAGGTTGTAATCTGATCGCCCCGCGCTAAGGTTGCCTTGCCTCTCCGCAGGCGTGTCTTCTTGGGCCGCAGGTGAACCGCAGGAACCCGGCGCCGCCCAACCACCAGGGGAACGAAAACAATGAACCTACGAACCAAGCATGCCTTGATTGCAGCGGCCGTCGTCGCCGCGCCGTCGATCGCCATGGCCCATACGAGTGCCGACCCGTCCGCCAGTCTCGCTCACGGCTTTGTCCATCCGGTCGGCGGCATCGACCATTTGCTCGCGATGATCGCGGTCGGAACGCTCGCCTTCATCCTCGGCGGACGCGCCCGCTGGCTTGTGCCGGTGACCTTCGTTGTGATGATGGCCCTTGGCGGGCTGCTTGGCATGCAAGGTGTCACCATTCCCTTCGTCGAGGTCGGCATTGCCGTCTCGGTCATCGTGCTGGGCCTTGCCCTGTCGTTGCGGTGGAAGGCGCCGACGGCGGCGGCGATGGCCACCGCCGGCCTCTTTGCGATCTTCCACGGCCATGCTCACGGTGCGGAGATGCCTTTCGATGCGGCCGGCCTGTCCTACGCGTTCGGGTTCATGGCGGCAACGGTGCTGCTGCATGGCCTCGGGATCGGTCTTGGCGCTGCCGTCAGCCGGACGGGATCACTTTCGGTGCCGGCGATGCGGCTCGGCGGCGGTGCGATCACGCTCGCCGGCCTGGCGCTGCTGGGGGGCGCCCTCTGAGCTGGCAGGGGTGAGAGGCAGCCTGGGGGAGGCGGGCGGTCTCGATTTGTCATCTATCTGGCCCAGTGAAGGGCGGCGCAGTGGTGCGCGCCTCCCTTCACTGTCCTATGTGGCTCACACAGCGTGCAGCACGTGCGTGGCCTTGACCGCGGCGGAGGCGCGGTTCTCGACGCCGAGCTTCACATAGATCTGCTCTAGATGTTTCGTCACGGTGCGGGCGCTCAGGCCGAGAATCTCGCCGATGTCCCGGTTGGCTTTGCCCTTGGCGATCCACAGGAGCACCTCGGATTCGCGCTGCGTCAGCGAAAAGTGCTGACGCAGGATTTCGTCGTCGCTGAGCCGGTTCTCGGCCGTCAGCCGGAACAGATATTCGTCCGCGCCGATCGCGCCGAGATAGGACAGATGAAGGCCCGACTGGCCGCCCTGGCGGATGGTGAAGCTGCCGTCCCGGCCCGCTTGACCCTCCCCCATCCAGAGGGCGATCTGCGCCGCCACCGCTTCCAGGCCATCATCCCCGCCCGTTGCCGCGTTGACGAGGCGCGTCGCCTGCGGCGTCGACCAGCGCACCCGGCCGTCGCCGTGCACGGCCAGCAGGTGCCGGCCCGCGGCGTCGAGCGCCACCCGTGCGCTTTGCGCGGAGCGGGCGTTGGAAAGATGTACCCGGATGCGGGCGCGCAACTCATCGATGTTGATCGGCTTGGTAAGGTAGTCGACGCCACCGACGTCGAGCGCGCGCACGACATGTTCCGTCTCGGTCAACCCGGTCATGAAGACGACCGGAATCTGGCCCGCCGCCGGGTTCGCTTTCAGGCGCAGGCAGGTTTCGAACCCGTCCAGGCCTGGCATGACCGCATCCAGCAAGATGACATCCGGCGTGATGCGCTCGACGATGGCAAGTGCAGAGCTGCCCGAGGTGGCGATCAGGACGGTGAAGCCGGAGTGCTCAAGCGCCTCGGTGAGAAAGCCGAGCGCCTCGGGGGAATCGTCCACCAGCAGGACGATGTCGCGGGGGGTGGATGTTTCAGTCACGACCGGGCGCCCCTTCCGCAAAGCCCTTGAGGAAGGCGTCGTAGCCGGACAGGTCGAACGCCTGCACGTAGTCGCGCAGGGCGTCGGCAAAGGGGCGGTGTTCCGGCCGCCGGGCGATTTCGGTCAGCTTCGCCTCTATTCCGCGGACATAGCCGATCTCGCCGAGCCTGATCAGTTCGGCCACGTGCGCCGGCCCCGGATGGATGATCCTGTCCAACCGCTCGAGCATTTGCCCATTCTCGCCGTCATCGCCGTAGCGCCATTTGAGCCCGAGATGCAGGGCGAGCTTGTCGTAGAGCTGGCGCAGGTCGAACGGCTTGGCGAGGGTGTCGTTGTGGCCGCTATCGCTGCGTTGGGCCGAGCCGTCGCCGATATTGGCGGAGAACATGATGATCGGCACCGTCTGCCCAATCTGGCGCAGCCGCGCCACGAGTTCCCAGCCGTTCATTTCCGGCATGGAGATGTCGACCAGAAACAGATCCGGGTGCATGGCTTCGACCAACGCAAGACACTCGCGGCCGTTGCTTGACTGCAATACTTCGAAATCGAGCGGCGCCAGGGTCTCCTGCATCAGCCGGCGGTGGTCCTCGTTGTCGTCCACGACCATGATGCTGCGGCGCTGCCCATCGTAGCCGCAGATGCGCCGGGCCGGCTCGATGAGTGCCTGCGGGCGGTCGATGGCCGACAGCATCAGTCGGATCCGGAACGAAGTCCCCTGGTCCCGAGCGCTGGTGACTGCGATCTCGCCGCCGAGTGTCTGGGTCAGCAGCCGGGTAATGGTCAGGCCGAGCCCGAGGCCCGGCATGCGCCCGAGATGCTCGGCCTCGCCGCGCTGGAACGGGTCGAAGATCTTTGGCAGATCCTTCGCGGCGATGCCGCGGCCGGTGTCTTCAATAGTGAAGGTGGCGACCTGGCTGCGATAGGCGACATCGAGCCGGATGCGGCCGCTGTCGGTGAATTTCAGCGCGTTGGAAAGCAGGTTGACGAGGATCTGGCGCAACCGTTTCTCGTCGGTGCGCACGTATCGCGGCAGCGACGGTGCGCGCGTGTGCTCGAAGGCGACGCCCTTGGCCTGTGCCTGCGGCCGGAACATTTCCACGATCTGGTCCAGGAAGTCGTGGATGTTGAGCTCGTTGGAATAGACCTGCAGCTTGCCCGCCTCGATCTTGGAGATGTCGAGCAGGCCGTCGATCAGGCCCGAGAGATGTTCGGCGCTGCGCCGGATCACCTTGATCGCCGACTGGCGCGGGGCCGGGATGGTCTCGTCGCGCTCGAGCAGTTGTGCATAGCCGAGCACGGCATTGAGGGGCGTGCGCAGTTCGTGGCTGAGGCCGACGACGTAGCGGCTCTTGGCCCGATTGGCCGCCTCCGCCGCCTCCTTTGCCTCCTGCAGTGCGGCATCGGTCTTCTTGTGCGCTGCGATCTCCTTCAGAAGCAGCGTGTTCTGGCGCGAGGACTCTTCCTCCGCCACCACCCGGCTGTCATGCGCAAGCACGTAGAACCAGCAGACGACGCAGGTGACGACGGCGAAAACGAAGAAGACGATCGCCACGGTGCGCTCGACCACGGCTGCCGTTTCCGGGGAGGCGCCGCCGGCGTGGTGCGCTATCATCGCGAGGATGATGCCGATGCCGGTGATCGAAAGCGCGGCCGAGACGGCGTAGCGGCCGAGCCGGGTCGCAAGTCGGTCGATGATGGGCCTGGGAAGCAGTGCGTGCGCAACGTGGGCGGCCTGCGCATGGAAGCGCGCCTTGGGCTTGCACATGTCGTGGCAGCGGCTGTCGAGTGAGCAGCAGAGCGAGCAGATCGGAGCGGCGTAGGCGGGGCACCAGGCCATGTCCTCCGGCTCGAACGGGTGCTCGCAGATCGAGCAGGTTATGGTGTCCTGCTGCTGCCAGTTCCGTCGCGGCTTGCGGGCAAGGTAGTATTTGCCGTCCGTCCACCAGGCAATCAGCGGCGAGGCGACGAAGGCGGTTCCGGCGGCAATGTAGGGGGCGAGCGAGGAGGCGACGTCGCCGAAAGCGCCGAAATGGGCAAAAAGCGCGACCCCCGCCGATATCGCCATGGCACCGAGGCCGACGGGATTGATGTCGTAGAGATGGGCGCGCTTGAACTCGATGCCGGGCGGCGACAGGCCGAGCGGCTTGTTGACGAACAGGTCCGCCGAGATGGTGCAGAGCCAGGCCATGGCGACGATGGAGAAGATGCCGAGTGTCTCCTCCAGCAGTCGGTAAATGCCGAGTTCCATCAGAAGCAGGGCGATCGCGACATTGAATACCAGCCATATGACGCGGCCGGGATGGCTGTGGGTGAGGCGCGAGAAGAAGTTCGACCAGGCCAGCGAGCCCGCATAGGCGTTCATCACGTTGATCTTCAGCTGCGACACCACCACGAAGGCGACCATCAGCAAGAGCGCCGCGGTTTCCGATGGCAGCATGTAGCCAAAGGCAGTGAAATACATCTGCGCCGGATCTGCCGCGCGCGTCGACGGCACGCCGGCGCTCAGCGCCAGCACGACAAGGAATGAACCGGCGATGAGCTTCGGCGCGCCGACAATCACCCATCCGGATCCGGCGAGGAAGACGGCGACGCGATGACGCAGCTTGCGCTGGCCGTCGGGCGGGAGGAAGCGCAGGAAGTCGACCTGTTCTCCGATCTGCGCCATCAACGCGAAGATGACGGCGGATGCCGCGCCGAATTCGACCAGGTGGAACGGGGCGAAGGTGCCGGCCGGGCCGGAGGCATGGTGGATGCCGGCATAGGCCAACCATTCGCCAAAGCTTTCCCAGTCGGCAAAGGCGATGAAGACGAAGGGCAGGATGTTCAGCACGATCCAGAAAGGCTGGGTTACGAGCTGGAACTTCGAGATCAGCCGCACGCCATAGGTCACAAGCGGGATCACCGCGACCGCACTGATGATGTAGCCGATCCACAGCGGGATGCCGAGAGCCAGTTCCAACGCCCCGGACATGATCGATGCCTCGATCGCGAACAGGATGAAGGTGAAGCTGGCATAGACGAGCGAGGTGATGGTCGAGCCGATGTAACCGAAGCTGGCGCCGCGGGTGAGAAGGTCGATGTCGACGCCGTGGCGGATCGCGTAGCGGCTGATCGGCAGGCCGACAACCAGGATCATGAGGCTCGCGACCGCAATCGCCGCAATGGCATTGGTCGTGCCGTAGGACATGGTGATCGTGCCGCCGATCGCCTCCAGTGCCAGGAACGAGATTGCGCCGATCGCCGTCTGCGAGATGCGTTGCGAGGAGAAGCGGCGGGCGCTCTTGGCGGTGAAGCGCAGCGCATAGTCCTCCAGCGTCTGGTCGGCGACCCAGCGGTTGTACTGCCGACGGACGGGGATGATGCGCTGGCGTGCGGCCATGGGCTTCCTTTGCAACAGGCGGGCCGATGCGATCGCCCTCCGGCATGGTCCTACCACATCGCGTCGGCTCGGAAAATTGGTGCGTTGCGGCAAGAATGCCGCCGATGTCCCCCACACCTACGTAGAATGACGTATGTGCACTGCAGCGTGAACGTCGGATGATCGCTCGAGCAACGGTCAAGAAGACCAACCGTCCCGTTGCCCGTCCGAACTAGAGGGGTTCACGAACATGACTATCAAGGCACGCCTGACTGGCGCATTTCTCGGCGCCGTCCTTTCGACGACGGCGCTTCATGGCGCCTTCGCCGCCGACGACACGATCAAGGTCGGTATCCTCCACTCGCTGTCCGGCACCATGGCTATCTCGGAGACCACGCTGAAGGACGCCATGCTGATGCTCATCGAGGAGCAGAACAAGAAGGGCGGCCTGCTCGGCAAGAAGCTCGAGGCGGTCGTGGTCGATCCAGCCTCCGACTGGCCGCTGTTTGCCGAAAAGGCACGCGAACTGATCTCGGTCGACAAGGTTTCCGCGGTGTTCGGCTGCTGGACCTCGGTGTCGCGCAAGTCGGTTCTTCCGGTCTTCGAAGAGCTGAACTCGATCCTGTTCTACCCGGTCCAATACGAGGGCGAGGAAAGCCAGCGCAACGTCTTTTACACCGGCGCGGCTCCGAACCAGCAGGCCATCCCCGCCGTGGACTACCTGATGGAGAGCGAGGGCGTCGAACGCTGGGTACTTGCCGGCACCGACTACGTCTATCCGCGCACGACCAACAAGATTCTTGAGGCCTACCTGATCGCCAAGGGCGTTGCGCCCGAAGACATCATGATCAACTACACGCCATTCGGTCACTCGGACTGGCAGACGATCGTCTCCGATATCAAGACCTTCGGCTCGGCCGGCAAGAAGACCGCCGTCGTTTCGACCATCAACGGCGATGCCAACGTGCCGTTCTACAAGGAACTCGGCAACCAGGGCATCAAGGCCGAGGACATTCCGGTCGTCGCCTTCTCGGTCGGCGAGGAGGAACTGGCCGGCCTCGACACGGCGCCGCTCGTCGGCCATCTGGCCGCCTGGAACTACTTCCAGTCGGTCGACAACCCGGCGAATGCGGAGTTCATCGAGACGTGGAAGGCGTTCACCAAGAACGACAAGCGCGTCACCAACGACCCGATGGAAGCCCACTATATCGGCTTCAACATGTGGCTGAAGGCGGTCGAGAAGGCCGGTACGACCGATACCGACGCCGTGCTCGATGCGATGATCGGCGTCTCCGTGCCCAATCTGTCGGGCGGCTTGTCCACCATGATGCCGAACCACCACATCACCAAGCCGGTCCTGATCGGCGAGATCCAGGAGGACGGCCAGTTCGAGACCGTTTGGGAAACACCCGGCCTCGTGGTTGGCGACGAGTGGTCCGATTTCCTGCCCGACTCCAAGGATTTGATCGCCGACTGGCGGGCGCCGATGTCGTGCGGAAACTTCAACGTCGATACCGGCAAGTGCGGCGGCAAGGGCTCCTGATCCATAAGAATCGGCCGGCCGGCCATGGTGGCTCCCCCACATGGCCGGTCGGAGGCATCCCGTCGTCTCCGGTGGCGGGATGCTCCGATGCTTTGCTGCGCGCGCCGGATGTCGGCTTCCGGTCCGGCCTTGCGAGGATATCAACATGTTCATGCGGCTAGCCTATAGATCGCTCCAGTGCCTGCTGGTGGCCGTCTCGATCCTGATCACGGTGCTCGCGACCGATCTTCGCGCCGAGGACGATCTGCGCGCGCTGATCAATGCGCTTGCGGAGGGCGGGTTCTCCCAGACCGAAAGGCAGGTCGAGGCGCTGGCGAAGACCGGCGATCCGAAAATCGTTCCGGCGCTGGAAGCGCTTGCCTCGGGCGACCTCTACCAGCGCAAGTCCGACGGCCAGGTGTTCCTGACCCGGCGCGCCGGCGGGAAACTCGCCCTGATCGATCCGCTGAGCGGCGAGAAGGTCGGCGAGGAGGCCAAGGCGGGGCTGGTCAAGATCAAGGTCAACAACGGCCTGCGCCGCTCGATCCGGTCGGCGCTTGGCGGCCTGACGCTGATGAGCCCGGATGCGTCCGTGCGCCGCCAGGCGGCGCAGACGATGCTGCGAACGCCGTCGGCCGATGCGCTCGAGCAGATCGAGACCGCGCTTGCGAGCGAGCGCAACGCCGACGTGAAGGCCGTGCTGGAGCAGGCGCGATCGGCTGCGCTGCTGATGTCCGACCGATCAGACGCTGAAAAAATGGCGGCGATCGCCGTCATCAGCGCGACGGGCGGGCAGGATTCGCTGTCGCTGCTCTCTGGCGCGCTCGCCGTTGCCGACGACGGCCTCAGGCCGGCGCTCGAAGAGGCGATCGCCAGCATCCAGGAGCGGCAGGCGTTCTGGGCCGCGGGGCAAAACGTCTGGTACGGACTGTCGCTCGGCTCGGTGCTGCTGCTTGCAGCGATCGGACTTGCGATTACCTTCGGGGTCATGGGCATCATCAACATGGCCCACGGCGAAATGGTGATGCTCGGCGCCTATACGACCTTCGTCGTTCAAGAGGTCGTCCGCACGTCCTTTCCCGCCCTGTTCGACTGGTCGCTGGCAATTGCGCTGCCGCTCGCCTTCCTGGTCACCGGCCTTGTCGGTCTTGCGATCGAACGCGGTGTCATCCGCTTTCTTTACGGCCGGCCACTGGAAACATTGCTCGCCACCTGGGGCATCTCGCTGATCCTGCAGCAGGCCGTGCGGACCATCTTCGGCCCAACCAACCGCGAGGTCGGCAACCCCGCCTGGATGTCCGGCGCGTTCGAACTCGGCGGGCTGACGATCACCTGGAACCGGCTCTGGATCATCGTCTTCTCGCTCGCGGTCTTCGCCGCCCTGCTGTTCCTCCTGAAGCGGACGCCGATGGGGCTGCAGATGCGGGCGGTCACACAGAACCGCCGCATGGCGGCATCGATGGGCATCCGCACGCCCTGGGTCGACGCGCTGACCTTCGCGCTCGGCTCCGGCATCGCCGGGATCGCCGGGGTGGCGCTCTCGCAGATCGACAATGTCTCGCCAAACCTCGGCCAAGGCTACATCATCGACAGCTTCATGGTCGTCGTCTTCGGCGGAGTCGGCAACCTCTGGGGTACGCTCGTGGGCGCGTTCACGCTCGGCATCGTCAACAAGTTCCTCGAGCCCTATGCGGGCGCCGTGCTCGGCAAGATCCTCGTGCTCGTGCTGATCATCCTCTTCATCCAGAAGCGGCCGCGCGGTCTCTTCGCACTCAAGGGAAGGGCGGTGGAAGCATGATCGCCTCGTTTCTCCTCAAGTCCTTCGATCGTACCGTCGTCGTCGCCGTCGCCGTCCTGATGGTGCTCGCGGCGCTGGTTCCGGCGCTGAATCTCCTGACCGCTCCCGACCATCCCCTGCATGTGCCGACCTATCTCGTATCGCTGTTCGGCAAGTATCTGACCTATGCGCTGCTGGCGCTTGCGCTCGACCTCGTCTGGGGCTTCTGCGGCATCCTCTCGCTCGGACACGCGGCCTTCTTCGCGCTCGGCGGCTATGCCATGGGGATGTATCTGATGCGCCAGATCGGCGCGCGCGGCTCCTACGGCAATCCCATCCTCCCCGATTTCATGGTGTTCCTGAACTGGAAGGAGCTGCCCTGGTTCTGGCACGGCTTCGACATGTTCTGGTTCGCCGCACTGATGGTCGTGCTGGTGCCGGGGCTGCTTGCCTTTGTCTTCGGCTGGTTCGCCTTCCGCTCGCGCGTTAACGGCGTCTATCTCTCGATCATCACCCAGGCGATGACCTATGCACTGCTGCTGGCCTTCTTCCGCAACGACATGGGTTTCGGTGGCAACAACGGGCTGACAGACTTCAAGGACATCCTCGGCTTCAACATCCAGGCGGACGGCACCCGCGCAGCGCTGTTCGCGGCGTCGGCTGTTGCGCTTGCCGTCTCGCTGGTGCTCACCTCCGGCATCGTCAGGTCGAAATTCGGCAAGATCCTGGTCGGCGTCCGCGACGCCGAGAGCCGCACCCGCTTTCTCGGCTACCGGGTGGAGCACTTCAAGCTGTTCGCCTTCACCGTTTCGGCGATGATGGCGGGGATTGCCGGGGCGCTCTACGTGCCGCAGGTCGGCATCATCAACCCCGGCGAGTTCGAGCCCGGCAATTCGATCGAGGTCGTGATCTGGACGGCCGTCGGCGGCCGCGGCACGCTGATCGGCCCGATCATCGGTGCCGTCCTCGTCAACGGCGGCAAGAGCATATTTACCGCCGCTTTCCCTGAATTCTGGCTGTTCGCGCTCGGCGGGCTGTTCGTGCTCGTCACGCTGCTGCTGCCCAAGGGCATCGTCGGCACCATGAAGGCCTGGCTGGCGCGGCGCAGGGAATACCGAATGGCCGCGGCCGCCAACGAGTCGACAGACCCGGCCGGCGCGGCAGAACCCCAGGCGGCGGAGTAACCCGGCATGAATGCGCTCGTCAGCAACGCCAAGCCCAACAGCCTGCTCTATCTCGACGGCGTGTCCGTCTCCTTCGACGGGTTCAAGGCCCTGAACGCACTGTCCTTCGTCATCGAGCCGGGGGAACTACGCGCTATCATCGGTCCCAACGGCGCCGGCAAGACGACGATGATGGACATCATCACCGGCAAGACCCGACCCGACGAGGGCTCGGTGTTCTTCAAGGGTGACATCGACCTGACCCGGAGGGACGAGGCGGAAATCGCCCAGCTCGGCATCGGTCGGAAATTCCAGAAGCCGACCGTGTTCGAGAGCCACACCGTCTGGGACAATCTGGAACTGGCACTGAACCGCCACCGGGGGGTGTTTGCGACGCTGTTCTACCGCATGTCCGGCGAGGACAGGACCCGCATCGAGGAAATCCTGTCGACGGTGCGGCTTGCCAATCGCCGCGACGACCTGGCCGCAAGCCTGAGCCACGGCCAGAAGCAGTGGCTGGAGATCGGCATGCTGCTGGCCCAGGAACCGGAACTGCTGCTGGTCGACGAGCCGGTCGCCGGCATGACCGACGCGGAAACGGCCGAAACGGCAATCCTGCTCAAGGCGATCGCCAAGACCAGGTCGGTGGTCGTTGTCGAGCACGACATGGGCTTCATCCGCGACCTCGGCGTGAAGGTGACCTGCCTGGCGGAGGGATCGGTGCTGGCGGAAGGCTCGATCGACTTCGTCAGCGCGGACCAGAGGGTCATCGAGAACTATCTGGGACGGTGACGATGAACCCACGGCTCACATTCTGCGGCGTGCCCGGCCATTTTCCGTGCCACCAGCAGATCGATCATGCCGCCGTCTTCGGGCGGGCGAAGTCGCTCTTTTCAGGAGATTTCTCATGCTGACCGTCGAGAAAGCCAATCTCTATTATGGTGCCGCCCAGGCGCTGCGCGGCATCTCGCTTCAGGCCGAGATGGGCAAGATCACCTGCGTACTCGGCCGCAACGGCGTCGGCAAATCGAGCCTGCTGCGGGCGATTACCGGCCAGCACCCGTTGTCTTCGGGCGCTGTCGCCTTCAACGGCGTGGCATTGAACGGCCTGGCGCCGTACGGCCGCGCCAGGCAAGGGATCGGCTATGTGCCGCAGGGTCGCGAGATCTTTCCGCTGCTGACGGTCAGGGAGAACCTCGAAAGCGGCTTTGCGCCGCTGAAGCGGGCGGAGCGGTTCATCCCCGACGACATCTTCAGCCTGTTTCCGGTTCTGCAGTCCATGCTATCGCGGCGTGGTGGCGACCTTTCGGGTGGCCAGCAGCAGCAACTGGCGATCGGCCGGGCGCTGGTGACGCGGCCGAAGATCCTCGTGCTGGATGAGCCGACCGAGGGCATCCAGCCGTCGATCATCAAGGATATCGGCAGGGCCATCCGATATCTTCGCGATTCCACCGGAATGGCGATTTTACTTGTGGAACAATATCTTGACTTCTGCAGTGAACTTGCCGATCACGTCTATATCATGGACCGCGGCGAGATCGTGCACGAGGGACCTGCCGAGACGCTGGACACGCCGGAAGCGCGCCGGCATCTGACAGTATGACGGTTCCGATCCGGTTCGCGCCGTCTTGTGCCAAGGCCCATCATCGGAGGCGGACGAGCGACGTGGCGACGGCGACAACAGCATCCCTGCAAAGGGCGCACGGCGCGGGTCGGCTGAGGACCAAGCAGCAGGCCGGGCGCAGCCGACTCGACACCTTCTATCAGGAAGGCTGTGCCAAGATCCGGTTACCCGAAACCTACGACGCGACGATGGAGGCGGTGCTGATCAACACCGCCGGCGGTCTCACCGGTGGCGATGTGCTCGACTGGCGCTTCGAGGCGGGCGAGGGGACGGTCCTGACCCTGACGACCCAGGCCTGCGAAAAGGTCTACAGGGCAGGTGCCGGCACCGCGGCGGTCGGCACGACAATCGTTGTCGACGAGGGAGCCCGGGTCGACTGGCTACCGCAGGAAACGATCCTGTTCGACAGGGCTTCGCTGACGCGTCGGCTGGAGGTGGATCTGGCGCAGGACGCCGAGTTCCTCGCGCTTGAGGCCGTAGTCCTCGGACGAAAGGCGATGGGCGAGACGATGCGGTCCGGGCTGTTTCGCGACCGCTGGCGCATCCGCCGCGCCGGCCGGTTGATCCATGCGGAGGAGACACTGCTGTCGGGCGGGGTGAGCGATCTCGGTGCGCGCGAATCCGTTCTTGGCGGCGGCCGCGCCTTCGCCACGCTCGTCTATTGCGGCTCCAGGGTCGAGGCGCTGGTCGACCCGCTGCGGGCCGTGCTCGACGGCACGTCCGCCGGCGCCAGCCACTGGCAGGACAAGCTCGTGGCCCGTATCGTGGCGCCGGACGGCTTCGCCTTGCGAAAAATCCTCATCCCGGTCATTTCGCACTTGCGCAATGGCGCGAGCCTGCCGAAAGTCTGGACTCTGTAGTTGCAACGGACAGGCACCCATGAACCTCACCCCGCGTGAAAAGGACAAGCTGCTGGTCGCCATGGCGGCCATGGTGGCACGCCGGCGTCTCGAACGCGGCGTCAAGCTCAACCATCCCGAGGCGATCGCGCTGATCACCGACTTCGTGGTCGAAGGGGCGCGCGACGGACGCCCGGTGGCGGAACTGATGGAGGCGGGCGCGCACGTCATTGCCCGCGGGCAGGTGATGGAGGGCGTCGCCGAGATGATCCACGACATCCAGGTCGAGGCGACCTTTCCCGATGGCACCAAGCTCGTGACCGTTCACGAACCGATCCGGTAAAGCCATGCTCGAGTTGCGCCCCAACTGCGAATGCTGTGACCGAGACCTCCCCCCGGAAAGCCCGGACGCGCTGATCTGCACCTTCGAATGCACCTTCTGCGCCGTTTGCGCGAAGGACCTGCTCCTCGGCATTTGCCCAAATTGCGGCGGCGAACTCGTGCGGCGTCCGGTGCGTCCCCCCGCCATGCTGGCGAAATATCCTGCTTCGACGAAACGCGTATTGAAGGCCGCCGGCTGCCGCCCGGCCCAGGAGGATGATGCATGATCCCCGGTGAAGTCATTGCCGCAGACGGCGAAATCGAGCTCAACGCCGGCCTCGCGGTGGTGACCCTCGATGTTGCCAACACCGGCGACCGGCCGGTCCAGGTCGGCAGTCACTATCATTTCTTCGAAGCCAACCCCGCGCTGTCGTTCGACCGCCAGCAGACCCGCGGCATGCGGCTCGACATCCCCGCCGGAACGGCGGTCCGGTTCGAGCCGGGCCAGACGCGCACGGTCAGGCTCATCCCTTTCGGCGGCAAGCGTGAGGTCTACGGTTTTCGCCAGCAGGTGATGGGCAAGCTTTGATGCGCGCGCTCCCCCTTCTGGTTGCGTGCACGATGCTGTTCGCCGGTCCGGCTGGCGCCGCGGCCCAGGATGCTGCGCCGGAGGTCGATTGCGGGAACGCCGCGACGCAGATGGAGCTGAATGTCTGCGCCGACCGGGACTACCGGGCGGCCGACGTGGAGCTGAACAAGATCTACCGTGCAACCATCGCGTCGATGGAGGCGATGGACCGGGACATGGCCGACCTCGGTCCGGGCTTTGTCGGGGCAGTGGAGGCTTTGAAGAAAGCGCAGCGCGCCTGGATTCCCTATCGCGACGGCCAATGTACGCTTGCCGGCTTCGCGGCGCGCGGCGGCTCGATGGAGCCGATGCTGGTCTTGGCCTGTCTTGCCGACCTCACGCGCAAGCGCACGCAGGAACTTAAGGAGCTTGTCGAAGGGCAGGGAAATTGAGCGTCATCCTTTCTCCAGACAGCGTTTCATTGCAGAGGTAGAGCCATGCCCTTCAAAATGTCCCGTGCCGCCTATGCCAGCATGTTCGGTCCGACCGTGGGGGACAGGGTCCGGCTGGCGGACACCGAACTCTTCGCTGAAGTCGAGCAGGACTTCACCGTCTATGGCGACGAGGTCAAGTTCGGTGGGGGCAAGGTCATTCGCGATGGGATGGGCCAGAGCCAGGCGACGCGCACCGAGGGCGCCGTCGATACCGTCATCACCAATGCGTTGATCCTCGACCATACCGGAATCTACAAGGCCGACGTCGGACTGAAGGACGGCCGCATCCATGCGATCGGCAAGGCCGGCAATCCCGATACCCAGCCCGGAGTGACGATTATCGTCGGCCCGTCGACCGAGGCGATCGCCGGCGAGGGCAAGATCCTGACAGCCGGCGGCATGGATGCGCATATCCACTTTATCTGCCCGCAGCAGATCGAAGAAGCCCTGATGAGTGGCATCACCACCATGCTCGGCGGCGGCACCGGTCCGGCCCACGGGACGCTCGCCACCACCTGCACCGGCGCCTGGCACATCGAGCGCATGATCGAAAGCTTCGATGCCTTCCCGATGAACCTGGCGCTCGCCGGCAAGGGCAATGCCTCGCTGCCGGCGCCGCTCGAGGAGATGGTGCTTGCCGGCGCCTCCTCGTTGAAGCTGCACGAAGACTGGGGCACGACGCCGGCTGCCATCGACAACTGCCTTTCCGTCGCCGACGCCCATGACGTCCAGGTGATGATCCACACCGACACGCTGAACGAGAGCGGTTTCGTCGAGGATACGGTCGCCGCCATCAAGGGGCGCACGATTCATGCCTTCCATACCGAAGGCGCTGGTGGCGGGCATGCCCCCGACATCATCAAGGTCTGCGGCCTGCCGAACGTCATCCCGTCCTCGACCAATCCGACGCGGCCCTACACCGTCAACACCATTGCCGAGCATCTCGACATGCTGATGGTGTGCCACCACCTGTCACCGTCGATCCCGGAGGACATCGCCTTTGCCGAAAGCCGGATCCGCAAGGAGACGATCGCGGCCGAGGATATCCTGCACGACATCGGCGCCTTCTCGATCATCTCGTCCGACAGCCAGGCCATGGGGCGCGTCGGCGAGGTGGCGATCCGCACCTGGCAGACCGCCGACAAGATGAAGCGCCAGCGTGGTCGCCTGCAGGAAGAAGCCGGCGACAACGACAACTTCCGCATCCGCCGCTACATCGCCAAGTACACCATCAATCCGGCGATCGCCCACGGACTCAGTCACGAGATCGGCTCGGTCGAGGTCGGAAAGCGCGCCGACCTCGTCCTTTGGAACCCCGCCTTCTTTGGCGTCAAGCCGGAGATGGTGCTGCTGGGCGGGTCGATCGCGGCGGCCCCCATGGGCGACCCGAATGCGTCGATCCCGACGCCGCAGCCGATGCACTACCGGCCGATGTTCGCGGCCTACGGCAAGCTTCGGACCAACTCGTCCGTCACCTTCGTCTCGAAGGCCTCGCTCGACGCCGGGCTGGCGCAGCGCCTCGGGGTCGCCAAGTCGCTGGTGGCGGTCCGAAACGTGCGCGGCGGCATTTCGAAGGCGTCGATGGTGCACAACAGCCTGACGCCGCATATCGAGGTCGATCCCGAGACCTACGAGGTGCGGGCCGACGGCGAGTTGCTCACCTGCGAGCCGGCCACCGTGCTGCCCATGGCGCAGCGCTATTTCCTGTTCTGACCCGGGCCGAGGAACCGACATGCCCTATCGCTCGACCGAGATCCTGAAGCCCGGGACTGCGCATGCCGACCCGATCGACGTGATCGTGCTCGCGCACGACCAGCGCCACTTGCGTCGCAAGCTCCTGCACATGCGAAATGACGACGTCGTCATGCTCGACCTGAAGGAGCCGGTGCAACTGGCCGATGGCGATCGCCTTCTGCTCGACACCGGTGCCTGCGTGCAGATCGCCGCCGCGGACGAGCCGCTGTACGAGGTCCGCGGGCGCGACCGGTTGCACCTGACAGAGCTTGCCTGGCATCTCGGCAACCGGCACCTGCCGGCACAGATCGAGGCGGAGCGCATCCTCATCCTGCGCGACCACGTCATCGCCGACATGCTGCAGAGGCTGGGCGCCACCGTTGAGGAGGTGATCGCGCCGTTCCATCCGGTTCGCGGCGCCTATCACGGCACCGGGGGGCATGGCCATCACCACCATGAATGACCCGGTCCCGGAGCGGGGCACGATCGCCTTGCTGCGGCTGGCGGCCTGGCTGTCGCCCGCCTTTCCCATCGGCGCCTTCTCCTATTCCGGCGGGCTTGAGCAAGCCGTGCATGATGGGCAAGTGCGCGACCGCGCCAGCTTGCAGGCGTGGTTGGCCACGGTCGTTGGCTGTGGCGCGCAGTGGAACGACGCGGTGCTGCTCGCCGAGGCCTACCGCGCCTGCGACGATCCTGCGCGGCTCGCCGCCGTTGCAGGCCTCGCCGGGGCGCTGGCGGGCTCGGCCGAACGCCATCGCGAGACGATGCTGCAAGGGGAGGCTTTCCTTGCCGCAGCTGCCGCATGGCCCCACCCGGTTCACGGCCGGATCGGCACGATCGCAGCTTATCCGGTGGCCGTCGGGGCGGTGGCCGGCGCACACGCCACCGGGCTTGAGCCGGCGCTTGCCGCCTATCTCCTTGCCGCCGCCTCCAACCTGGTGTCGGTGGCGATCCGCTGCGGCGTGCTCGGACAGCGCGATGGCGTTGCCGTGCTCGCCGCGCTCGAGGCCCCGGTTGCCGAGGCCGCCGCCCGCGCGGCCGACAGCACGCTCGATGATCTCGGTTCGGCGACGATCCTTGCCGACATCGCGAGCCTGCGCCACGAGACGCTTGCAACGCGGCTGTTCCGATCATGACGGCAGCTGCCAGCATGACGCCCGTTTGCATGTTGGCTTTTCGTCAGCGCCGGCCCGCCGTATCCTGCCACGTTTACCCGTCAGCCCATTTCGGAGGTCCCTAGGCCATGACATCGAACAACGGTCCCCTGCGTATCGGCATCGGCGGCCCCGTCGGGTCGGGCAAGACGGCGCTGACCGAAAAGCTGTGCAAGGCGATGCGCGAGCGCTATTCGGTGGCGGTCGTCACCAACGACATCTATACCCGCGAGGACGCCGAGGCGCTGGTGCGGATGCAGGCGCTCGGCTCGGACCGGATCGTGGGCGTCGAGACCGGAGGCTGCCCGCACACGGCGATCCGCGAGGACGCCTCGATCAATCTCCAGGCGATTGCCGAACTCAACCGGCGCATTCCAGATCTCGACGTGATCTTCATCGAGTCCGGCGGCGACAATCTGGCGGCGACGTTCTCGCCCGATCTTGCCGACCTGACGATCTATGTCATCTCGGTGTGCCAGGGCGAGGAGATCCCCCGCAAGGGCGGACCCGGCATCACCCGTTCCGACCTCCTGGTGATCAACAAGAAGGACCTTGCGCCCCATGTTGGCGCCGACCTCGGGGTTATGGAGCGTGACGCGGCCCGGATGCGCTCGGCCCGTCCGTTCGTCTTCTCGGACATGAAGCGCGGCGAGGGCGTCGACCGGATCGTCGAGTTCCTAAGGGTGGAGGGCGGTCTCGCCTGATCCGTCGAGCGACAGGCCCCGGAGCGCGTCCAGCCTCGCGGTCGGCGATCATTGATGCCGGCGTCAATGCACGGAGGCCGTGCTTGCATCGCGTGCGACAAAATGAATACAATATGTACACATAAAGCCAGTTGCATGCGCCGCAAGCGAACCGGCGGTCCACACGAAAGGAAAAAGCGATGAGCCAAGCCGCCACCCTCACAGTCGAAGCTCTTGCCGATCTGGTCGAAGAGATCTTGCGCAAGGGCGGGTTCAGCGCCCGCCAGGCCGGTGCGGTCGCCCGCGTCATCGTCGCCGGTGAGGCAGACGCCTGCAAGTCGCATGGGGTCTATCGCATCGAGGGCTGCCTGCGCACGCTGAAGGCGGGCAAGGTGGTGCCAGATGCCGAGCCGGTTCTGCAGGACGATGGCTCGGCGGTCATCCGGATCGATGCCAGGGGCGGCTTTGCCAATGCGGCCTTCGAGCTCGCGGCGCCGGTCCTGGCCGAACGCGCGCGCAAGCTCGGCGTGGCCGCGCTGGCGATCAACGACTGCACCCATTTTTCCGCGCTATGGCCCGAGGTCGAGGCGCTGACCGCGCTGGGCGTGGCCGCGCTGGCGATGTGCCCGAGCTATGCGACGGTGGCGCCGACGGGAGGCACCAAGCCGCTGCTCGGCACCAATCCGATCGCCTTCGGCTGGCCGCGTCCGGGGTCGTACCCCTATGTGTTCGACTTCGCCACCAGCGTCGCCGCCCGCGGCGAGATCGAACTGCACCGACGGGCTGGCAAGCCTCTGCCTGAAGGCTGGGCGATCGATGCCGACGGCAATCCGACCACCGATCCCGAGCAGGCACTGGCCGGGGCGATGCTGCCCTTCGGTGGCCACAAGGGCTCGGCGATCGCGACGATGGTCGAATTGCTCGCCGGTGTGATGATCGGCGACCTCACCAGCCCCGAGGCGCTGGAGTTCCTCGGCACGACGACGCTTGCCCCGCAGCATGGCGAACTGATTGTCGCCTTCAGCCCCGAACGCCTGTCGGCCAACCGGCGCGGCAACCCCTTCGATCGCGCCGAGGTGCTGTTCGAGGCGGTGGTCGGCCAGGGCGCCCGACTGCCCTCGCAGCGGCGCTTCTCCGCCCGCGAGGTGTCCCGCACGCAGGGGATTTCGCTGACGGCGGAAGAGGTCGCGAAGCTGCAAGACCTTCGCGAGCGCGGGCTTGCGGCCGTCTGACTGCTTTGTGTTTCGGGAACGTGCGGCATCGGCCGCGTCGAGTGACGATCGTATCACCGGCGCGCCGTACCCCTGACGCTCATCTGCGCCCCAGGGTTGGGCTGAGGCCCTCCTGCGGTCGACCGCGGCAGGCTGTCAGCGGCAACGCCGGGAACGATCTCGACGGGGATGTTGGCCTGATCGAGAGCGTTCAGATCGGCATGGCCGCTGCCGAAGGTGAGCCGCACCACGCGCTTTCCCGTCCGGGCGAGCTTGATCATGAGCGAGGTGACGTCGTCCGCTCCGTCGCCGCGACCTCCTGACTGCGTGCCGACCAGCATGCGCCTGGCTTCGCGGCGGGCAAGTTCGAGCACTTCGCCCGAGACGTGCTCGTCGAACAGGATGACGTCGGCGGACTGCAGGGCGCGCACGGCCTTCAGCGTCAGCAGTTCGGCATCACCGGGACCGGCGCCGACGAAGGTCACCTGTCCGGTCGCGACCGTTGTGCCCGCCATGGCCCGCGCGCTGTGCAGCAGCGTCTGCTCGGCATGCGCATCGGCCTCCTCCTTGAAGGCGAGGTCGACGAACCGTTCCCAGAACACTCGCCGCGCGGGTGCGGTCTGCAGCAGAGCGTTGATCCTCGAGCGCAGGTCGTGCGCCAGTTTCGCCCAGGACCGCAGCGACGGTGGCAGCAGCGTCTCGATCTTGCGGCGGATCGCCTGGGCCAGGATGGGGGCGGCGCCGTCGGTGGAGATGGCGACGATGACCGGGGAACGGTTGACGATCGAACCGAACTGGAACTGGCAAAAGGCCGGCTTGTCGATGATGTTGACCGGAACGCCGGCCGAACAGCCGGCTTCGAAGAAGGTGCGGGCGTCATCGTCGTCCTCGCAGTCGGCTATGGCCATGGCGGCAGCCGCGAAATCCGCCGGCGACCAGCGCCGCGGATGGTGGACATAGCGGCCCGTCGGCGTCGACGCGGGCAGGGAATTGAGAGCCTCGGGCCCGACCAGGCCTGCGAAGCACTCCGACAGCGTCTCCGCATAGACGTGAACCTGCGCACCGCAGGCCGCGAGCAGCTCTGCCTTCCATGCGGCGGCGTCCGAACCCCCGGCGACGACCACCTTCCTGCCGGCGAGTGCCCAGAACACCGGCAGCTTGGCGAGCGGTTCCATGCGGGCAGGCGCGTTATTCCGCTGCGGCGGCAAGACATCCATCGATGATCCCCCTGATCTCGGCGCGGCAGGAGCCGCAATTGGTGCCGGCATTGATCTCCTTGCCGACGGCCTTGACCGTGTGGCAGCCGCCGCGGACGGCCGCGACGATCTGGTTGACGCCGACGGAAAAGCAGGAGCAGACAGTGGCGCCCGGGTCCGGCCTGCCGGCGCCGGGGCGTCCGGCGACGAGGGTGAAACGCTTGCGCAGGTTGCCGTGTTCGGCCGCAAGCTGCGATACCGCCCAGGCGCGGGCGACCGCGACCGGCTCGCGGGCGAGGAAGAGGGCGGCGAGCAGGCGGTCGCCGTCGAAGAAGGCAAACCTGAGATCGCCGGTCTGGCGGTCGGCATAACCGAGCGGCTCGATCTCCTCGGCGATTGCGAACGTGTCACGGCACCACGCCGTCCAGTCAGGGATCTCGCTGGCAAAGGCAAGTTCGAGCCGCCAGCCGCCTTCGGCCTTCGCCACCGCCCAGTAGTCGGCCGCCGGTGCTGCCGGCCTGGCGACGGACACCGCAAATCCATAGAAGGCGGCGGCGAACGGACGGGCTGTGACCGCGACGTTCTTCGAGGCCGGCTGCCCGGAAAACCTGTCGGTCAGCGGCGGCACCAGCGCATCGATACGGGCCTTGGCGGCGAACTGGTCGTTCCAGTGCATCGGCACGAAGATGCTGCCGCGTGCCTGACGCCCGGTGATCAGGGCGCGCACGACGGCCTTGCCGTGCGGGCTTTGCAGCTCGACGAGACCGGCATTGCCGACGCCGAGTTCGAGAGCATCGCGCGGGTGAAGCTCGGCAAAGGGCTCGGCGATATGGGCGGAAAGCCGTGCGCTCTTTCCGGTGCGTGTCATCGTGTGCCACTGGTCGCGGATGCGCCCGGTGTTGAGGGTAAAGGGATAGGCGGCGCTGGTGCGATCGGTTCCGGTCGGGTTTACGGCGACGAAGCGGGCCCGACCGTCGCCGTGGAAAAAGCCGCCGTCGGCGAAGAAGCGCCTTGCCCGGGCGTGTCCCGCCTCGCTCGGCGACGCGCGGTCTGCCGGTTCCGGCCACTGGAACGGTGTCATGGTCTCGTATTCCGCACCGGTAATGCCCGCACGGGCGCCGATGTCGAAGTCGCGGCTGCCGCCGTTCTCGTAGGCGGAAAGGGCGGCATGCTCGGCGAAGATCTCCCTCGGAGAGGCATAGTCGAAGCCGGAGTAGCCCATGCGTCGGGCGACTTGGGCCAGCTGCCACCAGTCCGCACGCGCCGCACCGGGGACCGGCAGGAACGGTCGCTGCCGCGAGATACGGCGCTCGGAATTGGTGACGGTGCCGTCCTTCTCGCCCCAGCCGAGCGAGGGCAGCAGCACATGGGCGTGGCGCGCGGTGTCGGTGGTCTTGAGCACATCGGAGACGACAACGAAGGGACAGGTCTTGATGGCCGCCTCGACCGTGTCCGCATCCGGCATCGATACCACCGGGTTGGTCGCCATGATCCACAGCGCCTTGATCCGCCCGTCTGCGACGGCCTGAAACATGTCGACGGCCTTGAGGCCGGGATGCGTCGCGATGGTCGGGGAGCCCCAGAAGCGCTGCACCCGGTCGCGATCATCGGCATTCTCGATCGCCATGTGGGCGGCGAGCATGTTGGCCAGTCCGCCGACCTCGCGCCCGCCCATGGCGTTCGGCTGGCCGGTCAGGGAGAAGGGACCCATGCCCGGCCGGCCGATGCGACCGGTCGCCAGGTGGCAGTTGAGGATCGCGTTCACCTTGTCGGTGCCGGATGACGACTGGTTGACACCCTGGCTATAGCAGGTGACGACCTTTTCGGTGCGCTCGAACAGACCGAAGAACTGGCGGAGCTCGCCGGCGCCGAGCCCGGTCTGCTCCATCAGTTGCGGAAACGTCGTGGTGCTGGCGGCCGCAAAGGCATCGGCGAAACCTTCCGTATGGGCGGCAAGGTAGCTTTCGTCGATCGCCGTGCTCTTGGCGAGGTGGGCGAGCAGGCCATTGAACAGCGCCACGTCTCCGTCGGGCCGGATCGCGAGGTGCAGGTCGGCGATGTCGGCCGTCATCGTCCGGCGCGGGTCGATCACCACCACTCTCATACCCGGCCGGGCGGCCTTGGCGGCGGCAAGGCGCTGGTACAGCACCGGATGGCACCAGGCGAGATTCGAGCCGGTCAGGATGACCAGGTCGGCGAGTTCCAGGTCCTCGTAGCAGCCAGGAACCGTATCTGAGCCAAAGGCGCGCCGATGCCCGGCAACGGAGGACGACATGCACAGGCGCGAGTTGGTGTCGATGTTGGCCGAGCCGATGAAACCCTTCATCAGCTTGTTGGCGACGTAATAGTCCTCGGTCAGGAGCTGCCCGGAGACATAGAAGGCGACGGAGTCGGGGCCATGATCGGCGATCGCCGTCGCAAAACGTTCCGCCACGAGATCGAGCGTCTCGTCCCAGCCGGCGCGCCGACCACCGATCTCCGGATGCAGCAGGCGCCCGTCGAGATCGATGGTCTCGGCCAGTGCCGATCCCTTGGAGCACAGCCGCCCGAAATTGGCCGGATGGTCCGGGTCGCCCTTGACGGTGACCGTGCCGTCATCGTCGATGCGGGCGATCACGCCGCAGCCGACGCCGCAATAGGGGCAGGTGGTTTTCGTATCAGTCGGCATCGGTAGCTCCGTTGCGCTCATTCGGAGGAAAAAGGAGGCTACTCCGCAGCCATCATCAGGCTTTCCAGCGCGATCGAGAGCGCGCCGTCCTCGTTCCTGACGGGAATGGTCCTCACTTCGCCATCGTCGGCGCCGAGCGCCTTGCCGGTCTCCAGCGAGATCACCCAGTTGTGCAGCGGGCAGGTGACGGCCTTGCCGTGCACGATGCCCTGGCTGAGCGGCCCGCCCCTGTGCGGGCAGTGGTCCTCGATGGCGAAGACCTCGTTCTCGGCGGTGCGGAACACGCCGATCTTGCCGTGCGGCGTCTTCACGCAGCGCGCACCGCGCAGCGGAATGTCCTCGATCGTGCCGATGGAATACCAGTTCATTGCCAGTCCTTTCTGTGTCTGCCTTGGGAGTTCCGGGCGGGGCAGCCCCTCCTCCGGATACCGCCCCGCCCGCCGCCTCGCCGCGCCCTCGACCCTCAACGGGGAGACGCGGTCACTCAGCGGCCTCGTTGAAACCAACCGATGCCATCGGCCGGAACTCGTGCTTGTCCTTGCCGGAGACGCGCTCCGACCAGGGATCGACCTGGGCAAACCTCTGCGAGAACACGAAGCGGTCGAAATAGCCTTTCCGCTTCTCCGCATCCGCCATGATCTGGCGGCGGATCTCGTCGAGGCCGATGCGCTTGGCCCACTTGTAGATGCGCTCCAGATAACGAGCCTGCTCGCGGTACATCTGGGTCAGCGCCACGATGTGTTCGAGCGCCTCGTCTTCGGTCTTCACGAGACCGAGCACCTCGGTTCCCTTGATGTCGAGACCGGCGGCGCCGGCGAAGTGGATCTCGAAGCCGCTGTCGACGCAGATGACGCCGATGTCCTTGCAGGTGGCTTCCGCGCAGTTTCGCGGACAGCCGGAGACAGCCATCTTCAGCTTCGCCGGGGTCCATGAGCCCCACATGAACTTCTCGATGCGGATACCGAGGCCGGTCGAGTCCTGCGTGCCGAAGCGGCACCAGTCGGAGCCGACGCAGGTTTTTACCGTGCGCAGGCCCTTTGCATAGGCCTGGCCGGAGACAAAGCCGGCCTTGCCGAGGTCGGCCCAAACGGACGGAAGGTCTTCCTTTTCGATGCCGAGCAGGTCGATGCGCTGGCCGCCGGTCACCTTCACCATCGGAATGGCGAATTTGTCGACAACGTCGGCGATCGCCCGCAACTCGCTCGACGAGGTGACGCCGCCCCACATGCGCGGCACGACCGAATACGTTCCATCCTTCTGGATGTTGGCGTGGACGCGCTCGTTGATGAAGCGCGACTGGTAGTCGTCGGCATATTCGTCCGGCCAGTCGCAGACGAGATAGTAGTTCAGCGCCGGGCGGCACTTGGCGCAACCGCAGGAGCTCTTCCACTCCAGTTCCTGCATGACGGCGGGGATGGTCTTCAGCTTCTTCGCTTTTATCAGGCGCCGGACATCGTCATGGCCGAGTTCGGTGCAGCCGCACATCGGCTGGACCGCGGCGGGGTTGTAGCCGTCCCCGAGCGTCAGCGTCATCAACTGTTCCACGAGCCCCGTGCAGGAGCCGCAGGAGGCCGAGGCCTTGGTGTGAGCACGTACGTCGTCGAGCGAGGTCAGGCCCTTGCCGGCAATGGCCGAGACGATCTTGCCCTTGCAGACGCCGTTGCAGCCGCAGATTTCCGCATCATCCGGCAAGGCTGCAACGGCCGCCATAGGGTCCAGCGGGGACCCTCCCTGGTAGGCCTGGCCGAAGATCAACGTCTCGCGCATTTCGGAGATGTCGGTCTGCTTCTTCTTCAGGTCGTTGAACCAGGCACCGTCGGCGGTCTCGCCGTAGAGCACGGTGCCGATGATCCGGTTCTCCTTCAGCACAAGGCGCTTGTAGACGCCGGCGGAGGCGTCGCGCAGGACGATTTCCTCGCGGTCGTCGCCATCGGCAAAGTCGCCGAGCGAAAACAATTCGATGCCGGTGACCTTGAGCTTGGTCGGCGTGTCGGAATGGACGAAGGCGGCCGAGCGCTCGCCGGCAAGATGGGAGGCCGTGACACGCGCCATCTCGTAGAGGGGGGCGACGAGGCCATAGACCTGGCCGGCGACCTCGGCGCATTCGCCGAGCGCCCAGATGCTGCCATCCGAGGTTTGCATGCCGTCGTCGACGACGATGCCGCGGTTGACCGCGAGGCCGGCGTCCTTGGCGATGCCTACATTCGGTCGGATGCCGACAGCCATGACCACCAGCGTCGCAGGGATGACGCGACCGTCGTCGAGTTCGATGCCTTCGACCTTGCCGTCGCCGATGATCGCCTTGGTATTGGCCTTGCAGATGACCTTGATGCCGCGCTCCTCGACGGCCTTCTGCAGCAGATAGCCGGCGGCGGGATCGAGCTGGCGCTCCATCAGCGTCGGCATGACGTGAAGGACGGTGACGTCCATGCCGCGGTTGGCGAGGCCGGCGGCGGCCTCGAGACCGAGCAGGCCGCCGCCGATGACCACGGCCTTTTCGCGTGACTGGGCGGCGAGCAGCATGGCCTGCACGTCGTCGAGGTCGCGGTAGGTGATGACGCCGCGCAGGTCCTTGCCCGGCACGGGAATGATGAAGGGCACCGAGCCGGTAGCAATCACCAGCTTGTCATAGCTCTCGGTGACGCCGTGGTCGGAGGTGACGGTCTTGGCTGTACGGTCGATCGCGACGATCCTGTGCCCCTTGTAGAGGGTGATGCCGTGCTTGATGTACCAGCCGTCGCCGTGGATGATGATCTCTTCGTACTCCTTCTCGCCGGAGAGAACCGGCGAGAGCATGATACGGTCGTAGTTGACGCGCGGCTCGGCGTTGAAGATCGTCACCTGGTACCGGCCCGGGGCCTTCTCCAACAGGTGCTCCAGCATGCGTCCCGGCGCCATGCCGTTGCCGATGATGACTAGTTTCTCGGTCATGGGTCTTTCCTCGATGTCAGGTGGCGGCGACGGCGGAGACGGACAGGCCGCGGCGGTCCATCTGCCTGACCGAGACGTGCATCCAGATCAGCGACACGGCGACGACGGCGAAGAGCAGCAGGAAGCAGCTGGACCAGAGCCCGGTTGCGTCCTTCAGCAGCCCGAAGGCGATCGGCAGGATGAAGCCGCCAAGACCGCCGACCATGCCGACGACGCCACCGACCGCGCCGACGCTGTCTGGGTAGTAGGCCGGGATGTGCTTGTAGACGGCCGCCTTGCCGAGGCTCATGACGAAGCCGAGGACGAAGACGACGACGATGAAGATCGCCGGCGTGATGCCGATGGCCTGGTCGGGACCGGCTGCCGGCAGGGACAGGATGAGGGTTGCGGCCGCCGAAACGCCGAACATCCAGTACATCACGCTGCGCGCGCCCTTCTTGTCCGACAGCAGGCCGCCGAGGGCGCGAAAGATGCTGCCGGGGATCGAATAGGCGGCGGCGATCATGCCGGCTGCAGCGATGTCGAAGCCGTAGACGCCGACGAGATAACGCGGCAGCCACAGCGACAATGCCACGAAGCCGCCGAAGGCGAAGAAGTAATAGAGCGAGAAGCGCCAGACCTGGGCGTTCTTCAGTGGTGCGAACTCCTGCATCAGGCTCCGGGGAGCCGCGCCCTTCTCGCGGCGGGCGCGGTAGGCCGGATCGTCGGTCGTGGTGAGCCAGAAGACGATCGCCGTGAGGACCAGGGCCGCGGCCCAGATCTGCGCCACTGCCTGCCAGCCCCATGCAAGCAGAACGAACGGGGCGACGAATTTCGTCACCGCCGCGCCGACATTGCCGGCGCCGAAGATGCCGAGCACGGTGCCCTGCTTCTGCGGCGGGTAGAACGGCGAGATATAGGCGACGCCGACGGCGAAGGAGCCGCCGGCGAGGCCGACACCGAGCCCGGCAAGCAGCATCTGCGGATAGGTCGTCGCGTAGGAGAGCAGGAACGTCGCGGCCGCCGAGGCCAGCATCGTCAGCGTGTAGACGAGCCGGCCGCCGTAGCGGCTGGTCCAGACGCCGAGCGCGATCCGGACGAGCGAGCCCGTCAGGATCGGCGTGCCGACCAGGAGGCCGAACTGGGCCTCGGTCAGGCCCAGGTCCTGCTTGATGCGAACGCCGATGATCGCGAAGATCGTCCAGACCGCGAAACAGATGGTGAAAGCGAGCGTGGACATCCACAAGGCTTTGGCTGGTTCGCCGGCGGACATGGCTTGGGTGTTGTCAGACATGGCTTCTCCTGGGCCCGACAAGGTCGTGCCGATCCATCTTGAGGTTGAAAACAAAAAGCCGCTGGCCAGGCCCGCATGCACCTAGGGTGCGCGTTGATCCTGGTCAGCGGCTTTGCTGGGGACGCCCGTCGTTGGACGCCAATTTCGTGGCCCGCAGGCCCGCTGATTGTGAAGCAAGACGCGTGCCATTTCTATAAGTAATTGTTTTTTAATGAATCAGGTCAGGACTGCGGGGCGGCGTCGGTGATCCCTGCCTGTGCTGGTGCAGCAATCGAGCCAAAAATTGTGCAGTGCGTGCAAATTGGGCAGGCGTTACCGACGCGCCTGGGTGGCGATATAGCCGTCGACGTCGTCGGGATCGAACAGGTTGCCGTCGAAGAAACCGTCGGGGCCGAGCGTGAGGGCGCCGGTGGAGCCGACCGGGGTCTCGGCGCGCAAGGCGCCCTCAACCTTGGAACTGGCCGATGGCATGGCGACGCCGAACGCCTTCAGCGTTTCGCGGTAGATGTCCGGCCGGTAGGTGCCGGCGGCGATCGCCTGATTCTTCGGCGTGTGCTCCACCTGCCGCCAGCGAACCATCTGCGTATAGAACCACAGGGCATGGCTCTTCCACGGAAAGGTCGCCGCCTTGGCATGGGGAACGAAGAAGTCCCGGACGGCGCGCGTCTGACCCTCGCGCACCGCGAGCACGCCCTTCAGGGCGGGTAGCAACAGTTCGGCTGGGCGGTCGACATAGGCCGGTCGGGCAAGCAGGGCCGCCAATTCATCGTGGTTCTCGGGCCGGGCGCACCAGCGCGCTGCATCGTAAAGCCCTTTGAGAAGGGCGGCGAGCGCATCCGGGTGCTGGTCGGCCCATCCGGCATTGACGCCCAGCACCTTTTCGGGGCTGGACTTCCAGATTGCCGCCTTGACGGTGGCAAGGTGCGCGCCGCGCTTCAGGACGCCGAAGGTGTTCCACGGCTCCCCGGCACAATAGCCGTCGATGGCACCATTGGCCAGCGCATCGCCCATGTCCGGCGGCGGCAGGACGACGATCTCGATATCGCGGTCGGGGTCGATGCCGCTGGCCGACAGCCAATAGCGCAGTTCGTAGTTGTGACCCGAATAGGGGTGGACGACGCCGAAGCGCGGTGGCGCGCCGCGGCGATCGATCGCCTGTCGCAGGGCGAGGCCGTTGATGCGGGCGTCGAGGTCGTCGGTCGCGCCGTGCTCGGTCATGGAATGCCAAAGGGCGTCCGAGACGGTGACGGCGTTGCCGCCGAGTCCGAGCGCCATTGGCACGACCATTCTTGGGGCCAGTGCGGTCAGGCCGAGATTGCAGGCGATCGGCATCGGGCCAAGGATGTGGGCGACGTCGAACTGGCTGACAGCCAGCCGGTCCCGGATCGTTGCCCAGGATCGCTCGCGCACGAGCGTCAGGTCCACCGATTGCGCTTCCGCAAAACCCTTTTCCCGTGCGGCGACGAGCAGCGCGCTGTCGAGCAGCGGCACGAAGCCGGCGGTGACATGGTGTCTGGTCGTCATTCCTTCGCTCCCGGATCGAGCAGGCTTGCCGCCGTGACGAGACTTTGGGCGATCTCGACGATCTTGCGGTTCTGGTTCATCGCCGTCCGCCGCAGCAACGCATAGGCCTCCTCCTCCGTCAGTCCTCGCGAGCGCATCAGCAGGCCTTTTGCGCGATCGACCACCTTGCGGTTCTCCAGTTCGCCACGCGTCTCCTCGAGTTCGCGGCTGAGTCTGGAAAAGGCGTTGAAGCGGCTGATCGCCATCTTCAGGATCGGGCGGACCCGCTCCTGCTTCAGCCCGTCGACGATATAGGCCGAGACGCCGGCCTCGACCGCCGCCTCGATCGAGGCCTCGTCCGACTGGTCGACGAACATGGCGATCGGGCGTTGCACCGCGCGCGAAATCTGAAAGATGCTTTCCAGCATGTCGCGGTTCGGATTCTCCAGGTCGATGACGATGACGTCGGGATTGATGTCGGCGATGCGCCGCGCCAGGCCGTTCATGTCGTCGATGATGGTGACGTGGTCATAGCCCGCTTCGCGCAGGCCCAGTTCGATGATCGAGGCGCGAATGCCGTTCTCGTCTATGACGAGAACGCTCAGGCTACCCGGTTTCGGCGTTCGGCTGGCCACGGGTCTAGTTCCGCTCGTTGACGCCGGGTGCTTGCGGCCGTGCGGCCGGCGCCGGCGTGGAAGAGTGGGATCGTACCATGCTCGTGCTTGCCGCCCATCGGAATCCTGTTTCTCCCGGCATAGAAAGCGTGCTCCCGCATGCAAATCAAGCAATTTGTTTATTGCGCAAATTTTAGGCAATGCGATCGGAATGGCGGCGCTGCGGCGATAGCCCGCACCTATCGAAGTTTCAGGATTTATCTATTTCATTCGCCCGTCTATGTTGCGCCGCGAAAGCGTGTCCCGCTTTGCAGCAATTTCTATCAGGAGCCCCCATGTCTCTCATCAATACCCCCATCAAGCCGTTCAAGGCACAGGCCTTCAAGCAGGGCAAGTTCATCGAGGTGACGGAAGCCGACATCAAGGGCAAGTGGGCGATCTTCTTCTTCTACCCGGCCGACTTCACCTTCGTTTGCCCGACGGAGCTCGGCGACCTGGCCGATCACCATGAAGAGCTGCAGCGCCTCGGCGTCGAGGTGTTCTCGGTCTCGACCGACACCCATTTCAGCCACAAGGGCTGGCACGACGCCTCGGAGACGATCGGCAAGATCCAGTACGCCATGATCGGCGACCCGACCGGCACGATCACGCGCAATTTCGAGGTCATGCGCGAGGGCGAAGGCCTCGCCGACCGCGGCACCTTCATCGTCGATCCGGACGGCATCATCCAGGCGATGGAAATCACCGCCGAAGGCATCGGCCGCAACGCCGCCGACCTGCTGCGCAAGGTCAAGGCGGCGCAGTATGTCCGCGCGCATCCGAACGAGGTTTGCCCGGCCAAGTGGGAAGAGGGCGCAAAGACGCTCGCGCCGTCGCTGCAACTCGTCGGCAAGATCTGACGATGGATGCTGCCCGCCCCGCACGTGCGGGGCGGGTCTCTGCCCGCGTTCTTCTCCCAAGACCGCAGCCGCGCTGCCCTCATTCCATGCGGAGTGCCCGATGCTCGACGACAACCTGAAAACCCAGCTGAAGACCTATCTCGAAAAGCTTGTCCGGCCGGTCGACATCCTGGCCTCGGCCGACGACAGCGAAACATCGCGGGACATGATGGCGCTGCTCGGCGAGATCGTCGAACTCAGCGACCGGATTACCCTGACCGCGCGCAGCGGCGACGGCGAGCGGGTTCCCTCCTTCGCGCTGACCAGCCCGGGCCACGACATCAGCCTCCGTTTCGCCGGCATTCCGCTTGGCCATGAGTTCACCTCGCTGGTGCTGGCGCTATTGCAGGTCGGCGGCCATCCGCCGCGCACCGAACAGGTGATCCTCGACCAGATCCGCGACCTCGATGGCGAATTTGCCTTCGAGACCTATTTCTCGCTCTCCTGCCAGAACTGCCCGGACGTGGTGCAGGCGCTGAACCTGATGGCCGTGCTCAACCCGGGCATCCGCCACGTGGCGATCGACGGCGGCGTGTTCTCCGCGGAGGTCGAGAGCCGCCAGGTAATGTCCGTGCCCACCGTCTACCTCAACGGCGAGCTGTTTGCGCAGGGCCGCATGGAGGTCGAGGCGATCCTCGCCAAGCTCGACACCGGTTCCGCCGCCCGAACCGCGGCAACGCTCGATGCGCGCGCGTCCTATGAGGTGTTGGTGATCGGCGGCGGGCCGGCCGGCGCCGCGGCCGCGATCTATGCCGCGCGCAAGGGCATCCGCACCGGCATCGCGGCCGAGCGCTTCGGCGGTCAGGTGCTCGACACGATGGCGATCGAGAACTTCATCTCCGTCCGGCACACGGAAGGACCGCAGCTCGCCTCCTCGCTCGAGGCGCATGTGAAGGACCACGACATCGACCTGATGAACCTGCAGCGCGCCGAGAAGCTGGTGCCGGGCAAGGACATGATCGCGGTCGAGCTGGCCAATGGCGCGACGCTGCGCTCGCGGACCGTGATCCTCTCCACCGGGGCGCGCTGGCGGCAGCTCGGCGTTCCGGGCGAGGCGCAGTACCGCAACAAGGGCGTCGCCTACTGCCCGCATTGCGACGGGCCACTGTTCAAGGGCAAGCGCGTGGCCGTCATCGGCGGCGGCAATTCCGGCGTGGAGGCGGCGATCGACCTTGCCAATATTGTCAGCCACGTGACCTTGATCGAATTCGACGGCAAGCTGCGGGCCGACGAGGTTCTGCAGCGCAAGCTGCGCAGCCTGCCGAACGTCGACATCCTGCTCAATAGCAGGGCGACGGAAGTTCTCGGCGACGGTCAAAGGGTCACGGGGCTCACCTATGAGAACCGCATTGCCGGCCAGCGCCACAGTCTGTCGCTGGAAGGCGTCTTCGTGCAGATCGGCCTGCTGCCGAACACCGAGTGGCTGAAGGGCACGCTCGAGCTGTCCTCGCGCGGCGAGATCGTCGTCGACGATCATGGCCGGACCTCGGTCCCCGGCGTCTTCGCCGCCGGCGACTGCACGACCGCGCCCTACAAGCAGATCGTGATCGCGCTCGGCGAGGGGGCCAAGGCCTCGCTCGCGGCCTTCGACCACCTGATGCGCAGCACCGCCCCGGACGCGGATACGGCCGAGGCCGCCTGAGGCGGCCGGAACGACCTGAATGACCCTGCGCGAGCTGGAATACCTGATCGCCCTGGCGGATCATCGGCATTTCGGCCGGGCCGCCGAGGCTTGCCGAGTCAGCCAGCCGACGCTGTCGACGCGGATTTGCAAGCTCGAGGACGATCTCGGCGCCCCCCTGATCGAGCGCTCGCCCCGGTCGGTGATGCTGACTCCCTTCGGTCGCGACGCCGTGGCCAGGGCGAGGCGGATCATGGGCGAGGTCGACGAGATGCGACGAGCGGCACTGCGTTGCCAGAACCCCGGGACCGGCACGCTGCGGCTCGGCATCTTCCCGACGCTCGGCCCCTACCTGCTGCCCTGTGCGGTGCCGCGCTTGCATGCGCGCTATCCAAGGCTAGAGACCCTGCTGGTAGAGGAAAAGAGCGATGGCCTGCTGTCGCGCCTGCGCGAGGGCCAGCTCGACGCGGCGGTGCTGGCGCTACCTGTCGACGACGACCGCCTGCATACGGAACAGCTGTTCGAGGAGCACTTCCTGCTCGCGGTGCCCGCCAGCCATGAGCTGGCATCGCGCGGCACCTTGACGTTGGACGAGCTTGACGGCCACGACCTGATGCTGCTGGAGGAGGGGCATTGCCTGCGCGAGCAGGCGCTCGAGGTCTGCCGGCTCTCTGGCGCCAGCGAGCGTACCTCGTTCCGGGCGACGAGCCTTGAGACACTGCGCCAGATGGTGGGCGCCGAGGTCGGCATGACCTTGCTTCCGGAACTGGCGACGCGGCAGCCGGCCACGGCGCAGATCCACCTGTTGCGGTTCGACGGTGTTTCGCCGCGCCGGCAGATTGGCCTATGCTGGCGCAGGAGCTCGGCAATGAGCGCGTTCCTGAAGGACGTTGCCGCACTCCTGCGGCAGCTCGCCGGGGAGCTACTTTCCGAGGACCGGTAGCCGCCGCATGCTTCGCCGGCACAGATGGCGCCGGCCACAGAGGGCGTGCCATGAAGGCGATGGTGCTTGAGACAATCGGCGAGCCGCTCGCGATGGCCGCATGGTCGGATCCCGTGCCGCAGGCCGGGCAACTGGCGATCAGGGTCGAGGCCTGCGCCGTCTGCCGCACCGACCTTCACGTCGTCGACGGCGACCTGCCCGAACCGAAGCTGCCGCTCGTGCCCGGACATGAGATCGTCGGCATCGTCGAGAAAGTCGGCGCCGGTGTCGACGCCGCCATGCTCGGACGCCGTGTCGGCGTGCCGTGGCTCGGGCACGCCTGCGGCCAGTGCCCCTATTGCCGCCGGGCCGAGGAGAACCTCTGTGACCGGCCGCTGTTCACCGGCTATACGGTCGATGGCGGCTTTGCCACGCATGCGGTGGCCGACGCCGATTTTGCCTTCGAACTCGACCCTGGCCAGGATGCGGCCGCGCTGGCGCCGCTCCTCTGTGCGGGCCTGATCGGCTGGCGCACGCTGAAGAAGGCGGGGGAGGCCAGCCGCATCGGCATCTACGGCTTCGGTGCCGCCGCTCACATCATCACCCAGGTCTGCCGCTGGCAGGGGCGCGAGGTCTATGCCTTCACGCGGGAGGGCGACCGTGCCGCGCAGGCGTTCGCGGCCGGCCTTGGGGCCGTTTGGGCGGGGAGCGCGCGCGAAGCGGCGCCGGTCGAACTGGACGCGGCGCTGATCTTCGCTCCGGTCGGCGAACTCGTCCCGGTAGCGCTGCGTGCGGTCCGCAAAGGTGGGCGGGTCGTGTGCGGCGGCATTCACATGAGCGAGATTCCGGCCATGCCCTATTCGATCCTGTGGGGCGAACGGAGGGTGGAATCGGTGGCCAACCTGACGCGCCAGGACGGGCGGGAGTTCTTCGATATCGCAAGACAGGCCGGGGTCAGGACGCACACCATTCCCTATGCGCTGGCAAGGGCCAACGAGGCGCTGGCCGACCTGCGCGCCGGGCGGCTGAGCGGCGCGGCGGTCCTGATCCCTTGAGGCAACGTCATTCTCAAGGCGCATCGGGCCGCGGGGCGAGGATGTCGCCAACGACCGCTTCCGGCGGGCGGGCGCTGTCGATCCGAAGGAAAAAAGATCGACATCAAGGGCGGCTGAAGCCGCCCCGCGCCGAACGGAAGGCAAGACACCGAGGGCGCGGCGCCAGGGTGTTGGGCCCGGCGTAAACGCGCCTCATGCGAACGGCTCGGCCGGTCCCTTGGCCGGCGGTGTGAACCAGGCTGGCCCGGCCTCGGCCATGTGGATGTGATCCTCGAGGCGGATCCCGAAGCGTCCGGGAAAGACAACCATCGGCTCATTGGAGAAGCACATGCCCTCGACGAGCGGCGTCGTGTTGCCGCGGACGAGGTAGGGTTCCTCGTGGATCTCCAGGCCCAGGCCATGGCCGGCGCGATGCGGCAGGCCGGGCAGGCGATAGCCGGGGCCAAGTCCGTGCCTTTCGAGCACGGTCCGCGCGGCGTCGTCGAGACCCTGGCAGGGCGCGCCGATCCTCGCGGCCTCGAACACCGCCTGCTGCGCCTCGCGCTCGATTGCCCAGGCGCGGGCGAAATCGGCTTCCGGCTCGTCCAGGGTATAGGTGCGGGTGAGGTCGGAGTGGTAGCCGTCGAGACGCGTTCCGGTATCGACGAGAATGGCCTCGCCCGCCGCCAGCATCTGGTCGCCGTCGGCGCCGTGCGGCAGAGAGGTCGCCGCACCGAAGGAAACGATGCAGAAAGTGGAGCCGCCGGGTGCACCGAGCGCCCTATGCTGCTCATCGATGTAGCGCACCACCTCGGAGGCTCGGATTCCCGGTTTCATGATGGCGTGCGCGCGCCGTTGCACCTCGAGCGTGAGCGTCATGGCATGCCGGATCAGCGCGATTTCAGCGGGGGACTTCCGCAGCCGCAGGCCGCGGATCAACGGGCCGCCGTCGGTGAGGCGACCGGGGCCGAGGCGCGCGGCGAGCGTGTGGTAGGCAAACAGCGGCAATGCGTCGTCCAGCGCCAGCGATCCCTTTGCACCCATCAGATCGGCAATGAGCGCTGCCGGATCATGGTCTTCTTCCCACGTGGCGAACTCGCCCTCGAGATGGGGAAGGGTCTCCACCCGGCTGCGCTCGAACGCCGGTACGACGTAGATCAGCCTCGCAGGGGTCACCAGTGCGCCGAGCAGCCGCTCGCTCTGGTGCCACACCAGTCCGGTAAAGTAACGGAGGCTCTCCGTCGATCCGAGCAGGACCGCGGCAACGCCAGCCCGCTCCATGGCGTCTCGCAGGCGCAGAAGCCGTGCCTGCCGCTCGGTGTCGGTGATCGGGCCGGGTGGGCTTGACGCAGTCATGCGGAACTCCAGTTTGTTGCGGTGTTGCAGTCAACGCCCGGGACGAGCCGGACTGTCGGTACACCTTATTTTGTTTGTGGTCAGTTTGTCGACAGCCTTGGCGACTGCTATGGATCATGCGGCGCGATGCAACGCGCAGACGAGATAAAACGCAGCCCAAGGACGAGACCATGCCAGTGTGCGAATATACAATTCCCGGAATGCTCATCCGCGACCATCTGGTGCCGGTTCCCCTCGACTGGTCGAGCCCGGAGGGCGACACCATCGACGTCTTTGCCCGCGAGATCTGCGACCCGGCGCGGCGCCGAGAGCAACTGCCGATGCTGGCCTTCCTGCAGGGTGGTCCCGGCGGCAAGTCGCCGCGCCCGGCGGGCGGCGGGCCGCCCTGGCTGGCTGAGGCGCTCAAGACCCACCGTGTCATCCTCATCGACCAGCGTGGCACCGGTCGCAGCACGCGAGTCGAGAGCGCGACCATGGCCGCCTTTAAAGATGGGGCGGCGGCGGCCGACTATCTTTGCCATTTCCGGGCCGACAGCATCGTCGCCGATTGCGAACACCTGCGCAAGAGCGTCTTTGGCGGAGCCAGGTGGTCGACGCTCGGGCAGAGCTACGGCGGCTTCCTGACGCTGACCTATCTGTCGAGAGCGCCGGAAGGGCTTTCGGCCTGCTACGTGACCGGCGGGCTGGCGGGACTGGAGGCGTCGGCCGACGACGTCTACCGCCGAACCTACCCGCGCGTCGCCGAGAAGAACGAGCGCTACTACCGCCGCTATCCGCACGACCGCCAACGGATCGGGCAGATTGCCGATTTCGTCGCTTCGAGCGACGTGCTGCTGCCGGACGGCGACCGCCTCAGCGTGCGCCGCCTGCAGACGATCGGCATCGACCTCGGCATGGCGCCCGGTTTCGAGAACGTCCACTGGCTGATCGACGAGGCCTTTTCCGGACCGGCGCATGACCGACTGTCGGATCACTTCCTTGCCGCCGTCATGGAACAGACATCCTATGACGCCAATCCGCTCTTCGCCGTCCTGCAGGAGAGCATCTACGGGCAAGGCCAGGGTGCGACCGGCTGGGCGGCGGAGCGGATCCGCGCCGAACACCCGGCGTTCGGCGAAACGAACCGGCCGCTGCTGTTCACCGGCGAGATGATGTATCCGTGGATGTTCGAGGAGATCCGCTCGCTGCGGCCGTTCCGTGCCGCCGCCGAAGCCCTTGCCGCGCGCTCTGGCCATTCCCGGCTCTACGACCCCGACCGGCTGGCCGCAAACGAGGTGCCGGTGGCGGCCGCAGTCTATTTCGACGACATGTATGTCGACGCCGGTCTGTCGCTCGACACCGCACACCATGTCGGCAACCTCGAGGCCTGGGTGACGAATGAATACGAGCACGACGGCGTGCGCCAGTCGGCTGCGGTCTTCTCGCGGCTGGTGGCGATGGTGAAGGAACGCGGCGGCCCGCTGGCATGACGGTGTCCGGCCGAGCGGGGCCGGCGAGGGTGCATTGCGGCGGCGCAGGCCCTTGTCATCCCTGCACGGACAGGTCCATCTGCCGCTGCAGGTCGCGGGCGACATAGTCCTGAATCTGCCGGACGATCTGCCTCGCGTGCCTTGTCGCCAGCCGGTCGCACGCCTCGACGTCGCCGGCTTCGATCGCGGCGATGATCTCCTCGTGCTCGTCGACATATTGGCGCGGAAGCTGGTCGTCGAAGCTCGAATAGTACAGCCGCAGGATGCGCCGTCCCTCGTCCAGCAGGCGGGTAAAGAAGGCGGTGTAATAGGCGTTACCGCCGAGTTCGGCGATGGCGACGTGGAATTCGCGGTTCGCCTCGATCATGGCAAAGGCGTCGCGGTTCTCCACGGCCTTGGCGAACTCGCACTGGTGGGCTCGGATCCTGGAAAGGAGCGCGGGGTCTTTCCGCGTCGCCGCGGCGCGGGTCGTGGCGCGGTACATCAGCATCAGCGCGTCGAAATAGGCCGGCAGAGCGGCGAAATCGATGGCTGCCACCACCGTGTTGCGGTTCGGCAGGCTCGTAACCAGCCCATCGGCGGCAAGCCGCAACAAGGCTTCGCGCACCGGGGTTCGCGACATCCGGAAGCGCTCGGACAGGCGCACCTCGTCAAGCGGGCTGCCGGGCTTCAGGGCCATGGTCAGAATTTCCTGTCGGATTTTTTCGTAGACCGTCTGCGTACCGGAGCCGCGTGCCCCCCTTGCCTCCATCTGCATCCCGTCCTTCTGTTGTGGCCTGGCGTCGGGCCGATCGCTCATCGACATCTTGCTTGCCGGATACCACAGATCAAGCCTTCTTCGCTCAACCTGCCGTCCAATCCTCGGCTGTGTGGGGCGCAGGCGGTGGAACCGGAGTTGGGTGACGGGCGTTTTTCCCTGGATAAATGGCCGTGCATGGCGATTTTACGAATGTGGCAAAAAAGAGAAAGAAATACTCTATCATTCTTATAGACATTCTCTATAATCCACCTGGCCAGGCAATGAATTGCCAGGGCGGGGGCGTTTGCGTGAACGCTTTTCTGCGGAGCGCGAGAGCCACGAGAAAGGACGACCACGATGAGCAATGCGGATGCTTTCGGCAAGGCCGGCTACAGTCAGAAGCGCCAATCCTATTCGCCGCGTCCGGAGCGGGCGCGCCGCTGGGCTCTCGACGGCATTGTCTGCAACGTGGCCGCGGGCGCGGCTTTCCTCTTTCTCGTCGCATTGGTGCTCGGCCTGATCGGCCACTGACGCGCACTCACAGGCCCCAGATCCGCCTGGCGTTGGCGCGGTAGAGTTTTTCCCGTTCCCCCGCCGAGCATTGCCCGAAGATCACCTGGGTGGCACCGACCCAGGTGGAAAGCCCGCCGCCCTTGGTGCAGACGGGCCAGTCGCTGCCCCAGACGACGCGATCCCAGCCGAACGCCGCGACGATGTGCTCGGCATAGGGCCGGATCGTGTCGACCGTCCAGGTCTGAGGGTCGGCATAGGCGACGACGCCCGAGACCTTGGCCGTGACGTTCGGTCGGCTGGCGATCTCGCTGATACCGCGCTTCCATTGATCGAAGGCGCCGGCCACGATATCCGGCACACCGCAATGGTCCAGCACGAAGCGGACCGCGGGCGCACTGTCGATCAGGGCGGCCGCCAGGGGCTGCTGGCGCGCGAGCATGCAGATGTCGAAGGTCAGGCGGCTGTCGGCCATCCGCTTGAGATTGTCACGAAACAGCGCCTGCTCGGAAATGTCGTCGGGGACCACGTGCAGCACGCGGCGAAAGCCCTTGACGAACGGATCGGCCTCGCAACGCTCAAGATAGGCGGCAAACCCGATCTCCTCCGGCCGGCAGGCGGCAATGACGCCCTGGACCAGGCTGCCCCGGGCCGCGGCCAGGCTGCGGACCATCTCCGTCTCAACCTCGATGTCGGCGGTGGCGACGTCCACCTCCATGTGCAGCGCGCCTTCAATGCCAAGGCGCCTCGCCTCCTGCACATATTCGGGATAGGTGAAGTCGCGGTTCAGGTCACCGGCTCCCGACAGCCACGGATAGCTGAGGCGCGACTGGTCGATCAGGTGAAGATGGGTGTCGATGAACACGATGCGCCTCCCTCGTCCGCTGCGCCGGATCGGCATGCTGCCTGCGGCGTGCACTTCGTTCAAGTCGCGTCCGATCCCTTGTTTCGTCTGTTGACAGCGACAAAATATGTCCTTTATGCATAAAGAACAATTTGGCGTTTGACCAGTGGGCAGGCCCAGCGCTTGCCCGCCGCCGCCCAGGGGGAGGACAGAATGGCCCGTATTACCGGCATGCGCGTTTTCGACCTGCGCTTTCCGACATCGCACAGTCTGGACGGCTCCGATGCGATGAACCCGGACCCGGACTATTCGGCCGCCTACGTCATCCTCGATACCGATCAGGCCGGTCTCGCCGGGCACGGGCTGACCTTCACCATCGGCCGCGGCAACGACATTTGCTGCACGGCCATCCGGGCGATGGAACATCTGGTCGTCGGCACCGGCCTGGATGAGGTGCGCAAGGCGCCTGGAAAATACTGGCGCCACCTGACCAGCGACAGCCAACTCCGCTGGATCGGCCCGGACAAGGGCGCAATGCACCTTGCGACCGGCGCCGTCGTCAATGCGGTGTGGGACCTGCTGGCGAAGCAGGCGGCCAAGCCGGTCTGGCAGCTCGTTTCGGAGCTCCCGCCCGAGGAAATCGCCGACATCGTCGACTACCGCTATCTCACCGACGTGCTGTCGCGCGACGAGGCGGTCGCGCTGCTAAAGAAGGCGCAGGCCGGCAAGGCCGAGCGAATCGAGACGCTGCAGCGTGAGGGCTATGCCTGCTACACCACGTCGGCCGGCTGGCTCGGTTATCCGGAAGAAAAGCTGCGGCGGCTGTGCCGGGAGGCGGTCGATGCCGGCTTCAACCACGTAAAGATGAAGGTCGGCCGCGACATCGACGACGACATCCGCAGATTGACGGTCGCCCGGGAGGTGATCGGCCCCGACCGCTATCTGATGATCGACGCCAACCAGGTCTGGGAGGTCGACCAGGCGATCGACTGGGTGAACAGGCTTGCCTTCGCCAAGCCCTATTTCATCGAGGAGCCGACCAGCCCCGACGACATCGCCGGCCACCGCAAGATCCGCCGGGCCGTCGGCCCGGTGAAGGTCGCCACCGGCGAGATGTGCCAGAACCGGATCATGTTCAAGCAGTTCATCGCCGAAGGGGCGATCGACATCGTCCAGATTGACAGCTGTCGCATGGGCGGCTTGAACGAGGTGTTGGCGGTGCTGCTCGTTGCCGCCAAGTTCGACCTGCCGGTCTGGCCGCATGCCGGCGGCGTCGGCCTTTGCGAATATGTGCAGCACCTGTCGATGATCGACTACGTTGCGGTTTCCGGCACCAAGGAGGGCAGGGTGATCGAATATGTCGATCATCTCCACGAGCACTTCGTCGATCCCTGCGTGATCCGCAACGCCGCCTACATGCCGCCATCGAGGCCGGGATTTTCGATCGAGATGAAACCGCAATCCATTGCCCAATACACGTTCCGGCCGTAAAAGACGGGTCGCGGTCCGGGCAGGGGACATGGCCGGACATTCTGCCGAGGGAGTACCAGAGTTGAAAGAGATCCTGACGATCGCCGACCTCAAGGCGCGCGCGAAGCGGCGCGTGCCGAAGATGTTCTTCGACTACGCCGATTCCGGCGCCTATACCGAAGGCACCTACCGGGCGAACGAGGAGGATTTTCACAAGGTGAAGCTGCGCCAGCGGGTGCTGGTCGACATGTCGAACCGGTCGCTGGAAGGTGAGATGATCGGCGAGAAGGTGTCGATGCCGGTGGCGCTGGCGCCGACCGGCCTGACCGGAATGCAGCACGCCGACGGCGAGATGCTGGCCGCCCAGGCGGCGGAGGCGTTCGGTGTTCCCTTCACCCTGTCGACGATGAGCATCTGCTCGATCGAGGACGTGGCCGCGGTCACGACCAAGCCGTTCTGGTTCCAGCTGTACGTGATGCAGGACCGGGATTTCGTGCTCAACCTGATCGACCGCGCCAAGGCCGCAAAGTGCTCGGCACTGGTGCTCACGCTCGACCTGCAGATCCTCGGCCAGCGCCACAAGGACATCCGCAACGGGCTGTCGGCGCCGCCGAAGTTCACGCCCAAGCACGTCTGGCAGATGGCAACGCGGCCGCGTTGGTGCATGGGGATGCTCGGCACCAGACGGCGTACCTTCGGCAATATCGTCGGCCACGCCAAAAGCGTCACGGACCTGTCTTCGCTCTCGGTATGGACCAACGAGCAGTTCGATCTCCAGCTGTCCTGGAAGGACGTCGCCTGGATCAAGGAGCGGTGGGGCGGCAAGCTGATCCTCAAGGGCATCCTCGACGAGGAGGACGCGCGCATGGCGGTCTCGACCGGGGCCGACGCGATCATCGTCTCCAACCATGGCGGCCGCCAGCTCGACGGCGCGCCTTCGTCGATCAGCATGCTGCCGCGCATCGTCGATGCCGTGAGCGGCCAGGTGGAGGTGCATCTCGATGGCGGCATCCGCTCGGGGCAGGACGTGCTCAAGGCGCTTTGCTACGGCGCCAAGGGCACCTATATCGGCCGGCCCTTCCTTTATGGTCTCGGCGCCGGCGGCAAGGCGGGGGTGACCCGGGCGCTCGAGATCATCCGCAAGGAACTCGACATCACCATGGCGCTGTGCGGCGAACGCGACGTACGCAACCTGTCGCGCCGGAACCTGCATCAGGGCGTCTGATCTCTCCTCTCACGGTGCTGGCCGCGGCGGATCGTATCCGGACTGCGGCCGGTTAACTTTAGCAAAAGCTAATTCTATTGGATGGGGTCCCTGCAATTGCCAGAAGCCCGGATCGGGCGCACAATTCCGCCGTTCAAGCGGAGGGACGCATCCATGACGGATCGCAGGGAACTCGAGAGAACTGTGCGGGCCTTCTACCGGGCCCGGAATGACCACGACATCGACGCCATCATGAGCATGGTTGACCCGGTAGCCAGCTTCCGCATTGCCGGCAACTATCGCCTCGGACCGCTGACGCATTCGGTCGATGGCGCGTCCGAAATTCGTGCCCGGTTCAGCGACCTGATGGCAAGCTGGGACCTGTCGGACATGGATTTCGACAGCATCTACATCGATGGCGACACGGCGATCGTCCACCGGGCAGGGCCGGTCCGCTTCATCCCCCAGGACAGCTTCTTCGACACCGAGATGATGGACAAGCTGACGTTCCGGGACGGGCGCGTGATCGAGTTCACCGAATTTGTCGACACGCTGCAGGCCGCCGAGATCATCGGTTTCGTCAAGCCGTCCGGTGTCTGGACGGGTGTTGCCGGCGTGCCGATGGAAACGATGGAGGTCCTGGACGCACTCGACAGGCCGAACGCCTGACCGCGCGACCGACGGAGGGACTGGAACCGCGTCAAGGGTGCGTCGCCTTGGCGCGTGGCGGGCGTGCGGCGGCTCAGTGACCGCGCTCGAACCCCAGCAGCACGTTTACCGCGTTGACGCCGAGCGCGTCGATGGCGTAGCCGCCTTCCATGACGAACAGGGTTGGCAGATGCAAGGCTGCAAGCTGTCCGCCGATGATGAGATAATGCTCACTGTCGAGCTTGAACTTCGAGATCGGGTCGTCCTTGAACGTATCCACCCCGAGCGATACGACGAGCGCTGACGGGGCGAAGGCGGCGATCCTTGCCTGCGCCTCCTCGAAGGCTTCCCGCCACTCGGACCAGCCGGTGCCGGCAGGCAGCGGGTAGTTTAAATTGAAGCCGTCGCCTGCACCCTCGCCGCGCTCCCGCGCATGGCCGACATGGAAGGGATACTCGAAGTCCGGGTCACCGTGCAGGCTGACGACGAGCACGTCGTCGCGATCGTAGAAGATCTCCTGTGTTCCGTTGCCATGGTGATAGTCGATGTCGAGGACCGCGACGCGGTCGTGGCCCTGGTCGCGGAAGCGCTGCGCGGCGATGGCGGCGTTGTTGAGGTAGCAGTAGCCGCCGAAGAAGTCGCGGCCGGCATGATGCCCCGGCGGGCGGCAAAGCGAGAAGGCGGCGCGCTCGCCGTCGATCACCGCATCGGCTCCGGCAAGGGCCGTGTCGGCGGCGCGGCGGGCCGCCTGCCACGTCGTCTCGGTGATCGACCCGGCCATGTCGAAGGAATAGTAGGACAGGCGCGCATCGAGCCCGGAAGGCGGACGCGCGGCGGGCGGCATCGAGCGGTGGCGCCAGCTGTAGGGCCAGACCTCGCCGTCGCGTCCGGCGGCGCGCCATTCGGCGACGATGTGCTCGAGAAAGTCGAGATAGTCCGGTTTGTGGACGCTATCGACAGGGCCGCGGCCATAGTGCGGCGGCTTGATCACCGGACCCAGTTCAACCTCCCGGACCCGCGCGAGCACGATCTCCGCCCGTTCGGGTTTTTCGACGGTTTCGACGATCTTGCCGAATGCTAGTTCCATCCCGCTGTGGTGAAGATGGTGATCGGCGGTGTAGAAGGTCTTCATGGGGTGGCCTGAGAACTGGGAGGGTCAGACGATCTCGCCGTAGAGCGAGCGTTCGAGGGCAGTGATGTCGGCGGCAAAGCGGCGATATTCGGCTCGCTTGAGCGCGAGGAAGACGAAATGCATTCTCTCGCCGAGCGCGTCCTTCAGAAAATCGGAGGACGTCGCCGCGGCGATTGCGCCGCGCCAATCCGGCGGCAGGCTGTCGGGCGGGCCTTCGGCATAGGCGGTGGCGTGCGGGCCGGGATCGGCCTTGGCCGCAATGCCGCGCTGGATGGCGGCAAGCACGGTTGCGCCGACCAGATAGGGGTTTGCGTCGATGCCGGCGGCGCGCTGCTCCAGATGCCGGCCGGTGCCGGGGCCGGCGGGAATGCGGACGGCGACGGAGCGATTGTTCGTGCCCCAGGTCGGGGCCGTCGGCGCATAGCTCTGCGCCGAGAACCGCCGCCAGGAATTGAGGTGGGGGGCAAAGACGAGCATCGTCTCGTCCATGGTTTCGAGCAGTCCCGCCACCGCCTGGCGAAGGAGCGGCGACAGTTCCTCGCCCCGGTCGGCAAACAGGTTTTCGCCTCCCGCGCCGGCAAGGCTCGCATGCACGTGCATGCCCGATCCGGCCCGGCCGGCAAAGGGCTTTGCCATGAAGCACGCCATCATGCCGTGGCGAAGCGCCACGGCGCGCAGCAGGCGCTTCAGCATGACGATATCGTCCGCAGCTTTGAGCGCATTGTCGTGCCGAAGCGTCAGCTCGAACTGGCCCTCGGCATACTCGGAGATCATCGTCTCGACCGGCAGGCGCTGGGCCTCTGCGGCGCTATAGACCGCATCGACAAACGGTTCCAGCCGGTCGAGGTCGCTCACGCCATAGACCTGAACGCCTTCCGGTCGCTCGCCGGTCAACGGCAGCCGCAGCGGCTGGAAGTTGCCGATCGCGTCCTTCTCTCGGTCGAGCAGGTAGAATTCCAGCTCAAAGGCGAGGATTGGGTGGAAGCCGTCCGCCTTCAGCAGCGCGTCGCGCCGGGCGAGGGCGTGCCGAGGGTCGGCCGCCATCGGCGTGCCGTCAAGCTCGTAGAGCGCGAGCCGTACCTCGCCGCGCGGCGGGTTGGTCCATGGCAGTGACACGAGCGAGCCGGGGATCGGCCAGGCGCGACGGTCTGCGTCGCCGTCAGACCAGACCAGGCCGGTCTCCTCCACGTCCTCGCCGCAGACGTCGAGCCCGAGGATTGAGCCCGGCAGATGACGGCCGGCGCGGAAGATCGGCAGGAGTTCATGGCGGCGGACGATCTTGCCGCGGGCGATGCCGTTGGCATCGATCAGGACGAGGTCGAAGGCCATGATGTCCGGATGCGCGGCGAGGAAAGCGTCCGCTTCGGCGATTTCGGCCGCACCCTTGGGCCGTGACGAGGTGTCCCGTGTCATGCGCTCCCTCTCGCCGTCAGTCGCGCCAGCACCGCGCCGAAGGCCGCAACCAGCCCGTCTGCCTCCGATTCGGCGAGCGCCGGGCTCACCAGCACCATATTGTGGAACGGTGTCAGCAGATAGCCGAGATTGAGCATGGCAAGGTGCAGGGCCTGCTCGACCGTGTCGGAGGCGGCCGCCCGTGCCTCGGCAGCGTTGCGGACCGGCTGCGGCGAAAGCACCACCTCCAGCCGCGCGCCGATACGTGACACCGTCCACGCGAGCCCGCTTGCTGCAATGGCCGCCTTGAAGCCGGCCTCTATGCGGTCGGCGCGGGCGTCCATGGTCCGATAGGCCTCGTCGGTCATGACCCGTTCGAGGCAGGCTCGCAGGCAGGCAAGCTGGATCGCGCTGCCCGACAGGGTCGTGCCGATGCCGGAATGGCCGTGCCCGCTCTGCTCGCGGCGGATCACGTGCAACCGGTCGGTGACTGCTTCCGTCATGCCCCAGACACTGACGGGAATGCCGCCGCCGATCGGCTTGCCCATCACCATCAGGTCCGGTTCGAGCCCGTGCTTGCGGCTGTAGCCGCCAGGACCTGTCGAGATCGTGTGGGTCTCGTCGATCAGCAGGAGGGTGCCGGCGGCGCGCGTCAGCCTTCGTAATGCGGCATGGAATCCCGGATCGGGCAGGATCATGCCGCAATTGGTCATCACCGGCTCGGCCAGCACGCAGGCAATGTCGTCGCCGGACAGCGCCTCGGCCAGGGCCTTCTCGTCGTTGAACGGCACGGCGACGGTCTGTTCGCCGAGGTTCCGCACCTGGCCGAGCAGGTTGCGTCGCGAAACCGTCCGTCCATCGACCAGGTCGACCAGGGTGTCGTCGACCGCGCCGTGGTAGCAGCCGTCGAACACAAGCAGCTTCGCCCGGCCGGTGACGGCGCGGGCGACACGGATCGCAAAGCGGTTGGCGTCGCTTGCGGTGGCGGCAAGCTGCCAGCGCGGCAGACCGAAGCGCTCGGCCAGCAGGCGGCCGACCGCCTGCGCGTCGGACGACGGGAGCATTGTGGTCAGGCCGCGTGTGCCGGCTTTAGCGAGCGCTTGCAACACCGGCGCGGGACCGTGGCCGAACATCGCCCCGGTATCCCCGAGGCAGAGGTCGGTCAGCCGGTTGCCGTCGATATCGGTCAGCGTCACGCCGGTCGCGGTCTCGATGACGGGCGGAAAGGGTGATGGCCAGTCGAGCATCCAGTGTTGCGGAACGCCGTCGAAGAAGCCGGACGAGGTCTGCCGATGGAGCTCCGCCGAGCGCGGGCGCCGGCTGGCGAAGACGGTGCGCTCGGCTTCGAGGAGCGCGGCGGCCCGCGCCTCCAGATGCGCACGAGCCCCAGGCCGCCCGTCATTGGCGATGGACATGAAGCGCTTCCTCCCCTCGAGGTCACCGGGGCGCCGCGACCGCCTCGTCGCGGATGTCGCCGAAATGTGATCACCTATGGTAAGTTGTGATCTATTTGTCAATGAGACGTGACGGCGGTTCGCCGGGCTTGATCGCGCTACGGGCGACTGCCACAGTGCCGATGCGATCGCGGTCCCTTCGCGCCCCGATCGACCGGAGAGTCTGGCGGAAGGGGGGCGGATGACGCAGGAGACGGTCTACGAGATTTGCGATCCGCGATTTCGTCATCTCATCGTCGGGAGCGCGCGGCTGGAGGAACTCCATTCCGGCTGCCGATGGGCCGAGGGGCCGGTATGGTTCTCCGATGCCAACCAACTCGTGTGGAGTGACATCCCCAACCAGCGGATGCTGCGCTGGACGCCCGAGGGCGGCGTGTCGGAGTTCCGGCGGCCGTCCAATTTCGCCAACGGCAACACCCGCGACCGGCAGGGCCGCCTGGTGTCCTGCGAGCACGGGCTGCGCCGGGTCACTCGCACCGAGCCCGACGGCAGCATCACGGTGCTCGCGGACAGCTTTCAGGGGCGGCGGCTGAATGCGCCCAACGACGTCGTCGTCCGTTCCGACGGCACTATCTGGTTCACCGATCCGACCTACGGCATCATGTCTGACTACGAGGGACACAAGGCCGAGCCGGAACAGCCGACGCGCAACGTCTATCGGCTCGACCCTGCCACCGGCGAGATCGAGGCGGTCGTGACAGACTTCGGCCAGCCGAACGGGCTGGCCTTCTCACCCGACGAAACGATCCTCTATGTCGCCGACTCGGGCGCCAGCCACGACCCGGCCTGGCCGCGCCACATCCGCGCCTTCGACGTCGTGGACGGGCGCCGGCTCGCCAACGGCCGCGTGTTTGCCCTTGTCGACAAGGGGGTCCCGGACGGTTTCCGCCTCGACACCACCGGCAATCTCTGGACCAGCGCCGGAGACGGCGTGCATTGCTTCGCTCCCGACGGCACGCTGCTCGGCAAGATCCTTGTGCCGCAGACGGTCGCCAACCTGACCTTTGGCGGGTCGCGCCGGAACCGGCTGTTCATCACCGCGTCGACCTCGCTCTACGCGGTCTACGTCGCAGCGACAGGGGCGCAAGTGCCTTGAGGCGGTCGGCCTAGCCTCGTCCTTCGCGCTTGAGCTTCTGTTCCCTGAAGAAGATGAACAGACCCGAGGCGACGATGACGACGGCGCCGACCAGCATGGCCGTGCGCGGCATGTCGCCGAAAAAGATCCAGCCGAACAGGACTGCCCAGACAAGCATCGTGTATTGCAGCGGCACCACGGTTGCCGCGTCCGCCAGCTTGAGCGCGCGGTTCACCAGCAGATGCGCTGCCATCGCAAAGATGCCGAGCAGGCTGAGCAGGCCGAAGTCCACCGGTCGCACCGGTGTCCAGCCGGCCGGGTCGAGCGCGATGGCAATGAGCGAGAACAGGGCCGCGCCGGCAACCTGCCAGAACACCAGCGTCGTGTCCGGAGTGGCCCGCAGCACACGTCCGAAGATCAAGGCGAAGCTGAAGGCGAGGCTGCCTGCAAAGGCGATCAGGGCCGGCGGGCTGAGGCTGTCGGCGGATGGCTCCAGTGCAATGACGACACCGGCAAAGCCGACCAGAATCGCCGTCCAGCGCCGCCAGCCGACCTTCTCGCCGAGCATCATGGGCGAGAGGGCGGCGACATAGATCGGCGCGGCCAGCCAGTAGGTCATGGCATCGGCGAGCGGCATGAAGCCGACGGCGAAGTAGAAGGCGGTCGCCTCGAAGGCGAACAGCAGCGCCCGCAGGGCCTGCAGCCGCGGACGATCGACGCGCACGAGATTGCGCCAGCCCGTGCGCCAGAAGAACGGCAGCAGCACCAGCACAGCCGCGAGGCTGCGAACCAGTATGAGCTGCGGCGCCGAGTAGGTCGCGACCAGCCACTTTCCGAGCACGTCGTTCAATGAAAACATCAGCATGCCGAGCAGCATCAGCAGCACGCCGACTCGCGTCGCGTTCGAAGAGAGTGCCGTTCCGGCCGTCAGTTCGCTCATGATGAAATCCGTGCGCTTGGGCACGCGTGCGCTGCAAGGCGAGACGGGCCGCATTCGGTGACGCCAGCCTGTCGCACATCCGCTGCCGGCAATCCAATCAACAAATTTGATCGCCGCATGAAAACCGGACAAGCAAGGCGCGGGCGAAAAATCTGCGAACGGCAGGTTCCTGCGATTGATCCCTCGGTGAAGCGGTGAAATGCTGCAGCCGGAGATGAGGCACGTACCGCTTGCGGTGCGGCAAAAGGGAAGAGGCAATGGCAGACAGTAACGGCAACGGCGCCCGCCGGTTGCGGTCGCAGGACTGGTTCGACAATCCCGACCACGTCGACATGACCGCGCTCTATCTGGAGCGCTTCATGAACTACGGCGTCACGCCGGAGGAACTGCGCTCGGGCAAACCGGTGATCGGCATCGCCCAGAGCGGCAGCGACCTCAATCCCTGCAATCGCCATCACATCGAACTGGCCAAGCGCGTCCGCGACGGCATCCGTGATGCAGGCGGCATTCCGATCGAGTTCCCGACCCATCCCCTTTTCGAGAACTGCAAGCGTCCGACGGCGGCCCTCGACCGCAACCTTGCCTATCTCGGCCTGGTCGAGATCCTTTATGGCTATCCGCTCGACGGCGTGGTGCTGACGACCGGTTGCGACAAGACCACGCCATCGGCGATCATGGCCGCCGCCACCGTCGACATCCCGGCGATCGTGCTGTCCGGCGGCCCGATGCTGGACGGCTGGCACGAGGGCGAGCTCGTCGGCTCCGGTACCGTGCTGTGGCGGTCGCGGCGGAAATACGCCGCCGGCGAGATCGACGCTGCGCAGTTCGTCGACACGGTGATGGATTCGGCGCCGTCGATCGGCCACTGCAACACCATGGGTACGGCCTCGACCATGAATGCGCTCGCCGAGGCGCTCGGTCTGTCGCTGACCGGCTGCGCGGCGATTCCGGCCGCCTATCGTGAGCGCGGCCAGATGGCCTACCGCACGGGGCGACGGGCGGTGCAGCTCGTGCTCGAGGACATCCGCCCTTCGACCATCCTCACCCGCGCGGCCTTTCTCAACGCGATCCGGGTCAATTCTGCGATCGGTGGCTCCACCAACGCCCAGCCGCATCTGGCGGCGATGGCCAGACACGCGGGCGTCGAGCTCCGCCCGCAGGACTGGCAGGAGTATGGCTATGACATTCCGCTTCTCGCCGACGTGCAGCCCGCCGGGCGCTTTCTCGGCGAGCGTTTCCACCGCGCCGGCGGCGTGCCGGCGATCATGCGCGAGCTGCTGGACGCGGGTCGGCTCGACGGAAATTGTCGCACCGTCACGGGCAAGACGGTCGCAGAAGACCTTGAGGGCCGCCATGCGACCGATCGCGAGGTGATCCGTCCCTTTGCCGACCCTCTGAAGGAGCGCGCCGGCTTCCTCGTCCTGACGGGCAACCTGTTCGACTTCGCCATCATGAAGACGAGCGTGATCTCGCACGAATTCCGCCAACGCTACCTCAGCGAACCGGGACGGGAAGGGGTGTTCGAGGGACGGGCGATCGTCTTCGATGGGTCGGAAGACTATCATCGCCGTATCAATGATCCCGCGCTGGACATTGACGAGCGCTGCATACTGGTGATCCGCGGCGCCGGCCCGCTCGGCTGGCCGGGCTCGGCCGAGGTGGTCAACATGCAGCCGCCGGATCATCTTCTCAAGCGCGGCATAACCAGCCTGCCGACGATCGGCGACGGGCGCCAGTCCGGCACGGCCGACAGCCCTTCGATTCTCAACGCCTCGCCGGAGAGCGCGGCCGGGGGCGGTCTCGCCTGGCTGCGAACCGGAGACACGGTCCGGGTCGATGTCGTGCAGGGGCGTTGTGACATGTTGGTGGAGGAGGCCGAGATCGACCGGCGTCGGAAGGAGGGGATCCCTTCAGTGCCGCCGGACGCCACGCCGTGGCAGCGCCTCTACCGGCAGACGGTGACGCAGATCGCCGATGGCGCCGTGATCGAGGGTGCGCCCGACTTTCGCCGGATCGCGGAGAAGGTGCCTCGGCACAACCACTGAGCCGCGCGTTCACCCTACCTGAGCGCCCGCAGCGCGTTCACGATCACGGCCACGTCGATCAGTTCCTGTGTGAAGGCGCCGGCGACCGGCGGAAGATGGCCGGCGGCGGCGACCAGCATGGCAAGCACGGAGAGCCCGAGACCGGCCAGCACGCTCTGCAGGGCGATGCGCCTTGTGCGATGGGCGGCACGGATCGCCCTGATGAGGTTGTCGAGCCGGTCCACGAGCAGGACCACGTCGGCGCTCTCCGACGACGCGGCGGCGCCGCGGGCGCCCATGGCAATGCCGACGGTGGCCGTCGCGAGCGCGGGGGCGTCGTTGACGCCGTCCCCGACCATCATCGTCGGCGCCTTTGCCGCTTCACGCCGGACGATCTCGACTTTGTCTTCGGGGGCCAGTTCCCCGTGTGCATCGGCAATCCCGAGCCTGGTTGCAACCGCTGCGACGACGTCGGAGCGATCGCCGGAGGCGAGCACGACCCGGCGGATACCGGCCTTGCGGAATTCCTCCAGCATGGCTGCCGCATCCGGCCGGATGCGGTCGGCAAGCACGACGATCCCGGCCACCTCTCCGTCCACAGCGACGGCAACGACGACCGCGTCGACAGCCAGGCCGTCGCGCAGCGAGTAGGGATCGCCGCCGCGGCTGTTGTCTCGCACGTAGCGGCTGGCTCCGACCGTTACCTCGTGCCCCTCGACCAGGCCCGAGACGCCGGTTCCAGCCACCTCGCTGACGCGGCTTGGCGTCGAAAGCGACAGGCCGCGCCGGCGTGCGTCCTCAACCAGGGCCTGGGCGATCACGTGGTTCGAGGCCTGGTCGAGCGAGGCGGCGAGGCGAAGCATCTCCAGCGCGTCCCTGCCATCGGTCGCGCGCAGTTCTATGACGCGGGCTTCGCCGTAGGTCAGCGTGCCGGTCTTGTCGAGAACGGCCGTGCGGACGGAGGCGAGCGCCTCCAGCGCCCCGCCGCTCTTGATCAGGACGCCGAGCGCGGCCGCGCGGGACATGCCGGAAATGATCGCGACCGGCAGCGCCAGGATCAGCGGACAGGGCGTGGCAACGACGAGCACTGCGAGCGCACGGATGCGATCGCCGGACAGCCACCAGGCAAGGCCGGCGACCAGCAGGGTGAGGACCAGGAACCAGACCGCGTAGCGATCGGCGATGCGCATGCTGGGGGCCTTGCTCTGCTGGGCCTGCTGCACCAACCGGACGATGTTGGCATAGGTGCTTTCTGACGCAGGCCGCTCAGCCACGAGATCGAAGGCATCGCCGACATTGGTGGAGCCGCTGAGAATTTCGTCGCCTGATGCCTTGTCGACCGTGGCGCTCTCGCCGGTGAGGCTGGACTGGTCCAATGCGGCGGCTGCGGAGGCGAGCGCGCCGTCGACCGGGACCACTTCGCCGCGGCGGATGAGAATCCTCTGGCCGGGGACAATCGCGTCGAGCGGCACCTCCTCCAGCGTTCCGTCGGTGTAGCGCATCGCCGTGTGGGCCACGCGCCCGAGCAAGGCCGTCATCTCGTGCCGGGCGCGGCCTTCGGCAAAGTTCTCGAGCAACTGCCCGCCGGAATACATCAGCGCCACGACATTGGCGGCGAGCGGTTCGCCGAAGCTCAGCGCCGCCGTCATCGACAGCGCCGCGACCAGGTCGAGTCCGACGTCACCTCTGCGCAGCGACGTGGCGATCTCGATGAGCAGTGCGGCGAGCACCGGGACCGTCGCCGCGAACCAGATCCCGTCCGCCCAGGCCCCGGCCACGTTGATCCAGGCGAGGGTGCCGCCGACTAACCCGCTGGAAGCGATCGCGACCAGCGCCGTGCGAATGGTGCTGAGGTACTGTTGAGCGCTCGCCACGGTCAGCCCTCCGTTGCAGCCGTTTTCCGGAACCGGCCGGTTCATCGGTATGCGAGCGCGCAATCGAGGATCGATCGATCCGCGGCCGCCATGAACAGGCCCGCCATGAACAGGCGTTGACACGCCCGCCTCAACACCGGCTGACCTGACGGAGCAATAGCCGCCACCGCCCATTCGATCCGCACGCCAGCAGCCGGCGCCGTGTCCGCCGCGCTATGCCGATCACGCGGCGATGGTGGCGTCGACCGGCCCGTCGCTCTCCTCGGCAGGCTGTCGGGTAAGGTAGGCGATCAGGTCCTTGATCGTGACCAGATGCAGGCCGTGCTGCCGTGCGAACAGCGTCAGCTCCGGCAGGCGCGCCATGGTCCCGTCGTCGTTTGCGACTTCGCAGATCACCCCGGAGGGGGCCTTGCCGGCGAGGCGGCAGAAATCGATGGCGGCCTCGGTGTGGCCGGGCCGGCCGAGCACCCCCTTGGGGTTGGCGCGCAGCGGAAAGATGTGGCCCGGGCGGGCGAACGCGTCCGCCTTCGCGGCCGGGTCGATCAGCGCCCTGACGGTGGCGGCGCGGTCGGCGGCGGAGATGCCCGTCGTCGTGCCCGGCAGGTAGTCGACCGAGACGGTGAAGGCGGTCTTCAAGGATTCGGTGTTGTTCGGCACCATCAGCGGGATGTCGAGCGCGTCGAGGCGCTCGCCCTCCATCGACACGCAGATCAGCCCGCGGGCCCGGTTCATCATGAAGGCGATCTTCTCGGCGGTGGCGTCCTCGGAGGCGAAGACGATGTCGCCCTCGTTCTCGCGGTCTTCGTCGTCGACCACGACGATCATCTCCCCGCGGGCGATGGCGGCGATCGCATCTTCAATCTTCGAAATCGTCATGCTGCAGTCTTTCAAGGGTTCGGCCGGATCTTCCGGCGCTCGTTGCACCATCCCCGCCTGCGCGGATCAGGCAAACGTCCCTTGGGCGAACAGGCACCGCGCCCCGGCTCGTCGCGAGGGGTGGGCGTGCCTTGCTCTCTTCCATCCGGACTATACCGTCGGCTCCGGCCTCGCACCGGATCTGCTGACCTCCCGGCAGGGCCGGGAGCGCTCGCGGGCTCCGGGATCCCTCCCGATACCGCCGGTGGGGAATTGCACCCCGCCCTGAGAACAGCGCGAAGATAAGGATATCCGGGCGGCAATTGCAAGGGAGCCTTCGATCCGAAGAGGCACAAAAACGACGCCCGCGCGTTGAACACATCGTTGAACACCGGC
>NZ_JBSWVO010000003.1:0-284652 GCF_056159645.1 Mycoplana sp. ABR4_002
GATCACGAACTATGCACGCAGCATCGAGGATATCGCGCGCGAAAAGGCAAAGCCGGACTTCGACCAAGCGATGGAAGCGGTGCGGTCGGTGGGCCGAAAGGTCTATGTCGACCCGGAAAGTGCTGCGGTCAGAATCGGATCGGCGATCGTCGAGGCGGGGGCAGGCGGGCAGACACTTGCGAACTCCTTTGCCGAGCATCCGGAACGGTTCGGAGCGCTCCGCGGCAAGGCAGGGCTGTTTGGCGACAACGGGGACCGCAAAGCGGCGCGTCACTTCGCCAAAGCACTCGGTCATCACATCGCTTCGGCGGCCAAAACCTGGACGTGGCGGCTTGAGGCGGAACGTCAGTCTGAAATCTGGCAGCGCAACAATAGAGACCTGGTCGAAGTTCCCGGTCTCACAAATCGCTGTGAAGACATCCTCAAGCAGTTCGACGCGTTGCCGCAGGCTGAAAAGCCGAAGTTCCTCGCGGAGCTCTCGGGCACGCCGGAAGGGCGGCAGGTGCTTGAGGAGACCAAGACCATCGCCCATGCCCTTCAGCAGCGCTTCGGCAGTTCGGACCCGCGTGAGTTCAGGAAAGAGCTTGATCGGCTGGGATTGAAGGATGGGGCGATGATCGAGCGCGTCAAGGACGTCGCCCGCCTCGTCGATCGGACGCAGCGGACGGAGCTCAGCCGGAAGTACGAGCTGACACGAGGATTGAAGAAGGGGCTGGGTTTGAGCATGTGAGCGCACCAAGGCAGAAGCCCCATCGGGTCTTCGTCTTCGAGAAGCTCGCTTGCCTCCTTCAGTAGGACCGGTTCCTTGCCGGCGGCGGCGCGCATGTCGTTAAGCGCGCCGAGATGCTCGAAGTAGCTGCTCGATCGGCGAACGTGGACTTCCTTGCCTCCCAGATCGCCCCAACTTGACACCGGCTCGGCGGATGGGCCTGTTGCAAGCACCTCGGAGACGCCCGTGGCGAAGGGGCCATGAAATCAACGGTCTGCAACCGCTCCGGCGTGATCGTCAAAATGGCCGCGACGATGTCCCCCTTCCCGCTAATAAGTGCGGGCAGAAGCTGATAGCGTTGCGTCGGCACATAGGCCACGAGGATGCGCTCGATCTCCTCCTTGCGGTCCTTGTTGATCCATTGCTCCAGCGTGGTGCCCATCTCGACCGCCGTGTCCAACTGTTCGCCACCGTCAATGAGGTAGCTGATTATCAGCCAAGGGCTTCAGCTACCGTTAACCTGACATCACCCCGCCCCGAGTTAGCCGTATCGACGCTCGCGACGAGAGTTTTTTGCAGAGACGCCTAGTTACGAAGTACGCCTCCGCCGACGGGGAGTTGCTTCCGCTTGTATATCGCGTAGCGTCAGCATCTGAAACTTCTCAAGCGCCTCAATGAGTGGATCGCCGCCACCCTGCTTCGAGAACATTTCTTTGGCCGATTCTCGAATACGGTCTTGAGCAACGCGCCAGCTCGCCGTTGCATCTTTAAGCTTTTGTTTTCCAGCCGCGCTCAACAGAATGGTTTTCTCGCGCAAATCTTCAGTATTCTGGAATTGCACCCATCCCGCAGAATCAAGGACTTTAACGTTTCGCGAGATCGTAGTTTTGTCGAGAGCCGATTCCTCGGCAAGTTCGTAGAATGTTGCTGATCCAAGCCGGTCAAGCGCGCGCAAGAGGGAGAACTGAGTCAACAGGATACCATCGCCTTTGAGAGCTTCGTCATATAGGCGAGTCAGAGCCCTTGCTGATCGTCTGAGTTGAGTTCCGTAGCAATCAGTGAACATGTTTACTCCATGGGTTTTCATGAAGATAGCTGATTGCGGATGCATATGCAACGATAATGGTTGCATGTACATTGAAAGTGTATATCATCAACGCCCATCAAGGGCTTCGTGCAAGCAGTTTGATGCATATACATCGTTATGGAGGACTTTATGCCAACCTATTCCGTCATATCTGCAAACGTTCAACTCTCACCGGATCAGGAAGCGGAAATCTCCGCGGCCATCACGACAGCGCACCACGAGCATACCGCCGCGCCCGGCTTTTTTGCGCAAACGATTTTTTGCCCAGTCGGAGAGAAACGGCACTATATTGGCGGCAAACTAAACAATACCCGGCATATTTTTGTTCATGGAATGATCCGTGATGGTCGTTCCGTCGAGGTAAAGGCCGGGTTGATGACCGAGATCGCTGAGCGCGTCCGTACGATCGCAGGTGTAGGGCCTGAAGACATTTGGGTTTACCTGCAAGACATTGCGGCGACGCAAATGATGGAGTTCGGCCGTATCCTTCCTCAACCGGGCGCGGAAGCGGAGTGGCGCAAGGGCATCACCCCCGCAAAACTCGAGGCTTTCGCGAAAGCTGGCGTCATCGTCTAGTAGCTGTCAAAGGGGAGGAAAACATGACAATAGCAGACACCGCACCAGCTGAACGCTGGGCACCGCTTAAAGCAAGTGAGCGGAAGGTCATTTTCGCATCGTCGCTAGGAACGGTCTTCGAGTGGTACGATTTCTATCTGTACGGCTCGCTGGCGGCTATCATCAGCCATCAATTTTTCTCAGCCGTCAACGAGACTGCTGCGTTTATTTTCGCATTGCTTGCCTTCGCTGCGGGCTTTGCCGTCAGACCGTTCGGCGCGCTGTTTTTCGGCCGCTTTGGCGATACGATCGGCAGGAAGCACACCTTTCTGGTCACAATCATACTGATGGGCATTTCGACCTTCGCAGTCGGCTTGCTGCCTGGATATGCCACGATAGGCATCGCCGCACCGATCCTTCTGGTAGTGCTGCGCTTGATCCAAGGGCTTGCCATGGGTGGCGAATACGGAGGAGCGGTCATCTACGTCGCCGAACACGCACCGAACGGAAAACGAGGACTCCATACAGCGTGGATTCAAACCACTGCTACATTGGGCTTCCTGCTTTCGCTCGCCGTCATCCTCATTGTCCGGACCTGGCTGGGTGAAGAAGCTTTCGCAAACTGGGGATGGCGCATTCCCTTCCTGTTCTCGATTTTCCTCCTTGGAATATCAGTTTGGATTCGCATGTCCCTTCATGAATCACCGATCTTCCTGAAGATGAAGGCCGAGGGCAAGGCATCGAAGGCGCCAATCAAGGAGACCTTCTCCTCAAAGGAAAATGTGAAGTACATTCTGATCGCGTTGTTTGGCATGGTCGCTGGACAGTCCGTCATCTGGTACTCGGGGCAATTCTATGCACTGTTCTTCCTCACGCAGACGCTGAAGGTGGACGCCGTGACAGCCAGCCTGTTTATTGGTGCGGCATTGATCGTCGGAACGCCGATTATCCTGCTGTGCGGTTGGATGTCCGACAAAATTGGCAGAAAGCCAATCTTGGTCGCCGGCTTCCTGTTATCGGCCGTATTCTATATGCCGCTGTTCGGCCAGTTGACCGCTGCGGTCAACCCAAGGCTCGCCACCGCGATTGAAACCGCACCAGTTGTCGTCGTTGCCGACCCCAACTCTTGCTCGTTCCAGTTCAATCCAGTCGGCACGTCCGCGTTCACCAGTTCTTGCGATATCGTAAAATCGTTTCTCGCCAAAGCGTCGGTCAACTATACGAATGAACCGGCAGAAGCGGGGCACGTCGCGCATGTGCTGATCGGTGATGAGCGCATCGAAGCTTTCGAGGCCCGCGGACTAGACGCAGCAGCCCTCAAGGCAAGAACAGCAGAATTTGCCGGCAACCTTTCGGCAAAGCTCGCGGATGTCGGCTATCCGGCGAAAGCTAACCCAGCTGAAATTAATTATGTGAAGACATTCGCCGTCTTGTTCTGCCTGGTTTCACTGGTAGCAATGGTTTACGGCCCCCTGGCTGCGACGCTTGTGGAGCTTTTCCCAACGCGAATCCGCTACACCGCAATGTCTCTGCCCTATCATCTCGGCAATGGCTGGTTCGGTGGCTTCCTGCCAACAATGGCATTCGCGATGGTGGCCGCCACCGGGAATATCTACTTCGGTCTCTGGTATCCGATCGCTATTGCGTCGATGTCCTTCCTGGTCGCGATCTTCTTCCTGCCGGAAACGTCAAAGCGAAGCCTTGACGAATAAGCCAACAGGCGTGTCGGGCTCAGGCCCGTCACGCCCATTAGCCCGTAAGGGATAATCGGAGTCACGAGAATCGTCGCCGGAACGACAAACTGGTTTAAGTGGCTATGAGGGTGTCACTAAATGATTTGACAAATTGACTGATTGATTGAGTACGATGGCAACTGAGGTAAATGAGGTCAGCATGTGGCGATCCGCAGCGTTAGATGTGCTCGTTGAACGAGCGGTAGAGCAGGCTCGCGCCTGCCATCTCGATCGCGTCATGAACGCCTGCAGCCTTGTGGGCGGGTAAGTTGTCCATCACGACGATGTCGCCCTCCGCCAGGGTCAGGACCAGCACCTGCTCGACATAGCGGCCCATTGGATGAAGATGAATGCCGCGGCACCCGCTATTTCCACTTTTCGGCCCATGATCTCAATTCCTGTTTTGCTTTCTCCGGCCACTGCTTCACAGGCGGTTGAACAACGATTTTCTTTTCGTAAGGCTTCCAGGCAGCAAAGGCCTGTCGATCCTTGGCGGACAGGAAGAGCAACGCCTCCTCTTCCCCGCACATGTGCGGCGTACAGGTGGTTCCAACGTAATCGTCGCTCTTGAACTCGCCGCTCCCTATTCCAGTGATGATTTCCTGAAAGGCCTTGAGATCAGCGCCGAGGAGCGTCTTGAGCGTTGCCGCGATTTCGGAGTTCTGCAAAGCGTCAGAGGGATGCTGAAATGAACGCTCCCTGAGTGCCTGCCAGCCCGAATTGTCCTCTGCTACAAACGGCACGATCCCCAACTCCTTGAGACCGTCGGCGGGGGTCCAAGACCATTGCTCACGGCCCTTCCCAGGGATGTCCGGGGTCGAGAACACGACCTTATCTTCAAAGACCTCGTGTTCAATATACGCGCACGCATCGATCGGGCCATCGAAACGCGGCTTGCTGCCAGGCGGGAAGGACGCGACGAACGGAGTACCGTCGCACATATTTCCCCCATTGGAACTGCTGCCGATCAACGCCGGAACACCGCTCACAATGATCAGGTCATCGAACAGGAGAATGGCATTCCGGTGTATTTCTCGGCCATCGATTTTGAGGGCGCGCTCGGGATATTCACCCTCGATGCGGACGGTATGTCCGAACAGGCGTTCAACATCGATCGCCTTCGCCGGCTGAATTCCAGCGGGCAAAGCCGCAATCGCCACTATTAGAGCACTCCGTTTCATGCAGTCTCCAACGCAATCAGCGGTAGACCTGTAGCGTACCGCTGACGCAAGAGCAATTCGCGTCGTAGCAAGCCGACAACGATCATTGTTCCTTTGGAGGGATCGGTGCCAGATCATCCGGCCGCTGCGCTAAGCGCGACTGCATCCGTCAACCATTCTCTCATTCGAAAACTGGCTGGAAGATCAAGATGGCGACGTTCTCGGCGTTCGGAACCGGAGCCTTCCCCGAGCAACTCTTGGCCTATGACGGCAAATTTTTCGCCTCGGTCGATGTCGAAATGGACGGCCTCGATTTTAAAGTCGGCGTTCCCGACTGACAAAAGAAAAGGCTGCCCCTCGGTTGGCAGCCTTTAATGTCGCGCAACATTCATCAGCTTTTCTTTGTGATCTTGATCGATGAGATACAATCGTTCCAGAAAAAGAATGCACTGACGCGATTGCCCAACAGGTTGGCGTCTTCCGCAGGAGACTGAAACACGAGACGCTTGCCCTCGTAGTGGTGATGTCATGTCTGGATGGCGCCCGTTTGGCAATGTGGCTTTGGATGATGATTGAGCTTTGCGGGTCGGGTGCAGTCATGTCTCCGGCCTGTTTGCGCGGCACAATGGACCGCTGGCCCTGATGTTGTCCGCCTGAACCGATCCCTATCACGTTGACGCGCTGTTGATGCGCAAGACATCACCACGGGTTCTTCGGTTCGTGCGGTCCATTCCGCTTTCGCTGTCACATCATGTCATCGTCACTCCGCCAACTGTTTTGCCCGAAGGGCACTGTCGTGATCAGGTCGAGGCTGCGACCTCAGCGCTGCCGCCGGTGAAGTTGCCCGGCTGGAAGTCCATGTTCCTCGCCATGATCACCCAGGCGATGCGGGCGATCTTGTTGGCGAGCGCGACAGCTACAAGCTTGAACGGCTTCTCCGCCAGTAAGCCTCGCGCCCAATTCGCCAAGGGTGTGTCACTGCTCCCCTTCCTCATACGATAAAGCGCGGCGGGAGATGCGCAAGACAACCTGCCCATCGGCATCAACGCCGTGAACCTGGAAAACACTCTTTGCTATATCGAGGCCGATCGTCGTAATCTCTCCCATGGTGGGTGGCTCCTCTCAAGGTTTGCAACAACCTATTCTGGCACACTCGATGCCGTCGGAGGGCGCCATCCACCACATCACGTTGTTCATCGACAGGCGCAATGAGAGTTGCGTGGACCAAAAATCAGGACAGCGCGCCGGTCACAGCCCTCCAATGGGCCAATGCGCGGACGCGATAGAGATATGTGGAAAGAGCTGAGCGTCTCGGTGGTGCGACGAAGAGGTTTCGGACTGCCGAGAAGACGGACAGGAAGCGTTGCAATCCGCCTGGCGACCGAAATCCCTGCATGGCCCGCTCTCGTTTTCGCAAAGGCAGATGCGAGTTCTCGGCGCGATTGTTCAGGCCCTTATGCGATCGATGCTCGACAGCCGACATGGCATCGTGCCGCGCCATAGGAGCGAAGCTTGTCAGTGACGATGCGCTTTGGCAGGCATCCCTGCTTCTTCATCAACCTGATCAGGAGACGCTTGGCAGCCTTGGTGTTGCGCCGGCTCTCTGGACGATCTCGTCGAGAACGTAGCCTTCCTGATCGACCGCGCGCCACAGCCAGTGCTTCCTCCCGCCAATCGTCACGACCACTTCATCCAGATGCCACACATCGCTGGCCCTTGGCGGTTTCCGCCGCAAACGGCCAGCATAATCCGGGCCGAACTTCTTCGCCCAGCACCGGACCGTTTCTTAAGAGACGACAATGCCTCGCTCCAGCAGCATCTCTTCCACCAGACGTAGGCTCAGCGGAAATCGAACGTACAGCCAGACCGCATGGGCAATGACAGCGGGCGGGAAACGATGACGCTTATAACTGACAGTGGCTTGGATCATGGCTGCTGATTAGCAGCCAAGGGCTTCAGCTACCGTTAACCTGACATCACCCGCGCTCGATATGCTGGTCAAGGCCGTAACCGCCTCGGCCGATGAAGACGGACGCGCCAATCTTGCTCGCGTCGGCGCACATCTGGCAAAGCAAGCACCGGATTTCGACGCTCGTAATTATGGCTTTCCTCGTCTTAGCGACCTTGCCGAAGCGTCTGGCATCGTCGACGTCGAGCGGACCGGCGAGAACCCCAAAATCGTCATGGTGAGACTGAGGAAAGATCGCCGCTGATGTACTGAGGCGGATCTGCGCATCGGCGGACAAAAAAGTCACCTGGCATTTCATCCTCGGTGCATGTATTCGCTAAAAATCAGGTGTTGCGCCGGGATTTTCAGCCCATATGGTGCGGACATTTCCCGACGCTGTCGATTTGGCAGTTACAAATGCCCAATTGGCTCACGGTAGTCATAAAGCTGGCTGGACCGGACGTCACCGTTGTTGACAAGGTGAAGCAAGTCCCTCTTGGTCATGTGATTGATACCCAGCCGCTTCAAAGTGCGGCCCGTCTCGAAGTAGTTGATGCCGTTGATGACCGAGGCAAGTTCCACGACAGCGCGCATTGTCGGAACCTTAACGCCGACCAATGCCGCAAGATCGCACCAGGGCACCAGGACGTACGGGATATCTTCGGCGATAAACCTATCATGCATGCTGGCAGGTGCGGCTTTTGTGGCGTTGTGCACCTTTGTGTGATATGCGAAGTCCGACATTCGCTCGTAGTTGCCGCCATAGAATCCCGTCAATTCTTCCAAGACCGTCGGCAGCTCGAAGCCGAATGCCTCGCAAATTTTCAAACGCTCCCTGTCGGCGGTCTCAACGACATTCCCGACTGAGGGCGAAATCCCGTCCCGGTAGAAATAGAAGTCGCCTTTGGTGCTCTCGATCCATCCGGTGTTAAGAATCGCGGGAATGGCGTGAAGCACGCCGTTCGTGCAAAACATCCCTATCTCTAGGATGTTTTTGTACCAGTGGAGCGGGACGCCCAATATATCCGCTGCTATTTTCCGGTCTGGCGTGCTGATATTCGCTGGAAATGATGCGATAGGCAGATTAGCTTTGATGCCGGTTACGATAATCTCGCCGTCGCTCATCCGTGAGGCATATGTCGATCCGTTTGCTTCAAGAATGAGCCTTGCGTTCAATCTGCCGAAAGCGGCCAATGTGAAGAAATTGCCACTCATTACCGCAATGGTGTGGTTGCTCAGGTCAAATCTCTCCAGTTCCGCCACGATGTCCTCGTGACCATAGGAGGGGACGCCTACGATAAGGAAGCGGGAGAAGTTCACTGCTGCTGCCATATCCGTCGTCGTTGCGGGGTGAAATACGCCCTCGATCTTCATGCGCGCCGTTAGGCCGCCCTTGTCGCGAATCGCATCGATATTGCGCCGATGCTTCGGATGGCCGTAAAGAAGCACATCGATCCCCCGACGGGACAAATCGGCAGCGAAAGCGCAACCGCAGTTTCCAGCACCGATTACAGAAACAGAATAGTTCGCATTCATCTCATTTTCCTTGTGAAACGCATTGTTTGAAAGGTTTACGAAGAAAGGTGCTATTCGCCGGCAGAAAGCTGCAGGCGGTTTTCGATTGCGCACGCGGCTTGCAAAGCCTCGCATACGCGGTCCAAGTCGGCCTCGGTCGGAACGGTAATGCGAAGCCAGTTCGCGATTTCCGGATAGTCAAACCTGCGGACAAGGATTTGGTAGGTTTCCAAACATGCCTGAAGATCTGCGCCGGAAACGGCCGGATGGCTGGCGAAAATGAAGTTCCCGTGCGGCTCGACTACATGAAAGCCGAGAGCGACCAGGTGCTTTTGCAACTCGTCACGCACCCGCAGCATCCGAACTGAAAATGCCTCGAACTCGTTGGCGCCGTCTAGGGCGCGAGCGGCCAAGGACTGGGCGACGACATTCACATTGTAAACGTCTTTCGACCGATCCAAAGCGGACACCATCTCTGCTGAGGCGATGCAATAGCCGATGCGCAACCCCGCGAGGCCGTAGTATTTGGAGAAACTGCGAACCACCGCCATGTTCGACAGTTTGCCAGCGACATTCAGCTGCCTGCTTTCAAAATCGCCGTAGCAATTGTCCCAGATCACGAAGTTATCCGAAGCCGTTGATATTTCGTCGATGAGGCCCGCTGTTCCCGTCGAGCCGGTAATCGCGTTGGGGGAGTCGATTACCGACAAGCCCGAAAACGATCTTAGATCTGCACGATTCAAGCCGCTAACATAGCGGTTAACGCCGAAATTCAGGCGTGAAGCCAGGATATCGTAGACCTTGTACCCGACTTGCGGCAGATTAATTTCACTGTGGGTTTGCCGTAGAATAGCAAAAATATCGGCGAGAACGCCGTCCGATCCGTTACCCACATATATGTTGGAAACACTGACCTCGTATAGCTTTGCCAGTCTGTCCCGTAGCTCTGCCGAGAAAGGGTCGGGGTAAGATGTGTATTTTATGCTTCGGTCGCCGCCTAACGCATAATCCATCCAATCAGAGCTGATAAAATGGTTCTCGTTTCTATGTAAGCAGATCCAACCGGAATCATCGACAACCTTTCCCGCATCATATGATTTCGCCACGAAAAACCGCCCTTCTTGGAAAGTTGACTTTGGATACTTAGTCTTCCAGAAGCGATTTTGATCAATACATGATCGGCGGGAGGTTCATTCCATTTGGTTATGGAAGATGATCGTCACCAATGTGAGAGCGGTGGTGTGCCCGGTATTCCTGGGTTCTGCCTCCGCATTGCAGATTTCGCTGCGAACATGAACGGGCTAGTAAGCAGCTCCAATTGGAGCGCCTACTAGCCCGTGCAAGGTGGTTTTTGACATGTCCATCGTTGCGGATGAATCTGCCGGGTCACTCGGCTACCTAGCGTGCCCCTGAAGGCGACTTATACGTTGCCGAACGTCACGGCACGAAGGCGCGGAAGCGCCAGCATCAAGCTTACACCACGCGAAATCAGGAAAATGTGCAGCGCGAGCCAGAGCCCATAATTGGCCAGGTAGTGGCCTAGGACGACGAGCGCCGCTATGTAAACGGCAAATGACAGCAACATCATGTTTCGGAGCGTCGAAGACCACGTTGCTCCGAGATAGATTCCGTCCATCTGAAAGGCGAGAACACCGGTCAGGCCTGTGGCGGCCGCGAGCGGTAGATATTTTATCGCCTCGTCTCTTACCTCCTTTGAAGTCGTGATCAGATTGATGAGTTCAGTCCCCCATACGATGGCAATCACGCTGAACACTGCAGCCAAAACACCGCCCCAAACTGTCGTCAATTTGACCGCCTTATCAAAGGCCGGACGATAGCGCGCTCCTACTGCCCGACCCGCCAATTGCTCGACCGCGGCTGCGAATCCATCAAGAAAGAAGCCCGCGATGACCAGGAAGTGCATGAGGATGGCGTTTGCTGCGATTTCGACGGTCCCAAGGTGGGCGCCCTGCCTGGCGAAAAGGGCAAAGGCGCCCATGAGCACAAACGTGCGGATCAGGATGTCCCGGTTGAAGCCCATCAAACGCTTAACCGCCCTGCGATCGAGCAGGTCGCTCAAGGAAACCGGCACAATGCGCCTAAAGCCACTAAGCACAATTGCGATGCCGAGTATTGCTGCAGCGGTCTCTGCCGCAACGGCTGCCCAAGCGACACCGCTAACCCCCAGGTTGAGAAAGAGTCCCCACCATACCGACAGGCATATGTTGAGGACGTTTATCAGCACCTGGAGCCCCAAGGCGATCCGTGCTTCCCCTTTTCCGAGCAAATATCCGAGGATGACGTAATTCAGGAGGGAAAGGGGCGCGGCCAGCAAGCGAATTCGGATATAGGTGCGCATTGCCGCGTTAACCGCGTCAGATGCTCCCATAAACCATGTCCCCGCTAGCGCGATAATAGGGGCGGCAACGGCCAGCACAACGCCGCAGAGAAGCCCCAAGCCGGAGGCGCGCCAGAAAATCTGCTGCTCGTCTGCCGAATTGCGCGCACCGTATGCTTGCGCGATAAGACCTGTCGTGCCGGCCCGTAAGAAGTTGAAACTGGTGAACACCAAATCGAAGATGACGGCGCCGGCGGCTAGTCCGCCCAGCATTGCCACGTTATTGAGCTGTCCGACGACCGCCGTGTCCACCAGCCCGAGGAGAGGGGTGGTCAGGTAGGCTATCGTCATCGGCGCAGCTATGGCCAACACGACCTTATTCGTTACTTCAAATGCGCGGTCTTCCGACCGGTCATCCGTATGCATCATGGCCACAGTCCTATTATTTGTTGCAACGCATCTCACGGCGCGCGTCTCGGCACGCTCCATTTTTTTAGCAGTTCGTGAAAAACAGAACGCCTCAATTTCGGCTCCAACGAATTCGGGAAAGTTCTTCCTTGTTCAGCAGCTTGCACACATGAGAAAGTTGTGAAACCTATGGGCGGCAGATCTTTGGATTATCGACCTATTAGTGTTCCGACACCCATTCCTGTCTTCCGGCTTTGAGTCCAAAGCAAAAGCGCTTTGAACAGGTCTCGTTTAAAGGGCGGAATCAATACGAGATTGAGTACACATTCATTCCATTCAGTTATACAAAGAGGGCTAAGTGCGAATCCGGCAGATTGAGCTATTTCGTTTGGTTGTTCGCCATGGAACGCTGACAGCCGCTGCAGACGCCTTGTCCATTACCCAGCCTGCTGCGAGCAAACTTCTCGCCCAGCTCGAAAGCCATGTAGGACTGGAGTTATTTGAACGGACGAAGCGCCGTTTGATTTTGACACGGGAAGGTGAAGTATTTGCAGCCGAGGTTGAGCGCACCTGGGAAAGCATTCAGCGGCTTCAGCGCACCGCAGTCGATATTAGGCAACTGAAATTTGGGCGTTTGAACATCGCGGCGATGCCGAGTGTGGCGGGTTCATTCCTGCCTGCGATTGTCACGAAATTCTCGGCAAAAAAGAAGAATGTCTCGGTTTCAGTGCATGCGCGCACCTCCGACCGCATTCATGAGTGGGCGACTGCTGGTCAAATTGACATCGGTTTCACCCACAGCCGTGCTATTCACCCGCTGGTTTCAAGCGAGCTTCTCGTAAGAATTCCGGAGGTCTGCATCATGCCATCAAGTCATCGATTGGCGCTTGAGGAAAGCATCCAGCCCGGAGATCTGCAGGATGAGGAATTCGTCCGAATCGGCGATATCGGTGACATTACGGAAGCCGATCAGGTCTTTATGGACGCCCAAATCCGCCGAAAATTGAATCTGGAAACACCGATGGCCTTTGTGGCCTGTGACCTTGTTGCTAATGGAGCTGGCGTCTCTCTCGTAGACCAACTTACTGCGGTAAGCTACGGAAAACCTGGACTGGTATTTCGTCCATTCAAACCAAATCTCTATTCAGAGATCTGGTGCGTTCGGCCTAAAATGCTTAGGCCATCTGGCATCGCTGACGAGTTCCTACGCGCTGTCCACGATGGTATAGGAACAATCCTGCGGAACATGGATATTCGAGCCGAGCTTTGCGCTGGAAGGCCTCGATGAGAAGTCGCCCACACCTCGGGGCAACATAGTAGCACTTAGAATGTCGACAAACGCTTTGCCATCCACTCGACCATCATAGAGCTGCTATCGGCAGCATATCGCTCGTCGAGCACTTCGGACTGCACGATGCGGTCTGCCCGGAAATGGCGAAAATACCCGCGAAGCTCGCACCATGCAGCGATCAAGGTGACATCAACATAGTAGACCGTGGCGATCGGCCAGATAACACGTCGTAATCGGCGCTGCTGCTCATCAATGTAGGTGATGGCGATCTTGTGACATGCCCGGATGGCATTGCGCACATCGAGCAGCTCGATCCCTTCGGGACGAACCGCATCCCCTTCCTACACGTAGAACCTGCGGGATACGAGGTAAGAACGCAGCTCTTTAGGGATGGTGTGCTGAAGCTTGTTCAGCACACTCTCGGCCGCTTCCTGCAATATCGCGAATCCGATGAACGAGTTTGGCGCCTACGGTGATGGCCTCGATTTCCTCCATCGTGAACATCAGGGGCGGGAGATCAAACCCTTTGCGCAGCATATAACCAAGCCCCGGTTCACCCTCGATCGGGATGCGTCGCGCCGGTCTTTTCGACGGTTCCGGCTTCCGACTTCGCAATGCCGCTCTTTTCGGTCATTGGCGCACGTCCTGCGCCGGCGCTGTCGCGGTGATCATGCAAGACCGTCGAATAGGCGCTCTCAGCTCTTGTCAATCCGGACTTCCCGACGACAAACGTCGCCGAACCCGTTCTTTCCCTCAATCGTGATCGTCCATTCCACCGGGCCCGCCGGGACCGCCAGCAACCGGCCCAGACGGGCGCGGAGTCGCCGAGAATCATCCAGAAGAGCGTTAAAAACCGCATCCTCCTCGCTCGCCTCAGCGCTGCGCTGCCGCGGTCCATTCGGGCAGACGAAATGCGGGCGCAGCGTCTGAGGCAGGGGTTGGCGAGCGAATCCATGTCCAAGAATGTACACTGGATGTGCAGTTTAGGTCACCATTGGCGACATCAAGCGCACAGCCTGTCGTCACTTAATAATGACCGATAAACTTGCCTTATCGGACGTATTTTGATACGCGTTTCCTGGCCTGCTGTTGCGCATAAAAACCACGTTCTCGCAGGGGGATCGCCCTTCCCGCCGCTAGCTAATACGGCTATATCTGGCTAGACAGCCTAGCTAGAATGGAGCAAATGCATGGAATGGCAACTCCAGGACGCCAAGAACCAGTTCTCGAAGGTCGTTCAAAAGGCGCGCCACGAGGGGCCTCAGATCGTCACGCTGCGCGGCGAGCGCACGGCCGTCATTCTGTCCGCCAGCGACTATGATGCTCTGCGCGCCGGCCGGCCGACCCTGGTTGACGACCTGCTCGGCGGCCCGGCCTGGGACGATGCGCTTGCCGATGCGGTTGAAGCGCGCGACAACACACCAAGCCGCAGCGTTGCCTTCTAATGTATCTGATCGACACCAGCATCGTCTCGGAGGCGCGGCGTGGGACGCCGCAGGCGGTATCATGGCTCCGCTCCGTCGATCCCCGCAGCATCCACCTCAGTGCGCTGACGCTCTGCGAGATCATGCGCGGCATCGCGCTGAGACAGAAATCGGACCCGGAGGCTGCCGCTCACCTGACCGAATGGCTGCGCAAGCTGCGCCACGACCATGGCGACCGCATCCTGCCGGTGACCGACCAGATAGCCGTCGAATGGGGCCGCATCGCTGCGCTCCGCCCGCTCGGCGATATCGACGGGTTGATCGCCGCGACCGCGATTGTCCACGACCTGATCCTGGTCACACGCAACGTCGAGGATTTCGAGGCTAGCGACGTATTCGTGATCAATCCGTGGGAGACACCTGCGTGAGCGGCCCGGTGACAGGCCCAAAGCCGCCCACGGGTGATCTGTCAGAACCGTCCGGGGTGGCCACCGATGCACAGGATGGTGCTCTCCCCTCCCCTCCCCCGCCCCAGGAGCCCCGCCTGCCCGCGCATTTGCAGGATCTCACCGATCGCGCCCGCGGCTATGTCGAGGCGTCGAGTTCTGCCAATACGCGCCGGGCCTACGCCTCCGACTGGAAGCATTTCACCGCCTGGTGCCGGCGTCAGGGCCTTTCGCCCCTGCCCCCGGATCCGCAGGTTGTCGGCCTTTACATCACGGCCTGCGCATCGGGAACCGCACAACGTGGCCGGAAGGCAAACACCGTCTCCACGATCGAGCGACGCCTTTCGGCGATCAGCTGGAGCTGTGCCCAACGCGGCATGCCGCTCGAGCGCAAGGATCGCCATATCGCCACGGTGATGGCCGGTATCCGCAACACCCACGCCGCCCCGCCCCGGCAGAAGGAGGCGATCCTGCCGGAAGACCTGATCGCCATGCTGGAGACGCTCGACAGGGGAACCCTGCGCGGAATGCGGGACCGCGCCATGTTGCTCGTCGGTTTCGCGGGCGGCCTGCGCCGTTCGGAGATTGTCGGGCTGGACCTTGGACGGGACCAGACCGAGGACGGGCGCGGCTGGATCGAGATCTTCGACAAGGGGCTACTGGTCACGCTACGCGGCAAGACCGGCTGGCGCGAGGTCGAAATTGGCCGTGGGTCGTCGAATGCAACCTGCCCGGTCGTCGCTGTCGAGAGTTGGATCCGGTTCGCCCGGATCGCAAAGGGCCCCCTCTTCCGCCGTGTCCGCGGCGAGGGCAAGGACGTCGGAGCGAACAGGTTGAACGACCGTGAGGTCGCCCGCCTTGTCAAGAAGGCGGCCCTTGCCGCCGGCGTTCGCGGTGATCTTGGCGAAGGCGAACGGGCCGAAAAGTTCTCGGGCCACTCCCTGCGCGCCGGTCTTGCCACCTCGGCCGAAGTCGACGAGCGCTATGTCCAGAAGCAGTTGGGCCACTCCTCCGCGGAAATGACCCGAAAGTACCAGCGCCGGCGCGACCGGTTTCGTGTCAATCTCACCAAGGCATCCGGACTTTAGAGCCCCCTCCCCGCCTGTCGCATCGCCCACGAAGTGTCAGCTGCGGGGTTCTCTGGCTTTCGGCCTGAAGTTGACCAGCAGGGATTTCAGCTCGACTTCACGAACGCGCCAGGCCGCCTCGATCGGACTTACCCAGTTAAAAACGCGTTGTCCTCGTTCTTTGAAATCGGTCACAATCTCTGTCACTTCGATCTGAAACATTTCCACTACGCAGGGCGCAACATCGCCATCATCGAGTTCTTTGAGATAGGTGTAGCTGCCCACCGACTTCTTTTTCACCTTGCCGCGCACACCGGCTTCTTCCCACGCTTCGATTGCAGCCGATTCGTACGGCTTCTTACCCTTCATCAGCCATCCCTTGGGGATGACCCATCGCCGACTTTCGCGCGAGGTGATGACCAGGACTTCAATCTCGGCGCCATCCTCCTTGTAGCGGAAGCAAAGAGCACCGCATTGATGACGAAAAGCTTTGCCGAACAGTTTGTCCGGGGCTTGAGCAAGCTGTTGGAGCAGTGTCTGCGGATTGCCCGTCTCGGGCTTGCTGCCTCGTTTCCCTGACTTCATGATTAGGGAGGTTGCCAAATTTTCCCTGCTCTCTCAATTGCCTACAATATAAGATGACAGATTTATGACAGTCGATCCGATCGGGTCGTTGCCTGGAGACGGCCAGCAGAAGCCGAGGGAAGCGCCATGCCAGGGCAATATCAGGAGGAACGAGAAGGAGAGCAATCCCGGTGCGACAAGAAGGCGGTCAGTCCGGATTGCGAACGCCTTCATCGTGCCTGCTCACGGCGAAGGCGTCTATCATTGCCCATTCAGGTCTTGAACCGATCGAACGCTGTCAGATGCTTCATCCGCGGCTGGGCGTCATAACGGTAGATATCCGCACGTAGCCACGAAAGTTCTGTTTCAAGGTCCGCATCGGCAACTTCGATCCACCAGGCCTTCGGACGGCCATCGCTGCCATCGGACCAGCGATATCCCCTGCCCTTCAGTTGGTCCTTCAGATCAAAGGGGGCATTCTCAGCGTAGATCCGGATTCGCGAACGCTGACTAGCGCGGTACAACTCGGCGAATGCCGACCCAGCCGGGTTCTCAGTCTTTCGATCGAGCACCTCCAGCAGTGCGAAGCAGTCATCCACTGCCCGGTGCCCCTCATGAAAATACCCGGCCTGGCCGATGAGATAGCCGAGCTTGGTTCCCTCAAAACCACGCGCTTGCCAGTCGACCTCAGAAACCGAGCACGCCCACGCCTTGTGCTCAAACGTTGCGGTCAACGCCTCGCAAAAACGGGCGGTCGAAGGCCGCGTTGTGGGCGATGACCAGGTCTGCCGGTGCTATCAATGCCCCCAGCCGGTCAAGGTCGATCCTTTGTCCGGCGACCATGGCGTCAGTGATGCCTGTGAGCCTTGTGATATCCGCCGGGATCGGTCCTTTAGGCTGCTGCAGCCCGCCGTAGATGTCCGTCACCTCGCCGATCCGACCGCTCTCATCGAAACTGAAGGCGACGACGCCGATTTCGATGACCTCGTCCTTGCGCGGATTGAGCCCTGTGGTCTCGGTATCGACGATTACCCCGTGCAGAGGAAAGCCTGGCTCTGGCAACCGGGCAACGGGCCGTGGTTGAAGCTTCGTCAGGATCCGATAGCGGCCGGTCGCCTCCAGACGACGGACCATCTCATCCTCGGAGATGGTCAATCCCGCCGATGGCTCCTGGCATGTGCGTTTGTCCGCAATCGGCGCTGCTTCATCAAACATGTCGAACTGCACTTTCATTCGAGCCCCCTCAATTCCGGTCCACCCTCAAGCCTTTGCAATGCAGGATCGCTCAGCCCGTACTCTGCACCGGCTTTCCGTTCAACCGCAGCAGTGCCATCAGCATTGGCCCGAGCGAAAACTCCCCTCGTGCTGCCTTCCGTGTCAGATCTCGCAGGTATCCGCCAGCAGAGTTGATGTGCCCTGCCCGCTCGAGAATACAGGCCACCGCAACGGCCGCGTTCTCGGACCCCATGACCTCGCAGGCCTCCTGGTAGGCGGATGGGCTGATCCCCAGCATCGAGCGGACAGTCACGGCCGCAGACATCAGCTCGCGCCAGTTCGATATTGCCCCACCCTGGGCGTACATGGCGATCTCCGGGCAGGCCCGAAGCACCATACCCAACGGAAATGCCTTTATGGCCTCCCGCACCGTTTCATTGGGTGGCACCGCCGGCGCCCCCTGCTCATCTCGAGAGCTAGGTTCAAGTTCATTGCTGGATTCGGTATTTGAATTCTGTATGTGCTGACGGCATTCAGCACCATTGGTGTCGCTTTTTTGAGAAATAAGTTGGACTTCCAACAAGTTGATGACTTCTTCGTGCAGAAGCGTCAGCTCTTCGAGGCATTCTGCCAGTTCCCGCTCGGCTTTTGCCCGTGAAAGGCGGGCGAGAGCCGCCACGAAATGGTCCTCGACCATGCCCCAGTCGCCGGAGGCTCCCTCTTCGACGGCAGCTGTGATCAGCTTGCGGATATCTCGCCTGCAAATCGAGATCCGCTCCCTGACGACTTTCAGCCGACGGCGTTCTTCCTCAACCTGTTGCGCCATCTGGGCAAGCTCTTCGCAACGCGCCAGAAGCGGCGCGAGGCTGAAGCCGTAGGCCGCCTCGATCGCACCGTCCCTGCCCTTGCGCGCGTAGCGCTTGCCGTTGGGGCTATCATTGCGATGGATCAGGCCAGCATCGACCAGAAGCGCCAGGTTCTCCCGTAGCGTCGAACCCGCAATACCGTTCGCGCGCGCAGCGAGCTGTGCGTTTGAGGGAAAGACGATAAGGTTCTTCTCATCGCTGAGATCTGTCTCGGGGTAGAACGAGAGCAACGCATTCAGGACCGCGAGCGCCCTGTCTCTCAACCCCAGGAGCGTGCGCGCATCGCAGGCGTCCCGATAGACCTTCCACTTGTCGGCGGATTTGCCTTCCTTGATCCTGGCCGACTCGAACTGCCCTTTCACCAGGGCAAGCGTCATCGGCCGCCGCCCGAAGGGCGTCGTCACATTTCCACTCTGCATCTTCCTTCACCTTCCTATAGGCAAAAGAAATCCGCTCACCAAAAACGGTGCCAAAGACTCTTGACTGCGATTCGTGGAAATGCGATTCTCAGGCTGCTAAACGATGAGAGAGGCTTCCACGATGGTTACCGTCTGGGGGCCTTTTTCTTTTGCGTAACTAGTCTCCATTGCTTTGGTTGGTGGACAGGAACTCGGCATAGAGCCGGTCCAGATTCTCAGCCAGATATGCTCCGAACCGAGTGGCATTCTTCGACTTCATCGAGAGCGAGAATGCCTTCCCAGAATTCGTGAACTGCGCCGAGACCATCTTGTCAGCCGGAAGCCAACTGCCCTTGGCTTGGGCCGATGTCTTCTTGACGGGTTTTCCGGTCTTGTTGAGTGCCTCGAAGAGCTTGTTGAAGCGCTCGTCGCTGCCAAGCGAAGCGAAGGAGGCTTCCTCTACAATCTCTTTGACTCTGCCTTCATTGGCACTCTTTCCTACGAGCAACGACAACTCCAACCACCGTTCACGTCCGACTGCAGGTGTCGGGCCGATCGCTTCGATCACGGGGGAGGGTATCCGATCGGTCACTGACATCATCTTGGAGACCGCCGCGGCATTGGCGGCCAGGGATGAAGAAATGACGGAACGATCATAGCCCAAACTGTCCAGACGGCGCGCAAACAGTGCACGCTCGATGAAGGTCAGATTTGCACGCGCCGAATTCTCCTGGCCCTGCGCGATCACGTGGGTGCGGTCGTCAAGCTTCTTGACGACTGCCTTTACCTTTCGTCCGAGCTCCCTTGCCACGCGCACCCGGCGGTGGCCAAAAACAATCTGATAACGGTCGGCAGCTATCGGATGCGGCCGGACAAGGATCGGGGTGTCCTGACCCCGTTCCAGAATTGCCTGTTTGAGCTCTTCGAATTGTTCGTGATCGTCGTCCATCCGATCAGATACAAAAGAACCGTCGACGGAATCGGGATCAAGCTCGATGACCGCCTCTCCCTCCAGGAATTTTTCGGCCTGTTTCGACAACTCATCCAGCGAACGAACCATGCTGCGCGAGGCGCCACGCATCGGGTAGGACTGAACCGGCTCGAGTTGAGTGGGTTCAGTATCATCTACCAGTCCCGCCAAAAGATTTTTTCTCGCCATTGCCTGCTCCGACTACTGCAATCGACTGAACTTAAAAGAGAAATTGCCCTTTTTGTCAGCTGACAACTTTCCGTCCCCACGATTCGTGCACGAGATCCGCGATTTCGGCATTGACCGCATTCAGAGATTCCATTGCACGCTCGTACGTAGAGCGCGTCATCTGGTTCTTTTCGACCTCATAAAGCGTCTGCTTGGTGATCCCTGCGTCCGATATTGCGGTGGACTTCAGCATCTGGTTCTTCAGGACGAACTGATGGAACAGTGTCTGCATGAAGCCGACCATCTGCGCCTGTGGCCCGTCCATGGGTTCATAGCGCGTGATCAAGTAGCGGTACCATTCAAGATTGACCTCAGCTCCTGCGTCTCGGATCGGCTTGAGAATGCCGCCCAGCATCAGAAGGAACTGCCCCATCGACATGACATCCAGCATTTGGGGATGGATCGTGATCAGGACGCTGGTCGCCGCGGTCAATGCGGTGATGGTCAGGTAACCGAGTTGCGGCGGGCAATCGATTACGACGACATCGTAGCGATCGTCGACTTCAGCCAGCGCACGCGAGATGCGCGTAAAGAACGTCCTGCCGTCGTTGTTGTTCTTGTTCGCCATCGCGAGCGGCGTGTCGTACTCGAACTCCTGGAGCTCCAGATTGGCCGGCACGATATCGAGGCCGGGAAAATTGGTTGAGTGAATGATGTCCGTGATCGAGCGCCGTTCGCCATCGTAGCGAATTGCTTCGTATAGCGAGCGCGTCAGATCCAGCTCGGGTTGAAAGCCATGCAGCGACGACAGAGAAGCCTGCGGATCGAGGTCGACCGCCAGTACACGATGGCCGGTCAATGCCATGTACTGGGCAAGGTGCGCGGCAGTGGTCGTCTTGCCAGAACCACCCTTGAAGTTGACGACGGCAATCACCTGCAGCTTTTCGCCTTCGCGACGATGGGGGACGTAGGTTCTCGAATCCGAGCGCCCGTGTCGCTCCAGATAATGGCGCAAGTCAGCAATCTGCTCGGCACCGTAAGACCGCCTGCCGGATGAGGAGGTCTGGGGGAGGGGACCTTTCCCCTCAAGATGAAGCTTTTTCAGTGTGCTCTGCGAAACGCCCAGGTATTGAGACACCTCTGCCAGTGAAAACTGGCGAAGACCCTTCTTTGCATTGGGCGGGTATTGCTGCACACTCAGCAGATGCAGCTTCTTGGAGATCAAATCGCCCTGTTCAAGGATCATCTCCTCGAAGTGCATGGGCCGCATTGCACCCATAGTCGGCGTATTAGCGTTCATTGTGGGAGAGCTCCCGAATAACGGTTTTTGGCGGTTGTCAGCTATCTAAGCGTTATTCTGTCCGATTCTCAGGAGACCTGGCAAGCAATATAGGGTTAACGAGGCCCCAGTGAACTATTGTCGATTCCAGCGCGAACTGGATGGAAATTCCATTTTATCGTTTTATTTCCGGTACATAGGGGACATAAGCCGTCGCAGCAACGTAGAGAACTCCCCTGTGAATCCTACAATTAGAATGCGAGCATGTACCCTCCCAAAGGTGCCTTTGGCCTGTGTTATGGCCCGACTCACCCGTCCGCACCGCTGTAAGATCCTACAACTACACCCCGATTCGGATTTGTGCTGATTTCCCGTCCGCACAACAACGACGGGGAATTTCATGCAAATTATCGCGATCTCGGCACCACAGGATACCGTCGCAGCACAGCTGCTCCATGAACAGCACAGGCTTCGGGCCAGGGTGTTTTCGGGTCGTTTGGGTTGGGAGGTCCACGTCGAAAACGGCCTCGAGAAAGATCGCTTCGATGGCCTCGGGCCGACTTATATCCTCGCCGTTCAGACTGGTGGCCAGGTAGCGGGATGCGCGCGGTTGCTGCCGGCGACCGGTCCCACAATGGTAAATGACATCTTCCCGTCGCTTCTCCCGGACAGAACGCTCCGATCTCATTCGGCAATGGTCGAGAGTTCGCGGTTCTGCGTCGACACCAACGTGGGAGAGGGTAGGGGCTCGAGCACAATCCACGAAGCGACACGCGCCATGTTTGCAGGCATCGTCGAGTGGTCGATCGCAAACGGGTTCACCGAGATCGTTACAGTCACCGACCTCCGGTTCGAGAGAATTCTATCCCGGGTCGGCTGGCCACTCCAGCGACTTGGAGCACCGAGGAGAATCGGCCTCACGACCGCCGTCGCAGGAACGCTTCCTGCAGACCAGGGCACATTCCTGAGCCTACGGCCAACCAATTACAGTTCTCTCATCACCGTTCCCCTGGGTCAGGCCGCGTAAGGAGAAGCGTGTGCCCCAGCTTCGCTCTCACCCAAGGCTCGTGCGCAAGCTTCAGGAAGCCCTTGGCGACCAGATCTGCGTCGCGCTCGATGACAGCAATGTCGTCGAGATCATGCTCAACCCTGACGGTAGGCTCTTTATCGAAAGACTCGGCCTTGGCATGGCACCTGCCGGCGAAATGTCCTCGACCGCTGCCGAAATGGTAATTGGCACGGTAGCCCATGCGCTCCAATCCGAGGTCGATACGGTCCAGCCGATCATATCCGGTGAACTGCCAATTGGAGGTCATCGGTTCGAAGGTCTGCTGCCCCCGATCGTAGGGAAACCCACCTTCACGATCCGGCGCCGAGCGTCACGCCTCATTGCGCTTGATGAATACGTCCGGAGCGGCGTCATGACGACGGTGCAAGCCGGCACCATCAGGAGCGCAATCTGTTCACGCCTCAATATCATCATCTCTGGCGGAACCGGGTCGGGCAAGACAACGCTCGCCAACGCGGTGATCGACGAGATCGTCAAAAGTGCGCCGGAGGACCGGCTTGTTATCCTTGAAGACACGGCCGAGATCCAATGCACCGCCGAAAATGCGGTTCTCCTCCACACCAGCGATGTCATCGACATGGCTCGCTTGCTGAAAAGCACGATGCGCCTGCGACCCGATCGCATTGTCGTTGGAGAGGTGCGCGACGGGGCGGCCTTGACCTTGTTAAAGGCATGGAACACCGGCCACCCAGGCGGTGTGGCGACAATCCACTCAAATACGGCGACCTCTGCCTTGAGGCGCCTTGAACAACTGACCGCCGAGGCCAGCCAGCAGCCAATGCATGACGTGATTGGCGAGGCCGTCGATCTCATCGTGTCCATCGAGCGCACGCCTCGCGGTCGCCGGGTCCGCGACGTCATCCATGTCGAACGTTTCGTGGGCGGCCAGTACGAAATCCAATCAGACCAGCCCGCTGACGAACAGGAGGCGAGTCATGTTGCGTAAGAAATTTCCAATCGGCCTCACAGTGCCGATCCTGTTCCCATCCGTCACACCGGCCTTGGCAAGCTCTGGCGGCAGTCTGCCCTGGGAAGGCCCGCTCGAGAGAATTCAGGAGTCGATCACCGGCCCGGTCGCTGGCTACATTGCACTTGCAGCTGTCGCCATTGCGGGCGGCATGCTCATCTTCGGCGGAGAACTCAACGACTTCGCTCGGCGTCTGATGTATGTGGTCCTGGTCGCCGGGATCCTGCTCGGGGCCACGACCATCGTCGGCCTCTTTGGCGCAACCGGCGCTTCCATTGGCTTACCGGGCGAACAAACCTCCACCCTTCGGCCCTTCAGGGCAGGGGAGGGGACAGATGGCTGAGTACGTCTGCGGACTGAACCGAAACCGCATACATCGCGCGCTATCACGCCCGAACCTCCTTATGGGAGCCGACCGAGAGCTGGTCCTGATCACCGGATTGGCGGCCGTCATCCTGATCTTCGTCGTCCTGACGGTCTATTCAGCGCTTTTCGGAGTTGCAGTCTGGATCGTCGTCATCGGGATCCTTCGCATGATGGCGAAGGCCGACCCGCTGATGCGCCAGGTCTACGTGCGGCACATATCCTACAACCCCTATTACATGCCGACCACGACGCCGTGGCGGAAGTTCTGAGGCGAGGGCCATGGCACCTCTCAAGCGCTTCAGAACCACCGAGCCATCGTTCGCGGACATCGTCCCCTATGCCGGGCTCGTCGAAAATGGCGTTATGCTCTTGAAAGACGGAAGTCTGATGGCCGGCTGGTATTTTGCCGGCCCCGACACCGAAAGTGCGACGGACGCCGAGCGCAACGAGCTCTCGCGGCAGATCAACGCGATCCTTTCGCGACTGGGTAGCGGTTGGATGATCCAGGTCGAGGCCGTCCGGGTACCAACACTCGACTATCCAACCGAAGACCGGTGCCATTTCCCCGATCCCGTGACCCGGGCGATCGATGCCGAGCGGCGGGCGCATTTTGGTCGGGAGCAGGGCCATTTCGAGAGCAAGCACGCCCTCATTCTGACCTACCGGCCGCCCGAACCCAGGAAGACGGCACTGGGAAGGTATGTCTATTCCGACAGCGAGAGCCGCAAGAAATCCTATGCGGACACCGTGCTCCTTGTGTTCCAGAACGCGATCCGCGAGATCGAGCAGTATCTGGCAAATACCGTCTCGATCGCCCGTATGAAAACACGAGAAGTCTCCGAAAGGGGAGGGGATAGAACGGCTCGCTATGACGAGCTTCTTCAGTTCATCCGCTTCTGCATAACGGGAGAAACCCACCCGATCCGAGTGCCTGACGTGCCGATGTACCTCGACTGCATCGCGACGGCAGAGTTGGAGCACGGACTGACGCCGAAGGTCGAGAACCGCTTTCTCGGCGTTGTTGCAATCGACGGCCTGCCGGCCGAAAGCTGGCCTGGCATCTTGAACAGCCTCGACTTGATGCCGCTGACCTATCGCTGGTCATCGCGCTTCATTTTCTTGGATGCTGAAGAAGCGCGCCAAAAGCTGGAGCGGACACGCAAGAAGTGGCAGCAGAAGGTGCGTCCGTTCTTCGACCAGCTTTTTCAGACGCACAGCCGGTCGGTCGATCAGGATGCCATGACCATGGTCGCCGAGACCGAGGATGCGATTGCCAAAGCATCATCGCAGCTGGTCGCATACGGCTACTATACGCCTGTTGTTGTCCTTTTCGACGAGGATCGCGAAGCCTTGCAGGAAAAGGCCGAGGCCATCAGGCGGCTAGTGCAGGCCGAAGGGTTCGGCGCCAGGATCGAGACGCTGAATGCGACAGATGCCTTCCTCGGCAGCCTGCCGGGCAACTGGTACGCCAATATCCGCGAGCCGCTGATCAATACCAGCAACCTTGCAGATCTCGTACCACTCAACTCAGTCTGGTCCGGCAACCCAGCCGCCCCATGTCCGTTCTATCCAGCAAACTCGCCTCCGCTCATGCAGGTCGCCAGCGGATCGACGCCGTTCCGTTTGAACCTGCACGTGGACGACGTAGGCCACACTCTGATCTTCGGTCCGACCGGATCGGGCAAGTCGACGCTTCTAGCGCTCATCGCAGCCCAGTTCAGACGGTATGAGTTCGCTCAGATATTTGCATTCGACAAAGGCAATTCACTTCTGCCGCTAACGATGGCCGCCGGCGGAGACCACTACGAGATCGGAGGCGATCTGGAAGGAGAGGGCAGGGCGCTCGCATTCTGCCCACTGTTCGACCTTTCGAACGATGGGGACCGGACCTGGGCAAGCGAGTGGATCGAAACGCTTGTCGCGCTGCAGGGTGTGACAATTACGCCCGACCACAGGAACGCCATTTCTCGCCAAGTCGGCCTGATGGCAACGGCACCCGGCCGATCACTTTCCGACTTCGTCAGCGGAGTGCAAATGCGCGAGATCAAGGACGCACTCCATCATTATACCGTCGATGGCCCCATGGGGCAGTTGCTCGATGCCGAGGAGGATGGCCTGACGCTTCGCTCCTTCCAGTGCTTCGAAATCGAGCACCTCATGAATCTCGGCGAACGCAATCTGGTGCCCGTGCTGACCTATCTGTTCCGACGGATCGAGAAGCGGCTCGACGGCTCGCCCAGCATTATCCTTCTCGACGAAGCCTGGCTGATGCTCGGTCACCCGGTCTTTCGCGGCAAGATCCGCGAGTGGCTGAAGGTGTTGCGAAAGGCAAATTGCGCGGTCGTGCTCGCAACCCAGTCGATTTCTGACGCCGAGCGATCCGGGATCATTGACGTCCTGAAGGAATCCTGCCCGACGAAGATCTGCCTACCGAACGGCGCAGCCCGAGAGCCTGGCACCAGAGAATTTTATGAGCGGATCGGCTTCAACGAACGCCAGATCGAGATCGTCTGCGGTGCGATACCGAAGCGCGAGTACTACGTCGCGACCCCAGACGGCCGGCGACTTTTCGACATGTCGCTTGGCCCCGTCGCTCTGAGTTTTGTCGGGGCGTCCGGAAAAGACGACCTGAAACGCATTCGCGCACTGAAGGCCGAGCATGGCCGAGACTGGCCGATCAAATGGCTTGAATTGAGAGGAGTTCGTGATGTCGCATCGCTGTCCTTTACGTAAACTCATCGTCGCTTTGTTCGCCAGCACGCTCTCACTCTCACCGGCCGCGACAGGCTGGGCCGGATCGGCAACGGGTGCGGCAACTGAGTGGACGCAACTTGCCAACAATGCGCAGCTCGTCGACATCCTGAAGAGCTCCGGCCTTCAGGTTGATAACCAGATTACCCAGATCGGCCAGCTAGCGGAGCAAATCCAAAACCAGCTGAAAATCTACGAAAATATGCTGCAGAACACTGCGCAGCTTTCCGATCACGTATGGGGGAAGGTCGAGAGCGACCTCCACAGGCTCCGCGATATCGTCGATCAAGGGCAAAGCATCTCGTTTTCGATGGGGAATGCCGACGACATCTTGCAGCAGCGGTTCAAGAGCTATTCGGACCTTAAAACCGACCTGCCGAATTCCGAGAGCTTTTCTTCGAGCTACCAGAGCTGGTCGGACACAAACCGTGACACCATCGCCAGCACGTTGAGGGCCGCAAGCCTGACGGCCGATCAGTTCGACAGCGAGGAAAGCACAATGAACTCATTGCGCAGCATGTCGGAATCTTCTGACGGACAGATGAAAGCGCTTCAGGTCGGCCATGAGATTGCCGCCCAGCAGGTCGCGCAGATGCAAAAGCTCCGCGGTCTCGTTTCGCAACAGATGACCATGATGGGTACGTGGCTTCAATCGGAACAGACAGACAAGGATTTGGCCCAAAAACGTCGAGAAGAATTCTTCAAGTCGACCGTGCCTTCGACCTCCGGCGGCGAAAAAATGAAGATCGAGTGGTGACCGAATGACATCGACTCTTCACCGGCTACGGGCCCTCGCGATCTTGACCGCCACGATGGCTCTTGCAAACCAGCCTGCACTCGCTCAGGAAGGCTCGCTCCTCACCTCGATTCAGAACCAGATCACGACGGCTGCGAAAGGCTGGGAAACAACGGTCATGGACGCGGCGAAATCCCTGTTCTGGATCCTCGCCACGATAGAGATCGGTATTGCCGCGGTCTGGCTTGCCTTACAGGCTGCCTCTCTCGACAGCTGGTTCGCCGAACTGGTCAGGCGGATAATGTTTATTGGCTTCTTTGCATTCGTCCTCGTGCAGGGGCCGGCGTTTGCGAAGGCAGTCGTGGACAGCCTCTTTCAGATTGGCGCAGGGGACGGCACGGCCTCGCCAGCAGATGTCTTCAATGCAGGGATCGCTGTCGCGGCGAGAATGTCAGAAAAAGTGCAGTTTGGTCTCTTCGAGGACAACGCGCTAGCGATATCGGCGGCTTTTGCGATGGTCGTGACAGTTGTCGCATTCTCCCTTGTCGCTGCAATTTTTGTTTCGGTCATGATCGAGATGTATCTCGGCCTGCTTGCGGGGATGGTGATGCTCGGTCTCGGCGGCTCGTCATATACTAAGGATTTCGCGATCCGATACCTCGTGTATGCCTTCTCGGTCGGTATGAAGCTCATGGCTCTGGTCATGATATCCCGAATAGGTTCCGCGGTTCTCGTTGGACTTGCCAACCAACCCGACATTGGCGACCAGTTCCAAGTCGTTCTTTCAATCGCCGGTTTGGCCGTCGTTGTCTTTATCATAGCTATGTATGTGCCCAGCATCATTCAGGGAGTTGTGCAGGGTGCTTCCGTCACCGGGGGGATGGAGACTATTCGCCACGGCGGTCAAGCGGCATCGTTTGCGGCCGGCGCCGTAGCGCTGGCCACCGGGGCAGCTGGAGTAGGAGCTGCAGCCGCGAAGTCGGCTCGGGCGGCAGGATCCTCAACGGCAGGCGCCACGCTCAGAGGGTTTGGAGCCGCGATTGGTTCCGGTTCGAGAGCTTCTGGATCGGCAGCCAAGGAGAAGGCAATCGGATCGCCAGGCGCCTATGCCGGCTCGCTCCTCGGTTTGGCCAACGCGAAACTTGCCAGCAGCGGAAGTGGCCAAAGAGGGAAAACGCCGCCCCCAGAACGAACCGACCAACTGTAACTCACGAGGCAACTTCGCAATGGCTGCAAATCGCGCCCCTGAAAGCCCGTACCTTGCCGCCCGTCAAGAGTGGACGGAGAGATATGGATCCTACGTCCAGGCTGCACGGGCCTGGAGAGTTGTCGGGATAATCAGCCTGCTCATGGCTATGGTCGGCTTCACCTACGCGATGTACCTCAGCACGCAGGTCAGGTTTGTCCCCTACATTGTCGAAGTTGACCGACTCGGAAGCTCGGCGACGTCCGGGTTCCCCGAACAGATCGAGTATGCCGACGCCCGGGTGGTTCGAGCGACGCTTGGAAACTTCGTAACGAGCTTTCGATCAATCACGCCTGACGCGGTCGTGCAGAAGCAGTACATCGATCGAACCTATGCCCTGCTGCGCACCTCCGATCCATCCACGCAAAAAGTCAATGCGTGGTTTCGAGGGAACTCGCCCTTCGAGAAGGCCAAGACTTCGACGGTCTCCATCGAGATCAACAACATCGTAGCGCTCTCGAACCAAACCCACCAAATCGACTGGACCGAGTATGAGCGCGACCGAAAAGGCAAGGAAACGGGAATTCGCCGGTTCCGCGGCATCGCTACGGTCGTTCTGACTCCTCCGCAGGATGAGGCCATCATTCGCTTCAACCCGATCGGTCTCTATGTTCAGGATTTCGACTGGACCGCACAGCTTTAAGGGCAGGGATACAGACATGCACAAAGAATTCATTGCGGCCGTCGGCTGCATGGTCGGGCTCGTCCTTGCGGACGGTGCGGTTGCGCAAAGCATGACATTTAACGAGGTGAAGGGAACCAGCATCTCACGAAAGTGGCGTGACACGTCGGGTCTCGTCACGACGGGGCCAGATGGAAAAGTCAACTTTCTCTATGGTCAGACGCAGCCCTCTGTCGTGTGTTCCCCGCTCCAGGTTTGCGACATTGAACTTCAGGGTGGCGAGATTGTCCGCGATGTCCTCGTCGGCGACACCGTTCGCTGGAAGGTCGAGCCGGCGACCTCCGGCGCAACCGGAGGCCAGGCCGTCCACCTCATCGTCAAGCCGTCTGAAGCCGGCCTTGTCACCTCGATGGTGGTGACCACGTCCCGCCGCACATATCATATTCAGTTGAAGTCTCACCCGAGCCAGTACATGGCGCGGGTCGGCTTCGAATATCCGGAGGACACGACGGCAAAGTTCGCCCACATCAACGGGCGCCTCGAGGAGGGAACGGCGCCGGACAAGTTGAACTTTTCCTATACCGTGCGCGGCAGCGCTCCCTTTAGACCCAAGCGGGTCTATTCCGACGGCACGAAGACGTACATCCAGTTCTCGAAAGCGATCTCTGGACAAGACGCACCCGTTCTCTTTGTGGTCACCGGCGGGCAGAACCGCATCGTCAACTATCGAATGAAGAACGACATGATGACTGTCGACTATGCGGTCGACAAAGCGATCCTCGTTTCTGGCGTCGGATGGCGTCAGCGAAAAGTCACCATCCAGCGAGGAAGATGATCCATGCGAAAGCCTGCTCTTCTCGGGATCATCACCCTTCTGTTGTCGGGCTGCCAAACTGCCGATGAGGCACTGACTACGAACTCCATGCCAGCTGTGACCGGACCAGCGGCAAGCGCCATCGCAAGCGATATGGCAAGCCATCTTGCTGAAAAGATTGGCCCCGCGGGCACGACGCCGATCAAGCTGCAGAAGGAGGCGACGGAGTACGCGTCAGCCCTTGAGGCGGCGTTGAAGGGTTGGGGCTATATGGTCATCACCGATGGGCCGGCAGGCAAAGACCAGAACCCGATCGAGGTTTCCTATTCGTTGGACAGCTTTGATGGCCAGATACTTGCCCACCTTGCGACGCCATCCATCGCACTGGGGCGCACCTATGCGCTCACTGCCGGCGGGGCGACACCCTCTAGTCCCCTTTCAATAATGCAGCGAAACTGAGCTGGAACAGCCGATGGTTCAATCACTCCAACTTGGTAGCCCAATCAACAACGATGGCCAGCAGGGGATACGTCGGCTCAATCGGTTGCCCATCGCAATCGCCATCGCCATTGTCGTCCTTTTCCTTGGTGTAGTTGTCGTCGGTCTTTCCTGGCGTGGCCTCTCCTTTAACGGAGACCACGAATTCGATCGCGCTTCGAGCCCACCTGCGGCGAGTTTTGGGGAGCAGCTGAAACGCGGGGTCACAGACGGCATCATTGGAGAGCCCGAGAAGCCGGAAATCTTCCAGCCAACGCCCGTCATCGTTCAAAAGGTGGAGAAACAGGAGCCGGCCGTCGATCGCGGGGCCCCTCGGCAGGAGCATCACTCGCGGCTCGAGCCTGAGGAGGAGTGGAAGGCCAGGTTGAAGAGGGAGCAGGACGAACAGGTTATCCGTGAAGCCCAACGGCAAAGGATGGCTCGGCTGCAGGCCAAAGCCACTGCATTGGACTCACCATTGGAGATTGATGTCTCCGACTTGGCTGAAAGCTCGAACATTATCGAGAAAGGGCGACAATCCGCGGCCGTGACATCCAACAGCGCCTCCGATCTCTACGCGGCTGCCATGAGGTCAGGCTTCCCCGGACAAAACCTGGATCCGAACGGACAATCCACCAAGGAGGATTTCTTCAACCAGGACATCCAGGATCTGGGATACCTGCCGAACCGGGTCGTCCCTCAGATGTCTGTCTATGAGCTCAAGCGAGGATCAGTAATTCCCGCGACCTTGATAACAGGCCTCAATTCGGACCTCCCGGGGCGCATCTCCGCGCAGGTAAGCCAGAATGTGTACGACAGTGCCACCGGTGATCGTCTCTTGATCCCACAAGGCACCAAACTGTTCGGTCGATACGATTCCAAAGCCTCATTCGGTCAAGAGCGGGTTCTGGTGATCTGGACGGACCTTATTTTCCCGAACGGCGCCACCTTGCAGATCGGCGGGATGGCTGGCACGGATACCGAAGGCAATGGTGGGTTCAAGGACAAGGTCAACCGCCATCACTGGCGCACCTTTGGGTCAGCGGCACTAGTTGCCCTGATTGGGGCGGGAATCGATATGTCGATGCCCGAGAGTTCGACATTGGCCACGCAGGACACCGCCTCGGATGCAGCTCGAAGAAACTTTGCGGAGGTCTTTGGGCGCGTTGCGGAGCAAACCATCGCCAGAAATCTGAACGTTCAGCCCACACTACGAATTCGTCCTGGCTACAATTTCAATATCCTGGTCGATCAGGATATAGTATTTCCTCATTCGTATATGCGTTCATTCTGATAATGCTCATTTCTGGCTCCAAGACAGGCCATGTCTCGCATTTGATTGTGACATTACTGCAACGAAAACTCTGTTTATTCTCCTTTGCACGTGGACCGCATGTCAACGAACCTTGTTCTGATCGTCAAACCTGCGCAAAGTTCAATACAACTAAACCGGGCATATCAGGCTCACAGAGGCGATTTTACGACGAGCGCGTGTAACTAGTACGATCAGTTGCGGCGTTGCACGACAGAGGGAAAAAGCAGTAACGGAGATTGGCCGTGAATGGACATTTTCGCTCTCTCATCGACATGGTTGAAGCCGCTCCCGATCAGTGGGCGGTAAGAAGCGCCCTGAACAATTTTGCCAATGCATGTGGATACGAGCGGTTCGCATACCTTCAAACTGAGGGCGCGGAAATCCGCACATTCAACACCTATCCGGCTGAGTGGGAAGCAATATATCTGCGCAACCAATATTCCCGTATTGATCCTGTTGTTGCCGAAGCGAAGCGAAGGATGGCAATGTTCTCCTGGACCGCTGAAAGCTGGCCCGCCAGGGGATCATCTCAAATTCGGCTGTTCCGCGATCACGCCATCGATCACGGCGTGCGCTCGGGGATCACGGTACCGGTAGAGGGAGGCTTTGGATCTACGATCATGCTGACCTTCGCTTCACACACTACCCAATCCCGCTCGGCGATATCACTGGATCCCCTTAAAACGGTTCAGGCTGTGCTTGCCGTTCACTATCGGCTACGAAACCTGGCGGGAGCGATCGTCCGTGGCCCAAAGCGAATGCTATCGCCGCGAGAAGTGCTATGTCTTTCATGGTCCACCAAAGGCAAGGGTGCACCTGAAATTGCCGAGCTCACTGGAATAAAGCAACGCACGGTCCAGCACTATTTGGACAACGCCCGCAGGAAACTCGAAGCAGCCACAATTCCACAACTTGTGGCTATTGCCAAAGACCACGACCTGATCTGATCTTTTGTCGGGGGTCTTCAACGCTGGGACATCATAGGTGCTCGCGATCTACGCTGATAGCCGCTCTCGACAAATTGCGTGAACCAGATTCTGCAGTACCTTCACCCTTTCAACGAGCCACGCGAGTTCCTCGGTTCCAATCGCGTACTTCGAGGAGTAACGCGCTTCAACATAGGCTCGAGACAGCAGTTCGAAGCAGCGGCGCGAAAATCGGCTATCTCGTGGCCAAGCGGTGACGAGGCGAGTATCGATACCTTCGGCCTGGGAGCGCAGGAGCTTAATTCGGTGAGACTTTGGGCTGTAAAGCGTAAGCGTGAGTAGGGAACAATGGTAGGCGCGCTCAGCTGCTTGGTGGAGCATAAAAGCTCCGTCGCGCCAGATGTCTCTCTCCAACAACAGTTCAGCAGCTGCCAGTGCTTCGCAAGACGCTTTATACCACTGCTCGAAATGCTTCCTCGCTTCACCAAGCTTCTCCTCCACCGTCAGCGGCTTCGGCTGTGCCAACGGCTGCCCTGGCGTCTCGTAGAGGATAATGCCGTCCTTTGCGATATCGACGAAGAAGGGGCGACCTCGGGAAAGCTGATCGTTGACGTCCTGCAAGGTGTGTACGATCGGGACGACCGGCGTCTCGATCCGGCGGGCGATCTTTTCCTTCAGGAGCCGTTCTTCGAAACCCTCCCACACGTCGCCTTCGTCAGCAAAGGACCTGGTGTTGACCACGATCAAAAGATCGTAGTCGGAGCGATAGCCGCTCAAGCGATCCTCGACCCAGTCACCGCGGGCGTAGGAGCCGTAGAGGATGACCTTGAGGATCTTGCCGCTGCTTCTCTTTCCGGAAAGCTTGGTCGCCTGAAACTGCCCAACCTCATCAAACAGGATCTCAATTGTGCGAGCAAGTTCGCGACGCTTCCTGTCCGGCAGGTGATCGATGTGTTCCGTCAGGGTCAAGTCAGCGTCAAAGCCTTCGGTGTGAATCGCTTCCATGGTAACGGGTCCAGCGTGATTGCGCACCTGAAGCTTTTACGCGAGTGCGCTTCCGCCTACAATTAGAAGATTGTGCAATGGCTTCATGCCCAAGGTTATCTCGAAAGGCGGCGCTCGTCGTCAATCAGGGTCAGGCGAGAAGGCGGGACGTCGCTCCAGTTCCACAAAACGAGGTTAAGATCGTCACTCGTCGCGCCCGGTGCAAAGCTCCTGACAATCAGTCCGTGGTAGCCGGCAGCGGCCAGCCGCCGCGCGAAAACCTGTGTCCTTGCCTCTCCTGAGGCCTGCATCTGGTCACGCCATGTTGGATCGGCAATCGCAATGGCATCCATACCCTCTTCTGCGAGCGCCACACCGTTACGGCTGTCAAAGACGCGCGCAATGTCGGCCTCATAGGAGACCAGCGTCGTGGGCTGCAGATTGCCGACCTGATTGGCCTCCCTCAGAGCCGTCATGACCGAAAGCGAAGTATAGAGCGCAGGCATGCCTTTCGAGTTGAACCGGCCCCCATAGAGTTCGGCACCACGACCTGACATTGGTTCGCGCGCATAAACCGGGTTCAGTGCGCGATAAAGTTTTCCCTGATAGTGCATGGGGCGGGCTACGCGTGGACGCCCGCATCGACTGCATCGATATAGTCGAGCACCTCGTCCGCACGACCGTTCCGGACCAGTTGCATCGCCGTTTGACCGGAAAATCCGGACAGCGGCTCCGAACGGTACCAAGCGTAAGCGAGCAGGGCCGAGCCGAAACGCGGCTCGACCTTGTTGACGACTTCAACCATTTCCCGCAAGCGCCTCTGTGTCCTGTCCGAGCGAATGCGGTCCTTGCGTTGGACCGCGTCCTTCCCAAGTCCGGCAGTGCGGGCGACCTCCTCGCTGGTCGTGCGGAAGGCGTCCGCTATCTTGCGCGGTGCGAAGAGCCCATCGTCAGCATATTGTGCAAGCCCCATGAAGCACCTCCAATTGAATTTCTGCCGCCAATAATGACGCAATATAGCGTCAAACCAAGAGGCTTTCAATCCGGGGGGCGAACGCATCCAAAAATTGTTGAGCTTCAGAGCCTTGGCTTCCAACGCTACTGTCAATGCGCCGTCGTCGCCACAGAAACGACAAGGGACGTCAGCTCTCCGCACGGTCACGTCCGGTTCCTATAACTCGCTCCTGCCAAAGGATTCGACCAGCGCGACAATTTAGACCGCGTCCTCTGGGGCAACGCCAAAAATGCATCGACAAGCCGCTGGCCTTCAGTTGTCGCAACAAAATCCTGGCGGACATCTGCCTTTTGAATGAAGTCCTGCGTGTTGCCCTTGCCCGGAACAGGCAGCTTCTCAAAGAAATGTGTCATCGGAACATCCAGGACATCCGCGATCGCATAAAGAACGGAGGCACTCACACGATTAGCGCCGCTCTCGTATTTCTGAATCTGCTGAAAGGACACGCCGATACCTGCCCCAAGAGCCGTCTGCGACAAGCGCAGTTGCAGGCGCCTGACGCGGATACGGTTTCCGACCTCTCGATCGACCGGGTGCAGCTTGGCATTGTCAATGTCTGTGCTGGACGAGGCCAAAACCTGCGCCGTAGCTCGTTGCGCCATCTTCCGCAGCTCCTACACAACCCCAGGCGACTAGGCTGCCTGGCGCGATGATAAAAGTCGGGGAATTGGAAAGCCGATTGACAGGCCCCCGTGACCTTTAGCCCGAAGGGCCTCTTGCATACGTCACAGGTTCCCCGACCCTTGCGGATCGCAGAAGTGGCACGACTTGCGCGCGTTTAGCAATTCAATCGGGGTTTCCACGCCCCAAGGCAACCAGGATTGCCTCGAACCGAATATATATCGAAACAACTCTTAATTGCAAATGCCTGTAGGCCAGAGAGCCTGCGCTAGTTCTCGCGTGGCGCCTGTTCCGTCTCGGTCAGCTGAACAACCATGCTTAAAAGATGGTGCAAGAGCTGAAGGTCATCGCGCCCAGGGTACCGCTGCGAGATCTCCTGGACGATCCGCAGAAGAGCGCTTGCCTCTTCGTGCACGAAAGTCTTGACCAATTGCTCTGCGTCCGGGCCATCCGTGAGCGATTTTCCTCGACCGCCCATGGCGCTACCCGACCGGGTCAGGTTTCAAGGACGGCCTGTGATAGGTCGATCTACTCGCCAAACGGCAGGTCACCTTGCAAAGCAGGGCCCTCGATTCCCACCAGCTTTTGACTACCTTGTATCGTCGATCTTCATGGTGAGACATTACGGCCTTTTCCTTGTTTCTGGCCGGCATAGGCCTCAACATTATGGAGAGGGGTGGCTTGGCGAAGAACTGTAGAATCCTACAGGGCGGCAGGGACCAGGCGCGCGCTCTATTCAAGGTAGTGTGAAACTTTCGTACAGCGCCAACTTGCAAGCGGATAGACGTCACCAGCGGAAAATCCATATTGTGGATTAAAGGACACCGAGAGCTTGCAGTATGAACACAGGAAGAATGCCGTCCCTCATCTTGCGGGGAGATCCTTACTCACGTGGAAGGCAACATGGCGAGACACTGTCAGTTGCGATCCACGCGTCCCTTGCTCGGCTCGAACGATCGTCAATGAACACCAACCGGTCTCGAGCTGAGCGTCTTGCGGCACGATCCTGGCAGAAGCTCAAAGCGTTCGCGCCGGATATAGCAGACGAAATTGAGGGCATTGCTGACGGGAGCTGCGTGTCGCTTCTCAACCTTTATCTCCTCTCTTGCTTCGAGTTCCTGGATGCCACGCCGCCTGGCGGTTGCACGACGTTTGCCACGACGAGCGGCAGCGCTGCCGTCATCGGTCAGAACTGGGATGCTCCCCCAGGGACCGAAAAAGATCTCGTTGTGCTCCTCCATCAGGACAAGGACCGTGGTTCAGCCATGGTGGCCTCTCCGGGGACTCTTGGCTGGGTGGGCATGAACACTAGCGGTCTGGCCCTCGTGACCAACGATCTCATCGTCGATACTGCCGCCCAGGGAATTCCAAGTCTTGTTGTCCGGCGCATGCTCCTGGAGGAACGCAACGTTTCCGAGGCATTGGCGAGGTTGCAACGGACTGATCATCTTTCCGGCCGCTGTTATCTTTTAGGCGATTCAATCGGGAAAGTCGCCGGATGCGAGATATCGCCATCGATTGGCTGCGTTGCACTGGCGGGAGACCAATTCGTTCATACCAATCATCCCGTTGCTCCCCCGATCGCCATTATGGAAGACATCGAAGCCGTGGCCCGCATCTACCCATCCAGTCGCGAGCGGCTGCGCTCGGCCAAGAATATTGATCTCAAACAAATCACCAGCGCCCAGCGCCTCCTGCGCGATACATCGGGTGCGCCAGATTCCATTTGTAAAACCGCCTCGGCACGCGAGCCGACCCAGACCGCATTCTCGGTGATTTTCGAGTGCAAGGACCGGCGCGTCTCGATCTGCCTCGGGCGCCCGGATCGGGGCGTTTACCACTCAATTGACTTTGCCCATCAGATTGTTGCCTAGGCGGTCGCAACGTCTCTCATGCCGTACTGGCGAGCGTATTGCGCAAATCTGGATGCCAGCTCAGCGGCTCTGTCTTCACATTCATCCGGACGGAACATACGGCACTCATATCCCATAGCTTCCCTCATTATTTCGGAACTCGCTTCTGTAATTCGCACAGTTCCGTCATCGTCAACGCTATCGATCCCGTCGTAGCGTTGACACTGGCGATTGATTTCGATCGCCTCTTCCAACGTCAGTCCGCATGGAAGGTCGATCAGGGGGCCGGACTTCGTCAAGCGTACGGGGTAGCCGCCAACAAGCCCGAGCGGTCCCGGCCCATGGACCACCTGACCCGCGCCGGCGGCCACTGCATGCAGCATCGCGGTTGCCGACGAAGCTGTGACTGATTGCCCGGCAAGCCCTTTGATACGTCGGAATCGCCCAGCAACAAGCGAGAACAGCCGATCGTGGGCAAGTTCGGATTGCGGAACCTCTTTGCCATCTGCGTAGATCGTCAAATGATACGGAGCACCGTCAGTGCACCCCGTACTCGGCATGCGATAGCTCAGATAGTGGTGGGCGAAAAATCGAACGTCGATCGCCGCGGGACTGCGTTTGAGCATGTGGGCCGCGGCAAGACGAATACCCGGGACTGCATTTGCAATATTGCCGATGCCGACGGCAGGCGCCAGCCCTTCTGCGGCCAGAGATGCATTGACGACATCCGGGTAAGAGGCATTTACGACCGTTGCGCGGCTATCGGCCAATCTCACCGCCTTCATCAGTCGACGCGTGAGAACCTGATGCATGGGCGTCCACACACCGCCCCTTGCCATGTCCAGGCGCTTGTAAGCCTCAGCCGGCAGTTTGGTGATGACCCACCAGCTATGAAGCGTGGTGGCATTGAAGATGACGTCGGGATTCAGCCGGACCAAGCGGTCGGCAGTCTGATCGACATTCATCAGGTCGACAGGCAATATCGACACCGTCGTCTCCTCGCAACCGAGGTTCATCGCCGTGTAGCGAGCCAGATTGACTCGATGCATCGTCCGCTCGGGCGTTCTCGTGCCCACGATCAGGGAGTAGCCACGCCTGCTCTGAAGCAGGAAATCCAGAACGGCACCACCAAGAACCCCGCTGCCGACAATGAAAATGGTCTTCCGCTTCTCCCTGGCCATGAGGAGCCCTCCCAGACTATTCGCCAACACGATTCAGCAATCTATAGTTGTATATTGAATCAATTTTCGCTATATTGCAATCAGATTCCTTATCAGGGGTTGCAAATGAAAGTGCGGGCGCATCATGAGCGGGAACCCGAACTACGCATCGATCTGAATGCGATCGCCACAAACTTCCGCTATCTCAAGACCCTTGTCGGATCAGGAACAGACGTTGCGGCGGTGGTCAAAAGTGACGCATACGGCCTTGGCGCGAACCTTGTCGTTCCGGCGCTTTTGGATGCTGGATGTCACACATTCTTCGTCGCCGATCTTCGTGAGGCAATTCAGATCCGCGCAAGGTTTCCAAAATTGGTCCAGCTGAACATCCTCGCTGGAGCTGAAGAATGCGACATCGAGATCTATCAGTCTTACCGGCTGACACCCGTCTGCGGTCGCTTGCGGGAGGCACTCGCAGCCCGAAGGCTCCCAATGCTCATGGTGAGCATTGACACAGGCTTCTCGCGCTTTGGCCTTACGTTTGCCGAGGTCCGGGCATTTGCGCATATGGCTCGCCGCCGGCCAGACCTCGTGATCAGCCATCTCGCTTGTGCCGACGAGATACTCAACACAACGAACCGTCTGCAACGCGACCGGTTCGTTGGGATGTGTCAAATGCTCCAGCCAGACAAGAAGAGCCTCGCAGCTTCAGCAGCAGTCTGGCTCGGTCCGCGCTATCATTTCGATCTCGTGCGAGCGGGATCGGCTCTTTTCGGTCTGAACAATGCCGGTATTAAGCCAAATCTGCTGCGGCCCGTCGTGCAACTCTTCGCAAGGCTTGCAGAAGTCAGGACCGTCCATTACGGCGAAATCGTCGGCTACGCAGCAAGTTTCCGCGCCACCCGGTCGATGCGCATAGGGATCGTCGCCCTCGGCTACGCACATGGACTTCCATGGTCGGCGGGGAATGCCGTTTCCGCAATGATTGGCTCCCATCGAGCGCCGGTCGTCGGCCGAGTTGCGATGGAATATGTGGCTCTCGATTTGAGTGACGTCCCATCAAGGCTGTGCACCGAGGGACAGGCCGTCGAGTTTGTTGGGCCAAGCCTGCCAGTCGAGACGATGGCAAAAGCGGTCCATACCGTCCCTCAAGAGCTCCTCGTGAGGCTTGGAACGAACTGCCCCCATCACTATGCCGATCTGGTCGACACCCTCGCAGGCGGGCAGGCAAACCCTGAAGATCCATGAACGCTCGCCAGCTCGGTCCCATCTATGTGGTTTCAGCTGCCACGCTTTGGAGCACTGCGGGACTGTTCATGGGGTTTCTCACGCCGATGAACGTCTGGGCAATCCTCTTCTGGCGCAGCCTCCTTGGCGCGCTCGCAGTTCTGGCCGTGGCAGCATTCCTATGGCGCGATCCGTTCAAAGCGGCCGCAATGGACCGGGCGGGTGCCATTGCGACACTCTTTTCAGCAACCGGAATGCTGGCCTTCGTCCCGGCACTTCAGCTGACATCGGTTGCCAACGTTGCAATGATCCACGCTTCGCTTCCGCTCGTTGCGGCCGTCGCCTCGAGCCTCTTTCTGCGAGAAAGACCCACCCGGGCAACGCTGGTTCTCTCTGGGGTCATCCTGCTTGGGACGCTTTTCATCTTTGCAGGCACAGGGTGCTCCACAGCTGGCCAGCTTGGCAACCTCCTTGCCCTTCTCATGACAATATCAATGGCCGCCATGACCGTTTCACTGCGAGCCGGCAGCGGCAGTATCCTTTGGGTCATCGCAGCATCCAATTGCGCCGTGACCGCAGTGGCCATATGGCTTGCACCCGCTGTGAGCGTCAGCATCAAAGAGTTTTCGACGCTGCTATGCTTTGCAATCGTGCAGATGGCGGGTGGACTGGTCCTCTACAGCCTCGGCGCGAGACTACTTCCAAGTGGTGAAGTGGCACTCCTATCACTTGTCGAGGCGCCCCTGTCACCGCTCTGGGTCTGGCTGTTTTTCGACCAACGTCCCGCAACCTCCAGCATGCTAGGAGGCAGCGTCATCATCGTCGCGATAGTCGCCCACCTTCTGCCGCAGCAATCGTGGCGTCGCTAGGAGGACCGCAATGCCACTAGCCCCGATGGTGCGACTTTGCGACATCGCCGAAACCTATCAAGGGATCATCCTTGACCTTTTTGGAACGATACATGACGGTGCCAGACCGCTGGAAGGCGCTATCGATGCACTTCATCGGCTGCGATCGAAAGGCATTGTGGTTTGTCTCTTGTCCAATTCCCCGCGAAGGAGTGAGGAAGTGGCGATGCGCCTTGCCGAAATGGGCTTCACGCAGGATCTCTACGCTGGTCTCGTTACATCTGGCGAGCTCGTCTTCGAGGCGCTGACCTCTCGTGCGGAACGCTTGCACGGCGATCTCGGCAATTACTTCCACATGGGCCCCGCCGAACTGAGCCATCTTCTTTCTGGCTCCGGACGAACTCTGACCCGGTCGATCAAGAATGCGCGTTTCGTGCTTGCAACCGGAATGGTGGAGACTGCAGAGGAGCTCGAGTGCACGCTTGGTCAAGCTCTTTCGAGGGGCCTTGAGATGGTGTGCGCAAACCCTGACCGGACCGTCCTGCTGGGTGACACACTGATTGATTGCGCGGGCACCCTCGCCTGTCGATACCAACAGCTGGGTGGAACGGTTGTCTATCATGGAAAGCCTTACCGGCCAGCCTATGAGCATGCCCTTCGCCTTCTCGGCGTGCCATCGCGTATGGTTCTTGCAATCGGAGACAGTCTCGAGACGGACATTGCCGGTGCAAACAACCTGGGAATCGACGCAGCGCTCGTGTTATCCGGGTTGCACAAGGAGGTTCTTCGGCAAGGATCACCCGCTTGGGGACGATTGCAACAACTGTGTAGGGCAAGCGGCGCTTACCCGAAATTCGTCTTGCCCGCATTTTCCTGGATATGGAAGAGCGTTGGGCCGGCTTCAGGTCTACCTGCCTGATAACCGTCCGGACTAGGAGAGCCTCGGCTCGTCCAGGGGATTGAGGCCGGCCTCGATCTTGCGAACTTCGTCCTTCAGCATCTCGACCAGACGGGGAAGGCGATCGTCCGTAAGGCGCGCGCTTGTCAGGTTGATCGCGATTGCGGCGACCGCATCCCTTCCAGGCGGCAGGATTGGCACTGCTACAGCAGAGATCCCGGCCACAAGCGCGCCGCGATCCACTGCATAGCCATTCTGGCGAATTTCGATCAAGGCGTCAGTGACCGCTCTTTCTGTCAGCTTGCCAAACTGCTTGTAAAGGGGTGCATTCGCCTTCACGACCACCTCAGCCTCCGTGGGTGGCAAAAAAGCCAGAATTGCTTGGCTCGCGGGCCCGACACCCATCGGGATCTGCCCTCCGGTATGACCTGTCAGGCTGTCGACCACGTAGGTTCCTTGCTGACGGTCGACGCAGACGGAATTGAACCCTGCTCGAGCCATCAGGAAAACGGAATCGCCAGTCTCTGAGGATAGTCGCAAAAGGGCAGGGCGTGCGAGGGTCCTCAAGCCTGTACCGTCTGCTGCTGCCGCTCCCATGGCAAACAGGGCCAGTCCAAGACGGTAGCGCCTTGTTTCACGTTCCCTCTCAACCAGGCCATGGCGTTCAAGCGCAGTTACAATTCGATGCACTGTTGGCTGTTTCAGCCCCATGACTTCGCCAACCATGGACATGGTCGCGCCACTCTGGCCGACTTCGCCAAGAAACTTCAAGATCGCGACCGCTCTGTCCAACAACTGGGTCCCCGTTGCCGCGATCTCATCCTTCGCCATATCAACCTCACACGTCTGCCAACTGACCAATTAGGTCAGATGGCAGCTTTGTAGAATGACTATGACGGGTTGCAAAGGCCATTGAACAGCGGCTCCGTTGGCGCATCGTCCAATAGCGAGCGGATGGCCACAGCGATCGCTTCCGATTGCGTTTGTGACATCGGCCTGCGCAATGTCAGCGCCAAAAACTTGTCGCCAAGCTCCTTATCACTCATGGGATTGCCAGGATCACCTTTCGGTATCTCGATCTCCAGGCTCGCCGATCTTCCCCTGGCCGAGATGGAAACGCTGGCCGGCGTAGTCGCCGGAAAGGCTCCAGCATAGCGTGGGCTCGCGGCCAGCCGAACTCGCGAAGAAAGTGCGAGCGTATCATTGTCGACGAGGTGCCCATCTTCCAGCGGCATCAGCGCAGCCGTCCCCCGAAGAAGCGCAACGGCAACGCAGAACGGAATGCTATATTGCGCAGCCTCGTGCGAAGCCGGTGCGGCCTGGTTCGGCAACGACAACGCGCGGGCGAACGTCTCGACAACGACCGCGTCAATCTCAAGGGCCGATACACCAAGACGTTCCTTCAGCTGCACCGCCGCATCGATCGCAGCATGAGCCCATCGGCAGCAGCTGTAGCGCTTGAAATAGGATTGCTCGATTGCCCAGCTCTCCCCAAGACCCTGAATGAGCCGCTTCTGGTCGTAGAGCGAAACCTCATCGAGTATATCGAGCGGGCCTTTATGACCTGCGGCCGCGAGCGCCACCGATTGTACGCCACTGGCGCTCGCCCAGGGAATGCCCTCCTTGACCGTGTGACCGAGCCGGGTCCAACCGGTGCCGAACTGACCGGTTGCGGTCTGGCCGGCGATGGCCATGGCATGGGCTGCTACCGGCTCGGGAAGCTGCATGAGCCAGCTTGTGGCTGCCGCCACGCCATATCCGCACCAAAGACCCGTGTCGGTGGTTCTGAGACTATTGATGTCACGCGAGGCGGCCGCACGAACGGCAACTTCATATCCGATTGCAATTGCCGACAACAATTTATGGCCCGTGGTCTCCTGGCTTTCGCGCAAGGCCAGCACCGCTGGAACGATGGCTGCGGCGGGATGGCCGGCCGCCGCACGATGCCCGTCGTCCAGGTCGAGACTTGATGCAAAGGCCGCGTTTACGAAGGCGGCTCCGGACGGCGTCAATCGTTTGTTGGAAAACCAGATCGGCGATGAGCCAAGGCCCCATATTCCCGGCCCGGCCAATTGAGACGCCCGACCCGCCGGGGTCGCTGCGCCGCATGCAGCAACCCCGAGCGTGTCGAGCAGTGTTCTGCATGAGGCCTCAAGCTGCTTTCCCGAAACCTTGGTGACGGAGCTGGAAAAGGCAGCAAGCTGCTGAGTGACGGTATTCGACATAAGTATCCTTTCGACTGCTACCACAGGTCGTTCTCAACTTTCGAGCACGTGTAGCTAGAGTTTCTGCCATATGGATGATTCAAAAATTGACTTCCATATTATGGATTACTAGCCTGCAACTATCAACTGCACGAAGGAGAAAGCAGGTTGCAGGGAACCCACGCGAAAGGGCTGAGGCGACTTGGTCGCCCACTGTCGGCTCAAATTGAACTGATGGTCGATGGCCACAGAATTTCAGCACACGAGGGCGAGACCGTTCTCACCGCACTGAATGCCGAACTCGGTCATATCCGAAGCTTCGAATTCCGCGACGAGAAGCGAGCCGGTTTCTGCAACATGGGTGCCTGCCAGGACTGCTGGCTGTGGACCGCAACCGGAGAACGCATCCGCGCGTGCTCAACCCTTGTCGAAGACGGCATGCGCCTTTGCACGAACGCATCTGGACTGGTCCGATGACGGATGATCGCCCAATCGTCATTGTCGGCGCTGGACCTGCGGGTGTCAGCGCGGCGCGAACGCTGGTGGCTGCCGGGCACAGGCCGGTTGTCGTCGACGAGGGAATGTGCCCGGGCGGCCAGATCTTTCGCCGTCCAACGGATGCGTTGAAGCGGAGTGAGGCGAAGCTCTACGGCTTGGATGCCCGCCGCGCACGGCGGCTGCAGGATACATTTGCGTCATTGCAGTCCTCGATCACCTACCACCCCGAGACGGCGGTCTGGGCGGTCGAACCGGGCCTTGCTCATCTCGTGCGTGGCAACAGGACCAGCCGCCAACCATGGTGCCGGCTCATTCTAGCAACCGGGGCCATGGACCGCATCATGCCGACGACGGGTTGGACTGCACCGGGTGTATTCACCCTGGGCGCTGCCCAGATCGCGCTCAAGGCGCAGGCCTCGGTCATTGGAAGGAACGTCATATTTCTGGGCAGCGGCCCGCTGCTTTATCTGGTCGCCTACCAATACGCTCGTGCCGGCGCACGTGTTGTCGCAGTGCTGGAAACCGGGCAGCCTTTCCGACACGTTCCCGACCTTCTGGCGCTAGCGTCCGGAGGGATAACCCTCGCAAGAGGCATCTATTACATTGGCTGGCTCAAAGCGAACGGCGTCCCGATAAGGACAGGTGTCGAACCGCTCGAGATCCTGCATGGACCTGATGGCAGAGCCAGCGGATTGCGCTATCGCTGCAACGGGGATGTGAGTGAATCGACCCTGAACTGCGACGCTGTTGCGATCGGCTATGGCCTGAAGGCCGAGACACAACTTGCAGACCTGCTTGGCGTCAACTTCCATTACGATCAGCAGCAAGCCCAGTGGTTGCCGACAACTGATCGCGATGGCCGTAGTTCGGTTGCCGGCGTTTACCTTGCCGGAGACGGGGTCTCAATCCGTGGAAGCGTGATCGCTTCGATTGCTGGTGAACTCGCGGCCCGGGCGCTCTTGTCGGACATGGGAGCCAGTCAATCTCGACACGTCGCATCGTTGCGCCGGAAAATCGAGCGGGCGGTGCGATTTCGAAAGGTATTGGACACGGTATTTGCGTTTCCCGTCGCTCAAGTGAAAGAAATACCAGATGAGGCCGTCATCTGCCGCTGCGAAGGACTGACTGCTGGTGCCGTGCGCCACATCGTGCGGCTGTCCGGGGAAAGCGACATCAATCGCGTAAAGGCATTTTCACGCCTCGGCATGGGACGCTGCCAGGGCCGGGTCTGCGGCCCGGCCGCGGCCGAATTGATTGCATCTGTTGCATCGACCGAGGTCAGTCATGTTGGCCGGCTTCGGGGGCAAGCTCCGATAAAGCCGCTCGTCCTTGCGACGCTGGCAGGAGGCCGCGATGACAGTCTTTGACCTTGCCGTCATCGGCGGTGGGCTCGCCGGCTGTTCAGCGGCATTTCACGCAAGAAAGAAAGGGGCATCCGTCGTTCTCCTCGAACGCGGTCGGTGCGGGGGACAGGCGAGCGGCGTCAATTATGGCGGTGTACGCCAGCAGGGGCGCCACCCCGCGGAGTTGCCACTTGCAAAGCGCAGTCGGGGAATATGGGGCGAACTGGACAACCTGGTTGGCTGCAGCTGCGAGTTTGTCGCGACCGGCCACTTGAAACTCGCCCGGAACGACCAGGACATGGTCGAACTTGTCGCCCACCAGGCGGTCGCGGCAAATCACGGCATTACCCTCGAAATTCTTGACCGCGCGAACTTGCGTCATCGCTTCCCTTACATCGATGACCGCTATTCAGGTGCCTCGCTCTGCGCTGAGGACGGGCAGGCAAATCCACGGCTGGCCGCTCCGGCTTTTGCGCGTGCGGCCCGACAACTGGGTGCAGTTGTGCGCGAAGGATGCCCGGTCGAAGACGCAGCTCTATCGCCGGACGGGTTCGAGATCCTTGTCGCAGGGGACAACAGGCCGATCCGAGCCCGCCGTCTGGTCAACACTGCAGGAGCCTGGGGCGCAAAAATTGCAGGATGGTTCGGCGACAATGTCAAGGAAGAGGTGATGGCACCAAACATGTGCGTCACCGAACCGATCGGGCCGCTGATCGGTCCCAACCTCGGAATCTGCGGAGGCGGCCTCTATGTGAGGCAGGCGGCCGGACACGGAAGCATAATCTTCGGTTCCGGTCTCGGAATCGCGGACAGGGACAGCCTTCGGGCAAGACCGCTTGCGGCCGTGACCATGGAGGCGGCCAAGGCGGTGATCGACATGATCCCGGCGCTCGCAAATGTTCTAGTCGTCCGCAGCTGGACCGGCATCGAAGGCAGGATGCCCGATGGCTTGCCGGTCGTCGGGCCCAGTCCGACAACCTCCAATCTCTACCACGCGTTCGGCTTTTCCGGTCACGGTTTTCAGCTCGGACCCGCCGTCGGTGCGGTCCTGGCCGAGCTTGCCATCGACGGCAGCTCGCCGACGTCGCTCGCAGGGCTGTCCATGACCAGGTTCAGCAAGATCCCAGATCCAGCGGCGGTCAACCCGTCGCCGGCCAAACCCAGTCGATCTCACAGGAAGGAAGGGGAATGACGACAATGAGAGTAACGAAACGGACAGTCATGATCGGTAGTGCAGCAGCTTTTCTGGCGGGGCTGAGCCTGGCGTCATCGCGGGCAGACGACACCACAAAATACAAGCTTGTCGAGGTTGGCACGTTGTCGGTGGCAATCACAGGCGACATGCCGGGACTTGTGGCACGCGACGGCAAACTTGTCGGTTATGACGGGGAGATCCTGCAGATTGCAGCCGATCGCCTTGGCCTTTCCATAAAGCCGGTACCGATGGAATGGTCGGGAGCGATTGCCGGCGTCCAGACCGGTCGTGTCGACATCATCGGCGGCAACGTAGCCTGGACAGAGCAAAGGGCCGCCACTCTGGCCCTGACCGATCCAACCGGCTATTTCCAGAACGGGATCACGTCCAAGACGGAGACAGGTTGGCATGCCCTGTCCGATCTTGAAGACAAGAAGGTCGGCTCGATCACAGGCTTTTCCTTCCTGCCCGAGCTCCGGCGCATCTCCGGCCTGGAACTGGCGCTTTATGACAGCTCGGATGCAGCATTGCGTGACCTGACGACAGGGCGCATCCAGGCGCTGGTCGGCGACCCGCCGGTGATCGACTATGCGATCTCGAAGAATCCCGACTGGGGGCTGGCCAATCTGCCCTTCACGGACAACAACCCTGATTTCCCGCTACTGACAGGGGTTGGCCGGCAATACGTTTTCGGTCTGTCGAAAGAAAACGAGGCACTTGCCGACGCGCTCAGTGCCGAAATTCGCAAGCTTTGGGACACCTGCGAGGTCAAGGTTATCGGCCAGAAATACGGTAACATCAGCGAGGCAAATTTCACGCCTTCGCCACAGAACTTTCGTGCTGGCATCGACCGCCCGGAAACCTGGAAGCCGCCCGTCTGCGGACAATAAATGTCCCTTGCGACCGGCTCGCCGGTCGCACTTTTCCTGCGTGGAGGCGCTCATGCCTGACGACACTCTTCTCACTGTAGAAAAACTCAACAAATCCTACGGCAATCTCGCCGTGCTGAAGGAAGTCTCCTTCTCACTTCGACGTGGCGAACGCATCGCATTGATCGGGCCAAGTGGTTCTGGAAAATCCACCTGCCTGCGCGCTGTAAATTATCTGGCTCCCCCGACAAGCGGGGAGATCAGGCTCGACGGCCAGTTGGTCGGCCGGCATCCGAGCGGGCGGCAGCTCACGGATGCAGAGCTAGCGCCCCAGCGCGCAGATATCGGGATGGTTTTTCAGCATTTTCATCTTTGGCCGCACCTCGATGTCCGGACAAACGTGGCGCTTCAGCCCAGAATAGTACGAGGTCTGTCCGCTTCGGCAGCCGCCGAACTGGCCGACGAACTGCTTGCCAAGGTTCACCTTTCCCACAAGGCGTCGGCGTTTCCGGGGCAGCTCTCTGGCGGGCAGCAGCAACGGGTAGCGATTGCCCGAGCGCTCGCCCAACGCCCCAAGCTTCTGCTTTTTGACGAACCTACTTCGGCGCTCGACCCCGAGCTCGTAGGAGAGGTGCTGAATGTCATCAAGGAGCTGGCAAGCGAAGGGCGCTCCATGATGCTCGTCACCCACGAAATTGCCTTCGCGCGCGAAGTCGCCGATCGCATCCTGTTTATGGACGGGGGAGCTGTCGTCGAGGAAGGGTCCGCCCGCGAACTTCTGGACCGTCCAAAGGAGCCGCGGCTCCAGCGCTTTCTCTCGAGCCTGTCAGGTAGCTGCCAATGACCCCCCATTTGTTGGAGCGAATTGTCGACGCGCTCCTGTCAGGCGCCATCGTCACCGTGGAGGTGAGTGCCGGCGCATTGGCTGTCGCGCTCGCGCTCGGCCTTGTTCTTGCAACGATCGAGCATCTGACATCCAATCGCATCGCAGTCCTTGCAATTCGCATCTATGTCGAAACGCTCCGAAACATTCCGAGCCTCACCTTTCTCTTTCTGCTCTATTTTGGACTGGCCGCCACTGGCGTGCGATTGTCGTCCATGACGGCGGCGGTGGTGGGCCTTGGACTGATCGGCAGCGCTGTCGTCACCGACATCTATCTTGCGGGCTTTCGGTCTGTGTCGAAGGGTCAGAGTGAGGCTGCGGCTGCGATTGGCCTTCGTCCCCTCATTGCTTTCCGCCTGGTGATCCTGCCACAGGGTTTGCGCCTGTCGTTACCTCCGCTTGGAAACTATGCCGTAGGCCTCGTCAAGGATACCTCTCTCGTGGCTGCCATCGCCGCCCCGGAGGTGATGTTCAATGCTCGGCAGATAGTGAACGAGACATTCGCCACTGCCGCAGTCTACAGCGCAGCGGCCCTTTTTTATCTTGCGCTCACCTTTGTCGTCGGTCAGGCGTTTACGCTCGCCGAACGCCGGCTGGAGTATTGATATGACTTTCCTGGAAACCATGGCCGCCAATCTCGCCGACTGGGGTCCACGGCTGCTTGACGCGCTTTGGACAAGCCTGGCCTTGACCATGGCGGCGTTTTGCCTGGCATTCCTGATCGGTTTGATGATCGAATACCTTCGGACCCGCACCAGGATGCTTCCTCGAACCATTGCCAGTTCCTACGTCGTCATAGCCCGTGGCGTACCGGTCCTTGTCGTCCTCTATCTCTTGTACTTCGGATTACCCGGCGTCGGGATTGTGCTCGAGGCCTTCGCTGCCGGAGCCTTGGGGCTTGCGATTGTCTACGGCGCATATCTGTCTGAAGTGTTTCGAGCTGGCCTTGGCATCATCGCGGCGGGTCAGCGCGAGGCGGCCCTCGCGGCTGGCCTTACGCCCGCCCAGACGTTTCGCCACGTGCTGCTGCCGCAGGCAATCCGCCACATTCAGGCACCACTGCTCGTGAACCTTATTTCTCTTCTCAAGGACAGTTCGATCTGTGCGCTGATCGCTGTTCCGGAACTGACTCTGACTTCGCGCGCGATCATGTCGGAAAGTTTCTTGCCTTTGCACATCTTTGCGCTCACCGCGGGATTGTACTTCACCATTGCCTGGTCTGCCTCGCTTGCGGTTCGGGCGCTGGAGCGGCGTATGGCGTCGAAAGGGAGCCCATCCAGTTCAAATCTCAAAAAGCCTCGCTGGCTTCGTCATTTTGAGCACCAAAGGAGCACGTCTTGAAGAAATTTATGAATAGCCCTTCGAATTATGTCGACGAAAGTCTGTCGGGATTGGTCGCAGCTCACCCAGATCTGGTACGGGCGGGCCAGACCGGTCGAACCATCATCCGGCGCAACGGCGTGAGAAGAGGCAAGGTTGGCATCGCCACCGGTGGCGGATCGGGCCATCTGCCGCTCTTTTGCGGCTACATCGGACATGGGCTTCTGGATAGCTGCGCTGTCGGCAACGTCTTCGAAGGGCCGACACTACAGTCCTGCATAGATGCGATTGATATGGCTGACGCTGGTGCCGGCGTCTTGCTCCTTTATGGAAACTACGGTGGTGATCGGATGAACTTCGAGATGGCTGCAAAAATGACCAGCGCTACGGCAGTGCGCAGTGTGCTTGGTACGGACGACATCGCCAGTGCTCCCCGTTCGGAGCGCCACAAGCGACGAGGCGTTGCGGGCCTTGTCCTTGCCTTCAAGACCGCTGGTGCTGCGGCAGAAGCAGGCGCTTCACTCGAGGAAGTCGCGCAGATTGCCGAGAAGACCGTAGCCTCGACACACTCGATAGGGGTTGCATGGTCCGGCTGCCGCTTGCCGGCTGCCAGTGCGCCGCTTGCGGACATGGGCCCTGACGACGTTGAACTTGGAATCGGAATTCATGGAGAACCTGGAATCTGGCGGAAGCCAATGGGACCGGCCGATACACTGGTGGATGAAATGATCGAAAGACTGATTGAGGATCGAGAGATACAGGGTGCGGCCGGTCCAGCCGTTCTACTCGTGAACAACCTTGGCGCCACGCCGGTCGATGAACTCTACATCGCCGTCCGGCGCGCGCACGAAGTGCTGTCGGCAAAGGGGATCTCGTTGTCGCATTCCTTTGTCGGTTCCTTTGCAACATCGATGGAAATGGCCGGTCTGTCGATCAGCGTATGCTTTGTCGATCAGGATATTGAACCGCTGTTCACTGCGCCCGCAGCATCGCCCTTCTGGAGAGTCCAATGACCGTAACATGCCAAGGCATCGTCCATGTTGCGGCCCAATTCGCCGACGCGGCTCGATCTATGGAACAGGACTTGAACCTGGCTGATAGCCGTCTTGGCGACGGTGACACCGGGACCATGCTGGTACGCCTGTTGACAGCGGTCGAGGCAGCGCAGCCCGCATGCGACACCCTGGGCGAGACCTTCATGTCGATGGCGAAGGCGGCAGCTGGCAGCACGGGATCAAGTCTCGGAACGCTCGTCAGCGCTGCGCTATTGGCGATGGGCCAGTTCTGTGGCGACCGCTCAAGCCTGCCGCTCACCGACCTGTCGCAAATGTTGAAGGCCGCGCGAGATGAAATGCTCTCACTGGGGCGCTCGGAACTTGGTGACAAGACAATCATTGACAGCCTAGACGCGATCATAATCATGATCGAATCCTGCTCAACACCAGCCGAGATTGCTTCGGGGGCGAAATCGGCGTCGCAAGATGCCATTCAGGCGTTCAGGGGCAAGCCATGTCGGGTTGGCCGTGCCCGCTTGTGGCCAGAACGCAGCAGGGACCTTGACGATCCCGGAATGTTGGCCCTTGCGGGAATGCTTACAGTCATTGGCATCGAAGAGTGAGCCTCGCGTGCCGTTCCCAAATACAGCCATGCACATCCCAATCGCTCTTCAAAAAAGGAGGATGATCATGGCCGCCACATCACGCAGCTACACGCCTGCGCAAGCGGGTTTTGGCACCAGCATTAGACGATCTCCGCATCTCACCGTTATGGCAAGCGGATCATCAGACCCCACCGCCGTGACGAATTGCTGGTCGATCGCCGCTTAAACGGGGGGCCGCACACTCCTTGACCAATGCAGCATCGGAGCTCCGTGATTCAGGTGTTGAATGAAAGGACGAAAGGCAGGTTGAACAGGCGAGCCCAAGCGTCAGTGCTCGCCCGTTGAATTTCGACGATCGACGTCCCGGCGGTCCACCAGCCGTTCCCAACCGCGACGATGACATCGGGATGATGGAGAACGGACTGAAGGACAGGCCAGACGAGAAGTTGCTCGTAGCAGATCAGCGGTGCGATCGTGATATCCTCAACCGACGCGACTGCGGCACCGATGATATGCGCCCTGGCTCCGCCATCCTCACCAGTAAGAGCCAGCCAAGGCTGCCACATGGATCCTGGTACGGGCATCCGCTCGCGGTAAAGAATATCACTGCCTGCGGCGGAAATCCTCACCAGTACATTGTCATATCCTCCCTCATCGACGATCGCCGCGCCGGCGATCACGGTAATCCCTGCTTCAGCAAGGTTCGCCTGCCAAAAGCGGCTGACGGTCGGGGTAAGGAAGCCCATGGCGCTTTCCGGCAGCACCACCGTCGTTCCGGATGGGTGACGTCGGACGAGTTCGACAATCGCCTCTTGCCGAGCAAGACTGGTGTCGCGCCCAAGTGAGGCTCCGAATTGCAGATCGACACCTCGCCACGACCGATCTGGGTTCGGCGTCGTCCACTCAGCGGCGGACCAGAGCCATAAGCCCGTCATGGCCATGGCTGCAGCCGGCCGATGACGCGTCGTCATGAGCGCCAGGCCGGCTGCCATCGCAGCCAGACCCCACCACCCCCTGCCTGAAAATACAACGCCTGCCGCTGTGATCGGATGCGCCCATCCCATAATTCCAAACGGGGGAACGGCCATTACAAGACATACGACCAAGTAGCGAATCGGTTTCTGCAACCTGGCGCGGCTCGTCCATAGCGCCGAATGCACGATGACGAAGGCGATCGAGGCCATGAGCCAAAGCAGCAGACCCGCCCAGACATCTGTCGAATAGAAGTTTGCAACGCCTTGTGGCAAGCCACGCGATGCGGCGAGGAAGTAGGCGGCGGATACGGCGGCCGCCTGCCAGCGTGTTCTGGCGAGCGACCAGACTGCGGGGAAAGCAGCGGCCACCGGAAGAAGGAGAACATTCCCGTTCCAGGCAACCCAGCCAGCAGCTGCAGAGGCCGCAATGAGCAACGCCGCGCGGGCAAGGTCACGGTGCATAGGCAAAGACCTCCTGCGCCAGTCCGAGGACATTTTCGATCGGGAGAGGACCGAAGTATCTGGAGTCAAAGGACCCTGGAAAACCGGAATGAAGAAACACGGTACCGGGCGGAACCACGCCGCCCTCATATCGCATCAAACGGCGCCCTCGTCCGTCAAACAGCATGACCTGCGAGTGAGGGAGTTGCTTGCCGTCGATGTGCACCGCGCGGTCTACCGCAACGACCTGACCGGACGTTGCCACGACGGTCTTTATCAGCGGGGCGACGCCGAATGTACAAAGCCCGTGACGAAGGTAACCGCGCCTGCGCGCCTCGCGCATGAGGTCAGTTGCAGGTGGGCATATGAAGATGCGATCGCCGTTGCGGATCGACCGATTCAGATGGAGTACTCGCCAGAGACCTGTCGGTTCGCTCGGGGTGAGGTTGACCCGGAAGCCGATCATTCCTAGAGCGGCAATCCCGACGAACGTCATGAGCACCGATGCGCCAAGCACAAAAAGCACCACCTTCTTCCTGGCGCGAAGCGACACGGGATTTTCAGCCGAAACCGTCATTTAAGCGTGAGCCCCTGGCTCCTGGTCTGGCGCAGCGCTTCCGAGGCTTTTTGCGCTGCCACCGTGCGCTGATGGGCCGACAGTTGCTGCACCGTCCGCATCATGTTCCAGGCCCGTTGGACCTCGTTCCTCTGACTAGCGCTCATGCCGGCAGTGACCTGCCTGAACACCTCACCGCTGGTGTCCCTGGCTGCAAGCGGAAGAAAGGTTCGCTCCCCGAAACGCTCGGCGACCGCCCTGGCAAAGCCTTCAAGCTCGGCATTCACCTGTTCGTGGGCGAGCGCGTATTGCAGACTTGCCGGAAGATCGTTGTGATCGATGGCGCCGCGCACACGTTCGAGCACGCCTGTCGCATTGGCCGACAGGGCGGGGATCTCCACCGCGACCTTCTTGCGGGCAGCCAGTTCCTCGGCATGGCTCCGCCTCTCGGCCTTGCTTCGCTGGCGGAAATAGTCACTGATACTGTCGGCGAGCGGCTTCACATTCTTCAGCGCTCGGTCTCGATCAGACTTGTCGGCGCGGCTTGCGAAGACACCGGTCCTGCCCTTGAGCGCACCGTACGCCTCCGGCTCTCCGGCGATCCTTGCGATCGTCTTTGACGCTGCCCCCTGATCCCGCAGCATTGCGTCGACATTGATCGCCTTGAAGGCGACTTCGGGCTGGGCATAGACATGATGGAAACGCATCGAGACTTCCTCCCATTGCTGCATCAGGCCCATATCGGCCGCAAGCCTGTCCTCGACAGCCTGATCGATCGATTTCGGGAAGGTGGTCATTCCTGCCACCATGGGCCGTGCCTCCTTTGCGGTATTCGCATTTGCTTTCGTTGCGGCCGTGGAGAGCCGGATCCTTACGCCGATGGCCACGAGCCGGCCGGCCAGATCGGTGAGCCTTGTTCTTTGGCGCACCGTCCATTCGAGACGGTCACGGGCGATGGTTCTGGCCACATTGACGATGTGAAGGCCGCGCGCCTCGGCAAAGCGGAGTGCCTGCCGGTAGAGGCTGCCGCCGGCATAGTCGAGCGTCGTTTCCTTGGCGTTCCTGCGCGACAGGATCTGGACCAGCCCGCCGGCCCTGGCGAAGGATCGGCGGCCGTAATGGACGCCGAGATCCTCACGGTGACGCGTCATCGCGACATAGGTGAGGTGGCGGTCCAGCGAAAGCGATGCCAGCACCTTGACCCGGTCGACGGTGGCGCCCTGGCTCTTGTGCACGGTGGTGGCATAGCCATAATCGACATTGTTGTAGAAGCGCTGCTCGACCGGGATCTGGCGGCGGTGCTCGCCATCGCCAATCTCGACAATGATGCGACCGGGTGCGGCCTCGACGACCTTGGCCAGCATGCCATTCCTGACGCCGAGCGAGCTCTCGTTCTTCAGGAAGACGATCTGGTCGCCGGCGGCAAAGCTGCGACTTCCGTCCGCGGTCCTGAATGCCGAACCGGCTTGGATGATCCCGCGCTCGATGAGCCTTGCACGCGCCAGTTCGTTCAGCATCCGCACGTCACGGCGAAGATGGGCGAGGATCAGGGAAGACTTTTCCGGATCATAGTCGCGGTCCCAATCGGCAATCAGCTTCGAGACCGCATCGGCCTTCAGCCCGGCCTCGATCATCCTGCCATTGGCGCGATAGGCCTCGACCGCCTTTCCGACATTGCCGCGGGCGAGATCGAGCGAAGCGTCGCGCATCCATTGCTCGCGCTGGCGGTAGATCGTCTCGAGCTCGGCATAGCCGATGCGATCGGCAATCGCCCGGAAGGCAGCACCGGCCTCGATCGGCTGCAGCTGTTCGGGATCACCGACAAGGACGAGCTTGGCGCCGGCCCATGTAGCGGCTTCGACGAACCGCGCCAACTGCCGCGACGACACCATGCCGGCCTCGTCGAGAACAAAGATCGTCCTGGCGTCGAGCCGGCCGCGCCCCTTGCTCCAGCCAAGCTCCCAGGAGGACAGCGTACGGGAGGAAATGCCTGCTTCCTTCTCCAGACCCTCCGCTGCCTTGCCCGCAAGCGCACCCCCGACGACCCGATAGCCGGCCGCTTCCCACGCCTCGCGCGCGGCCTTCATCATCGTCGTCTTGCCGGCGCCGGCGCGGCCGATGACGGCGGCGATCCGCTCGTTGCCGGCAACATGTCCGATCGCTGTCTTCTGCTCCTCCGACAGCCGGTGATGGCGCGCGTATGTTGCCTCAAGCACAGACTGCCGAACGCCATGCGAGGATCGCTGCGACAGCCAGGTCGCGCGATTGGCCATTTCCGCTTCCAGCCGGATCAGCTCACGCGTCGTGTACTTTGCCGGGGCGCGCAGACCGGTGCCAAAGTCGATCCTCTCCCGATCGAGACGCAAGGTCACAGGGCTCTGGAGGATGCGCGCCATCAGGCTTTGGAAGAGGCCGGCATCGTCGACGTAGCGATGCAGGATCCTTGCGATGTCGCGTTCATCGAAGACGCTCTTCTCCCGCGTGATCAGCTCGAGCACGATCTCCGGATTGCGCTGGATCCGCCTTGCGTTCTCGGCACGGCGCTGCTCCTGCAGCTCCAGCCGTTCCAGCAAAACCGGCTCTCCCGCCCCATCCGCCTTCCGCTCGATCGCCTTGGCGCCGACGCCGAGATGGATTGTCGGGGACAGGTCGATCCCCTGCTTCTCGAAGGAGCGGCCATCGACCCTGATGTCGAGACCGGCCAGTGCCAGATGGCGGTTCTGGCAAACGAACCAGCCGTCGCGGAACGCATTGAACTCATCGCGCCCACCGGCCCAGAGCTGATAGACTTTGCTGCCGGCGTCGTTGCGCAGAGACTTGCCATCGGGACCGGCAACCGCAACCTTCTTCGGCCCGAACCCGTCCTCGGTGAGCGGCCGCAAGGTGGTCATCAGATGGATGTGCGGATTACCCGGCGCGTCATGAAACACCCAGTCCGCCACCATGCCTTTGGCTGTGATGTGCCTTGCGACAAAATCCCGGACAAGCTCGATGTTCTGCTCGACAGAGAGTTCGATCGGCAGGGCGATGGTCACGTCCTTGGCAAGCTGCGCATCGGAGCGCTTCTCGAAGTCCTCGACCCTGTTCCAGAACGCTTCCGAGGCGCCCGACACCGAGCGATCAGCCATCATCGATCGCAGCCACGCCGGCGCATCGGATGGAATGACGAACTCCTCGTGAAGCAATCCCTGCTTTCGGGTGTAGTCGATCGTGCGGGCTTCGCGCTCGTAGTCCATCCTGGCGCAGTGCCGGTAGGCCGCCGACAGCACGGCGCTGCGGCCGGAGCCGCGGGCGACGATGCTGACGGAGAAGTGCGGGACGGCCATGGGCGGCAACGGCTCCTTTGATCGAGCGAACTCAATGCGTTCGTCGGGAGCGGCGAGCCCGCCAGGGAGCAAAACAGAGCGTCGCCACCAGCGACGTATAATTGCGCCCTTCGGATCCGCTCCTTCGGAACGGCCGGGATCATTCACCAGGCCATCGCCCTTAGCGATTGCAGGATTGACCGTAGTGCGCTCCGCCCTCGGCCCTGAGACCCTGTGCCTCAGCAGCACCGAGTTCAGAACCGGGGAGACGTTCCGACATGAAGAAGCCATCCTCCAGGATCCGTGAAGAGATCGCCAAACTGCAGGAGGCGCTCAAGGCCGCGGAGGCCCGTGAAGCTGAACGGATCGGCCGGATCGCGCTCAAGGCCGGCCTCGGCGATATCGAAATTGACGAGGGCGAGCTTCTGGCCGCCTTCGAGGAGATCGCAAAACGGTTTCTCGCAGGCAAGGGAAATGCGACCGGAAAGAAAGACGCCGGCGCAGCAGGCTGTGCCGTTGTTCCCCCCTCGGCGCTCGCGTCTGGCGCGCCTCAGGGCAGCGGTGGTGAGGCTTGAGCGGATGGCACGAACCATGACCTCCGACGTCCGCAAGAAGGACACACGCGACAAGATCGAGCTTGGTGGCCTGATCGTAAAGGCGGGTCTTCGATATGAGAAGCGGGCGGTCCTGCTCGGTGCCCTGATCGAGCTTGGTCGTCGTTTGAAGGACGATGCAGATGAGCGGGCAAGGCTTATGGCAATCGGTGCGGAGGCTTTCGGTGGCGGCAAATAGGATCGTTCTTGCCATCGTGCCCCTGGTGCTGATGACCGTCACGGTGTTTGCGATGACCGACATGGAAACATGGCTGGCCAGCTTCGGGAAAACCGAAGCGGCAAAGCTCACGTTAGGACGAATTGGGATCGCGGCACCGTACGTTTCTGCGGCCGCAACCGGACTGGTATACCTCTTTGCATCTGCTGGATCACCGAGCATTCGCATCGCCGGCTGCGGCGCGAGCATTGGAAGTGCCGGAGCCCTCCTGATTTCAGTCTCAAGAGAGGCGATGCGGATTGCAGCGTCTTCCGCACATGAGCCGGAAGGAAGGTGGGCGATCTCTTGCCTCGACCCGGCAACCATCATTGGCGCGTCCGCTGTTTTTGTATTGGGGTGCTTTGCGTTACGTGTAGCGATGGTCGGCAACGCCGCCTTCGCCCATGCTGCGCCGAAGCGGATCAATGGCAAGCGGGCGGTCCATGGCGAGGCCGATTGGATGAAGCTCGAAGAGGCCGGAAAGTTGCTTTCCGACGCTGGCGGGATCGTGGTCGGCGAACGGTACCGGGTCGATCACGACAGCGTCGCCGGCATCTCTTTCCGACCCGACAATCAAAAGACCTGGGGGGCAGGGGGACTGTCGCCACTTCTCTGCTTCGACGGTTCGTTCGGATCATCGCACGGAATCGTATTTGCCGGATCGGGAGGTTTCAAGACAACGTCGGTGACCATCCCGACATCGCTCAAATGGGGCGGCTCCCTCATCGTTCTTGATCCTTCGAACGAGGTTGCTCCGATGGTATCGAAGCACAGGGAAAGCGCCGGACGCCGGATCCGGATCCTTGACCCGCGCAAGCCTTCCACGGGTTTCAATGCACTCGACTGGGTGGGGCAGCATGGCGGCACGAAGGAGGAAGACATCGCATCGGTCGCGTCCTGGATTGTGAGCGATAGCGGCCGTCCCAGCGGCGTCCGGGACGATTTCTTCCGCGCATCCGGATTGCAGCTTCTGACAGCGATCATCGCCGACATTTGCCTCTCCGGCCACACACCGAAGGAGCGGCAGACACTGCGCCAGGTGCGCGCCAATCTTTCCGAGCCCGAGCCGCAGCTTCGTCAGCGGCTTAAGGATATCTACAGCAATTCGGGATCCGCTTTCGTCAAGGAAAACGTTGCGGCATTCGTCAATATGACGCCGGAGACATTCAGCGGGGTCTATGCCAACGCGATCAAGGATACGCACTGGCTCTCTTATCAGAACTTTGCCGCACTGGTGTCGGGCTCGACGTTCCGAACGGAGGACATTGCCTCGGGCGAGACCGACGTCTTCATCAATATCGACCTGAAGACACTGGAGACCCATGCTGGCCTCGCGCGCGTCGTCATAGGCTCGTTTCTCAACGCCATCTACAATCGCGGCGGCGCAATGGAAAGCCGCGCGCTGTTTCTCCTCGACGAGATTGCGCGGCTTGGATACATGCGCATCCTTGAGACGGCCCGAGACGCAGGCCGCAAGTACGGCATCTCGCTGACGATGATCTACCAGTCGATCGGGCAGCTGCGAGAGACCTACGGTGGTCGTGACGCTTCAAGCAAATGGTTCGAGAGCGCAAGCTGGATAAGCTTCGCCGCTATCAATGATCCGGAAACCGCCGATTACATCTCCCGACGCTGCGGCATGACGACTGTCGAGATCGACCAGGTCAGCCGAAGTTTCCAGTCGCGCGGATCGTCTCGGACACGTTCGAAGCAGCTGGCAGCACGACCGCTCATTCTACCCCATGAAGTTCTCTGCATGCGAGCGGACGAGCAGATCGTCTTCACAGCAGGCAACCCGCCGCTCAGATGCGGCCGGGCGATCTGGTTTCGACGGAGCGACATGAAGGCTTGCATGCAGCGAAGTCGATTCAGTCGGCTTAACGTGGCCCCTGAACCCACGCGATAGCAATCGCCACCCACAAAGGCGCTTTCGGGCGCGAGTTTCCTCCAGGCGATCCTTGCATGATTGCCCCCTTTTTTTGCCTGCCCATCCAGCAGTGTGAGAGGTTATCCTACAGGAGGCCCAGGACGGGCGGGCAAAAGGTTTATGCCGCCAAAGTTGGGTGATCAACCGGCTCACTACCCGGCAGTTGCCGCGATTGAGCCAGGCCGTCTTCGATCGCAAGCAGGTACCGAAGAGCCAAGAGTAACTCGTCAAGTTCTCGATCATGTAGTTTCCGACCAGCGGTTGCTTGGCCGAACTCGGCAAGTCTTTGGCAGACTAGAACCTTGATTGCTGTAAATTCGCTCTCAGTCGAAATTTTGCCTACCTGCTCAAGCCATGCCAAACTCTTCGAACCCGATGTTTCCTCCACTTTGGCGCGAACGCCTTGTCCCCAAAGGCTGGCGCTGGCGATTACGGCTCCTGTCACCACCAATATGCCGGACCAAAAAAGAGACAGCGTCAGGGCTGCACCGGTGAACAGGGCCACGATGACGGCGCCGATGAATGGCTCGACATAGGAGAATGCGCCCAGTGCCTGCATATCCCCCTTCTTGAGCCCGTAGTCCCAGAAGTAGATCGCCAGTCCCATTGGAAATATTCCGAGCCCTGCCATTGCGGCCCACTCCATGATCCCGGGTGGGACCCACGTCTCAAGAAGCAAGTGCGCACTAAATGTAGCAAGGCCAGACGCCGCATAGAACATTCCCAGCGCGGTCGACGGAACATCCGGCAGCAGCCGTGCAACGACAGAGTACAGGCCCCACATGGCAGCTGCGATTCCGATGAGCGCTAGATAGAACATTGGCGAGTCTGTTTCCGCAGCGTCGCCCCCTGTTTCCACGAGAAACATTACCCCTATGAATCCTAGAGCCGCACCCACGATGTGCCACCATCGCAAGCGCTCTCCTGGCAGAAACGCGGAGGCTAGCACGATCATCAGAGGCGTCGTCGACTGTAAGAGCGCAGCAGCAGCGGGCGGAGCCTGCTGGGTCGCATAATAAATGCAGCTATGGTACCCCACGAGCGAGCCGACGGTTAAGAACCAGACCCGAGGGGGTTGCCTGAACGCCTCCAGCGGGTGAGAGCCGGTGATCAACCAGACAATCGGTGACATGGCTGCAGCAAAGAAGAATGCTATTGCCACGGTTTGTAGTGGAGGCACCGATGTCGTCAGAGTGACCAGCATTGTCTCGGTAGCCCAGAGCACGACGCCCGCTGCACCGACGATAGTGGCCATAAGTCTTTTAGTGTTGATCGAGCCCATAGACATAGGCCTATTCTCCCAAGGCTACGATCTGGTCGGCGAAAAAGCCGTTAAACTTCGTCCTCATCGACAGGCTGTAGGCGCCCATCATCCCAAATTCGATCCAGTCGCCTTCTTGGACATCGTTTGGAAGCGAAAGCGGCGCACCCAGCACGTCATTGGAATCGCAGGTAGGGCCGTAAACCTTGAAGTTTGCCATGGATGCAGCGGGCCTTGCATGCTGGCGTATCAGACGGACAGGACGGCGCTCTTTCGGATGAGTGAGTTCCTGGAGTGTGCCAAAGACGCCATCGTTGAGGTAGATGGCTTGGTCTCGACGTACAACGACTTGGGCAATCGTCTTGCCAGCCTCAGCGACCAAGGAACGCCCCGGTTCACAGAGCAGGATGCAGCCGCGGGGAAGATCGATACTGTTGCGAGCATCGACAATCCGGGCGAAGTAGTTCTCGATCCCTTGCACCCTATCACCTGGATAAGGTGCAGGAAAGCCACCGCCCACATTAAGGACGCTCAACGAAACGCCAGCGTTGCTAGCGACTTGTCCAGCAAGTGACATCGCGGCAGAGAATGCTTCGGGCGCCAGACATTGTGAACCAACGTGGAAAGAGATGCCTGCCTTGACGCCATACCCCTTGATCATCTGCAGCAAACGAACCGCCTCGCGCGGCTGCGCGCCGAACTTCGTAGAAAGGACATAGCGGGCGTCGGCAGGCTTGGTGGCCAATCTCACCGCAATTATGAGATCGCTGCTGGTGTCGGCAACCTGCAAAATCTTCTCTACTTCGTTCTCGCAATCAACCGTGTAGAACCGAATCCCGTAATCGAAAGAAGCGTGGCGAACCGCCGGCCTCGACTTCGCGGGATTATTAAAGAACTGTCCGGCAGCCTTTCCGAAAAGGCCGTGGATCAGCCTTACTTCGTCGAGGGATGCGACATCGAAATCGGTGATCCCGCTCTTGAAAAGGGTTTCAAGAACTGCCGGATGCGGATTGCACTTTACCGCGTAAAGGGCTCGACCTGGGAAAGCGCTGAAACGCTTGGCAGCCACCTTCAGCTTTGACGGTGTGATGCAGAAGACGGGTTCGGTCGGCTGAAGTTCTGCAATGATTGCATCCACGCTATCGAACTGTGGAAGCGGCGGGCCGACCAAGCGAGATCTATCGATGATCGGCCTACTGGCCTCTACACGCTCTAACAGATGATGTGCACCGTTGAAGGCGTGGTCAAAGTGACGCGCGTTATTCATCATGGAACCTGTTGTCTTAGAGATCGATGTTAAGCGGCGGCGTCCGAGGACGCCTGGTCCTCGTCCCCGACCCAATCGGAAAGAAATTTTTCCAGTTCCTGCGCCATCACCGGCCGACTGTAGAAATATCCTTGAAGCTGATGGCAACCTTCTTCAGTCAAAAAGCTCGCTTGCTCTGCAGTCTCGACGCCTTCGGCGGTTGTGACCATGTTCAGACTTTGGCCGAGGCTGATCACGGACTTTACGATCGCTCCGGACTTGTTGTTCATGTCGCCAATGAAGGACTTGTCTATCTTGATTTTGTCGAACGGGAACGAGTTCAAATAGCCGAGAGACGAGTACCCTGTTCCGAAGTCGTCCATAGCGATTTTGACGCCGATTGCTTTCAAGGCGCCCAGTATTGCCAGCGCGGAATCGACATCGTTGATCAAGACGCTTTCGGTGATTTCCAACTCGAGACGATCCGGCTTAAGTCCGGTTTTGGCGAGCACATCTTTCACCAAGGTAACGAGTTCTCGGCTTCGGAACTGAACGGGCGAGAGGTTGACGGCTACACGAAGGTCAGGCCATTCCAGCGCCTGGCGGCAGGCAGTCTCCAGGACCCACTCGCCAAGGGAGATGATCAACCCGGTTTCCTCGGCAAGAGGAATGAACTCCGATGGCGGTACAAGTCCACGCGTGGGATGCCGCCAACGTACGAGCGCCTCAACCGCCGTGACCCTGTTGTCGTTAACGTCGATCAGCGGCTGGTAGTGGAGTTCAAGCTGGTTTTTCAGTACTGCCTGGCGAAGGTCGTGTTCAAGCGCCTTTCGCTCCTGAAGTTCCCTGTCCATCTGGGGCTCGAAAATACGGTAAGTGGCGCGCCCAGCCTGCTTCGCTCTGTAAAGAGCTATGTCAGCGTTCTTCAGCAAGCGTTCGGGGTCTTTCTCCGCGGTTTCACAGACAGCTATCCCGAGACTGACACCTACGTACAGCTCCTGACCCTCAATCTCGAATGGCATGCGCACAACATCGATCAACCTCCGACAGAGTTGCTCCGCTTCGAAAGGCTGATTGACGCCCACTTGAATGATCGCAAACTCGTCGCCGCCCAGACGGGCGACTGTGTCCGTCGGCCGTACACAGTTGAGCAGCCGTTCTGATAGCTGGCGCAGCAGAATGTCGCCGGCACCATGCCCGAGCGTGTCGTTGACCTCTTTGAAGTGGTCAAGGTCAAGGCAGATGACTGAAACTCGGGAACGGTTTCTACGGTGGCTTGCTAGCGCCGCATTCAGCCTCTCACGAAACAGCACTCGGTTCGGTAGTCCGCTCAGCGCATCGTGAAGCGCCAGGTGACTTGCGCGTGCCTGGGCCTCGACCTCCTCGGTGATGTCGGTGGCAGTACCGCGGAAGCCAACAAATTCGCCGGACGCGTTGTGGATTGGTCGACCGGCCAGACGACACACACGCGTCATTCCGTGCGCGTCCTTATAGAGGCACCGAAGGTCTCTGAACGCGTTGCCATCTGAAGTTTCTTCAAGAAGGCGTGCCCATCCGTCAGATCCGCTATCACTTTCGAAGAACTGCGGAAGCGTCTTTCCGAGTATGTTCGCAGCGGCAATTCCGGTAACCTCGGAGAACCGCGCCGACAGAAACATCATCTGAAGTTGAGGGTCGCATTCCCAAATCCAGTCCGATGCCGCCTCAGCGACGTCCTTGAACCGAGCCTCGCTTTCCTGCAGCGTCTGCGCGAAGGCAGCCACGGTTTTGGCTGAATCCTCAAGCGCTTTCGTAGAGCGGCGAATGTTCCGAACGACCAGTACAGCAAAGACGGCGAGAATAAGCACACAGATTGCAAGGGGGGGAGCAAGCAGGCGCAGAAGTTTGTACCCTGGTTTGGCTGGTTGCCAGGTGATCGTACCAAGGTTCTCTCCATCGAATGAGGCGAGACTAAGCGACGCACCTGCTTCGTTAACCGCTTCCGGACTGAATGCAACGCCCGTCAAGAGATAGTCTTGGCTCATTCGGCTGAGAAAGGTGTTGTTGATCTTCTTGGCAAAGATCAACAACGACAGTGTCTTCGGGTCTACGGAAGCCTGCTCGATCGACGGCGGCAATATGGTTGTTGCAGCGACGAACAGGACATCGCTACCACTCTTGAGCATTCCCTTTACCGGTTCGACATCCGCGCGGGCTTGATCGAGCAATCTGGATAGCCCTTGCGGGAAGAATGAATGAGCACTGACCCGCGCTGGCATTCCCTCAATGACGGAATAGACTGTAGCACCATCGCTGTTGACAACGAACGCGGCCTCGTAGCCGAGACCTTCAAAAATATTTGCTCCGATGTTTCCATCGGTACCCGCCCACTCCACATCCACTGCCAGATGAAGATTGTTGTATACATCCTGCCAGACGGCATAATCCTTGAGATTTCGCGCGATTTCGCGTGTTTTTACGGAGATCGCTGTCTGGGCGAGGCGAGTAGAGGCTTCTACCTCAAGTCTATTCTGCCGATCCGCGCTAACGACCAGGGAGGCCAAGACGAGGACGATAGAAATGACAAGTATACACGCCATCGGTACGACGACGTGCTTCGTGGACCGATAGCCGTTGAAGCGGCCTAGCCGAACTTGTTGAGAAGTCATCTGCAGCCCCCGGACAACCAATGGCTGCAGCTTCAGGAGAAACTTCAAAATTTTGCGTTAAATCAAATTATCTCGACTTTTCATGGTTAGTGTTCGGTAAATCAGCAGACCAAGAATAAGAGCCAGGCAATGGACAGCCCGCGGCGCGGATGACATTGTCGAGAAGCCCTTCGTCATCGACGAGATCGCGCGCAATTGGCGTTTGAAAGGTCTAAGCGCAGCGTATTCCTGGCGATGGTTCGCTGCCGTCGCCCGGCGCGAGCCTTTTCCTGACCGTGGCATGAGAGACAGCTTGCCGCGACTGCGGTGAACTATTTTCGTATATTGAGACGCTGGTATTCTCCAGCGACGTGATCGATAAATGCACGGGTTGCAGGCAACAGGCCCCGCCGCGTCGGATAGACCATATGGATCGTTGCAGGACGAGGCCTCCAGGCAGGCAGAAGGTCTATCAAGGCGCCCCTGGCTATATCTTCATCGACGACCATAGAAGGAAGCTGAACGACGCCCACCCCGCCTCGTGCGGCGCGCAACAAGGAGATCATGTCTTCTGTCACCAGTCGTGGTCTGTGACGGACAGCGAACTGCGCGCCCTCCGCATTCTCGAGGCTCCATTCGTGGTCGCCATGGTTCTTGCTCCAAGCCATGCTCGGTAGCGAGGACAAATCGGCAGGTGTGACCGGCGCTTTCAAACCTGCGGCAAGCGAAGCAGACGCAACCAGCTTCTGAGGACTTGGAGCCAATTCACGCATAACGAGTTCGCTATCCAGCGGTGGGAAGCGAACGCGGAAGGCGACATCAAAACCTTCGCCAATGATGTCTACGCGGCGATTGGTGTTCTCCAGATGGATCTCTACGTCCGGGCAGGACTCCATGAAGCGGACGATCATCTCCCCCACGTGAAAGAACAAAAGGGTGGCAGGGCAGCTTACCCGGACAATGCCCCGGGGTTGACTGCGCTGGCTGTCGATGAGCGCCTGCGCCGCCTCCGCTTCCACCAACATTGCGACGCAGTGCCGGTAATATCCCTGACCGAGATCCGTGACAGCAAAACGTCGTGTCGACCTCTGGATAAGTCTGACCCCAAGCCTTTCTTCAAGGAGGCCAATACGCCGGCTCAGGCGGGAACGAGGAATGCCGAGGTGGCGGGCGGCCGCTGCAAAACCGCCCTTGTCCACCACCTGCACGAAATATGAAAGGTCATTTAGATCCTGCATCGACTGTCCTGTATTTAGGACAGACTGGCACCAAATTCGCCACTTCTCAACCGGTTGGCTTGAGCGACAATGCTGTCGCACAGACGAACCGCCCGCAAATGGCGGCATCCAACCAAAGAGGCGAAGGCATGAGGCAGATCATCGGCATCTACACCGCCCCACGCCCGCATTGGGTGGGCGATGCTTTTCCAGTCCGAACAATGCTCTCGCACGATGATCAGGGCCTGCGCATCAGCCCTTTCCTTCTGCTTGAACATGCAGGCCCGACGGCATTCAAGCCCGCCACTGCAAGGCTCGGCGTGGGACCGGGTCCTGGGGGCGGAACTGTCACCATCGTGTATGCCGGCGAGATTGAGCATCGTGGCTCATCCGACCCAGGAGACCTGATTGGCCCTGGCGGCGTAGGATGGACGACATCAGAGAACCTTCACGAGGGACACCGTTCCCCTGCCGCTGCCCGCGAAGGCGGAACTTTCGAAATGGTACAGTTGTGGGTCGATCTTCCAACGAAGGACAGGTCGGCTGAGCCTCGCCTTGGGACTCTGCTGGCCGGCGAAATTCCAACCGTCGCGCTGCCGCAAAGAGGTGGCAGTGTTCGCGTAATTGCCGGGAGCCTTGAGGAGGCAAGAGGACCAATGCGAACGTTTGGTCCCATCGACATATTGGATGTTCGGCTGCGAGCGGGCGGAACCATCGAGTTTGACCCGCCTGCTGGTCGAACTTTCTCGCTTGTCGTCCTTACCGGCGAAACCGCGATCAATGGCGGTCAGATCGTCCGGGAAACACAATCTGCCATCTTCGCACCAGAAGGCGACGCGGCGGCCGTCGTGGCAACAGTCGACACCAAGTTACTCGTCCTGAGCGGAGAGCCCATGAAGGAGCCTGCTGTAGCGCAGGGGCCGTTGGGCGTGAACACGGTCGATGAGGTCAGGCAGGCGATACGTCCGCTTCGGCAATAGAACGAGAGATCCACTTTGATCCAGTGGCGGGCTGAGCTCCCCCTCCACCAGCCAGAAAGGAAATCAAAAATGAACAAACCCTATGTAAGGCTTGATAAGAGCCAGGCTGCAATGTTGCTTGTCGACCATCAAACGGGCCTGTTGTCGCTGGTGCGCGATATCGAGCCGGACCGCTTCAAGAACAATGTTCTGGCGACCGCGGCCCTTGCCAGGTATTTCAACCTGCCGGCCATCCTGACCACGAGCTTTGAGGACGGGCCAAACGGACCACTGGTGCCCGAACTGAAGGAGGCTTTCCCCGACGCCCCATTCATTCCCCGGCCCGGCCAAATCAATGCATGGGACAACGAAGACTTTGTTGCGGCGGTAAAGGCGACGGGGCGTAAGCAGCTGATCATCGCGGGCGTTGTCACTGAAGTCTGCGTTGCCTTCCCAGCTCTCTCGGCCATAGCGGAAGGCTTCGATGTTTTTGTCGTGACCGATGCCTCTGGCACATTTAACGATATCACGCGTAACGCGGCATGGGATCGGATGACGCAAGCCGGCGTTCAGCTCATGTCGTGGTTCGCTGTTGCCGGTGAGCTGCACCGCGACTGGCGCAATGATATCGAGGGGCTCGGCACCCTTTTCTCCAATCACATTCCCGATTATCGCAACCTGATGACAGCATACTCGACCATGGCGAACCGCAAATAGCGCAAGGTCCGAAAGGGGCCAGGGACTTTCGAGCCCCTGGCCCCTTTCGCTATAGCATCGGCAATGCCTTACAGGCGATCGACAGTTCGGTTCGTAACACCAGGTGCGAAGTTTGGAAGGCTTTCCGCGGACTCAGACAGACCGGCTCGCTCAATAAATCGACGAAAATTCACTTCTGCGGCAACGAGAGGACTAAAGTTGCTTCAGGCAGCGTTGTCACCGTTCCGGCGGCGACAGCCTCTCAAGGCGGCCGCCTTCACAATTGGAGTTCTCCTTGCCATCGCACGGCGCCCCTTCTGGGCAGTTTGCTGGCTGTGCTGCCAATTCCTTCTGGGTAGCGCGATGAACTCCGCTGGCGTGTCGTCAAGCAGCGCACGAACCGATGCGTCATAGAGTTCTAAAATTTCAATCCAGCGGAGTTCATCACCACCATCACATCGCCCCCGCTTGCGCCGGCTGGCGGGGCTTTTGCCCCGCCAATCAGCTTGCTGTTTCACAGTTTTGCACTGCCAGCTTTGTCTAGCACGGTGGATAGGGATAGTACCCACATGCTGGGCGCGCGTAAGGATAACCGTAAGCTGCGCCGGCAGCCGCCCCCGCATAGAACGCCCCACGACGCATTGTACGGCGAGCCACGCCAGCGTACGAAAGTGGCGTCAGGGGCCTGCCGATTATGTCGATGAAGACAGATGCGGCACCATCGGCATTTTTCAGATCGCCCTCAAGAACCTCGACGGTGAACGTAAGCTTGTCACCTTCAAGCTTGGGCGTGTTCAGCACGACAACGGCATCGTTAACCGTGGAGCCTTCCTTGTCGAAAACCGAAACAGTAGCATTGGGCGGGTCCTTTCCAAAGCTGTCGTCACCAACATCCCAGTCTGCAATCAGATGTTCTGTAAGTTCGTGGCCCGCGGCTCTGACCGGACGATCCGCGAAGACAATGACGCTTGGGGGGACACCGTTGAGCGTGAGAGTATCGCCCTGCAGCGTAGCGCTCTGTGCGTTCAGGACATAAAGCGAAGGCACGATTTCCGAATGTTCAACTTTCGGCGTTCCTATCTGCTTCGAACCCGGTTGGTGAATTGCTTCCTGGGCTCGCAAGATTTGCGGCGCAACGAAAGTGCAAGCTCCAATCATCGCGAATATGGCGAGACGTTTGATACGCGGACGTAATCCCATTTGACTGCTTCTCCGTTGGCTTTGGGGGGTTATCGGCAGACAGTTCGTAGGCGTTTACCGACCTGCCAACCAGGCCGGTTGGTAATCTTCGATAGAGCCAATAACGGCGCCCACTCAGGCGCCGCAGCGGCATTTTGCCCGGCCAGTCTTTGCGGCACAGCGCACTGCGGTCCCGTAGCAGCGGCGCCAAAGGTAAATCCTAAAGCGAAGAGGCATTTCAACTTAGTCACCCAGTGACGCATTCCGGCCTCCTGTTGTCGATGGGCCAGGTACATACGCGGGGAACATTAGTACGTATGTGTGACGGGTATGCAAGCCAGAATTGCGCGCCCACGGTTTTCGAGGGAGCATTGGACGAGGGAAATCCTTGCTGGCGGAACCGGTGCGAATGGCGCAGAGCGAGTATGATTCGGTTGCCTAGGTTCACCGCGAGCAGACCGTGCCTGACGCGAACGCCTTAGTTCCATGTGCCGAGAAACACAGAACCGGCTTTGACAACCCGGAGGCCTAGGTGCGCATCGATACACGCAGAAAGGAGGAGCGAGGACACTCATCAACCGCATGCGGCTCCGCCCCACCGACTATGTGCCGCGGCGCGCATCAATTTGTCGATAACCTAGCTGGCGCCCTGAGTTCCACGCCTTACCTTCATCGTCATCGAGCATTGGTAGGCGGGATTATGTTCAACTTCGATAGTCCCGGAGTGCTTCCTCTCGACGAGTTGCGACAGGAGTTTCATTCCAAACCCTGAGCCCTTGCCGACCTCGCTGGCACCGACGAACTCGTCCCTCCAGACCACTGTCAACTCGTCAGCCTGGTCAATGCCGATTCTTAGAGACCACGAAAGACTGACGTATTTGTCATCTCGGCCGAAGGCGCCGTACTTTGCCGAATTGGTAGATAGTTCATGCCAGACCAGACCAAGGTCAAAGCAAAGCTCGGCGGGCAGGGCAAGGTCACGGCCGGAAATCTTGACCTTAGGCAGGAACGGCTCAAGCGCTTCATCCGCCAGGGCGCGGATGCTGGTCTTACCCCATCCGCCTTGAGATATCATCATGTTTGTTCTCGCCATGGCGGCGAGCCGCTGGCTATAGGTGCTTTTTGCTTCTTCGAGGTCCGGCGTATGACGGAGAGTTTGAAGAAAAATCGAGTTCGCCAACTGCAAGAGGTTGCCGGATCGATGCGCCATTTCCCTCAACAGAAGCGCGCGGTGCTCCGAGGCCTCTTCCTGGCGCCATCTTGCCGCAATCACGTTTGCCACCGCTACAAGGAAGTCGAGGTCGGCCTGTTCAAAGGCCCGATGTTCGGCGCTATGGACGCCCAAGACGCCGAATGGTCGACTTGCAGAGCCGGGAATGGGCACACTCATCCCGCTTCGAACCCGATGCTCGCGAAGCAACGCTGGTCCGCTGAACCTGTTCTCTGTCTCAAGATCGCTTACGATGATGGGAGTTCCAGCGAGCAATGTATAGCCGGCCTGCGAGTCCTGATCGATACCGACTGTAGCCTTTCCGACCAACCCGTCCCTCCAGCCAACGCCTGCGCGAAGAATGAGGTGATCGGCGTGGTCAGATAATTGGAGCACCTTTGCCATAGAACAGCAAACGGCGGCGCCTAATAGTTCGGTCGTCCGTTGGAGCACGGCCTTGAAACTGGGCTCGGTGAGCGCCAGGGAGCCAATCTCGGCCAAGGCGCTCTGCTGGCGAAGCCGTCTTGCCATGGCCTGCGAAGACTGGTGATGCTCTGTCATGTCGCGGGAGACAACGACATACCCCCGCGGCTGCCCTAATTCGTCAGGCAAGGCGGTCACGATCTCATCCCAAACGGTCTCCCGGCCCGAAGAGCTGACATAGGTACCGGAAAACCGTCCGGAACCGCTGGCGAGCGCTTCATGTGCCGCCTTGACAGCAGCGTCCCGCTCGCCGCCCTGCCAGAAATCGAAATAGGAGAGTCCTTCCGCTTTCGACGGATCATCGATTTCAAGGCTCACGCACCCGCAAGCGTTGATTGATTGAAGTCGCCCCTCAAGATCCAGCACCTTGATGCAGTCAAGACTGCTTGAAAGTACACGTTCGGCAAAAGACTCGCTTCGATTGCGGGCGCGCTCGGCGTTTCTGATGGCGGTGACGTCGACCATGGTATTGACCGCGCCAACCAAACTTCCGTCAGTCGCAACAATCGGTCGTGGATTGACAAGAATCTGGCTCCTTGTGCCGTCAGGCCGCTCAACCACAATCTCAACTCCAGTGATCTCGCGGTGCTCCTTCAGACAGATTGCCATCGGGCAGAGATCATGGGGCAGGACTTGCCCGTCTGTGTCGTAAATTTTCCACGAACCGCACCACTGGGTCTTTCCGATGATCGGACGCGCGCCCCACAAGGCAACGGACGGCTCGTTGAAATAGGTAATCATTCCGGAGGCATCGGTCGCATATATCGCCGCGGAGCTGATGCCGAGAATATCCTCAGCCGAGGGAGCCAATGGCCGCCACTGGTGCACGAAAAGACCTCCTCAACAACGTTGCGGAGGAGAAGGTATCATTTCGGCAGGCGGCAGAATAGCGACGAATTAAGGGGTGGGTTTTGGCTCGCCGCTGTGTCGGCTGTCGGACTGGCGAGGCCAATCGGGCGATCGGCCCCGTCCCATTTCACTTGACCAACTCGATCTCGCTTGGCCGCCAACTTCTGTCGAAAAAGGGCTCGAGCGGGCTGTAGAGACGCAGGACCGCAAACCAGCCCTTCTTCGGCTCGGTCTGCCGCGTGCAACGCCATCCGGCTGCTCGGGTGTAAGCCAGTCGGTCGTGGCACCATCCTGTGAGGACAACGCAGGGGATCGGGGGCTGGTCAGTGTCCATGCACAGGGGCCAACCACCCGGCACCGCCTTAACCTTTCTGGTTCATCGACAATGATGCTGACGGAATGTGGATTTCGCATTCCAGTCCTTCTGGTCGGTATCGACATTCCGCGTCTCCGCCCAGCCCGCGCGCGAAGACTGATCGGATCATCCGCGAACCAAAGCCCTCCGTCGATGGAGGACAAACGGGGGGGCCATTTCGCTCTTTCCATCGGAGAAAGAAGTGTCCACTCTCCCCCTCAGGTCCATAGCCCCAGGTTATTTCGACTGTTCCGCGATCATTGGAGAGGGAGCCATATTTGCCGGCATTGGTACAAAGTTCATGAATTGCCAGAACAAATGGCAGGACAATCTGAGCAGGCAACTGCACAGGTGGCCCCATAAATACGAACCGATTGTCATCGGCATTGAACGGCGAAACAACAATATTTTTGACAAGCTCTACAACCTGAACCCCTTCCCAATTCGTATTTGAGAGAAGAGATTGAGCATTTGCCAAAGCGACAAGCCTCTTCTCAAAATCGGTGTAGGTAGCCTCATCCACATCTTTCCGAATCGTGTTTGAGGCAATCGAGACAACGACTGAAAGCAGGTTCTTAACGCGATGAGTTACTTCCTGCATGAGCAGATTTTTTTGCTCTCGTGCGTGGTCACGCTCTATCGCCAGAGCCGCAATTTTTACCAGCAATTCGACGATGTCTCTTTCCTGTTGGGAAGGTGCCGCAGACTGGCGTTGGTAGATCGCAAAAGTACCCAGCACGGCGCCATTCTGCGACAGGATAGGGAAGGCCCAGCAGGACCGCAGATTGTACTGCCGCGCCAGATCCCGATAGTCTTCCCAGAGTGGGTCCGTCTCTATGTCACTTACGACGACAGCCTTTGCCTCGAACGCAGCTGTCCCGCACGATCCTGCCTTCGGTCCAATCTCCGCCCCGTCGATTGCCTTACTGTAAGCCTTCGGAAGATTAGGAGCGGCAGATACGTAAAGCTTCTGACCATCGGATGACAGCAATAAAATAGAGGCCAGGACATCTGAGTACTGCTCAATCGTCTTGACGATGCTCTCAAGGGATTCTTGAAGCGGCCTATCAGTCGCGATCAGTCCCAATGTTCGATTCTCTGCTTCTACAAGGATCTTTTGGCGCTTCACCAGTTCTTCGCGATCCTGGATGCGTCTCATAAGCCGACGGTACTCGTAGGAAATCCAGATTATCAGAGACGAAGACAACACAAACTGTAGAAGACCCAAGGGGCCGAATGCCGCTGGAATCTGGTGTTGGAACGCGACCCACGATCCGGCGAAACCGAGCAGGAAACACAAGAAGCCTGCTGAAGCTCCACCCAGAATCGAGCTCATCATCGTGGCAACGAGAACCGCCGCGAATGGTGGAACTGATGGATCAATCAGCCCAAGCGCCAAACGCACGGCAAGCGCCGCAGCGGCAAGCAACGCTGCAAGGCCAAATGCCCGCAGCGTTCCCGGCTCGACAGTGTAGATCGGAAGGCGATCGAAAACCCTCGTGCCCGCGCGAGGCATCGCTCTCCCCTCAGCATGTTTGAAACATACACAACGATAATACGACCGTGATGACCACGCAAGACAGCCGGAAACCGCCAGCGCAACTTGAGCTGCACGTGCGCGGGCCTTGGCCCGCCGACCTCCCGGCGGTCAGGTTATGGGTGAGGGCTTGCCCGATATCTTGAACGAATCCAGAATTTCTTCTTTGATTGCCAAAAGGTTGCGCTGCCCCTGAGAATAAAGGCGGATGATGGCACCGCCGAGCGCCTCGGCAGCCTCACTGTGGCGAGAAACGCCGCATTCTCGAAGACAGTCGTCAAAAACGCGTTGAAGCTCGTTCAGATCGTCGGGACCGAATGCTCTGTCGAACTTGCTGCCACCTGAATATGGATCGATGGACTTTGACACCATACTCCCTCCCTGTGGGGGCGAGAGTTGCTATCTCCCAGTCGTTCCGGCCATACATATGGAAGCGATGAGCAACAGTGCGCTATTTTTGAGGCTGCGGCTATCAGATTCGACATATCGCAACAAGATTAATCATGCTGCGCCGTGCGAACTCCCTCCAGCCCTCATGGTTGCGGCTCACAAGATTGAGGCGATGCCAGCCCGACACCGGTCCGATTTGCTCTGCGTACGGCGACAATCGGCAGCTAGTATTTGGCTAGAGGAGCTGCAGGAAGGGCATATCTGCGCTGAAGCGCTCGATCAGCCCGGAAGGCGGTAGCGTCCCATTCGCTGGCAATCTCGGCACTCGATCTCGAGATGTTCAGCCTTCAGGCCAGCAAGAACCGGTGGATGTGAACTTGGACGGCGATGGTCGATGAGCGGCGCCGCCTTGCCGGTGTTCCTTCCTTTTCTCTGCAAAGAGTATGGACGTCAACAGGGCCCCTGATCGCGGGCTAAAATCTAAATCGCCACAATTCCATGCTAAGCTTTGGAAATTAGGAGAGTTTCAATGACCTTTAAACCTCACGCCAGCGACTTCGCCGGCCCCGAGGACCTCCGAATGATGCAGGGAGTGTTCGACGAGCTTTGCGCCCGAGACCGGGTAAGCCGTCCATCCGAAGCTGCGGAAGATTTGGCTAGGCGGATCATGCGTCTCTTTGAGATGGGTATTCGTGATCGCGCCAGGTTCCTCGCCCTGAGCCCCTTGGCCTCAGATTCCCTATGACGTAGCTGTGTCAAACACACTAGGCGGGACGTGAAACCCACGCGGAGGGTCGCGACCCGGCGATTATAGGTTAGGGTCGCCGGGTCGCGTGTATGTGGCTCGTGTGGGGCAAACCACGGAGGCCAATGTACTCCTTCGCCAGCCTTCCGGCGATAAGCTAAATCTAGCCAGATCGGCTGCGACGTCGTCGAGCAAGTGCGAGACAAGCAGGCTATTTGAGCGCGGCCGGGTCCGCATCTACCTGCTGCAACGCTCGGGGTGCTTCGTCAGTGTCACCTTCGCCCTTGTTGCGTTTCATTCGCACTTCCGCCTGTTCCAACGCCATCGACAGGAGGTGGCTCAGTTCCTGCAACTGATCGCGGTCCTCCTCCGCCAGTTCGATCAAGTCTCTCAGTTCCTTGGCGATATAAGCGAACTTGTCCATGGATTGCCCCATCCGGAGTGAGTTACAGAACCATCCGCAAGTTAGAGAGCCCGGCACGTTCGCAATGCTGCAGACGTTGTGCCGAACCCTCCGCTCCCCTAGCTCTAAAAAATACCAGGAGATGTTTCGTCGGGCCTCGGCGCTTGGAGGGGACTTCCGTAGAGAGGCCGGGGCCCTAACCGTCCGACCGCAGGACGGCTGCCCTATAAACGACGCAGGACGAACTTTGTTCCCTCGCCACTTCTCTAGGCTCGAAACCCAATCAAATTGTTGATGGGATTAGCTATCCATGATTCATTGCCTGCAGAAGCAGGAGTGTTTGACCATGGCAGGCGAATTCTGGCTTGATGACGATCAGTGGGCGGTGATTTCGCCGCTGCTTCCGACCAACCAACCCGGCGCTCATCGTACTGACGACCGCCGGGTCATCAGCGGGATCATTCACGTCTTGCGGTCCGGTTGCCGGTGGCAGGATTGTCCATCCTGCTACGGGCCTTCGACAACGGTCTATAATCGCTTCCATCGCTGGTCAGCTAGAGGGATATGGCGGCGACTGTTTGAAGCTCTGGTGCAAACGAACGATCGGGACATCCATATGATCGATAGCACTACCGCAAAAGCACACCGTTCTGCCGCTGGCGGAAAAGGGGGGCGGATGCCGAAGCAATCGGTCGATCGAGAGGCGGCAGAACGACAAAAATCCATGCTGTTGTCGATGGTTGCGGCCGTCCAGTTGCGTTGCGAATAACGCCTGGGCAACGCGGTGATGCACCCGTTGCCATCCCGCTCCTTGAGCCCTTGCCGCCAACACGGCTCTGCGCCGCAGATACGGCTTACGACAGCGACGCCTTGCGCAGCTTCCTGATAATACGCGGCACGGAACCAGTCATTCCCAATAATCCAACCCGAAAGAGGATCAGACCGTTCGACCCGGTCGCCTACCGAAGACGGAATATCATCGAGCGGACATTCTGCCGTCTCAAGGACTGGAGGCGTGTCGCAACCCGATACGACAAGCTCATGATAAACTTCGCCGCAACCTGCTACATCGCAGCTATCGTCACATGGTGGATCAATTGAGTCTGGAGCCTAGACCGTTCCTGTCACAAAGCGGAACTCCATTCGTTGGTAGGCATTTACTGAACAAAGGGGTTCCCGATGGCCGCACGAAATCTGAAAAAATGGCGCAAGGCTGTGCTGGTGGAAATCGAGTTCGAAGAGGCGGCGGCCGTCCTGCAGATTGACAATACACGAGAGGCTGCCGAATGCCTGATGGAGCTTTGGCCCACGTTAGACGGGCCGGCATTCCATCGTGCACTGCTTGTCTGCCGTGGGGCATTGGAGGGTAGGATCGACGACGCAGGTGCGCGCGACGCGGCCGCGGAAGAGGCCGAGATCCTGGTGCCAGTCCACTAGAACGACGACTTTCGTGCTTGATCTGACGCCAGTGGCAGGCCTGCCTCCAGGCAGGCTGATATAAACGCTTCTCGGGCAACGGCCAGGGGCGCGCATTGGTTGATAGCTTCGCGACAAAGGCGAACCGCTCGATCATGATTCGGTGCATGACCGATTGGCCATTCATTCTCAAGAAAGTCGAGCGCTTCGTAGGGAGATGAAAACGTGTGCTGGATACCGCTCTGAAGGCGAACGGTAAGCGGGACACACCAAAGTTGATCCGATGGATGCATACTCTTCCTCCTCTTGATCGGGCCATCTCAGGAGTTGGCCATCAGCCGGGCGGCCAGAGGGCATTGCGTTGTCATCCTGAAATGGTGTGAAACTGCAACATCAAACGCTGCGAGCGGACGTTGGTTCCGGGGATGCTCAAGGTCGTGTGGAGTTCCGTGCGGAAGCCGAATGGGTTGCAACAAACTGTCGCCATCAGCAGAGTTGCAAGGGTTGGTGGGCATCCCGAAAGCGGACCGCGGCCTCTTCACATCACTAAAGTGAATCGGTCGGATCCAAACGATTCAAAACACTCGTTGGACGCGGAATCCGGGAAGCACGATCATGCGGGCATGATTACCCAGCGCTACCGACTCTACATTGAAAGAACCGACGAGACGAGGAACGTGGCACGCTTTTACGAGATGTCCATCGAGCCGAGCCTGTTCGGAGATGCTTGCCTGACGCGGCGTTGGGGCCGCATTGGGACGAAGGGACAGATGATGATCCGTCATTTTGAAGCCGAGCACGATGCCGTCGTCGTGTTCCTCAAACTCCTTCGACAAAAAAGGGAGCGCGGCTACACGGCTGTCTTACGTGGCGCTCACGCCAATCGCTAACGCATACCGTTCGGCTCGGCCATTGCGGCACAAGTTCCGCAACTTCAAGATCACCCTCGAAGCGTCTGACCGCGCTCAATGCCATCGATAGCAATGCGCAAGTTAGCCCACGGTTCGACGACCTGGATGCCGGGCTTATAGGTCATATCGTGCCTATTTGGCGCCTTTTAAGCGCTGCCCGCGGTGGCAGCCAGGGACCGCGGATGGGACTTGGGAAACCGTTCATCTTTCAGGCGGCATCCTCGCTTGGCATGAACGTGCATCTTGAGCAGCGTCCAGTTCGCCGCATGGCTGTTCAAACAGCCGGATCTGGCTCGGTTCGGGGTCTGGATTGGGTTTCTCGACAAGGAAAGAGGCCCCGCCTTCGGCGGAGCCTCCTGATCACTCAGTCCCTGACCTGGCGTGACCAGATGAGCTGGTAGCCGTCCTCACCTTCCACCTCGGAGAGGGTGGCGTAGATCGGAGCCGGAAAGCTCGGGCCGTCGAGTTTGACCGAGAGGTAGTCGCGGTCAGTCTGTTCCGAGCGTTTCTGCCAGGCCGCGCCAAGCTCCACGGCGCCGGCGTAGATGCGGAACTGCGGACCCTTTTCAGAGGCGTTTTCGACCCGGGCGATGCGCGCCTTTACGTTCAATGCCAGGGTGCGGATCGAACCGGTGAAGCCGCTTTCGGTGCTAGTGAAGGTGCCGATGGTTGCCATTGTCGTATTCCTTTCTTGTGTATCGGGCCGCGCCCATCGCGGCCTCGATGGCAGTCGCAAGGACCGGTGACGATCGGACCGCACCCAGCCGGGGTCCCATCGCGTGCAAGCGATGGGGTGGTGATCGGGCCGCAATGAAATGGAGGACGGCAAGTCGAAGATTTGTTGGTGGGAGAGGAGGAGGGCTGCCGGGGTCCCGCTCGACCCGTCGAGTGGGGTGGCTCCCTCGGGGTTAAGAAATCTGAGGCTTGCCGTTGCGGGAGGACGATCGAGGCGAAGCCGATCTCCGGTCAGACATGCCTCATCGAGCCCGCATATGGGTTGCCCGGAGCTCCAACGCCAAGGGATATGGCGATGGCATTTTCGACCGACACTTGCGTGCAACTACGAGCGGCAACGAGCAACGAGCGCCTTTGGCACCTGCAGGAGCGTTGTCTGCGCACACATCAATCGGGAACATCAACCTCCGTCTTGAGCTGCCCATTTGCCCAGCATGCCCGGAGCGATATTGTTGCGCTGCGAATCGCCGCCTGGAGGATCAATGCGTCAGCAGACAAAACCGTTCATCGTTGAACGAAAGCCATCCCGCAAACCTAAGCCGGATCCTCGAAAGCCATCAATCTGGGGACGGTTGGACGCTGACATCGCCCAAGGCCTCGAGGACCAAAGGGACAAGGATCAGTCGGCCGCCACCAGTGGTGACGACCGCACCTGATCGGTCGAGCTCAGGCGGACCTTTCAAACTGCCCGGCTTCCGGCTGCAATGCGTGCAAGAAGCTGACAGCGCGCTGTGCGTGCGCTGCCGCCTGAAAGATCGCGCGCTTGTCGCCGGCAAGCACCGACAACCACGACTGAAGGTAAGATGCGTGGTCAGGCCGAGGCTCCATCTCGGGAGCGATGCCGAGATCCGCACATAAAAAACAGCTGCCGAGCTCGGCAATCAGCTCTTCCCGCGCACGCTCTGTCCGATCCTTGGCATATCGGGAAAGGTCGCGCCCGACCCGATGGGGCGCCGCTGTCCAATGGGTGGCCTCGTGACTGAGCACCGCCGCATATCCCGCCGCGTCACGAAACGCTTCGAAGGGTGGCATCTGGATATAGTCCATGACCGGCGAGTAATAGGCCCGGTTTCCGCCATGACGAATGACGGCGCCGGTATTGCGGAAGAAGCGATCGGCGATCTCGATCCGTTCAACCGGGTCGAGCACCTTGGCCGGCGGTGCATAATAGCTGTCGGGCAATCCGTCGATCTGCTCGACATTAAATACCGAATAGGCCTTCAAAAACGGGATTTCGCGATCAACTTCAATGCCGTTTCCGTCCTCTTCGGACTTGGTGAAGCGGCTGGCGAATACGACAAGCGAGCCGGTCTCGCCCTTGCGGACGGCTCCTCCCAGTTCGAGCGCCTGTTTGAAGGTCATCCACATTGGCGAGACAAAGCCCCGAACTGTGCCCTCCGACCACAGCAGAAGCACGTTCACCCCCGAATATGGCAAGCCGTTGTGGCGCAGCGGCCGGGTAATCCTGCCCCGGGTGTTGGTAGCGCTCCATGGCTTCATCCAGGGACGCACGCCCTTTTCGAGATCCTCGACGATCCGGTCGGTGATCCGTGTGTAGATGTCAGCCCGGTCCGTTTCCGCCTTCCTGCTCATATCTTCCATCTCCGTTTCAAGGACCGCGCCTATCGCGACCCGTCACGGAAGTCCGGTGTCAGGGGTCGGTCGGATGGCCATGCACCGGAAAGGCCGCAACGACGTGAAGGACGGCGAAGCCGTTGCATGGGCAGCGCCGCTCCTGCAGGACCACCGAGCGGGACGGGTCGCGATGGCCAGGTCGCCGGTCTTCCATTTCGACAGGAGAAAGGTCGGTGCCTTCAGGCAACGGCCCTTTGAGGGAGTCGAGAAGATGGCGGGGCTGATGCCCCGCCGATGCGGCTATCCGAATGCCGCCAGCTGTGCCTCGGCTGTCTTGCGGTCGAGCGAGGCACCCTGGCTTTCTACCCTGCGATCGAAGGGCTTCCATATCTCGCCGACAACCTGTTCATAGGCAGCCACCGCGCCCTCGGCGGCCATGCGCAGGGCGTGGGACTGGACCCCCATGTCGGCTGCAAACTCGCGTTTGCGCTGTGCGGCGCTGTCATAGCCGACGGGGCCATCGAGATCCTCGTCACGGGCGTCGTTCGACGCTTTGGCCGTTGCATCGCGCGCTGCGGTCACTGCGCGCGAATAAAACTGCCCTGCGCCATGCGCCGATCCGACGAAGGCTCCGACGATGCGCTGCAAATGAATCTGCATGGCCTTCCCGCCCAGGCCTTCCGAGAGGCTTTCGGCGGTCTCGACGATCAGCCGTCCATGCAGGTTGCGGATGCCATCGCTGTCGACGACTGCTGTGCCGAAGCTTTCCGCGATCTTGAGGGCCTGGGCGGTATCGGGGCAGGTGAGGCGGACCATTTCGAGGGTGACGCCTTTGCGCAGAGGCGGTCGCGCGTTTGAGGGTCGAGAGGTAGCGGGCTTGGCCATGGCAGGTTCCTTTCCTGGCTCGCCGAAGCGGTTCCGGCCCCGTGCCGGTCTGCCCTTCGGTGCGGTTGACCAGAACCGGCAAGGGACGGACGGCTTCACAGGTCCGGGCCGGCTGAACAAGCAGGGCAGCCTTGCGGGCAAGCAGGTTTCAACCTGAGCAGAGCGCAGGACTGCCCTTGCGCGGAGAGGCTGGTCCGGCCGCCCCGCGGCGCACCAGCGGCCTTGAGACCGACCGGCCCCCGGTTCAGACCGCAACGAACAAGAAGGGCAGCGCGGCCCGGGAGGCCGACATCGACCGAAAGCCAGTTGAAGCCGACATGGCCAGCCCGCCATCACACCAACCGCAGCGAAGGGACAGTATCGCGCCTGTGTTTCCGGTCTGGCGGCCTATGTCGCCCGCAGACGTTGAGGGGAGCGCGAGATGGCCGATGATCCGGTCCGCTGCGCCAGCTCACCCTTGATGGCATCCGCTCGCTCCAGCTTTCGAAAGTGAGTGCCGTTGCAGGAGATGCGAGGCTGCATCCGGTCCAGCGCGGCAAGCTCCCTTTCATGTCCCGGTCGTCTCGGCACGTGGACCTGAACCTCCGCCTCATCGGCGAACCGGCCCTCATGACCCGTAAAATTTCCGCGTCAGCCTCCTCTATGGCCGGCGCACCGCCCACGCCCTGGCCAGGAAAGAAGAGCTATCCTGTCCTGAAACATGGCGAGGACCTGAACTTCAATAGGCGAAACGGCCAAACCGCCGGCGCTTCCGGCATACTCCACCCCCGACAGATCGAGGGTGGAAACTCTGTGCAAGGCGGCTGGGTCAGGCTGCAGCTGGCCTATCGAAATCAATGCCGCCTTCCTCACCAAGAGAGTTTACCGAACTCTGCGGATCGTTTTCGGAAACCTCGAGCTCTCCGTCGGACACTTCGTCGGCGGCGGCATCGTCTTGAGCGCCTCCACCGACAACGTCCGAGGCAGTCCCCGCGCGGACCCAGTCGAGCATCTCAGCGGCGGGCGGCGCGAAGCGGGCCGACGGATGGACGAAACGCTCGGTCGCAAAATGCTCCAGGAGCGCCCTGCGGGTTTCACGAACCTTGGGCCGCGGCTGGATGGACGCCTGCGCGCACGACGCGTCCAGAGCCTGGCGTGACAGGCACAAGAGAAACGCTTCCGAACCCATGTTCGGCAGGTATTCGTCAGCGCCGATGACTTCTCCGGCAACCCGCGAGACCATCCCGCTGTTGGAGATACCGCGACGGCACGACAGGGCGTCGATCAGAACCGAGCGCACGGCAACCCGGAGCGTGTCACGATCGAAGGCTAGCTTGCCAGCCTCATTAAAGAGACTGACCGCATGGCGGGCAAAGCGCTTGCCAGCATAAAACGTCCCTTCTGCACCGGAGTCGACCCGAACATTTGACCCGGCGAAAGCTAGGACCAGGAGCGCCATCAGCATCTCGTCCTTGATCGGCGCTCGGCCCAGCGCGTCATGCAGCGCGTCGGTGCGAAAGTCGCCGATCATGTCGTGGCCTTTCTGGGTCACATCCGGCCGAACCTTCGGCATCGCCATCTCGTCGGCAGGCTCACTGCGCTCTGAAGCGCCGCCGTCGCCGGCACCTTTTTTCTTTGCCGTGTCGGGTATCCGGTAGTGGACGGTCTGGATCTTCCCGTCGCGGTCGAGATAGAGCGCTGTGTGGTCGGCCTTCGACGGCTTGCCAAAGACCTGGTTTGCCTTCTTCGGCAGTTCCGGCTGACCCCAGCTATTGACCTCGACGATTGCACCACGCTTCGGAAGATTGCTGGTCATCCACTCGTGCTGGGCGCCGAGGAAGCCCTCGACATTTGTGGTATAGCGGCCGTCCTGATCGGCAGGTGCAAAAAGATCCTCCACCCATTCGATGCCGTAGGCTTGAGCAAGATCATCGCCGAAGCTCGCATCCTTTGCATACATCCGCTTCGTGGTCAGCGCATTCGCAATCTGCCACCAGGATGCCGTGTCGCCCTTCTTTGGCTTTTGCGCCTTCCACACCTCCTTCTGGTCAAACTGGTCAGCCGCCGCGATCACACGCAGCTGCTGTTCGGATGGCATATCGCCAAGCGCCATCTGGTCGAGCATCGCAGGCAGCACGTTTGCAAGAAGGCGCAGCTTGCGGATCTGGCGAAGAGGAAGGGCGAGCGCGACGGCAATCGCCTCCTCGGTCCAACCGAGAGCGACGAGCCGTTCGACGCCGCACCACTGGTCGACCGGGTTCAACGGTTCGCGCACGCTGTTTTCGACCATGGACCGCATGGCGCCGTTGTCGCTGGCAACATCAGCCACGAGAATCTCTATTTCTTCAAGCCCGGCGGCAATGGCCAGCCGGACCCGGCGATGACCAGCGTCGATGATATAGCCGTTGCCGCCGTCCGGTTCGGGCGCCACGACCGGTGGCTGGACAATGCCAACGGCCTTGATCGTGGCAAGCATCAGAGCGTCGGCCTGCGAAGAGGATTTCGACTGGCGCATCCTGTCTGGATTTTCCTTCAAAGCTCGGGGATCAACCTTGATGATCTGCATCGGTGCTATCCTTTACGGAGGTTTCCGGGCCGGCACCTTGCCAGCCCTTCCTGTCTTCCCTTTTCCTCGAAGACATCTCCCGGACCGCCGATCGGCTGGACTGCCGCAACTGCAGCCGAGCATCCCTGCTACGAAGGACAAGCGGGGCTAACGAGCCCTGCGCAGGACAAGTGGCCGGGATCGCGCTGGCGGCGGTTGAGCAACAGCGCCGGCTGGGCGGCCGATCGGCGACCTATTCCCTTTCCTCTCTTCATCATTTCTTCGTTTCTGCTGTCTTCTCAGCGCCAATGACGGACGCTGCGAATGACGCCCGGCGATACGGCTAGATCAGAACGCGATGAAGGGCGCCGACCCACCTGGCCCGTTTCCAATCCTGGGCGATATCGATCGCCAAGGCAGACGCCGCTGTCGGGACATCATCTGAACGGAAAGTTTTGCTCACTTGTTGATGGGGTGAGATTTCAGGTCGCGACCCGGACACCCCCCTGATAGATGTCGCCGCCTGTCCTTAAAAGTTCGAGTCAGGGTTTGATGAACAAAGGCTACGAAACCCGGAAACTCATCGCACAGCGTGCCATCGATCGTGCAAACTCCCGCGGTGCTCCCATCGACCGGGATCCTGACTTCATTGCCTTGCTGGACGAATGGGTTCGTGGCGATATCGATATGGACATGCGCGAGCGGTACCTCGGCATTCTCGCCCTTCAGGAGGCAGAGCGCCGCGAACGCCAGACGCGGGCAGGCCATGTCGAATTGCCCCGGCGTCGTCGGCCGTCGATCAGAAAGAAAAAGGGCCGTCGGAGTAAACCGCGGCCCGTAAAGTGTGGAGATCTGTAACCTCCAGAGGGGAACAGCTGAGCGGCGGAACTGGGAGGAGACCGCCAAGTGCTTCAGCTATACGCTTTATGCTCTCTTTTTCATCGGAAGGCACCTATTATTTGTGCATCGCAGCTATGCAGTGACAACGGCGCTCTGATCCGCCATGCCAACCACAAGCTGGTCCCCGATGCCCCTCAAGCGACTTCGCTTCATCGCGGGTTGATCCGTTCTGGGCAGAACTCTGACCAGGCCGCCTGCGTTGATGGGAGGTGGCGCAGATGCACCGGCAGATTGGCCGAGATCTCATCATCGGTGAGGGCGTCCAGCAACTTCACGAACGCGCCTTCCTTGCTACCGTAGAGCGTGATCGTGCGATGGCTCTGCATCGACGCTGGCCAAAGCTCGCCGGCATGGCCGCGATAGTCGTCGGCGGTCATGCTCCAGATATGCTCGAGCCGTTCTTCGCGCGTCATCACACGTACCGGCCGGCTTTCGCGCGAAATGATTGCCGTTCGCATGGTGCCCACAGATGTCCGATCAGACAGGTCGCAATAGGCATGAAACCAGCGCCTGGCCTCACCGATCCTGAGCGCGAAGAAAACCGAGGTCACCGAGCCGGCCATGAACTCGCGCATGGCAAAGACAGGTCCACGCATCCACAGCGGAGGCAGGATATCCAGCATGTAGTCATAGAGATCTTCGTCGATCTCAAACCATTCGCCGGCATAGATTGCCGACTGGTCGGCTTTGAGCCGGTTGGGACGCCTGGCATGACGGTCAAACATCCGGAACATCTCGTGACGTCTTGCGGCGCCTTGGAAGACTTTTCGGGGAGAGGGGATCGAGGTCATCTGTAGCTCCTAGTGGGGTTTGGACCGAAGGCAGCCGCTGCCCTGTGACTTGGCATCCTCTTCAGTCCGCATGACCCCTTCTGCGCAGCCGGCCTCGCGTTCGGCCGGGTCAAGGGCCGGCCTCGCCGGGCGGAGCCACCCTTGACGCGGCCGGCGCGTATGCGGCACGCCACTTTTTCCCTGCCCTACCTTCTTTGCTGCCTGTCATCCTCCCGGTTCTGAAGGGCCTCGTTCCAATCATCCGCCGGTGGCCTGAGACGCTGCCAGTCACAGCCGGAAGCCTGGGCAATGACACGCAGCCGGTCCGCGTAGACATCTCCTTGAGGATTGGCATCGGTAGCTGCGACAAGCTTCAGGCCCGGACGTCCGGCAAGCGTGATGAGCGCATCGTCAGTCGCCGGGGACCAGCCGCCACCGGTGCTGAGGTAGAGCGTGAGCTCGCGAAGGCCCTCGAACGCGGCAAGGCTCATTGCATCGATCGCAGCCTCTGTGACGCAGAGGCGCGTGGCGGCGCGATCCCCCAGCCGAAACAGGATCTTGCTCCCACCGGTCGCAAAGCCACACCAGTCGGGCCCTCGCTCCTCCCAACCCACGACACGCCCGTTGCTATCGACATGGGCCGCCCACATGCTGCCGAAGGGCCCCTCGCGCAGGACGCCCTCTCGGATCGCCTGACGGACAACTGCGGTGGGAATGGATCGCACCCGGCACAGGTAACGCCAGGCAGCAGATCCGGGCGAGGGGATGGGCCGGGCCCCCCACCGTTCGTGAAGGCTTCCGTCTTTCGCCGAGGGTCGCGATGGCCTCCACTCCGGCCGGGACAGTCGAAACCCAACAAGCGAGGCAACTTCTTCGGTCGCAGACGGGAAGGAAAGGCCGCCAAGAAACATTGCAAGACCAAAGACGTCGCCCTTGCGGTCGCTGAACGGATCAAACCATCCGCGTCCGTCATGCGTTACGATGATGATATCATTGCCCTGGCGATATTTCATGACGCGAGGGGTGCTCTTCTTGAGATCAATCTCGTAACCCGTTCGCTCCAGAACAGCTTCGCAACTCACCTTGGCGCGCAGCGCCTCCAATTCTTCTCGCTTCATCTTCACCTCAGCCGCTCCGCGGCTCTCCCCTTGTTTCCTGCCCACACTTTGCGGGTCACTGTCAGCCCGCCGCGAAGAGCGGAGGGTGCAAGGGCGCGGCGAGCAATTGACAGAAGTCGCAGTTGAGAGCCGCGGCGAAGCTTCCCTTGCGCCCGACAGGGCGCCAGCGGCAGGGAAAGCGGGGCTCAATGAGACCCGCGCGGGTAATACTCATGCAGGATCTCAAGATCGTCTTCGTCATCGAGTTCGTCGGATGGAAGGACGCCGAACTCGTCTCCGGATCTGAAAAGGGTGATCGGGACCATTAGATCATTGCAGAGGTGGAACGCGTGGGACTGAGCGAGGGAAAGGTCGTATGCCATGTTCGAGTGCTCCATCGAAAGCGGGCCAATCCCCGCTGATGGCTGCTCAAAGGAACAGGGACGGTCGCGATCACCGCGAAGACGGAGGCGGAGCGGCGGCAGCTTGGCTCGCAGACCCCTTGAGGGTTGATCGACGGAGACCCGGACATGGTCCAGGTCGCCATCTTCAAAAGCGGGATTGGATTGCTATCGCTGTTGCCGCCCGTTCGATATCGAACCTGCCGATGTATTGCCTCATCTGGCTCGTGCCTGCAGCAGGGGTTCTTCGCAAGCAAGCAGACGCCGTCCAGATCACCGGCGACAACCGCGATGCAGTTCCCGAACATATCGGCATTTGGGAATGGGCTGATCTCGAAATCTCAGCCTGCGACACCATCAGAAAACTCATTGTCACTGGCCTCAGAACGCCGGCAGACGTGACGCAAGGGTCGAGATACGCACATTTGACCGACCCGATCAGCACAAGAGGAGGCGGCCTGCTCTCAATAACCCCGCCTTCGAGACAACGGGATAGGCAATCGAGACGAGGAGCGAATTGATCTCCTTTATGCCCCGCATCGTGTCTATGTGGATGGAACCGCTGCAGAAAACGACGTCTGCGCAGGTCTTAGACGACTTCGTCGACGAAGAACGGGAGATGTTCTGCAGGGTTTCACCGCGCGAACAAGAGAAGCCGATTCCTTCGAATGGGACCAGGGAACCATTTTCGCCCTCAACAGTTGCCTCCAAAATCACTTGCGGCCGGGAAGGTTACAAGGTGTATTTTCGATCATCAGTCCCGGCTTGCGTTGTGGCATTTGCTGTTTTCGTCAGCCCCACCTCGAACGCTTCAGATCTTAGCTGCGGCCGAGCTTCCTGGTATGCCATTAATTCGCGCACCGCTTCCGGTGAACGCATGAACCCTGCCAAACTGACCGCTGCACACAAGTCGCTCCCCTTCGGCACCACCCTGAGGGTCATCAACGTGCACTCCGGATGGAGCGTGGTCGTCCGCGTCAACGATCGCGGCCCATTTGTCAAGGGACGGGTACTCGACCTTTCGAAGGCGGCCGCGTCACAGATCGACATGATTGACGCCGGCCATATTGAAGTTTGCTTCCGAAAACTAGCGTCCTTCGGAACCGACAGGACTGCCAATTAGGATAAATGTTTGGGGAGGTTGCTGCACTTGGATCGGAGAGAAGACTGGGCTCATGCGGCTATGTCATCGTTGTGCAGATGATATTTTGGTGACTATTGGTGTCCGCGACTGACGGCGGATCCGAGGTCCGCCAATCCATTCCCTCATGGTGGAAGGCCTGAACACAGCCGAGCCGGGTTGACGTATCCAAACGCGGATCTCCGGGGTCGTTTGACATTCAACGCAGATTCCCCGATCGTTATTGAAACTGTCCGCAGATCGCCCCTGTCACGCCATTTCCATTCGAAATCCAAACAGGAGGATACTATGACCGACCACGTCTACAAGAAAGTGGAACTTGTCGGAAGTTCAAAGACTTCCGTGACCGACGCGATCGAAACGGCGATTTCCAGGGCTTCCAAGACGATGAGGAATCTGGAATGGTTTGAAGTCGATCAGATCCGAGGGCACATCAAGGATGGCGATGTCGCGCATTATCAGGTGGTAATGAAAGTAGGCTTTAGGATTGACGACTGACATCGTCAGGCTCTTTCCTTAAGGATCACCTTGCCGGTCCGAACTGTCGATCATGCGGAGCATGCATGCTCGTTCAATTCCATGACCAGGCAACGACTCCAGACAGACTTGATGTTACGCTTGCCGCATGTCAAGCAGACCCTAGGCATTGCCGATCTGAATTGGCGATGAAAACTTCACCAGGAACAAGACGATGGCAGATGAGCAAAACCTTGAATTGAACCCCGCGACTGATGAGGGAAGCGTTGGCGCAGCCCCCATCAGTAAGGTGCGCAAAGCAGCCGTTGCCCGCAAGACCGGCGCAAGGGCGACGCGCGCGGATATCGAACAGGCCGGTTCTGTTCCATCAAACAAAAGATCTCGTCGCTATTCTGCAAGCGAGAAGTCTGAATTGCTTGATCAGATTGAAGCCCAGATAGCCAACGGGAGCACGCTGAAAGCGGCCGCCAAGGGAGCAGGCATTTCAGAGCAAACCTACTATCAGTGGAAACGTGCGGCCTCGGCAAAGGAAACGGGCGAGGACACCGGAACCGAAACGTTGGCGGACCTCATCAAACTCGAAACAGAAAACAAGCGGCTGCGCGAGCTGCTTGCCGAAAAGCTGCGTGCCGAAAACGCTGACCTTCGCAAGCGTTTGGGGATGGACTGAGGTCCGTGCCACCACGTTCGCCTTGAAGAAGCCCGCGAATTGGCGTAGGTCGCCCCTTGCGCATTCTCTGAATAGTAGATCGATCCCGGGGGATCTAATCTGAATGAAAGCACGACGGAATTTCGTTGTAGAATTCAAATCCGGTCGGCGATCGCAAAGATCAAAGAACGCATCCATCTGGGGCGACACCGATCTCAAGGCCATCGCTCTCGAGGTCGAGAAGCAAACACCTCACACCTTCGAGCAGCCGGACCGCTTGATGGCGACAAGAGAGCAACTGTCCCCGCCGCATGTGGGCGATATTGTTGTTGCAGGCGGCCATCAGGGGGCTGAGCCGGCCGTCACGATTGCGCCCGTCGAAGAGCTTGCTATGCCGGTTATGGCTGTTGAACCTGCCGAGCCGCAGCTTCAAGCCGCACCCGCGATCGAGGAGACAGAAGATAGTTTGCCAGCTGTTGTGCACAGCCGACCGAAACGATCTGCCGCTCCGGTGCCTCAATCCCGGTCGAACATTCCCAAGCGCCGCGTCCGGGACGCAGCTTCCCATTTGTCGACCGATAAGGATGAACTGCTAGAGCTCGAAAGCGAAAATCTGCGCCTGAAGGTACTGTTGCGCTCTCGGCTTGAAGCGGAGAATGCCCGACTAAGGTCGATGCTCGCCCGCTTTTCGTAGCGGATACGTAAAACAGCCTGAGTTGCATGTGGGGCGAAAGGCGCGGCTGGCGGGCCTGCACTCACGCGCAACTCGTCAAGATCGCGATCCGATCCTGAATTCAGCCCATGCGCTTGCAGGCGAAGGTTTGACGATACGCTTGCATTAACATCGCCGATTTCTTGATGTAGCTCGATTATTGACTCTGCACTCCGGCCATTGGAAAAAGAAACCCTGTTCCAGAGGGGAGACGGCGCATGGCAGACGAGAACAATACAGGCAACAATACAGAGGTGACGGAAACGAGTGCGCCTGCGGAAACTGCGCAGCCCAAGAGGGGACGTCGACCGCGGCAGCAGAAAGCCACATCGGAAGCATCTGCTGCAGCACCGGAGGCAAGCGCTGCTCCGGTGGGCAGGGGACGCAGAAAGCGGACAGGGAAGCCCGCCCAGATCAAAGCTGCAGAACTGAAAGAGGTCGTCGCCAAGACCAAGGCAAAGGGCAAGGCGGCAGGGAAAGGACGGACGACAAATCAGGCGACAAAGGCGCCGGCTCCAATCCTGGACGACATTGCAGACCTTCTTCAGCTGGAGCAAGAGAATGCGCGCCTGCGCAAGGCGCTCGCCGATAAACTGCGGGCTGAGAACGCCGATCTGCGCAAGCGGCTTGGACTTGCATAATCGTGCGGCAAAGGGGCCCGACGCGCGTTGCGTGGTCGGCCTCGATTTTCTCGGCAGCGGGTGAGCCTTAAGGCCGAGGCATTGATTCCCGGCGAACGCTCGAGGTGACGACGCATAATGAAATCACCATGGAAATTCCTGGTTCAGCTGGCGTCTCGGGGGAGAACCACCGAGACGCCAGAAGGCATGGAAGATACCGATACCGCGAAGACGAACGAGGCGGCACCGGCGCAGGATGAAATACTGTCAGCACGCTATCCTGGCGACGACATTGCGCCGCCACTGCAGGACGCTGACGATGTGGCCGATGACGTCGATGCCAAAGCGGCGGCGAGCGATGCTGTCGAAGCTGCCAGTAACAGTGGACCAAGCACTTCGGCCGATCTTTTACGGCCCGATGATCGCAAGTTGTCAACGGAACGCGCCCTACCTTCCGAGCGCCTCCCTGTTCGGCAAACACGGGCCAGGGAAACAAGGCGCAGGAGTGATGCGGTAGTTGATGCGGCAGAAGGCGCTTCGGCGCCGCCGGTGAGATTCGTCGATGAGGTCGCCCTGCTTGACGAAGAAATCAATCAACTGAGACGCCAGCTGGCGGCAAAACTATCGCTGCAGAATGCGCAGCTTAGAAGGATGCTCGAACGGTTCGACGCATCTTGAACTGACGTCTCGCAACCGTACTACGAAACCGCCGCCCGCATGAACAACGAGCGAATTCGGCAACGGCACTGCAATTTTTTGCCAGCGACGGCAATGCCGCACGTGAGTTCGCGCACCTGATCCAGTCGGCATGGTCGGCATCAACGTGCCAATCCCGGTACCGATGGCGTTCCACTCCTTCGGAGGATGGAAAGACTCGTTGTTCGGCGACCACCACATGCACGGTCCCGAAGGCGTGCGCTTTTACACCAAACTCAAGACGATCACCTCTCGCTGGCCCACTGGCATTCGCTCCGGGGCGGACTTCGTAATGCCGACGATGCGCTGAGGTGAGTTTGCCAGGAGCTGCACCTACAAGGTCAGGCCAGGATCGTTTTCGCAATCGCGGCCGCCGCACTGACATGGGCGCGGCAGGCAGCGGCAGCCGCTTCTGGATCGTTCGCATCAATGGCCCCAAAAATCTCGCGGATCTGCGAAGGGCCCGATTCCATTCGGTTCGCTGTCGAAAGGGTCATGACGCGCAACCGAGAAATACGGCTGTTCAGGCGACTGACGATCTCCCAGGCGATGTTGTGCCCACCGGCCTCAAAGACGATCTTGTAGAATTCCGTCGTGGCATCCAGCACCCCGACGGGGGAATTCTGCTTCGACGTCTGCTCGAGTTCAATCATCGCCTTTCGCAGGCGCGACTTTACATCTGGTCCGGCCACTCGCGCACAATCGGCAACTGCGGTCGATTCCAGCGAGGCCCGGATTTCGTAGATCTGGCGAGCGTCGTTCCAATCCAGCTTGGCTACGATCGGACCCTGTTTTGCCAGCATTTCCACGAGGCCTTCTGCCTCAAGATGGCGGATGACCTCACGAATGACGGATCGTGAAACGCCAAGCTGATCACAAAGCGTGCGCTCCACCAGCCTCTCACCGGGCTCGAACAGGCCGCCGATAATGGCGCGGCGCAAGCGATCGAGCGCGATTTCCCGAAGTGTTGCGGGCGGGGTTTCGATGCGGAGAGCCGCGAGGTTTTCGGCGTTCTTTGTCATGCCTGTCTTCATAGCCCCAAAAAAAGATCCAGACAATGGGTTGACACGTTGTCCGATGGTATACCAACATATACGCAGATGGACGACAGGAGGATACCCAGTGACGCTGGTCCGGAAAACGCTGCTGCATGTCGAGACAACCTACGTGGAGGGCGGCAAGGAGGCTGCCGGGCCTTTGAAGCTGATTGCGGCGATGGCGGTTGTAAAAAACCCCTGGGCGGGTCGTGGTTTCGTCGAAGATCTCAAGCCGGAGATCCATACTGTCGCCCCCATCCTCGGCGAGCTCTTGACCAGGATGATCATCGATGAGGCAGGTTCCGGCGAAGCGGTCGAAGCCTATGGCAAGTCAGCCGTCGTTGGCCTCGATGGTGAAGTGGAACATGCATCGGCCCTCATACACACCCTTCGTTTCGGCAATCACTACCGCAACGCCGTCGGTGCAAAGTCCTATCTTGCCTTCTGCAACACGCGTGGTGCGGCGAATGCTCCGATTATGATTCCACTGATGGACAAGAACGACGAGGGGCGGCGCTCGCACTACCTCACCATTCAATGCGCGATCCCGGACGCCCCGGCAGCGGACGAGATCGTCGTCGCGCTCGGCGCTTCCATCGGCGGCCGCCCGCATCACCGCATCGGCGACCGGTACCAGGATCTCAAGGAGCTGGGTCACGATGTTGCGAACCCTGCCGCGATCTAGGACGCCTTCGGGCGCAGCCTACCTGGAGTTGGGCGAGGGGGAAGAAACCCTCGTCCTCATCCACGGGGTCGGGATGCGTATCGAAGCCTGGCAGCCGCAGATCGATCAGCTGGCAAACGATTTTCGCGTGATCGCGGTCGATCTTCCAGGTCACGGCTCATCGGATGCGCTTGAGGGCGCACCTGGATTGCCACGCTACGTCGAATGGTTCCGACGCTTCCTGGAGGAAACGGAGCCAGGGGTGGTGAATGTCGCGGGTCACTCGATGGGTGCGCTGATCGCAGGTGGTATCGTTGCGACAGCGCCCGAAAAGGTGAAACGCGTCGCACTGCTCAATGGCGTTCATCGTCGCGGGAAGGACGCGCGCAAGGCCGTGGAGGCGCGGGCCAGGGAAATCGGCTCGGGCGACTTTGACAGGGTGGCACCGCTAGCGCGCTGGTTCTCTGAAGATGAAAAGAAAACCGAAGCGTATGCACTGGTACGGAACCTGCTGCGGACGGTCGATCCATCGGGCTATGCTGCGGCATATGCAGCCTTTGCCGGCGGAGACGCCACATATGCGGATTGCTGGCCGCAGATCGAACGCCCGGCACTGTTCCTGACAGGGGATGGTGACCCGAACTCCACCGCCGACATGGCGCGGGAAATGGCCGCCGCCGCTCGCCGAGGACGGGCCGTGGTGATCGAGGGGCATCGTCATATGGTGAACCTGACAGCGCCTGACGAGGTGAACCGTGCGCTTGCCGACTGGCTGGCAGACGGTTGAAAATGTTCGGTCCTCAAGGACCACGGGAGGAAACCATGACATCAGATGCAAGAGCGCTACGCGACGCCTTTGGGGCATTTTTGACCGGTGTCACCGTTGTCACGACTGTTGACGATGCGGGCGCGCCGATCGGCTTCACCGCCAACAGCTTTACCAGCGTTTCGCTCGATCCGCCGCTTCTGCTTGTGTGCCTGGCCAAAACCTCCCGCAACTACGCAGCTCTCACCAGTGCCAGGGGCTTTGCCGTCAACATTCTGTCGGAAGGGCAAAAGGACGTTTCCAACACGTTTGCGCGTCCGGTCGAGGATCGCTTCGCATCGGTCAAATGGCAGAGCGGTCCATTCGGATCGCCGGTCTTTGGCGACGTTGCCGCATGGTTCGATTGCACGATGCATGAGGTTGTCGATGCCGGCGACCACGTCATCCTTATCGGCCGGGTCGAGGGCTTCGACAACAGCGGCAAGGCCGGTCTCGGATATGCGCGCGGCGGCTATTTCACACCGGCTCTTGCCGAAAAGAGCCTGCTCGCCTCGACCGAGCGCCTCTTCCTCGGGGCGGTTGCCGTCCGGGACGGCGAAATCCTGCTGGTCGAGGACGGCAAGGGGGGCTGGACGTTGCCCTTTGTGGAGAAGGCCGAGGGTGACGGGATGGAGGTTCTCGAGCACCACATCGCCAGGACCGTGGGCCTGCCGCTCACGACCGGGCTTCTCTATTCCGTCTACGAGGACACCAAGACGGGCGGGCAGCATGTCGTCTACCGGGGCGAATTGGCTGCCGGCGCGGCAAAGAGTGGCCGGTTCTTCCCCATTCAGGCTCCGCCCGTGACAGAGATCGCCGACAGCTCCGTGCGCGATATCGTCAAGCGCTACGGGGCGGAGAGCATGATCGGCAACTTCGGCGTCTACATTGGAAACCAGGAAAAGGGCCGGGTGCACGCCGTGGCCGCAAAGGGGTAAGCCATGAAATTCTCCCTGTTCGTTCACATGGAGCGGCTGGATGCCAGCCAGAACCATCAGGAACTCTATGAAGAATTCATCGCGCTATGCGAGATCGCGGACAAGGGAGGCATGCATGCCATCTGGACCGGTGAACACCATGGCATGGATTTCACCATCGCACCGAACCCGTTCGTCAATATTGCCGATCTTGCGCGCCGCACCAAGAATGTGCGCCTCGGCACAGGCACAGTGATCGCGCCGTTCTGGCATCCCATCAAGCTTGCCGGTGAAGCGGCGATGACCGACATCATTACCGGTGGCCGTCTCGATGTCGGCATCGCGCGAGGCGCCTACAGCTTCGAGTACGAACGTCTTGTGCCGGGCCTTGATGCCTGGGGGGCCGGCCAGAGGATGCGCGAATTGATCCCGGCCGTGAAGGGACTTTGGGACGGCGATTACGCCCATGACGGCGAATTCTGGAAGTTCCCCAAGACGACCTCCGCGCCGAGGCCGGCACAGCAGCCGCATCCTCCGATCTGGGTCGCGGCAAGGGATCCGAACAGTCACGAATTTGCCGTCGCCAATGGCTGCAACGTGCAGTGCACGCCCCTTGCAAACGGCGAAGGTGAGATTGGCAGCTTGATGGAACGCTTCAATGCGGCCTGTGAAAAGGCGCCGGGCGTATCGCGGCCGAAAATCATGCTGCTGCTGCACACCTATGTCGGATCTGACGAAGCCGATATCGCTGAGGCAGCAAGGCAAGTGAGCACCTATTACAACTACTTTTTCGCCTGGTTCAAGAACGAGCGCCCGATCACTCAGGGCCTTATTGAACGCCTGAGCGAAGAGGAGCTCGCCGCAAACCCCAATCTGACCCCGCAGAAGATGCGCGAGAACATGCCGATCGGTACGGCGGGCGAGGTCATCAAGCGCCTGAAGGTCTACGAGGACCTTGGCTATGACGAGTACTCGTTCTGGATCGACACGGGCATGAGCTTTGCCCGCAAGAAGGCGTCGCTCGAGCGATTCATCTCCGATGTCATGCCGGCATTTGGGTGAGGTCGAAAATGCAGAATTTCCAGCAATATATAGACGGCACGTTTGAAGACGGCGCGGCGCGGTTCGACTCGATCGATCCTTCAACCGGCACGGTCTGGGCGAGGATGCCCGAGGCACGTGAAGAAGACGTAGACCGCGCCGTGATGGCTGCACAGCGCGCTCTTCTTGAAGGCGCATGGCCGGCCATGACCGCCACAGCCCGCGGCAGGCTGCTCTGTCGCCTTGCAGATCTTGTGCAGAGTAACGCTGAGAGGCTCGCCGAACTCGAGACGCGCGACACGGGCAAGATCATCCGCGAGACCTCCGCCCAGGTCGCCTATGTCGCGGACTATTATCGCTACTATGCCGGTCTTGCCGACAAGATAGAGGGCGCCACGCTTTCCATCGACAAAGCAGACATGGATGTCTGGACGCGGCGCGAGCCGGTCGGTGTGGTGGCAGCCGTTGTCCCGTGGAACAGCCAGCTTTTCCTTTCGGCGGTGAAGATCGGTCCGGCCTTGGCCGCCGGCTGCACGGTGGTTGTCAAGGCGTCGGAAGACGGCCCAGCGCCGCTTCTCGAGTTCGCAAGGCTTGTGCAAGAGGCGGGCTTTCCGGCCGGGGTCGTCAACATCCTGACCGGCTTCGGCCCGACCTGCGGCAGCGCGTTGACGCGGCACCCGGGCGTCGATCACATTGCCTTCACCGGCGGCCCTGCCACGGCCGCTGCAGTGGTGCGCAACTCGGCGGAAAACCTTGCGACGACCTCACTGGAACTCGGCGGCAAGTCGCCCTTCATCGTGTTTGCCGATTCTGACCTCGAAAGTGCTGCCAACGCGCAGGTCGCCGGCATTTTTGCCGCAAGCGGCCAGAGTTGCGTTGCGGGCTCACGCCTTATCGTCGAGGCATCGGTGAAGGACCAGTTCCTTGCCATGCTGAGAGCGAAGGCTGAAGCCATCCGGATCGGATCGCCGCTCGACATGGCAACGGAAGTTGGCCCGCTTTGCACGAAGCGACAGCGTGAGCACATCGAGACGGTCGTTGCAGCCTCGCTTGCAGCGGGTGCGAAACTGATTGCCGGCGGACGGGCAGGAGAGGGGGGCGGCTTTTACTATACCCCGACCATTCTCGATTGCGATGGCGTTTCCGCCGCTTCGGTGGAGACGGAACTCTTCGGGCCGGTGCTTTCGGTTCTCTCTTTCACAACGGAGGAGGAGGCGGTGCAGCTGGCAAACGCGACGCCGTACGGGCTCGCATCCGGCATCTTCACACAGAATCTTGCGCGTGCCCACCGCATGATCAGGCGCATCCGCGCCGGCATCGTCTGGGTGAACACCTATCGTGCTGTCTCGCCGATTGCACCATTCGGCGGGTACGGACAGTCGGGGCAGGGGCGAGAAGGCGGACTTGCCGCAGCACTCGACTACACCAGGACGAAAACTGTGTGGCTCAGGACATCGGATGATCCGATCCCCGATCCCTTTGTGATGCGGTGAGCGCCATGTTTGTCGAGATCCGCACCTACAGACTGAAAAACGGCGGCATCCCCGACTACCTCAAGGCGGTCGGCGAGACCGGCATTGCAATCCAGAAAAGGCATCTTGGCAATCTCGTTGGCTATTTTTCGTCGGAGATCGGGCCGATCAACGAGATCGTCCACATCTGGAGCTTTGAGAGCCTGGACGACCGGCAGGCTCGCCGCGCGCGTCTTGCCGCCGACCCTGACTGGCAGGATTTCCTGCCCATGATCCGCGATCTGATTGTCACCGCGGACAACAAGATCATGACCCCGGCTGCCTTCTCGCCACTTGGCGGTACTGCGCCGGTCTGAGACCAAATTCAATTCAACCGGGAGGACGGAAACATGAACAGCAGACTGACCGTGGCGCTTCTTTCGACGACGCTCTTCTTTGCGGGACACGCCGCGGCTGAAGACATGGTCTTCACCAGTTGGGGTGGCACCACGCAGGACGCCCAGAAAACCTATTGGGCGGATCCCTTCACGGCGCAAACCAATGTCGCTGTCACCCAGGATGGCCCGACGGACTACGGCAAGATCAAAGCCATGGTCGAAGCGGGCAACGTGACCTGGGACGTCGTCGACGTCGAGGGCGATTATGCCGTGCAGGCCGGCGATGCCGGTCTCCTCGAAAAGCTCGACTTTTCCGTCATTGACAGGAGCAAGCTCGATCCGCGCTTCGTCACGGACTACTCGGTCGGAAGTTTCTACTATTCCTTCGTGATCGGCTGCAACAAGGATGCTGTCGAGGCCTGCCCGAAGACCTGGGCCGACCTGTTCGATACCGAGAAGTTTCCCGGCAAGCGTGCCTTCTACAAGTGGTCGGCGCCGGGCGTGATCGAAGCGGCACTCCTGGCCGATGGCGTGCCAGCCGACAAGCTCTATCCACTCGATCTCGACCGTGCCTTCAAGAAGCTTGATACGATCAAGGCCGACATCGTCTGGTGGGACAGCGGCGCGCAGTCGCAGCAGCTTCTTGCATCCGCCGAAGCGCCGTTCGGATCGTTCTGGAATGGTCGTTTGACGGCACTTGCCGAAACCGGTGTCACTGTCGAAACGTCGTGGGCGAACAACATCACGGCTGCAGACTCCCTCGTCGTGCCGAAAGGCGCGAAAAACAAGGACGCGGCAATGAAGTACATCGCTCAGGCCACCAGCGCCTCCGCCCAGGCTCAGTTTGCCACCGCAACTGGCTATGCGCCAATCAACCTCGAATCCAGCACGTTGATGGACTCGGACCTGCGCAACTCATTGCCGGACATGCAGGCCGACAGCCAGGTCAATGCGGACATGGGCTATTGGGCCCAGCATCGCGACGACATCGGCACCCGCTGGTACGCGTGGCAGGCGAAGTAACGCTAACTCCCAAGACGATGCGGACCGGTTTCTTCCGGTCCGCATCCCGACCCAACGGATGATCGACCATGGCTGTTACGGTAGCGACGGGCGCCGTCAATAAAAAGCGTGCCGGCACGCTCGGCTATCTCCTGCCGGCATTGCTGCTCATCGTTTTCTTCTTCATCGTGCCGGTGCTGATGCTGCTGATGCGCAGCGTGCTCGAACCGGAACCGGGCCTGCAGAACTATGAGGCGTTGCTCGGTTCGACGACATACCTTCGCGTCTTCCTGAACACCTTCATGGTGGCGGGCGTCGTCACGCTCGTCTCTATCGTCATCGGCTATCCGGTCGCCTGGCTGCTCGCGATCATGCCGGAAAAATGGTCACGTATCGTTCTGGCGATCATCATCCTTTCGATGTGGACGAACCTGCTTGCCCGCACCTACGCCTGGATGGTGCTGCTTCAGCGAACCGGCGTCATCAACAAGACCCTGATGGGGCTTGGCCTGATCGACAAGCCGCTCGCGCTCGTCAACAACCTTGTCGGTGTGACGATCGGCATGACCTATATCATGCTGCCATTCGTCATCCTGCCGCTGATGGGCGTCATTCGTTCCATCGATCCGGCGATCCTGCGGGCCGCAGCGCTCTGTGGCGCCGGCAAGATGCAGTGCTTTGTCCGGGTCCTTCTTCCTCTGTCGTTGCCCGGCATCGCGGCCGGTGCGCTGATGGTCTTTGTCATGTCGCTTGGCTATTTCGTGACGCCCGCACTGCTTGGTGGCACGTCCAACATGATGCTTGCCGAACTCGTCGCACAGTTCGTCCAGTCGCTGGTGAACTGGGGAATGGGTGGCGCCGCGGCCCTGGTGCTGCTGATCGTCACGCTTGCGCTCTATGCCGTTCAGCTTCGTTACTTCAATCCGGCGCGGGGGGCATAAACATGCTGCTCGACTTCGACAAGCTCGGCGGCCTGCGGACTTTTCTCATCGCCCTCGTGGCGCTGGTCTGCCTTTTCCTCATCCTGCCGATCGTCTTTATCGCCGCGCTCTCGTTCGGCTCGTCGCAATGGCTGATCTTCCCGCCGCCGTCCTGGACGTTCAAGTGGTACCAGGATCTCTTCGCCGATCCGCGCTGGCTGTATTCGGCGCTGACGAGCCTGAAGATCGCGGCGATCGTGACGGTTCTATCCGTTGTCATCGGATTTCTTGCTGCACTCGGTCTCGACCGTGGTCGCTTCGCCGGTCGGGATTTCTTGCGCGCGCTGTTCCTGACGCCAATGATCCTGCCCGTCGTCGTACTGGCCGTTGCGCTATATGCCCTTTTCCTGAAGCTTGGTCTTGCAGGAACGACCATCGCCTTCGTCATCGCCCACCTTTTGATCGCTCTGCCCTTCTCGATCATATCGATCGGCAATGCACTGGAAGGTTTTGACCGTTCGATTGAGGACGCCGCCGTCCTGTGCGGTGCAAATCCGTGGGAAGCACGGCTGCGTGTTACGGTTCCAGCCGTCAGCCACGGCATCTTCGGTGCCGCCGTCTTCTCCTTCCTCGCCTCCTGGGACGAGGTGGTACTGGCGATCTTCATGGCGAGCCCGACACTGCAGACCCTCCCGGTCAAGATCTGGACGACGCTGAGGCAGGATCTGACCCCTGTCATCGCGGCCGCTTCCACACTGCTCATCGCCTTCACGATCCTCCTGATGATCGTTGCAGCACTCCTCCGCAAGGGACGAAAAGCATGACCCAGCCCTTTCTCAGCATCCGCGGCATCCGCAAGTCCTTTGGCTCGGTGACCGCCGTGAAGAATGTCAGCATGAATGTCGCCGAAGGCGAGTTCATGACCTTCCTCGGACCTTCGGGTTCGGGGAAGTCGACGACGCTTTACATCCTCGCCGGCTTTCAGGATCCGACAGATGGCGATATTCTGCTGAAGGGCCAGAGCCTCCTGTCGACGCCCTCTCACAAGCGCAATATCGGCATGGTCTTCCAGCGCTACACGCTCTTTCCGCATCTTTCCGTCGGCGAGAACGTAGCCTTTCCGCTGCGGATCCGGCGTCGCCCGCAGGCCGAGATCGCCGAACGCGTGAAAGCTGCTCTGAAGCTTGTGCATCTCGATGGCTTTGAGGATCGCATGCCGTCCCTGATGTCCGGCGGCCAGCAGCAGCGCGTGGCGCTCGCCCGTGCCCTTGTCTATAATCCGCCAGTGCTCCTGATGGACGAGCCGCTCTCGGCGCTCGACAAGAAGCTGCGCGAGGAAATCCAGTTCGAGATCCGCCGGATCCATCAGGAAACGGGCGTTACCATCCTCTACGTTACGCATGACCAGGAGGAGGCATTGCGCCTTTCCGATCGCATCGCCGTCTTCAGCCAAGGCGAGATCGACCAGATCGGAACAGGGCCAGAACTCTATTCAAACCCGGCGACGCGCTTTGTCGCTGGCTTCATCGGCGATAGCAATTTTCTCGATGCAACAGTTGTTGCAAGCAATGCCGGCAAGGCCAGTCTTTCGCTGAGCGATGGCGCTGTCGTCGAGGGCGTACCGCTGCATGGCACATCCACCATAAACGGCAAGGCTTCGCTGATGCTGCGCCCGGAACGTCTGTCACTGTCTCGAGCCTCGGTCGCCTCGGGTATTGCGGTGACGGTGCGGGACATCACCTTCCTTGGCAACAATGTCGAGGTCAGCACCGCGACACCTGCTGGCGTCGGTCTGTCCGTACGCCTGCCGTTCGGTCATGAAGCGATCTCAAGCCTTTCGCGCGGGGAGAAGGCCTGGTTGACCTTCGACACCGCGTCCGTGCACGCCTTCGCATGAAAGGCGGCCGAGGGCATCACGCCCAGCAGACTGACGTTAGAAAGCCGAAGCGCTGGGGATGACAAGCACTGCTCAATTGTTTAGTGCACTTGAAACGGTTCCTCATCGAACTTGACCCGTAAACCTCATTGCGTGTCCTCGCCAATTGTGAGCGATCGATCGCGCGGTCAGGATAGAGGCGGTTAAGCGGTGGCCGGTAGGCATTGTTGCGCTGCCGGGCCGCCCGGAGCGTCCGGGGGGCAGGGGCTTGATCGATCTTTTTGCGCAACCACACATCGCAGCCTACGTGACGTTTGTCGTTCTGGCCATCATGTTCGTGCTCTTTGCCTTGGAGCGCTTCCCCGTCGAGGTAACCGCCATGATGGGTGCAGGCGCCGTAGTTGTGCTTGGCATTGTCCCAGCCGATGGGGTGCTCAAGGTGTTTGCAAATCCCGCACCCTGGACCATCGCTGCGATGTTTATCGTTTCCGCGGGTCTGGTTCGAACAGGGCTCATTGGCAGCTTTGCCTGGTTTGTGTCGCGCCGGGCCGCCGAAAACCGCATGATGGTAATCTGCCTCGTCGGGCTTGTCGTCGCAGGCGCCTCAGCCTTCACCAACAACACGCCGCTCGTCGCTGTGATGATCCCGGTGACTGTGCAGCTTGCCCATTCGATGGGGCTCTCGCCTTCAAAGCTCCTGATCCCGCTCTCCTACCAGACCGTTCTCGGTGGCATGATCACCATGATTGGCACTTCGACAAACATTCTCGTCGATGGCGTTGCGCGGGCGCAGGGGCTTGCGCCATTTGGGCTATTCGAGATCGCGCCCCTTGGCATTGCGGTGACATTGGTCGGCTTTGCCACCATGTGGGCGCTGGTCCCGAGGCTTTTGCCAAACCGCGAGTCGGTTTCGGAACTCCTTGGCCCGAAAAAGCGCATGAAGTACTTCACCGAGGTCCTGGTTCCGGACGGCTCGCCACTTGTCGGCTCCCTGGCGACTGAAGTGTCCATCTTCAAGCGCGAGGGGATGCGAGTGATCGACGTGATCCGAGGCGACGAGAGCCTCCGCCGTCAGTTCCCGGACGTAACCTTGGCCGAGGGCGACCGGGTCGTCCTGCGCACCGACATGCAGGAACTCCTGGGCCTGAAGGACTCAAACAGCGTGGCGCTGGTCGATCGCGTGAGTTCCAAGGCCACAGCGACGGTAGAGGCCCTGATCCTGCCCGAGTGCCGCATGGTCGGCCGCTCGCTCGGACAACTGCGACTGAGGCGACGCTACGGCGTCTACCCGCTGGCGATCCACCAGCGCAGCCATAACATCGGAGGTCAGCTCGACGACGTCGTGGTGCAGGTCGGCGATACGGTCTTGCTCGAGGGTGCACCCGAAGACATCCGCCGCCTTGCCGCAGACATGGACCTCGCTGACTTCAGTGAAACAACCGACCGCCCCTTCAGGCGCGAGCGCGCGCCCCTGGTGATCGCTGTGCTGGTGGGTATCGTAACTCTCTCCGCCCTTGAGGTGGCACCCATTCAGATCCTGGCGATGCTCGGGGTCGTCGTGCTGCTTGCGTCCCGCACCATCGAGCCCCAGGAGGCCTACGCCACAGTCAGTGCGCCGCTTCTCATCCTCATTCTTGCCATGCTGGTCGTCGGCGAGGCAATGGACCGCTCAGGCGCGGCACAGCTGGTCGTCGACGCGTTGTCACCGTGGCTGGCCGGACTGCCGCCGCTCGCAGTACTCTTCGTGCTGTACTTCCTGACCCAGATCCTGACCGAGCTTTTGTCGAACAACGCCGTCGCAGTGATCGTGACGCCAATGGCAATCTCGATCGGCCAGAGCCTTGGGCTCGACCCGCGTCCCCTGGTGGTAGCCGTCATGTTCGCTGCGACACTCGCGTTCGCCACCCCCATCGGCTACCAGACGAACACGATGGTCTATGCGCCTGGCGGATACCGCTTTGCCGACTTCACACGCATCGGGCTGCCGCTGAACATTGCTACAGGCATCACGGCCTGCCTCCTCATCCCCGTTATCTGGCCACTGTAGCCGCATTTTGTTCGGATCCTCCCCACACCAGAGCGGGAACGTTGAGAAGGCAACATATCTACCGAGAATTGTTTCCCTCGGTTCATTGCATGGCCAATCTGAAAGGTGGCTAGGTGTCGCCGTGTCCCAAATCCCTTTAGGAGGCAGAGGCCTACTCGGTTTGGCTGACGGAACCGTTCTAACAAGATCTGTCAGCCAGCCTCAGGCAAGACAATTGGTATATCAATACATCTGCTCAATCCCGCACTTGAGCACGAATGCGTCAGTCTCACCCCAGCCCCAGCGGGTGGGGCTGACGTCTCTGGCAAAGAAGTGGCGCAATTAGCCTTAAAGCCGGCAGCACCATGTTGGCAATGCTTCTCGGAAACAAGAGCGACGCCGCTTGTGGTGCTGCCCACTGCTCTTTAACTGAGAGACCCGACGCTTACCCCCGTAAAAGTCGCGGTCGATACATCTGACCGCCTCCTCAACAAATGATACAGTCTGACGGAATGCTATCGGCAGGTCTCTGAAAAGAATCAGCGATTTCGCGCGAGGAGCTAGAGAGCTTGGCGAAGAGCTACGATAGCTCTCCCCGGTAAGCGCGGTCAGAAACCGAAATCCGCATTAATGGGAATTTCACCAGGATGTTGCAGATTCGCGGCCCGCGCGAAAGGTATTGCGTTCGCGTGTGCTTTTTTGGCTTCGGGATGAAACATCCTGCTCGCCTGTGGTTGGTGCAGGTCCGCGCGGCTCTTGGCTCTTCCGCCGGCCCTCAGGGCTCACTTGACTGGAACAGGCGGGGCCGGTCGTGAACCGGCCCCGTCGATTCTATTTCACCAGTTCGATCTCGCTCGGCCGCCAACTTTTATCGAAGAACGGCTCGAGCGGGCTGTAGAGGCGTAAGAGGGTGAACCAGCCCTTCTCGGGGTCGGTCTGGATCCAGTTGCCGCGGGCCACGTCTTCCGGCTGCTCAGGCGCGAACCACACGGTTGTCGAGCCATCGGCGTTCGCTTCCGCCGCGGGCGAGGGGAACGACTGGCTGCCGGCACGCGGATATTTCTGCGGCGTCGCCAGCATCGACCGGCTCTGGTTGTCATAGAGCGTGAACGACCAGAATGCGGCGGCGGGAATGCCCTTCGGCAGCGTCACCTTGTAGGTCTTGGCGCCATCGAAATAGTTGCCGTTCGCGTCCTTCATGGAGCCCAAATATTGCGAGCCGACCTGGGTCAGCCGCATGACCATTGCCGGGGTGATGCCGGTGGCAATGTAGAAGAACGCCGTCCGCGCTTGCATCCGTCGGTAACCACTCGGCGGAAGCGGCTTGGCGCCCTCTGCCGTGATCTCGGGTGGCGGTGTCTCGAACAAGTAGCCGCCCGCGAACAGGGGATTCCACCACTGGGAGTCCTCGTAGTAGTAGACGCCCGAATATTCCGGCTCGAAGCCGAGTGTGCGGCTCGTCGCATTGGCGAGCGCTACAGCTTCGGTCAGGATCTTCTTCATCCGCTCGTCCGGCGCGAACGGCTCGCCCTTGACGATCCCGACTGCGGCGATCGGCCCCATCAGTTCGGGGTCCAGAACGACTGCCGGCTCGGCCTGCACCAGGTCGTTCAGCATCTCGTAGTAGCTGTAGTCGTTCGGGGGCACGGTATTGACCGCGAGCCCGGTTCCCTCGTGGAAGACGGCAGCCTTGGGCTCGGCGTCGCGGCCCAGCATGACCCCACCCTCGAGGAACCGGCCGATCGACATGCCGACTCCGCCCTCAGCGTATGGATAGAGCTTCGTCGTCGCCTTGATCTCTTCTACCACGGGCGCGGGATCGTCGTTCTGCAGGAAGGAGCGGCCGAGCACCAGAACCCGGTTTGTCCGCGAACGGGCAACGTAGTATCCGCCATCGGGCAGAAACCCATCGTAGCCGGGTCCGACCAGGAGATACTTGCCGCCTTCGCCGCGGTCCGGGCCCGGGCGGCCGAAATCCGTCACCCAGCGAAACCACATGTCGTCAATCGTGCCGAGAGCACCGGGGGGCGTCTCGAGCACCATCGGTCCGTCCGCCAGGTTTACGAACGCGAAGTAGTAGATCGTGTCGGCATTCGCCGTCAGGAAGATGGAATTCGCATCCATCAGCTTTGAGAACAGGACGAACTCGTTGTCCTTGATGCCGGCAGACTCCATGCCCTGACGAATCGCTTCGACGCTTACGCCCTGGAAGGTGTCGGTGAACGCCCGGAAGGCATACGTGAAGTCGAGATTGTCATAGATCGCCTTAGCGGTGCCCGGGTCCGGCACGCCATCCTTGAAGGTGAGCGTACCGATCCGGGTCTCCACGCTGTCGGGCGTGGTGATCGCCTGGGGCATCTCTGCCATGGCGCCGCCAGGCGTCCCAGCGGTGACCAGCGCGACCGCAGCGGCCGCAAGCATCTTGTAAAGCATGGGTCTGTCCTTCTCCCGATTCAGGATGGAATGGGAGCGGCGGTTGCCCGCCGCCTCGCGGTTCACTTGACCAGCTCAACTTCGCTCGGCCGCCAGCTCTTGTCGAAGAACGGCTGGAGCGGGCTATAGAGGCGCAGGATCGTGAACCAGCCCTTCTCGGGGTCGGTCTGGATCCAGTTGCCGCGGGCCACGCCTTCCGGTTTCTCCGGCGCGAACCAGATCGTGGTCGAGCCGTCGGCGTCCGCCTCGGCCGCCGGAGACGGATAGCTCTGGCTGCCCGCGCGCGGATAACGCTGCGGCGTGTCGAGCATCGAACGGGACATGTTGTCGTAGACCGTGATAGACCAGAAATTCTCCTCCGGAATGCCCTTCGGTAGGGTTACCTTGTATGTCTTGGCCCCATCGAATGCATGCTTGTCAGCATCCTGCATGGTCCACAGATAGGTCGAACCGATTCCGGTCAGCCGCATCGCCATGGCGGGCGTGATGCCGGTGACGCCGTAGAAGAAATTGGTGCGCGCGTTCATGGTCCGATAGCCGGTCGGCGGGAACGGCTTGACGCCTTCTGCAGTGATTTCGGGGATCGGCGTTTCGAACTCGTAACCGGTCTGGAACAAGTAGTTAATCCACGACGAGTCGGGATAATAGAACCAGCTCTCGTCGCGCGGATGCATGAACAGCGTGCGCGACGTTGCGTTGGCGAGCGCCAGCGCCTCGGTCATGATCTTCTTCATCCGCTCGTCCGGCGCGAAGGGCTTGCCCTTGACGATGCCGATCGCTGCGACCGGCCCCATCAGCTCGGGATCGAGCGCGGTGGCGGGTTCGCTCTGCACGACCTCGTTCAGCATCTCATAGAAGCTCCAGTCGTTTGGCGGCACGGTGTTCATCACCTTGCCGCTGCCTTCGTGGAACACGGTGGCGGGTGCCGGTTCGACGCGGCCAAGCTTCGCCTTGCCGGCAAGGAATTCGGCGATTGGCGTGCCAACGCCGCCCACTTCGTATGGATAGACCTTTGTCGATTGCTTGATCGTCTCCACCACCGGCTTGGAATCGCTGCCGTTCTCGAGGAAAGAGCGGCCGAACCACAGGACCGTGTTGGTGCGCGCCTTGGCGACATAGAATCCGCCCTCTGGCAGCGGCCCGTCATAGTCCGGCCCCACGATCAGGTACTTGCCGCCAAGGCCACGGTCGGGACCGGGTGCGCCGATGTCAATCACCCAGCGGAACCATGCGTCCTGCACTGCGCCGAGGAATTTCGGCGGGGTCTCCAGCACGATCGGCCCCTTGCTGAGGTCGAGATAGCCCATCACGTAGATAGTATCCGCGTTGGCCGTCAGGAACAGCGACTTGGCGTCCATCAGTTCGGAGAAGACGAGCACCTCGTTCTCCTTCATCCCGATGTCCTGCATTCCCTTCTTCAGGGCATGGATACTGACACCGCGCATGTTGTCCATGAAAGCGCGATAGGCATAGGTGAAGTCGAGATTGTCGTAGATCTTGTTCGATGTGTCCGCGCTTGGAACCCCATCCTTGAACTCGAGCGTACCGATACGGGTCTCCACCTCGCCCGGCGTGATGAGGGACTCAGGTACCGCCGCCGCCTGGGCCAAAGCGATGCCCGCCTGGGCGGCAAAAAAAAGTGCACCTGCGCAAATGTACAGTCGCTTCATCCAGTCTCTCCTCGCAAAACTATCGACATATTCCCGACGTAACGCCGGCACATCTGAAACAAAACAACCGCAATTGCGTGCAGGCTACCTTCGTAGGCCCGAAATTCGAGAAGCTCCTGTCGATCCTAAGCCTTGACCGTTCTCCCCATTAAAATATGCGCTGCAGGCCAAAATCAAGGACGAGCTCGAGCGCTCTAGAATGATGAAGGCGAGATAAATAACTAGTGACAGCTGCACGGATGAAGAAAGCCGCCGCAACGGGGGATAAGCTGGAGCGCTTCAATCAGGGTTTCTTCAGCGCAATCCCGCTCTGCTGCCAGATCTTGTTGCGAATGACTACATGATCCAAAATTTGGAATCGTCCCTGTATGATTCACGTCATAAAAGGAAGCAAGCGCGGAAGGCAAGGCCGCAAATGGCGTGTCGTGATGTTCGATGAAGCCTGGCAAAATCGCATTGGCGACTCCATGTGGTTCGTTCCGGCATGCAGCTTGGTGGCGAAACCGCCACACGATCGACCAAGGGCAATCGGTCACCCAGAAGGACGACTTCCTAGAACGACAGAAGAGCTTCTCATCGACCGAGCCTTTCGTCGTATTCCATCCACTTGTGCAGGTTCGGTGCCCTGAAGCAGTGTTCAAGGGGGCACGGTCCCGACTTCTAGCGACCCTCGGGTCCAACCTCAACGGAGCTTCCTGCCACCTTGCGCAGTCCAAACTGCCAGACACCACACCCACTTCGGCGTAGCGCCCGCTTTGCTTTACGATCTACCTAGCGTCCGCGTGCCGTCAGAAGTCCATCCCGCCACTTGGCATCGGCGGGAGCGGTGCTTCCTTCTTCGGTTTCTCGGCAATCATTGCCTCGGTAGTAATCAGCAGGCCAGCGACCGAGGCAGCATCCTGCAACGCAGTACGAACAACCTTGACTGGGTCGATCACTCCCTGATCGTAAAGATCGCCGAACTCGTTAGACTGGGCGTTCCAACCATAGCCAAAATCGGTCCTCTTGCGCAGCCTGCCGACGATGATCGAGCCTTCGGCACCCGCATTCTCGGCGATCTGGCGCACCGGCGCCTCAAGTGCCCGGCGGACGATCTCAATGCCGTGTTTCTGATCGACGTTCTCCGTCTGAACGCTGTTCAGTGCCTTGACGGCTCTCAGCAAAGCCACACCACCGCCAGGCAGCACGCCTTCCTCGACCGCCGCCCGGGTGGCATGCATGGCGTCGTCGACGCGGTCCTTGCGTTCCTTCACCTCAACCTCGGTTGAGCCGCCAACGCGGATGACGGCAACGCCGCCAGCAAGCTTGGCCAGCCGCTCCTGCAGCTTCTCACGATCGTAGTCCGATGTTGTTTCTTCGATCTGCGCCTTGATTTGGGCGACGCGGCCCTGAATCTCCTTTTTCGAACCTGCGCCGTCGACGATCGTTGTGCATTCCTTGTCGACGTCGACCTTCTTGGCGCGTCCAAGCATGTCGAGCGTCACATTTTCGAGCTTGATGCCGAGATCTTCAGAGATTGCCGTCCCGCCAGTCAGGATTGCGATATCTTCTAGCATAGCCTTACGGCGATCGCCGAAGCCAGGAGCCTTGACGGCAGCGATCTTCAGACCGCCGCGCAGTTTGTTGACGACGAGTGTCGCCAGCGCCTCGCCCTCGACGTCCTCGGCAATGATCAGCAGTGACTTGCCCGATTGAACAACGGCTTCAAGAACCGGAAGCAGCATCTGTAGGTTCGAGAGCTTCTTTTCATAGATGAGGATATAGGGTTCCTCGAGCTCCACCCGCATCTTGTCCGGGTTGGTGATAAAGTACGGCGAGAGATAGCCGCGGTCGAACTGCATGCCTTCGACGACCTCCAGTTCTGTCACCGCAGTCCTGGCTTCCTCAACGGTGATGACGCCTTCATTTCCAACCTTCTCGACGGCCTCGGCGAGGAACCGACCGATCTCGGTGTCGCCATTGGCCGAGATCGTGCCGACTTGGGCAATCTCGTCGTTTTTGGTGATCCTCCGCGCATTTGTCTTCAACTCCTCGACAATGGCGTCTACGGCCTTGTCGATGCCGCGCTTCAGATCCATCGGGTTCATGCCCGACGCCACAGCCTTCGCGCCTTCCTTGACGATTGCCTGGGCGAGCACTGTAGCAGTGGTGGTGCCGTCACCAGCCATGTCGCTTGTCTTCGAGGCGACTTCCCGCACCATCTGAGCACCCATGTTCTCGAACTTGTCCTCGAGTTCGATCTCCTTGGCGACCGTGACGCCGTCCTTGGTAATCCGCGGTGCGCCGAACGATTTGTCGAGAACCACGTTGCGGCCCTTCGGGCCGAGCGTGACCTTGACGGCGTTGGCCAAGATATCGACGCCGCGCAACATCCTCTCGCGAGCGTCGGAATGGAATCTGACTTCCTTGGCGGCCATTTTTCTACTCCTTCCTGAAGCAGCATTGCTTGACTGACATAGGTCCGGCACTCGGTTGCGTCTCACGCTACCGCGTCGATCTCGATCACGCCCATCACGTCAGATACCTTCATAATCAAAAGATCCTCGCCATTGAGCTTGATCTCGGTGCCTGACCATTTGCCAAATAGAATGCGATCCCCCGCATTTACATCGAGCGGCTGCAACTGCCCACTGTCGTCGCGGGCACCGGGACCGACAGCAACGACCTCACCTTCTTGTGGCTTTTCCTTCACTGTGTCTGGGATGATGATGCCGCCGGCCGTTTTTTCCTCGGCCTCGATGCGGCGAACCAGAATACGGTCATGTAAGGGACGGAACATCATGTCGCTCTCCTATTCAAAGAGCCTTTTGAGAGGTCCCCCACGGCGCACTCAGTGTGAATCCGACGCGGGCGCGACCCCCTTCGGCATCGAACACAAACCGATTTGGCTTTTGCTTATTCGTGTTTCAAGAGGGGAATGACATTTTTTTGGCACTCGGCCACATGGAGTGCTAGCAATTTGAATTTGTAGTTCATTTCGGGTGAGGAGGTGCTGGCGGTAGAGCCCATTGCATAGTCTTCCTTGGAATAGATGAAGCGATAGATCGATTTCCGGACAAATGCGGACGGGACTCACACCATCGGCAACCAGGCGACCGACGATCTGCTCCGGCGACCAATGTGCCTTCACATTCTGCACCTTCTCGAGGGAGGTATTTTGTCCAACCGTACCGGAATCGCAGAATCAGACCTTCCAGAGAGAGGAGCCAGCTGCTTAGATGGAGCAGGTTCGCCGGATTGGTCCTCACGATCCTCCCAGGCCACGCTCATCCAAGCGTGGCTTTCTTGCCCCGCCATTGCGCGGGGCTTCTTTTGCAACCGCTGGCAGATAGTCGGTCCTTTGTAGAGCTAGATCCGGATCGCGGCCTCGAAATAGTGACGAAATTCCTCAGAGTCGGACTCGAAAAGAGCTCAATAATAGCAATATCTTGAGAGGCGGCGCGTGATGAGGCGTATGTGGGCGATCATGATCCATGCCTCGGCTGAAGCGATGGATTTCTCGAAGTCTTTTGCCAGCCTGCGGCATCTGCCGAGCCATGCGAAGGTGCGTTCAACGACCCATCGGCGCGGTAGACCTCGAAGCCCTTCGCCTTGTCGGATCGCTTGATGATTTCCAATGTCCAGCGCCCGATTTTCTTCAGTCGCCGTTTCAGCTTGTCGCCCGCATAGCCGCCATCGGCAAAGACGTGCAGCAACCAGGGCCATCGGTGGCGGATAGATTTCAAGAGGTCCGGAGCACCGTCCCTGTCCTGAATGTCAGCGCTGTGGACCATGAGACCGACCATCAGGCCGAGCGTGTCGACCACAATGTGGCGCTTGCCTCCCTTGATCTTTTTTCCGGCATCATAGCCCCGAAGGCCGCCGCTTTCGGTGGTTTTCACGCTCTGGCTGTCGATGACGCCTGCCGTCGGGCTGGCCTCCTTGCCTTCCAGCTCGCGCGCTTCCATCACGAGATGGCTGATCCGGCTCCACAGACCCAGTGCTCGCCATTCGTAGAAATAGCGCTGCACGGTTGAACAGGGCGGGAAGTCCTTCGGTAACATACGCCACTGGCAGCCCGTCGAGGCGATGTAGAGCAGAGCGTTCAACACCTCTCGCAGATCCGTGGTGCGGGGACGCCCGACACGTCGCGCCGCCGGCAGAAAGGGCTGCACCAGGCCCCATTCACGATCCGTCAGATCGCTTCTCTATTCGGCTGGTAAAGGTCAAGCGCTTTCGAACTTTCCGCTTCTCCGGCTTCTGGTGTCTTTCGCAGGGTCTCGCTTCTCTCCGGGATCGGCCTTTTGGCCCTCCCACCATGGGGTTAGAGTGATGAAGTAAAACAATCTTGCATGCGTTCTGAGCGTCACTATACGATCGAACAAAGCGATCTTCGAACTTACTTCACCATCGTCCTGCGACGGACATCTATCCGCCGGATTGCGGAATCCGTTATCTCCTATTATGCCGCGCCGTTATCGAGTGAGATCAGCTGGCGGCCGGCAAATCATTCCGCGTCCAGCAAAATTCGGTGCCGTCACTCATCATGCGATGCATGATGACGGCCAGCCTGCGGGCGAGCGCGACAATGGCCTTTCGCATGCCGCGCCGTTTGGCGATATTCATCGCCCAGGCCTTCAGCCATGACCATTTTTTCACATTGATCATCAAGGTCTGGGCAGCTTCGTAAAGCAGCGTTCGCATCATCGCGTCACCGCACAGCGATATGCATCCAACACGCTTGCTTTCCCCCGACTCGTTGAGCTTCGGGGTCAACCCCAGTATCGGTCCAACAGCCTTCGAGTTCTTGAACCGCTGCGGAATGTCGATGGTGCTCGTGAACGCCAGCGATACGACGGGACCGACACCGGGGATCGTCATTAGCAGCCGGCACATAGCATCGTTGCGCGAGATGTCCAGAACCTTCTTGTGCAACCGGGAGAATTCCTCACGCAACTTACGCCTCGCTGTCAGCAGCGGCTCCATGATTTCCTGAAGATCAGCCATGTCATTGACCAACTCGCGAAATCACTCCTCGAATTTGACCGCGCCAACGTTCCCGACCTTCAGCCCAAAATTGCGCAACAGTCCGCGAATGTCGTTTTCAATGGCGATCGCTTTTTCCTGCAGCAGCTTGCGCGCCGTTAGCAGGGCCCTTCGTTTCTGGCTCGCCAGCGTTTTAACGTGCACAGGGCGGTACAGGTTGACCCGCATCATCTGCGCAATGCCACGGGCATCATTGCGATCGGTCTTGTTCGGCTGGGCCTTCAGGAAGGCTTTTACATGGCGCGTTTCGATGCAAATCACCGGCACGCCGGCCCTGGCGAGGGCCTCGAATAGCCATTGCGATAAAGGTCCGGCTTCCAGGCCAACCCGCTCAGGATTCCAAGCCGGATCTCGCAACATCGCGATCAGGTCATCGGGGTGGCTGGGAACCTTCACCTCTCGGCAAATCTCGCCCGTTTCGTCGACAATGCAGATGGCGGTCTCTTTCACCGAGACATCAAGACCCATATAATGCTTCATGCTGCGCTTCCTTTCCGATGCTTGTGGCTGTTGCAAAACATGACCACGTTTACCATCGCTCGAAGCGCAGCACCTTCTCCTACCACCGCCGTCTAAGGGTGAGGCTCAAGCCGAATACCCCATCTTGCATAACGGGTCGCGCGCCGGGCATAGTGCCGACGGGTGATTTCAGTCCAGGCCATCGTGAGCTCCATCGAATCTTTGCAAATCCGACGGAATCACAACCTATTGAAATCACCCACTTCTTTTTGAGGCAGGCACTCAGCATTGAATGGCAGTCGGCGCCCCCGAGCGGTCGAGTATTGGAGTATCCTTGACCTCGGCGGTCGACCGGGGTTGGCTGAGGAGTGGGTTGCAAGGGTTGAGATCTGGTTATGTTATACCATTACCCGAAATCAGGTAAGACATATTATGGAACTAACATCCGGTTTCGCGAGTGTTGCTTTTTGCAGGCACCTGCAGAACACCGAACTGTTCCGTCTCGGTGTTGCCGACGCTCCCGGTTCATCCAACCGAGGCAGTTCAGGCTCATGCTCGTCCAGGCCGATCGACACGATCCGATTGAAATCCGCCGCGGATATCGGGCGCACTCGCCTCGCGCGAAAGCCAAGGCGGGTGTGGCGCCAAAACCGATCGAAGGATTCCCAACGCCGCTATTCGATTGGACCGATGATCCGCCGGATTTCCAGCAAGCACTCATCAATCATATGCGCCGGCATGGGACTCCTATCGGCATCTGCATCGCGCTGTCGCCGGCGAGAACGGAACGGCTGACCCGCTCTCTACAACGCGATCGCCGTAAGCCATTCCATTAAAACGCGGATAAAAATCCATGTCGAAGACTTTACGGCATCACTTTGTTTTTGTTTGCAATTCTTCGCGGAATCCAATTGGAAATAGGTTCTGGACCGACCGAAGCTAATATAAGGGGGATAAAAGAGGACTCGTCATGCCAATTCACGACCCCTGCACCCTTCTCAACCGACTGCTAGTAGAACCCAACGAAAGCGCTTTACGGGAATGATGCGGATTCTGATGGAGCGATTGCCAAAAGAAGAGCGATACGTTGATGGCGTTCGGCGCATGGTTCCGCCCTGCACAACCACAAACTTATTCAGGCTGCCGTCGCCAACACCGGCGTTGTAAAGGAGATTGCCGACCTTGAAATCGCCGATGAAGTTTGACGGTATCTCGACCATGTTCACTTTCCTCGACTATGGAGCAGCCAGCTGCGCCGGACGCGGCTGAACCCGGTTTCTCACCTGATCATAGAGCCTGAGTTCGCCGGGCATTGCGAGCGTGACGGCCAGGCCGAATGGCACCAGATCGTCAATGGGCGAAGCCGGATCAGGCTCTCGTTGAATTTTCAGGCGCAGATTCATGCCGTCGGCGACGACCGCTGCCTGCGCCCCGCTCCAAACCCGAGTGAAGACAGTGCCACGATTGGTCTGGTTGCCATCCGGTTGCCAGGCATCCGCCGAAATGCCGAGACCTGCGATTTCGGCTGGATCGAGGAGCTTCATCCTGACAGCGCGATAGGATTTCCGACCAGGAATGACCGGTGTGAACCAAGCCAATGTGGCGGACACCGAATGAGCACGTGCCTGGCCGCCCATCGCAGCGGGAATTGGCACCAGCACATCGACGCTTCGCTCGCGACCGAGTGATCCCACGCACCAGAAGGTAGCGCGGTCTGCAGCACAGGCGACCGCATCATTACTTTCAACCACGCCGTAGCCCAGGAAGCGGCGGATATTGTCTTTTTGACGCGGAGCCTGACCCTGCCCAAACGGCCCGAGAAGTTCTTTGACCAGACCGGCCGCCGCATTCGGCCAGCGCGCCGGGTGCACAAGAAGGGCCTTGATGAGAACAGCCCGCTGAACATTCGTCAGCTGCAGGAACTCCCGGCCGTAAGCGGCCTCCAGGGCATCGTGAATGCGATGTGCTGTGCGAGAGGCCAGCGCGGTTGCCGCACTCGTCCCGTTTGTGTACCCCTCGGCATTCTCAAGGCCGGGACGCGGTGGCGCGGCAACTTTGAGTCCCGCTCCTCGACTTGCGCTCGCTGGCGAGACAGTGATGCTCTCCGCGCTCGCGACGACGCGAAGATGTTCGCGGGCGCCCGGCATCAGGATGTCCGGCTTGACGGAGCCCGCGAAGCCGGGTCCTAAAGCGCTCGATGGGTTGGCCGTATCCAGCTCGGAATATGGATTGACATTGGCACGCGCCAACGCGCGGTCAGCGGCCGGCACCCAATCAAGATTGCGGGCGCCGATCGTCAGTCCATTGATCGTCTCCGATGGTGACAACAGCCGGCGGTCGGCTACGATTTCTGCGACCGCGTTGATCACACCGCGTGCCCGCTGATCGGCGTTGGCATCCTCGAACGCGACCCTGTTTGCAAAGGCGGCCACAGGAAATTGCGCCGTGATATTGCCGGCACTAACGAGGAACAGGATACCGAACCGGAACGCCAGTCTGTCGAGAAGGCGTGCCCAAGGCGACAGCTGCCCATAAAATGGCCGTCTGACATTTCCGAGCGACATATTTACGATGATGACATGCGGAGCCGACGGTTGATCGCCGGCGCGCATATGCATGACCGCCTGATAGATCAAATCGATGATCAGCCTGTCCGGGGGAAAGCGGTCATTGTTGCCGAGCACCGGGATGCAATGCACCTGACGCGGCAGCGGCGGCTCCGGCCTGTTTCGGTCTCCGTGGACGATGAGTGAGGCCATGGCCGAGCCATGGAAACGTTGCGAGACAAGCGCGCCAAGCTCAAGCCCAAAATGGTCTTCGACGCTTAGATGACGCTGCAGCAACGGACGGCCAGCGACCGGAACACCATCGAGAAGGGCAAGGATCGGGTCGGCGGTGACGGGTCCCGCGGCGGGCGCGGGAGCAGCTGGCAAAAGATCATTGGAGTCAATTCCGGTGACGACACTCTGCGGGCGAATGTGCATGATCGGCTCGACGCCGGCGAGACTGCCGGGAGCACGCTCGACCACAGTCCGAACGGCTGCGACAGGCAGTTCGGCTAGGATAGCATGGTAGGCAATGTCTTCAAGCCTAGAGCGACTGAGAAGGCGACCACCGCTTTGCCGGATCGCAGCGGTGACCGTCGCGTCACTGATCGCACCTACCTCGGGAGAAGCACGGAACACGAGCTCGATTTCGAGAGGAACGAGTTCGTTGTCCTCCCGACCTTCGATCTCCTCAACCAGCACATCCACATCCAACGGTTGGACGCGATCGGCCGGCCCCCAAACACGAAGGTCACGAAGACAGGCGAAGACGTCCCGCCATGGGGTAAATCCTTGCGGCAGAGCTCTGCCACCGACCCATGTTCGCCAGAGAGATTCAATCTGCTGGAGCGCCCGCAAATCCGGCACGAGCAGGTACGCGACAGGTGCCTTGTCCTCATCGTCCGGCAGCTCTTCCTCGTCGATAAGTTCGAGGCCCGGGACGTTGTTGATTGCCCGGGCAAAGGCCGCAATGCTTCCCTTCACTTCGAATACGAGGAGTCGCTCAGGCGCCAGCGCTGCTGGATCGGCACGAAGCGCGAGACCCGCCGGGTCGCGCTGCAGCACGTCTGTCAGGCGTTGAAATTGCGGGCCAAAGCAGCGGCGGAACGCGCTTACTGTCGATCTTGTGGAGGCGAATCAAGTCGTAGAGACCCTTGGACAGACTGAACCTGTCGCGTGATCTCCTGGGGCGCTTGCCGAGCTCCGTCTCCGGCGGAGAACTTCAACGGATCGCACTGTTGCGCGCGCTGCTGCTCGACCCGGTCTTCCTCTTCGCTGACGAACCGACCTCGCGGCTGGACCCGGTGACACAAGCCCAAACCATCCGGCTCATGGTCGACATCGCCGCCGAGCGGGGCCTGGCGATCATGGTCGTCAGCCACGACGAGACACTGCTCTCGGCAATGTGCGATCGTGTGATCCGCTTGGAGGTGCACTAACCACGATTGTGATGCGACGGCAGCCTTGCCGACGAATTTGAGAGCAGTCCGCCGAGCACCCGCCGTCCTCCACTCACATACTGTTTGGGCACAATTCTAAGTAAGGCGGCTGTGATGGCCTGAGCGACAGTTTCTGTCGCCAGCACAACTTGCGGTCGATTTCTTGAAGACTAACAACCAGGCGCGACTTCATCGGTTGTAGCTGGATCGCCGCCACGGTCGAGGACCTCGCGCCATTTGCCAACCAACTCTTGATAGGAACGACTGCCGAACCGCTCAGCCAAACGATACTGTTGGCGCAGGGTTATGCGTACCGTGGCATGACAAAACCGATCAGACTGCAAGACGAACCGACTTGGCGCTGCCCTTCCAGCTAGACCGTCAAGTACCGCCTTGCGGAGAATTGGCAGGTCCGGCCGGGCATAGCGTTCGAACAATTCCTGGAACCGGGCGTGATCCTCAATGTCGAACTCGCGCTCTTGCCCCCGGTTATCCAAGACAGGGTTGGGGGGGTGTAGATAACCAAGCGGCACATGATCCTTCGGGATTGGAGTATTGGCGGAATGGGTTCGATGTAGCTTCAACAGCTGTGGTAGCAGATGCGTGTGCGGTCCTGTTGGAGAAACGCCGCCAGTATCCGCCCCACCTATTTTTTGAAAAACCTCGATGCGACCTATACGGGTTAACGCGATACGGTGCGGATGGGCCTCCATCATTGCAGACATTGCCGCACTGCCGGTGTCGAACAAGCTGTACCCTGCATGGGCACGAAGGATCGCCAGCAGTTCGGGGTCGTCAGTGCGAATGCAGAAGTCGCACTGCGGCAGATCGAGGCCGATGTCAAAGAGGGTTGCCTTTCTATCGGAAGGACGAACCGCACCCTCATCCGGCCCAAGTTCTGTTAGAACCTTCCGCCCACTCATAGCTGAATCCCTTTGCGGCAAGCAGAGCGCCACGCCGTGGCTCCAGCGATGCCGTTTGGGGCTGAGGGCTTCGTAGGCGACAGAGATGACCTGTGATAGGGCTCCGTCCTCGAGCCGAATGGCGCCCCGCGGCGTTGCGCGTACATAGGACGCCACGGCGTATTCTTCGACATGCTCGCCTTTGTCGTGATGGAACTCAGCGACAGCGCCGAAGGAGCCCATGCTCCATCCAGATTTCGGATCAGCGAGGCTATCCTTCAAGAGGTCCCGGATATTTCGCACGGCCGATCATCCTTCACTATCAATGTCTTCTCCCCACGCACGGTGCGCAGTGATTGAATCACCGTCGGGTTGCCGGCCAGCTAGAAATTCCAGTCCTCGTCCTCGGTCGCCACCGCTTTGCCAATTACGTACGAAGAGCCGGACCCCGAGAAGAAGTCATGGTTCTCGTCTGCGTTGGGCGATAGAGCCGAGAGGATTGCCGGATTGACCTTGCAGGCTTCTGGTGGAAACAGCGCCTCGTAACCGAGGTTCATCAGCGCCTTGTTGGCGTTGTAATGCAGGAACTTCTTGACGTCCTCGGTCAGGCCAACGCCATCATAAAGCGCCTCTGTGTACTTGGCCTCGTTGTCGTAGAGCTCAAGCAGCAGCTCGAAGGCAAAGTCCTTGATCTCCTGGCGGCGCTCCGCCGAGAGCCGCTCCAGTCCGAGCTGGAACTTGTAGCCGATGTAGTATCCGTGGACGGCCTCGTCTCGGATGATCAGCCTGATCATGTCGGCGGTGTTGGTGAGTTTGGCGCGGCTCGACCAATACATCGGCAGGTAGAAGCCGGAATAGAACAAGAAGCTCTCGAGGAAGACACTCGCGACCTTCTTCTTCAGTGGATCATTTGAAGCATACTGTTCCATGATCAGCGCTGATTTGCGCTGCAGGAACTCATTCTCCTCCGACCAGCGATAGGCGTCGTCGACATCCGGCGTCAGGCAGAGCGTCGAGAAGATCGAAGAGTATGAGCGCGCGTGTACTGCTTCCATGAAGGATATATTGGACAGCACGGCCTCCTCGTGCGGTGTGGCGGAGTCTGCCATCAGCTTCACAGCGCCAATGCCATTCTGGATTGTGTCGAGCAGCGTCAGGCCGGTGAAGACGCGGATGGTGAGTTTCTGCTCCTCCGGCTTCAGTGTCGCCCATGACGGGATGTCGTTAGAAAGTGGCACCTTCTCCGGCAGCCAGAAATTTCCGGTGAGCCGGTTCCACACCTCGAGGTCCTTGTCGTCCTCGATGCGGTTCCAGTTGATGGCGCGCACGGCGCTGGCAGCCTTCGGGGTCTTGGTTTTCATTTGGATGTTCATGGTCGTCACCGGTTCAGAGGGCGCACGAGACACAGCCCTGCACTTCCGTGCCGGACAGCGCCATCTGGCGAAGGCGGATGTAGTAGATGGTCTTGATACCCTTCCTCCAGGCATAGATCTGCGCGCGATTGATATCGCGGGTCGTGGCCGTGTCACGGAAGAACAGCGTCAGCGACAGGCCCTGGTCGACGTGTTGGGTCGCTGCGGCATAGGTGTCGATGATCTTTTCGGGACCGATCTCGTAGGCGTCTTGATAGTAGTCGAGGTTGTCGTTCGTCATAAAGGCTGCGGGGTAGTAAACGCGGCCGATCTTGCCCTCCTTGCGGATTTCGATCTTGGAGACAATCGGGTGAATCGAAGAGGTCGAGTGATTGATATATGAGATAGAACCGGTCGGCGGCACGGCCTGGAGGTTCTGGTTGTAGAGGCCGCCTTCCATCACGGCCGTCTTCAGTTCCAGCCAGTCTTCCTTCGTCGGAATGTGAATGCCCGCCTCCTCGAAAAGGCCTCTCACCTTCTCCGTCACCGGCAGCCATTCGGCTTCCGTGTACTTCTCAAAATATTCGCCGGTAGCGTATTTCGAGCTTTCGAAGCCCTTGAAGCTCCGCCCCTTCTCCACCGCTAGCCGGTTCGATGCGTGAACGGCGTGATAGGTCACGGTGTAAAAATAGATATTGGTGAAGTCGATACCTTCTTCCGAACCATAATAGATGCGTTCGCGGGCGAGATAGCCGTGCAGGTTCATCTGGCCAAGGCCGATTGCGTGACTGTCGTCGTTGCCCTTTTCCACCGAGGGAACGGACGAGATGTGGCTCATTTCGGAGACGGCGGTCAGCGCCCGGATCGAGGTCTCGATCGTCTGGCCGAAATCAGCCGAATCCATCGCGGCTGCAATATTCAGCGAACCGAGATTGCACGAAATATCCTTGCCCATCTTCGCGTAGGACAGGTCGTCGTTGAATTCACTCGCCTCGCTGACCTGCAGGATTTCCGAGCAGAGATTGCTCATCGTGATGCGGCCGGCGATCGGGTTGGCTCGGTTCACCGTGTCCTCGAACATTATGTAGGGGTAGCCACTCTCGAACTGGATCTCGGCGATGATCTGGAAGAAGTCGCGCGCCTTGATCTTCTTCTTGCGGATGCGGCCGTCCTCAACCATCTCACGGTACTTCTCCGTCACGGAGATCTCGGTAAAGGGCACACCATAGACGCGTTCAACGTCATGCGGCGAGAAGAGGTACATGTCCTCGTTGTTCCGCGCGAGCTCGAAGGTGATGTCCGGGATGACGACACCGAGGGACAGCGTCTTGATACGAACCTTCTCGTCGGCGTTTTCGCGCTTGGTATCGAGAAAGCGCATGATGTCGGGGTGGTGGGCGTGAAGATAGACCGCCCCCGCCCCTTGCCGCGCGCCTAGCTGGTTGGCGTAGGAAAAGCTGTCTTCCAGCAGCTTCATCACGGGGATTACGCCGGAGGACTGGTTCTCGATCTGCTTGATCGGCGCGCCCATCTCGCGAAGGTTCGTCAGCGACAGCGCGACGCCCCCTCCCCGCTTGGAAAGCTGGAGCGCCGAGTTGATCGAACGACCGATGCTCTCCATATTGTCTTCGACCCGCAGCAGGAAGCAGGAGACGAGTTCGCCGCGCTGCTTCTTGCCGGCATTGAGGAAGGTTGGTGTCGCGGGCTGGAAACGGCCGGATATGATCTCATCGACAAGGTCTCGGGCGAGCTTCTCGTTGCCCCGCGCCAGCGTCAAGGCGACCATGCAGACACGGTCCTCGTAGCGCTCAAGGTAGCGTTTTCCATCGAAAGTCTTCAGCGTGTAGGACGTGTAGTATTTGAACGCCCCGAGGAAGGTCGGAAAGCGGAACTTCTTGTCATAGGCGTGTTCGAAGAGATCACGCACGAAATTGAACGCGTACTGGTCCAGAACCTCCTGCTCATAATAACCCTCCGCCACCAAATAATCGAGCTTTTCTCGGAGGTTATGAAAGAAGACCGTGTTCTGATTGACATGCTGGAGGAAATACTGCTTCGCCGCCTGCCGGTCCTTGTCGAGCTGGATTTTCCCCTGTTCGTCATAGAGGTTCAACATTGCGTTGAGCGCGTGATAGTCCAGCGCCGTGATTTCCGGCGCTTTCGCCGGCTTTTCAAGCGTCATCGTGTCCAAAGTCGTTCTAGCCCCTGTCTGACGTTGTCGACATCCTCGTCCGTTCCGAGTAGTTCGAAGCGGTAGAGGAAAGGCACCGCGCACTTGGCGGAGATGATGTTGCCCGCGATGGCGAATCCGGTGCCAAAATTGGTGTTCCCCGCCGAAATCACGCCGCGGATCAGGCTGCGGTTGCACGGGTTGTTGAGGAAGCGGATGACCGGCTTCGGCACCGCCCCCTTCGCCCCGCCTCCCCCATAGGTTGGGGTTACCAGCACGAAGGGGTGGACTACTTCGGGCGGTTCCTCGCTTGCATCGAGCGGCAGGCGCAGGACTTCAACCCCGACTTTCTCGACGAACCGATGGGTGTTTTCCGACCGGCTGGAGAAATAGACCACTCCGCCCATCGTGCCGGGCCTCAAGCGAGTGCGCTGATCATGTCAGGACGGAAGCCGGCCCAATGCTGCTCTCCGGCAATAACAACAGGAACCTGACGGTAGCCGAGGCCCTGTACGAGGGCATACGCCTCTGCATCTTCGGAAATGTCGACGACGCTGTAGTCGATGCCTTGGCGGTCGAGCGCGCGTGTCGTTGCGGTGCACTGAACGCAGGCGGGTTTGGAGTAGACAGTGATGGCCATGGCTTTCCTCGTATCTGACAAGCGGGCATAGGAGACCGTCCGGCCATCCGCCGATGGCCGTCCGACGCAAATTTAAGGGCATAGCGGCCGCCTGAAACGGCGGGACGCGGGATGCGACCTACTCGCGTGGGTGAGCTGGAAAAAGGATCGACATGACTTCACCCCGAGGCATTTTGCGGGGCACCAGGGGAGGCGCTGAGGCGACATTGCTCAACGCTCGCCTGCCGGACACCCCGCCCGTGGACGTTCATGTGCGAGGCAGGTCTCCTGGCTCGCGGATCATCACATTCACCCACCTTCCCAAGGCATTTGCGCCTCAGTGGTCAACGGACGAACGCTCACCGCTTACAGTTGCGGGGGCAGCTCCGGACTCACTCCACCATCATGGTCGAACCGGATTCCCATCTTAGCCTTCAACTCAACGAATCGAAGGAACCTCGAACACTACATATAGTAGACCAGACAAAAATTGCGTCAATAGCTGGCGACAATTCCGAAGGACGAATTGGAAATTGTCTCTGTCGGCTGTGGATAGCGGGGACGCTGAGGGCAATCCACAGGAAGCATGACGGCCGGGGCTCGCGCGCTCTTCCCTTGATCGTTGGGGTAGGGCACTGGCCATCGCCCTAGGAGCGGGTTAGCCTGTCTTTGAAACACCTGGCCACCACCTAGCGCAGCTTTGCGCAGTTCACTGGCCGCAGCGACCATGTTCACCAGCGCCGGCTCGTCCTCATCCCATTTGCGAGCTTTCAGGCCGCAGTCGGACAAAAGGAGATCGGTCATCTCCTAAACCTCCGGCACACGCGGCGAGTGGAAATCCCTGGATTTTAGTCATCCGGGGGTTAGTCGATTTGCGACGCCTTTGATGTCGCTGTCGCTCTGCAGCAGCTCAAGGAAATGAAGTATGGTGCTCTCATCTTGGGTGCCGTCTCGCATTGGTTGCGATTCGGAGAATTGGGAAGCCGGTCCAAAGCCGGCGCTGCCCCCGCAACGGTAGCAGAGCGAAAATCGACAAATGCCACTGGGTAGTCCACCTGGGAAGGCGTCGACCGTCCTCAAGCGACAGCTCTGAAGCCCGGAAACCAGCCCAAGATGACATGAAACGACTGATTGCGGTGGGCGATCGGGCGACGGCACTGGTCTACGAGTGCCGGAAGCGCGACTCCATGCAACAGTCCCCTTTGGGATTTGGACAATGGACATTCGCAGCGAAGTGCTTCGCAAGATCAGGAACCGGCGCGACGGCTACAGCCTCGACCAGAATTTCTACATAGATCCCGACTACTACCACGTCGATCTCGAGACGATCTGGTATCGCGACTGGCTATTTATCGGCCACGACTGCGAAATCCCGCGCGCCGGCAACTTCTTTACCGTGCAGATCGGGGATTATCCGGTTGTGATCACACGCGACCGACATGGCGTCATCCGCGCGCTCCACAATTCCTGCCGCCATCGCGGCTCTCGCGTATGTACGCAGCACAAGGGATCATCAGCCAAGCTGGTTTGTCCCTATCACCAGTGGACCTACGAACTGGACGGAAAACTGCTCTTCGCCCGCCACATGGCCGAGGACTTCGACAAGAGCAGACACGGGCTGAAACCGATCCATTGCGAGACAGTCGGCGGTTACATCTTCATCTGCCTTGCGGAAGAGGCGCCGGATTTCGCGCCCTACCGACAGCTCGCAGAGCCCTATCTTGTCCGCCATCGGCTGGGCGAGGCCAAGGTCGCCTTCGAAAGCACCATCGTTGAGAAGGGCAACTGGAAGCTCGTCTGGGAGAACAACCGCGAGTGCTACCACTGTGCGGCCAACCATCCCGAACTCTGCCGCACCTACCCCGAGGCTCCGAGCGCAACCGGCGTGCAGGGAGCGAAGGATGATCCGGTAATCGCCAGACACTGGTCAAAATGCGAGGCAGCCAGTCTGCCGAGCGAGTTCCGCATGTCACCGTCCGGGCAGTTCCGGATGGCGCGCATGCCGCTGATCGCAGATGCCGAAAGCTACACGATGTCAGGCGCGCGTGCTGTCCGTCGTCCGCTTTCGAGCGACGTTACGGAAAGCCACATCGGCACACTTTTGATGTTCCACTATCCGACGACGTGGAACCACGTGCTGGCCGACCATGCGATCACCTTCCGTGTGCTGCCGCTCGGCCCCGAGCTGACCCAGGTTACAACCAAGTGGCTCGTCAGCACGGACGCTGTGGAAGGCGTCGACTACACGCTCGATGAACTCATCCACGTCTGGACGGAAACCAATGACCAGGATCGCCAGATCGTCGAAGAAAATGCCTTCGGCATCCGTTCGCCGGCCTACGAGCCCGGTCCCTACTCCGCCGAGGACGAAAGTGGCGTGATGCAGTTCGTGGAGTGGTACTGCCAGTTCATGGTCGACCGACTGGGCGACGAGAAACCGATGTCAAGGGTCGCCTGACATGCAGATGGCTCCCGCTTTCCATCATTTCGACGAATTGCACGTCTGGATCGACCGGCAGCAGCTACTCGAATGTATTTCGGCGGTGGTAGAGACCGCCGATGTCATGACTTTCACCTTCCGGGCGGAAAAACCTTGTTGGTTCCGTTATCTTCCGGGGCAATTCGTCACCCTCGAACTGCCTGTCGCCGAAGAACCGGTCATGCGCACCTACACACTGTCGTCGACACCATCCCGGCCCCATTCTATCGCGGTCACCGTGAAGGCGCAGCCCGACAGCCTCGGTACGCGCTGGATGTTCGATCACCTGAAACCCGGCACTAGGGTTAGGGCCTTCGGGCCGCTCGGCGACTTCTCCTTCGTCCGCCACCCCGGTGACAAGTACCTCTTCATCTCTGCGGGTTCCGGCATCACGCCGATGATGTCAATGACACGCTGGATGGCCGACTGCGTGCCGGAAACCGATGTTACCTTCGTTTCCTGCGCCCGCCGACCAGAGGACCTGTTGTTCCGCTCGGAGCTGGAGGTACTGGCGACGCAGATGTCTGGACTGAACCTTGGTTTCATCGTCGAAGGGCATGGGGCACGTCAACGTTGGCATGGCCTGCGAGGCAGGCTAGACGGGACGAAGCTTCCGTTACTTGCCCCGGACTTCCTCGAGCGAACGGTGTTCTGCTGCGGGCCCGAACCATTCATGCGCGGTGTCCGAGAGATGCTGAAAGTGGCTGGTTTCGACATGGGCCGCTATCATGAGGAAAGCTTCCAGCCGGCAGCCGCTCCAGCGGCAGAAGAGATTGCCGTGCGTACAGGAGCGGTCGGCGACGCAGTCGAGGCTCAGATAGCCAAGGTCTCCTTCACCCTGAGCCACAAGGAAGTGGAGTCCAAGCCCGGGCAAACCCTTCTCCAGACGGCTCGATTGAGCGGAGTTCGGATCGGCGCGGCTTGCGAAGGCGGCATTTGCGGCACCTGCCGCGTCTTGAAGCTGTCCGGCGAAGTGGACATGCAGCACAACGGCGGCATACTCGATGACGAGATCGAGGAGGGTTACATCCTCGCCTGTTGCTCACGACCGATAGGGGATGTGGCTATCGAGGCGTGAGCAAACTCCTGCCCAGTGTTCAAGGCTCTTCTCAACCAGAAAAGGAACTTGGTCTTGGCGCCTCAGCAATCATTGCGAAACGATCATCCATAGCTCAGCTGGAACGCTGTCTGTCAAACCCGAGCCACTGCGAAAGGTCAGAAACGCTGCCTTAGGCACCGCCCCATGGCGTTGCAAAAGGCAGCTGGCCAAAAGGGCGTGTCGAACCGGCCGACCGCCCCGGCATTAGGTAGCAAGAACCAGGTCTTTGCTGCCTAATGCCGGACCGCCCGGCGGGCAACGCCGGCTAGGACCTTCTGTCAACGCGTTGAGTTCAGGAACAGGTCGTTGCCGAGGATTACCTTTGCGAGATGATGGCGCTTGTCCTAGAGGATTGTTCGGACGAGGGAAGCGAACCGAGAGTTAGCCAAGTGTGTTATTCGACGGGGTACCCTCTCGAATAGTCCAGGTTGGTCGACTAGGGCCGGCTAATCTCGTCCAGATACCATTCGATGTAGCGCAGTTCGTTCTGCTCCATCGGCGCGATGGGACCGGGCACGAAATAATGCGACCGCACCCCGCGTGCCGTGTGTTCGATGATCGCCTTGTCTTCCGCGGTCGTGACCTTCCAGAGCCAGGTCAGCTTTTCTAGGTCATAGTCCTTGCCCGCTTCCGCCTTGCCATCGACGAGCCAGATCAGTTCCATCTCGCAGGTCTCCGCTGTCTTCGGTATGAAGCGGTAGATCATGCCGTGGTCGGGATAGCACACGAGGAAAGTGGTGCCACCGAGATGAATCGATGTGACGCCGCCGTCGAAATCGGTAAAGCGCCCCATCAGCGGCGCGACCGGCTTGCCGTCTTCGCTACCGCTCTGCACACCCTCGTAGAGTGCATAGCGGAAGGCGTGGATCGCCTCGCGGCCATCGCGCGAGGTCTGCCAATGATTGCCGTAACCGACCTCGATACCGAGTGCGCAAGTGCGCGCCTCCATCGCCTTGTTCAGCGCCTCGATCATGTGCAGCGGCTGCTCGAGCGCATGGGTCTGTGAATATTCAGGATGAGCGGGACCGCAGTGATAGCACTCTACATAGTTCTCGACGGCGAGCTTCCAGTTGGCTGAAACCGGATAGGTCTCGCGGTGAGCGACCTTGGCGCTTGCCCAGCCGTATTGGCCGCAGGTTGCATGCAGCAGGTGTTCGACTTCCGAAAAATCCAGCGGCTGATCGGCAAAACAGATAAAGACCAGCCCTTCGACAACGCGCACATGCAAAGTCTTCAGCCCGTGGTCCTCGCGCCTGAAATCGTTCGGCATCAATCGCGCAGCCCTGAGACTCCCGTCGTTGCCATATGTCCATGCATGGTATGGGCAGACGAAAACGCGGGCATTGCCCTTCTGTTTGGTGCAGACCTCCGCACCCCGATGGCGACAGACATTGAGCATGGCGTGGATAGACCCATCGGCCGCTCGGGTGACGATCACCTGCTCGGTATCGATGCGGAAAACCTCGAAATCGTTCACGTTGGGGATCACGCTTTCGTGGGCGAGGCAATGCCAATGGCGGCGGAAGACCCGCTCCATGTCACGTCGATAGATCCCTTCGTCAAGATAGAATGGTTGGGTCAGCCCATGGCCAGAGCGCTGTTCGGATACCAGGCGGTCAATGCGGTCTGCATGCTTATCGACGACAATTTCCGCGAATCTATCCATCGACGGGTCCTACAAGTAGTGCTTGTTCTCCATCACATTAACCGTATGGTTGCGCTGAACGGAAGGCCACAAAGGGACCTCTATTGATCGATGTTGTCGATTACAGATGCGATTATTGGGTAGCGGAAAGCATTGATATTGAAGCGCTTCAGCCTTAGCTAAAGCTCAAGCCCGTACATCAGCCGATGCCATGTCCGTGCGGCTAAAGATGATGAAGCACCAGCGGCTTGCCGTCTATCTCCTTCACCTTCATCCGATAGCCGAAGATCGCCTCCAGATTGTCTACGGTGAGAATGGTTTCGGGCGAGCCGTCGGCGATAACGCGGCCATCGCGCATGGCAACGATGCGGTCGGCATAGGCGGCGGCCTGGTTGATGTCATGCAGCACGATGATGGCCGTGCGCCGGCGCTCGTCGGCAATCAGCCGCAGACATTTCATCAGCTGGCGAGCATGAAACATGTCGAGGTGATTCAGCGGCTCGTCGAGCAAAAGGTAGTCTGTGCCCTGGCAGAAAGTCATCGCGACCATGGCCCGCTGACGCTGGCCGCCAGAGAGCGTATCGATGATGCGGTCCGCAAGCGATTGCAGATCGAACTGAATAAGCGCTGCCTCGATGAGTTCGAGGTCTTCCGCGACCGGTCGTCCTTGATGGTGCGGAAATCGGCCGAAGCCGACAAGCTCGCGCACCGTCAGGCGGCTGGCGACGGCTCCATCCTGCCTCAGGATGGCCAGACGCTGCGCAAGGCCGCGGCTCGCGGTCCGGTCGACCGCCAGGCCGTCGACCGTGATGCGTCCCTTTTGCAGCGGCTGCAACCTGGCGATCAACGACAGCAGGCTCGATTTTCCGGCCCCGTTCGGACCGACGAGCGCCACAATCCCGCCGCGCGGCAAGGCAAGATCGATGTCCGTGAGGATCGGCGTGTCGCGAAATGAAAGCGAGACATTCTCGACGAGGATCATTTCCGGCTCCCGCGGAACAGTAGCACGAGGAAGACAAGGCCGCCGACGAACTCGATCACCACGCCCAGCGTTGATGCGCCGCCGAGCCCATGCTGCAAGACGGCCTGGCCTCCGACGAGGGTGATGATGGCAATCAGTACCGCAGCTGGCATCAACAAGGCATGGCGCTGGCTGCGAACAACCCGCTCGGCAAGTGCGGCGACCAGAAGACCGAAAAAGGCGACAGGGCCGACCAGTGCAGTGGAGACCGCCACCATGACGATGACGAGAACGAGAAGGCCGGCAGCGGTCCTGAGCCAGTTCACGCCAAGCCCAATCGCGGCCTCACGTCCAAGGCCGATGATATCGAGGACATGTCTTGCCCGCCAGCACAAGGTGGCGGCCGCCAGCGTGAGGGCCGTGCCGAGAAAGGTCAGGTCGACGCGCAGCCCGTTAAAGTCGGCAAAACTCTTTATCTGCACGACGGCATAGGCATTCGGGTCCAGCAGGCGTGACAGCAACTGCGACAGGCTGCGAAACAGCAGGCCCAGCGTAACACCCATCAGGAGCATCAGATTGATATCCAGGCGCGACCTGACGAGTGGCCAGAGCAATGCCCCGGCCAGTGCCATCATGAGCGGAACTTCTACGCCGAATTTCAGGGCCGGATCGAGGCTGGCGTAGCCAACTCCGCCCAGCGCAAAAACCAGCGCGGTCTGCCCGAACAGGTAGAGGGCATCAAGGCCCATGATCGAGGGGGTCAGGATCCGGTTCGCCGTTACTGTCTGGAACAGCACGGTCGAGATGGCGATCGCCACCGCGACCTGGAAAAGTGCCAGCAGCTTCAGCGCCCGCAACTGCACGACAAACAGCAGATTGCCGCGCAGGCCCACTGTCAGAAAGCAGAATGCGGCGACGAGGGCAATGGCTGCGAGCAAAGCGATGCGACGGTCAGGCATGGGCGGCTCGCTGGAACAGCATCAGGTAAAGGAAGAGGAAGGCCCCGACAACGCCCATTACTGTCGCGACAGGAATCTCATAGGGGTAGCGCACCACGCGCCCGAGTACGTCGCAACCGAGCACAAGCGCCGCCCCGCTGAGCGCCACCCAAGGAATGGTTGCGCGCAGGTTGTCGCCAAGGATGCGAGAGACAAGGTTGGGAACAACGAGGCCGACGAACGGGATAATGCCGACGATCGTGACAGTCACAGCCGAAACCAGGGATACGACCAGCAGGCCGAACTGGAGTGTGCGCCGGTAATTGAGCCCGAGCCCGATGCTCACATCGCGGCCAAGCGACAACAGCGTCAGCCGGTCCGCGGCCCACCAGGCCAGGGCAACGAGGAACGCTGCGCCCCACAACAATTCGTAACGGCCGCGCACCACGCCGGAAAACTCGCCGTTGGTCCAGATGTCGATGAACTGCAAAAGGTCCGTCTGCCAGCCGACAAAGGTCACGATCGCTCCGACCACGCCGCCGTAGACAAGGCCAAACAGCGGTACGAGGTAGGGCTGGGTGGGCGGGAGGCGATGTGCGATCCCAAGGAACAGTGCGGTTCCGAGCAGAGCCAGAACACTGGCGGCAAGCATCTTGACGGCAAGCGTCGCTCCCGGGAAGAACACCGTCATGAGCAGTATGCCGAGCGCGGCGCCTTGCGTCGTGCCTGCCGTGGATGGTTCCACGAAGCGGTTGCGCGCCAGCGATTGCATGATCAGACCGGCGATCGAAAGCGCAGCGCCCGTTAGCACCGCGGCCACCGTGCGTGGCAGGCGACTGACAAGAAAGAGCTCGAGCGCCTGGGGTTCGGCCGCCAGCGAGCGCGGCGAGAAGTCCCCTGCCCCGATGCATATGCTAAGGAACACAAGCACGACGAAGGCCGCACAGGCGGCCAGCTTCTTCACATTTGGGACTGCAAGGCGTCTTGGGGTCATTGTGTCTTGGAGAAGGCCTCGGCGATCGCGCCAAAGACCCTGGTCATTGCCTGCACGCCGCCTGCCGCGATGTAGAAATCGCCGGCAGGCAGATAGACCACCTGGCCCTTCTTCCAGGCTGTGGTTTCAGCCACCAGTTCATTGTCGAGCGTGGTCCTGGCGTTCTGGTCCTCTGAACCGATGGCCGCCGCCCGATCAAGCACGAGAAGCCAGTCGGGATTTACGGTGCGGATGAACTCGAACGAGACGGCCTCGCCGTGAGTGGCAGCCTCGACGTCGGCCACCGCCGGCGGCAGATCGAGAGCGGAATGAACCCAGCCGAACCGCGACCCGGTACCATAGGCGGTCACCTTGGGGCCATTCGTCATGATGATCAGCGCCTTTCCCTTGCCGGAAACGGCGGCGCGTGTCCTTGCGACCGCCGCGTCAAGTTCGCTGGCGATCATCTCGCCCTGCCGCTGCCGATCGAAAAGCATGGCATAGGCTGCAAGCCGCTCCTTCGCCTGGTGCAACAGTGTGTCACCGTCCATGGTCATGTCGATGGTCGGGGCGAGCCGTGACACAGACTCCATTTGGGTCGACGAGCGGCCGCCGATGATAATGAGATCCGGTTCGAGTTCGCTGAGTGCCTCGAGGTCGGGCTGGAAAATGTCGCCGACAACGGCCGCGCCTTGCTGGAGATGTGTCAGTTGCGGCAGATATAGATTGGAGGGAAGCCCCGCTATCTTGACCCCCAGCGCGTCGAGCGTGTCGATCGCAGCTATATCGAAGACGGCAAGCCTTGCGGGCGAAGCGTCGATCGACACTTTTCCCGTCGCGGTCACGATCTCGGCCGCGCTTGCCACGCCAAAAGATGCAAGACCCAGCAGTGCGCCGAAGAGTGCTGAAAGAGTATGGCGGCTCGTCATCTCGGTCCTTTCATTTTTCGCGTGTCGGACATCGGGCCCAGTTTCGCAGCCAGGTAAGATAGTTGCCCATTGACGCGCTGCCGCGCCCTCAATCCGCCGACTTCCAGTCAAGCGCCTCGGGGTTCTCTCGAAAGGCGAAGCGGAGCAGGTGATTCTCGATGACACTCTTCGTGTCGGCGAGATTGGCGTCGTCGACCGAACGGACACGAATGTGCAGTCCGTCCGGCGCGGCCTGCAGGTAGCCGGTGCCGCAGGAAAATCGGAGCTCGGCGCGAGCGTCGAGCTGCTCCACGTCGATCTTGTGGGCGAAATGCTTACAGAGCTGGGCCAGAAACTTCTGCCCGTTTTCCGTCGCGAACCGGGTTGTTGCCTCTTGCATTTGAAACTCCTTTATCTTGACGCATATGCGAGGCGGGGTCAGGCACCAGGCCCGCCCCACTTCGTCTGAAGGCAAGCGTCCGTTGGCGGGCCGACCTCAGAAGGTGGCCTTGGCAGTCAGAACGAAGGACCGACCCGGCTCGTAGAGCGGCGTAACGGTTCCGAACTCCTGACCGTAGGTCGCCCGATCGGCATAGGTCTCATCGAAGATGTTCTTTACATCGGCGCGCAACGTGAGGTTCGGCCGGTTCGGCGGCACATATTCGACGAACGCATTGAACACCTGATAGCCGTCGAGGGGTTCGCTACCGGCTGCGACGTCGTCATAATCGAGGGCGAACTCGGCGTCGGCGCCGAGCGTGACGCCCCAGTCGGCCAGTGTGTGCACCACCTGTACAGTGATGAACTGGCCGGCCGGCGTGGCGAGATAGGTGCCAAGATCGGAATCGGCCGGCTGGCCATCGATGTCGACGTCAATATTGGCGTATCTCACGTCGAAAAAGCCGTCGCTCCAACTGTAGCCGCCGCCGATCTCGAACCCACGCGAACGCACGTCGTGCGCCTCGATGCCACTTGTAATGGCATAGCGTGGCGTGCGGGCATGGTCGAGATCGGTCTGAAACACGCTGCCCTCTGCGGTGAACCCGTTGTAGGTAGCCTCCAGCCCCAGGATGTAATTATCGGCGGTTACCGGCTCCGGACCATCGCCGTAGTCCCAGTTCGGATTCATGATGAAGTTTTCGGCCAGCGGAATTCCGGCCCACACGTGCGAATAGCCAGCCTTTGCCGTCAGTAGGTTCTCGATGAGATCGTACTCGCCCGAGACATTGCCGCTGAAGCCGGAGTTGGTCCATTCCTCGCCGGTCGTTCCGGTGAACTCCTGGTTGTCGCCACGTGCGCCGAAGGACAGGCGGGTCCTGTCCCAGGGCTCAATCCGCGCTTGCGCGTAGACGCCGACATTGCGCGCCTTTTCGTTGGCCGGATCGAACAGGTCTTCCAGATCCGCCTCGTCGTCGTAGAAGTCGACGCCGGCGATGACATTGCCGATGTCGAACGAGAACTTGTTTTCGAACTTGCCGTTGAAGCTGTCCGTCGTACCTATGGCCGGATAGGGCGGTATCGCCAACGCTGGCGGCAGGAATACTGGAACCTCGAGATTTGTTCGGCTGTAGGCCAGCAGCAGCTTGGGGTCCCACCACCCTTCCGGCGTGCTGTCGGTATAGGTGAATACCGTGTTCTGCCGGTCGAGCTCGTAATCGCGCACACGCGGCTCCCATGGCGGGCGGCCGTCGATGAAGCCGATATTGGCGCGATAAGGCCGCGGTGCGTCATCATGAACGCGCTCATGGCTGATTTCTATACGGTCGCCGCTGTCGAACTCATAGGCCAGCTTGCCAAGGCCGCTGAGCAGATCCGTGCTGGTGCCTTCGACCTCATCGCCGTTTCCGGCCTTGAAGTCGTTGCCGTTGCCAAAGCCGAAGGCCCCCAGGAACTCAAGCCCCTCGTGCATGCCGTAGACAGTGATTCCGGTGGTAAATGTATCACTGTTGAAGTTGAAGCTCGACGTAATGAAGCCGCCAAAGCTATCACCGTCCAGAAGGTCCCGCGCGTCCTTCGTTTCATAGGCGATCGCCCCGGCGAGCGCTCCAGGACCGGCATCCGCCGGCGCCACACCCGCATCGACGCTGACGGCCTTCAGCAGGCCGGGATCGATGAGGTTGGTGCCGCTGTGATGGAAGACCTTGTTGTTCTGGCGGCCTCCGTCGATGGTCACGGCGAGGTTGGTCTCCTCGATGCCGTGTACATAGACTTTCTGCGACATCGGCACAGAGCTGCCGACGGAGATGCCCGGCTCGGTTCTGAACAGATCGCCGAGGTTGGCCGGGTTCCTCAGCTCGATGTCCTCAGAGGTGATCACGGTTTCGCCGGCGCCGATATTGCCACCACCGAAGACGGAGATCGGGTCAAGGACGGTCGCGCCGTCGGCGGCGGCACCGGCGCCCGTTGCGGATGCCGATCCTATCACGGCCGTTCCGCCGGAAATCTCGTAGGGAAGGCCCGTGCCCGCCAGCATCAGTGCCAGTGCCTGCTGCGGATCCATTGTGCCATTGACGGCGCTGGATTGAACGCCTCGCGAAGCGGCGGCCGCAAGCGTGACCTGTAGTCCGGACTGCCGACCGAAAGCGTTTAATGCCCTCGCCAGCGGCTGGGCGGGAATGCTGAAGGTGCGAACATTGCCGACATGCGCAGGCGCCTCCTGGGCTACGGCGCTCCCCACTGGGGCCGAGGCAAGATACGAAAGTCCGGCAATCGCAGACGTCGCAAGCAGGCGCAATCCCACGTGGCTATGAATTCTTCTGAAGTCTGTTTGGCCCTTGCGGCGTTGCGGCGAACTCATGATACCCCCGGCTCGACTTGCTGCTCGCCGCCTACGGCAAGCGCTTCCGAACAAAGACGACCGGCTCGGAGATTTTTTTCACCTTTGCTGCGATTTTGTTGAGTTTTAGGGTCAAATTAAAACTGCGTCAGAACGCGGCCGTAACGCGTCACCTCGTGAACCTGGCCGCCAAAGGGGCGTACCAATGCATGAAGGGCGCGGTCCGGGTCTTTCAGATCGAAGAGACCCGTGACCCGCTGCGTCGCGAGAGAGGACTGCGGGATCGCAATCCAGGCGGTATGATAGCGCTGCAACCGTTCAGCGGCCGCTGCAACCGTCATGTTGTTGATAAACATCCTGCCACTACGCCAGGCCGCGACGTCCTCCGGCACAACCTCGCTGCGCACCACTTCACCCGTGCCGTGGGCCACTGTTGCCGCCTCGCCAGGCGCAAGTTCGAAATTTTGCTTGAGTTGACCGCTATAGGAGACCGCGACGGTACCTCGTGCAAGTTCGACGGTCGTTTCGGCATTTGCCAATTGAACATCGAAGGCCGTGCCAAGAACCGCCACGGTCACGCCGCCGGCATCGACGGTGAAGGGGCGAGATTCATCATGCGCGACCATAAAGAAGGCTTCTCCCTTGAGAAGCCGGACATGGCGAGAATTGGCGCCAATCTGTGATGCTATGGCACTGCTGCCGGCCATTTCGATAACAGTACCATCCTCCAACGTGACTGTCCGCATTTCCGCTGTCTCGGTGACATGGTCTGCCTGCCACTGCAAAAGAAGCGAGGGACCAGCGAGAACAGTAAGGATGCTGGCAGCCGCGGCCAGCGCTACCCCTACCGCACGGGCCTTCCAGTGATGGACCGATGCCAGCCCTTCAACTGGCGGCCGAGTGTCTCGCCACAAGTGCTCATGGACGGGAGGCACCTCTCCCAGCAGCTGCCAGGTCTTGAGGACACGTTCCCAAGCCCGGAGATGGCTGGGCGACCGGCGTACCCATGTACGGAAAGCGTCTTCGGTCGCGCGACAGTGGGGACACCCCTTCAACTCGAGGAACCAACTCGTGGCCTCCTCAAGCAACATCGTCGGAATGTGATCGTCCTGGGTCAAAGCGAAGCCTGTGCTGCTGTTCGATAAGGATTCAAGCAAATTCATCCCATTTTCTTCTATAGACGAGCAGCATACGATTTTTTTTCACAACCCGGACGAGAATTTGTTGGCCGCTGTGGGTCACGCGTCGCTGGAGATCGCGGCTGCAATCCGCACTATCGCAGTGCGTATGTATCGATGGGCGGTCGCGGTCGATATGTTTAGGCGGGCCGCGATCTCTTCTAGAGTGTGACCGCCGAAGCGGTGCATTTCGAGAGCCACACGGACATCGACCGGCAGTTCACTCAGGATCCGTATGATGTGCTGAACCCCGTCGGTCGCGACCACAATGTCTTCCGGAGTAGGAACCTGGCCCGGGATCGACCAGAACGGCGGCTCGCCCTGTGTTTCCCGAGCCTCGATCTTCTGACGCTTGAGCAGATCGAAGGAGAGATTGCGCACAATCCTGTATAGATAGGCGAGTGTCTGCTCGTAGGGACCCTTGTCAGAGTTCGTCGGTGCGAACCGGAGATAGGCCTCTTGCACGATATCCTCGGCTGTCTCGCCGGAACCCAGTATTCGTGTCGCATAGGCGACCAGAGCCGATCGGTTGGCCAGGTAGACTTGTCGGCGAGTCTCGATGTCGATCATGACTGTTGGTTCGGTCCGGGTTCGGTTGGTCCGCAACATCCAGCCTGCGTGGCATTCTGCGGATCTGGGCGGCGGCTAAATCACGTGCACGCGGAGCCTCTTAGCACGCTCCAACAAACTTGTCTCCAATACTCAAGTTAATTTTCTATGTGGCCGGGCTTCGAGGTTGAGCCATGCCTCTCGCAGATCGCGCCGTGATGCGCTCGCCTCTGCGAGACTGCCTCATTGCGCGCTGCCCCCGCCAAAGCAAGGCAACGCCTTGCTGACAGAAGTCTGAATCTCGTTCCAAATTTAATTTGATTTTTTTTCTCAACAAAAGTTCGGGGCAGGTGAAAAAATAACTGAAGCCGGTCGTCTTTGGTCGGAAGCGCCCGCCGGAGGCTACGCGCAGCAATACGACAGGACGGCAGGGACGGGTCCCTCCAAAGCCTAGAGCAGGAGCCTCACATGCAAGCAGTCCAAGCCCGACTTGCGATTGAGAACGGCCGCATGTGCCTGAACCAACAAGAACCGCGCCCTGTCCTTCGTGAGACCCCGGGGCGGCGCATTAACGCCCGACAGCAGAATTCGCCTGCTGAGCAAAAGTACCCGCCGTTGAGCAACCATGCGGCCGCGTGCCGAGGATAGACGGGATGCAATCATCAAGGCAAATCGCTGAGAGCGCAACTTTTCAGAGTTTCGCAAATTGCTACTTGCGGGAAGTGAACCCCGGCAATCGGGTCCTGCACCGGACCGCGGCAGGTTCCTTCGACAGTGTGGAGTGGTCGCTGCCAAGGCAGCAGATGATTCTTCGCGCCGAGATTACCTCGTCCTCCCTTTGCGGTCCGCATCACTTTGGGCGGGTCTGGGGACGTGCGGTTCCGGATCCCATCTGGCGTCAGATCGAGTTGATTTCGGCGCTCCAGATGCTTGTTCACGAATGCTACAGGCGGGCCGAGGAAAGTCAGTCCGATACGTTGCGAGGCTTCGAACTCGAACTATTGATGCGGGTGCTCGAAAGTTACCAGCAAACGGTGCATTACATCGACAGGGCGCAATCCGAACCATCCGACGACTGGCATTTCATCAAGGCTGAGCAATCGCTGGTTTTCGGTCACTGGCAGCACCCGACCCCGAAAAGCAGGCAGGGCATGACCCACTGGCAGCAGGAACGCTATGCCCCGGAGTTGCGCGGTCGGTTCAAGCTCAACTATTTCGCCGCCAAGGCCGACGTCGTTCGTCATGCCTCCGCAAGGCCGATGCAGGCCAGCTCGATCGTTCGTGCCCTTGTGGGATCGGATGCAGAATACCTTCAAATCGACCACGGTGAGCACCTCTTGCCGATGCATCCGCTCCAGGCCGAAGCCCTGCTTTTAGATCCCGACATTCAGGCTATGCAGGTCAAGGGGCTGTTACGCCACCTCGGTCCTGCAGGCCCGAGCTTCACGGCGACTTCGTCGGTTCGCACCGTCTACAGCGCCGACTCCCACTGGATGCTCAAGTTCTCGCTTCCTGTTCGCATCACCAACTCCATGCGTATCAACAGACGGCACGAACTTGAAGCAGGCGTTGCAATGGCGAAGCTGATCGACCGTATTGGCTTTGGAAGGCGGTCACGAAACTTTCGCTTCATCCAGGATCCTGCATTCATCACTCTCGACATACCGGGTCGCAACGAAAGCGGATTCGAAACCATCCTGCGTGAGAACCCATTTGGGGGCGACAGGGGAAATGGTGTCGTGACGATCGCTGCGCTGTCTGCGGACCCGCTACCGGGTAATTCGTCGTGGCTTGCGAGGCTCGTTCGCACCCTCGCCGCGCGTAATGGCAAGACGGAGACCGAGACAGCCCTCACATGGTTCCGGCGTTATCTCGACTGCGCGATCGCTCCACTCATCCGCCTGTACGACGACTTTGGCATCGCTCTGGAGGCCCATCAGCAAAATAGCCTGCTGGACATCGGCTCGGGCTATCCTTCAACCAGCTACTATCGCGACAACCAAGGCTTCTACCTTTCCGAACGCTATAGGAGCCTGATTGCCGGCCACGTACCCGAAACCGAGACGATCGGATCTCTCTATTTTACCGACAGCGAGATTCGCGACCGGTTCGCCTATTACCTGATCGTCAATCAGGTCTTCTCGATCGTAAGCCGCCTCGGACATGACGGGTTATGCGACGAAGATGTCTTGCTGCGCGAGTTGCGTATGCATCTCGAGGGCCTGGCTTCGGTATTGTCTGGGGCGGGGCGGGATTTCTCGCGACATGTCCTTGATCTGCCAACGATCGGTTCCAAGGGCAATCTTACGACGCGCCTGCTCGACGTCGACGAACTGCAGTCCGGCCACGCGCCGACACTCTACCGTCAGATGCCAAACCCACTGCGGGCGCAGGCCGTCCTTTCGGTGCCGAGGAGCAGTCATGCCATTGCCTCGTGACATCGAGGGCCGGGCGGACGAGAGGGTGCTACGCCAACTCGTTTCCGCCCTGTTGTTCGAGGGCATCGTCGACGCGCGTGAAACTGCAGGAGACGGCATCTCGATATTCAGATGGGCGCTCGGCAATGCTCACTTCCGCTGCCGAGGCGCCATCGGGCCGTTTGGACGACCGCGCCTGCTGCCTGCTTCGGTAGAGATGCAGCATGCCGATGGGAGCTGGGGCGAAGCGCGACTTGAGCAGATCGTGCCCCGCCTTCCCGGCAATGGCATCAATCGTGGGAAGCTGCTCAAAGAGTTGAAACAGACCATCGCCTTTTGCAACTGGAACGAGCGCAATCTTCCACAACGTTTGCGGCGAACGATGACCTTTGCTGAACTGGAGGGTGCCCTCGACGAGGGGCATCCCTATCATCCCTGCTTCAAGGCGCGCACCGGCTTTTCGAATGCCGATCACGCGGCCTACGGGCCGGAGTCCGGCAAGACGTTTCAATTGGTATGGCTCGCCGTTGCATGCAAGCACCTGAAGTACGCTCTGCCCGTCGATGAGGCCAGCTTCTGGCGGGCCGAACTTGGACACCATGGCTGGTCTGAGCTTCAGGCGGCACAGCGACAGCTTGGCATCGCTCCGGACGGCTTCGGTCTTGTGCCGCTGCACCCATGGCAATGGCGAGAGCTCAGAGATACGCTCGTCTCCGGCTGGATCGCCGCGGGCGAGGCCCATTGGCTCGGGCCAATCGGAGATCGTTACCAGGCAACCCAGTCAGTGCGGTCTCTGCTGAACCAGGATCGACCGCATGCCGCCAGCCTGAAGCTCCCGCTCAGCATCATCAACACTTCGTCGCGCAGGACGCTCGAGCCGCATTCAGTCTGCACGGCGCCGATAATTTCCCGCTGGATCGCAGGAATGGTCGCCGATGATCCTCTTCTTCATCATCGCTACCCGCTGACCATCTTGCAGGAGTATGCCGGCATCATCGCCGGCGACGGCGGACCACTTGCCGGTCAAGTGGCGGCGCTGTGGCGCGAAAGTGCGGCCGCCACACTCGGGCCCGGCGAAGCCGCCATACCCTTCAACGCCCTGATGGTGCTGGAAAAGGACGGGCGCCCCTTTGCAGACGACTGGATCCGGCACTTCGGCCTCATGCCATGGTTCAACCGGCTGATCGAAGTCGCGATCCTGCCTGTATGGCACCTGCTGATACATCATGGCCTTGCCGTGGAAGCCCACGGCCAAAACATGGTGCTGGTTCATCGCAACGGTTGGCCAATGCGCCTTGTTCTTCGCGACTTCCATGAAAGCATAGAGTTCTCGCCCAGCTTCCTGCGTGAGCCGGAAAAGGCACCGGACTTCCCGTCGCTGAACCCGCTCTATCGCGAAGCCGAACCGGATCAGTTCTACTGGACCGACAATCTGGACTCGCTGCGCGAACTCGTGATGGACACATTGTTTGTCTACAATCTCAGCGAAATCTCCCACCTCCTCCATCAATGCTACGACCTACCGGAAGCGCTTTTCTGGCAGCGTGTCGAAGGCATCCTTGCAACCTACGAGAACGAGCATGCCGCGTCGGATCGGCGGGTGCGACTTGGCTGCGACCAACCCCACATTCTCACAGAATCCCTGATGACAAGGAAGCTGCTCGCGCGTGCCCCGGAATATCACCACTCGGTGCCGAATGCCCTCGTAACTGAGCCCCATCTACGAAGGAGAACATCATGATCCGCATCGACGAAAGGCTGTACGCGAGCGACTATGTCGAGGAGACATCGTCTCGACTGGCAAGCGAAATCGGCCTGTCCGAGCGAGATACGGGCCGATATGCGGTCTGTTTTGCCGACACGATCGACTGGCTGTCGTTGTTCTTCGCGATCCGCAAGGCGGGGGCGAGCGTTCTGCCTATCCATCCCGGCACGCCATACCCGGCTGCGCGCAAGCTGGCGGTCGGCGCTGGTTGCGACCGGCTGTTCTACAACAGCCTGACGGCCGAAGTGCTCGATGCGCCTGCGAGCGTATCGACGCGCGGAACTCTGTTACAGATGAGCTCGGGCACGACCGGCGCGCCGAAATGCGTGGCACGCGACTGGGACGTGATCGACGCCGAGATTGACAGCTATGTCCGCACATTTCGTGAACCGGAAAGCATGACACCTGTCGTCGCCTGCCCGACCACTCACTCCTACGGGCTGATCTGCGGGATCCTCGTAGCTTTGAAGCGGGGCCAGACGCCGGTCATCCTCAACACCGCAAACCCAAAATACCTCCTGAAGGTGCTGCGCGAGACCGAGCGCCCATTGCTCTACTCATCGCCCGCAATCCTGCACACGCTGGCTCGGCTTATGCCGCCTGGTGAAAAGATACACGCGACCATGACTTCGGGCACGGTGCTTCCCGACGCATGGTTCGCCGACATCCGGGCGAGGAGCCTTCACATGTTCCAGCAGTACGGCTGCTCCGAAACCGGCTGCATTGCCATCAATCCTGACGTTACCGCTACAGGTGACATGGGCTATGTGTTGCCTCATCTCACTGTTGCGACGGGCAGCAGCGTTTCCGAAACAGCCGAAATCGTTGTGACGAACGAGGATGGCGCTGCGATCCATACGCGCGATCTCGGCTATCGCCGTGCCGACGGTATGCTCGTCTTTGTCTCGCGCCTTGACGACATGATCAATGTATCGGGCCTCAACGTCTATCCGAAGGACGTTGAGGACGCTGTCATGTCGATGCCAGCCGTCAACGATGCGGTCGCCTTCCGCAAAAGCGACCGTTTTGCTGGCGAACGGGTCGCACTTCTCTTCAGTGCCGACCGCCCGGTGGCACTCCAGGCAGTGCGCGAATGGTGCACGCGCCATCTCGCCAGCCATCAACTGCCAACGGAGATCATCCAGATCGGGGCCGTGCCGCGTCAGGCAAACGGAAAGATCAGCCGACGCGACATCGCAGCTCGCCACACAGTCGGCGAGTTCAACAGCATCGTGACGGGAGCTGCATCATGAACGACGCCGAAATCCTGGCAGCTATTGAGACGGTCCTGACCGACCAGATGGCGCACGCGCATATGGACGGCTTCGGGCTTAAAGCCCGCCTGAACGAGGATCTCTATCTCGATTCTGTTCTGATGCTCGAAATATTCCTTAACCTGGAGCTGGAGTACGGGCTTGCGGTTCCAGAGCAAGCCATCGCAAGACAGGAACTTTGCACGATGGCCGATCTCGTTGCACTTTACCAGCCAGCACCGGTGCCTGCCGTTCCTGCCGTTCCACTCACAGGTGGAACGTCCGACGAAGGCGTACATGGTGAAGCCTATTACGACATCAAGGTTCATTGCTTCGTCAGCTGCGTTTGCGACGGACTGAAGCGCCAGAAGCTCGACCACAGACCGTTCTATTTTGGGGTCTGGGACGCGAGGTTCGCGGTGAGCGATCGTTTCGGGCTCCTCTATCATTCACCCGAGATCAGCCAGGAATTCTTCCGCGCCTGGTTCGAGCGCCTGTATGGGGTCTGCGTGGTCGAATGGTACGATCCGAATCGCTCGAAGGAAGACAATCTTTCGGTACTATTCGATCTCCTCCGCAACCGCGGAGAAACCGGCTCTGTAATGGTCATGCTTGACATGTTCCATTTGCCGGAACGAGAGAACAAGTTCAACCAGAACCCCTTTCCGCACTACCTGATGCTTCAGGAGACGCCCGATCCAGAGACCTGGTTCGTGCACGATCCCGATTACCGATGGGAAGGCGAGATCGCCCGGAGCAAGGTCATCCACGCGATCATGCAGCCGACCGTGGGCGGCGGTTACGTCTTCGACCACGCCTTGGCACGGTTGCCGGATCCGGAGGATCTGAAGGCCTATTTCGAAGCGTGCTTCTTCGAGGATCGCAATCCGCTTGTCGACTCCGTACGCAAGATCGTCGCTGCGCACCTTGAAGAACGGGACGAGGGCATCAGACTTTCGGGGCTTGCCGCAGCCTTGCGCGAGCTGCCCGTGATCACCATCCGCAAGTACGCCTATGAACACGGCTTCGCCTTCTTCTGGCGCGCGTTGAAGTTGCCGGCTGCCGAGTTCGAGACATGGTGCGATGAAATCGAAACCTTGGTGCAGTCGCTGAAGGCCCTTCATTACGAATGCATGAAGCTTGCCCAAACCGGAAACCGTGCTTTGGCGGCCACCGTCTACGAACGCCTCGACGAGGCGGACAGCATAGAATCCAGGATCAAGGAGAGGCTGTCCGAGCTATTCGACCTGTGGTGCGACTTCGCCATTACTCCACAACTCAGACTACGCAAAAGGATAGCGCGATGAAGGTCTCACTCTGCACGATCACGTTTAGACATCATCTTATCTCGCTCGCAGAAATCGCCGCCTGGGCGCAGTCCAACGACTTCCAGGGCATCGAACTCTGGGGGGCACACGCCCGCAACCTCGCGGCCCAGCCGGACCGCAACGCCGAATGGCTCGACGGCTACGGGTTGTCGGTCCCGATGATCAGCGACTACCTGCCGCTCGATGCGGACGAGGAGACCCTGCGAGGCAGGACGGTGGAACTGTGCAGACTTGCGCGCCGTTGGCGCGCACGCAAGATTCGCACCTTCGCCGGGAACTGCGGCAGCCTCGTCGTATCGACACCGGAGCGCCGGCACATTGTCGAACGCCTCAAGCAGATCTGCGAAATCACCGGCAGCCACGGCATTCACCTGCTGGTCGAGACGCATCCAAAGACGCTGGCGGACACGGCCGCCTCTACCCTTCGCCTGATCGAGGAAATCGACCACCCCTATTTCGCGATCAATTTTGATACATTGCATGTTTGGGAAGGTGGCGACGAGCCGGTGGCCATTCACCGGGCGTTAAAGCCGTATATCCGACACTATCACCTGAAGAACATCGTAGACCGGGCACAGCTTTCCGTCTTCGAGCCAGCCAACGTCTATGCTGCTGCCGGTAGCAGGTTGGGCATGACACCCTTGTTCGAGGGCAGCGTCGACTATGTGAACTTCCTTTCGGAAGTATCCGGGGAGCCGCAAATCGATGCGTCGCTTGAGTGGTTTGGCAACGATTGCCTCAAGATCCTGCGACAAGATCGTAGGCAAGTGCGTCAGCTGATCGAAGCGTGCGTGCAGAAAAATCTGGAAGCCAAGCAGTTGCGAGCCGGCTAGGTATGGCGAACGACTGCGACGACGGGTCTTTCCATTGAGGTCGGACACTATGCGCTTGCGCAAATTGCTGACTTGCCGTCAATCGAGGTATTGACCGTCAACATAAAGGCTTCCTTCGACGGGCCCATCCCGCCGACACGGCGTCATGACACCTCCATCCCCACGATCCATCGAAAGTCCGCCCTGCAATGCCCAGTCTCCTTCAGCGCTTTGCAACTTACTATCGCCCGCACCGCGGACTCTTTGCGCTCGACTTCTCGGCCGCCGTCGTTTCGGGAATGCTGGAGCTTGCCTTTCCAGTTGCAGTGACACTCTTCATAGACCGGCTGCTGCCAACCGCTCGGCTTGACCTGATAGTGGCCGCAGCCGCAGGTCTCTTTGCGATTTACCTACTGAATGCCGGCCTCCAAATCATTGTCACATATTGGGGACACCTGCTCGGCGTGCGCATAGAGGCCGAAATGCGGCGCAAGGCCTTTGATCACTTGCAAAGATTGTCTTTCGGCTTCTTCGACAACCAGAAGACTGGACATCTCGTGGCAAGGCTGACGAAGGATCTCGAGGAAATCGGAGAGGTCGCTCATCATGGGCCGGAGGACCTGTTCATCGCCATCATGACGCTGCTCGGCTCCTTCACCTTGATGCTGCTGGTACATGTCCCGCTCGCGCTTCTCACTGTCACCATTGTGCCATTGACCGCACTAGTCACCGGCCACTACGGTTCTCGAATGACCTCGACCTGGCACGCGCTCTACGGCCGCGTTGCTGACTTCAATGCCCGCATCGAGGAGGCCGTCGGCGGCATACGCGTCGTGCAGGCCTTCGCCAACGAAGAACACGAACGCAAGCTCTTCGCTGAAAGCAACCGAAACTACCTCGCCACGAAGATGCAGGCCTATCGAGTGATGGCCGCGTCCCTTTCGCTGTCCTACCTCTCCATGCGTCTCGTGCAGGTCGTCGTGATGCTCGCAGGTGCCTGGTTCGTCGTTCGTGACGACCTATCGGCCGGAGGTTTCGTCGGCTTTCTGCTGTTGGTTGGCGTCTTCTTTCGCCCGGTAGAGAAGATCAACGCGATCATCGAAACCTATCCGAAGGGCATCGCTGGCTTCGAGCGGTACGTTCGCTTCCTCGATACACCGCCCGACATTCTGGATCGCAAGGGGGCCAGGGAGGTCGCCCGCCTGGAGGGCAATATCCGATACGAAGCTGTCCGATTCGGGTACAGAGACGGACAAACGATCTTCGACGGGCTGGACCTCACGGTAAGTGCGGGCGAGACCATCGCCTTCATTGGTCCGTCGGGCGCAGGCAAGACAACGATCTGCTCGCTGCTGCCGCGCTTCTACGAGGTATCTGGCGGTTCGATTACCATCGACGGCATCGACATACGCGACATGACGCTGAAGTCGCTCCGCGACAATATTGGCATTGTGCAGCAGGATGTTTTCTTGTTCGCAGGCTCGATCCGCGACAACATCGCCTATGGGCGGCTCGACGCAACGGAAGATGAGATTCTCGAAGCGGCCCGGCGGGCAAGGCTGGAAGACGTCATCGCCAACCTGCCGAACGGGCTCGATACCGTTGTCGGCGAAAGGGGCGTCAAGCTCTCCGGCGGCCAGAAGCAGCGCCTCGCGATTGCCCGAGTTTTCCTCAAAAACCCGTCAATTCTCGTCCTGGACGAGGCGACGTCGGCGCTTGACACCCATACGGAACGGGCCATCCAGCAGTCACTCACCGATCTGTCTAAGGACCGCACCACGCTCGTGATAGCCCATCGCCTCGCCACGATCGCAGGCGCCGACCGCATCTTTGTCGTGGACGCGGGGCACATTACCGAAGGCGGCAGCCATGCGGAACTCATCGACCATTACCAACGCAAAGGCCGCCAGACCGAGCAGGGCGGAACTTGGGAAACTCGCTTGTGTGACAACTCGATAATCACTCGAGACTTCTCAGGGGCCGCAGTGGTAGGTCGAAAGTGATCCGAACGGACATGACGCAGCCCAGAAGCTCCACCGCTGATCCGGCGGAACAATTGCAGGTTTCACGCAAGAAGCGGTGGCTCTTTGCTCCGGTGAGTTGTCTCGAAGCCCCGATGTCTTCGGCCCTACGATTTGAGGCAAGACTTGGCCAATGCGCTGCAAGGCCGCTGCCGCATAGGCGCACGCTCCGGCGCGATATCCTGGCGTGCTTCCGGCACTGCATCTTGTGGAGTTTACGTGGTCATGCCAACAAACCTGAAGGGGGCCGCGTTGAGTTGCCTAGGATTGGAGTTTGCTTGCCCAATTGCCGACGCAGATGACTGCTCGGCAGGAGATCGGCGATCTGTCCGGTCCGACCCGCGCTACTGCATCGGCCACAGCCTCGTTGGAGCACGATCTGCCGCACCGTTGTCAACCAACGGCGAAATCCGGCCGTGGCGCAATTGGAAGCCCTGCAGGTGCTGCCGGGCCTTGCCGAGCCAGCGCCGCGGGAGCCTCGTGCAGAGGTTAGACATTGGACGCCGGTGCAGCAGCCGTTGCCGTTGCGATCACCTGAGACAGCTCTTTGACCGCAAATTCTATAAGCGCATCAGCAAGTGCAGAGGGTTTGGATCCCTTTTGCCGATAGATGCTGTAGCTGATCGTGAGCTTTGGTTCGAACGGCCGAATGACAAGCCCGTTCAGTTCTGCTGCAAGAGCCGACAGCAAATCAACCACGGTAACTCCCCATCCGTTCCGGCAGAATGCAATGGCTGTCGCTGCTAAGTTGGTTTCAACGGCTACTGGAATTCGAACACCCTCTCTTGAAGAGAGCTGCTCGATCTGATTTGCAAGCGGGTCCGATGCAGAGAGTGATATGAAGTTCGTTCGCGACAAATCGCGCACCCCAACAATAGGCAGTTTTGCTAAGGGATCACCTTCTGGAATTACGCAGACGACAGGTACAGGTGGCAGAAGTCGCCGCACCACAGTTGGGTTTTCGTAGTTAGAGCTCGCCCCAATGGCCAAATCTATCTGATTTCTTCCAGCCCATTCGATCAACGTCTGGGTCGATCGAATGTTAACTGTTATTTTAACATCAGCATGCTCAGACATGAATGATTGGACAATTGCCGGGATGATACCATTTCCCAAGGCTGGGAGGATACCAATACGTAGACGCCCTGTCTTGAGGTCCGCTAGATCTCTGGCGACACGGGTTATTTCCTTGGCGGATATGAATGATCTCTCAACTTCCGAAAACAACGACAGCGCTTCTGCAGTCGGAACAAGACGCTTTTTCTGACGCAGGAAGAGCGCCATACCTGCTTTTGCTTCAAGTTGTGCAATAAGCCTACTGACCCCAGGTTGAGCAACATTCAAAAAGTCCGCTGCCTTCGTGACAGTGCCGTGACTCATGATTGCAGAAAACGCCTCAATCTCGCGCAGAGTGAAGTCTCGCATGCCGCTTGCCTCGTCAGATATCGCACACCCCACGACGGGATTATGCCTTTTTGATATGAACTCCGAACAGCTTGGTATTTGTATTCTGACGTTCTGACCACAGAATATTCGGGTAAGCAGACTAAAGTTTTGCTACCACCAAAAAGGGAACAAGATGCTCAATCGTCATATCAAATCCTCTGTCGCCTTCCTCGCCGCTGCGCTGACTGCATCGACTGTAATGGCTCAGAACAAAGCAGTCACTATCGCTTTGGAAGGTGCATACAAGCCTTGGAACCTCACAAATTCAGATGGAACACTAGGTGGCTTCGAGCCAGCCCTGGCCAAGGTGCTGTGTGAGAGGGCGAAACTGGAATGCGACCTGATTACTGCCGAATGGGACAGCATGATACCGTCCCTGAACGCTGGTAAATTCGACGTCATCATGGATGCGATGTCCATTACCGCAAAACGAAAAGAGGTCATCAATTTCAGTGTTCCATACGCGTCTACGCGCTCGCGGTTTATGTCGGCAGCGTCGAGTTCGGATACATTCAAAAGCCTGGTCGAAAATGAGATCGTCCTGAATTCGACCGGCAAGGCCGGCGGTGAACTCGATGCCCTACGGGCTGCCTTCAAGGGCAAGATTATCGGAATTCAGGCCGCTACGCACTATGGGGCCTTTGTCCGCGAAAATTTCGGCGACGTGGCCGAAATCCGCGAATACAAAAAAGGTCAGGAACGCGATATTGACCTTCAGAACGGACGCATCGATTTGATCATCGATAACACGGTGTATTTGACCACAGCGTTGGAGACCGCAAAGGGCGCTCTGTCCTTTGTCGGTCCGACGATCAGTGGTCCAATTTGGGGCGAAGGCGTCGGCCTTGGATTGCGTAAATCCGACGACGAACTGCGTGCAGCACTCGACGGCGCCATCAAGTCAGTTCGTAGCGATGGCACTTTGACCAAGCTGTCGCTGGAACACCTCAAAACTGACGTCACGCCGAAGTGAAACAAGCGACCGGTGGGGAAGTCAATCGCCCACCGGCCACCACTTATACTAAAATTGTATCATTGAGAAGCGCGCAGTGTCAGTTGTGCGCCAAGGATATCCAATGCGAATTGAACATTTGGACCAAGCTCCGGCATTCCACCGCATCGTAATCCACGGGTCGACGGCGTACCTGTCCGGACTGGTCGCGGAAAACGGTCATGCGCCGTTCGAAGAACAGGTCAACCAGGTGATCGATCGGCTAGAGAGCACGCTCTTAAAAATCGGTGCTTCACTTGATGATGTGTTGTCAGTGACTGTGTTCCTAACCGAGATGAGTAAGAAGCCCAGCTTGAACAAAGTCTGGAATGAGCGCTTTGTTTCCGAACGACTTCCCGCTCGGGCTACGGTTGGCGTCAGTGATCTCGATGGACCTTACCTCATCGAGATCTCTGTCGTCGCCGCTTATGGGGCATAAAGCAGATGTTTCGCCGGTTAGCCAATTTACCGTCAAACAGGCTGGAAATCGAGGTCGACGGTCGATCTGTAGAGTGTTTTCAGGGTGATACCGTTGCTGCGGTGTTGCTTACGCAGGGAAACTTGCCCTTCCGGCAGACGATCGTCAGTGCAACGCCACGCATGCCTCTCTGCATGATGGGTGTATGCTTCGACTGCCTTGTCGAAATAGACGGGCTCCCTAATCAGCAGGGCTGCCTGCGCGAGGTCGCGTCCGGGATGAAGGTTAGGCGGCAGCTTGGCAGCGAATTGAACCCCACAGCCCTGAGGAAGACAAGCTGATGGATGTTGTGGATGTTTTGGTGATCGGCGGCGGACCAGCGGGAATGACAGCCGCGACGATTGCGGCAGAGTCCGGGTTGAAGGTTGCTCTTATTGATGAGCGTCCGGATGCTGGCGGGCAGATTTACCGAGGGCTGGAGGAAGGGCCCTTGCGCGAAAGCAGTTCTTTGGGTCCAGACTACACCAAGGGTCGTGCCATTATCGACAGGTTCCGACGGACCAATGTTGCTGCATTCTTCAATTCCTCGCTATGGCGCATTGATGCGGATGAATGCCCAGGGCGGGCCGCGTTTTCTTGCTGCGGCCAGAGCAGGACGATCAGGTTCACGAGATTGATCCTGGCGACTGGCGCGATGGAGCGACCCGTTGCGTTTCCAGGATGGACCTTGCCGGGTGTGATGAATGTAGGTGCAGCTCAGCTGCTACTGAAGTCATCAGGCGTGATCCCTTCCGGCCGAGTGGCTCTATTGGGCAACGGACCACTGTTGTTGCTGTTCTCACAGCAACTCATGACGATGGGAGTTCGGATCTCTGCACTGCTTGATACCGCACCGAAGATCAACAAACTTGCTGTGGGCCTACGACACTTTAAGGCCCTCATCGCGAACAGAGACAAAGCGATGAAGGGGATCGGACTTTTGCAGGCTCTGCGACAAAGCAAGATCCCTGTATATCGAAATGTGTCAGAGATCTCCAGCGTGGGTAGAGATCAGTTGTCGGAGATCCGTTTCCTGGCAGATGGCCAGCGACGTAAGCTCGCCCTGGACCTACTACTGATCCATGAAGGTGTTATCCCGAATACTCAACTGAGCAGAGCACTCGGTTGCGAGCATGTTTGGAATGAAAAGCAAGCATGTTTCATCCCGGCAACGGACAACTACGGAAGGTCAAGCAATCAAAACATTTTCATTGTGGGAGATAGCGCATCGATCAGGGGCGCAGACGCTGCTCCAGCATCCGCGCAGGTAGCAGTTGCGACCATCATGCGCGATCTCGGATTTCCTCAAGCGAATATCAACAGCCTTTTGATGCCTGCATTGCGATTGCGGCAGAGGGAGGAGAGCTTCCGTCCCTTCATTGATGAGCTTTATCCCCCGCGCTTGGCAATCTCAAGGATCGCAGACGAGACAATTATCTGTCGTTGCGAGGAAGTACGTGCGGTCACCCTTCGCGAAGCGGTTAAAGATGGCGCCGTCGGCCCAGCCCAAGCAAAAGCATTCACTCGATGCGGAATGGGTCCGTGTCAGGGCAGAATATGCGGACTGCGGGTCTCGCAACTCATTGCAGAGGAAACATCCGCAAGCGTTGCTGAAGTGGGATCATACAATGTCCGGTTCCCATTGAAGCCGGTAACCCTGGCCGACATGGCAGCCCTCGCGAACAATGTGGCAGACGGAGACAATCATGTTCATTGAGAAGGATGTCGCCGTTATCGGTGGGGGCCTAGTCGGAATATCCATGGCCTATGGCCTCGCCATCAATCAGGTTAATAGCGTCGTTTTGGATGAAGGTGATTCCGCAATTAGGGCTAGCCGAGGCAATTTTGGGCTTGTTTGGGTTCAGGGAAAAGGCCTTTCGCTCCCTGCATATACGGGATGGGCAATTCGTGCGGCCGAGCTGTGGCCTGATCTGGCCCAGAGGCTCGAAAGTAAAACCGGCATAGATGTCTCGCTCGATCAATCCGGCGGCCTATTTTTCTGTCTTACACCGGAGGCGCTGGAGCGCCGGAGGGCAGATCTTGAGACGGTGCGAGAGTTGTACGGTCGCCCTTATGACTTCGAGATGCTCGACAACTCTGAGCTCAGGAAGCTGGTACCTCAGGTTGGTGAAAATGTCGCCGGCGCGAGTTACAGTCGATACGACGGCCACGCAAATCCGATCCGATTATTGCAGGCCTTTCATCGAGCCTATGGAGAACTGGGAGGACAATACATTCCAGGCGCAGGGGTGGTTGGCATAGACCACCATGGCGAAAACTTTCTCGTTAAGACGGAACTCCAGACAATATCGGCGCGGCGCATTGTACTTGCAGCAGGCCTTGGGAATGCCGGGCTGGGAGAGCTATTGGGGCGGACTATCCCCGTCCGCCCCATACGTGGCCAGATCATGGTCACCGAGCGTGTAAAGCCAATTTTCAAAATGGCGATGGAGCAGGTCCGACAAACTGACAATGGCTCAATCATGATCGGATCGACATGGGAAGACGTAGGCTTTGATACCAGGACGACCCTGGAGGCCAACATCCGTATGGCGGCTGATGCCGTCAGCCTCTTCCCATTCCTATCGCAAGTCCGCGCCGTCCGCAGCTGGTCGGCCCTTCGGATCATGTCTCCGGACGCTTCCCCAATCTACGAGGAGGTCGTGCCGGGCGCCTTCTTAGTTACCTGCCATAGCGGCGTCTCGCTCGCAGCAATCCATAGCTTCGAGGCGGCCAAGTGGATCGCGGACGGAAAAATACCAGAGGATATGGCTGCATTTGGCCTGTCTCGGTTCGACAATAGAACGGTCTCGAACCATGCTCACTGAGGCACTGAATTCAGATATAGCGGGGTGGGTAGTGCTCCTTGTTCTCGGAGCACTTATGACCTTGGCCGTAACTATTTGCTCATTGGCTCTTGGCGCAATTCTCGGCGCTATCGTTTGCTCATGGAAGTTGTCAAAGAATCTCGTACTGAGAACGACGGCTTCGATCTACACGGCCGTATTGCGAGGCATTCCCGAACTTCTTGTCATTTACGTCATTTATTTTGGCGGATCTGGGGTTCTAACTAGTCTTGGTGGGGCGGTGGGCTATGGTGACTTTATTGCCGTTCCTGCGTTTGTCGCAGGAGTGGTAGCTGTCGGGCTAGTTTCGGGTGCCTACCAAGCGGAGGTCTACCGCGGAGCCTTTGTGGCCATAGCTCGCGGGGAAATCGAAGCTGCCATGGCAATCGGAATGCATCGGATGCAGCGCTTTATCCGTATCATTCTTCCCCAGGTTCTGCGAATGGCGATCCCTGGCCTTGGGAATGTTTGGCAACTGACGCTGAAAGACTCTGCACTGATTTCTGTCATTGGTCTTGCCGAACTGATGCGCGTCAGTCAGCTCGCGGCGGGTTCGACTCGAGAATATTTCCTCTATCTATCCCTCGGCGGCATCTTTTACCTGCTTCTCACATCTGCATCGGATCGCGTCTTCAAACTACTCGAGAGCGTAGCTAATCGAAGCATGCCCACAGCAACGATGGGAAAAGTGTGATGGACACGACTTTTCTGACGAGTACCCTCACCGAGCTGTTTGCTGCAGTACCGTTAACCTTGGCACTCTTCGCGCTTTCCATTTTATTTGGTGGCACGTTGGCGATCACGATCACCTGGATGCGCGTGTCCCGCAACAGGGCCATTTCCTCGTTCGCGAAAGCGTACATTTTTTTGTTTCGCGGTTCTCCCCTGCTCATTCAGATATTTCTCATATATTATGGTCTGGCGCAGTTCGATCTGGTCAGGAACGGACCGCTATGGCCATACCTTCGACAACCTTTTGTCTGCGCGGTCATTGCACTGTCACTTTGCACCGCCGGATATACCGCTGAGATCCTGCGTGGCGGCCTGCGGGCGGTTCCAGTTCGTGACATCGAAGCGGCAAAATCAATCGGAATGTCAGGCTTGCTGCTGTTTCGCCGGATCATCGCTCCCATTGCTTTGCGTCATATTCTTCCGAGCTACACCACTGAAATGGTGCTGATGATCAAGTCGACCGCCCTGGCCAGTATCGTCACAGTCTGGGAGGTAACAGGGGTAGCGCAGCGCATCAGTTCCGAAACCTACCGCGTGTTCGAGACTTTTGCCTGCGCAGCCATCATCTACCTAATGCTTAACTTCATTGTTATCCAGGCGATGGCGCTGGCGGAGATGCAACTATCGAAGCACAGCAGGCAGATATCCGGGGTTTCCATTATAGGTCGACGCAAATGAATAGAATTTCCACGCAAGCTTCTCCTCGCCTGATGGTCAAGGACATTCACAAAAGCTTCGGTGTGTTCGAAGTTTTGAAGGGAATCTCGATGGAGGCACGGGATGGTGATGTCATTTCACTGCTGGGTGCCTCAGGCTCCGGTAAGTCGACCTTTCTAAGATGTATCAACCTGTTGGAGGTGCCATCGAAGGGAGAAATCTGGGTTGATGGCGAGAAGCTGAAAATCACCCAACATCGTCATCACGCGACTATCGACGATCAGCGGCAAGTCGATCGAATTCGATCCCGATTGAGCATGGTGTTCCAGACTTTCAATCTCTGGTCGCACATGACCGTTTTACAGAACGTCATAGAAGGGCCGGTTCACGTCATGAAGCGGCCACGGGCCGAGTGCGTTGATGAGGCTGAGGCTCTGCTCGAAAAGGTTGGCCTTTCCGAAAAACGAAATGCCTATCCGGCACATCTGTCGGGTGGTCAACAACAACGTGCTGCAATTGCCCGAGCATTGGCAATGAGGCCAAAAGTGATGCTCTTCGATGAGCCGACCTCTGCACTTGATCCAGAGCTCGTTGGTGAAGTCCTTCGCGTGATGCGTCAATTGGCAGAAGACGGCATGACGATGATCGTCGTTACCCACGAGATGGGTTTTGCAAGCAATGTATCCAATCGGATTGTTTACATGAAAGATGGCAGGGTAGATTGTGTCGGAACACCACAGGAGATGTTCGGCAGTGGATGCCCCGAGTCGTTTGCTCGTTTTGCGAGCAAAGCAAATCATTCCGCAGAAACATAGTACTTCGAGGTGGCGGGGTTGCGTAGGCGCTCTTGGACACAAGCCGGTGGAGCCGCAAGCCCTTGCACGTTAATCCTCCGGTAGTGGCCGTAGGTTGTACCGCTTGAGCGGCGATTTGGGTGAGGACGTCGACCTGCGATCGATGTTGATCTTGGCGCTCATGACCAGCGTAGTGCTGTGCCCCCGAACGGAAGGCGGGCCAGGATGTTCGCATGCTTCTGGCTCATCGCTCCGACGTAATAGGGATCATGTCCGATGTAGCGCTCGCCTGCCCGGACGGCGAGGCTGGCGAGCCGTCCGATGGGCGTCGGCGTCGTCCAGTCGCCGTCGAAAACAAGCAGCCTTCCGCCCGGCTTGAGCACGCGGAACCAGTCCGAAAGCGCCTGCTCCGGCTCCGTCAGCGTCCAGACGAGATGGCGGCAGATCACAGCATCGTAGGTCTGATCGAGCTCCATCGTCCGCTCGGCATCGGCCAGGATGAAACGGACCCGCCCATTGCCGGCATGTTTGGTGCGGGCCACGCCGAGCATTGCTTCGGAGAAATCGAGCGCCGTCACCTCATGGCCGAGGGCAAGAAGGACATTGGTCACCTCGCCGGTGCCGCACGCAAGTTCCAACACCTTCTGCGGAGCCGGACCGATTGCCTCACGTACGGCGGCTGCCCAGGCGTCCAATGCGCGCGGCACGGGCCTGAAGAAGATTATCAACCCTGGAGGTTGTCACGCCCAACGGCCATTTGCGGCCAGCTTCAACGCGGTGCTGGTGTGATGAGCGAAACAATCCACTATTATCGCCCACATCATTGCGGCATTGTGAGCGATAAATATGGAGTTTATCACCCATGACGTGGAATTGGGAATTGGCTGCGTGGCCGGAATTCGAATGGAACCCTGAGCTTCTGCGGGCCAAAGAACAGGCATTCATGGAGAATGCAGCTATCGCCGTCGGCACCATGCGCCATCTGGGGAAGAATGATCGCGAGGACGTCGCAATCGAGCTTCTCAGCTCCGATGCTTTGAGCACTTCAGCCATCGAGGGCGAAGTCCTCGACCGTGACCCAGCCACGGGCCGGCGCAGATGGCCTACCGACAAACGATAGCCCCGAAGCACCGGGGTCTCCCGCACCCTGCGCCTGCCTGAGAACGCACCCCGATCTCTGGCGCTTAGGAAGAAAGTTGTTCAGCGCAAATCGCTTCGACTATATTCTGCAGCGCCTTGATACGTTCGACCAGCCAGTCCAGTTCCTCACCACCAATTTGATATTTCGAAGAGTACCGCGCCTCGACATATGCCCGCGACAATAACTCAAAGCACCGACGTGAGAATCGGTCTTCTCGCGGCCATGCAGATATCAATCGTTCATCCAGACCTTCGGCACGGGAGCGCAGCACCTTAATTCGGTGAGACTTTGGGCTGTAAAGAGTAAGAGTAAGCAATGTGCAATGATAGGCACTTTCCGTCGCTTGATGGAGCAAAAAAACACCATGCCGCCAAATGCCATTTGAAATGCTAAACTCTGCCAGCTTCAAAGCATCCAGAGACAACTGATACCACTGGGCGAAATGAGCACGCGCTTCGGCCAGCTTTCCCTCACTTGTCAACGGCTTCGGCTTTGCCAGGGGATGGCCAGGCTCCTCGTATAGCACAATCCCGTCCCTGGCGATGTCGACGAAGAATGGCCGACCGCGGCCAAGCTGATCGTTAACATCCTGCAAGGTGTGCACGATCGGTACGACGGGTGTCTGGATGCGACGGGCTATCTGTTCCTTCAATAGCCGTTCTTCGATAGCCTCCCAAAGATCGCTTTCCTCAGCAAAGGCTTTGCTGTTGACGACGATCAAAAGGTCGTAGTCGGAGCGATAGCCACTGACGCGATCCTCGACCCAACCACCCCGGGCATAGGATCCGAAAAGGATCACCTTCAGTATCTTTCCGGCACCCCTCTTCCCCGACAGTTTGGTCGCCTGGAATTGCTCAACCTCGGAAAACAGGGTCTCCAGAACACGCGCAAGTTCGCGACGCTTCCTGTCCGGCAGGTGCTCGATATGGTCCGTCAGGGTCAAAGCTACGTCAAAGCCTTCAGCGTGAATCGCATCCATAGTACCGGTTTCGTAGTCATTACACACCAAACCCTTTTACGAGATGCTCGGATAACATGCAATCGAACGTTGCATTTGACGGGTCTCCAGAACGGGCGAGTGCGCCTTTTGTCTGGACGCTAGCTTCATGAGCTGCGAGACGGCAAGCCCTTCCATTCGCGACGTCTTGACTCTACCTACCTCAAATGAGAACATATAGAGAACATAAGGAGTGTCGTCGCCATGGCCAACACCGACAAAGTCATTGCAGATGCCCTCGCCGCGGTTGCAGCGTCAAAGGCGCTTCGTGAACGCAATCTTGCCCGCCGTTCCGAGGCGCAAAGGTACCTGGAAGCATCGCGCCCCGCCTACGAGTTGCATCGGGCTGAAACCCAACTTGCTTTGCCACTCCAATGAACGCGGCCATCGCAAAGGAACCGGACGAGGCCGTGGCTATCCTGGAAATTCACGAAGGCAACGCGCTTGAAGCGATCCGGACGTTGTTGGCTGAACGTGATGCTTTGGAGGCGAAACTCCAAATCGCCGCAATTGCCATGGGTCACGGTTTCACACGTGGTTGGCGCACGCAGTTACCCGCCAGGTTCATCGGAGAAGGGTGAACGTGAATCGTTGTCAGGTTCGGGGGGTACCGCGGACTGCGTTTTGGAAAACCAACTCGACTCATCGCGCGCTCAATGCTTCGATGAGTCGAGGCTAGGAGGGTGGGATGGCAAGAAAATCGAGTGAACAACGCGCTGGGTGGTGCGACCAGTTCTGGAGTGTCACAACAATGCTGGTGGCGACGCTCGTCACGACAGCAATTCCGACTGTGATTGTGTTGGCCGCCATGACGTACTGAAGGTTCGTCGGGTGAACTCATGCCAGTATCAAGGTGAGGGCAGGTCAGACTGGCAGGTCTCGCAAACCGACGAACGCAGCCAGCGCGAACAAGCAAGTCAGCCACACTATAATGCTTACCTTGACAGACTGCCTTGCGGCACGTTTCTCAAGCCAGGTTCGTGGCCGAACTTCGCGCATCAAAAATACTAGCTGGCCCGCCAGATTTACGCAGACGACGTTCGCTCCGAGAAGCAGCGCCGCGCCGAGCGCGCGGTCGGGTTGAAACGCTGCGAGCATCAATCCGATTGTCGCGGCAGGCGGGAGCAAGGCAACTGCAACCATGACACCAACCAAAGTGCTGGAAAGACCCGTCGTAGCCGAGAGCGCCGCTGCTGCCCCTGAAGCGAGGGCCAGCGCCACACCAGAGAGCTTGACATCCGTCCGCGCAATAAGCTCGCTGGCATCCAGGTTCAGCGGAACGATGCAGCCGAGCAGGAAGGCGAATGCAACTGCAAAGGCGACACCCGCAGTGCCCGTCGTGAGTGCACGGCGGACCAAGTCCCGGTCTCCAAGCGCTGTCGCCAAAATCAATGCGAGATTGGGTCCGAGCAGCGGGGCTATCACCATTGCCCCGATCACGACTGCCACATTGTTCTCACTCATACCGATCGCCGCCACAATGGTCGATAGTGCAACGAGTAGAAGGTAGTTGGCGTCGAGCGAGGCCCCTTTCTCGATGGAGGCATACAGTTCCTCTCGTGTCTGAACGGCGGCAGCCTTTCTTAGTAGTTCCTGAGCCTCCTGCGGTTCATCCGGAGGAGGAATGACTGCCTCAACTGGCAGCACGATCATTCGCCAGTCTGCGTCAACACCAAGCAGGGACTGAATGTCGTCGAGCAGCGTTTGCCGCTCCTGCGGGCCCGCCAAAACATAAAGCGTCCGCTCGCCATCCTCGGCGCCGGATAGGCGATGATCGATAACCGACTTGCGCGCGGCAACCATATCGCGGAGTGTTTCCGCACGTGCGGCAGGCGCTGTAACTTGTATATACCTCAGGGACATTGTTCGTAGCCTCAGGTGGGTGCGATGCTCTGGTCCGGCGGAGCACCATTCAGCCCGAGCAAGTCACGAAACGACACGCAAAGCAAGATGAGCCAAAATGGGCCAGAGAAAATCCTTGGATGCTTACGGCTGAGACTTCGCGCCAGCGCCACTGGAGCGCTACAGGGCACCGTCGACTATGATCATGGGGCGCCCGCGCGAGCAAGTTTCGATGCGGGCATCGACTTGGTAGATATCGCGTAGCATGGCCGGCGTAATAACGTCAGCGGTTGCCCCGCTTGAAGCCATTTTTCCATTGGCAATGACGATCGTGTTTGTGCAGTAGCGCATGGCGTGGTTGAGGTCATGCAATGCGATCAGAACAATCATGCCGGTGCGGCTCGCAAGATCGGCGACAAACTCCAGCACGTCGATCTGGCGGTGGAGATCGAGCGCCGATGTAGGTTCGTCCATCAGCAGAACTTCGGGCTTGCGTACCAGCGCCTGACCGAGCGAAACCAACTGCCGCTGCCCACCAGAGAGGGCATCAAGGCCCCGGAAGGCGAGGTCTTCGATACGCAACGCCTTCAATATTGCGTCGATCTCAAAAAGCTCGTCATCGTTCACGCGCCAACTACCGCCTTGTTTTGCTGCAAGCAGCAAGGACTCGTACACCGTCAGAACTGCGTTCGAGCCTGTGTCCTGCGGCATGTAGCAGATCGAGCGGTCGCCGCGTGCCGCATCAGACAACTCGACGACGCCGGGCCCGGAAATCAGGCCTGCGATGCGCTTGAAAAGGGTCGACTTTCCCGCTGCGTTCGGGCCGATCACCGCGGTAGTTGCGCCGGGTGTCAACAATTCAATTGCGACCTTGGACAGAACCGTCGTGCGACCATAGCTTGCGCCAAGGTCCCTCAGAACCAGACTTACCACGCGCGCCTCCGGTTGGAGAAAATCAGGACGAAGAAGAAAGGAACGCCGACGAGTGCGGTAATCACGCCGATCGGCAGGATCGCACCGGGGATCAGAACCTTGCTGACAACTGATGTCGCCGAGAGCAACAACGCACCGCAGATAACGGAACCGGGCAGGAAGAAGCGCTGATCCTCCCCGACGACCATGCGAGCGATGTGCGGCCCGACGAGGCCGACAAAGCCGATCGTGCCGACGAACGAAACGGGAATGGCAGCAAGCAGGCTGACCACAAGCATGGTGTGAAGGCGCAGCCGTCGCACATCGACGCCCATGCTCGCCGCCTTGTCATCGCCCAGCCTGAGCGCTGTCAATGACCAGGCATTGCGCATGAACAGCGGAAGCGCAATCAGAAGGATTGAAGTCGTTACGAATACCTTGTCCCACGTCGCCTTGGTAAGACTGCCCATGGTCCAGAAGACAACAGCGGCTAGCGCCTGTTCCGAAGCCAGATACTCGAGCAGCGACAGGGCGGCGTTAAAAGTGAACACGAGCGCGATACCGAGCAGCACGATGGTTTCCACTGTCACGCCTCGCATGGTCGAGGCGAAATGGATGAACAGTGAGGCCACCATTGCCATGATGAAGGCGTTGATCGGCACCATGTACTGAACCGCGCCGGGGAAGATCGCGACACCACTCACCAGGCCGAGTGCCGCTCCAAAACTAGCCGCCGCCGAAATTCCAAGTGTGAAAGGGCTCGCTAGCGGGTTCGACAGGATCGTCTGCATTTGCGCCCCCGCGACGGACAGCGACGCCCCAACAGTCACCGCCATCAGCGCGATTGGCATGCGGATATCCCAGATCACGACGCGCAACTGGTCCCCCGCCGTGCCTGGTGAGAAGAGCGCGGAGAGCACCTGAGAAACACTGTAGTTCGCCGGCCCCAACGCCATATCGACGGCAATGCTTGCGGCAAGCGCTATGCCAAGGCCGGCAAGGATGAGGATGCGCCGAAAGGCAAGGGCGCGATACTGATCGCGCCCGGTCGCCTTCGTTTCGATTGGCGCGGCGGTCATCGCCTATTCGCCCTTCAGTGAGACGAAATATCCCGGTTTGTAATCGAGTGGCAGGAAGCGGGCGTGCAGTTCCTTGAAGGTAGCCTCCGGGTCAAGATCCTGGAACAGATCCGGGTGCAACCACTTGGCGATCTGCTGGATCGCGACGAACTGGTAGGGATTGTTGTAGAACTGGTGCCAGATGGCGTGGACGTTGCCATCCTTGACGGCCTTGATGCCGGTGAAGGCTGGCCGCATCGTCAGTTTCTCCAGCTTTCGGTGTGCTTCGCTTGTATCCGCGCCGTAGCCTACGCCGACCCAGTTGCCGGCTGGGACATAGGCCTCCCACATACCACCGGTGATGATGACCTGCTCGGGATCGGAGGCGATGATCTGCTCTTGGTTCACCGTGCCGAACGTGCCCGGGATGATGTCCTTGGCCATGTTCGTACCGCCGGCGAGCTCGACCATCTTGCCGAAATTCTCGTTGCCGAAGGACATGCAGCAATCTTCCGAGTAGCCCCCTGCCCTCTCGACGAAGACGACGGGCTTAACCGGTTTTTTCTCCTCAAGGACATCTGTCACCTGCTTGATGGCATCAGCTCGAAACTGAATAAAGTCTTCGGCCACCTTCTCCTTGCCCATCAACGTGCCCATGATGCGCATGCTCGGCTCGGTGTTTTCCATCGGCCTTTCGCGAAAGTCGATATAGACGAGCGGAATTCCGACCTTGGCGAGCTTCTCGATATAGCCGGCCTCTTCGGTCGCAGTCTTGGAATCGACGTTCATCAGGATAACGTCGGGCTTCAGCGCCACCGCCTGCTCGATGTCAAAGGTGCCCTCCTTCATGCCGCCGAATGTCGGCAGGCTGGCGATTTCCGGATACTTGGCAAGATACGCAGCATAGGATTCCGGATCGGCCTTCGGCAAATCGTCGCGCCATCCAACGACGTGCTGAAAGGGGTTGTCGTTGTCGAGTGCCGCGAGAAAATAAATCTGTCGCCCCTCACCGAGGATTACCTGCTTCACCGGGACGTTGATTTCGACATTACGACCTGTCACGTCCTTCACGACGACGGGATCGGCCATCGCCGGCAGCGCGGTAGACACGAGAAGGCCGAGTACGAAAATTGCCGACTTGCCAAAAAGACGCATGGGTTTGATCTCCCGTGGAAACTGCAGGGCACATATTATTTGATGACTTTTCTAGTCAAGTATTATCTTTTAGAAGCGTTCGAAGCTGGAGACGAGTTCAGAAACATGCAGAACGATGGAACGGCGAAAGGCGCAAATTTCAACTTGAGGGATGAGATCAGGGCCTACTGGTCTGCACGTGCGGCGACATTCGACCTGGCTGCCGGCCACGAAATTTTCTCCGCGGAAGAACGGACTGCATGGCACGAATTGATCGAACGCCATCTTGGACGTGGTGGTGGCCGAAAGGCGCTCGACCTTGCAAGCGGCACCGGGGTGATTTCTCATCTCATGGACGATCTTGACTATCAGGTGACTGGCATTGACTGGTCCGAGACCATGCTGGCGCTGGCGCGCACCAAGGCCGCCTCCCGTGGTCGCGCCATCCAGTTCCGTCTTGGCGACGCTGAGAACACGCTTGAAGCCAATGAAAGCTACGACGTGATCGTGACCCGCCATCTTGTCTGGACACTGGTCGACCCTGAAGCCTGTTTTCGGGAGTGGCTTCGCGTTCTTAAGCCCGGCGGCAAGCTTTTGGTCATCGACGGAGATTTCGTCAATACCAGCCTTGCCGAAGGTTTGGTGAAGCGCTTCGCCTCAATTCTCGAACAATTTGGCTTGACCAAGCCTCAGACGACCCATGCATCGACAACAATGGCCGACACACATAAGAGCATCCTTTCACGCGTCCATTTTTCCGGCGGCGCCAGGGCTGAAAATGTTGCCCGCCTGATCGAACAGGCCGGATTCTCAGCTGTGAACACAGACACGAACCTGCGGCGAATCCACAAGGCGCAGGCATCAAATCTCGGCTACCTTAAATCCGTTGCTCGGGGGTTCCAGCACCGCTATGCGATCATAGCCAAGAAGCCGTCCGGCTAGTTTTTGCGACGGAAAAAGGCCAACGAATGCCTTGGCGTCGGGCGATCATGTGTCCGCTTGTCTTGTTTTAATTCCTAGCTGCCGACGGTCGGCGGGCGGCCCCACATAGGCGCGACGCGCGGCCGATGCTTGGAGTATCCCGGAAAAAAGAAGCTCCGCGCGATGGCGGAGCTAAAACGTGCGGTCCTGACTGACTCTGGACTGAGAACACCATCAGTAGAGGGTGTCTCGTAGCTTCTACCGCTCTCCTCGGCGACCCACAAGCGAATATGTTCGCGTCAGCCTCACTCACAGGGCTGGAGCAGGTTTTGATGCGGACAAGCGTGATGGAGCTGAGGACCGACGGCCTGGTTTTCGGCGATGGCAGGGCGATCTTAAAGACCGACACACTCGGCACGATGCCCCATCTACCTCTTCGCCTTGGATCCCGGCTTTTTCCCGCTACCTTCCAGACTCTTTTTCAACGCGGCCATCAGGTCAACCACATTATTCCGGGAAGCGGCTGGGAGATCGACCGGTTGGTCAATCTTCTTCAGGCCTTTCTTCTTGGCGGCGATGATCTTGAGGAGGCTGTCCTGCAGGGGATCTTTCACAAACGAGCGAGACCAGTGCTTCGTCTGGCCCTTTATCATTTCCTGCGCCATCTCGAGTAGCTTGGGATCCGTATCGGCATTGATGCGGTCGAAATATTCATCCTCATCGCGAACCTCGTCGCCATAGTGCAAGGTCCAAACGACGATGCCGTTACCTCTCGGCTCGAGCATGATCGCATGCTCCCTCCGCCCAATGACCAACCGGGAAATCCCCACGACGTCCTCGGCTGCCATCGCATCTCGGATCACCGCAAAGGCATCTTCGCCAACCTTGTCATTGGGAACCAGGTAGTACGCCTTGTCGAGCCAGATCCAGTCGATCGTTTCGCGAGGGACAAACGTGCTGATATCGATCGTTCGTGCACTCTCCAGAGCGATGGCATCGAGCTCCTCGTCTTCCAGAAGGACATATTCCCCCTCCCGATCGAACCCCTTGACCTCGTCGTCCGTGGTCACCTCCTTGCCCGTAACGCTATCGACATAATGGGAGACAACGCGGTTGTTGGTGGCACGGTTTATCGTGTGAAAGCGAATCTTCTCGGATTCGCTCGTCGCAGGCGACATTGCCACCGGGCAGGTGACAAGAGAAAGCTTCAAGTAGCCCTTCCAGTAGGGACTGACCGCCATGGAGATCACCCAGCCTTTCGTCTTTCGCCGGACCCAGCTTTCCTAGCCTTTTGAGCACCTGCCGCCCTCGAGTTGGCGGTCGATCTTGCCCTCGGCGTCTTGACGCCGGCGCTTTCGCGAAGCGCGTCGAGCAAGCTGGTGACGTTGGAAACCTTCTGCTCTTTCGCTGGCTTTATCGCCTTGCCTTCGGCCTTGGCCTGTACAAGCTCCAACAAGGCGGCATCGTACCGGTCGTCAAATTCCTTGGGATCAAACTTACCCTTCTTCTTGGATATAATGTGCTTCGCCAGGTCGAGCATCTCACCTTCAATGTGCTCTTTCGGGGCTTCCTCGAAGGCGTCCTCCGCGGACCTTACCTCATAGTCGAAGTTCATGGTCGAGGCGATCAGCCCGTTGCCGTGAGGACGAATTAGAAGGGTACGGAGCCGACGGAAAAGCACGGCTTTGGCGATCGCTGCGACATCACAGCGGTCCATGGCGTCGCGCAAGAGAACGAATGCCTCTTCGCCGGCTTTGTCGGGTATGAGGTAGTAGGGCTTGTCAAGAAAGACGGTGTCGATTTCTCCATTTGGAATGTAGTCCGACACGCGGATCGTCTTGTCGCTTTCTGGCGCCAGGGCAGCAATCTCATCGGGCTCGATAATGACGTGCTGGCCGTTCTCGATCTCGTATCCCTTCACTTGGTCATCGCGGTCAACCGGCTTGCCATTTACGCTGTCTATGTATTCCCGGCGGACCTTGTTGCCAGTCTTCCGGTTGACTATTTTGAAGCTAACACGTTCCGACGATGAGACAGCCGTGTACAAGATGACGGGGCACGTAATTTCCCCGAAACTCAGAAATCCCTTCCACAATGCCCGCGCCGCCATACTCGGTACCTCCACGGAACCAGAACGGTTTACAAGCCTCTATGTTTCTCAGATTCCCGAATCAAATTGTGGCTAAAACTTGACTGTCCATGGATTCGGCTACATTTCGCCTAGCTTTGTGGCTTCGGCAAACGCCAGGTGCGTCGACGGGTCCGACGGAAAGATGTCTAGGACATTGTTCCAATGATGTCCGGTTCGACGAATCACGCTGCTCTAAGCTGCGCGAACGAAGGTTCCTGACCTCCCCTGCTTGCCGTCCTCCCCCGCTCACATGCTCAAGCCCAGCCCCTTCAATCCTCGTGTCAGCTCGTACTTCCGGCTGAGCTCCGAGCTCGATCGACGAGACGCTCGATCTCCTTGATGCGCTCGATTCTTGCGCCAGCCGATCGAGCTCTTTCTTGAACTCACGCGGTGGCCTTTGCTGCCTGGATGTTGATTTGCGCTGAGAAGTGACCCGGTATTTGCGCCGAGAATTGACCCGCCTCTTAGATATGTTTCGGGTCTTGGGTCGTGGTCAAGTTCCTGTTTTTCTCCTTTGCCGGTTTGGGTTCATGGGCTGAGCTGTTCTTGAAGCGGAAGCTGTCGTTTCCGGATTCAAGGATGTGGCAATGGTGGGTCAGGCGATCGAGCAGCGCCGTCGTCATCTTGGCGTCCCCGAAGACGCTGGCCCATTCGCTGAAGCTGAGGTTGGTGGTGATGATGACGCTCGTGTGCTCGTAGAGCTTGCTGAGCAGATGGAACAGCAGCGCGCCGCCTGAGGCGCTGAACGGCAGGTATCCCAGTTCGTCGAGGATCACGAGATCGGAGTGGGCCAGTCGGTTGGCAATTTGCCCCGGTCGCCCCTGGGCCTTCTCCTGCTCGAGCAGATTGACCAGTTCGACGGTGGAGAAGAAGCGAACGCGCTTTCGATGATGCTCGATGGCCTGCACGCCGATCGCGGTTGCGATGTGCGTCTTGCCGGTGCCGGGCCCGCCGACCAGCACGATATTGTTGGCGTCATCGATGAAGTCGCAGCGATGCAACTGTCGCACAAGAGCCTCGTTGATCTCACTGCTTGCGAAGTCGAAGCCGTTGAGGTCGCGATAGGCGGGAAAGCGTGCGGTCTTGAGCTGGTAGGCTGTCGATCTGACTTCGCGTTCCGCGGTCTCGGCCTTGAGGAGTTGCGACAGGATCGGAATCGCGGCCTCGAAGGCGGGCGATCCCTGTTCGGTCAGTTCACCGACAGCCTGGGCCATGCCGTGCATCTTCAACTGCCTGAGCATGATAACGATCGCGCCGCTTGCTGGATTATGACGCATGGCGCACCTCCGTCTTCCTCAAGGCGTCGTAGCGTTCGACATTGGCTTTGGGCTCGTTGTTGAGCGTCAGGGCCTGAGGTGCGCTGATCGTGGGCGGCGTGAAGGATTTACCATCGACGAGGCGATGAAGGAGGTTGAGGATGTGGGTCTTTGTGGGCACGCCAGACTGCAACGCCATGTCGACCGCAGACAGCACCGCCTGCTCGTCGTGCTGAAGGACCAGCGCCAGGATATCGACCATCTCGCGATCACCGCCGGACTTCTTGAGCAGGTGCTGCTGCAAGGTTCTGAAGGCGTCGGGAAGTTCGCTGAATGGCGCGCCGTTGCGCAGAGCGCCGGGCTTGCGTTGCACCACGGCTAGATAGTGCCGCCAGTCATAGATCGTTTGTCCGGGCCGATCATGGGAGCGATCGATGATGCGGCGATGCTCGCAGACAATTGGCCTTCCGCGGCCACAACGATACGATCCGGGTAAACGCGGAGGCTCACGGGCCGGTTGGCGAACGACGCCGGGACGCTGTAGCGATTGCGCTCGAGATGGACGAGGCAGGTCGGGGTGACCCGCTTGGTGTATTCGACAAAGCCATCGAACGAACGGGATACCGGCATGAGCGTCCGTGCTTCGTCAGCCCAGATATCGGCGATGGTGCCGCGCATCTGCCCATGTGGCGTCTGAGCCCAAAGTTCCTTGCAACGGTTCTCCAGCCAATCGTTCAAGGCTTCCAGGGTCGGAAAGCGCGGGATGGGTTGCCACAGTCGATGACGGGTATCCTGAACGTTCTTCTCGACCTGTCCCTTCTCCCAGCCGGAGGCCGGATTGCAGAACTCAGGTTCGAAGAGATAGTGGCTCGCCATGGCCATGAAGCGGACGTTGACGTCGCGCTCCTTGCCGCGGCCGACCTTGTCGATCGCAGTTCGCATGTTGTCGTAGATGCCGCGCCGGGGGATGCCGCCGAACACGCGGAAGGCATGATTGTGGGCATCGAACAGCATCTCATGCGTCTGCAGAAGATAGGCCCGCACGATGAAGGCCCTCGAGTAGCTCAGCTTGGTATGTGCAACCTGCAGCTTGGTGCGCTCATTGCCGATGATCGCCCAATCCTCGGACCAGTCGAACTGGAATGCCTCACGGGGTTCGAAGGCCAATGGCACGAAGGTGCCACGACCGGACGTCTGCCGCTCTTTTTGCCAGTCTGCTCTCCACTCTCGGGCGAAGGCGGCAACCCGGCAATAGGACCCGTCGTAACCGAGGCTTAGCAGATCAGCATGGAGCTGTTTGAGGGTGCGCTTCTGCTTGCGGGGCTTATTGGCTTCCGTCTTCAGCCAGGCCGATAGCCTGTCCGCGAAGGGATCGAGTTTGCTCGGCCTGTCCGGGACCCTGAACTTTGGCTCCACGCCGTCGGAGCGCAGATACTTGCGGATGGTGTTCCGGGAGAGGCCAGTGCGCCGTGAAATATCCCGGATCGAAAACCTGTCTCGAAAATGCCAGCGCCGGATAACGCTCAGTAACTCCATGTCGATCACTCCAGAGCCCTCGCTGCGAAAACGCGAGGGACGGTTCCAAACATGGGTCAATTCTCGATGAAAATATCCCGCGATACCGGGTCACTTCTCAGTGCAAATCAACACTTCTGCTAGATGGACCTGCAGTATGTTCCGTCCGGCCGGCGTCAGTTCGCTCATGTTTCGCAGCAGGCCCGATTCGATGACGCGCCGAGCCGCATAGACCGTTATGGCCTCCTCGGCAGACGGCTCGGCCACGAACCAGCCCCGACGGGGACTGACATGGACAATAGCGCGGGTCTCGAGCCGCATCATCGCCTCCCGCACGCGCGTGCGGGACACGCCGAAAAGTGTTGCCAGCTGGTTCTCACTCAGTCGGGTGCCGGGTTTTATGCGGACAGAAAGGATTCCGGAGACGATGGTCTCTTCGATGCTGCTCTGAGTATCAGACGTGTGGTTGACTTGCATACAAGACATGTACGCAAATTACGTGCCAGCCAGGCACAACCAATAGTATCAATCATTTATGCTGGGCCTGCGCCACGTTCGCCGGGAGCGTAGTCACTACTCGTCAGATGTCGCCAAAATTTTGAGCTTTCCGCTCCGTTGTGTCGTGTCATTGCCGCTCGCGGCAAGATGGTCTGCGCATCTCTTGCGAATTCGTCTTGCATCACCTGGCCTCGTTTCAATGAAATGTTTGCCACTATGGAATCACTTGCCAATCCGGAGAGCGGACACCCGGACGTGCCGGCCTGATGGCCAGGCGATATCCTTGAAACCGTGCAATCGGCGTAGCCATCGCAAAGATGAACTTCTGAAGCCATACGGGAATTCCGGCAAGATAAAGGTGGCCGTGAAAAGCATGGAGGAGGAGTACGATCGCCAGGAACCTGACTTCTCCTTCTGGGGTGAAGTATTCAGGGCGATCTCTCGTCCAGAGTGCGAGATTGAGAAAGAACCGCTGATGTTGTTGGGCATTGGCAAATGTAACCGTTATACGGGTTTCGCCCACGTAATCATTGCGGAAAAAGTGACGCGCGCCCTTTGGAACGACAATTGAGCCCCCGGCCTCGACAATATGCTTGGTGCCTTCGATGAAGACCGCCAGGCGGCCATGTTGAACCTCGAAGGCCTCGTCGGTCTGCGGATGAATATGCTCGACGGCGTTGCCGCCACCGGAGCCTCCCTCATCCAATACGACATCCATCCGACTCGATACCTGACTATCGTACGGGTGGGTGAAAATGAAGGTTTCCTTGTTGAAATGATTGGTTATGCGGGTTCCGGGCGGGACGAGTACCGTCGACATGGCCAATTCCTCTGTATGAGATGTAGAGACCGATCTTGTGCTGGCTTGCGTGAAGCGGACCGTCGTGTAAATTGGCTGAAGGGTACCTTCAAACACCATTCGTGCTGGTCCGTTCTGCATCTCTGCATAATCAATGTCTCGGCGCTTCGATTTTGATGACTTGCGTTATCTCTTGGCTGTTGCCGAGACGGGGTCGACCTTGGCCGCAGCACGCGCACTCAGAGTCAGTCAAAGCACCGTTTCGCGCCGCATAGCGGCTTTAGAGGAAGCTGTCGGAATACTGCTGTTCCAGAAGCTTCGAACCGGCTACCAGTTGACCGATCAGGGCAAGTTTTTGCTTGGGCCCGCCAGTAACGTTCGATCGGCAACTCAGGCCTTCTTGCATGCGGTAGACGACCTTTCCCGCAATGTTTCGGGCACTGTCCGCTTCACCACCAATCACCTCCTAGCCGAATTGGTCCTGCCTTCTCTGGTCAGCCAGATGCGTGAGAAATACCGGGACGTTCGCGTCGAAGTTGACACAAGTTCCGAAATGAGGGACTTGGCGAAAGGCGAAGCCGACGTTGCTCTCAGGTCGGGCCAGGCAAGATCAGACGCCGGTCTGGTGGGTTTGAGGCTCGCTGTCGATCATTGGAGCCTGTATTGTTCACGGTCATATGCAGAACGATCCGGGTATCCGACGTCTGCGAGTGAACTTCGCGATCACGCACTTATCAGGCTCGATTCCAGTTTTTCCACCCGGCGTGAATTCGAATGGTCCCGAAAGCATTTTCCCGATTCTGCAGTCATCATCGAACAAAACTCGTTGCCGGGTGCTTTTGCGAGTGTGCGGTCGGGCATTGGCGTTGGCTTCTACTCAGACTTCCTCGCTTGCATTGATGATCAACTCGTGCGGTGCTTTCGGCCGGATCTGCCCCCTACTCTTGAAATATGGCTTCTCACTCACGAACGGTTGAGAGATGTTCCACGCGTGCGGGCAGTCATGGACACGGTCAAATTGATTGTGCTCAGGCACAAGCGGCAACTTCTGGAAATCAACAAAGCAAGTATCATCACAGTGGAATGATCCGTGTCGTTTAGGTGCTTTCCGACGCTTCAGCAAAGCGTATTGCGGAAATTTTACTGGTACTTTTCGACAACCCCCACCGGCCTAAGGCGAGGCCACCGTCAGCAGTGCGAGAACTGCAGCCAAGGCGGGCAGATTGCTGGCGAGGGTCAGGTCGGCAAGGATGCGGCCAGGGCGGCGAGGCAGAAATGCCACAACGCCTAAGCGATCCGAACCGATCGTCAGGCACACCCTCCGATGATGATCATGAGTGGCCGGCAGGCATTTTGGGCTAATGCCCTCCGACGCGTTCACTGTGCTGGGAACGCCCGACGAGCACGTGCCCGTTTGCCGGGAGCGCTATCCTGTCCATTTCACGGCCGAGGCGCGCCGCGCCGCCGCCCGCCAGCGCGAGGGAACATGATTCTCGGTTGGAGTAGACCACGCGCACCGGCCACTGCCTGTTCAATCCACGGCACAGGACGAATTCAGCCCCGCGCGAGAGCCTTCTCGAGAAGGTCGGCGAATGCGCCCGTTCTGCAGCTGCCAACCGCACGGTTGTGGCAAGGCGTGGCATGCCAGTCTTTCTTCCCGCACCCCAACCGTCATTCATGCAGCTGTTTGGGTCATGCTGATTGAACAACCGGATGGTAGTTTACTCCGTGCAACATCGAGCAAGGTTTCGTTGGCGAGACGGCTGACTTCGGTGCAGCAGGTCTATCAAATCGCACGCAAATGCGGGCTCGACTTGATCACTATCCCCGTTCAGCACCGAAAATGACCACCTACTGGTGCACAGCACCGTAGAACGCGTCAGCATTGCTCGAGCAAGTGAAGCGGCAAGGGTACTGATAGACGGCTCCAATGACGCAGGCTGCCGGTTGGTGGACACCATTGAAAAGTGTTGGCGTCAGGCTCCGTTCCCAGCTGCACAGAGTCGAACGCGGGTTGCAGCTTCGGCCAGACGCTCCGGAGCAATCCGCCCATTCCGCGCGGAAATCGCAATGCCCTCGCATAGCGCATCAAGGTGCGGCCCACCACTGACGAGCAGCAGGTTCGCACCCGCAGTCAGTGCGGTGATAGCCGATTCGAGGAGGGATCGTCCGCGCAAGGTGGCCGGCGCATCAAGATCGTCGCTGACGATCAGGCCCTTGAAGCCAAAATCGTTCCGCAACATTGCCATAACCGCAGGTGAGGTGCTGGCGGCATTTTCCTCATCAATGGCTGAAACCGGGGCGGGGCCCGTCATGATCGCCCTCGTTCCGGCCCTGATTGCGGCTGTGAAGGCCAGCGCATTTTGCACAATACGGTCGCTCGGCGTCGACAACGAGACATCGACAAGCGCGGGATCCTCGGCAAGGTCGTTGAAGCCAGGGAAATGTTTGGTGACGGCGGTGATTCCGGCGGCCTGGACACCCTTCACGAAGGCCGAAACCAGCCTCGCAACCGCATGCGGGCAAGACCCCATCGTGCGCCCTCGCAACCAGATGTTTTCGCCATCGACAACATCGGCGATGGGCCCGAGAAACATCGATACACCGAGATCGCGAGCGGCGGAGGCGGTCATCCGGCAACGTTCAGCAAGCGCATCATCGCCAAGGGCCTGGGCTTCTTCGAGCGAGGGAAGCGAAGGCACCAGCCCCTGGAGCCGCTGGATGCCACCAAGCTCCTGATCAACGGCGACGATCAACCCTCGCCTTACCCCTTCCAGCCGACGCAGGCAGGCTCGAAATTTTTCGGGCGTCTCGCTGGCCAGCCGTTCTGCAGACATGGCGCGCGCGACATATTCCGACCGATTCTCGCCGATGAGGATGGAACAACCGCCCTTTTCCAGAAATGGAACCATGACGTCCATGACGTCCAGCGTATCGAAGGCCGGCAGAACAACGGCTCTTGCGTCCCGATCAATTGAAGAGGTCATCATCATGTACGCCCTTTGTCAGACTGTCTCGACATCGACACCGGCCTCGCGGATTTTCTTGAGGATCTCGGCGTCCTTGCTATTGGTGAAAAGCGTTGAGACTGCGGAGATCGGCGCCACTTCGTAGGTCGCGGCCTGGCCGAGCTTGTCGGCAGTGGCCAGAAGCAGGGTCTTGTTGGCCGCGTGGATCATCGCTGACTTCAGGTACGCATCCTCAAAGTCGTCCGCACGGAGCGTCAAGTCGTCAGCGATGCCGCATGTACCGATTACGCAGTAATCGGCACGCAGCCCGCGGATTGCGTCGGTCGCCGCAACACCTGTGGCGCTACGCGTCATCCGCCCGAGACGGCCTCCAAGCATGATCACCTCGGCGAGCGGATGGTCGAGAGCGGCGGCGGCGGCGTCCACGGCCGTTGTGATAATTCGCAGTGAACGTTCTGGCGAGAGCGCGCGCAGGAAGCGGACGACAGTCGTGCTTGAGTCCACCAGCAGCGTCGCTCCGTCAATTATCGAAGCAGCCGCAACCCGGCCGATCAGCTCTTTATCTTCCGCATATAGTGCCTCGCGCCGCTGGAAATCGAGCGAAGGCTTCACGAGCCGCGCCGCACCCCCATGAAACCGCTGTACGAGCCCCGCGTCTGAAAGATCGCGCAGGTCGCGGCGAATCGAATCTTCCGAAACGCCGAACTCCTGTGCCATCACGGTGGCGAGTACACGTCCCGAGGCGTTGACCTTTTCGAGGATGACGACCTGGCGTTCTTCCGGTGAGAGTGAGGAAAGCTGTTTCCTGCCCCCGCTCATTTCTCGTCCTCGGCTTCTCCCGTCAACAGACCCAAATTGATCAAGCGGGATTCCAGCGCCTCGGAGCCTGTGAAGTGCTCGGTATGGAACCCGAGCGCCTCGGCAGCGGCTATGTTGGCAGCATTGTCATCGATAAAGAGACACTCGGCCGCACGGACGCCCGCGCGGTCAAGAAAGCGCTCGAAGATCGGCGCATGCGGTTTGACAAGCTTTTCGCGCCCGGAAACGACGAGGACGTCAAACGAGCCGAGAAAGGGATAGATTTCCTGAGCTCTTGGAAAAGTCTCCGCGGACCAGTTCGAGATCGCATGTACGGGAATGCCGGCGGCCTTCAATCGATCAAGCAGCTTTACCGTTCCCTCTATCTTGCCCCCCAGCATCTCGTGCCACCGCAACCAATAGGCCTCGATAAGGTCGGACTGGTCAGGATTGCGTGACACAAGCTCCGCGATGCCGTCTGAGAATGGACGTCCCGCGTCGAACTGCTCGTTCCAGGCTGAGGTGCAGACATCAGACAGGAAGGCCGAAACTGCGGCCTCATCCGGTAACAGCTTGCGATAGAGATAGGCCGGATTCCAGTCTATCAGCACGCCGCCGATGTCGAAGACTACGATACTCGGGTCCATATGGATGCCTCTTAATGCATGAATTTCCGCAATATATGCACTATCAGGCGAATATAGGCAATATACCGCAGCAATGTTTGATGATCTCAGGCACTCAGGAAGTCAGCCGCGCGCTCACCGATCATGATACAGACGGCGTTAGGATTACCTGAAATCAACGTAGGCATGACCGAGGCGTCGGCGACCCGCAGGCGTTCGACGCCATGAACACGCAACTTAGGATCAACCACGGCCATATCATCCCGGCCCATCCGACATGTTCCGGCGGGATGGAGGGCTGCATGGGCCTCCTTGACGCAGAATGCGCGAATTTCACCACGTGTCCTGAGCGAGGGCGCCGGTGTGTGGCGCGCCGCCACAAATTTCGTAATCGCCGGCTGCGCCATGATGTCTAACGCCGCCATGGTTCCGTCGGTGATGGCGTCGAGATCGTAGGTGTCGGAGAAGTATCGGGGCGCAACGCGCGGGTTCGCGGTCGGATCGGCGCTGAGAAGCGTGACCTCCCCTCGCGACCGCGGCCGGATCTGCCCGAGATTGACGGTGCAACCGTTGCCACCGGGAACTGCGTCCACGCCTTCCTCGATGCCAGCGCCAACGACCATGAAATACTGGATGTCTGGCGTCAGCTGGCTCTTGTCCCCCCACCAAAAAGCCCCACCCTCGATTAGGTTGGACGAGGCGGGTCCATTGCGGAAGAGCGCGTAATTGAGGCCGGCTGCCGCCTTCCAGTGCAATTTCTTGTACTTATCGTAGCTGTGCGGTCCGTTGAGCTGGTAGACCAGCGAAATTTCGATATGGTCCTGCAGATTTTGGCCAACACCTGGCAGGTCGGCATGGGCCTCAATGCCATACCGTCGGATCTGGTCTGCCGGGCCGATTCCGGAGAGCATGAGGAGCTTTGGTGTCGCGATTGCGCCCGTGGAGACGACAACCTCCTGATCGGCGCGATAGACGACCTTGCGCTTGCCCTTGGCGCATTCGACGCCGACCGCCCGTCCCTTCTCGATCAGAACGCGGGTTACCGCGGTACCCGTCTCGATGCGCAGGTTGCCACGCTTTCGGGCAGGCTTCAGATAGGCGACGGAGGAGGAGCTACGGCGGCCATTCCGCGCCGTGATCTGATACAGGCCGCATCCCGCTGGATCGCCTGAATTGAAGTCGGGATTGTAAGGCAACCCTGCCTGCTGGCAGGCCTGCAGCCAGGCGCGGGTCAGGGGATGAATGTAGTCGATGTCGGAAACGCCAAGCGGTCCGCCAATGGCATGAGCGTCATTGCAGAAGCGATTGTTGTTTTCCGCACGCTTGAAGAACGGCAGCACGTCCGCGTAACCCCAACCTTCCGCGCCGAGACTGACCCATTGCTCATAGTCAGCGGGCACACCACGGATGTAGATCATCGCATTGACCGAGCTGCCGCCACCAAGCACACGGGCCTGCACCATGGTCGGTGTTTCCGTCCGCCCTTGCTCGGGCATCGGTTCCCATGGAATGCGTTTAAGGAGATCCCCCTGTGCGGTCTTGTAGTAGGCGCCCGGAATGTGGATGTAAGGATTGAGATCTCGGGGGCCCTCTTCTATCAGGAGAACTCGTACGCTTGGGTCCTCCGACAGTCGCGAGGCGACGACGCACCCGGTCGATCCGCCACCGACGACGATATAGTCAAAGATATTGACCTCGGCCGGGGCTTGCGTAGAAATGCCGTAACGCGCCGATCCCATGTTGCGAAGCTCCATTAGTGCCCCCTTGAAATTGCGGCCCCGGCCTTGATGGCGAGGGCGGCTATTGTCAGCGCCGGATTGACGGCGGCCGATGTCGGCAGCACGGAGGCGTCCGTAATGTAGAGATTTTCTACATCGTGGCTGCGGCAGTTCAAATCGACCACTGAGGCTTTCGGATCGTTGCCGAGACGGGCGGTGCCACATTGATGCGATGTCGTCTTTCGACCAAAGGTGTGCGTCAATACGATCGGGAACCCCGCGCTTCGCATGACGGCGCGGGTTTTTTTGATCAGTGCTTCATGCGCCCCCATGTTCGACCGTACCCAATGCATGACGATGCGGTTGTCACGCACCATCACCCGGCTTTCCGGGTTGGGAAGGTCCTCGCTTGTAAGGAACCAGCCGTAAGCGTAGCGCGCCATGAGCTTGGCGAACCAGGCGGGAGCGGGGAACGGTAAATTGGCCTTGAGGATATTGCCGGTGATGTGGCCGAGAAGCTGCACGTTGCCGAGCGGAAAACCATAGTCGTTCTCTGCATTGTAGAAATCGTTGAAGGCCATTGTCTTCTGGTAGACGCAACTGTTCGCGGCAAAAGGATCGATCGTCAGCATCGCTGTCGTGTTGTGGTTCATGAAGTTGCGCCCGACCTGGTCGGAGCTATTTCCAAGGCCGGTCGGATGGACCTTGCTGGCCGATCGCAGAAGCAGCGCCGCAGACTGAACCGCTCCGGCCGCCACGGCGAAGCGATCCGCCAAAATCCGGTGTTCGACGCCTTCCTTGACATAGGCGGCGGCGCGCACGCGATGACCCGTCTCGTCTGTTTCAAGGCGTATGACGCTGGCACCAGTGATAAGGCTGACATTGGGATGGGAAAGCGCGCTGGTGAGCGGCCCCACCTCCGCGTCGACTTTCCCCATGCCCGTATTAGGAAAGCCATCCCAGCCGGTTTTCGCTCCCTTCAGCCAGGCGTCTATATCAATCGACAGTGGCAGGGACGACGGATGGACGCCCGCCTTTTGAAGCCGACGGCGGACGGCAGCAATCGACGGCTCGTCGGGAACCGGCGGGTAGTCATAGGGTTTGTCGTGTGGTGGCTCGGTCGGGTCGCAACCCGTCTCCCCCCGCACGCAATAAATCTGCTCGGCGGCATCATACCAGGGCGAGAGTTCTTCATAGGACAGTGGCCATCCGGGCGATACGCCATCCATATGACGGCGAGGGGCGAAATCCTCACTGCGGTAACGATACATGACCCCACCGAAGAGCTTCGAATTACCACCGACATAGTAGTAGTTGCCGGGCAGGAAGCTCTCTCCGTCCGTGCCTAGCCATTTCTCGGAAGAGCGATAGAAACCCTTCTGGAAGATCGCGATGTCGTCGCGAGCCTCTGGGCTGTCTTTCAGATGCACTCCTCGTTCCAGAATAACAACCCTGAGACCCGAAGGCGCAAGACTGTGCGCCAGGGAGGCTCCCCCGATGCCGGAGCCGATGATGACAATGTCTGCGGTCTCGGTCATGAAAATTCTTTCAGTCGATGCGCGTCTCGGTTTCACTGTCGAAAAGCACAATCTTGGATGTGTCGACCGCCAGTGGTGCCTCCCGGCCCGCATGGGCCTGCCGAGGCGGAAGGCGCGCGGTCACCTCAACGCCACCGAGCTGGAAGACGGCGAGCGTGTCCGGTCCTGTCGGCTCGACCACGTCAAAATCGACCTTAAGCGAAGGCGCAACACCTCCTGTGGCGATTGAAAAATTCTCCGGGCGGATGCCGACCAGTACCTTCCTGTCGGCGTAGCGGCGCAACGCTTCAGCTGAGAGAGGCACACCCGAGATGCGCGCCGGTTGCCGCCCCGCGAGATCAACCACAACCGTTGCCGTCGCGCCAGCGACTTCGAGGACAGCGGGCACGATGTTCATGGCAGGCGAGCCGACGAAACGTGCGACATAGACATTGGCCGGCCGATCGTAGACCGCTTGCGGCTCATCAAGTTGCTGCACCACACCGTCCTTCATAACCGCGACACGGGTGGCAAGTGTCATCGCCTCGATCTGGTCGTGCGTGACATAGACAATCGTCGTACCGAGGCGGGCGTGCAGGCGCTTGATCTCGGTGCGCATGTCCACGCGCAGTTTGGCATCTAGGTTCGACAAAGGCTCGTCGAACAGGAAGAGTTTCGGCTCCCGCACGATCGCCCGCCCCATTGCGACGCGCTGGCGCTGGCCACCTGACAGCTGCGAAGGCTTGCGATCGAGAAGGTGGGTGATCTGAAGAAGATCTGATGCAGTTTTTACCGCCTTGTCGCGATCGACCTGAGCGATCTTGCGGATCTTCATGCCGAACTCGATGTTTTGCCGCACGGTCATCGTCGGATAGAGCGCGTAGGATTGAAACACCATTGCGATGTCACGGTTCTTCGGCGAGAGATCGTTGACGGTCTTTCCGGCAATTCGGATCTCGCCACCGGTAATTGTCTCCAGTCCGGCGATCATGTTGAGCAACGTTGACTTTCCGCAGCCAGAAGGGCCGAGCAACACAAGAAAGTCACCGGTACCGATGGAGATGGAAACCTCCTTAAGGACCTCTAGATTCCCGTAGGCCTTCCGGACGCGATCGATTTCAAGAGTGGACATGGGCTCAGCCTTTCACGGCGCCGGCCGTCAGCCCGCGGACGAAGTAGCGGCCCGCGACGATGTAGACGACCAAGGTTGGGATGGCGGCGATCATGGCTGCTGCCATGTCGACATTGTACTGCTTGCGACCGGTGGTCACGTTGACGATGTTGTTGAGCGCGACCGTGACAGGGCTGCTGGAGCCCGAGGTGAAGGAAACGCCGAAGAGGAAATCGTTCCAGATCTGCGTGAACTGCCATATGCAGGACACAACGATGATCGGGATTGACGTCGGCAGGATGACGCTCCAGAAAATTCGGAAGAAACCCGCTCCATCAACCATTGCCGCCTTGGTCAGTTCATCCGGCAGCGACACAAAATAGTTTCGGAAGAACAGCGTCGTGAAGCATATCCCATACGAGGCGTGCACAGCGACCAAGCCGGGAATGGAGCCGGCAAGGCCCAACAGGCCGAGTGTGCGGGCCATGGGGATGAGGATCGCCTGGTAAGGCAGGAAGCAGCCAAACAGCAGAAGGCCAAAAGCGAGATTCGCGCCGGGAAACTTCCATTTGGTGAGGATGTATCCATTTATCGCGCCGATGCCAGTCGACAGCACGACCGCCGGGATCACCATCAGCAGGGAGTTGACGAAATAGGGCTTGAGGCCGGTGCATCCGGTGCCGATGCATGCCTCTGACCACGCCGAGCGCCAGGCGTCCAGCGTGACCGCCTTAGGCATGCCAATGAAGGAGCCGCCATAGATCTCGTCAAGTGATTTTAGCGATGTCGTGATCATGACCCAGAGAGGCATCAGATAGACAAGCGCCACAAAGATCAGGCAGCCGTAAACGACGAACGAACCGAGCCACGCCTTGCCAGATCGGGACACAGCGTTAGCCATTGTTCTTCTCCCGGAGTTCGGAATAAAGGTAAGGAATGATGATGGCCGCAACGGTCATTAGCATCATCACCGCGCTTGCGGCGCCAACGCCCATCTGATTGCGCCGAAAGGTGGCGGAGAACATGAAAGTCGACGGCAACTCCGTCGCAGTGCCCGGTCCGCCATTTGTGAGCGCCAGTACCAGGTCAAAGCTCTTGATGGCGATATAGCTCAGGAGAACAATGACACTAAGCATTGCGGGGCGCAGCATCGGAATGATGATCTGACGGTAAATCAAAGGCAGCGAGGCTCCCTCGATCTGCGCGGCTTTGATGACCGAATTGTCAATGCCGCGAAGGCCCGCAAGAAAGATCGCCATTGCGAATCCGGATGACTGCCAGACGCCTGCCACGACGACGGTGTAGATCGCCATGTCGGGATCGGTGATCCAGTCGAAGCGAAAGTCCGTCCAACCGAGATCGTTGACAACCTTCTGGATCCCGAGGCCCGGGTTCATGATCCACTTCCAGGCTGTGCCTGTCACGATGAACGAAAGTGCCATGGGGTAGAGGTAGATCGCGCGGAGCACGCCCTCGGCGCGGATGTTCTGGTCAAGGAAGATCGCCATCAGCAGCCCGAGGCCGGTGGAGAGTGCCAAAAACAGTGCCGAGAAGATAAAGAGATTGGCCACGGCGGTGTGCCATCGCGGCGTTGCCCAGAGCCGTACATATTGCTCGAGACCCACGAAATCATAGGTTGGCACGAATTTCGACGAAGTCACGGAGATCACGCCCGTCCAGAGAATGAACAGGTAGACCGTGACGATAACGACGAGCAGGCTGGGAGCCACGACGAGGCGCGGTAGCCAGCTTGCCAGTCGCGAGGACATGCGCATGGTGGCGCTCATGAGTCAGCTCCGATGGCAGTTGTCTGGAGGAGCCGGCAAACGCGGCTCCTCCTTTTGCAGTTGATTACCGGGCGTTATCGATGCCAGCGACCAGCATCTTCACAGCATCTTCCGAGCTCATGCTGCCGACGAAGAACTGGGCGGCGACGTCACCGAAGACGGCGGCAAATTCGGGCTTGGCCGCGAAGCCATGCGTCATCGCGCCCTGCATGCTGCCATTGTCTATTGCATTTGCGCGCTCTTCGAAGCCGAGCTTGGCGCAATCATCGAAATCATCGACTGGCACGTCATTGCGGGCCGGAATCGAGCCTTTGATGAGATTGAAGTCCTTCTGAACCTTCGGATCCATGATGGTCTCAGCAAGAGCGACCTGTGCCTTCTGCACGCTCTCGTCGTTCACGGTGAACATACCGAAGCTGTCGATGAGATACTGGAAGGACATCACCTTGCCAGGCGTTGCAAAGCAGTAGAAGTCCTCGTTGGCTTTCAGACCTTTGGCGAGGAATTCTCCTTTCGCCCAATCGCCCATAAACTGCATGGCGGCCTCCCCGTTGATGACCATGCCGGTGGCAACCGCCCAGTCGCGGCCAACGAAATTGTCATCGACGAGACCGCGAACCTCGCGCAGGGCATCGAACACCTTGACCATCTCGGGGCTGCCGAGCGCTTCCGGATCGAGATCGACCGCGGCCTTCTGGTAGAAGTCGGGTCCGTTGATGTCGGACAGCAGCGCATCGAAGATGATGCCGATCTGCCAGGGCTCGTCACCCATCGCAACCGCGACGACACCCTTTTCCTTCAACTTTTTGCCGGCATCAATCAGTTCAGCCCAGCTCTTCGGCATGGTGACACCGGCATCGTCAAAGATTTTCTTGTTGGCCCAGACCCAATTCTGGCGGTGCATATTGATCGGCGCGGCGATGAAGGCCTCACCCGAGGTCACGAAGGGCAAGAGTTGCGGGGCCAGTGCCTCACGCCAGCCGCCGGCTTCGGCAAGATCATTCAGGTCGCGCACGACGCCCTGTTCGGCCCACTGCACACCTTCCCAGCCGAGGAACTGCATGGCTCCTGGAGGGTCGCCGGCCGTCAGACGAGCGCGAAGCGCTTGTTGCGCGTTTGCGCCGCTCATGCCGCCAACCGCAGAATCCTTCCACTGGAAGCCTTTGGCTTCGAGGTTCTTACGAATGACGTTGAGCGCATCGACTTCGCTCTGAGAGACCCAGTGGTGCAGAACCTCAATCTGGCCTTCCGCCCTGGCAGCGATGGGCATGAGCATGGTCGCCGCAAGCGCTGTGGCGATAAATTTGGACATCGTATCATCCTCTCTGGTTGGGTTTGGTCGCGGTCCTTGGCGAACTCTTGTGCGGGACTATTGGTTGGGCTCGACGGGTTGGGCATATCCGATGTTCCTTCCGCCGTAGCGGCGGACGCGGATGTTGGCCTGCTCTGCATGGCCGGAAAAACCCTCCATCAGGCAAAGTCTCGAGCCATAGGCGCCGATCATCGCCGAGGCCTCGTTGGTCAGAACCTTCTGGTAAGTGCAGGTCTTCAGGAATTTTCCGACCCAGAGCCCACCGGTGTAGCGGGCCGCCTTGTTGGTCGGCAGCGTGTGGTTCGTGCCGATCACCTTGTCGCCGAAAGCGACGTTGGTGCGCGCACCGAGGAACAAGGCGCCATAGTTCCTCATGTTGTCGAGGAAATAGTCCGGGTCACGGGTCATAACCTGAACGTGTTCCGAAGCAACATAGTCGCCCGCGGCCAGCATCTCCTCGATCGTGTCGCACAGAATGATCTCGCCGAAATCGTTCCAGGCCTTGCCGGCGACGGCCGCCGTCGGCAGGATCTTCAAGAGGCGCTGGATCTCGGCAAGGGTGTCGTGCGCCAATTTTTCAGAGTTGGTGATGAGCACCGCTGGCGAATTGACACCGTGCTCGGCTTGGCCGAGGAGGTCTGTTGCCACCAGTTCGCCGTCGACGCTGTCGTCAGCGATGACCAGCGTTTCCGTCGGGCCGGCGAAGAGATCGATGCCGACGCGGCCGAAGAGCAGGCGCTTGGCTTCCGCCACATAGGCATTGCCGGGTCCGGCGAGCATATCGACAGGATCGATCGTCTCCGTGCCGTAGGCCATGGCGGCGATCGCCTGGACACCACCGAGGCAATATATCTCGTCTGCACCAGCCAGCGCCTGCGCAGCGACAATTTTTTCGGCAATCTTGCCCTTGAAAGGCGGCGCGCAGGTGATGACGCGTTCGCAGCCAGCGACGCGTGCCGTTAGGACCGTCATATGAGCAGAGGCGAGCAGTGGATATTTTCCGCCGGGAACGTAGCAGCCGACATTTTGAATCGGCACATTCTTGTGTCCAAGGATAACGCCTGGCAACGTCTCGACTTCGATATCCTTCAGAGCGGCCTTCTGGGCTTCGGCGAAGCGACGGATCTGATCCTGCGCAAAATCAAGGTCCTCACGCTCTTGCGCCGTCAGCGCGTCGATGCAGGTATCGATCTCCTGCTTGGTAAGGCGGTAGGAGTCGCGATCGAACTTGTCGAACTGGACGGAGAGTTCACGAACCGCCTTGTCTCCGCCGGTCCGAACTTTCGCGAGAAGCGCCTCGACAGCCTTGGTGATCGCGCTGTCGGTACCGCTTTCTTCCGTGGTGGCCGTGGCCGTTTTGATATGACGGATCATGACAAGGTCTCTTCGTTCACGGCCGCCGTTTGCGCCGCGTCATCAATGGTCTTGGGAGGGAAATGGGGGAAGCGGCCGCCTCCCCCGCTTATGCAATCAGAGATGCTGTTCGCGGGCACGCATATCCGCGTAAGCGACCTGTTCCTTCTCGTAGTAGGCTGGCGAGGGAAAGTCCCACCAGCCGGTCGCGAAGGGTCCGGCGGCATCGCGCGAGACGATGACCTCGACGAGCGCCGGGCCGCCGCATTCGAGCGCAGCTTTTAGACTGCTTTCGAGATCTTCGTCGCTTTCAACTTTCCACGCCTGCAGGCCGAAAGCCTTCGCAGAAGCAGCGATATCGGCTGAATAGGGCGCGCCGTTACCGGCATGATGGTTGAACTCGGAGGCGATGTGGCGGCCCATGAACTTGCGCTGCCCACCGCGGATCGACATGTAGCCCTGATTATTCAGCACCAGGAACACGACGTTGATGCCGTTCATGACTGCCGTGCCCATTTCCGGAAGAGACATCATGAAGTCGCCGTCGCCGACGATCGCCACGACCTGCCGGTCCGGACAGGCAAGCTTGGCGCCGAGCGCCGCCGGCACCGCCCACCCCATCGGCGAATAGGACCCAGAGGTGAGGTGCGTTCGGGGCTCGTAAACGGGGAAACTCTGCTTGACCGATCCTTGCGTGTTGCCAGAGCCGACCACGACGATGCCGTTGCGGGCAAGGACCTTGCGAAGCGCCATCAGCGGACGCTGCGAAGTGAAGGGCGTTTCGCGACTGTTTTCACGCGGTCCCACCTGAGCGCGCCAGTCCGCCTTGGCCTTCTGTATGTCGGCGAGAAATGTCTCGCGGCGCGACAACATTTTCTGCGAGTCCGTGTCCGAGATAAGTGAGACAAGCGCCTCCAGCGTTACCTTTGCGTCGGCGACGATGCCAACTTCGGTTTCGTAGTTTTTGCCTATCTCGCGGGGGTCGAGGTCGATATGGATCAACTTGGCAGAGGGGATCGAGAACGATACGCCCTTGGCGTAGGAGGATGCCGACCAGTCGGTAAAGCGGCAGCCGACCGAGACGACCACATCTGCCGAAGCGGTGATCTGATTGCCACAGGTCGTGCCTGTCTGGCCGACCGCACCGATGAACAGTGCGTGATCCTCCGAAATCGAGCCCTTGCCGTTCCAGGTGATCGAGACCGCCGCACCGAGCTTTTCGGCAAGTTGCGTCAGTTCGGCGGAGGCGTTCGCAGTGATCGCTCCGCCGCCGGCGACGATGACGGGGCGTTCGGCGGCAAGAAGAACCTTCAGCGCGGCCTCTACGGCCTTCGGATCCGGATAGGCGACGCCGACCGGCAAACGCTTGCCGAGGGGATGGATGGTGACATCCGCCGCCTCAACCTGGACGTCCATCGGAACTTCGACATGAACCGGACCCGGACGGCCGGTCAGCATTTCGCTGAAGGCGCGGTGCATTATGCTTGGGAGGACCTGCACCGAATTGGCCTGCCACGCGCGCTTTGTCACCTGCTCGGTGACGCGCGGGAAGGCGTTGTCTTGCTGACGCTCAAGCTCCTGCATGGTTCCATGACCATGCATGTAGGTCTGCGGCGATCCAGAGACGTAAAAGAGGGAAGTGGAGTCGCAATATGCGGTGGCGAGGCCGATGATAGTGTTGGCTGCGCCCGGGCCGACCGAGGTAGAGCAGGCCATCGGCCTGCCGGAGGCGCGATAGTAGCCGTCCGCCATATGAACCGCGCTCTGCTCGTGCATTACCTGGATGAAAGGAATTTCCGACCCTTCCTGCATGAAGGCATCAAATAGCGACCAGATACCATGGCCCGGCACGCCGGCCACATATTCGACGCCGTATTCCTTCAATGCCTTCGCGACGACTTGGCCACCTGTCAGTTTCATGTGATCGACCCTCTGAAATCTCTTTTTCCGAGCAGGAAGGGGACGCCTTCCAGCGATGGGTCATTCTTCAGCGAGCGGCCTGCGCTCGCAAGTTCGCAGGCATTGAAACACTGACGCGAGTTGACGCACAACCAAAGCAATCTTGCGTCTCTGTTTTTACCGATCTCCACCGTGTCATTGTCGTTGGAGGCAATTTGCAGCGATCCGCATGTATCCTGAGCGGAAAGTCGGCTCGGCCGCGCGGCAGCCATCCTTCGCAGAGTGAAGCTGAGATAGCGTCATTTTGCGAGGAAATTAATTCCGACGCGCACTTTTTTCGAAGCACGCACTATGGCTTTCTCATAACATCTTCAGGCAACAGGAACGCCGCCGTGCATAACCTAAGCAGAGATTTGGCATTCGCGGACGACTTCATTTCCGCAAAACTGGTTGAGAATGTAGTTGACTACGACGTCCAGGACGCTGTCGTGATCAATATCAGCCCCGTTGCCATGGTGACGGGAGATGAGCACCCCGCCATCGTGCCCGCGTGGAAATCCACCTGGCTGAGGGGCGGGCGCATCCGTTCGGCTGAGCGAGCCGCAGTTATCAAGGTGGTTAGCCCGATCAATCTCGGCGGCTGCATGTTCCGCGGCTGGGATTGGCTCGGCAATCGTATACGAAGCTTTCCGCGGGACACGCCGCTCTATATCTCTGCGCAGGACGAGATCGGCACCGTGACGCTGGACCCGCGCGCCTTTACGAATGAGCGCGCTCACACTGAAGCGCCGCAAGTCTTCAAACTGAAGCTCAACCTTTGGTGGTCGCCAGGCGACACGGACTGCTTCATCCACAATGAGCACCCGTTCCTGGAGACGCACACCCAGATCCATGGCGTCGGGCGCATGCAGAAATTCAAGACGCGCGATCCAGCGACGATCTACGAGGATGTTGTGATGCCGATCGGCTATTCACACGACCCTTTCTGCCGCGTGACTGGCGAGAACCAATGGACTTATCCATGGCACCGTTACTATGCGGACACCGACAGCGTCTGGCTGGCCATTGAACTGCATCCCTGAGGCGGCAGAGGCCACCTCAGCTCATCTGGATCATGTCCGAGCCGTCGCCGAGATATTGCAGGGCCTCGCGCGGGATCGCAGGATCATTCCGGTCGAGCACCGTGAGGTTTTTGAGATGATCGCGACGCAGGAGTCCCGGACCGCGGTAATGCAGCGCCACCTTCGTGGAGTAGGGCTGACGAAAGACAGTTGCGGCAATCCCGCTGGAGATGCCGAACATGAACTTCTTGGCGTTCCGCTTGACCTGCGCATAAACCCCGAAGGTCAGTTCGTTTGATTGGATGCCTTCGAAGTCCGCGGTGAAGAGGCGATCGGCCACCGGGAAACAGAAGCCGTAGTACTTGAAGACGTACTCCGTTTTCTTCGGATTGTCGAAGCTCGGGAAACGCTCGACGTAGTAGTGCTGGAGGAACTCCTTGTTGCGGTAGATGCAGAACGCCGATCGCAGAACGAAGCCCTTGTAGATAGAGGAAAACTGATAGCGATCGTAAACACCGACAATGTCGTCGTGATCTGCGCTATTTTCGACAATCATGCTCGAAACGAAGCGAGAGAATTCCGGCAATTGGCGGGCTGTCGTCATGGCATGGAAGAAATTGCCGTCGACGAGCGTACGAAACTCGTCGGGATCTGTGAAAAGCATCGGAACGCTGAGACCAAAATAGTTTGCAATGATCCGGAGGTTTGCAGTCGATGGCACATGGGTCCCGGAGAGGTATTTGTTGAACTGCTGCCGATTGACATTGATCTTTCGGCACACCGACGCGACCGATCCGTGTTGCTCGCAGAGCGTTCGGAGATTCGCAGCCAAGGCGTTTACGTCTCTTCCAAGATGTACCAATCCCAGCCCTCTAAAACTGAAGCAGTGTGACGCAATTAATACTTCATTTCGCTAATGAGTTCAACCGTCTGCGAAGTTGTCGCAGGCTTGGTGCACGGTCAATCTCTGGATGACGAAAAGGAGGATCCACGGTGCATTCGAGAGAAGGGCCTGGATGGTCGGTCATGGGCACCGGCACGATTGCGACCGAACATATGGTTGCGGCAATCCGTGCCATGGGCCATCAGCCCCTCTGGGTCGTCAGCCGCAACAGGCAATACGCCGCGCATTTTTCGTTGGACATGGAGATACCCGGTGTATCCCTCGACGCTCGAAAGACGCTAAAGGATCCCCGTGTCGGCTACGCCTATGTCAGCGCCATCAGGAATCGGCGCAAACACTACATCCTGGCCACTGCGGCCGAAGGCAAACATGTGCTTTGCGATGGGCCGGTCGCTGGAAACAGTCGCGCCGCAGCAGATCTCGTCGATACGTGCAAGAGGGCGGGCATTGTTCTTGCTCTTAACCAACCGCTCCGCGCCCTGTCACCCCATCAGACAATGCGCCGACTGGCGCAGGAAGGTGAGATCGGCACGCTGCAATCGCTTCTCATCGCCCGCGGCGCCCCCTTCCAGCCTCCTCCCAACCGGCATCCGGACGAGCCCTCAGACCGGGGCGACGCGCTCTTCGACCTTTCCATCGACAGCATCGATCTCGCCCGCTTCCTGACTGGCCAGGAGCCGGCAAGCGTGTCGGCGCTTCCCGCCACTGACCAGAGGGCCTATGTGATGGAGATGTCGGGCGGCGCCATCTTCCAGTCTTACGAGAGCTTCACAACGGCTGAATTTGAAAGCGTGGTCATGCTCGCAGGTGATCGCGGAACGCTTGTCGCCAACGGAACTCTCAGCGGCAAGGGATCGGGCGCGCTAATACGGAGGCTGAACGGCCGCAACGAACTCATCCCGGTGCGCGACCGCGACCAGCACGTCACGACACTCGAGGCCTTCCTCGTCCTACGGCAGAAGCCGGCGACATGGATGTCGCTCGGCGAAGACAATGTCATCGCGATCAGAGCCGCGGAGGCTATACAAGCCGCCCAGAACAGGCGCACCGTTTCCATCGCCGACGAGTGACTCATTCCATACGAGGTTCAGACCCATGACCAGAGCACAAAACCAACTCATCTTCCATTCAATGGCGTCCAAGCCCAACAGCCTCGCCATCGACATCGAGATTGCAAAGAGTGTTGGTTTCGATGGGCTGGAGACCTCCGGCACAAAGATTGCGGCCTTTCTTGACGCCGGTTTCAGCGAGCAGGAGCTCAAAGAGCGCCTTGCCGGCCTTTCCCTCCCTGGCATCGGCTTCCTGATCGACCTCGAACGACAGGGCGAGGGCCGAAAGCAAATGCTGCTCGAGGCCGAAGCGCTTTGTTCACTTGCCTGCGCGGCGGGCGCGAAGGGCATTGAAGCCATTACCGGCCCTCTGGACATTAGGGTCTTCGAACCCGGGGCGGCACAGCGCTATCCGGAACTCTATCGCGGCCTCATCGATGTGCCGACGGGCGAGCAGAGCGAGTTGACGGCTGGAAATCTTCAGGCGGTCGCTGACATCGCTGCCAGCCATGGGCTGATCGTATATCTCGAAGCTCTCTCCTGGACGCCGCTTAACAGCATAGACGCGCAATTGCGGATCCTCGACCTGTGCAAGCGCGATAATGTCCGGATCGTCATCGATTTCTGGCACGCCTATACCTCAGGGGACACGCCGGAGCGCATCGCTCGGATCGACAAAGAGCGGATCTATGGCGTGCACCTATGCGACTCTCTTCCATACACAGGCGGTGTGCCGAACGAGCCCGTTCTTCGCGACGTTCCTACCGGTCAAGGTGTACTCGAATTAAAGAGCTGGGTGGATGCGATAAAGTTCACCGGCTATGAGGGCTGGTGGAGTTGTGAATCTTTCTGCAATAGACAACACCAAGACAACAGCTTCAGCGTTGCGATGGACCTGAAAGCGCTGATGGAACGCTTGATACTGAGTTGAGAGGTGATGACAAATGGCCGCCTCAACCACGCACCGGTTCATCCCGGGCGCTCGGACAAAAGATTTCCGAGAACGGGTTCACGAGATTGGCTAGGGCTCCGCAAGATTGCATCCGCTATTCGTCAGCAGGGGTTAGTGGGCCTCCATCCGCGTAGAACCTGCCGCCGTCAGAGCAGCTACTTCCTGTGCTGACAGTTTCAATGATGCGGCTCGCACGAAGCTTTCCACATGGTTGATGGATGTCGCGCTTGCGATTGGCGCGGTTACGCCCTCCCGTGCAAGAAGCCAAGCGAGCGCAACTTCGGCCGGCTTGGCTCCGTGCGTCGAAGACACTTCGTCGAGTGCGCTCAATATGCGCTCACCGCGAGGGTTCAGATACTTCTCCATGCCGCCACCGCGCGTGGACTTGGAAAAATCTCTGATCGAACGATACTTTCCGGACAGGAACCCGGATGCAAGACTGAAATAGGTTACAACAGCGATGCCCCGCGAGCTGCATAAATCACGCAGATTTCCTTCGAAAGAACTGCGATCATAAAGGTTGTATTCCGGTTGCAACACGGCATAGCCTGGCAGATTCTCTCTTTCTGCAGTGGAGAGAGCATCATCAAGCTGTGACGCATCCATATTGGAAGCACCGATAGCCTTTATTTTTCCTTCCCTCATTAGCTTTTGAAATGCTCCGAGCGTTTCTTGAGACGATGTGCCTGCGGGATCTGGCCAGTGGGCAAAATAAATGTCGATCTGTTCCACGTTCAATCTGCGAAGCGACTTTTCTACAGCACCAATTATCCAGCGTTCGGATAGGCCGTGCGGGTGGGGACCGCCATCAACAGAGCCAACTTTTGTAAAGATCGCAACCTTATCTCGAGCGCCAGGTCTGGCTTTCAACCAGTTGCCGATGATGGTCTCAGACTCACCACCTACGTTTCCCGCGACCCAGGCAGAATAACAGTCGGCAGTGTCAATTGCATTGAACCCGTGATCGAGGAACGCGTCGAGAACTTCAAAGCTTCCCTTCTCGTCTAAAGTCCAACCGAAAACGTTACCCCCTAGAATGATTGGGGCGGTGTCGAGTCCCGTATTTCCGAGGGCTGTTCTGATCATTAGTTGCCTTCCTATGACCGACTAGTCGCGCCAGCTATAAAGCATTGAATCGGTACACGCATGAGTTCCGGGCACGAAGCTCATGAAGGAACCTGTCCACGAGTTCAGAAGCAGTGCCAGGCCCGGGTATTGTAATTACGTCATCCTCATTCTGTGGATCTTCGAGATCTGCAAATTGGCTGTCGACTAAGCCAAGCGGCATGAAATGGTCTTTACGTCGAGAAACGCGCTCGACGATTTCGGCATGCGAAACCTGAAGGTGAAGAAAGATGACAGGTCGCTGCGCCACACCCCTGAGTTGCTGACGGTATCGCCGTTTGAGCGCCGAACAGCTAACTACAGGTGACACACCACCGCCACTCATACGTAAATGCAACCCGATCGTTTCCAGCCAGGCAAAGCGATCGTCATCGTCTAATGCATGGCCTGCAGACATCTTCCGGATATTTCGAGTGGGGTGAAGACCATCTCCTTCGACGAAAGGGCGACTCAACACGTTTGCCAGGATGGCGGCGACCGTGGACTTGCCGCATCCGGAGACACCCATAACAACTATAGGGGGGATAGGGAATTCAATCGTACTCATCCGGCTCTGCTTTCAACTTTTCAATGCCCTCACCGGTGATCGCCGTATGCAGAAGCTTAGTGACCGTCTTGCAATACCTACGACCATCGATGGACAGAGCCAGGCTAAGTGAATTGACGCATGGTAGTTCAGGTAGCGGAATGCACTCATTATTGCCTCCTGTTTTGGTCATACTTTCCGACGTTTGCGGTTGCGGTAGACATCTGCCGTTACGGCTGCGACGATGATCACGCCCTTGACGATCTCCTGGTAATAGGCGTCGATCCGCAGGAAAGTGAAGCCCGAGGACATGACACCGAGGATGACAACGCCAATGACTGTACCGGATATTCGCCCGATACCTCCGGCCAGTGACGTACCCCCGATCACCGCAGCGGCAATAGCATCGAGCTCATAGCTCATTCCCATGCCCGATTGCGCCGTCTGAGCTCGCGCGGCCGTAACGACGCCTGCCAACCCGGCCAGCATGCCGGCAATCGTATAGACTTTGAGAAGGTGCAGTTCGACGTTGATGCCGGAAACACGGGCAGCTTGTGGGTTGGCGCCGATCGCATAGGTGAACTTGCCATACCGAGTGTAACGGAGCACGATGTGGAAAATCAAAGCAATCGACAGGAAGACGATAACCGGCCAGGCACCTGAACCGATGAAGGTGAATTGTTCGCTCAACCCGGATATCGGCTGCCCTTTTGTATACCACTTCGATATGCCGCGGGCCGCGACCATCATACCGAGAGTGGCGATGAACGGCGGAATGCGCGTGTAGGCGATAAGAGCGCCATTGATCAAACCAGCGACCAGTCCAAGGATGATCCCCGCTCCGATCGGCACGATCGCCGGCATATCGGTCAGCTCTGGATAGAGTGCCCTCGCCCAGTCGCCGGTTTGAGCCAAACTCGCCGAAATCATAGCGGTCATCGCAACAACAGATCCAGAGGACAGGTCTATGCCGCCCGTGATGATGACCTGCGTCACCCCGACAGCAATGATGCCGACGACCGAGACCTGCAGGATAGTAATCGTCAGACGCTGGGAATTTGCGAGGAAGCTCTGGCCGACGAAAATCCAGCCGAGCAGTTCGCACAATAGCGCAATGCCGATCAGCACAATGAAAATGCTGAGTTCCTGAGGTGGCTGCCATTTGTGCAATGTTGGCGCGTCCTTGCCATTAAAGACAACCCCTGCATCCTGTTTCATTGGATCTAGTTCCTGTTGGTCGTACCCGTCAGCGTGCTGCGAGTTCCATGATCTTGACTTGAGTGGCTTCCTGACGATCGAGGAAGCCGGTGACCTTCCCCTCATGCATGACCATCACACGATCGCTCATGCCCAATACCTCCGGCATTTCCGAAGAGATCAGGATGATGCCGGCGCCGGCCTTGGCCAGGCTCGAGATCAACGCGTGGATCTCAGCCTTAGCACCGACATCGATGCCGCGCGTAGGCTCATCGAGGATGAGGATTTGAGGATTTGTAAGGAGCCAGCGACCGATGAGGACTTTTTGCTGATTTCCCCCCGAGAGATTCTCTATGCAGGTGTCCAAGCCTGAGGTCTTGACGCGAAGTTTTTGCGCCATCTCGGCACATGCAGCCGTCAGAGAGCGGCGTCGAACAAAACCGTTCCGCGTATAGTCCTTGTGAAGGACAGCGACCTGCATATTCTCCAGAACGCCTAGCGGAAGCATGCAGCCCGTCTCTTTGCGGTCCTCGGTCAGAAATGCGACGCGGTTCTTGATGGCGAGCCCAGGGGATGTGACATCAACGGAACGGCCGTGGATTGATATCTCGCCGGACGTGGCTGGCGTGACGCCGAACAACGTCTCTGCCACATTCGAACGTCCCGATCCGACGAGCCCGGCGAGGCCGAGAATCTCGCCCGCGCGCAACTCGAAAGATACGCCCGAAAAGACACCCTCCAGGGCGAGGTCTTTAACCGAGAGAATAACTTCCCCCAGCTCGACCTCTTCCTTGGGGAACATCCTCGAGACCTCGCGGCCGACCATCTTGCGAATGACGTCATCGCGCGTGACGTCGTTGGAGGCATGCGTGCCGACATAGCGGCCATCCCGAAATACGGAAAGCTCGTCCGAAATTTCGAAGATCTCGTTCATTTTATGCGAGATGTAGACGATGCCCTTTCCCTCGGCGCGCAGATCACGGATGATCTCGAAGAGATGTTCCGCTTCTCGGTCGGTCAGGGCCGAAGTCGGCTCATCCATTATGAGCACGTCAGAATTGTAGGACACAGCTTTGGCGATCTCGACCATCTGCCGGTTTGCGACGGACAGGCTGCGAACTTCCACGTCTGGGTGAACGTCTATCTTCAACCGACCGAACAGTTCGCTGGTCATGCGGTTCATCCGGCGGTGATCGATAAGCCCATATGCGTTGCGCGGTTCTCTCCGGATCCAGATATTCTCCGCCACTGTCATAGACGCCATCAGATTGAGCTCCTGATGGATCATCGCAACGCCCTTTTGGAGCGCCTCAAGCGGGTTCCTGAATTCGACCGCCTCCCCCTTAAGGAAGATCGTGCCACGATCTGGCTGGTAGATCCCCGCCAAGATCTTCATAAGCGTGGATTTTCCCGCGCCGTTTTCACCCATGAGGGCGTGGACCGTCCCCTTTCGCAGATGAAAATGCGCCTCATCAAGAGCGATTGCGCCGGGAAAGGCCTTGTGAATTCCAACAGCGCTAAGAAGATAATCATGTCCAGCGGGAGTTGAAATCGGCCACTGAGACATTACCGATTGTGTGCCCATAGCGAGTCCTCCATTCCTCGAACGAATGATGCGCGGCACGACGCCGCGCATCGACTTCGCCCTTAGTTCAGGAACTCCACCAGGTTGTCCTTATTTACCAGCTTCAGCTTCGAGAAAATTTTCTTCTCGGTTGGCTGACCCTTGACGATCTTCAGGATCGCATCAAGTGCGTCTTTGCCTTGCAAAGCTGCGTCCTGTTGAACTGTCACCTTCATTTCTCCAGCCTTCATGGAGACCAAAGCGTCTTGAGTGGCGTCGATGCCAGCCACGATCACTTCGTCAGTGGACTTGCCAGCGGCCTTCAACGCTTGTACGGCGCCGAGCGCCATCTCGTCATTGTTTGCGATAACAGCATTGAACTCGATTCCTGCCGAGAGCCAGTTCGTGACGAGATCAAGTGCGTTTGTTCGCTGCCAGGCGGCAGTCTGTTCGTCGACAATCTCGATGCCCTTGCATTCATCCGTGCTGAAAACCTGATGAACGGCTTCGGTTCTACCGCGAGCGACAAGAGTGCCGAGTTCGCCCATCAGGATAACTGCCTTGCCCTTGCCACCCAGTAGCTTGCAGACTTCCTTTGCCTCAATCGTGCCTGCTTCGATCTGATCGGAGCCAACGAAGGCCTGATTTTCCGGCAAAGCATCAACGTTGGAGGGCTGATTGTTGGCAAATACGAGCGGGATGCCAGCCTCCTCTGCCGTCTTAGAGATCGTCACGCCGGCATCAGCCTCGACCGGGATGACGATCATGCCATCGACATTGCCAGCGATGAAGTTGTCGATATGGCTTTGCTGTTTGGAAACATCGCCTTGCGCATCTTCGATCAGCAGCTTTACATCGCCGAGCTCGTTGGCATGGGCCTCAAGACCGCTGCGGAGAATGGCGAGAAAGTTGTCATCGAAACGCTGCATGCTGAAGCCGATTGTCGTTTCAGCACGGGCGGACGCCGACATGGCTGCGGCGACTGCGGCGGCGAGTACGATTTTTTTCATGTTCTTTCTCCGAAGGTTGTTGCTTTTTGCTAATGGCCGCCAGCCGGCAACGTCGGACTTCGACTTCGTCGTCGGGCAGGTACTCGCACACTTCCTGTTCGCGACAATCAACTGAAGATCTCGCTTTCGGAAACGTGGGGAGGGCATTGCTGCGTGGCCGACACCGAATTTGCTCGGGTCATTGCTGTCGTTGACGCACATCGAGTGGGCGGCGCCTCTATCTCCCAATCGGAGCCGCATCCCATCGATAGGTGAAACGTTAAACTACTCACTCTTTTTCTGTCAATCAGGAAAAGAGATATTCTCTCTTAAATTTCTCATTTTGGTGGTTCTTCGCAATTTCAACATGGCAAAATGCATGTTGACAAGTTTCGTCTTAGGTGTATCGTTTCACCAAATTAGATCTGACAAACGCCGCATAGGGCGAACATGATCCAGTTGCAAACCTCCGGTGATAGTGTCTTTGCTGCCTGTGAATGAAGTGAGGTGGCGCCGATCATGGATGACGAGAAAATGGCAATCACGCAGCCGAAGAGAACCCGCCGGAAAACGATGGAGGTACCCGTCGAGGCTGGCGAAAGAGTCACTATTCAGGACGTGGCCAAGGCCGCGGGCGTCTCCAACACGAGCGTCTCCAATTACATGAACGGTCGACTGGAGCGGCTGGGGCCAAAGACGAGGGCCCGCATTGCGGAGGCGGTCGTCAAGTTGGGTTTCAGGCCCAATCAGGCAGCGCGCCAATTGAAGACGGGAAAGACAAAGGGAATTGCCCTTGTTGTTCCTAGCATCGTCAACCCGTTCAACGGTCAGCTGGTGTTTGCGATCGAGCAGGCGGCGGTGAAGGCTGGATTTGCCGTTCATCTCTGCAATACGATGCGTGAAGATGCGGTAGAAAGGCGCTTTCTCGACAATCTGGTAGGGATCGGTGTCAGCGATCTCATCACCGTAGCTCCATTGATTACAAGGAAGGGATTCTACAATGCGCAGAGCGAGCTTTCGGTTGTCGCAGTGGATGCTGACCGGTCCGACCTTCGGCTGCCCCGTCTAGACACGATCAATTTCAACCATGAAGCTGCCATCGAACTGGCGGTTGAACATCTTTACGACCTCGGCCATCGCCGTATCGCTTATGTGACAGATTCGATTATCACCTACAGCCGTCGCAAAAGGCTCGCAGGCTTCAAGACGGCGATGAACTGTCGCGGCTTGGAAAGTGACCTCGTGGTCGAACTCGATGCGGATCATGGGGCGCGCGATATTGCGGATGCCGAAATGTTGGAAGTGGGCCGCGATGCCGCTCCCGAAGTTCTGGCGCTGGCGCGACGCCCAACGGCCGTCATCGCTTTCAACGACATGATCGCACTCGGCCTCCTGGCGAGCTTTCGTCAGGCCGGATTGTCCATTCCCGGTGACCTCTCGCTCGTCGGCATAGACGATGTCTGGGTCAGCCAATTGTCCTACCCGGCACTGACTACAATCAGGCAGCCGATCGAGGCGATGGGCGTGGCGGCTGTCGACAGGATCGTAAACCCTTTGGCGGCGGCTGACGGTGGAGGCTCCGACACGCTCTTCCTGCCGGAACTTATAGTACGGGAGACATGCGGAAAGCCGTCGATCTAGGCAGAACAGCAATAGCAGGCCTTTAAAGACACCAAACCCAACACCTGACTTGAAGAGACTGGCCGGCACACCACCGCGCCTTAACGAGAAGGCTTTTTCTTGATGAACATCAGTTCCCATAACAAGGGCGTCAGCACGGGACTGCGCCTTGCCTGCGATACGGGCGGTACGTTTACCGATCTCGTCGTTGAAGACGGAGACACGATACGCCTTTTCAAGGCGTCGACTACACCGGATGACCCGGTCCGCGGCGTGCTAGATGCTCTGCAACTTGCTGCCGATCACTACGGACTCGACCGCCGTGCCTTCCTGCAGCGGGCCTCAATGTTCGTGCATGGCACGACGCGCGCCATCAATGCTATCATTACCCAGAAGACGGCCAAGACGGCGTTCATTACCACAAAGGGTCATCGCGACATCCTCGTGATCCGCGAGGGCGGGCGTATCGAGCCCTTCAACTTCACCGTAGCCTATCCCGAACCCTATGTTCCGCGGCGATATACATTCGAGGTCAGTGAGCGCATGGACGCCCGGGGCAACATTGTATTAGAGCTCGACGAAGCCGAATTCATCGCAACCCTAGAGCGCCTGAAGTCTCTCAAGATCGAGGCCATTGGCGTCTGCCTTCTCTGGTCTGTCACCAACCCGGCACATGAGTTGCGCATCGGTGAGCTCATAGAGCAACATCTTCCTGATGTCCCATTCACCCTTTCGCACCAGCTCAACCCAACCCTTCGCGAATATCGCCGCGCATCGGCAACGGTCATCGATGCATCGCTGAAGCCGCTGATGTTCGGTTATCTCGCTGGCCTTACAAACCGCCTGAGGGAAGCAGGCTTTGATGGGCGCACGCTGATGGTCACCTCCAGCGGTGGCATCATGGATGCAGAAGCGGTTGCCCGCGCCCCAATCCATTCCATCAATTCCGGCCCAGCCATGGCGCCTGTGGCAGGTCGCTATTATGCTGACCGCGATTTCGGTAATCCGATCGCCATCGTCGCTGATACTGGCGGCACTACGTTCGATGTGAGCCTCGTGCGCGACGGCCGCATCCCTTGGAGCCGCGAAACCTGGATCGGCCAGCCAACGCGCGGTCACATGACTGGTTTCCCGTCGGTCGACATCAAAAGCATCGGCGCCGGCGGCGGCTCGATCGCCTGGGTCGACGATGGCGGGATTTTGCAGCTTGGGCCGCAGAGCGCAGGCTCAACGCCCGGACCAGTGGCCTATCGACGCGGTGGTACGGAACCGACGGTCACCGATTGCGCAATCATCCTTGGCTATATCGATCCGGACTTCTTCCTGGGCGGCGCCATGCTTCTCGACCGCGAGGGTGCGACCGAGGCCCTGCGGACCAGGGTCGCCGATCCACTCGGCATCAGCGTCGAGGAGGCTGCCGCCGCGGTCCTCAAGCTCTCGACCGAGAAGATGGTCGGCGCGGTGGAAGAAATCACCGTGAACCAGGGCATCGACCCGGCGTCGGCGCTGATGATCGGTGGTGGCGGTGCGGCCGGTCTCAATGCGGTGGCGATCGGCAAGCGACTGCAGTGCGCAGGCGTCTTGATCCCGGAAGCTGGTGCCGTGATGAGTGCAGCCGGCGCTCTAATGTCGGAACTGTCGTCCGACTATGCACAACTGAACTTCACCACCAGCGGTAACTTCGATGGTGAAAAGATCAACTCATTGCTCGAAGAACTTGAGGCCCGCTGCAAGAGGTTCGCGGCCGGCGCCGGCGCGGATGCGATCGAACACAGGATCGATTTCTCGGTGGAAGCCCGTTATCCGCATCAGATCTGGGAAATCGACGTCCCCCTGCCGTCTGACCGGATCGCCTCCGGCAACGACCTCCAGGCTCTGAAATCGGCATTCCATGAGATGCACCAGCGCATCTTCGAGATTTCCGATCCGGCATCGGAGGTCGAATTCGTTACCTGGCGCGCCAAGATCAGTTGCAAGCTGAAGGACGCGACCTCCGGAACGTTGCCGCTTGAGGGCGGCTTCACCGGCGGCAAGGCCTCGCGCCCGGTCTATTTCAGCGAGACCGGCTGGATCGAAGTTCCAGTTCACCGCTTCGAGGCGATGGTGCCCGGCCAACCGGCGCCCGGCCCCTCGATCGTGGAATCTTCTTTCACCACGGTTGTCATCGATCCACAGACGGTAGCCGAACGCACTCCCGGCGGCGGTCTGCGCGTTACATTCTAATCAGGAGTAAACAATGACCAGCCCTTCGAAGAACGCCCCAGACGGCGTGCAAATGGCGATGATCTCCAGTCGAATGGAGACGATTGCACGCAAGATGCAGAACACCATTTTCCGGACCGCGCGGTCTGGTATTCTCAACACCGCGCATGACTTTTCCTGCGTCGTGCTGACAGCGGACTGCCAGATGCTTTCTGCTGCGGAAAGCCTGCCGAACCATACCCTGATCGGTCCCGACCTAATGTGCCAGGCGGTGCTTAAGCACCATCCAGTTATGAAGCGAGGCGACTGCTTCCTCCACAATAGCCCCTATGAAGGCAATTCCCACGCTGCTGACCATTGCATGATCGTGCCGGTTGTCGATGATGAGGGCATTCTACGCTTCTTTGTGCTTGCCAAGGCCCACCAGGCCGATTGCGGAAACTCGCGGCCGTCCACCTATCTCGCCGACGTCAAGGACGTTTACGAGGAAGGTGCCCTGATCTTTTCTGCGACCAAGATTCAGGAGGATTACAAGACAAACCAGGATATTGTGCGCATGTGCCACGCCCGCATCCGCGTGCCGGACCAGTGGTGGGGCGACTTCCTCGCAACGCTCGGCTCTGTGCGCATCGGTGAGCGCGAGTTGCTTTCGCTCGGCGAAGAACTCGGCTGGGACATGCTGGAAGGCTATGCCTCGCGCTGGTTCGATTATTCCGAACAGAAGATGATCCAAGCGATCTCAAAACTGACGACAGGCAAGATCACACTCCACTCGGCGCACGATCCGTTCCTCGGCCTACCGGACGGCATTCCGGTCAAGGTCGAGGTTGAGATTGACGCGGAGAATGCTCGCATCGTGGTCGATCTCACCGACAATCCGGATTGCCAGCCCTGTGGTCTCAATCTTACTGAAGCGACCTCGAAGAGTGCTGCAATGATCGGTATCTTTAATGCACTTCTGGATCACAACGTAATCCCGAATTCCGGTAGCTTCCGTCGAATCGTTGTTAAACTGAGGGAAAATTGCTGCGTCGGCATTCCCCGTCATCCTGCCTCCTGCTCGGTCGCAACCACCAACCTGGCAGACCATGTAACAAACCCGGTCCAACGGGCGATTGCCGAATTGTCGGCGGGCTATGGTCAGGCCGCGACGGGCCCGATTCAGCCGCCAGGCATGGGTGTCATCTCGGGGCGCGATCCACACAATAATGACGAGCCCTTCATCAACCAAGTCCATATCGGCGTCAGCGGCGGCGCCGGCACGCCAGTCACGGACGGCTTCCTGTCGATCATCCACGCCGGAAATGCCGGCATGTGCCGTATAGACAGCGTCGAGGTTGATGAACTGCATCACCCGATTCTGATTGACGACCGTCATCTGATTGAGGATAGCGAGGGGGCGGGCACCTACCGAGGCGCGCCGTCAATCTATAGCGAGTATGGCCCATGGGGTGGTGGCGAACTGACCATCCTCTATGCGGCGGACGGCACAATCACACCGGCTGCAGGTACACGCGGTGGTGGCTCCGGCGGCACGTGCAGGGCGGCTATGCGGAAGGCCGATGGCACTGTCGTGGAGCTGCCCCCCTGCCACGGCGTCACATTGACCGACGGCGAAAAGATTATCTCGCATTCGGCAAGCGGCGGTGGTTATGGCCTACCGACCGAACGCGATCCTGCCAAGGTTGTTCACGATTTGGCGGAGGGCTGGATCAGCGTAGAGCGCGCACGTGATGTTTATGGCGTCATCGTAACCGGCTCTCGCGAAGCGGACGACCTTGCACTTGACGAAGCGGCCACCGATGCACTGCGTGGCAATGTCAACCGTCTCGCTGCTGCAAGCTGATTAGTCGAGACATGTCGACGCCCCTGCAGCAAACGGGGGCGCCGGATCTATTCGGAGCCGATTTAGGCGATCAACAAGGATATTTGCCATGTCAGATGACTGGAGCTGCGGAGCCGCCTATATCGACGGCCTGTATATGCCGCTCAAGGATGCCAAGATCCCCGTGACGGAGTGGGGCTATCGCCGTTCTGACGTAACTTACGACGTCGTCGGCGTCTATTACGGTGTATTTTTTCGTCTCGACGATCACATCAATCGCTTTCGCGCATCGATGGACAAGCTTCGTATGAAGCCACCGGAAAGTGACGAACAGATCAAGAAAATCCTCGCGGAGCTTGTCGGGCGTTCCGGTTATCGCGAAGCTTATGTGGCAATGGATTGCGTTCGGTCGCGTCCCCCACGCGGCGTGCCGCTGCACCCCGCCTATGGCCGAAGCTATTTGATTTGCCACGTTCTGCCGTGGGTCTGGGTGTTCACGCCCGAACAGCAGGAGCGCGGTGTGCATGCGATTATCGGCACGCCGGAGCGCATTGCGCCCGAATCCATCGATCCGAGAATCAAGAATTTTCACTGGGGCGATCTGACGTGTGGCAATTTCGAGGCTCATGAACAGGGGGCTGAAACCGCAATTCTGCTCGACCGTCACGGACATGTCACCGAGGGTCCCGGTTACAACGTCTTTGCCGTGATAGCCGGCAAGGTCGTGACCCCGCGCTCTGGCGCGCTCGAAGGCATTACCCGCAAGTCTGTAATCGAACTTTGCGAAATGCTCGGCCTGGAATGCGAACTGCGTGACATCACCCGGGCGGAGTTCGAAAGTGCCGACGAGATCTTCTGCTCGACTACCGCGGGCGGCATTATGCCAATCAGCAAGCTGGGAACCCGAATTCTCGGTAATGGACGCCCGGGTCCCATCACGGAGCGCCTTAAGCGCACGTTCTGGGAGAAGCGCAAGCAAGGTTGGCACGCTACGCCGATCGCCTACGAAAGCTAGCGGCCAGTAAACCAAATCAGAGCCAAGAACGGACGTGAGTGAACAGCATGCAGGGACCATCCATTTTTGATCTCACCGGGAAGACTGCTCTTGTTACCGGCTCCAGCCAGGGTATCGGTCTGGCGCTCGCAAGAGGACTTGCCCAGCACGGGGCGAAAGTTGTCCTGAATGGACGAAACGCAGAAAAGCTTGAAGCAGCCGTCAGGCAGATTAGAAACGAGAACCTCCTCGCTGAAGCTTGCGCTTTCGACGTGACGGATGCTGAAGCCTGCGCGTCAGCCCTCGCCGAACGGGAAAGTTCACATGGTCCGATCGACATCCTCATCAATAATGCCGGCATGCAGTTCCGCGCGCCTCTGGAGGATTTTCCGACTGACGAATGGGACACGTTACTCAAGACCAATGTGTCCAGCGCATTCTTTGTGAGCCGGGCCGTGGTTGCCGGCATGATCGCGCGCCGTCAAGGAAAGATCATCAACATTGCATCCGTTCAGAGCGAGCTCGCGCGTCCAGGAATTGCCCCATATACGGCGACCAAGGGCGCCATTCGCAATCTCACCAAGGGAATGTGCACCGATTGGGCGAAACACGGACTGCAGATCAATGCGATCGCACCCGGCTATTTCAAGACGCCGCTAAATTCAGCGCTGGTGGAAAGTACTGAATTTTCGGAATGGCTGCAGAAGAGAACGCCGGCTGGAAGGTGGGGAGAAGTCGATGAACTCGTGGGAGCGGCGGTATTTTTGTCCAGTGCTGCTTCGTCGTTCATCAATGGCCATACGCTTTTTGTCGATGGCGGCATCACGGCGAGTCTGTGAGGTCGATCGCATACGTTTCTCGTCGAACCTGTTTATCGGAGCAGGACCGTGACTTCGCGATGCTCTCTACCGCCAGGGCTGTGCGGGCCAATAGAGCGTAACGGAGTTGATCACGGGCTTTATGTCTTTCGGGGGCTGAATGGCCCTCAGAAAGCAACGAATTCAAGACTTTGCAAACCTGGAGCGAAAGGCACGGCAGCCGCGAGCCGGTCGCTTACTTGGAGGACGACCCGAATGAGAAGACTGACTGATATTCATGCCGAAGCCAGCCGATACTTCGTTGCCGGCGCATCTGCGGGGCAGAGATACAATGCCCCACTCGGCCAACCACTTTACATATCCAGGGCCGACGGCAGCAGATTTTGGGATACGGAAGGAAACGAGTTCATCGACTTCCATACCGGCGCAGGCGCCGCGCTTTTCGGACATAACAATCCGCGTATTCGTGAAGCCATAAACCAGGCCTTGGAGCTGGGTTTCTTCATGAACTTCGATACGGAACATCACACGCATCTGGCTAAACTACTGCAGCAGTTTTTTCCAAGTTGCGAGCGCGTCCGATTGCTCAACACCGGTTCAGAGGCAACGCAGGCGGCAATCCGTCTGGCACGCATCTATTCCGGCCGCGAGAAGGTATTGAGATTCGAGGGCCATTTCCACGGGATGCACGAGAGCATTTGGTTCAATCATAATATGGTCAGCAAGGTCGACATTCACGGCGAGGTTGATACCAATCCGGACTCTCCAGGCTTTCCAACCAATGCCAAGGACAGCGTCATCAACGTCGTCTTCAACGATGCAGAGGCCATTGAACGGGCACTGAAGAAGTACAAGGATCTGGTTGCCTGCGTCATACTTGAGCCCGTCAGCTATAACTGCGGATGCCTGGAGGCGCGTGGCGATTATCTTCGAGCCGTTCGCGAAATTTGCACCCGCGAGGACATCGTGCTGATTTTCGATGAAGTTGTTAGCGGTCTGAGGATGCGTCCGGGCAGCGCTCAGAAATATTACGGTGTACTGCCCGATCTTACCGTCATGGCAAAGGCGATCGGTGGTGGTACATCGATTGCTGCGTTCGGTGGTAAAAAGGAGATCATGGAGCACCTTAACCCGGTCGGGCGGGCAGCTGTGAGCGGTACCTACAGTGGCGCGCTGATGCCCGTGTTGGCCAGCATCGCATGTCTTTCCATGGCCAGCGAAGAAAGCTTTTATGATGGCATTGAGAGAACCGGCGAAAAATTATTTTCAGGTATTGGCGACCTTCTTGTAAAGCATAAGATTATCGGCCATGTCAGAGGACTGGGCGCCAGATTTGGAATTTACTTTGGAGTTGAGAACCCGGAAGACGACTTTGACTTTCGCAGGATAGCAGCAAGTCACGACAGAAGCACCTACAAGAAATTTGTGACAGAATGCGTGAAGAACCGGCTTTGGTTCCACGACACTGCAGGTCCGGTTTCGCCCGCCCACTATGGCTTCACGACGGCACATACCCAAGGCGACATAGACGAGACGTTGGAACGACTGGATACGATATTCAGCTGTGTAACTAGATGCAGCCATAGCTAGGCTCATGTTCGGTATCACTGAAACGAAAGCCGCACCGATCAGCAATGGCGGTGCGGCGCTGGTCCTTCGTGAATGAGTGCGCCTTCGAAACCCTTTGGATCCACAAGTCGAGGAGTGAGCAATGAAGCTTCCCACCCCACTGTTCTTGCATGAGCTGGCGGATGCTGCCGATCGCGAAACCATGCCACGCTTCCGCAAGCCGGTCGAGACATCTTCCAAGCCGAAGGAAGGCTACAGGTTCGATCCGGTAACGGAGGCGGACCGCGAGGCCGAGCGGGCTATGCGTGAACTTATCAAGGATCGCTATCCCGAGCATGCTGTCCTTGGTGAAGAATATGGTGCTCAAGGACGCGGGCCTGTCCAATGGGTACTCGACCCCATCGACGGTACACGTCCCTTCCTTCTCGGACTGCCGGTCTGGGGTACACTGATTGGCCTTTCGTTCAATGGACGCGCGACTATTGGAATGATGAGCCAACCGGTGACGGGAGAGCGGTTCTGGGCGGATGACAGTGGCAGCTGGCTGGAGGCGAACGGGAATCGCGTTGCTCTAAAAGCGAGTGAGCAGATCGAACTTTCACACGCTGTTCTGCATACCAATTCACCTGAAAGCATACGGAACAATCCAGATGTCCCGTTTTCTGCCTTAGACGACAAGGTGAAGATGACCCGCTATGGCGGGGAATGTTATGCATTCGCAATGCTGGCGGCCGGCCGCATCGATCTTTGCGTCGAATTCAATTTGCAGCCTTACGATATCGTCGCAATGATCCCGATCATCGAACGAGCGGGCGGCATCGTGACAACATTCGAGGGCAGACCTGCCGATGCCGGAGGTCGGGTTCTTGCTTCGGCCAATCTAAACCTTCACGAGGCTGCGCTTGAGATTCTAAATCAGCGGCCTTGAGTTTGGCGTGGGTATAAGGCGCTAGGGCCAGGCCGAACGCCTCGACGCCAACGAGATCATCCTCAACAGCCCGGATGCGACCGGCTTCGACCGCTACAAGGCCGGCAAGGGCCGGGTCGATGTCGCCTTCGACTGCTCCGGTCATCCGGCGGCGAGCCCACGCGGGACCTGGTTGCGGTTGGCCTTGGCGGCGCGATGACATTTCCGCTCCCTTCCGTCGTAACCAAGGAGCTCGTCGTCGTCGGCAGTTTCCGCTTCTTGCGCCGCCCCTCCGGTAGCGTAGCGATGCCTAACAGCAACTTCGCAAGCGCCACACCGGACAGATATAAGGTTCCGGCTACCTGGTCATTTAGCCAATTGTACGCGGCCAAATTCGGGGCTGGCTTCATCGCTTCCGAGACCACATTCGTGTCCAGGACGATCATTCAATCCTCATTGGCTCAGCCGGCGCGTGGCGTCTCATTTGATCAAACACGCCAAGCCGCCCGAACGGGATGATCTCCATAGTCGCGAAAACGCGGCGTTGTCCCAGACATTTCCACACCGCTCAACGCCGATGCCGGCTGATCGAATAGCCCGCCGCGTGCTTCGTATTCGCGCTATGACCGCCTCTTGGCAATCCGCAATGAATTCAGGAACCAAATCCGACCTACCGAGTTTGGTACACAGCCTCACTGGCTTTGAACGAGGAACCACATCATGAAAGAACTGCTCCTCGCCGGGGTATTCCTCGGCGCAACCACCATTGGCGCGCTGGCGCAATCCGCAAGCCCTCCTGCCACAACGGATGGCGACACCCCTGCCGTCATCACGCCCGACATGACCAATCCCACCGCTCCGGTTGCTGGCTCCAACAGCTTCACGGAGGAGCAGGCCAAGGATCGTTTGATCGAGGCGGGCTACAGCGAAGTGGCCGGGCTGAAGCTCGACGAGACCGGCGTCTGGCGCGCAACAGCGATGAAGGACGGAAAATCCGTCTCGGTTGCTCTGGATTATCAGGGCAACATCGTTGCCAACTAGTTCCCAAGGAGACCCTGATGAAAACCGTTACCGGACTTTTTGATGACTATACCGATGCCCGCGCAGCAGTCAGCGCGCTTGAAGAGCGCGGCGTGCCGTCGGACGATATCAGCATCGTTTCCAACAATGCTGGTGACCGGTATGAGAGCACAAACGATAGCAACGCCGCTGAAGGGGCGGGCACGGGCGCTGGTATCGGAGCTGCGGTAGGTGGTGTCGGCGGGCTCCTGACCGGCCTCGGCGTCATGGCCATTCCGGGCGTCGGGCCGGTGGTCGCTGCCGGTTGGCTTGCCGCCACGGCAGCGGGCGCAGCGGCCGGAGCTGTCGCTGGTGGTGCCGCTGGCGGGATCATCGGTGCGATGACGGAGTCGGGCGTGCCGGAAGAACATGCCCATGTCTATGCAGAAGGTGTACGACGCGGCGGCGCCGTCGTCACCGCCCGTGTCGAAAATGCGCTCTACGCGGATGCGGAGGCCATTTTGCGTAGGGGCAGCTGGGTTGATCCGGTCCAGCGCCGCGCTCTCTACGCCGAGCAGGGATGGACACGCTTCGATGAGACGCTCGACCCCTACACGGTGGATGAGGTCGAAAAGGAACGTATACGCCTCCAGAGCCTCCGCTGAGATGTCAGTCTGATAACTGATACGGCCCCCAATGGGGCCGTTTCATTCTCTCTGCCCGGGGCGGACGGCCAGCAAAATGACTGCATTGCTGTCAAGAATTGCAATCATGGTTTGCTGAGACTTCTTCCGGAGCCGGTTACGACTTGAAGAATCTGTCCATCGCATCCGCCGCCGATGTCCCGTCTAAGGCCGTCACGCCCGCAAGCCATGGTGTCACGGCGTCGGGATGAGCCTTCAGCCATTGCACAGCCGCGGCCTTCGGGTCCTTACCCTCATTGAGGATGCCGTTCATGATCTCGTTTTCCATGGCGAGCGTGAAGCGAAGGTTCGTCACGAGTTTCGCGACATTCGGGCATTCAGAACCATAGCCTGCCCGGATGTTGGTATAGACGTCTGCGCCGCCATAGTTCGGCCCGAAATAAGCATCCCCGCCCGAGAGGTAGTCGATGTTGTAGCGGGTATTCATCGGGTGAGGCGCCCAGCCGAGGAAGACGATCCATTCCTTCGCCTCGATCGCCTTTTCGACCTGGCTCAGCATGCCTTGTTCTGAAGACTCAACCAGTTCCCAGTCTTTCAGCCCGAAATCACCCTTGCCGATAAGGTCGAGGATCATCCTGTTGCCGTTGTTGCCCGGCTCGATGCCGTAGATCTTGCGGCCGAACTTGTCGGCGAATTTCCGAAGGTCGGCGAAATCCTTCACGCCCGCATCGGCGACATACTGAGGCACGGCGAAGGTATATTTGGCGCCGGTGAGGTTCGGGCCGAAGACCTCGATCGCCTCGCTGTCGAGGAAAGGCTTGCGATCGGCCTCCATGCTGGGCTGCCAGTCGCCGAGATAGACGTCGATATCCTTGTTCTGCATGCTCGTGTAAGTAACCGGGATCGAGAGCAATTGACTGTCGGCCTTATAGCCCAGCGCTTCGAGGACGGCGGTCGCGACGGCGGTCGTCGAAGTGATGTCGGTCCATCCGACATCGGAGAAGCGCACCGTCCGACAGCTCTCCGGTTCCGCGCTGACGGCGGTTCCCATCGAAAATGTCAATCCGAAAATGACCCCCAGCATTTGCTTCAACATTGTGACGTTCCCTGTGTTGGTTTCAGATGGCATGCACGGCGAGACAAAAAGGCGGCTCACCAAAGTGCGCCGCCTGTGACCTGAATATTCTCCATGGTAATGCCCTTGGCATCGTCGCCGCAGAGGAATGCGGCGAGTGCGGCGACCTCTCGGGACTGGATGAGCCGGTGCTGCGGATTCTGGTGAGCGATGTCGGCCATCGCCTCCTCGACCGTTCGCCCGTAGCCCTCTCGCTCGATCAGCTCGCGCACATTGTTGCGCATCAGCTCGGTCTCGACCCAGGTCGGACTGATCATCACGCATGTTACTCCGTAGGAAGCACCCTCGAGCGCCACGCAGCGGGTCAGGCCCAGCAGGCCGGATTTCGATGCGCAATAAGCCGGGTTGTCCTTCCAACCGACGCTGGCCGCCGTCGACCCGATGTTGATGATCCGGCCCCACTGACGCTCGATCATGCCTGGCAGGTAAGTCCGCGTCATGCGGAAGGCACCGTTGAGATTGGTGTCGATGATCCTGAGCCAGAGTTCGTCGGAATGGCCGGAAACCGGCTGCTCGGCGGTCATGCCGGCAGAATTGACCAGAATGTCCGCCGGGCCGCAGGCGGCTTCCGCAGCCGCCGCGAACTTCCGGACCTCCTCGGTATCGCAGACGTCGAGAGGGCCGATATGGACGGCAGTGCCGAAACCGGACAATCGTTCCCGAACCTCCGCGATCAGGTCGCCACGCTGGACGCCGGCTGCGCGGGAGCCCACGGCGACATTCGCGCCCTGTGCGGCGAGCGCCTCTGCGATCGCAAGTCCCTGGCCGGTCAGGCCGCCGGTGACGACCGCGCTTCGGCCCTTGAGCTTTTCGGTCATGCCCTCTCCTTTCTGTAGTTCGGCACAATCATCGCCCCTTCCCGAAGCTGTTCACGGGCAACATCTGCTTCAAATCGGCGGACGGGTCGGCAAGAATGGCTCGGTCGGGATGGACCCCCAGTTCGAGCATCTTCCGGCCAACCTGATAGGCGGTAGCGTCATTGACCGCGTCGACTGAGACGAACGCGTCTTGCCGGAAATACCAGAGAGAACAGCTCCCCTCGCGGCTGCCAGGTCGCAGCAGCGTCCCGTCGTAGCCGAGATTGAAGCCGGCGATCTGCAGTTTGACGTCATACTGATCAGACCAGAACCACGGTTTCGGTCGGTAGGGCGCACCTGCCCCGGCGATGACCGCCGCAACCGCCTCCGCCTGGTCCACGGCATTCTGGACCGATTCAAAGCGCACACGCCGGTCATCCCAGGGCAGTGAGGCGCAATCGCCTGCGGCGAAGATGGTGGGATCGGACGTCCGGCCGAATTCGTCAACGACAATGCCGTTTTTCACATCGAGGCCGGCAAGGTCGGCAAGACGTGCGTTCGGAGCCACGCCGATGCCGACGATGACGCAATCGGTGTCAATCACCGTTCCGTCGGAGAGCCTCGCAGCGCGAACATGCCCGTCCTCATCAATGAGATGGTCTAGGCCGGTACGTTCCCGGATTGTCACGCCGTGCGCCTCGTGGACGGCACGAATGATGTCGGCGGTTTCCGGCGCGGCTGTCCGCTGCAGGATACGCTCGGCCATTTCAATCACGGTCACGTCGAGCCCGCGATGGCGCGCGACCGCTGCGGCCTCGAGCCCGATATAGCCGCCGCCGACAATCAGCACCCGGCGTCCCGGCAGCATCGCCCCCGCCAGGAGATCGGCGTCGCGCTTGTCGCGTATGACATGGACACCGCCGAGCCCGCCGCCGATCGACGCGGGCAATTGGCGGGGCGTCGATCCGGTCGCCAGCAGCAGGCTCCCATAGTCGAGAACCGTACCATCATGCAGCACGACCTGCTTTTCCGCGCGTCTGATCTCCTCCGCCGAGGTGGAAAGGCGGATGTCGACCTTGTTGTCGGCGTACCATTGCTCGGGGCGGAAAAGCAGCCTGTCGAAGCTCATGTCGCCAAGCAAGTACTTCTTTGACAGCGGCGGCCGTTGATAGGGCAGCACCGCTTCCGACCCGATGACCGTGATCGAACGGTCATCCTTGAGTGCACGCAGCTTGGCGGCGGCGGCAAAACCGGCTTGGCCGGCGCCGACGACTTCTTTCATGTAAAAGGCCTCGTGTCTCAAACCTCACTGGCGGCTCGATGCTTCAGAAGAAGACGCTTGTTGTTCGCCTCCCGCCCCGCCGGGGGGCCGGTCCTTTTTGCCCCCACTGCACTCATCATCGTTCCGGCCGAAACCCTTCTCCTTCCGCCAATTGGAGATGTAACGGGAAAGCAAGACAGACTGAAAAATGATCACCGTACGTCCCTTGCTGCGACTCGATTTGGCGCTCAGTTGCGATAGTCCGGCTCTTCGACGTCGAGGATGGCCCTCACCTCGGCGAGATGATCGATCGCCAACTGACCATATTGCGCCCATTGCTGCTGCGTGACAGCGGCGACGTCGTCCGAAACGACGCGCAGAGGCCGGCCCGAGGCATAGGCGATCATCACCGTCTCGCAGGCACGCTCGAAATAGTACATCTCGTCCAGCGCAGCAGCGACGGTATCAGCCGCGACCAGCACGCCGTGATTGCCCATGAGCAGCACGTTGTTGTTGCCGAGGAGGCTCGCCAGGCGGTCGCCCTCGTCGTCGGAAAGCCCCATTCCGCCAAAGCCTTCGTCGATTGCGAGCCGACCGAAGAAGCGCATGGTATTCTGGTCGATCGGCGGCATGCGGCTGTCCTGCAGCGATGCCAGCGCCGTCGCATGGCGCGGATGCAGGTGCATGACGCAGCGCGCCTGCGGACAGCGCGCATGGACGCGGCCGTGAATATGCCAGGCGGTGGGATCGGGCGCGTCGGGCTGATCCATCGTGGCGGCGTCCTCGGGGTCGAGCAGGATGAGGTCGGACGCCCGTATCCGAGAAAAATGCCGGCCGCGAGGGTTCATCAGGAAGTAGCGCCCGCTCGGTTCCACCGCGAGGCTGAAATGATTGGCCACGGATTCATGCATCCCCAGCCGCGCGAACCAGCGGAATGAGGCAGCCAGATCCTGCCGCATCATCTCGAGTGTATCCCTATCCGGCAGCGTGTGCGGGGCGGCAGTCGACAAGGTCTTGATAAAATTCACGCGCTGGTCCTCCCTGCGTGCAGGTCGTTGATGGTCTGGGCGGCACGCAGCGGCGTCCGGCCACGAATGATGTCTGAGGCCTTTTCGGCGATCATGATCGTCGAGGCATTGGTATTGGCGCTGACAATGGCCGGCATGATTGACGCATCGACGACACGCAGACCTTCGAGCCCGCGCACCCGGCATTCGGGATCAACGACGGCGCCGGGGTCGTCAGCGGCGCCCATCCGGCAGGTGCCGACGGGGTGGTAGCAAGTCTCCAGTGTCTGGCGGATCCAGCGGTCGATGTCCTCGTCCGTTCGCACGGCCGGCCCGGGAAACAGTTCGGCGCCGGCAAAGGGCCCAAGTGCCGGCTGAGACAGCACATCGCGTAGCAGGTGAACGCCGGCGCGCAGGTCAGCGAGATCCTGCAGATCGTCGAGATAGTTGAACAGGATTTCCGGCGCCTGAAAGGGATCGCGGCTCATCGCGCGCACATGGCCGCGGCTGCGCGGCCGCATCAGGTCGATATGGACCTGAAAGGCATGCTCGGCTCGCACATCGACCCCGCCGGGAACGACGGCGAGCGGCATGAAGGTGAACTGGATATCCGGGTGCTCAAGCTCCGGGCGGCTGGTAATGAAGCCGCCGGCCTCGAAATGGTTGGTTGCCGCCGGGCCGGAGCCCTTCAGCATCCACTCGACCCCGGCGAGCCAGCTGCGCGGCGCAAGCGTCACCGGATAGAGCGAGACGGGCTGTTTGCAGGCGTGCTGGATCACCAGATCCGGGTGATCGTTCAGGTTTTCGCCGACGCCCGGCAGCTCATGGTGCACCTCGATACCCGCGGCCTCCAGATGCTTTTGCGATCCGACACCCGAGAGCTGCAGAATATGAGGCGAGCCGATGGCGCCGCCGCAGAGGATCACTTCGCCTGCCACGGCGAGATGTTCGCGCCCGTCCCTGGCATAACGAAGCCCCGTCGCCCGCCAACCTTCCAGCGCGACGCCCAGCACATGCGCACCGGTGATCACGCTCAGGTTGGATCGCTGGCGCGCCGGGGTGAGATAGGCGTGCGCGGCGCTCCAGCGCCGGCCGCGAAAAGTGCTGCGTTCGACGGCGCCGAAACCTTCCTGCTGGCTGCCGTTGAAATCTGGCGTCCTCGGATAGCCGGCCTCGACGCCGGCCTCGACGAAGGCACGGGCTAGTTGCGAAGTTTCGAGATCGCCGCGCGTCACCCGGATCGGGCCGTCCCTGCCGCGCAGGACATCGTCCGCGACCGGGGCGGCCTCCGACCGACAGAAATAGGGCAGCACCTCCTCATAGCTCCAGCCGCGCGCGCCGCACTGCGCCCAGCCGTCGAAATCGCGGGGATGGCCGCGCAGCCAGACCATCCCGTTGATCGAAGAGGAACCGCCCAAAACCTTGCCGCGGGGATGGCCGAGCTGCCGGTTTTCCAGATGCGGCTCGGGCGCCGAGGTAAACGCCCAGCTATAGCGGTCTGCCCAGACCACGCGCGACATGCCCGCCGGCATTTTCAGCCAGATGGAGCGGTCCTCGGGACCAGCCTCCAGCAGCAGGACGCGACAGTCCGGATCCTCCGACAATCGCGCCGCCAGCACACAGCCCGCCGACCCGGCGCCGGCTATCACATAATCCCAGGACATGCCCGCGCGGCCCGTCATTCCCGGATCGCCTTGTAGCAAAGTGTATGGAAATGGTGGACGAGGTTCTCGCTCTGGTTCGGGCGTGCAGGATCTATGAGATACCTGCCCGCGCCAAAACCCAACGAATGCAGGCCCTTCTGGTTGGTGACGTTCAGCTCGATATCCTCGGGGCCGAGCTGGGTATTCATCCATTCGATCGCCGCCCTGGTCACCGGCGGCATCTCGCGATCCTTTGGCGTGTAGTAGCTGAAGCGCAGCAGCGACTTTTCCGGGCCGAGCGGGATCATGATGAAAGCCCCGACCATGTCAGTATAGGGGAAGGTGTAGAAGGTCGTGTTCGGAAATATGCCGACGTTGAAGAACCAGTCCGTCTGCCAGATCGAGCCCTCCAGTGGCACGCCGTAGGCTTCCTTTGCGCCCGTGTTCGGGGGGCCAATATATGTCCACCAGTCGCCGTAGGGCGTCAGCGTATAACCCTTGAAATCAATCAGCGCGGCAAGGTCCTTGTGGACTGGGCCGGATAGATCGAAATGGTAGCCCTCGATCGAGTTCTCCTGGATGACCTTCCAGTTTGCCTCAACGATGACGTCCGATTCGGAGGCGAGCACGAGATTGTCGAGATCAGGCAGAAACCGCCGCATTTCCTCTTCTGCGCCCCTGGCGATCTCGGAAACCGGCGCGGCATTCTCATCGAGCGTGATGAAGACGAAACTGGCGTAGATCTCCATCCGGACTGGTTTGAGACCCCAGTCCTTCTTGTCGAAATCGGCGAGGTTTTCGGTACGCGGCGCAGCGCGCATACTACCATCCTGATTGTAGCACCAGGAATGGTACATGCAGCGTATCACACCCATCTTGTTGCCGCGGCGCTCCTCGATAAGGCGGTTGCCGCGATGGCGACAGGCATTGTGGAAGGCATTGATCTGCCCATCTCGGTCGGCCATCACAATGATGCTCTGCTCGAAAATTTCTTGAACAACGAAATCGCCGGGCTTTGCGAATTCGTTGACATGGCCGACGACGTGCCAACAATTCATGAAAATCTTCGCCTTCTCTTCCTCGAACACGCTCTGATCGAAGAAGAACGGCGCCGGCATCGATGTGCCCGTCCGCGGATCGCTATAGTCCCAAGTCAAATGCGCGATGGTCATGTCTATCTCCTGCGAAACGATGGGGCCCGTGGAAGGAACCGACGACAGGAAGATGCTACGGCAGGGCATCAGCCGACACTTGACGATATCCGCCATCTCTAGCAGATTGCCTTTTCCAGAAATTTCGGAAAAATAATAATGATCGTAGCTTGTTAGGAGATCGCCTCCCACGTTGGGGTGCGAGGCTTTCCTAATCAGACGGAATCCGCCATCGGAAGTCCGAAATCATCAAAGGCCTCTCATGACCCTAGAAGATCCGAAATCGCATCGCTTCGGGCTCGTTCTCGCCCCCGGTTTTTCCCACCTGGCAATGGCGATGGCGATTGAGCCGCTGTTCATCGCCAACTGGATTGCCCGACGAAAGCTGTTCTGCTGGAACACGCTGTCGACCGACGGGCTCGCCGTAACGGCGAGCAGCGGCATCCAGACCCCGGTTGATTATCCGCTCGGGACTTCGGAGCGCTTCGACGTGGTGCTGGTGTTGGCAAGCTTCGACGCCCGCCAGGCCGCGACGGACACCCGGCTTTTGAAATGGCTGCGCTGGGCCGAGCGGGCGGGCGCAGAGGTCGGCGCTGTCGAGACCGGAAGCGAGATACTGGCGGCGGCCGGAATGATGGAGGGCCACACTGCGCCCGTCCACTGGTACAATATTGAGGGCGTGCGCGAGCGCTATCCCGGCGTGAACGTGACCGACACGCTCTACAGCCTCTTGGGCCGGCGGCCCGTCTCGGCCGGAGCAAGCGCCACGCTTGACATGGTGACCGCGCTCATCGCCCGTACGGCTGGTGAAGAACTGGCAAACGAGGTCTCCCAGCACCTGCTGCTGCAAAAGCGACAGGGCAACGATCGCCAGCGCACGATTGACGCCACGGAAAAGGGTGCGGTAACGCGCGACCCCGCGACTCGCGCCCGACAGATTATGGCCTCGACGATCGATGAGCCCAAGACCTGCTCGAAAATCGCCGAAATGGTCGGCGTTTCCGAGCGGCACCTTCAGCGCCTGTTCCAACAGCAGTTTGGCGCGGGTATGGCGCAAATCTATCAAATGCTGCGGATGGAGCGCGCGCACCAGCTGGTTCAGCTAACGGACCTGACAATTACCCAGATCGCAGTCGCTTGCGGCTTCTCGTCTCTCGAAGTGTTCTCCCGCACCTATCGGAAAGCCTTCAACGTCTCCCCAAGCCGCGACCGGCGCCAATCCGTCGATAGCAGCGTCTTCCGACAAATGCGATGAAGAGCTCTCATTCGTAAAAGCCGCGGAGACAGGCCTATCACTTGGAAAAACTGTCATACGTATGACCGATAGGCGATCGTCGAATAGTTCGAGCAGAGCATCAAGGCCGGCTTCATCGCTTCCGAGACGACATACGTATCAAGGACGATCATTCAAACCGCGTTGACTCAGCCGGCGCTTTGCCCGCGGCGAGGAGAGAGAGAGAGATTGGCTCTGGGAACGGCGATGTCCCCAAGATGGCAAGGGCCGTCACGCGCAGACTGATGCCGGTGCGGCTGCCTATCGCGGCGGAGCGGTCTCCGCCTGGGCTCCTTGAGGTCTCCATGCAAGATAAAGACCAGACAGCATCATGATTTGATCGCAGGTTATAAACTGAGTTTATGACGCCATTTATCAGAGTTCAACTTGAGTCCAAGGCATTGTTAATCAGTCTGTATACTGATATAAGTCATTTATGATCAGCCTACAGACTGAGATTAATAGATGAAGAACGACCGTCGTAAGATGGGGCGCCTACGGCTCGATGAAAGACTTCTGGCGCTCCAACCAATTGACCGGTTCAAGGCACCGCCGAAGGGATGGGTACGTGCGCTACGCGACGCACTCGGGATGACGGGTGCGCAGCTTGGCGCGCGCATTGGCGTGCGGCCGCAAACCGTTGAGGCCATCGAGAAGTCGGAAGCCGCAGGCACGATCCAGCTTAACACCTTGCGTCGCGCAGCTGAGGCCCTGGATTGTACTCTCGTCTACGCACTTGTTCCCAACAGTTCACTCGAGGCAGCCATAGAGACACGCGCACGAAAAATCGCGACGCGGGAGCTTCGGCGCGTTGCACACACGATGCGGCTCGAAGCGCAGGGTACGGATGACGCGGACTTCGAATCCCGCGTTCAGGCTTACATCCACGACAGGCTTTCCGAGCGCGACCTCTGGAACGAGACATGACAGACCTATTTCAGGAGCCTGAAGACGCACCCCCCCTTGAACCGCGCGAGCGAGAGGGACTGCTGCAGACTTGGATTACCCATCGCCGTGACCTTAACGAGGCGGAGCGAGAAAACATCGTCGAGGGTTCCGCGTGGGCTCGCGGTCGTCGGCGCGTATCGCTTGAGCAAATGCTTGCCGAAGATTTCATGCGCACACTGCACAAGCGGATGTTCGGAGACGTCTGGGCATGGGCCGGCACATTCCGGACGACGGAGCGCAATATAGGAATTCAGGCTTACCGCATCGGTGTGGAGTTCGCGAACCTGTTGAACGACATCCGGTACTGGATCAAACACCAGACATTTCCGCCGGATGAAATTGCGATCAGATTTCACCATCGCCTTGTCGCCATTCATCCGTTTCCGAATGGAAATGGTCGCCACGCCCGATTGGCGGCCGATCTTCTGATTGAACGCCTTGGAGGCGAACGCTTCAGTTGGGGCGGAGGAACTCTGGCCAATGTTGGCGAACTGCGCAGCTGCTATGTCAGAGCCCTACGCGCGGCAGACAACCATAATATAACGCCGCTGCTAAAATTCGCGCGCACCTGATAGGCTCCACGTCTGTGCGCATCGATGGTGAAGCGATCTAAGCCAACAACACGGCTTGCATTTTCTGGCTCAGGTCAGAGTTTTACGATTGTCTTGCGGGCAAGCAGACCCTGCGGCGCAAAAAGCAAGACTGCGATGACCAGCAAGATGGTGAAGGCATCCCGGTAACTCAGCAGACTGTCGGGCAGATAGGCCTGCAGGAAGACCTCGATGAACCCGAGAAGAAAGCCACCGGCAACGGCACCGGACAGGCTGCCGAGCCCCCCGATAATCGCCGCGATAAATGCCTTGAGCACCGGCAGAAATCCCATGAGCGGATCGACGCTGCCGCGTTGAGCCACCCAGAGAATTCCCGCGACGCCCGCCAGCAGTCCCGAAATGGCAAAGGCAGTAGCAACGACCGCATTGGCGCGGATACCCATCAGGCGCACAATGGCAAAGTCTTCAGAAGCGGCGCGCATGGCGCGTCCGAGCACGGTAGTGCGCAGAAAGAGGTTGAGACCGACCAACATGAGTACCGTGACCAGAATGGAAATCGCCTGGATGACCCCGATATGCAGGCCACCGATCTCGATCGTGCCCGACAGGCTCATCGGCATCGGAACGGGCTTGGGGCGGGCCGAGATAAAGTTCTGAAAGAGCACACGTAGAATGGCGCTGACGGCAAAGCTCGTGAGCAGAAGTGTCGTTCCGCTCGCCCCGCGTACGGGCCGGAAGGCGATGCGCTCCATCAGCAACACCAGAACGATCGCCACTCCCAGCGCGACGACAACGGCGAGACCGAAAGGCAGGCCAAAGAGAAGTGCGAAGCACAGACCGTAGCCGGCCGCAGTCATCAACTCGCCATGGGCAAAATTGATTAGCCCCATGATCGAGAAGACGACAGCGAGGCCGAGTGCGAGCAGGGCGTAGGTACCGCCAAGGCTAAGCGCGTTGACCAGTTGCTGGAGGAACATGTCCATCAATGGTTTTCCTTCTTGCGGTCACGCGCCCAAATAGGCGCCTTGGATTTCGGTGGAGTTACGCAGTTCGGCGGCAGTACCTGACAAGACGACGCTCCCGTTCGCCATGACATATCCGGCGTCGGCAATTTCCAGCGAAAGCGAAACGTTCTGCTCGACAAGCAGGATGGTCAGGCCACGGTCACGCAGGCCGGCGATCAGCTCGAATATCTGATCGACGATCTGCGGCGCCAGGCCGAGCGAGGGCTCGTCGAGCAACAGAAGATCGGGCGACGACATCATGGAACGAGCGATCGCCAACATCTGCTGCTCACCGCCGGAAAGCGAGCCCGCCTTCTGGTGCAGTCGTTCTTTCAGGATCGGGAAGCGCGCTAGCATATCCTCGCGCACATCGTCGATCTTGCCCCGCCCCTTGTGCATGGCGCCCCCAAGGAGAAGATGTTCATCGACGGTCAGTGTCGGGAAGATGCGGCGCCCTTCAGGGGTCAATGTCATGCCCATGCGCACGATCATTTCCGGCGGAAGGGCGGAAATGTCCTTGCCCGCGAAGGTAACCCGGCCTGCCCGCTTGACGACAAGGCCGACCAGCGAATTGAGCGTGGAACTCTTACCCGCACCGTTGGCACCGAGCAGGGTGACAATCTCGCCCTTGCGAACCATAAGGTCGACACTCTTCAGTGCCTCGACTGGCCCATAGGCGACCTTCAAGCCGGTGACTTCGAGCAGGGGATTTTGGTCTGGATTGTCACGCGTCATCGGGCAAATCCTCGCCGCGACACAAGGGCCTCGGCCAAACAGCATGGGGACCCCTCCGGCAATGCCGGAGGGTGTTGATTGAACATCAGGGCGCCGGAACGTCCTCGGCAGCCGGAACACCTTGGTGGACGAGCGAGCGATTGCCGCCCTCGATGCGCACAAGCGAAACGGACCGCAGCGGCATACCCTGCGTGCCGGCGTAGGTGATCTTCCCGGTTACCCCTTCGACATTCTCCAACGAGGTGATGGCTTCGCGGATCGCGGTCGGTTCAACGCTGTCCGCCTTGGTGACGGCCGCCTCGATAACTTTTCCAAGATCGTAGCCGTTGGCGATGTAGACGGTATCCGGATCCTGGCCGAACTTGGCCTTGTACTTTTCGTTGAAGGCGGCAAGTGAACTGCCTTCCGTCGCAAAGCCGGCCGTCGTAAAAACAACGCCATCGACAATCTGGCCAAGCCCGAAGGTCGTCGGGGAATCGATGCCGTCGCTCCCGAGGATCGGCGTGGTAATGCCCGCACCGCGAAGCTGCCGGATAAATGCCGGGAAGTCAGGCTCGTAGGCGGCCGTCATGATAACGTCGGGCGCCGGGTTAAGCGCCTTGATCTTGGTTACTTCGGCGCTGAAGTCCTGCTGTCCCATACTGTAGGTACCCTCGCCGATCACCTCGCCGCCCTTGCCCTTGAAGCTGGTGGCGAAATATTCCGGCAGCTTCAGCGTATAGGCCGTATCCGGCGACTTCAGCACATAGGCCGTATTGAAACCCTTTTCCTTGGCGTAGTTCGCCAGCACCGCGGCTTGCACGTTGTCAGCCGGGTAATTGCCAAACATGTAGTCGCCGACGGCGAGCGGCATGGTCGGGGTCGTCGCGCAGAAGGAGAAAGTCGGAATCTGCGCCGCCTGCGTGATCTGGCCGGCAGCGATTGACGGATCGGCGTCGCAAGGCGTGACGAGGATCTTGATGCCTTCATCGACCAGCTCCTGCGCCACGAGCGCGGTCTGCGCGGCATCCGATCGGGTATCCTTGGCAATGAGCTTTATCGGGAACTTGCCTGCAATGCCGCCGGCCGCGTTGATTTCGTCAACGGCCATTTCCAGCCCCTTCAGCGAGGGTTGGTCATAGGGGGCCAGACCGCCGGTCTGTGCGGTCGCAAGACCGACGACAAGGTCCTCGGCGAGCGCGGGAAAAGTGAGCGCACCAAGCGCGGTGGACAGGAGAAAAACCTTCAATGACGTCTTCATTATGTGCTCCTCTGGTGGTTATGCGGGTTTGCCGACGGCGCTCGGATCGACAGTGGGCAAGGCATCCATGACAGGCTGCGCGCGCGTTTCGGACCTATGCCGACGGCCGATATAGGCTTCGATGACGGCCGTATTGTTCTGGATTTCCGCCGGCGTGCCGATGGCAATCTGCTGCCCCTTGTTGAGCACCACGACGATGTCGCAGAGCCGCATAATGAGCTTCAGGTCATGCTCGACCACGAGAAGCCCGAGACGGTGCTTCTGGCGGATGCGATCCAAAACCGTCATCAGTTCCTGCGTTTCGGCCGGGTTCATGCCGGCGGCCGGCTCGTCGAGCAGCAGATAGCGGGGTTTCAGGGCCAGGGCGCGCGCAATTTCAAGACGACGCTGCGCACCATAGGAAAGCGTGCCGGCAAGTTGATCCGCAACATCTCCGAGGCCGACCTCTGCCAGCGCCTCGTGCGCAAGGCCGACAGGATCCTGCGCGCTTGCGATAGCGCTGGCGGCAACTGTGACGTTTTCAAGTACGGTGAGGTTCTTGAAAAGGCGAATGTTTTGGAAGGTACGGGCAAGGCCCGCGACCGGTACCCGGTGGGCGGGCATCGAGGCGACGTCCGTTCCCTCGATCAACACCCGGCCGGTCGAAGGCGGCACAACGCCCGAGACACTGTTGATCAGGGTCGACTTGCCTGCACCATTCGGGCCGATCAGCCCGGTAACGAGGCCGGGACGGATTTCAAAATTGGCGTTCTCCAGCGCAACCAGACCGGAGAAACGTTTCCCGACATTCTCGACGCGCAGTGTGCCGATGGCTGCAGGCGTCTTCTGCGTGGGCAGCTCCCCAACAGGCTTTGCGGCACCGGTCGAAAGGCGCTTCAGGATAGAGACCTGCTCATCAAATTCACGCACGCCCAGAAGTCCGTCCTGAAGTCGGTACATGACGAGGAGAATCGCAAGACCGATACCGATATCCGTCAGGCCAAAGACCGTCGGTAGGGAAAACAGGCCGAGATCGACGCCGCCTTCGAGCTTCCGCAGAAGCTCGACAATCACCATAATTACCGCCGCACCGCCGACCGCTCCGGAAACCGTAGTGATGCCGCCGAGAATCAGCATGGCGAGCAGTATGAAGGTTAGATTGAAATAGAAGTCTTTCGGCGAGAAAGCGCCGATGAAGTGTGCAAACAGCACGCCGGCCGCGCCGGAGATGATCGCGCCCAAAACCCATGCAAGGAAACGATGAAAGCGCACATCGACGCCAACCGCTGTCGATGCAATCTCGTCCTCTCGGGAGGCACGAAGCTTCATGCCGGCGGCACTGTCGCGGTAGATGCGGGCGATCGCCACGGCGATGATGGCAAAAGGTAAAGCGACCCAGAGGTTTACGGCGCGCGGAATGCCGAAGAAGGTCTGACTGCCACGCGTGAAATCACTGGATGCGACAAGCACCACGTGCACGATTACAAGAAAGCCGAGCGTACATATCGACGCCGAGGAACCGCCGAGGCGGGCAACCGGAATGCCGATCGCCACGGCAACGAGGGCGACAACGACGAGGGCGACGAGCATCGCGGGAAGGAAGTGCATGCCCCACCCAATGAGCCATTCCGGCAAGTGCGGCAACGCCGTCTTCTGCACCATCGGATTGATGGTCAGAAGACCGGATGCGTAAGCGCCAATAGCCATGAAGCCGACATTGCCGAAAGAAATGATGCCGGAATTGCCGCTGTAGACACCGATGCCGATGACCGCGATCACATTGATCAGAAAGAGTGTTACCAGCCGTTGCCCAGCCCCTGGAAAAAAGCCTTCTGCCACGAGGGCTGCGATTAACAGGGGAAGCACCGTCGCAATGATCCCGACGACGGTTCCACGCCTTATGCGCACCATCAGCATTCTCCCCATCCACGGCTTCGTTTCTGCGAGCCAGTTTCCGCAACAAACGTTAATCCAGAAAATCAATATGTCAATCTTGTTTCATTTTTTGTTATCTGATAGCAGCAATGTAACGAAATTAAAATAAAAGTAGCGGCGCAGATCACGACGGGGAGGCAGGCAATGGCCATTCGAGATCGCCTGACGGACGGGGAAATTGCCTTCACTCGGGCGGAGCTGAAGATCGTGCGGCAGCTACTGGCGAACTACCCGGCGGCCGGCCTGAACACCGTTGCGCATCTGGCCGCGGCCGCCGATGTCAGCAACCCCACCGTGGTGCGTTTCGCCAACAAGCTCGGCTATGAAGGCTACCCGGAGTTCCAGGCGGCTCTGCTCAGTGAAGTCCAGGAGCGGATGAGTTCGCCACTCTCAATGCTCGATACGCGCAAACCCTCGTTGGAGCAGGAAAATTTCTACCAGTACTTCCTGCGCGCCAGTATTCATGCACTCGAATCCTCGATGCAGATGCTGCCGCCTGACGACTTCGAAGCTGCCGTCGCGGCCGCCGCCGACCTCAGCGTGCGCGTCCATTGTCTCGGCGGGCGCTTCAGCGGCTTTCTCGCCGGCCTTCTTTGGTCGCACATGAAGCAATTGCGCGCCGAAACACGCTGGATTAACGGCGCGCAGGCCGACCAGGTCGACCAACTCGTCGATCTCGGCAAGCGTGACGTGCTCTTTGTCTACGACTACCGGCGCTACCAGATCGATACGATCCGCTTCGCACGACAGGCCGCCAGACAGGGTGCGCGCGTCGTGCTCTTCACCGATCGATGGGTCTCGCCGATCGCAGAATTCGCTTCAGTCACGCTGACGGCACCCGTCGACACGGTCTCGCCCTACGACACGATGGTACCCGCCATCGCCCAGACCGAAGCCTTGATTGCGGGTCTCACCGCCCGGCTCGCCAACCAGTCGCGCCACCGTATCGAACGCATGGAGGAATTGCGGCGCAGCTACGCGATCACCGAGGACGCCTACAACGCGCCGGTCGAAGGGAAATGACATTCCGCCCGAAACGGGCGACACGAAATCCATTGGAGGCAGACATGACTGCAATTGAAGTGCAATACGGCAAAAATCTGCTGCGGCGCGACAGCGCCTATGAGGCAGGTATGACCGCCGTGCTCTATGTCGACATGCAACGCATCTGGTGCGAGCCCAACCTCGACCCGACCCATCCGCAGGATGCCGACAGCTACTATCACCGCCGCCTGTGCGAGAAGGTCATCCCCAACCAGGTACGAATCCTGGAAGCTGGACGCAGGGCCGGTTGCAATGTGCTGCACACGATCATCGAGAGCCTGACGCTCGACGGCCGCGACCGGTCACTCGACCATAAGCTCTCCAACATGCATGTGCCGAAAGGGTCGCGCGAAGGACAGGTCATCCCGGCACTCACTCCCATCGACAACGAGATCGTGCTGCCGAAGACCTCCTCCGGCGTGTTCAATTCCACAAACATCGACTACGTGCTGCGCAACCTCAATACCCGCTACCTGATTATTGCCGGCGTTATAACGGATCAATGCGTCGATATGGCCGTGCGTGATGCAGCCGACCGCGGCTATCTGGTGACGGTCGTGGACGACGCCTGCGCCACCTACAGCCAGGAGCGCCACGAGAACGCGCTACGCGCCTATTCCGGTTACTGCTGGACCACCGATACCGACACCGTCGTCCGGCGCCTAAACGGCCTCGGTCAAGCCTGACATTCGCGAAGGGGACCATCATGACCGACAACAGCAACGGCAAGGCGACCTCCGGGCTGACGGAGCTTGCGACCTTCGTCACGACAGACATCGCCGGCATCACCCGCGGCCGCAGCTTCGCCGCCGCCGACATCGAAGATTATCTGCGCAAAGGCGTTGGCTGGGTGCCGGCAAATCTTGCGCTGACGCCATTCGACCTGATCGCCAATCCAAATCCCTGGGGCTCTGCCGGCGACCTGCGCCTGATGGCCGACCCCACCAGCAAGGCACGTGTCACCTGCCTGCCGGATGAGACGCCCCTTCACTTCTACCACTCCGACATTACTGATCTGAGCGGCGAGCCGTGGGACTGCTGTGTGCGCAGTTTCCTCAAAGCGACGCTTGCTGATTTCGAGAAGGAAGCCGGGCTCAAGGTCGTCGGTGCCGTCGAGCAGGAATTCCAGATCCTTGGAGCCGATTGGCCTGTTGCTCCTGCTTTCGGCCTTCGCGCCCAGCGCCGCGCCGAGCCTTTTGGTCCACTGCTGATGACCGCGCTGAAAGAGGCCGGCGCCGAGCCGGAAATGTTCCTGCCCGAATATGGCAAAGACCAGTTCGAGATTACCTGCCGCCCATCCCCCGCGCTCATCGCCGCAGACCGCGGCGCCACAATCCGCGCCGTCACCAGGGAAGTTGCGGCCCTTTTCGGCTGGCAGGCCAGCTTTGCACCGAAGACCGATCCGAACGGTGTCGGCAACGGCGTGCATCTGCATATCAGCTTCACCGACCTCGATGGCAACCCGGCGACCTTCGATGCGGCCCGGCCCGGCCGGCTGTCGAACGTCGCCGGCGCCTTCGCCGCCGGCGTCATCAGGCACCTGCCGGCGCTCGTCGCCTTCACCGCGCCATCCGTGCTCTCCTATATGCGCCTCGTGCCGCACCATTGGAGCGCGGCCTACACGTGCCTTGGTGAAAAGAACCGCGAAGCGACATTGCGAATCTGCCCGACGCTGGAGTTGCCCGGCAGCAACCCAGCCAGGCAGTTCAACTTGGAGTACCGTGCCGCCGATGCATGCGCGAGTCCGCACTTGTCGCTCGCCGTTGTTCTACGTGCCGGTCTCGAAGGCATCCGGCAGCAATTGGAACAGCCGCCGCTGATCAACACTGATCCGTCGGAGTTCTCGACTGACGAACATGCAAAGCTCGGCATTCGCCGGCTGCCCTCCAGCCTTTCGGAGGCGCTTGACACGCTTGCAGCCGACTCAGTGGTGACGGGTTGGTTTTCGGCGGACTTCCTCGATTGCTATTTCGCCATGAAACGAAAGGAGATCGAGATCGTCGAGGGGCTTTCGCCCGAAGACCTCTGCAGCCGCTACGCGACCGTCTATTGAGTTGCCAAACAATGACGCTAAGCCAAGCTTTCCCACACGGCGAGAACCGATGGCGGCACGATCCGGCGCTGCCGCTGCTCGCCATAGACGAGCCGCCACCCTACGCCGTGGTCAATCCGGATGGAGCATCGCCCTACCTGCTCCTGTGCGAACATGCCTCGAACCGCATCCCGCGAGCGCTCGGCGACCTCGGGTTGCCGGAGGCGGAGCGCCTTCGTCACATCGCTTGGGATATCGGGGTCAGCGCCCTCTCCCAGCATCTCAGTCGAACCCTCGACGCATCACTGTTCATGACGAACTATTCGCGCCTCGTTATCGACTGCAATCGGCCGCTCGGCGCTCCTTCTGTCATCCCTGAAATCAGCGAGACGACCGAGATCCCCGCCAATATCGGCCTGACGGAAGCTGAGCGAGCGCAGCGCATCGAGACACTCTTCAGCCCCTACGCCGATGCCGTCGCAAGACGGCTCGACCTCTTACAACGGCGGGGCAAACGTCCCATCGTCGTCGGCATCCATTCCTTTACACCGGTCTATTTTGGCAAGCAGCGCCCATGGCACGCAGGCATTCTCTATGGTGAGGCGACCGGTTTGGGCCAGACGCTAATCCGCGAGTTGCAGTTGGAAGGGGACCTGACCATCGGCGACAACGAGCCGTATACGATCCATCGGGACGAAGACTATACCGTGCCGGTTCATGCCGACTCCCGCGGCCTGCCGGGCGCGCTCATTGAGGTTCGACATGATTTAATCGACACACTTTCCGGCGTTGCCGAATGGGGTAACCGGCTCACGCGCTGTCTCAAGACCGCAATGGCGCGCGGTCTCTAAAACCGGGACGACGCGGCAATCGGTAGCTAGCAAAAGCTGCGCTTCTTTCCCCTTGCCATCACCGGCAGACGAGGAGCACGGCTCGTCGAAGAGGGCGGACGCGAACTCATGGACCTCTCCGGTGCGTGGGGAGCGGCCAGTCTCGGCTACGGTCACCCAGCCCTCGTCGAGGCCGTCACACATGCGACTGCCAATCCTGCTGGCGCCAGCATTCTCTCCGCCTCGAATACTCCGGCCGTCAAGCGTGCTGCTGCTCGCCGCTTTCCGGGTCGCGGCACGCATAAGGTCTGGTTCGGCCATTCGGTTCCGACGCCAATGAAGCCGCATATCGTGCCGTCACGAATGGCGCTTATCACGGATGCGTCCCCGGTTCGACCGGCACAGATCTGGACATATCGACAAGCGGTCCAACCACCGTAGGCAAGCTGGAGGCACATACGGACGAGGAGGATGCGCCCTCTCAAGGTGGAATTGCGCTCATCATTTCCAGCACCTTATTGTGGAATTGTTTTAGCAGGTCGTCGCGCGGGTGCGCCAAACTGTGGCCGGCATATGGATTTGATCGACAGTAGGCCTTCCGCCGAAACTACCGGAAGAATGTTCGTGTAATTTTCTATTGTTGGGATGTCCGGCAAATCAAGACCATGACCGGCCGCCGTCACAACCATCACGTCGGCACCTGCTGCGCGTCCTGCTTCAACACCAGCCTCAACATCCTCAAACACAAGACAATCCGCAGCCCGAAACCCAAGCCGCTTTACCCCGAGAAGAAAACATTGGGGGTCTGGTTTACCATTCGTAACATCTTCCGCAGTAACGATAACGCGAGGCATGGCTAGCCCGGCCGCCTCAAGTCGCCTTTCCGCGAGCTTTTTTGAAGCAGATGTGACAATCGCCCAACGATCATTGGGAAGCGCAGCTAAGAACTCTGCAGCTCCAGCGATCGCGGCAACCCCCTGAACATCATCTATCTCTGCTTGGGTGATCTTGGCAGCTTCGATCTCCGGATCCACTCCCGGAAGTTCCAGTCGGCGAATAGTGTCAATCGCCCTTTGCCCATGCATTGTAGGCAAGAACGCAATTGGATCCAGGCCTTGACCTTGCGCCCACGTACCCCAAACGCGCTCGGCGGCAGCGATGGACGTCAGGAGTGTCCCGTCCATATCGAAGAGAAAAGCAGAGAATTCTTTATTTTCATCGAACTTCAACAAGCAAGCTTTCCGTATCTGGTGTCTAGATGGTGAGTGAGCTGAAGCGAGTTTGTCATCGACGCCTAGCCAGTCTTTTCGGTGTGAACTATTCGCGCCTCACTCAATGCAAAGGAATCGACTAATTGGACGAGGTCGTCAACTTGCTCCGCGAGCATTCATTACGTTCAGTCGCGCTTCCAGCACCCTTGTCGCATAAAACCCCATGAAGCCGACGGCGGCAATGGTAATTAGCAGCAGCCAAACTTCGTTTGAATGCTGAACCGGGCGAGAATCCTGTCCATTTCTCCGCCCAAAGCACTGGCCTACAACCCTGCAAAGAATGTTCAATGTAGACAAACGTTCTGACAGATGTGCCGCGTTGCGAGTCAAGAGAAAACGGGATCGAGCGCACCGGACGCATAGCGACTTGCCATCGCAGAAACGGGAAGGGGTGGAATGCGCGCCGCCATGCCGGCGGTGCCGAACTGCTCGAAGCGCTCCTTGCAAAGCTTGGTGAGCGCGGCCATTGCCGGCTTCAGATATTTGCGGGGGTCGAATTCGCTCGGATCTTCCTGCAAGATCCGACGGATCTGCCCCGTCATGGCCATCCGGCCGTCAGTGTCGATATTGACCTTGCGAACGCCATTCTTGATGCCGCGCTGGATTTCCTCGATCGGCACGCCCCATGTGGGTTCCATCCGACCGCCATATTTGTTGATGATATCTTGCAGCTCGATCGGAACCGACGACGAGCCGTGCATGACGAGATGCGTGTTAGGCAGCTTGCGGTGGATCTCTTCGATGACATTCATCGCCAGCACCGAACCATCAGGCTTGCGCGTGAATTTGTAGGCGCCGTGCGAGGTGCCCATGGCGATCGCCAGTGCATCGACCCGTGTTTCGCGCACGAATTTCACTGCCTCGTCCGGGTTCGTCAGCAACTGGTCGTGAGACAGCTTGCCTTCCGCGCCGTGCCCGTCTTCGGCCTCTCCCATGCCCGTCTCCAGAGAGCCAAGCACACCGAGCTCGCCTTCAACGGAAATACCGCCGAGATGCGCCATCTCGGTTACTCTTTTGGTCACGTCGACATTATAGTCCCAGTCGGCGGGTGTCTTCGCATCCGCTTTCAGCGAGCCATCCATCATCACTGACGTGAAGCCCGCCTGGATTGCCGTCATACAGCTGGCCGGATCGTTGCCGTGGTCAAGATGCACGCAAACCGGGATATGCGGGTAGATTTCGACGACCGCATCCATCATGTGCTTGAGCATGATGTCATGGGCATAGGCCCGCGCACCACGCGATGCCTGCATGATGACGGGTGCACGAGCCGCATCCGCGGCTTCCATGATGGCGAGCGCCTGTTCCATGTTATTAATATTGAAGGCGGGTACGCCGTAGCCCTCCTCCGCCGCATGATCCAGCAACTGTCTTAGGGTTATCCTTGCCATCCGAATTCTCCCTCCCGCGGTTTCCCTCGAAAGCCGCCTGTCGTTTTCGCCAAACGATGAAACTAAATCTCTCTGGACGAACTAAGCGTTCAGCACACGGCCATAGGCATCGAGCACTGCTTCCTTCATCGTCTCGGAGACTGTGGGATGCGGGAAGATCGTGTGCATCAGCTCTTCTTCCGTCGTCTCGAGGTTCATCGCGACGACAAAGCCCTGGATGAGCTCGGTGACTTCGGCGCCGACCATGTGGGCGCCGAGCAGCTCGCCGGTCTTCTTGTCGAAGATTACCTTCACCATGCCCTGGTCTTCGCCGAGCGCGATCGCCTTGCCGTTCGCCGCAAAGGAGAAGCGGCCGACACGTATGTCGCGGCCCAGTTCATTGACCTTGGCTTCGGTGAGGCCAACGGAGGCGACCTGCGGATTGCAGTAGGTGCAGCCCGGGACCTTGCCCTTGTCTGTGGGATGGACACTCGGCAGGCCGGCGATTTTTTCGACACAGACGACGCCTTCATGCTCAGCCTTGTGCGCCAGCATCGGCGGGCCGGCGACATCGCCGATCGCATAGATGCCCGCGACATTGGTCTTGCCGTAACCGTCGGCGACGACGCAGCCGCGGTCGGTCTTGATGCCGAGCGTATCGAGGCCAAGGTTTTCGATGTTGCCCTGGACGCCGACGGCCGAAATCATCCGGTCGGCGGTGATCTGCTGCACTTTGCCATCTGAAGTCTCGACATGGGCGGTGATGCTATTGGCGCCCTTCTCGACCTTCGTGACCTTGGCGCTGGTAAAGATCTTGAGGCCGCGCTTTTCAAGCCGCTTGCGGGCTATGGCAGTGATTTCGGCGTCCTCGACCGGCATGATGGTCGGCATGACCTCGACCACCGTGACATCGACGCCCATCGAACGATAGAAGCTTGCGAATTCGATACCGATCGCGCCGGAACCCATGACGATCAGCGACTTCGGCAGCGCATCCGGCTTCAGGGCCTCGAAATAGGTCCAGATCAGCTTGCCATCAGGCTCGATGCCGGGCAGAGCGCGCGGGCGGGCGCCGGTCGCGATGATGATGTGCTTGGCGGCATAGGTGCCCTCACCCTTGACGTTCTTCGGCAGCGGATGCTGCGGTTCGACGACAGGCTTCGACGACTTGCCGACAACGATCTCACCCGGCTTGGTGATTCTTGCTTCGCCCCAGATGATGTCGATCTTGTTCTTCTTCATCAGGAAGCCGACGCCGGCATTCAGGCGGGCGGAAACGGCGCGCGAGCGGCCAACGACGGCCTTGGCATCCGGCTTGACTGTGCCCTCGAGAACCAGACCATAATCCTTAAAGTGATTGGCATGGTCGAGTACCTCGGCCGAGCGCAGCAGCGCCTTTGTCGGTATGCAGCCCCAGTTCAGGCAGATGCCGCCCATATGTTCGCGCTCGACGATCGCGGTCTTGAGACCGAGCTGGCTGGCGCGGATGGCGGCGACATAGCCGCCGGGGCCGGAGCCGATGATGATGACGTCGTAGGACATCTGTTTTCCTTGAAAAGATTGGGGGATCCGTCACGACGTATTCGCGTCGCGGCAAGATCCCCCGAGGCTGGGAGGAAACTAGATCAGCATGCTCATCGGGTTCTCAATGAGCGTTCGGAATTTTCCGATCAGCTCTGCGCCTAGAGCGCCATCCACCGCGCGATGATCCGTTGACAAGGTCACGGTCATTACGGTCGCGCTCGACAAATCGCCTTGAGCGTTGACGACGGGCCTTTTCTCTCCAGAGCCAACAGCCAGGATGGTTGAATGGGGAGGGTTGATGATTGCTGCGAATTCCTTCACCCCGAACATGCCGAGGTTCGATATCGCTCCTGTGCCGCCTTGGTACTCGGCCGGCTTCAATTTCCCCGACCTGGCTCGCGCAGCCAGATCTTTCATTTCGTTGGAGATCGTCGAAAGCGTCTTGGATTCCGCACTTCGAATGATCGGCGTTATCAGCCCGCCTGCCACGGAAACGGCAACTCCTACATCAACGGAATGATGGCGCACGAGGTTCTCTTCCGTCCAAGATACATTCGCGTCTGGTGTTGATCCGAGGGCCAGCGCATAGGCCTTGATGACCATGTCATTGACCGATAACTTAAATTTTGGCGTGCCATCCGACACTGGCGCCGAGGCATTCAGGTCGGTTCGCAGCTTGAGCAAAGCATCGATATGGCAATCAACCGAGAGGTAGAAATGTGGAACAGTTGTCTTTGCTTCCAGCAATCGCCGGGCGATCGTCCTTCGCATGGGTGTATGAGGTTGCAGATCGAAGGTACCTTCGGCAAACAGCTTCAGAGAGCCGTCGAAAGACAGCTGTCGGGCACGATTTTCAGCGCCGGCAGGCGCTGGCGGAGCAACTGGCGCCTTGGCAAGGAGAGCCTTTGAAACATCAGCGCTCACGATCCTTCCATGTGGGCCGGTGCCTGCCACGGATCCCAAATCAATAGCGCCTTCTCGGGCCAAGCGCCTTGCAAGGGGCGTAGCTCTGATTGAGCTTCCGGCATCCGGCAATTCAGTATGGCTTTGCTCAGTGACCGGAGCCGCAGCGGTCACGTTGGTGGCCTCCGCCGTTGCAGGAGCGGCCGAAGGAGATGATGCAGGCGCAACCTGATATTCCTCCCCTTCCTCGTAGACCCAAGCGACTGCCGACCCCACCGCGATATCAACGCCTTCTTCGCCGGTGACGTTTCGAAGAATGCCCGTAGCGGGGGAATCTATTTCCATCGCAGCTTTATCGGTTTCGATCTCGAACAGGACATCGCCCTTGCCGATACGGTCGCCTTCCTTGAAGAACCACTTCGAGATCTTGCCGGTCGCCATGTCCATGTCGACCTTTGGGAGGATGATTTCTGTTGCCATACTATCGCGCTCCCCGCACGAGGTCCCGCGCGGCACTTAGAATGTCCGGGACTTGCGGAACAGCAGCCTTTTCAAGCTCTGGATTGTACGGAATCGGGGTCTCGGAGCCCCCAAGACGGACAATCGGTGCATCTAGGTAGTCGAATGCATCGCTCTCGGCGATCATAGCGCTTATTTCTGCGCCGACACCAAGAGTCTTGACACCCTCATAGACGCAGAGCAGCCTCGTTGTCTTCTTGACGCTTGCGATCACGGTTGCCCTATCGATCGGCCGCACCGAACGAAGATCGATTACTTCGACATCAATGCCTTCGCCGGCCAGCTGTTCAGCTGCATCCAGCGCTTTGTGGACCATGATCGACGTCGCGACGATGCTAAGATCCTTGCCCTGTCGGCGGATTTCCGCTTTGTCGAGAGGGACCGTATAATGACCTTCGGGAACCGGTCCCTTCATTTTGTACAGAAGCTTGTGCTCGAAGATCATGACCGGATCCGGATCGGCGACAGCGGCCAGCAGCATGCCTTTGACATCGTGCGGTGTCGCGGGCTGAATGACCTTCAGGCCGGGTACATGTCCCAACCACGCCTCCAGGCTCTGGCTATGCTGGGCGGCCGCCCCGGTGCCAGAGCCGGCTGGAAACCGCATAACAACCGGCACTGACACTTCGCCGCCAAGCATATAGCGCATCTTGGCAGCCTGATTGACGATTTGCTCCATCGCCAGTGCCGCGAAATCAGAGAACTGAAACTCGAAAATCGGTCTCAATCCGGTCATCGCGGCACCAACCGCGACACCTGCGCCGCCTAGTTCGGAAATCGGAGTGTCCATTACGCGATCAGGGCCGAACCTGTCGATGAGATCGCCGGTTACCTGAAACGCGCCACCGTAAACGCCGATATCTTCGCCCATCAGAATGACACGCTCATCCGCCTCCATTGCAATCGCCATGGCTTCCTGGATGGCCTGGGAGTAGCTGAGTTCTCGAACACCGGTGTCCATTATGCCTGCTCCGTATAGACATTCTCAGCCAACTCAGCGACGTCGGGCGCCGGACTTGCCTTTGCGAATTCGATACCTGCCGCGATCTCATCGCGAACGGACTGACGGATTGCCTCCAGCTCTGCATCGTTTGCGACACCGAATTCCCGGAGCTGGGTTTCGAACCGGACGATAGGATCTCGATTGCTCATCGACCAAGACGGTGAGAACGGTCACGAGCCCGCTCGACAAGCTCGGCCTGTTCAGGCCGGGAGAGATCTCGCCCGACGGCTGAGCCGTGCGCCCCTTGATCGAGGTCGCCGACATCTTCCGTGCAGCGGGGCCTGTCTACCGGGCCTCCCATGCAGGTCACCTGAGCCTTACCCAGTTCAAGGTCATGTCGGCGATCGAGAACTGCCGCACCGCAGCGCTCGGCGGTCACGTTGAGGCCTGCGAGGACTGCGGCCAGTGGCGCATCGCTTACAACTCCTGCCGCAATCGGCATTGCCCAAAATGCCAGGGCGCGGCGGCACGGACATGGCTTGCCGAACGCGAGGCCGACCTCTTGCCAGTCGGCTACTTCCACGTCGTGTTCACGCTGCCGGCCGAGGTCGCCGACATCGCCTTCCAGAACAAGACGCTCGTCTACGACCTGCTGTTCAAGGCGGCGTCGGAGACGATGATTACGATTGCCGCCGATCCCAAGCACCTCGGCGCGAGGATCGGCATCACCGCCGTGCTCCACACATGGGGGTCGGCGATGACCCATCATCCGCACGTCCACATGATCGTGCCGGGCGGCGGCATTTCGCTCGACGGCAATCGGTGGATATCGTCGCGCCCGGCCTTCCTCCTTCCGGTGCGCGTACTCGGCAAGCTGTTCCGCCGCCTCTTCCTCACCCGGCTGGTCGCTCTGCACGACGCGGGACGGCTCAGCTTCTTCGGCACCCTTGCCCATCTCGCCGAGCGGCGGGCATTCCTGCGCCACCTTGCTCCCGTCCGAAAGAAGCGCTGGGTGGTCTACGCCAAGGCACCCTTCGCCGGACCGGAGACGGTGCTCGCCTACCTGTCGCGCTACACCCACCGCGTGGCGATCTCGAACAGTCGGCTGATCGCCTTCGGCGAGACCGGCGTCACCTTCCGCTACAAGGACTACCGCCGCGACGGCACGGACCGGCAGCAGGTCATGACGCTTGCGGCCGACGAGTTCATCCGCCGCTTTCTGATCCATGTCCTGCCACGAGGCTTCCACCGCATCCGCCACTACGGTCTGCTGGCTGCCTCCGCCCGCAGGGCCAGTCTCGCGCTCGCCCGCGCACTCCTGGATGTCGCGGCGCCGCCTGATGACGACACACCAGACGAACCGGAAGACTTCCGCCCGCCATGCCCCTGCTGCGGCGGACGCATGATCGTCATCGAGGTGTTCGAACGGTGGAAGCAGCCGCGCGGGCCGCCGGGCAAAGCAGAGACAGACCGGGAGAACGCCCCATGACCCGGCATGGCGTAGTCCAGCCTGCAGCCACAGGCCCCCCACGCGCGTCCATGGAGATCGTCGATGCCGACACAGGCGCGTCCGGCCGCGCACCGAGCCGACGATGCCCCGCGGCCGAAAGGCCCAGCGGTCCGTCCTCACCGATCTTAGTCCTGCCCGGCAGAAGTTGCGCAATCCCCGACACCAGCCGAAATCCGAAATCCCCATAGCCATCACCTGTGGCCCGCGGGTTCCTTCCTCGGGGACTTTCGTACGCCTGCCGGCGCCCGAAACTCTTCACGCTTCCTGACCGACAACTTTCGGTCGACAGAATCCCGAAGCGGACACTGATGCAACCTTCATCCACTGGGGAGTGCTGGGCTTCGCCGTCAGATATATTCGCAACCATAGCTCAGTTGAACGGGAAGCCTACAACGCGGTATCAAGCGTGGGCCGGTCGGGAATAGTCAACAACCATCGCTCGCATGAAACCGCGCTGGCTGACACCAGCGTTTGGTTGCGCCGTCTGCCCGCCGGCGGGGCTGTTCGGTAGCCGGTTCGCCGGCTGACCGCCCAGCGGACCGATAGGGGCGTCGTTCTCATCCACAGTACCCGCGAGGCGGCGCTGGCCGGGAGCACCCGGTCCTTTTACGATCCCGAAGTCCAACTCGCCCGTTTTCGAAGACACATGCCAAAGAATGACCCAAGTCCCCACTGTAGCTCACGCAGGCGCTGATCCTCGCGTCGCCGCGATCCGAACGCTCCGCTCCCACTACTTAAGTTGCGGCATCTTCATTCGGATTGCGAGTTTCACTTGTTGTCATTGTGTTTATTTCCGCCTCTTTCGTCTTTTTCCACCAACTCCTCACCCTCGCTAGCTGTCGAGGTCGGGCCGTAGTCGCTAATCACTATTTTGTCTCTGACTACCCCGTATAAGTATGCGGCCAATGCAATAAGCATAACTACGACTATTTCGTCTGGTAACGGAAGTATAAAGAAGAGAGTTGCAGCTATGGCCGGAATTATTACTATCTTAATCAGGGTGGCAGGTGTGAACAATTCGTTTATGTGGGGTCTCTTTGCCATGTGAGTCTCCGCTGCGCTGCCGAACGTTGGATTCGCCATTGGCTAACGTTCGGAAATAGGTTCTGCCCCACCAGCATAGCAGCCGGCAGGTGCGTGGACTCCCAGTCGTGAGTAGCCACGGGCTTCACGCTCGCCCTCAGGCGGCACTTACTGGTCGGACACGCAAGTATGGGATTCGAAGCTAATCCGCTTCACTGTGGATAGCATTAACATGTTTTTATGTAACCGCAACCAATACCTGCATCGATGAAAGGGCAATCACAAGTCTGAGCTGCGGACGCGCGCCTGTGCCAGCGGTAGTGACCTGCCACGGGTAATATCGTCCAGAGACGGTTCTCCCTCATGTGACTTTCGACAGCCTCACTTTGGCACATCGCGATGCCGGGAGCGGAGGCAGTCCACCACATCAGGTCAGTTTTTCTTTGCAGTTGCGGCAGAGGGGGGCGACCAACGAAGCCCTCCTTCGTGAAAGTATAGCGGCGTCTTTCCATGCCTCTGAAGAGGCGATGGATTTTTCGACGTCCTTGGCCAAACTTCTGCATCTGCCGAGCCAGGCGAAGGTGCGTTCTACGACCCATTTGCGCGGCAGAACCTCGAAGCCTTTTGCCTTGTCGGTGCGATTGATGATCTCGACCGTCCAGCGCCCGATCTTCTTCAGTCGCCCCTGTCGCCCGCATAGCCGCCATCTGCAAAGACAAAGACATGCAACAACCATGGCCACCTGTGGCGGATGGATTTCAAGAGATCGGGAGCACCGTCGCGATCCTGGATGTCAGCGCTGCGCACCATGAGGCCGACCATCAGTCCGAGCGTGTCAACGATGATGTGACGCTTGCGGCCTTTGATCTTCTTGCCCGCATCATACCCCCGAATGCCGCCGCTTTCCGTGGTTTTGACGCGCTGGCTATCGATCACTCAGGCTGTAGGGCTCGCCTCTCTGCCCTCCAGTTCTCGCGCTTCCATCACGAGATGATGGTTGATCTTCCCCAATAGCCCGCTCGCTCGCCATGCATAGAAGTAGCTCTGGATCGTCGAGTAGGGCGGAAAATCCTTTGGTAACATTCGCCACTGGCAGCCCGTCGAGGCAATATACAAAAGAGCGTTGACGACCTCACGCAGCAGCGTCCGACGAGGTCGGCCAAGTCTGCGTGGCGGCGGCATGAAGGGCTCAATCGACGACCATTCTCGATCCGTCATGTCACTTGCATAACGCAGCGGCAGTCGCCCATACTGACGAGGATGAAATCAGTCCAGGCCATAAAATCTCCATCGAATCCTAGCAAATCCGAAGGGATCACAACCTGCTGATTTCACTCAACTCTTTTTCGGTCAGGCTCTGAGGCCTGCGAGCAACGGAAGAGAATTGGTAGGCGACTATGCCCGCAGCGCAACTACAGGGAAAGCCGTTCCCGGCAGATCGTTTCCACCAGGCTCTGCAGAACCTTCACCCGGTCAACAAGCCAGGTGAGTTCCTCATTGCTGATCGCATATTGCGACGAGTAACGCGCTTCCACATAGGCGCGTGAAAGCAGCTCAAAACAGCGACGAGAAAACCGGTTGTCGCGTGGCCAGGCGGCAATCAGTCGATTGTCAATCCCTTCGGCCTGGGATCGAAGGACCTTGATGCGATGAGACTTTGGGCTGTAGAGCGTCAGTGTGAGCAGAGCGCAGTGATAAAGACGCTCTGCTGTCTGATGCAGGTTGAAGGCGGCTTCCTTCAAATTACCCCTTTTGAAAAGGAAGCTTGCAGATGCATTGAAAGCGTCCGCGCTCTTTGACCACTCTTCAAAATACCCGCGCGCCTCGGCATACTGTTCTTCCACAGTTAGCGATTTTGGCTGTGAAAAGTGGTAGCCCGGCGCTTCGTAGAGGACGATGCCATCCATGGCGATGTCGACGAAGAAGGGACGTCCGCGGGAAAGCTGGTCGTTGACGTCCTGCAAGGTGTGGACGATCGGGACGACCGGTGTCTCGATGCGGTGGGCGATCTGCTCCTTCAGCAGCTGCTCTTCGATGCCTTCCCAGAGATCGCTCTCATCGGCAAAAGATTTGGTGCTGACCACGATCAAAAGGTCGTAGTCTGAACGATATCCGCTCAAACGATCCTCGACCCAATCGCCACGGGCGTAGGACCCGTAGAGTATCACCTTCAGGATCTTGCCGCCGCCTTTCTTGCCGGACAGCTTGGTCGCCTGGAACTGCTCGACCTCGGCAAACAGGATTTCGATGATGCGGGCCAGTTCGCGGCGCTTTTTGTCCGGCAGATGCTCAATATGATCGGTCAGGGTCAAAGCAGCGTCGAAGCCTTCGGTGTGAATCGCATCCATCGTAGCGTTTCCAGCGTGATTGCGCATCTGAAGCTTTTACGCGAAGGGAGATAGGTCCACAATTAGAGGATTAAGCAGTCCAACTTGGTGGCGCTGTGCTTCATGCGTCCAATGGAGCTGATGTCGAAGGGTTTTTCGTCCCATGAAGGGCGGTGGCAAATCGAAGCGTCTACGCCCCCCAACGCCGCGTCAGGCACACGTCGAACAGGTGTAAGATGGATTTGCGCGTTCCATCACCTGTTCGAAGGGGTGCACGCTGTAGCGAAGAAAGTCGGAAGCACACGCGGAGTTGTTGTGGCCCGTGACTTGTATTGACAAGACGTCCTGCTGTAAGCGGTGAGCCCAACGTAACACCGGGAGGGAACTTTGCTCCACGAGTTGGCCCAACTGACGGCAGAGGTGGTTTCCGCCTACATTTCCAAGAATGTGATTCCGCAGGCAAGTCTTCCCGCTCTGATCAGCGACGTGCATGGCGCATTGCGTAGCCTCGGCGATGCCGCTGCAACGCAAGCTCCCGAAGTGGCTGAAGAACCGTTGAAGCCGGCGGTTCCAATCAAGAAGTCGGTGTCTGCCAGCGAGCTTGTCTGCCTGGACTGCGGCAAGCGCTTCCAATCGCTGAAGCGCCATCTGCGAACGAATCACGGTCTCAGCCCTGATGAATACCGCGCTCGGTGGAGCCTGCCTTCAAGCTATTCGATGGTTGCCCCCAACTACGCCGAAGCCCGATCGACCCTGGCAAAGCAGATGGGCCTCGGGCAAAAAATTTCACGCTCCAGCAAAGAAGCCAAGGCAAAGTGATTTAAACTCGCTGACGGCCATGCAGTAATGGCCGCCTCGTCACGCCAGTTGAGCACCTGTCGTGGTGGGTGCACCGACAAGACGCACATGATGCAATTCAACGGCATCCACGGGTGTGGGCTCCGAAGACACTGGGCGAAGTCGGACATCGGACAATCGCGGCCGCAGATCGCCACGAGCGTTTCAACGGTCGCTCTGCCGCTGACGCGGACTAGCGCGTTCTGCCGCCTGTTCTGAGATTGTCATACATCATCGTCCGTGCAGCCAACCGATCTAAACCGGTCCGCGTCCGAGACAGAACCGATCGGTGCTCCATTGTATCGCCCCGAATGGCGGCAAGCGACATCGGAAGAAGGTCAGGACGATGGCGAGAACAAGCCGACGAACTCCCGATCCTCGAAGTAGCGGATCTTGGAGACGACGGCCGGCGATTGCCCCTGTCGCAGCAGGAGCATCTGGGCACTCGACAGGCGCAGGATCTCATCGGCATTGATAAGGTCACGTGCCGAGATGTGTTCGGAATGCGACGTATCGCCCCTGCTCCAGGAGCGGGTGGTGTAGCTGACGTCCGTCTTGCCGATCGTGCGGGCGATGAGCTCCGCCGTCTCGATGTCATTGACGCCGAAGACCTGAAGCACGGCCGCGTTCGACAGGAAGGTGCCGGCACCCCGGCCATAGGTGGCACGCAGTTGATGAATGTCCTGCAGGATCGGCCAGAGCTGCACGCCATAGCCAGCCATCAAGCCCATCGCCCGTTCGACCGGAGCGAGATGGCCGAGGGCTGCGAACTCGTCCAGGAGATAGAGCACGGGACTGGCTGGCTTTGCCGCCTCACGCGCCATGTCAGTGAGGCTCTGGGTGATCAAAAGGCGCAGCCATCGCGAATAGGTCGACAGCCGGTCGGGTGGGAGGACAAGGAACACCGTGGCGTCGTGCTGTTTCAAATCACCGAAGCGAAACTCCGATCGGGAAAGCACCGCGGTCATGCGTGGGCCATCGAGGAAATGGGTGTGGCGCTGCGCGGCCGACAGCACACCGGCAGCTTCGCGGTCGGCTTTGCCGAGATGGCGATTGGCCGAGCGGGCAATCAGACCATTGGCCGCGTCCATCGCCTGCATGCGCGCCATCAGCGCAAGGAAGCGTTCCGGCGCCAGGGTGAGATATTCGCGCAAGGTTGTAAGGTTTCGGCGGCGCGGGGATTCTGAGGCGATGATCTTGAGGATGAGGCCGGCGATCAGTGCTTTCGCCTCTTCGTTCCAATGCGCCTCGCCCGCCATGTTCGGCTCGTCGACGACGAGCGCGTCGGCCAGCATTGCAGCGTCCTCGGCGACATCAAGTCCATCAGGATCGAGCAATTCAAGCGGATTGTATGAGGAGGATTGTCTGCCGGTGACGTCGAACGGATCGAGAATATGAACCGGTCCGATCTGCTCGCGGGCAGCGCCGGCGACGATGGCGTTTTCACCTTTCGGATCGACGCAGATCACCGAGCGATCGACGGTGAGCAGGTTGGGTATGATCGTGCCGACACCCTTGCCGGTTCTGGTTGGCGCCATCGTCAACAGGTGTGCTGGTCCATCATAGCGCAGCAACTTTTCCGTTCCCGGATCCCGGCCAATCACCAGGCCGACATCCGTAGTGGAGAGCTTCTGCATTTCCTTTGCGTTTGCCCAGCGGGCGGTGCCAAACACAGAGGAGAGCGGCGCATCCGTCATGAACGCCGAGAAGAAGCCTCCCACTCCGAACACGAGCGGCAGATACCTGGCGAGCGCGTGGACGAGCAGGCTGATCTGCCCCTGCTCAAGACCGCCGATCAGATGGATGAGAAAATTGGCAAGGAGCATCAGCGCCGAAACAAGGAAGCCGAGTACGACACTGAACATCGCGAGGAAGGGCGCCGTGACCAACGCCTTGAGAAACGCGGTGCGGTTCATTCTGCCGGCTCGCCGTTCACGTCGGTTTCGGCCGGGCTGAGGATGTCGTCGAACAGGGCCCTGTCGCCATCGCGGACGAGGAAGCCAGGCAGTTCCCTGCTGAGCCACTCCCGCAGGCGACGGGTGAAGTCCGGACTATCGGACTGTTCCAGCCGGTGGAGCACTAATGCACCAAGGAGGATCTTGCGGCGGGTGTCCTGGGCGCGTTCCTGCTTTCCGAGCCGAGCCTTCAGCGCCTTCTTGCGCTCCTCCAGTTCGGCGAGGCGCTGTGTGATCGGTTTGCGTACCAAGAGGCCCTCCCTGTGCGCGCTGTGATAGAGAAATTCCGCCATTGCGCGCTATGGCTGAAAGTAGTTTGCTCCGTCGGTTTGCACACCCCTGAATTGTCACTGGAACGGTGCATCTTGCATGATCCCGAACGGAGGGAGCGAAGCGAGTGAAGTGATAAGGACGCACTTACGAGTTGCATAGCAACTCAGTGCTTGGTATGGTTGTACGCCTTTGGAGAGTGTCGCTTGGCCATCTACCATTGCAGCATGAAGCCGATCGCCCGAAGTGGGGGCCGAAGCGCCGTCGCGGCGATTGCCTATCGCACAGCGACAAAGATGCTGAACGAGCGCGATGGCATCGTGCACGACTTTACGAGGAAACAAGGTGTTGAGCATTCGGAGATCGTTCTTCCCGATGGGATGAATGCGGCGTGGGCACGCGATCGTTCGACGCTCTGGAATGCGGTTGAGCGCGCCGAGACACGCAAGGATGCCCGCGTGGCGCGTGAGTTCGAGATCGCCCTTCCGCATGAGATCAGTGCAAGCGATCGCCTGGTGCTGACGCGTGACTTTGCGCGAGACCTTGCGAACCGTTATGGCACTGTTGTCGACTTCTCCATTCATCAACCACAGGGCGAAAGCGACATCCGCAACGTCCACGCGCATGTGGTGATGACGACCAGGGTTGTGAGCGAGCAGGGGTTCGGCGAGAAGACGCTGATCGAGCGTGAGAACAAATGGCTGCTCAACCACGATCAGCCGACCTCGCACATGCAGCTTCGTGATATTCGGCAGCTCTGGGAGCATCAAGCCAACCGTCATCTGGCAAGGCTTGGATTGGACATTCGCATCGACCATCGCTCGCATCTGGAGCGTGGTCTTGAGATCGAGCCGACGGAGCATATGGGCCCGCACGCTTCGCAGATGGACCGGCGAGGCTTCAGCGTGTCGCGTGCTCGGATTGACGACAAGGCGGCGCGGTTCAACGCCGAATTGATCCGCAGAAAACCTGAAGAAGTGCTTTCGATCATCACGGGCGAGAAGAGCGTCTTTGATCGCCATGACGTGGCGCGCGCGCTGCATCGCTACATCGACGATCCGGACCGGTTCCGAAACGCTTTTGCCGCGGTCATGGCGTCGCCGGCGCTTGTCGAATTGAAGCCTGAAACTGCGACGGAACTGGCGCGATACTCGACGCGCGAGATGGTCGAGATCGAACACGCGATGGCGTCTGGTGCAGACCGGATGCGCCAATCTCATAGCCACCCTGTTCATCGTTCCCATGTCGACCGGGCGCTGGACATTCACGACCAGGCCATTCGCGCGAACGCGTCCTCTTCGCGTTCTGAGAAGGGCAACGGAAGCGGGCAGCGTCCGCTCGATGGCGACGGAAAGACGATGCGCGTGGGCTTGAGCGCCGAGCAGCGCGCGGCCGTGCGCCACATCGCCGGACCCGAGCAGATCGCGACCGTGATTGGCTTTGCCGGCGCCGGTAAATCCGCCATGCTGGCGGCGGCGCGCGAGGCCTGGGTTGCTGCGGGGTATCGCGTGCATGGTGCGGCGCTTGCCGGCAAGGCGGCGGAAGGACTGGAGGAGTCCTCCGGGATTGCGTCGCGCACCTTGGCCTCCTGGCAATACGGCTGGCAGAACGAGAGGGGGCTGCTCGGAAAGGGAGACATCCTCGTCATCGATGAGGCGGGCATGATCGCAAGCCGCCAGCTTGCGCAATTCGTGAACGAGGCCGAAGCAAGGGGGGCCAAGCTTGTTCTCGTCGGCGATCACGAGCAGCTGCAGGCGATCGGCGCGGGGTCTCCTTTCCGCGCAATTGCGGAACGGGTCGGTGCTGTCGAACTCTCCGAAATCCGCCGTCAGAGAGAAGCCTGGCAGAGGGAGGCTTCGATCGCCTTTGCCACGCATCGCACGGGAGAGGGCCTGTCGATCTATGCCGAGCGTGGCGCGGTCCGGTATCTCGACAATCGCCTCGACGCTCGAGCGGCTTTGGTCAGCGACTATCTCTCAGACAAAGAAGTCCACCCTTCCGGCTCACGCATCGCACTGGCCCATCGCCGCGTCGATGTCCGTGCGATCAATACCGACATCCGGTTGGGTCTTCAGGAGCGTCGCCAACTGGCGCGGGGTGACGAGGAGGATGCGGCACTTGGGCGTGAACGCGTTTACCGCACCAACGATGGCGAGCGGTCCTTTGCCCGCGGTGACCGCATCGTGCTTCTCGAAAACAACCGGGATCTCGGCGTGAAGAACGGCATGCTTGGCACCGTTGAGGCCGTCGAGCCGGACGCACTACAGATACGTCTCGACGGCGGTGCGGGCGCAGCTAAAAGCACCCGCTCAATCTCCATACCGGTCAACAGTTACCAATCCTTTGACCATGGCTACGCGACGACCATCCACAAGTCGCAAGGGGCAACGGTCGATCGAGCCTTTGTCATGGCATCGACCACCATGGACCGGCATCTTGCCTATGTCGCAATGACCCGCCATCGCGAGCATGTGCGGCTCTATGCCGGCCAGGACGAGCTCAAAGACATCGCGGCGCTGAGCGCCAGCATGGGGCGATCGGGGGCGAAGGAAACGACGCTCGACTACACCGGCACCTTTGCCACACGCCGGGGACTTGCTGAAGGGTTCGGCATCCGAAGCGAGATTGCCTTCGCTGCCGCGCCCGACGCGGCCAGGTCAAGTGCTGTCTATGAACGGCAAGGTGGATCTGAGGCGGGCGAGGGACCGAGGGAAAAGGTCGAGCCGCTCATTCCGGCTATCACGAACTATGCACGCAGCATCGAGGATATCGCGCGCGAAAAAGCAAAGTCGGACTTCGACCAAGCGATGGAAGCGGTGCGGTCGGTGGGCCGAGAGGTCTATGTCGACCCGAAAAGTGCTGCGGTCAGAATCGGATCGGCGATCGTCGAGACGGAAGCAGGCGGGCAGACACTTGCGAACTCCGTTGCCGAGCATCCGGAACGGTTCGGAGCGCTGCGCGGCAAGGCAGGGCTGTTTGGCGACAACAGGGACCGCAAAGCGGCGCGTCACTTCGCCAAAGCACTCGGTCATCACATCGCTTCGGCGGCCAAGACCTGGACGTGGCGGCTTGAGGCGGAACGTCAGTCTGAAGTCTGGCAGCGCGACCATAGAGACCTGGTCGAAGTTCCCGGTCTCACCAAGCGCTGTGAAGACATCCTCAAGCAGTTCGACGCGTTGCCGCAGGCTGAAAAGCCGAAGTTCCTTGCGGAGCTCTCGGGCACGTCGGACGGGCGGCAGGTGCTTGAGGAGACGAAGACCATCGCCCATGCCCTTCAGCAGCGCTTCGGCAGTTCGGACCCGCGTGAGTTCAGGAAAGAGCTCGATCGGCTGGGATTGAAGGATGGCGCAAGAATCGAGCGCATCAAGGAGGTAGCGCGTCTCGTCGATCGAGCTCAGAAGGAGGAGCTCAGCCGCAGGTACGAGCTGACACGAGGATTGAAGAAGGGGCTGGGCTTGAGCATGTGAGCCATGCCCAGATTGGCGTGGTGCTGAAGAACCAGAGGAAGACGGTCGGCGGCCACTCTTCAATGGCGGCCTTGCTAACCACTTTGCCTTGTGCCAGAGCCGATCGGGTCTCAGCGTGGTCGGGGGCTGCCATCGGATAGTCCGCTGACAGTCTCACCGTGCTCGGTAGTCGTCAGGCGTGAGGCCGTGATTGCAAAAGGCGCTTCAGCGAGCCGAAGCCTTTGCCGCAGTCCAGGCAGACCAGCTCGCTGGTAGATACCGACATCCAGATAGGAACCGCTGGCTTCAACGGCTCTTGAACCGTTTCGGGAGCTGGCGTCTCAGGTCATCTATCGACTGGAACGCGTTATGCACTTGCTCTGTCGCTGAGTATTTCCATGTAGGCACGATAGACGAAGACCCGTCCACGACGTCGACCTGTTGCTTCTTCAACGATCCCGAGTTTCTGGAGTTGGTCTAGAGCTGCGTTAACGGTCGGCATGGTCAGCCCGCTCCGCTTCACTGCCGTACTGGCGGTCAGATAAGGGCTCGTGCGCATGACTTCGTGGATCTGGAGGACCGATCCCGTACGTTCAGACCGTCTAACGATGCGTTCGCGGTCGTTGTCGAAAAGTCGTGCAATTTGATTGGCAGTCTCGAAGGCTTGTTCCGCTGTGTCAGCGATCCCATCGAGAAAGAACTCGAGCCAAGCTTCCCAGGTGCCGTATTCGCGAACTTCCTGCAGCAGGCGATAATAATCGGTCCTGCGCGACTTAAAATAGAGGCTGAGGTAAAGCAGGGGTTGTCGGAGTACGCCCGTGGCGCAAAGAAATAGAGTGATCAGAAGCCGACCGAGACGGCCGTTGCCGTCCAGGAAAGGATGGATCGTTTCAAATTGAACGTGAATGAGCCCCGCCTTGATCAGAGGTGGAATGTCGGGCGTATCCAGATGAACGAACCTTTCCAATTCTCCAAGGCAACTCATGACTTCATTGGGAGGAGGGGGCACGAACATTGCGTTTCCCGGCCGAGTTCCGCCGATCCAATTCTGGGTCGTGCGGAATTCACCAGGGCTCTTCGTCCCACCGCGGCCGCTGTCCAACAACCGCTGATGCATTTCTCGAATAAGACGCAGAGATAGCGGTAGCTGCTCCAGACGCTCGAGACCGAACATCATGGCGTCGACGTAATTGGAGACTTCGCGAATATCGTCGACGGGCTCGCCACCGATCGCCTCCGTTTCAAAGCGAAGTAGGTCGGAAAGCGTCGATTGGGTGCCCTCGATTTGGGACGAAAGGACCGCCTCCTTGCGTACGTACATGTAGAGGAACAGTTCCTTGTTGGGCAACAACACCGAAACACCGTCAAGCCGTCCGAGCGCGCGCTCGGCCGCGCTGAGACGTGTAAGCAGGCCGGCGATCGCGATTGGCGGAACCGGGGGAAGGGGAGGCGGCACAAACGCTTTGACCCGTTCACCACCGACTGCCGTTTCCACGAAGCGGCCCAGTCGCCCGTTGGTGTTGGGATCGTTGCTATCCATAGCCTTCCGGGATCAATTGATGTGCTGACGTTAAATAGCACCTCGCCTTAATAAACAAAACAACATTTTCGTTAATTAATCGCTCGCTTAAATCACAATGGGCAAGCAGGTCTGCCCGTCAATCCTAAGCGGGAGGGTTGCAGCAGCTTGATAAAGTCGGCGTGCTTCGTCCAGAAACGGAGCGATAGAATTCAAAGTGCATCACCGTTCGATAGCATGTCTCGCCTCGGGCGCGAAGTCCTTATTTTCATGTGGGCGCGGGGCGGCAAGCGCCAGAAGATGGGGCTGGGGCCGTATCCTCAGATCGAGGAAGCCGACACCGGCACCGGCCACCTGCTGTTCACTGTGGCGCCCGCTTAGAGGCGCTTTGCATGGCGTCCGCGTCAGCTCAAAGTCGATATCATGCCTTGGGATGAGGTGGACTTTTCATGCGTGCTCGACGCGTTAACCAAGCGTGGTCTCATCGTGAAATATGCGTCGGGTGGGCGGGAGTTTGGGCGCATCCGCACCGGCCGCGTTGCACCATCGATCGACACCGGCACCGACCGCATTCTGTTCACTGTGGCGCTCGGGCACATGACGCCTGCACCATCTGCACCGCACGCCTGCGGGATCAAGCTCGCCCTGTTGGGCATCCATCCGACCGCCCTTACTTCTGCCGTCGATGGCCCGGTTGCGCGGCAGGGCGCCATGCGGCAAGCGTTGCCGGGCGGCCGTTCCCCACGGCTATTGGAAGACGACCACGTTCACCGCTGGCGGCCTACTATCCGGCATGGCAGCGCCGATGCTGCTTGACGGCCCGACGAACGGTTCGGCGTTCCTCTATGCCTTTGCTGCGCCGGCATGATCACCCACGATGCTGTCGGCCGCCGACGGCCAGATGAGCGACCGCGCTCGAGCTTATTCGTGAACGGGCAGGCATCCTTGCCGTCGTGACAGATTAGCTTGGTCGGTCCACCCTTCCGAGTAATCCCGAAACGCTCAGGGCGATGAGACGCGGAGAATCCAGTTCTTGGCATCGTTATGGAGATCGCACTTTTCGATCCCGATCGCGATCTTTGCCAAGAATGAATTGCCGATGTTTGAGTTTCATCGACTGACGGCGATGAATGGCGTCCCAACATGCCGGCGGATTGTAACAACTTTTACTATGTCCAGCGCACACTGGGCAATCTGATCGGCCTAGGGCACCCTTTACTGTTTATCGCCGAACAAGCGGTATCAAGGATTATAACGCTATCGGCCATGCACTCAATCAACTCCACATCATGAGAGAATAGTACAACGGACATTCCCCGTTCAGACCTTGCACTCATCATGGCGCTTACCACCTCACTCCGCGATTGCGCATCAAGTGCCGAGGTCGGCTCGTCGGCGACGAGCAGTTGCGGTCGCTGCATCAGGGCGAGCGCAAGGGCGACGCGCTGCGCCTCGCCCCCTGAAAGGCTGCGGATGCGGCGGGATAGGAAATCTGCGCCGTGGCCCAAACCCACTATATCCAACGACTCCTCCACACGGCGCTTCACTTCGGAGGCATGCGGTGGTGCCCGGTTGGCGCTTCTGGCGTCTAGATGGACTGCCTCGGCCACTACATTGAAAACGGTGAAGTGGGCGGCGAGCGACCGCGCCGGATGCTGGGAGAGATAGCCGACAGGCCGAGGTCCGGAATCCTCCCGCCGATGCCGGATCTCGCCCTGCTGCAATGGTTCGAGACCGATAAGAAGCCGTGCGAGAGTCGATTTGCCCGCGCCGCTTTCGCCACGGATGGCCAGACAAATCTCGGCCGGAACTGAAAAGCTTAGGTTGTGGAGCACGCATCGCGGCCCGTAGCGGTGACCTAGCCCTGAGACCTCTAGCACCAGGCTGTCGCTGATGGACCGGGGCCGAGCCCACGGTGGGCGAGTGGAGGCTGCTTCCGGCCGCAGGAGCGCGCGGGTAACGGCATGCCGTGGCGCGTTCAGCACGGTGCCGATCAGGCCCTGTTCGACAATCCGTCCCCGATCGAGAACGGCGATGACCTGCCACTGAGAATTTCCTCCACAATTGATTAGAGTCCTTCCCATTGAGGACGGACGAATGAAGAAGCAGAGATTTACGGAAGAGCAGATTATCGGTGTTTTGCGAGAGCAGGAGGCGGGTGCGAAGGCGGCCGACCTATGCCGCAAGCACGGGATTTCCGAGGCGACGTTTTACAACTGGAAGGCCAAATACGGTGGCATGGAGGTCTCCGAGGCTAAGCGACTGAAGGCACTAGAGGACGAGAACGCCAAGCTGAAGAAGCTGCTGGCCGAGCAGATGCTGGATGTGGCCGCACTTCGCGAGCTTCTATCAAAAAAATGGTAGGGCCTGCCGTCAAGCGTGACGCCGTCGCGCATCTGAAGGCCATGATGGGCCTCTCGGAGCGTCGGGCCTGCCAGATCATTTCCGCCGACCGCAAGATGATCCGTTATCAGTCCTGCCGACCGCCGGAGGTCGAGCTGAGATCGAGGTTGCGCGATCTAGCCAATGAACGGCGGCGTTTCGGATATCGACGGCTGTTCATCCTGCTCAGGCGGGAGGGAGAGCCATCCGGTGTCAATCGTATCTACCGGCTCTATCGCGAGGAAGGACTATCCGTTCGCAAACGAAAGGCCCGGCGACGTGCCGTCGGCACACGCGCCCCGATCCTGGTCGAGGCGAAGGCAAATGCCCGCTGGTCGCTGGATTTCGTCCACGATCAGTTTGCCTGCGGCAGGCGGTTCCGCGTGCTCAACATCGTCGATGACGTCACGCGCGAATGCCTGGCGGCGATCCCGGACACCTCGATCTCTGGCCGTCGTGTTGCTCGCGAACTGACGATGCTGGTCGAACGGCGCGGCAAGCTCGGCATGATCGTCTCCGACAATGGGACCGAACTCACCTCGAATGCCATCCTCGCCTGGTCGAAGGATCACAAGGTCGAGTGGCACTACATCGCGCCAGGAAGACCGATGCAGAACGGCTATGTCGAGAGTTTCAACGGGCGCATGCGCGACGAGCTGCCCAACGAGAGCCTGTTCTTCGGCCTCGACCATGCCCGCAGAGCCATTGCCGAATGGGCTGAGGATTACAACAATTTCCGGCCGCACTCGTCGCTCGGATATCAGACCCCGGCAAACTATGCCGGAACAATCGCCGCAACCGGCTCCAACGCTGCGCAAGATGAAAGCTACGCGTTTCCGCCGGTTGCTCCCGCCGCGCCATTTGGCGTATCAAAAACCGCCGAGGCTCTAATCGCAGCCGGATGAAAGTTCAGTGGCAGGTCAAGCCCAGCCTCCCGCGCCCGGCCGATGAGACGGTAGGGAATGTCGGTCATGATGTCGACTGTGCCTGCGCGAATGGCTTCGATCGCAGCCTCGGGCGACATCTTCACAACGAGGATCTCGGAGAACCGCGGCGCGCGCCGGTAGTAATCTTCGACTTCCACTAAGGTATACCGCCCCTGCGCGCGGTCATGGGAGATCAGTCGGAATGGCCCGCTGCCGGTCAGCGCGGCGGTGTCGGTGAAGCGCCAGGGGTCTTCCTGGCCCTCATAGACGTGCCTCGGAAGGATCGGCAACCCCATCAGCACTGTCGCCTCGAAACCGGCGTCGAGCCAGTTCAGCGTGATGCGGATACGATCGTCATCGATAATCTCGGTTCCAGCGACGTTGGCCAGGGAGACGAAGACATGCGGATTGCTCCGCATATAGTCGAAGGTGAAGGCCACATCCGCCGATGTGACATCCACGCCGTCATGCCAGCGGGCGGCCTCGTCGAGCGTCAAATCGAAGCTCAACCCGTCGGCCGAGCGGATCCATTTACGCGCCAGTTCCGGCGCCGGACCACCGCTCGCGTCCTGCCCTAGGAGATTGTCGAATACCCAAGAGGTCAGGATGTAGGCCATTCCGCCACGGCCCCGGCCGAAGCCGGGCCCATAGAGCTGGAGCAGATCAGAAGCTGCGCTGGAAGCGGATTTTTCCACCCCAATCGTTGGCCTCAGCACCAGCCACGTCGGAGTAGTCGGAGACGTAGGAAACTTCCGACCGGACGACAAAGCCCGGGGCCACCGTGTAGGTCAGGCCTACAGAGCTTTCCATCTGCCCGGCGTCGGTGAAGTTCTTGCCTTCATCCATGAAGTTGAGTTCGCCGTAGAGAGCAAGCTTCTCCGTGGCCTGGTACTGCGCGCCGAGCCAGACTGCCCAATCACCATACCACTTGGCATAGTCGTTGGTCTGGTCACCATCGGTGTTCCAGCCAGCCATGACGAACGCCTTGAAGGCGCCGAACGTGGCGTTGATACGACCCTTGATGGCGCCTTGCTCGACGTCGGCATCATAACCGCCAACCAAGAAGCCTTGGAACCAGCCAGCTGAATAGCTGAGACCGCCAACCACGTTCGGAACGTAGGTGTCATCGCCAATGACGGACGGGGTCTGGTCGTCGCTGCCGTCTTCGACAGCGGCCGTGAACGAAAAGCCAGCCTTCGTATCGCCGTAGGTGTAACGGACTTGTGTGCGAGCCACATCGCCGTAGTTGACGAGGATGTAGTCGCTCATGGCATAACCGCCGCCGATGTAGCCGCCAGCGAACAGCGAGTCGGTGTAACCGATCAGGAAGCCGGCGAACTCGATATAGCCGTGCGCCAGGCTTTCGTTGGAATCGGTGTTGTTGTTACGGTCGAAGTTGACTTCGGCGTAGGTCTTCAGTGCGCCGTATTCGGTGTCGGTCGCCGTCGAAACGCGGAAGTTGAAGCGCGAACGCGTACCCCAGGAATCGCCGCCGCCGGTGTCGCCGGCTGCTGCATCGGCAGCGGAACCAGCGAAGGTGTCCTGACCGAGAACATCGCCTGCATTGAAGTCAACGCGGATGTAGCCACCGATTTTGAGGCAGGTTTCCGTGCCCGGGATATAGAAGTAGCCGCTGCCGAATGCATCGCAGATGCGAACGTATTCCATCGGCTCCGGCTCGGCCGCGACGATTGCGTCGGCGGCGTGTGCGCCCGAGGCGGCGACAAGTGCAGCAGCGGAGCCGAGAAGTAGGGTTTTGATGTTCATCTGGTTGATCTCTCCTGTGGTTTAGGTAAATGCCCGGCGCAGATAGTTCTGATCTCAGCGGCCACTTCATTCACGCTGCCGCCAAACAGTACGTCCCAGATCGCCAGCGACTGGAGAGATATCATTGATCATGAATAGGCTTACAATAAGAAATCAGCAATGATTTTTCAATCATCACAAACATTTGCCGTTGTGTGTCAGGTACACAACTAAAATATTGTCGTATTTTGTATATTTGAAAATCCTATTACATTTAACTCGTATTGCTTATTACCATGGCTACACGGCAACAATATGCATCCTGCATCGAATTATTGACACCCAAGGCCGGAATGGTAAAATCTTTACTGCCCGGAGAGAAGGCGGGCATTTGGCGTAGCGTCGCCAGACTTCCAGCTGGCGACGCAATTTTCCATTTCAGGTTTAGGCCCAGTTCGATGCGCTCTCCATACAGCTGGCGACGCTACTTTAATCCTCTTCGCTTTCGCGTGAACCAGGAGTTCATTTGCAATGTACAAGCGTGGCGCTGGTCAGGCGTTCCGCCGGACGTCGCAGAAAAGCGTCTTCTCCAGAGGGAGAATGGCTGTCGCGGCATCAAAATTATTCAGTTTGGCCCTCGTTGATGGCAAACCGAAGGGCGGAAGAAGGGCTGAGGCCGTAAGCCGCCTTATACAGAACCGAGAACCTGCTAGGATTGGAGAACTGCAAGCTCAGAGCCAGGTCCGTGATGCTTGCCGTTCGGCCCTCCTTGATCGCACCGTGAGCGGCAGCGAGTCTATAGTTGCAGAGTACTCCCATCGGCGATCCTCCCCTGTATGTGCGAAACAGCCTTTGAAGCACCCTCGGCGTACTATCGGCTGCACCGGCGAGGTCCTCAAGGGATACTGGATTGGTCAAGTTCTCGCGCATGAATGCCTCTGCTTTGAGGAGTTGCCTGGGGGCTTCAACACTGTTTTTCTGACAAAACGCCTCCGCTAAATTGTGGGGCATCGTCGAAAACAGCTTCACGAGTGCGAGTTGCTGGTACGCCTTTGCCAACATGGGCCTTGCGGCTTGCGAGGTGAGTTCAAGATCCCGTTCTGCCTGCCGCAGAGTCTGAAATACCCCCGGAGACTTGTCGTCAGAAAAATGTGTGGGCGGCAGCACAAACTCTTGTACATATGGTCTGGCGGTCAGGTCCTCGAAGCCTCGCCGCAGGGCGTGCTCTGGAATATGCAAGGCAACCCATGAGCTCTGAGACTCGATCGCCAATCGGTTGCCGATGCGGTCGCGTATGCTCGCGACATGATTTGGAACTATGCAAAGCGGCTTGCGTGTCCGTCGGTCGGTTATTTCAATTTTCCCACGCAGAACAAAATAGAAGCTGATGAGGGCTGTGTCGCGCCTAGCAACGGCGTGTAGACCGACGGAATGTTCAAAGGCAGTAAGCCATGCGGACTGAAGTTCTTGCCGACGGTAGGCTAGCGTGAATTCGGCAGGAGCTTCGCGTGTTAATGTCCACCGCCAGTTCGGCTCTGCAGATCCAAGATTGGCGAGGATCGCCTCACGCGAATGAGCCTCGAATTTCCCTGTGCCTGAGGGACCAACTGAATGGGCCGCGCCGTAAAGTGAGGTGCTCCAGGCAAGGACTAAATAATCCGAGATAGCCGACCAACTGCCGTGGTCCATAAGGTCGGTCAGTGCCACGTCCCAAATCAGCCCCGATAGCAGTGCCGAAGCACCAGATTGAACTGAGTGGAGAGGTAAAGTTGACGCAACAATCAGTCCCAGCACAAGCAGGAATAGGATTGTTCGGCCAGTATGCCATGGAACTGCACCATCGGTCGTCACAGCTGAAGCGCCACAATGGACATCAATCTCCATCCGCCATTATCCTTTAGAGCTACTTTGTGGATGGCGCTGCGACCCAAACTGGTAGCTTCGATCCGATCATGGGTCGACCGAGTCATGGTGAAGGCGACGACTTGTCCGGGCATGAGTGCCGAAATAGAATGCTCGCGCGCCTCGTGCTCAGCCATCGGCTGCCGTGCACATTGAGCGACCAACTTGGCGCGACGAATAAAAAGGGCTGCCGACCGGACCTGTTCGACGGCAGCCAAGTTACCCAAGGAGTATGAGCAGGGAAAAAGTCCGTACGCGGAGAACGGATCGTGGTCCAACCTTGAAGACCACTTCGGGCAATGACTAGCTCGCTCGATCTTCCTGACGTTATAACCACAGTCACTGACAACGTGCACGAAGCAGTGTGTGGAAGAGTTCATTAGTCGACAACACATCCCACTGGTGGATTGTCGCACCTTAACCAGGTGACACAACCTCCTTGGCGAACTGTTAAAGTTGGATCGACCACGATAAATCTTGGTTGAAGTCCATTTCCAATCGACCCGCATGGTCTTTTCACAATCCAAATCCTGGCCTTCCACGCCGTTCACCCCCAAACTCGTTAGAGTGGTCAGCGCAACAGGCCCCGAGCGATGACTGGTCGACACTACGCTCAGTTCCGCCCGACAAGCAGCCGCTCCAGCCCGTACAGCCGGTCGATCACAACCATGAACAGCAGCGTGATGAAGATGATGATGACGGATGCCGCGCAGATTGAGGGATCAAGCCCCCAGGTGACACGGTCAAACAACCACACCGGCAGTGTCCGCGCGCTGGTGGACGCGACGAAGATGGAAATGGTCAGCTCGTCGAAACTTAGCAGGAACGCCATCAGCCAAGCGCCGGTGATGCCGGCCATCAACTGAGGCACGGTTATTCGCCAGAAGACCTTGATCGGTGTCGCGCCAAGGGAGAGGGCCGCGAGAGGCAAGGTCTTGTCCCCGCCCACCACGGCTGCAAAAAGGATCCGCACCACGAAGGGCGTGATGACGATGACATGACAGACTACCAGCGCGGCGATCGTCCCGTTCCAGCCGATATGAGTCATGAAGCGTAAGAAGGCGATGCCCATCACGATCGCCGGAACGGGAATCGGCGACAAAAGAAAGGCGTTGACGGCCTCCCGTCCGGGAAATCTGTAGCGCCCCAGCGCCATGGCCGCAGGAACGCCAATTATGATCGAGAGGCTCGCCGTCAACGTCGCCACCCGCACGCTAAGCCATAGCGAGGCGAGGAACGCCTGGTCTGCAAGCACAGCCTTGAACCAGCGCAGGCTCAAGCCGCTCCATGGCAGCGTAATATATTCCTCCCGCGCAAAGGCGACAAGGGACACGACGATGAGCGGTGCCATCACGAATAGGATAAGTAGGGTGTGAAAAGCCAACGCCAGAGGGCCATTGCGTATCATCTGGATTGCTCCACCATTATGACCAGCGTTGAATCCGCCTGTCCGCCAGACGGTTGTAGGTGACCAAGGTGACGAGCGTGAAGACGAGAAGCACGAGCGCGAGGCTGGCGCCAAGCGGCCAGTTGAGCGTGCCCGTGAACTCCTCATAGACAGCGGTCGAGACCACCTTGAAGCGGCGTCCACCCATGATCGCCGGGGTGGCGAAAGCGCTGGAGGCTAGCGAGAAGACGATCAGTGAACCCGACAGGAGGCCCGGCAGCGCCACCGGCACGACGATGCGGAAGAAGACCGCAGTCCCGCCGGCGCCGAGCGAATGGGCGGCGCTTATAATCGAGTCCTTCTGCTTTTGCAGCGCGGTCCAGATGGGGATGACCATGAAGGGCAGGAGCACATGCGTGAGCCCGAGAACAATGGCAGGCATGGAATAGAGGAACTGGATACGGCTCTCGACCACGCCCACCGATAGAAGCGCCGTATTGACCAGGCCACTATTGCCGAGGAGGATGAGCCATCCAGTCGTTCGCACTACAAGCGAGATAAGCAGCGGCCCCAAGATGGCGAGAAGAAAGATGGAACGCCAGGGCGAGCGCATCCGCGACAGGATGTAGGCCTCTGGCATGCCCAGCACGGCTGTGCCGACCGCCGTCAGGACGCCGACCAGGATCGTATTGAGATAGAGCTCGTGGTAATAACCGTCCGTCAGGATTTCCAGATAGTTGGCAAACGTGAAGGTGGGGATGATGCCTTCAAGGCTGCTGTAGGTGTAAATGCTCAGAAGGGCGATCATCACCATCGGCACCAGGTAGAAGGCGACAAACAGCCCGACCGCCGGCACGCACAAAGCGAGCGCGAACATGGTTGTCTTGTGGCGGCTCATGCTGCTGTCTCCGGCAGGAGATGTGCGTGCGCGGGGAGCCAGACGAGCGAGACCTCGGCCCCTTCGGTGCGCGGAGTTTCGATGTTGTTCTGCTCGCATACGAGCAATGTACCGAAAGCTTCGGTCTGCACCTGGTAGAGCCACGTATTGCCGAGCAGCACACGGGTCGTAATGCGGCCGCCAGCAAAACCTTTCCCATCGACGAAGGTGATCTTCTCAGGCCGAACGCTTAGGAGACCTCTTTGGTGGACCCAGCCCGGCGCCCTCACCTTGAACCGAGCATCGCCAACGCGAACCTCGATCAGATCTTCACCTATTCTTTCCGTTTCCGCTGCCAGGAAATTGGTTTTTCCAAGGAAGTTTGCCACGAAAGCCGTAGCCGGCCGCTCGTAGCTTTCCCATGGGCGGGCGCACTGGACGATGCGGCCACAGTTCATAACCGCAATACGATCGCTCAGCGCCATCGCCTCGGTCTGATCATGCGTCACAAGAATGGTGGTGATACCCAGTTTGCGCTGCAGCATCTTGAGCTCGATCTGCATGTCCTCGCGCAATTTCGCGTCAAGGTTCGACAACGGTTCGTCGAGGAGGAGGATTTTGGGCTCGATCACCAACGCACGGGCAAGAGCCACACGCTGCTGCTGGCCGCCGGAGAGTTCCTTCGGATAGCGCCCAGCAAAGGGAGCAAGGTGGACGAGTTCAAGTGCTCGTGCCACACGCTCCCTACGCTCGGAAACGGGAACCCGCCGCATCTCCAACCCGAAGGCGACGTTCTTCTCTACCGTCATGTGGGGAAACAACGCATAGTTCTGGAAGACAATGCCGATGTCGCGCCTGTTAACCGGGACGCGCGTTAGGTCGTGCCCCTCGATCAGGATTTGGCCGGCGCTCGGCTCCAAAAAGCCGGCGATCATGTGGAGTGTCGTGGTCTTGCCGCATCCCGATGGGCCGAGAAGGGCGACGAACTCGCCCTTCTCAACATCCAGCTTGAGGTTCTCGACGGCTACGAAACCACCGAAGCACTTTTGAATACCGACAATCTGAAGGAAAGCCATTCCGCCTCCAGCCTTTCTCTCTATTAATATCGGAAGGTCTAGCGTTCTATCTCGCGGTTCCAGCTGCGGGTCCACTCGGGGCGGAACTCGGCTATGACATCCGAATCGACCGGCAATGCCTTTTGCGAATCCTCCGCGGAGACGAGAATGTCGGTTCCCGCCTCGAGCTTCAGCGCCCGCAGCGTGGGTCCGTATCCGACCTTCGCGTAGATCCGCTGGGCCGCCTCGCTCGTCATCAGCTTCACGAGTTCGAGCGCTGCCTTGGCATTCTTTCCACCCTTGACAACACACAGTCCGTTGAAATCGACGGTTGTGCCCTCTTCGGGAACCACGAACTCGATCGGAAGCCCGGCATCGACGAGCTGCTTGGCCCCGACATTGCTCCAGGTGGTGATCGCAATCTCCTGCGCCTGCAGCATTTCCGGGATCTGCGTCGTGGATTCGAGGAAGGAGACAACGTTCAGTGCCACCTTCTTCATCGCCTCCAATCCCGGTTCGATATTTTTCTCACCGCCGCCATTGGCGCGCGCCAGAAGAATGAGCGTGGCGAGCCCATAGCCGTTGCCGATAGTAGCAAGTGACAGATGTCCGGAAAATTCCGGCCGGGCAAGATCGTTCCAGGAGACCGGCGCCTCCCATCCCTCCTTCGCGAAGATTTCCGTATTGTAGACGATGCCGTGGTAGCCGAAGCCGATGCCGACCGCATGGCCGTCTATTACGGCCATCGGTTCGAAGGTCTGCGTGAATTCGGCCGGCAGCGCTTCGCAGAAGCCGCGCTTGACCGCCTGTTTCATCACCGGACTGTCGAGCATGACGACATCCAGCTCTTGGTTGCCCTGCTGCGCCTGCAGGCGCGAGAAATGATTGACGGACGTCCCGGCAATGACTTCGACTTTGACGCCTTGCTCCTGCTCAAATTTTGGCAGCAGGCTCTCAGAGAGCAGGCCCATGGTCCTGCTGCTAGCACTGCCGATCGCCAAGCGATCCTGTGCGAAGCTTGCGGAACTGAGCATCGCAGCCGAAAAGACTGCAGTAATAGTCCAAAATTTAGCTTTCATTTTCCCCTCCGTTTACGGGCGCACGCAGTCCCGTTCTGTTCCCATGTAAGCTTTCGGTACAAAGCGGCTCATCCCTTCATTCCGGCTGTTCCGCAGCACGCTGCAGGATATCCTTGACACTCTCCTCGGCGAGGAGGCCTTCGGCTATCGCCGCAGCTATAAAAGTGCGGCCGTCCCGTTCGGCGGCGCGTACGATCCGCGACGTCTTCGCATAGCCGAGCTGTTCCACGAAAACAGTCGCGATAGCCGGTGATGCGAGCAGGTTAGCATAGGAGCGCTGCTCGTCCGCTGCGAGCTCTTCGATACAACGGTCGCAGAACGGCCCATAGGCCGCCGTCATCTTCTCCAGGCTGTCGAATACGGCACGCGCCATCGCGCCTTCGTAGTGATTTATCTCGAGCTGCCCGCTTTGAGCGGCTAGCGCCACCGTCGCATCGTTGCCGTGCACGACGAACGCCATCTGATGAACAAGCATGGGCATCACCGGATTGATCTTGCCGGGCATGATGGAGGATCCGGCCTGGGCCGGCGGCAACCGAATTTCTCCCAAACCGCTGGTGCCGCTGCCGAGGATGACCAGATCCGCCCCGATCTTGCCGACGATCTGGGCGCAGGCACGCAATTCAGACGAGAAGCGCGCGATCTGGTCGGCGTTCTGGAGACCGTCGAAAAAATCCCGCGCCTGCCGAACCTCTAAGCCGAGCATCTCCGACAAGACCGGGCAGATGTTTTTCCGGTAATAGGCCGAGGAGCCTAATCCCGTTCCAATCGCAGTCGCACCCAGCGGAAGAACGAGAAGTGCCGCACGCCGTTCGGCCAAAGACGAACGGGCGCGCTCCACCGCATTTGCATAGCCGCCAAAGGCCTGCCCGAGGAACATGGGCTGCGCGGGCTGCATGCAGGTGCGCCCGACGCGAAGCACACCTGCCAGTTCGGCTGATTTCCTGCGCAGCGCTACCGACAGACGATCGAGCACTTCAAGCAGCGGCCCCGACATCGCGTAAGCCGCCAGCTTAATTGCCGCCGGATAAACGTCGTTGGACGACTGCCCCAAATTGACATGATCGTTGGGATGAATGACGTCGTAACGGCCGGGCTCGCTGCCGGCAATCTGCAATGCCCGGTTAGCGATCACCTCGTTCATGTTCATATTCGACGAGGTGCCGCCCGAGCCCTCCAGGATCGGCACGAGCAGATCCGCATGCGTTCCCGAGGCGATAATTTCGTCGCAGGCGCGGACGATCGCGGAGGCTACGTCACCGCCAAGCGTGCCGCCGCGCTCATTGACGAGCGCTGCCGCCTTCTTGATCTGCGCCAGCGCGCGCACGAAATCGGGATAACGTCCGATCGGAGCCCCGCAGGAGCTGAAATTGACGAGAGCCCGGGTCGTGTTGATCCCCAGCAGGCGCTCCTTCGCGATCCGTACCGAACCTAGAACATCGCTTTCGACACTGTAACGTCCTTCGACACTCTTCGCTCCCGCGTTCTCGACTATTTCAGCCATGAACCGCCTCTCAATCTCGCAATCACGGAAAAGTTCCCACTGGAGAGAGACTAAAGAAACTGGCTTCTATGGCATACCTCAGAAAAATTTATGTCGCCCAGGTACCCGAGAATCAGCACTCGTCGTCGGCGAGGCGCAAGGTGCGATCAGCGATCTTGGTGCGCGCCTTTAGCCATGGCGCCTTGACGAACAGGCCTTCCTGCCCCTTGAGCTTGATGCTGTTGGAGACTCGGACGGCGACCGTCTTGGGCAAATTTCCCAGTTCGCCCTTCCGCGCGAGTAGATACATGGAGCGCTGCTGTTCCGGGCTAAGCGGGGCAATGATTAGATTGTCTGCTTGCCTGATAGCGGACATCAGACAAAGAGGAGAGGAAATCGCCCATCCAACACCTGCTCTCACCGTGTCGAGCAGCGGTTCGGAGACGTCGACCTCGAACAACCGGGGCGGGTTCACCCGCATGCGCCGGAGGTGGCGCTCGATCTGACTGCCGATATTTGAACGAGCGCTGTAGCGGATAAGGGGTGCGTGATCTGCAAGAACGTTCAGCGGGGCGCCCACCATAGATTCCATCGATTTCGGCAGCACCAGAACAAATGGCTCCCGCACAACTTCGTAGCGGTCGACATGCTCCAAATCGGGCATCGGATCGGAGGTGATGATTACATCGGCGCGACGGTCAAGAAAAGCCTCACGCTGCGCTGGAGCAAGACCCGCCCATATTGAAAGGGATTGCGTGACCGGCTCCAAAAATAGGACCAGATCGCTCGCCACAAGCCCCACGACACTGTCGACTATGCCAATGTGAAGCTCAGGGTACCGGTGACCTGCCTGTCGCACATTCGACGTCATTGCGCGTGCGTTATCTATCAGCTGCTCCGCTGAGCTTCGCAGAACTTTGCCCGCCGGCGTGAGCTGAAGAGGTCGCAGATTGCGATCGAACAGTGGCGCGCCGAAGGTCTTTTCCAGAGCTGAAATAACATGCGAGACCGCAGGCTGCGTGAGCCCGGCGCGCTGTGCGGCTTCCGTCATCGAGCCGGTCTGACAGACGTCGAGAAAGAGACTGAGGTGCTTCAGCTCGAAATCGAACCCGTTCTTTCGCTTCATCGACTTACCGCCCCTTCGAGCCAACGGCCTTGGCTTGCGTTATATCACAGCCGGCCCGGGATCGCCCGTTGCGACACTTTAGATTAGGCTATTTTATATTCCGGATTAGCGGCGCCGTGAGCAATAGTGTTCCTGTAATCGCAAAAGGAGGCCCGGTAAACTTGAACGGAATTCTCATTCGCCTGAAGGAGACGAAACGCAAACCCGTGCCCATCCTAGTGGACGGCGAGGAGATCGCCGCCCTGAAAGGCGACACGGTGCTGACGGCCGTGCTGACGCATAGGGCTGCATTGCGCGAAACTGAATTCGGTGCCGAGCCCCGCGCCGGGTTTTGCTTGATGGGCGCCTGCCAGGATTGCTGGGTCTGGAGCGAGGATTTGCAGAGAATCCAGGCCTGCACCACCCAGGTTAGTGAGGGATTGTCGGTCAAAACCCGCAATCCGGCCCTGCCGTGAGAAGAGTCGTAATTGTCGGAGCAGGACCGGCCGGTATCCGCGCCGCGGAACGGCTGGTCGACGCGGGACTCGAACCTGTCATCGTTGACGAGAACGCCGCCGACGGCGGTCAGATCTACCGCCAGCAGCCAAAAAATTTCCGTCGTAATTATGAACAACTCTATGGCGACGAGGCCGCAAAAGCCAGACGGTTGCACCAGGCCTTCCAATCCATTAGGCCGAAGGTCGACTATCGCGCATGTACGCTTGTCTGGGGTCTTGCGGAAAACACGCTGCACATCAGTTCTGGAGTGCGGACGGCGGAGCTTTCCTTCGACGCGCTTATCCTGGCAACGGGTGCGACGGATCGGCTGATGCCGATCCGCGGCTGGACGCTTCCCGGTGTCTTCTCCATGGGCGGCGCGCAGATCGCGCTAAAAACCCAAGGTTGTAGCATCGGTCGAAGCACCGCGCTCATCGGCACCGGGCCACTCATGTATCTGCTCGCCTACCAATATCTGAAGGCAGGGGCGAAGCTCGTCGGCATCTTTGACACATCGCCCTTTTCAAACCAGTTGCTGAGCCTCCCGAACCTTCTTTCAAGTCCGCGCACGCTGGCGTTAGGTGCGAAATACCGGCTGGCGCTTCTCCACAACGGCATTCTTGTTCAGTCGGGCATCTTGCCGGTGGCGTTCGAGGGTTCGCGCAAGGTGGAAGCGTTCGTCTATCGGGATAGACGCGGAAAGACGCAGCGCGTCGCTTGCGATGGCGCGGCTATCGGCTTCAGCCTGCGCAGCGAGACGCAGCTCGCCGACCTCGCCGGCGTACCCTTCGCATTCGATCCGCTCACACGGCAGTGGCTGCCGGAATGCGAACTCAACGGCCGCACACGACGCGGTGATATCTATCTCGCCGGCGACGGAGCTCGCATCGGCGGGGCCGACGTCGCGGAGATCACCGGGAGACTGGCTGCCGACAGCCTTCTCGAAGATTTGGGGCTCTCGATCGACCATGAACGGCGCGAAGGAGACCTCCGCACATTGAGCCGCTGGGCCCGCTTCCGGCGAGGGATTGAGGAGGCGTTCCCCTGGCCACATATGCTTGTGCAAGCCGTACCCGACGACGTGGTGGTCTGCCGCTGCGAATCCATCACCGCGGGCGAGCTGCGCCGCAGTATCGAACTCAGCGCGGGCGACATCAACCGCGCCAAGGCTCTATGCCGGTTCGGCATGGGCCGCTGCCAAGGCCGGTATTGCGGCTCGGCCGGCGTCGAGATTCTGGCAGGCCACATGAATTTACCGGTTTCCGCCGTCGGTCGGCTGCGTCCGCAGGCGCCGCTCAAGCCGTTTCATTGCGAGGACGAGGAGGCGCACCTATGAGGCACTTCGATGTCATCATAGTCGGCGGCGGTATCATGGGGTGCTCGACCGCACTGCATCTGATGCGCGCCGCACCGGGCATTAAGGTGGCCCTTGTCGAGCGCGGCTTGTGTGGCACCCAGGCGAGCGGCGTCAATTTCGGCAATGTGCGCACCAATGGCCGCCCGACGTCGCAGATACCCCTCTCGCTCCGCTCGCGCGATATTTGGTGGAGAATCGAGGACTTGATCGGAAACAACGGCGAATATAAGCAAACCGGCGCGCTCAAGGTCGCTTTTCACGAAAATCATCTGGCGGAGATCGAAGGCCACGTCAAAGACGCGCGCGACGGCTTTGGCCTCAAAACCGAACTGCTGGGTCGGAAACGCCTGCGCGAGTTTTTTCCCTGGATCAGCGAGGACGCTTTGGGCGCGCGATACTCTCACGACGACGGTGTCGCCAACCCACGCCTCGTGGCCGCCGCGTTCGGCGGCGCCGCGAAGCGGGCGGGCGTGCACGTGCATGAGCATTTCGAGGTCTCATTCGCGGGAAAGAACGGTGAACACTTCGGCGTTGAATCAAGCGAGGGCCGGACGATTGTGGCTCCGTTGCTTGCCAACTGCGCGGGGGCTTGGGGTGGACTGTTCGCCCGGTGGTTCGGCGAGGCGGCGCCCATAGAGGCGAAGGGACCGCAGATGGGTGTGACGGAGCCCCTGCCCTATTTCATCGTGCCTAGCACCTCGACCGTGAACAGCCCGATCTACCTGCGCCAGGTGGAGCGCGGCAATATCGTCTTCGGCGGCGGGCCGCGCGCGAGGGTGGATCTCGAAGCCGTCCGGCATTTCTCCCTGCCCGAAAACCTTGCGCGCCAGACCACCCTCCTCGCCAAGCTCGCGCCGGCACTCAAGGCGGCGCGAGTAATCCGCGGATGGAGCGGCATAGAAGGATATCTGCCGGACGGCCAGCCGGTGCTCGGCCCAAGCAGGACGACGCGCGGGTTGGTGCACGCCTTCGGCTTCTGCGGCAGCGGCTTTCAACTGGGGCCGGGCGTGGGCGCGGTGGTTGCGGAGCTGCTGCTTCAGGGCAAGACCAAGACTCCTATTGCGGCCTTTGAAATCGGTCGTTTCACCGCAGTCACCGGACATACAAGCAAAGCGGAGGGGAACGCCTGATGGGGTATTGGACCGAGGTGCGCATCGAGGTTTTCAGGCGTGATACCACTGGGGTAGCAAATGTAGTTCATTTCAACAATGCGGGCGCATCCCTGATTCCCGACCCGCTCTATGAGACCGTGATCCGCCACCTAGAGCCACATGGGCAGAAGGGTGGATATGAGGCTGCAGCTCTGGCTTCCGACTTAAACGATGCGGTGCCAAATAGCCTCATGCACTCGATCGGGGCATCGCCGCAGGAGATTGCGGTGATCGACAGCGCCACGCGCGCGTGGACCACCGTCTTCACCGCCCTTTCCTACACTCCGGAGCAACGCATCCTGACCACGCGGTCGGGATATGCAAGCAACTACATCGTCTATCTCCAGGCAGACTTCGGCATCAAGATCCAGTTAGTCCCTGAAGGGGAGGACGGAACGATCTCCATCCGTCGCTCGGAACAAATGCTCGGCAGGGAAGTCGCGCTTGTCTCGCATGACCACCTCCCGAGCCATGACGGGCTCGTCCACAATGCGGCAGCGGTCGGGCGTCTCACGTGTGCGGCGGGCCTGCCCTTCCTCCTCGACGCCTGCCAGAGCGTGGGGCAGATGCCGATCGATGTGCGGGAGATCGACTGCGACATGACCGCCACGGGCCGAAAGTTCCTGCGCGGACCGCGCGGCACGGGCTTACTCTATATGCGCGCAGGGCTAGCCGAAACACTGGTGCCTTGGCACGCCGATGTGCAGCGCGCAGACTGGCTTCCCTCCATCGACCGCTATCCTCTTAAACCCGGCGCCCGGCGATTCGAGCAATGGGAGGCGAACCATGCGGCCCGGCTGGGGCTTGGGGCTGCGGACCGATTACGCGCAGGCGATTGGTCTCGACAATATCTGGCAACGCGTCGAGCATCTGGCCCGACTGCTGCGTCTAGAGCTGGCGCGCATTCCCGGCGTCACCGTGCGCGACCGCGGTACGGTGTAGAGTGGCATCGTCACCTTCACGGTCGAAGGGTCCGACCCCTTCCACTTGCAGGCACGGATGCGGGCCGACGGCATCAATGTCTCGGTCCCCAAGGCCCGTTCGGCACGCTTCGATTGCGAAGGACAGGATCACGAGGCGCGGGCCCGCGCCTCCATCCACTACTACAACACTGAAGACGAGATCGGCCACCTCATCCGCTGGATCGAGCGTGACCTCTCGCGGCGATAGAGGCATATCATGGAAGAATTTTATCTCGACATCGGTGGTGAGCAGCGGCAAGCGGAGAGCCACGCCACCTTTGAGTCGGTGAGCCCGGTGACCGGTGAGCCGTGGGCGCGCATCGCCCGCGCATCGCCGGCCGATGCGTTGGACGCGATTCAGGCTGCGGCCGATGCCTGGAAACGATGGCGGCGAACGTCCGGCTTCGAGCGAGCGCGGCTGATGCGGCATTTCGCCGACCTCATTCACCAGAACAGGGAAGAGCTTGCCCAGGCGGAAACACGCGGCAACGGCAAGACGCTGTCTGAAACGCGCGGACAAGCTGCATCACTCGGCGGCTATTTGCACTACTATGCAGGGCTGGCCGACAAGCTCGAGGGAAAGGTGATCCCGGTCGAGGATCCGCATGCTCACGTCTATGCACAGTGGGAGCCGCTCGGCGTCTGCGCCCTTATCCTCCCCTGGAACTCACCCCTTCCTCTCGCCGTCCAGAAGCTGGCGCCCGCGCTTGCTGCCGGCAATTGCGTGGTCATTAAGCCATCAGAATTCACCTCCACCTCGATCGCACATTTGATGAACCTTGTGCGTCAGGCCGGTTTCCCGCCGGGCGTGGTGAACGTCGTGACCGGTTTCGGTGACGAGATCGGAGAAGCGTTGATTGCGGCTGACGAGACCGCGCTCGTCTCTTTCACAGGCGGCAGCGTCGCGGGAGCAGCCGTTGCCGCTACGGCCGGACGGGCGCTTAAGCGCGTGACGTTGGAACTTGGCGGTAAATCCCCGCAGATCGTCTTCGCGGACGCGAATCTCGACAATGTCGTCCAAGGTATCGTTCAGGGCATCTTCGCCTCGGGCGGCCAGAGCTGCATTGCAGGCTCCCGGTTGCTCGTGGAGGAAAGCATACATGGTGCGTTGGTGAACCGTCTCGTAGAGACGGCTGCGACGCTGCGGATCGGCGATCCGCTGCACAATGGCACGCAGATTGGCCCGCTGGCGAACAAACCGCATTTTGAGCGCGTGCTCGGCTATTTTGACACCGCGAAGGAGGATCGTGCCGAATGCGTCATTGGCGGGAAACAGTATCTCATAGGCGATTGTGCCCACGGCTTCTTCGTCGAGCCGACGATCTATACAGGCGTCACCGCTGACATGCGGATCGCACAGGAGGAGATCTTCGGGCCGGTACTCTCGGTACTAACCTTTGCTGACGAAAACGAAGCGCTGGAGCTCGCCAATGACAGCCGATATGGCCTCGCCGCGGGAATTTGGACGCGAGACGGCGCCCGCGCGCAGCGCCTTGCGCGCGGCCTCCAGGCGGGAATGGTCTGGGTCAATAGCTATCGAACCTGGTCAATCGCCATGCCTTTCGGCGGTGTCAAGCGGTCAGGCATCGGCCGCGAGGGCGGTACGGCAATGATCCACGACTACATGCAGCAGAAATCCGTATGGATGAACACCAGTAGCAGTTTTGCTTCGCCGCTGCTTGCGTCGGCCGCCTCGGAGTAAATGGAATGACCGGCTTTAGCGAGACCCTGGCCGGTTGGGTCAGGGCCGATCTCTCTTTTTCCGATCCCGTGGCCGAGATAGTTCGGCTATCCTATATAGATACCGTAGCCTGCATGGCGGCCGGATCGGGAGGCCAGGCGGTAGATGCAGTCATCGCTTCGGGCGCAGCGCTTTCTTCCGGCAGGATTCCCGTGGCGGGCCGCAAGCAGCGCCTCGGGCTCGACTGGGCGGCACTTGCCAATGGCGCGGCCGCCCATGTGCTCGATTATGATGACAATCTCGAACCCGCCCTCGGCCATGCAAGCGCCGTGCTCGTACCAGCTCTGCTCAGCTCAGCCTGCCATTTCAGCGGCACGGGGCAAGACCTGATCGAAGCCTATATCGTAGGCATCGAGGTGATGTCGCGCCTTGGTTTGGCGATGAACATGCGTCACTACGACACCGGCTGGCATTCTACATCCACCCTCGGCGCGCCGGCTGCCGCAGCGGCCGTGGCGAAGCTCCTCAGGCTCAGTTCCGAGCAAACGCTCCATGCGATTTCCATCGCCAGCAGCATGGCGGGCGGAAGCAAGATCCAATTTGGTACGACGACAAAGCATCTCCATGCGGGTCTGGCGGCAAGGGCTGGTATCGCCTCCGCCATGCTCGCGCGTTGCGGGGCGCGGGGCGCGCGAGAAGCAATCGAAGGCGCCTGGGGGATGCATGGGCTTATGCAGGGCAACAGCAATGGCGGAATGGCGGCGGCGCTAGAAGGACTCGGCTCGGAGCTGATGATTACCAGATATGGACTCATGCGGAAACTCTACCCCTGCTGCGCTGCCGCTCACCGCGCAATCGATGGAGCCATTGAATTCAGCCGCGAGTTCGCCCCATCGCACCCATCGGTCGAAAGGATCGAAATCAGGCTCGCCAAAATCCAAGTACAGAATCTTCGCTATGAGAACCCACGCACCCCCCATGAGGCGCGTTTCAGCCTTCACTACTGCTTCGCCTCAGCACTTCTTGACGGCCGGCTGGGGCCGGAGGCGTTCACACCCGATGCTCTGGAGCGATCAGACGTGCGCCGGTTGTCGACGCGGATCGATATGCTCGAGGATCCAGACCTCCACGGAAACCTGCCGCCGGACGCCGTCACGCCGGCAACAATCACGGTGCGCCTTTCCGATGGAAGCATACACAAGAAGAGAATCGATTTTCAGCGGGGACACGGCTTGAACCCACTTTCCGAAACCGAGGTTCGGCAGAAATTTCTTGCACTCGTGGGACCAGTCCTCGGCGGACCACGATCGGAAAAGCTCTACCGATGCCTCGGAAATATCGAAAGGCTAGACCGGGCCGCCGACATACTCGAGCTGGCCCGCGCCTGACACGTCGTCGCGGCTTATAAACTGCGGAACCACTCGGAGCGGTGGATTTCGTGCATCTCGACCACTCGGCTCCTGCACAGTTCCTTTGTCCCCTTCATCCTGAAGCCGATTTTTTCGAGCACGCGTCGGGAGGCGACATTCAGCGGGTTGGTGGTCGCGATCAAGCGGTTGAAGGCGTAGTCCTTGAAGCCTATCTCCACCAGGGCACGTGCGATCTCCGACGCATAGCCCCGCCCCCATATCGAGGGATCGAGCATGTAGTTCACCTCGACCGCATCAGAGTGTGCAACGAAAAAAAAGCCGGCGCGTCCGACGAACCGTCCACTCTCGTGGCCGAAGACCGCATAGGGGCCGTAACCGCGCTCGCGCCACTGCTCCTTGCTCATCCCGACGATGCGGCGCGCCTGGCCTTGCGGATCGGCGGCGATTTCCGCCGCCCGGGAAAGATAGCGATGGACGTCCGGTTGCTCGATTAGTCGACAATAGTCATCCAGGTGCTCATCACCCAGCGGCGTGAGCAGCAGGCGTACTGTCTTCTTATCCACTCCAAGAGAATTTTCAGGTGTCACGGAGATCTCCTTTAGCACAGGCGTGACTCCGCCAAGCGGCAAAAGAAAGAGATGCCGATCGGCAACAGGGAGTCGTTGAAGTCATACCCCTGGCTGTGTAGGGGCGCGTCGTGTCCGGCATCGTCGGCCTGCCCGAGCCAGACATATGCGCCGGGTCGGCGTTCGAGCATGAACGCGAAATCTTCCGCTGCCATGGAAGGAACGGGATGCCGGTCTACCTGCAGCCCGATTGCTTCCAGTACCTTCATGGCAAGTTCCGCACAGCACGGATCGTTACGGGTGGAGGGATAGTACCGGTCATAGCTGACCTCCGTTTCCACATCGTTGGCTTCGGCGCAAGCCTTGGCGATCCGGCGGACACCGGCTTCGATTTGATCCCGCACGAGAGGATGATGGCAGCGCGCCGTTCCCGTCAACGTCACTTCCTGGGGGATCACATTGTGGCTCACGCCACCATGGATGCTGCTTACGGTAACCACAGCAGCTTGCGAAGGATCGATCGTGCGGGATCTCACGGCCTGCACCGCGTTCGTGAACTGCGCTGCGGCCAGCAGAGTGTCACCTGTCTTGTGCGGCATGGCGGCATGCCCTCCGCGTCCAAGGAAGGCGATGTCGAAGCGGTCCGCGGCGGCCATCATCGGTCCTGATCCTACCGCGGCCATGCCAAGTGGCAGGTCCGGCCAGTTGTGGACGGCATATATATCGTCGCAGGGAAACTTTTCGAACAATCCCTGCTCAATCATCCGCCGTGCCCCGGCCTTTCCCTCCTCCGCGGGTTGAAGGACGAGGTGCAGCGTGCCGTCATACACCTGTTCCGCCAGCCGCTCTGCCGCTCCGAGAAGCATCGCCATATGCCCGTCGTGACCACAGCCGTGAAACCGTCCCTTATTCCTGGAAGTCCAAGGCAGTTCATTGATCTCATCCATGGGTAGCGCATCCATGTCGGCCCGAAAGGCGATCGAGCGACTAGACGTGCCTTTACGGAGAGAGGCGACGAACCCCGTCTCGGCGATCGGCTCGCTCAGCTGATAACCCCAATTCAGCAGCCGTTCGCGCAAGAAGGCCGCGGTCTCCCACTCTTCATAGGCACATTCCGGGTGCTGGTGCAGTTGTCTGCGCCAGGCTTGCCACTGTTCCTGCAGTATTGAAGAATGCATAGAAGACGCGATCCCGTGTTTCGATGGGGACAACTAAGTACCCGCAGAGCGTCTAATGCGACATATTATTTTGATTGATCGTGGGATACTTCCACCGGCTTGACGCTGGCGTTCACGTGGGCCAGCGCTGCCTGGTATGCCCGTGGCGCGCGCAAGAGGTGGTCAGCTTCGCCGTAGGGCGTCAGCGTATAACCCTTGCAATCAATCAGCGCGGCAAGGTCCTTGTGGGCTGGGCCGGATAGATCGAAATGGTAGCACTCGATCGAGATCTCTTGGATGATCGTCCAGTTTGCCTCAACGATGACATCCGATTCGAAGGCGAGCACGAGCTTGTCAAGATCAGGCAGAAACCTCCGCATTTCCTCTTCTGCGCCCCTGGCGAGCGCAGAGCGAGAATGCACATGATCCTGTATAGCAACATCGTTTACAGCCGTGGTGGTGAATGGGCGGAATTTCAACGCCTTCGCAACTACCCGATCGACTAGCTGTCAGCTTTTTCTGTGGTCATTTCGCTTTTCCTTACATTGGACGCCGGCATACCCGGCGCCATTCTGGCGACCGTCAACAACTACACCGTTTTGGTGCTGACCTTGGCGGCCGTACCTTTTTGAGTTCGGATAGCGCAGTTCGCGCTCGAACAAATCAGCGCACATCTCCTCGAATTCGCCCCAGCTTTTAGAGGCAAGCAATTGGCTTTCGACAACGGACGACACGAAGAAGCACCTTCTATGGCTCGAATATAGTTCGAATGCTGCGAAGGCGGACGAAGCTTTGCGTAGCGTTGACACGACCTATGATGGCTCCTTGCTCGACGTCGGCATCTCGCCCAAAGAGCGACCGATCGGCTCGCCGAGGAGGCATCGCGCCTCGCGCTCAGCCATCGGCTGCCGTGCACCATTGAGCGACCAACTTGGCGCGACGAATAAAAAGGGCTGCCGACGGGACCTGTTCGACGGCAGCCAAGTTACCCAAGGAGTATGAGCAGGAAAAAAGTCCGTACGCGGAGAGCTGATCGTGGTCCAACCTTGAAGACCACTTCGGGCAATGACTAGCTCGCTCGATCTTCCTGACGTTATAACCACAGTCACTGACAACGTGCACGAAGCAGTGTCCAGGCTGACCAGACCTGGACAACGGTTGTCTGGCCAGTGACGTGGAAGAGTTCATTGGTCGACAACACATCCCACTGGTGGATTGTCGCACCTTAGCCAGGTGACACAACCTCCTTGGCGAACTGTTAAAATTGGATCGACCACGATAAATCTTGGTTGAAGCCCATTTCCAATCGACCCGCATGGTCTTATCACAATCCAAATCCTGGCCTTCCACGCCGTTCACCCCCAAACTCGTTAGAGTGGTCAGCGCAACAGGCCCCGAGCGATGACTGGTCGACACTACGCTCAGTTCCGCCCGACAAGCAGCCGCTCCAGTCCGTACAGCCGGTCGATCACAACCATGAACAGCAGCGTGATGAAGATGATGATGACGGATGCCGCGCAGATTGAGGGATCATGCCCCCAGGTGACACGGTCAAACAACCACACCGGCAGTGTCCGCGCGCTGGTGGACGCGATGAAGATGGAAATGGTCAGCTCGTCGAAACTTAGCAGGAACGCCATCAGCCAAGCGCCGGTGATGCCGGCCATCAACTGAGGCACGGTTATTCGCCAGAAGACCCTGAGCGGTGTCGCGCCAAGGGAGAGGGCCGCCAGAAGGGCAACCAAGTCATCCTCCTTCTTAGTCAGAGTGTGTTCTGGTCTGACATTTCGCATGTGTATGCTCCTGTCCATAAGCTTTGCCGCCCGGGCCATAGACCTCCGGATTGGGCGTGTAGCCCGGCCCCACTACCAACGCCTTGCCGGGCATAATCGCTTGGTCGATGTTCGATGTGAGCGTAGTCTCGATTGTCTGCAACACCTTGTCGCGACCATCGAAGATCCGGATTAAGATGGCATAGGGGCGGTCTTTCACGATGCAATACACCGGCGGACTCTCTAGCGAAACCTTCTCCCAGAACGGAAAAATCTTACTGCGAACAATGAAGGGCGCCCCACCGGCCGGGTTCTCGAAGTTTGCCTCGACGAAACTCGGCTCGGGCAGCGGCCCGGTGCGGGCGAGCGTGACTACATATGTCGTCTGCGCCACGCGGTAGTTGGATATAAAGACCTTACCAGAGAGCTTTAGCGGTTCGCCGACTTCTTCCCGCTGGCACCCTGAGAGAGATGCGAATCCAAGTAACAGGACCGAACCGATTGAGATCGGCTTCATTGCGAAACCTCCTTCTTCTTGCGATTGTAGTACCTGTTTGCCTTCACCCGGTTGCCGCAGACGGCCATGTCGCACCAAACCCGGCTACGGTTCTTGCTACGGTCAATGAAAAGCCACCCGCAAATGCCGCATATTTTCATTCGCTCTGGCTGGGGCTCGCATATAAGGCTGAGCGCAGAGTGTGCGGTTGCAGCTTCTAGGGTGTTGCCCGCCGGAGCGGAACGCAGCGCATGAGCGGCTGCCTCAAGAAGCTCCGCGAGATGGCTTCGGCTCGCTTCTCCGCAGACCCGTGCACGAAAATAGGTGTCGATCGCTTCGCGTAGTTCCAAGAATAGCGCCTTGTTCTCGACGGGCACCGGCCGCAGCGGGCCAAACCGCTCGCGCTCCGCGGAAAGCCGGGACGCGGCTTCCGGAAAAGCCGCTAGTTGCTCGGCCACGGCGAAGCGGTCGCGTTGGGCATCCGGGTCGTGCCGCAGGACAACGCTATTCGCCACATCAAGCGCCAGAGCGCCACCAGCAAATCGGTGAGGAGACCAAGAGAAGAACATGGATGAGATTATAACTGGTAAAATGCTTTTTGCTAGTTATAAATGCACCAAGGAGGAACCAATGGCCTACCTGTTGCAACAGCTCCTGAACGCGCTACCCATGGCCGGCCTCTACGCATGCCTCGCCTTTGGGTATTCACTCGCCTTCGGGGTGACAAAGCGACCGGACATCACCTTCGGCGCTCTTGTCGCCTTTGCAGGTCAGGTCTGCCTGCTGTTCACCAACTATGGTTGGAACCATCACTACCTTGTCCTACCAGCCGCTCTCGGCCTCGGCCTTGTCGCGGGGGTCGCATACGCGTCGCTCGCTGGCTTCTGGAATGCGCGCACCGTGATGATGCCGCTACACAAGCGCTCCCCAAACGCCTTGATCGTCGGATCTCTCGGAGTGGTCCTCCTAATTTCGGAGGGCGCGCGTCTGGCGCTCAACACTCGCAACCTCTGGCTGCCGCCTATCGGCCAGCAGTTCGTGGCGCTTTCCGTGATCGAGGGCATGACCGTCGGCCTCACCCGGCTGCAGATCCTTCATGTCGCATTGATGGGAACGATACTCGCAATCGGACATGCGCTGCTGGTCCTGAGTAGGGCAGGACGGTTCTGGCAGGCGGTCAGCCAAGATCATTTGGCTGCCCGCCTCGTTGGGATCGACTCGGATCAAGTGTTCGTGCTGTCGCTTGTTGCGGCGACGCTCATCGCCGCCTTCGGCGGCCTCTCAGCTACCGTACTTTACGGCACGATGGATTTCGGGGCGGGCCTAATGTTTGGACTGAAGGTAGTTCTGGTCGCGGCCGCTGGCGGCTATTCGCGCCCGCTGCAGTCGGCTATGGGTGCCGCAGCCATCGCATTTGCCGAGGCTCTCTGGAGCGCCTACGGGCCGCTGGTCTGGCGTGATGCAATCGTGATCTCCGCGCTGGTATGGCTGCTCGTCGTCAGCCGCCGCGAGAGGATCATCCCGTGAGCTAGATTTGAGATTTCAGGAGGTTGTCCATTTGGACCCTCCGGTGGAGACTGGAGTTACTAGGATCCGGAGGGTCGGAATGAACATCCATCAGAATGCCCGCCTGACGCCGTTTAACCGAGATGTTCGACCGCGTCGGACACCGATCACCAGCGATCGCCAAAAAGGGCAAGTCGCGCAGTGCCGGCAGGGAAGTCGTTCACGCCCCACCGACGATGTCTCGCGCATCGCCTTCAGCCATATCCTGCCCGACGAGCGCAAAGAGAGCGCCGTCGCCTACTATGCAAGCCTGGGCGTTACCGTCACCCGCGCCATGACCGACAACGTCCTAAGAGCGGAAGGAAAAGGAGCAGACAGTCAAAGCGTCTCTGTTCGTCAGCATGCTCTCGCCGCATGACGCCGGTCAAGTGAGTTGATCGCACCAGGCGGCTTCCACGAGCAAGGGAAAAGGTCTCGTCCATAGCAAACACAGGGTCCATCATTGTGGCCCTCACCGTCCTTAACACGAGCTTCTGATCCAGTGACCTGCCACTGAACTTTCATCCGGCTGCGATTAGAGCCTCGGCGGTTTTTGATACGCCAAATGGCGCGGCGGGAGCAACCGGCGGAAACGCGTAGCTTTCATCTTGCGCAGCGTTGGAGCCGGTTGCGGCGATTGTTCCGGCATAGTTTGCCGGGGTCTGATATCCGAGCGACGAGTGCGGCCGGAAATTGTTGTAATCCTCAGCCCATTCGGCAATGGCTCTGCGGGCATGGTCGAGGCCGAAGAACAGGCTCTCGTTGGGCAGCTCGTCGCGCATGCGCCCGTTGAAACTCTCGACATAGCCGTTCTGCATCGGTCTTCCTGGCGCGATGTAGTGCCACTCGACCTTGTGATCCTTCGACCAGGCGAGGATGGCATTCGAGGTGAGTTCGGTCCCATTGTCGGAGACGATCATGCCGAGCTTGCCGCGCCGTTCGACCAGCATCGTCAGTTCGCGAGCAACACGACGGCCAGAGATCGAGGTGTCCGGGATCGCCGCCAGGCATTCGCGCGTGACGTCATCGACGATGTTGAGCACGCGGAACCGCCTGCCGCAGGCAAACTGATCGTGGACGAAATCCAGCGACCAGCGGGCATTTGCCTTCGCCTCGACCAGGATCGGGGCGCGTGTGCCGACGGCACGTCGCCGGGCCTTTCGTTTGCGAACGGATAGTCCTTCCTCGCGATAGAGCCGGTAGATACGGTTGACACCGGATGGCTCTCCCTCCCGCCTGAGCAGGATGAACAGCCGTCGATATCCGAAACGCCGCCGTTCATTGGCTAGATCGCGCAACCTCGATCTCAGCTCGACCTCCGGCGGTCGGCAGGACTGATAACGGATCATCTTGCGGTCGGCGGAAATGATCTGGCAGGCCCGACGCTCCGAGAGGCCCATCATGGCCTTCAGATGCGCGACGGCGTCACGCTTGACGGCAGGCCCTACCATTTTTTTGATAGAAGCTCGCGAAGTGCGGCCACATCCAGCATCTGCTCGGCCAGCAGCTTCTTCAGCTTGGCGTTCTCGTCCTCTAGTGCCTTCAGTCGCTTAGCCTCGGAGACCTCCATGCCACCGTATTTGGCCTTCCAGTTGTAAAACGTCGCCTCGGAAATCCCGTGCTTGCGGCATAGGTCGGCCGCCTTCGCACCCGCCTCCTGCTCTCGCAAAACACCGATAATCTGCTCTTCCGTAAATCTCTGCTTCTTCATTCGTCCGTCCTCAATGGGAAGGACTCTAATCAATTGTGGAGGAAATTCTCAGTGGCAGGTCAACCTCACTGCGACGGAGTTTGCCGGTCTTGGTCACGGTACCGTCAGTATCTTCGGCATGAACGTGGAAGTTATGCTTGGCCAGATCAAGGCCTATCGTGGCAGCATTCATATTCACAGCTCCTGTTCAATTTTGGCGCGCTATCATACGGCCAATCGGTTCGGAGCGGGGCCGTCTTCCCCATCATTGGGCGGCTGCGAGACGAGTACTTGAATGAAACCCTCTTCTCGTCCCTGCCCCATGCCCGATCAGCGCTTTCAAACTGGCGCTGCGACTACAACGATCACCGACCGCACTCTGGCCTCGGCTGGCTGACACCTGCCGAGTACGCTCGGACCATCAACCCGCGACGTGATGCGGTGCTGCGCGGCCGAAATGGCTCGGCACCGCAACCCGCCGCTACCGACCCAAGTGTTGCAACCCAAAACCGCTGGAGCGAACTCAAAACTGGATAAAACTTGGGGGCAAGGTCATCAAGCACGTTAGAACAAAGCCCTACACACCCAAAGCCAACGAAAGCCATAGCGCTTCATCCAGACGGCGCTGCGCGAATGGGGTTATGCTGTCGTCTAGTCCACCACAGATCGCCGCACCGCGGATGGCTACACCGCTACAATTTGCATCGGCTCACGGCAAAACGCCAATCAGCCGCCTTGGCATAACCGTGGAGAATCTGTTGAGGCTCCACAGCTAGCGATCGCGCGCGTCAAGCTGTAGCGTGTTAGAGTACCTAGCAAAGTCACTCTTTAGCTGGCTGAAGGGCGGAGCGGTCTACGCCTTTACACTTGGATTGGTATGCGCCACGCACCGTTGCTTCGCACCTGAGAGAAGCTTGTCCATACATAATCGTTAATGAGCTGGTAGCTCTTTGACTTGACTTGGCGCTCGCACACCTTTTTCGACCTACTCGCATCGATCGAGTAAACCGGCGAACCAACTCCTATACAAGCTGATCTTAATTGCGCGATGCGCTATCAACCGGCTACCCGTATTGCATACCTGACTCTGGATGAAGCAGATCGCCGGACCGCCTCAGGTGCAACGTGGCCGAGATACCGGGAATGGCGCATCTAAATGGTGCGCGACTTTCCGTCTGCCGCCAGCGCTTGAAGCGAGCCTTCCGAATTTCCGGCTGAGCCGGGCCGGACGTGCGAACGCTCGTCCATCGCTCATCCATCGCTCGTCAGTCTGTATAGAGTTCGTAGTGCCTTACGCCCGGCTCGAATTCGAGCAGGTAGTCGGCATCGAAATCGTAATACTTGGCCGCCTCGTGATCGTCGCCGGCGAAGCGGCGAATGGCGGCGACGTCATCCCAGTAGGTGAGCATCTCAAAATGGACGATATCGCCCTCGACGCGGCGCAGGCACCAAGCGCCGCGGTTACCAGGCGTCGAGTGATACTCCGGAATTGCAACACTGCGCATCAGATCGAGGTAAATGTCGGCTTTGGCAAGAGGAACGACGCCGTGCCAGATTCGCGCTATCATCTCTAGTATCCCCGCATCTAGGTAACGTTGATATTCCTTAGGTCATCTCGTGTAGATTGCGCCGCGGCGTTTGACGACGAAGTGTACTGGAGGTGGTACCACCATTATCGAGTTCGCTGCGTTTACGAGAATTTGCGCGGCGCACCCGCACCCCGACCGGAAACTTGGGAACGTAGTCGTCGATGTTGCCAACATTTCAGCAATGAACGAGCGCTCTTGCAGGTTTCGAGCACGACGATCTCTTTCATGTGATCCTATTCGATTGTTGATTTGATTGTCGCCGAAAGTGGAGGCGGAAGCGATTGTCGTTCCGTCAGCCGATCTGGCGTAAGCCGGCATATTGCCGGCCCGTATGACGATACATCGAACACACAAATCCATCGAACGCGGTTATCTCGGTGTCGAATTATCGCCCGTGGCCGTAGGCTTCGCCGTCGCGGCCGATATCGGTCCGTTTCACGCCGCCAGACATGCCGGCCCGCAGCGCATCGAAAGATCGAAACAGGGGTCCCGGATCGTCGTTGAAGAAATAGACGGGCAGCCCGAACCGGGTTTGTTAGCCCTACCGCATCCGCTTCCGTCTAGAAGGCATGGATCGGCCCGACTATTGGCGCACGGGGACCGCGCCCCAAAGAATTCCGCTTCGGCAATCGCCATCGAACGTCAGTTCGCTGAATTTCCGGCCAGGTAAACCCACATCAGAAATAGACCTGCACCTATGAGGTCGAAACGAGCACGAGCAGGAGCGACAGGCCTTCAGTTCCACCACAATGTCGCGTGGATAGCGCATCAAGTACGTACCGGGTGGAATCAAACCGATGACACCACCGCGCATTCCTGTGCGGCAAGCGGATAGCGCTCATGGCTGGTGACGCGTCAGTGTCAGGGCCAGGTTACGCCTGTCGAACCGGGTTGAAAGGAAGACGATCGACTGGATCCGAACTACGCCGGTGATGTCGACGACTTCGTCGATGACGGCGTCAATGTCCTCGTTCATCGGCGCACTGACCTCGAGCAGCAGATCGAATTCGCCATTGACGGTCGCACACATGACGACCTCCGGCAGCTGCTCGATGCGATCGATCACTCGGCGCTGATTCTTGAGGTCGATCGAGACGAGCATGAGAGCGCGTACATAGGTGGCTTCATGAGCGGCGGAAACGAGTGCCGTATAGCCGGCGATCGTTCCCGATTTCTCCAGACGGACAATACGCTCATGGACGGTGGAGCGTGGCAGTCCGAGTTCCTTGGCGATAGCGGCTGTGGAGCGACGGGCATCATTTACAAGGAGCGCGAGTAAGCGGCGGTCGGTTTCGTCTTTGAGACGGTTCGTCAGCATCGCATTCCTGTCGATCTTCATTCAACAACCTATAGTGCTCACCCCCGCTCCGGCAAAACAATACCGGCCACAAGCGGGCTTAATCTATGCCGCAGACGAAGTTTGCCTAACAGGCATACGCGTATCACATATACGTTCAGATCGCGGGTAACCCCGAAATACCCCGGTCTCTGGACGTTCACCTAGCGGTGCCCTTCCACGCCGACATATCGCGCGATCAAACCGCGCGCATGATGTCGGAAAGCATCCAATTGTTGGACAAGATGTCCATGATCTGGACCTTTTCCGGCAACACTGTGAGCATGTCCTTGTCATTATCGAGATGGCGAATTCGGTTGGGATCCTGACCGGCCCAACGTGTCATCGCCTTGCGCGTGTCCCAGTAGGAAATGACGATAAACTCACTCTCGCCGCCGGGAAGGTCTTCGCGCAGCATCTGGACGCCGCGGGCGCCAAGCGACTCGAGCTTCTTGACGCCATGTTGATAGAGGTAAGTCTGGTAGGCGTCGCCGAGTCCGGCTCTCGCCGTTCCACGCCAAATGCGCGCGACGCCGCAGTTGCGATCGGTGGTGTCAGACATACATTGCTCCTGTTGCTGTTGGACGGTCTCAGCGCACCAGCGCCAGCGAGAACCAGGGAAAAATCGAGAGTATCGTCATGCCGATGAGGCATGAAACGAGGTAGGGCAGCATCGCCTTAAACACGGCCCCCGGCTTCATGCCCGTAGCGGCTGAGGCGATGAAGAGAACGATGCCGATCGGCGGGCTCGCCAGCCCCAGCACCACGTTGATGCAGATGACGACGCCAAAATGAATGGGGTCGATTCCGTAAACGTCCGTAGCTATCGGCAGCAGAATCGGCACCGTCATTATAAGTGCTGGAATGCCGTCGAGCACAGAGCCAAGGATCAGCACAATCGCGTTGGCGATCAGCATGAACGAGACTGGACCGTTGGCTATCGTCTGGATCCAGGAGGCGACATGCTGGGGAACCTTGCCGTAAATCAAGACCCAGCTCAAGACGGCAGCAACGGCGACAAGAAAGAGCACCATGCCTGACAACGTGCCAGCCCGCTGCAACATCCGCCATACGTCCGTGAGACCAAAGCGCGCGCCGTAGATTCGCGATACGATGAGTGACATCAACACAGCGAAGGCGGCCGATTCGGTGGGCGATGCGAAACCGGTGGCAATCGATCCGGTGATCGCCACCGGTATCATGAGCGCGGGAATACCCATTGCAGCGGCCTTCACCCGCTCGCCCCACATCATTCTTGGTTCCGCGGGAAACGGATTGAGCAAGCCGATTACGGCAATGCAGATGAAAATCCCGAACCCGAGCAGAAGCCCGGGAAGGATGCCGGCGAGGAACATGTCCCCGATTGCTACCTGGGCAATGACACCGAAGACGACGAAGGTGATCGACGGCGGGATGATGGGCGAGAGGAGACCGCCGGTGACGGTGAGCCCGACCGCAAATTCCCGCGCGTAACCGCGCCGTTCCATCTCCGGAACCATTAGCCGCGTCATAATTGCGGTCTGTGCGGCCGCCGAGCCGAGAATCGACGCCAACATCATGTTGGCAATCAGACAGATATAAGCGAGCCCGCCGCGAACCGAGCCCAAAAAGGCCGTAGCCATCCTAAAAAGACGCAGCGTGATGCCGCCGACATTCATGATCTCACCAACGAAGACGAAGAGCGGAAATGCGATCAAGCCGTAGGAGTTGATCCCGCCGAAAAGCTGGTGAAGGAGCGAGTCGAAAAGAACGGTATTGCCGGTCTCGAGTGAGAAAACCATTGCCGACAGGCAGACCGAGACGACGATCGGCACTCCGAGAAACATCAACGCCGTTACAGATGCGAGTGTGATCATGACGCGGCCCTCAATTTAGGAGAGGACGAGACTTCCGCCCCGAGAGAAGCAGGAACAGTTACCTTCCCGCTCACCGCTTCGAGAAGATTGGCTAGTGTGTGCACCACGAGAAAGACTACATAAACGGGAATAACGAGGTAGAAGACGAACCTCGGCACTTCGAGCGTGGTAGAACGTTCCAGATAGATGAAATTGCCGGTATCGACTGCGAACTTGCGGAAATCGAAACCGTGCTCATAGAGGGCGACAGGCTCAAACATCCGCCAGGCGAGAATGACGAGGGCAACGGCGAAGCCGAAGCCGATGAACGCGATTGCGACGCGCGTCACCCGGACGATGCGGGGGGGCGCATAGTCGAGAAGGAGGGTAACGGAGAATTCTTGCTTCAGCCGAGTGACGAGTGACGCGCCGATAAAGCTCATGGCCACCATTGAGAACGTCGCGGCCTCGTCAATCCAATAAATTGGATAGCCAAAATACCGGGCAAACATTCCGAAAATAACGAGGGCGAAGACTAAGGTCGCGAAAAAGCCGACGAGAAACCGTTCGATCTCGGTCACGCGGCCGCTCTGGCGAACGACGAATGCAGTTAACATTGCAGTAAGCCCCTCCCGGCTTGTAAGGAGATTAGAGGCTTGCGACCAGCGCGCGCATCTCCGCCACCATAGACGTTTTTGTCTGCCACTGCTCATCCCACTTTGCGGCAACATCGCCAAAAAAGGCGCTTTCGATCGGCACGATGTCGAGTTTGGTCTGCTTCAACTGGGAAAGGAAGTCTGCTTCTTTGGCAACGATACTGTCCTTCAGCACATCCAAATGCTTTGCCAATAGCCTGGTCAGGAGATCCCGATCGACCGGATCGAGGCCGCCCCACACGCGCGCGGATGCGACGGCGGCGCACCCGAACATGAAGTGATTAGTGACCATCAACTGCGAGAGGTGATCGTAGAAGCGGTAGACGGTGGCGCCCTCGAAATCCATGTCGATGGCATCAATCTGGCCATTGGCGAGCGCGTCATAGACTTCCGTGAAGGATACGGGGGTCGGGGCAGCGCCGACAAGGCCATAAAAATCCTTGTAGGGCGCGGCCGGCAGAATTCGGATCTTGATGCCGATGAAATCCTCGACCGAAGCAAATGTTTTTCGGGTGTAGATCTGACGCATCCCCGTCATGCCGTAGCCGAGCCCGACGAGGCCCACGTCGGGAAGCGATTCCAGGATCTTCAGCGCTTTCCCGTGTCGCAATACCGTGGCCGCCTGGCCGATGTCTTTGACTAGGAATGGCGCGAGGAGCGCCGCGAAGTCGGGCACGTGGTTGGCCATTTCCGGGATGGTGATCCAGGCGAGGTCGAGCGCCCCGGTCTGCAGTTGCTGGATCATTGCCGACTCGTTGCCAAGTTGGGCCGCGGGAAACACCACGAGACTGAGGCGTCCGCCGGATTGAGCCTTCAGGTCTTCAGAGAAGACCGCAAGCTGCCTGTTCCAGGAATGACTGTCTGGAGTGATGATGCCGATTCGTAGCTCGCGTGTCGCGATCTGCCCGGAGGCAGGCGAAATGATGGCCGCGGCTGCGAGACCGGACGTGCAAGCGATGAAATTGCGACGCGAAATCATGATTGCTCCATTGTCCATGTGCCGACGCTATGGCTCGGCTCACGGTTTCGTTAATACATCCGTATGATACATTTGTTTTAAACCTTGTCAAAACATATTTTTAACGGTTAGGATACCTCAAACCGGAACGAGGCTACCTTCATGTCCAATTCACCTGAACCGCCAACAGAAACTAAAGAAAGGCGGTCATATTCAAAGTACTCGCCCAGCGACACGCGCGATCGCATCCTCATCGCGGGCCAGCACTTTTTTGCCGAACAAGGATTTGAAGGCGCAACCCTGCGCGACATAACCGATGCAGCACAGGTCAATCTGGCGGCAGTAAACTACCATTTCGGTTCGAAGGACGAACTCTTGCGAAATGTACTGGAGGCCGGGATTGCGCCGATCGTGGGTGCGCGCATGGTCGCGCTCGACGACTGCCTGACCTGCTACGGCACGATCCCGCCGCTCGATGCCATGGTGGAAGCCCTCGTGCGCCCGCTGGTGGCCCTTTCGTCCGGGAACCACCGCGACATCATGCGCATCCTCATGCACGCTCGCACTGCGAAGAATTCCTGGATTGGCGACCTCGTTGCCGATCGCTTCAAACCGTTGCATGAGCGGTTTGTCGACGTATTGCAGCGCATTCTCCCGGATCTGTCGCGGTCCGAAGTGGCCTTCCGGTACGACGGAGGACGTTCGGCGACGCTTCAGATCTTGGTCGACCTTGCGCCTGCTGCGCGTCTCGTTGATGGGCTCGACGCCAACCCGCAACCCGATCAGGAGCTGCTAGTGCGGCGGCTGATCTCTTTCATCGCCGCCGGATTCCGAGCCCCGCCCACGCGCTGACCGTTGTTTCGGCTCCGGCGAACCGCTCGCAATCGAATACAGGCCATCGACGCGACGATACGGCTTGCGAAACTCAACAATCTTTGCCAATATCAAACATACGTTTCAATTTGGTGTTTCATGTCGCATCCTACCCCTTCCCTTCTCATTGGCGGCCGAAGAAAAGCCGGCAGCGGCGCGCCGGCTCGCATTATCGACCCTGCCACAGGCGCGCTACTTTCTGAATATTCCGGCGCGAGTTCCGATGACATCGACGCGGCCGTCGACGCGGCTGGCGCGGCGGCTCCCCGCTGGGCGGCAACCCATCCGTTCGCCCGCGCGCAAGTGCTCCGTCATGCGGCAATCGCTTTGCGCCAGCGATCGGAAGCCGCCGCCAACCTCATCACCGCGGAAAACGGAAAGCCCCTCACGGAAGCCCGCGCAGAAGTCTTCGCGTGTGCCGAGGTGCTCGAATTCTACGCAGACGAGGCGAGTCGGATCGTCGGTAGTGTCAGGTCAGGCCGGGCTGGTGATGCTTTAATCGTTACCTTGCGTGAACCGGTCGGCGTTGTCGCCGCGTTCGCGCCATGGAATTTCCCGATGATCAACATCGTACGCAAAGTCGCTCCGGCGCTTGCGGCTGGTTGTTCGGTCGTCGCGAAGCCCGCGGAAGAAACGCCCGGTGCTCCACTTCTCCTGGGTGAGATCATCGTCGAAGCACTGAATGCAGGCGAACACCCGGCCGGCGCAATCGGCATGCTTTTCGGAGATCCCGCGATGATATCGAGCCGACTGATCGCTGCACCTAGCGTGCGCAAGATTTCGTTTACTGGCTCGACCGCGGTCGGCCGTCAACTTGCGTGTATGTCCGGCAAGCATCTGAAGCGCTCTACACTCGAGCTCGGCGGCCACGCACCTGTCATCATTGCGCCAGACGCCGATCCCGTCGCTGCGGCAAAGATGGCGGCCGCCGCCAAGTTTCGCAATGCCGGACAGACCTGCAATTCCGCAAGCCGGTTCTACGTACATGCCAGCATCCGCCCGGCATTCGTGGCCGAGCTCGCCCGGTTTGCGGACGCGGTGAAAGTCGGCGACGGACGGAACCCTGAGACGACGATGGGTCCGTTGTCGAACGCGCGTCGACTAGCTGCCGTTGAGCTACTTGTCAGTGATGCGCTCGCTAAGGGCGCGCGTTTGGTCGCAGGCGGTGCTAGGCTCGAACGGCCCGGCTTTTTCCACGCGCCGACCGTGCTCGACGAAGTGCCTTCGCACGCTCGCATCATGCAAGAGGAGCCCTTCGGCCCCGTAGCTCCGGTCGTCGGCTACGAAGCGCTCGACGAGGCGCTCGCGCTTGCCAACGCGACTCCCTTCGGGCTTGCCGGTTACATCGTCAGCCGCGATGCACCGACAATCCGCCACCTCACCCGCAAGATGCGCGCCGGTGCTATCGGGATCAACACTTTTGTAGTAGCACTGCCGGAGGCACCCTTCGGCGGTCTCGGCGACAGCGGCTGGGGATATGAAGGTGGACCTGAAGGCCTTGAAGCCTACCTCCAGATTCGTATGCTCCACGAGGCGTGAACCCCATGTCGTCGCTTACCCTGCTTGAAGCCGATTTCGTCATTGTCGGCGGTGGTTCTGCCGGATGTGTACTCGCCGCGCGCCTCTCCACCTCCGGCCGTCATCGCGTCGTGCTCGTCGAAGCCGGCCGCGACCAGCCGCCCGACAGGGTCGAGGCTGACATCCTCGATTCCTACCCGCGCGTCGCCTATTTTAACCCCAGAAACGTCTGGCCGGAGCTCAAGGTCTTTCTAGAGCCGGCCCAGAACAACGGACCCGCTTCAGTCAAGCCAAAGCGTTACGAACAGGCGCGGATCATGGGTGGGGGTTCGAGCTTAAACGATATGCAGGCCAATCGCGGTCTCCCCAGCGACTATGAGGACTGGGCTTCGTCCGGGGCAATTGGCTGGCGCTGGAACGATGTTCTACCCTACTTCAAGCGTCTCGAGCGCGATATGGATTTCGGCGGTCCTTTGCATGGCGACCGGGGACCGATTCCGATTCGCCGGATCATGCCGGAAGTTTGGCCAGGCTTTTCGCGGGCTGCAGCTGACGCCATGGCACAGGCCGGGTTTCCGCCGATTGACGACCAGAATGGTGATTTCCGCGAAGGCTATTTTCCGGTAGCCATCTCAAACCTCTACGATAGGCGCGTGTCAGCCGCCACGGCGTATCTCGACAATGCGGCTCGTCGGCGCACAAATCTAAAAATCCTAACCGATACGGTCGTCACACGCCTCATCATCGTGGGTAACCGTGTGCTCGGCATCGAGGCTCGCGGCCCCAAAGGGGTCATTAAGATAGAGGCCGGCGAGACCATCCTTTCCGCCGGTGCAATTCACAGCCCTGCCATGCTGCTTCGCGCCGGCATCGGACCCGGCGAGGAACTGCGCCAGCATGGAATTGCAGTCGCCGCCAACCGCCGAGGAGTTGGGCGTGGGCTGCAAGAACATCCGGCACTTTCGGTTTCCGCATACATCCGCAAAGGCGCCCGCCTGACACCAGCACTGCGCCGCCATACACATCTCGGCCTGCGCTACTCCTCAAGGTGCGCCGGTTGCCCCACGGGAGACATGTACATGGTGGCGCTGTCTAGAACCGGCTGGCATCCCGTTGGATTGCAGCTTGGATCCCTCGTGACCTGGGTGCAGCGGCCGTTTTCGCGCGGCAGCGTCACACTCACCAGCGCCAAGCCCGAAAGCGAACCGAGGGTAGAGTTCGCGCTCCTGGCGGACTACCGCGACGCTCTGCGTCTGATGGACGGGGTTAGAACTGCGGCGCGGCTTTTCGACCAGCCAGCACTCAAGGCGGTAACGCAGGATCCCTTTCCGACGAGCTACAGCGAACGCGTGCGTGATCTTGGAATCGTTTCGACCAAGAATCTCATCCTCACGCGCATTCTCGCAAACCTTCTCGACGGCCCTAACTGGCTGCGCCGGCTCAGCCTCCGACGGCTGGTTACCGAGAGCGATCCGCTCGACGCGATTCTCGCCGACGAAGACCTACTTGAAGCGTTCGTACGCTCCACCGTCCACGGGGTGTGGCATGCCTCCTGTTCGTGCCGCATTGGCGCTGAAAGCGACCCGGACGCGGTAGTGTCGCCATCAGGCAAAGTCTATGGAGTCGCAGGCCTGCGTGTCGTCGACGCATCAGTGATGCCTTCTGTGCCTTCCGCCAACACAAACATTCCGACGATTATGATTGCAGAAAAGATGAGCGACGCGATCCTTGCCGAGAACGCAATCACTCCGGTCGCCGGACCGCTGGCCGACTGACATGCCGACACTTCGGATCACCACCACACGCGGCTGGATAACCGACGTATCAGAGCTGCTTTCTCGTCTCAGGGAAGCGTCGATGGCAGCGCTTAGCGCTCCGGCCTCGGCATTTGCCCTCAGTCTTGACGAATACGAACCCGGTACGTTTCTGGTACCGGAAGGTCGTGGTTTCGCCTATACTATGATAGACATACTGCTATTCCCCGGTCGTTCGCGCGACACACAGAGCGCCCTTATCGACGCCCTTGCCGATATTTTCACCGATTTCGGCCTGCATCGCGAAGATCTCGACATCTTTATAGCCGAGGTCAGGCTCGATGCGTCCTTCATTGCCGGTAGGCGATTGCCTAATTGACCGCGGGCGCCAACACAAACGCCTACGACCGTGCGGACGCTACTACGAGAACGAACCATGCGTTTGCCGATACCGGTGCATGCCGCCCAAAGCCAAACGTGAGGCCGCGGAGGCTGTCGAGCGGGTCTCAACAAGCGGAAATCTCTTCGTCGTACCTCATCACAATCACCCTCGCCACACACATTCATCGCATCGGCGCACTAACGCATTGAAAATGCCACGACAGGCATCGGTTACTTGTTCTCAGAGAGCCTCGGGCATAGTTCGATCACCCCTCAATAACGTGATAGCTGCCAGCCGTCGTTTCGTCGACAGACTATGCGATCGGCCGACGGATTTAACGATGCTTCCGACAGCAGTTCAAGCGAAACTCCAAGCGTCTGTTAAAACAGAGGAACAAACATGCGTGGCGCAGATTTGATTGTGCAGATGTTGTTGGCCCATGGAGTCGACGTAGTCTTCGGGGTGCCTGGTGATACCAACGTTCCTTTCTACGACGCTTTGCGTGAGGCCCAGGACCGTATGCGGCACGTCATGACACGGGACGAACGTTCGGCGGGTTACATGGCCGACGCCTATGCGCGGCTCACCAATCGCCCTGCGGTTGTCGAGGCACCGAGCGGCGCCGGCGCCATGTACGCGTTGCCGCCCATTGCCGAAGCGAATGAAAGCTCCTTGCCGGTCATCTTGATCACCTGCGACACCCCGCTGTGGGCCGAACGTCGCGGCGTCATCACTGAACTGGACTGCGCCAAACTGTTCGAACCAGTGACGAAGGGCTCCTGGCAGGTGAAGGCGGCCGATCGCATTCCCGACATGGTGCGACGCGCCTTTCGCACCGCGACTGCGGGCAGGCCGGGCGCCGTACATCTTGTCATTCCGGAGGATGTGCTTGAGCAGGACGTCGACCCCTCACGCCTCTCACTTCATGCAGATACGGCATATGCCACTTTTCCAGCACACCGGCCCGCTCCGCAAGAGGGGGAGCTGGCAATGCTTATTTCCCTAATCGCTTCGGCCAAGCGCCCCCTATTTGTGGCTGGAGGCGGCGTAAACCGCTCGGCTGCAGGCGATGCGCTGCGGGAGGTAGCCGAGAAATATGGCATCCCGGTCGTCAACACCATCACGGGGCAAACCGCCTTGCCCGATACACATCCGCTGGCAATCGGCGTCGCCGGCGATAATGGCTTCCACCCTCACGCCAACCGCGCGGTGGAGGCTGCCGATCTCCTCGTCTATGTCGGCTGTCGCGTCGGGTCGGTTGTGACCGTCGGCTGGACATTTCCAAGGCCGGACCCGGAGCGGCGAATCGTCCAGATCGATCTCGATCCAGAAGTAATCGGCAACAATACAAAGAACACGCTCAGCATACATGGTGATGCTCGACGCGTGCTCAAGATGCTGGCCGCACGCGCCGGTCCCCGTTCGGTCGTCGACCGGGAATGGGTTTCCACCATCAATGCCTGGCGAGCGGCTTTCTGGGACCAAGCCGAGACCGAGATGCAGCTCGAAACCGTTCCTCTCAAGCCGCAGCGGGTGGTCAAGGCGCTGGCCGACCAGCTCGAAGAGTGCGGACCGGTCTCGATACTCTCGGATCCCGGTACGCCGACGCCGCACATGACGCGGTTGTTGCGGCTGCCGGGTGAGGGTTCCACCTTCATCATTCCGCGCGGCTTCGGCGGTCTCGGCTATGCGTTGCCAGCTGTCCTCGGCGCCTGGTTGGCGCGGCCGGACGCGCGGCCGATCGGCCTTTTCGGCGACGGCTCCTTCGGTATGAGTTGCGGCGAACTGGAAACGCTGGCCCGCCTCAACGTGCCGACCATCCTACTTCACTTCAACAACGGCTGCTACGGCTGGATCAAGGCTCTGCAACGCCTGCATGGCAATAACGCCACCTATTCGGTCGACTTCACCCAGCTCGATGCCGCAGGCATTGCTGAAGCCTTCGGCTTGAAAGCTTGGCGGGCCACGGACGCGGCCTCGCTCGATGAGGCGCTTGCGGCCGCTTTCGCTCATGATGGTCCTGCCTTTGTCGACATCGTCGTCGAATCAATCGCCGACATCGCACCACCTGTCGTCTCATGGTTGCGTCGCGCGGGCCGCGATCCCCTGATGCCGCAGGGTGAACTGCGCCTTACCGAGCTTTCGGGAGCTCCCTGACATTGACCTCCTAGAAGTCGATCTAGCAAGCCCTCGCCAATAACATTCACTGCATCCTCACAATGGGCGAACCGGAAAGCCATAACGCCACACGGATAGTTCGATCGCCCCTCGATGACGTGGCAACCAACGACTTCAACCAAATCTGGCTCGAATTAAAACTTAGGTATTGACCTAAGTTTTAATTCGAGCCAGATTGGTCACAGCTCCAAGATGCGAAACAGTGATAGCAGGAAAACAAACTTTGGCTGAAACCGAACTCAGGGTAGCGATAACTAAGAGTGCTTCCATCGATGGCATTTTTCGCGCCTTGTCCGACCCAACACGCCGCAGTGTAATTGAGCGATTGAGCGCAAAGCCTTCGTCGGTCAGTCAACTCGCTGCAGCATATTCGATGGCGCTACCATCGTTCGCCGAGCATCTGAAGGTACTCGAAAGCGTGGGACTAGTCCGGTCGCGAAAGGTTGGACGGGTGCGAACCTACCAGCTTGAACCCCAGCAGCTAAAACTCGCGGAAGACTGGCTCTCCGAGCAGCGTTCCATCTGGATGGGTCGGCTGGACCGGCTCGACAGCTATCTATTGTCCCTCAAGAAAGAGAAATCGCAATGACGCCTTTTCCCGTAAAAGTAGACCCCACGCTTGATTTGGTGCTGGAACGCGAGATCGACGTCCCTGTTGACCTAGTTTGGAATGCTTGGACCACTGCTGAAAGCATAAAAAGCTGGTTCGTACCGAAACCGTGGATTGTCACCGAGTGTGAAATCGATCTGCGGCCGGGTGGCATATTCCGAACAACGATGCGCTCTCCAAATGGAGAAGAGTTCCCAAATATAGGCTCATATATCGAAGTCATCCCGAACAGGCGGCTGGCCTTCACCGACGCGCTACTGCCAGGCTTTCGGCCTGCGGCAAAACCCTTCTTTTCCGCGGTCTTATCGCTCGAGCCCTTCAGTGGCGGCACGCGATACACGGCCATTGCCATCCACAACGACGAAGCCGCGCGCAAATCCCACGAAGAAATGGGCTTCTACAACGGATGGACAACAGTAGTCGACCAAATGGTAGCGTACATCAGATCCTCCGCTCACTGACCGTCGCCAGCTAATCGGAGCACCGATATGACCGATTTTGAATTCACTGCCCGTACCGCTCGTCTTGCGGGTGTCGCTGCAGGATTACTTTTCTTTCTCATCCCGACAGTTGAGATTTTCCGTCGGCCCAACTTCGATATTGAGCGTCACGCGATAAGCATGCTAAGCCTCGGTGAGGGTGGCTGGATAATGAAGGCAGTGTTCATTGTCAGCGGTCTACTGACCCTATTTTGCGCCTGGGGTAGCCACCAGGCGATCGGCAAGAGTCTGGCGGGTTTTGTTCTCCCAATGCTAATTGCCCTCTACGGTGTGGGGCTGATACTGGCGGGCATGTTCGACGCACCAGCCGGGTTGGGCTTTCCGGTGGGAACCCCCATCGACCAGGAGCCAGTCATGACGACGGGCGCGATGTTGCACAGCCTAGCGTTCATGGTCGCATTTGGCGCACTGATTCTTTTGTGCTTTGCCTTCGTTTGGTATTTCGCATTTCGCGGTCAGGTTGCATTCGCCGCCCTGTCTGCCGCAACAGGCTTAGCGTTGCCAACTCTCATTTTCCTCGGTATCTCGTCCGTTATCGCGCCGGGCATCGCCTTTTATTGGGCTGCCATGGCAGGATGGGCATGGCTTTGCGTGAGTCTTTTAATGATCAGATCATAATTCCGATTCTGCCATATATCGCCATACAATGAATACTTAAGCGGTAGAGCACATTCACACTCGCCAGTTACCTTCGAACAGCAGTGCTTCACGGAGTTCAACATTGACACGAAGAGATTTTGATCCAGAAACGGTCGCACCGGACGGAAGGCCCGCCACCAAAGGTTTCGTTTACAACGCCCACGCAGAGGGGCCGTGGCGCGGTGTACTCCCGGGAGAGGCTATAAATGGGCCAATCACCGTTCTTGCGTATGGCAATGATACGCCGGGGGAAGGCCCCCGGCTGCATGTTCATCCTTATGACGAGATCTTTGTTGTTGTCGCGGGAAGGGCTAGGTTCTTTGTTGGAGACGATGTCATCGAAGCTAGCGCGGGTGAGGCCGTGCTGGGACCCGCGGGCGTTCCGCATAGGTTCGAGAATATGGGCCCAGGACGGCTACAAACGATAGACATTCACCACTCGACCCGCTGGATACAGGCAGACATCGACTGAACAGGCCCCTGAACATTAAATGGGCACAGATATACGGTAGGCGCATCATATCGAGAACGACAGGGGTCGGAAGCCCGTTTCGTCGAGTGCCGACTTGTCCTCCCATATGTAGTCGCCGGTAAGATTTACGTGCTCCCAGCTGAGCGGAGATAAACTCGATAGCAAATTATCGGGGACACTCTGCCCAGCTCCATGCAATGCATCGACGACCCGGCCGGTATAGATTGTGTTTCAGTGGATGATGGCTGTGACGACCAGGTTGAGAGCGGATGCCCGGATCGAAAGGTTCTCCTGGCTGCGATCGCGGAAGCGGCCGAGGCGATGGAGATTGACCGCCCGCACGAGGCTGTTGCGGCTTTCCCCTTTGTTCAGCTCTGCCGTTGTTGTCTTTCTCAGTTCCTCGTCGTTGATCCAGTCCAGCGTGAACAGAGTTCGCTCGATCCGGCCCATCCGACGTAATGCCTGGGCAAGACCGCTCTGCCTGGTCGTTGATGACAGCCGTTTGAGCATGAGCGAGGCGCTGACGGTGCAGGTGCGCAGCGAGGTCATCAAGCGCAGTTTCTCGTCCCAGTGCGCCCGGATCAGATCGGCGTCGATGCGATGGTGCGGTTGAACTCTCCGAAATCCGTCGGCAGAAGGAAGCCTGGCAGAGGGAGGCATCGATCGCCTTTGCGACGCATCGCACGGGAGAGGGCCTGTCAATCTATGCCGAGCGTGGCGCGGTCCGGTTTCTCGACAATCGCATCGACGCCCGAGCGGCTTTGGTCAGCGACTATCTCTCAGACAAGGAGGCCCACCCTTCCGGCTCACGCATCGCACTGGCCCATCGCCGCGTCGATGTCCGTGCGATCAATACCGACATCCGGTTAGGCCTTCAGGAGCGTCGCCAACTGGCGCGGGGCGACGAGGAGGATGCGGCACTTGGGCGTGAACGCGTTTACCGCACCAACGATGGCGAGCGGTCCTTTGCCCGCGGTGACCGCATCGTGCTTCTCGAAAACAACCGGGATCTCGGCGTGAAGAACGGCATGCTTGGCACCGTTGAGGCCGTCGAGCCGGACGCACTACAGATACGTCTCGACGGCGGTGCGGGCGCAGCTAAAAGCACCCGCTCAATCTCCATACCGGTCAACAGTTACCAATCCTTTGACCATGGCTACGCGACGACCATCCATAAGTCGCAAGGGGCAACGGTCGATCGCGCCTTTGTCATGGCATCGACCACCATGGACCGGCATCTTGCCTATGTCGCAATGACCCGCCATCGCGAGCATGTGCGGCTCTATGCCGGCCAGGACGAGCTCAAAGACATCGCGGCGCTGAGCGCCAGCATGGGGCGATCGGGGGCGAAGGAAACGACGCTCGACTACACCGGCACCTTTGCCACACGCCGGGGACTTGCTGAAGGGTTCGGCATCCGAAGCGAGATTGCCTTCGCTGCCGCGCCCGACGCGGCCAGGTCAAGTGCTGTCTATGAACGGCAAGGTGGATCTGAGGCGGGCGAGGGACCGAGGGAAAAGGTCGAGCCGCTCATTCCGGC